>NZ_JBIRFV010000006.1:0-570415 GCF_044327655.1 Streptomyces sp. NPDC018029 | reverse complement strand
TTCACCGGCAAGATGCTCGACGAGCGCCTGGGCAAGATCACCTTCTGGACGCTGTTCGTCGGCTTCCACGGCACCTTCCTCGTCCAGCACTGGCTCGGCACGGGAGGGATGCTCCGCCGGGTCCCCGACTATCTGGCGGTGGAGGGATTCACCACGCTCAACACCGTCTCGACCATCTTCTCCTTCCTCCTCGGCCTGTCGTTCCTGCCGTTCTTCTACAACATCTGGAAGACGGCCAAGTACGGCAAGAAGATCGAGGTCGACGACCCGTGGGGTTACGGCCGTTCGCTGGAGTGGGCGACGTCCTGCCCGCCCCCGCGCCACAACTTCCAGACGATTCCCCGTATCCGCTCGGAGTCGCCGGCGTTCGACCTGCACCACCCCGAGATCGCGGCGGACGAACAGCGGGCCCTGCGATGACGGCGATGGACGACCGCCCGGTACGCGTGCGGGCCTTCATCAACGACGTCGAGGGCCATCTCCTCGTGGCGGCCGCCCGCGCCGAGGGCCGCACGGCGGCACGGCACTTCACCGAGCGGCTGCCCTGGCTGACCGACACCCAACGCGCCGAGGTGGAGCGGCTCTACGCCGAGGAGCACCTGTCGCTCACCCGGCACGGCTGGCAGCACATCGCCCGGCGCGGGCACCAGCTGCGCTCCGAGTACGAGGAGACGTACCGCGCCCTGCGGCGGCGACTCCTGCTGCGGAGCCTGGTGGGCTTCGTCCTGGCGCTGACAATTCTGCTGGTCCTGGCGGTTCCGGCAGTTCCGGTGGGGCAGGTTTTCTTGAGGATTCAATAAGGCAGAATGTCCTCCTCGGGGTAGTTCTCTTGGGGGTCCTGTGCTGCTTGTCGATCTTTCCACCGTGGCGCCGCGCGAGCGGGCGGACGCGTTCCACCACGCGCTGACCGACTCCTCGGTGCCCAACGAGGTCGTCCACGAGGAGCCCGAGACGGGCATCCACGCCCGCATGGAGCTGTGGCGCGTGGGCGGCCTCGACCTCTTCGCCACCCGCAACTCGGGCTTCGAGGTGCGGCGGAACGAACGGCACGTACGGCATCACCGCAGCAACCCCGTGATCTCCGTCTCGCTCCAGTTGTCGGGCGCCCACCGCGCCGAGGTCGCGGGGCGGCAGCGGGTCCTCGGCCCGGACGACATCTGCGTCTTCCACGAACTGTCGCCGCGTGTCTACGGCTGGTCGGGCGACGGCGCCTCCCAGGCCATGATGTTCGACGTGAACCGCCTCGACGTACCGGTGGACACCGTCGAGCAGGCCTCGCACCGGCTGCGCGCGAGCCCGATGTACGACCTCGTCCTCAACCACCTGCGCGGGGTGTGGCGCGACCCCGGGCGCCTCGAAGCCGACCCCGGCGCCGGGGCCCTCGCCACGGCCACCACCGAACTCGTCCGTGCGCTGCTCCTCTCGGCCGCGCACGCCGAGGACTCCCCGACCGTCCGCTCGACGATGGACGACACGCTGGTCACCCGCGTCCTCGCCTACGCGCGCCGCCACCTCGCGGACCGCGACCTCACGCCCGAACGGATCGCGCAGGAACACGCCGTCTCCGTGCGCAGGCTCTACCTCCTGCTCAACGACGCGGGCATCAGCCTCGAACAGTGGCTCATCACCGAACGCCTCGCCAAGGCACGCGAGATGCTGGCCGCGCCCCGCTACGACCGCCTCACCGTCGCGGCGGTCGCCGCCCGGTGCGGGTTCAGCAGCCCGAGCCACTTCAGCCGCCGCTTCCAGGCCGCCTACGGCGCGTCCCCCAGCGAGTGGCGGCGGCACCGCGACAGCCCCGGCGCCAAGGAGGTCGACGCGACCTGACGCGGCTCAGGCCGCGTGCAGTGCGGCGTGCAGGGTGTCCGTCACCTGGATACGGGCCGCCCTGGAGGCCTCCGTGCGGCGGAGCAGGTCGAACAGGACGAAGCCGTGGATCGTGCCCTGGTAGCGGATCGACACGACCGGCACGTCCGCTTGCCGCAGGCGCGCCGCGTACGCCTCCCCCTCGTCCCGGAGCACGTCCGCCTCCGCCGTGAGGACCAGCGCCGACGGCAGCCCGCGCAGCAGGCTCACCGGTGCGCGCAGCGGCGAGACCGCGGCGTGCGCACGGCTCTCCGGGTCCGGCGCGTACTGCCGCCAGTATTCGCGCATGGCGGCGCGGCCGAGGAAGTACCCCTCCGCGAACCGGCGGTAGGACGAGGTGTCCATCGCCGCGTCGGTCACCGGACAGACAAGGACCTGGTGGCGGAAGCCGGGCCCGCCGCGCTCGCGCGCCGCGAGGGTGAGGGCCGCCGCCTGCTGGGCGCCCGCGCTGACGCCGACGACCGCCATCCTGCTCCCGTCCAGGCGGCATTCCGCGCCGTGCCGGGCGACCCACCGGGCGACGGTGTGGGCACGCTCCACGGCGTGGGGGTGCCGCGCGTCCTCCGGTACGTCGTACTCGGGAACGACGACCGCGGCGTCCGCTCCGAGCACGAGGTCCGTCACCAGCCGCCGGTGCGCGTACGCGTCCGTCAGCATCCAGCCGAGTCCGTGCAGGTACAGCACGACGGGCAAGGGCTCGTCCGTGCCGGCGGGGCGCAGGATCCGTACCCTGATCCGGCTCCCTGCGGGTCCCGGCAGGGCGAGCCACTCCTCCTCGACATCCGGTTCGTCGCCACCGCCGCCGTCCCAGAGGGCCGCGACGCGGGCCCTGGACGCGGCAGGGTCGGTCTCCGACGGCACGGGGCACGCGTACGCCTCGGCGAAGGCCCGTGTCCATCGTTCGAGGACAGGTGTCTCCCGGGCGGCCGGGACGTCTGCTTCCACGGGGACTCCTGCACGAGGGGCGGATCACGGGGCCGTTCGCGGCTCCGCCGGGCACGGAGTACTCACCCTAGGACGCCGTCGGCCCGAAAGGGGCCCGGCCACCTTACGGATCCATGCCGCTGCGTGCACACTTCGGCCGCCCACCCCGCCGGCCACCCGCCCTCATCACACCGAAGGACAGTCATATGACCTAACGCCTCCCCCGGTTGTCGGCCGAGACTCGCGGCAGGGCCGTGGGCCAGGGGCGACCGTCCCCCTCTGCCACGCACCGTGCACCGGCCCGGGGACGGACGAAGGGAGCCCTCCGTGAACGCTCGATCCGCGACGGCCGTGTCACCGGGCCCGGGCACCGAGACGTCGACCGACGTGGCAGCCGCCTTCTCGCGATGGCTCACGCCCGTCGTCGCACCCGCCGAACCGGACACGCGCCCCGACGGGCTCGTGACACTCCACCACTTCGGATACGTACGCGTCCTCACCTGCGAGGCGGTCGGGCCGCTGCGCCTCGTCCGCAGCTCCCGCTCCCCCGCGCGGGACTCGGCAGACGCGGTCGCCCTCCTCGTCCCCCGCGAAGGGACCGTACGGCTGGCGCAGGACGGGCGCGGCACGACCGTGTCGAGCGGCGAGCTGACCCTGATCGACCTGCGCCGTCCCTTCTCGATCGAGCACCAGGAGCAGGCCCGGACCCTCATCCTCCGCCTGCCCCTGCACGCGCTGCACCTCCCCGCGGTGCCCCTGCGCTCCCTCACGGCCCGCGCCGTCACCCCGTCCGAGGGCGCGGCCGCGCTCCTGCCCGCGCTGCTCCCGCGGTTGGACGCGCCGGGGTCCCGGGTGCCGGCTCAGGTGGGCGAGCGGCTCGGGGGCGTCATCGCGGACCTGGTCGCGGGTCTCGTCGAGGACCTCGCCGCCGACGCGGAGGGCCCACCGGGCCCCGACCGCCACCCTCTCCTCGTCACGATCCTCGACTACATCGAGACCCACCTCGGCGACCCCGACCTGTCCGCGGAACGCATCGCCGCGGCACATCTCATCTCGATCCGCTACCTCCACCGCCTCTTCGAGGCAGAGGGCGTGACCGTGGGCCGGCTGATCCAGCGTCAGCGCGTCGAGAAGTGCGCCCACGAGCTCGCACGACGCGGGCGGGTGAGCCCGTCCATCGCCGTGGTGGCCGCCCGCTGGGGCTTCCGCAGCGCGGCCCACTTCAGCCGCGCGTTCAAAGCCGTCCACGGTCACTCGCCACAGCAGTGGCGACGCCTGGCGACCTCGCCGGAGGCGGACCCCAGCTGACGGCTCCCGCGGCGGCCTACGCGGCGGGTCTCGTCCTGCCGTCGCGCCAGTCGCTGGGGGACATGCCGTATGCCGCGCGGAAGCTGCGGCTGAAGTGGGTGGCGCTGGCGAAGCCCCAGCGGCGGGCGACCGCCGACACCGTGATGTCGTCGCGCCCGGGGCGGGCGAGTTCCCGCCGCGCCTCCTCCAGGCGGCGGCGCTGGATCCACCGGCCGACCGTGCTGTCCCGGCCTTCGAAGAGCTTGTGCAGATAGCGGATCGAGATGTGCTGGGCCTCGGCGACGCTCGCCGGGGTCAGGTTCCTGTCCCACAGATTGGCGTCGACGTACGCGTGCAACCGGCCCATCAGGGCCTCGCGTTCCTGCCCGCCCTCCCGCGGCACGGGGCCACTGTCGCCCGGACCGCTTTCGTCGTCCTCGACGGCGAGCAGCCCGACCAGGTCGGCGACTGCACCCGCGAGCCGGAGCTCGGTGCGTGGCGTCTGCCCGGGCCGTGAGCCGGCGACGTCCCGCAGCAGCGGACCGAGCAGCGGCGCGACGGTCCCGTCGGCGAAGGGGACCCGGCCGCCCAACTCCCTCACCTGCCGATCGGTGAGGGTGAGCGCGCGCCGCGGTATCCGTACGAGGTGCAGTTCGAAGTCTCCCTCCTCGTCCAGGACGAAGGGTTCCGCTCCGTCGCAGGCGAAGAGGTCACCCGGCAGGCAGACCTCGGTGCTCCCCCGCCGGACGAGGGTGGCCCGGCCGAGGCTGTGGATGCCGAGGAGGACGTACGGTTCGGTGACCGCGTCGCCTTCGGGGTCGTGGTGGGGGTCGTGCCGCACGGACTGTGCCGTTCCCCGCACCGTACGCACGTGGAGGAAGCCGACCGTGCGGGCGGTACGGGCGTCGCACATGGCGGTGGGGCTGTGGGTCATGATCGTTGTCAGGCTCATACGGAGTCAGCCTGGGGTGTCCTGCCGTCCTTGACGAGGGCGTGCGGCATGCCCTGCGGGCAGGGGCAAGAGCCGTGCACGGTGGGGCATGGCGGCGGTGTCACGGTGATTCGGAGGCGGTCCGTACGCGACGGAATGCGGTCGGCGGATGGATACGGCCGGCGGGTGAATGCGGTCGGACCGGTGCGTGCTGTCGGACGGGCCACGGGCCATGGCAACGGGACGAGGGGAAGGTCATGGGGAACGGACAGGGCGACAGGACACTTGTCGGCCGCCGGCGCGAACAGGCGCTGCTGGAACGGTCCCTGGAACGTGCGCGGGCGGGAGCGGGCGGCTCGGCGACGGTGCTGCGCGGCGACGCCGGCATCGGGAAGACCACCTTGCTCGACTGGACGGCGACGCGCGCGGCGCGGGACGCCTTCACCGTCCTGCGCGTCGTGGGGAACGAGGCGGAGTCCGGCATCGCCTTCGGCGCGCTGCACCACGTACTGCGGCCGCTGCGCGAGAACTCACGCGCGCTGCCCCCGCACCAGCGGCTCGCGCTCGAACGGGCCCTCGGCCTGCGGGACGGGCTGCCCCCGGAGGGCTTCATGGTGGGCGCGGCGGCGCTGGCCCTGCTCGCGGAGGAGGCGCGCCGCCGTCCGGTGCTCGTCCTCGTCGACGACCTGCACTGGGTGGACCCGTCCAGCGCCGCCGTCTTCGTCTTCCTTCATCAGCGGGTCGCCGAGCTTCCCGTGGTCATGGTGTGCACGAGCCGGCCCGACCGCGCCGCCCTGGAGGGCTGGCCGGCCCACCCGGTGGACGTCGAGGCGCTGTCGGGCGAGGACGCCCGCACCCTGCTGCGGCGCTGGCACCCCGGGCTCGCGGCCGCCACTGCCCGGCGCGTGATGGACGAGGCCGCGGGCAATCCGCTGGCTCTGGCCGAGTTGCCCGGCCAGTTGGCGGCCGAGCACCGCAGGGGTGTGGTGCCGCTGCCGGAGAGGCTGCCGCTGGGCGAGCGCCTGGAGGAGCTGTTCGCCCGGCGGCTGCGGTCGCTCCCCGAGAGCGCGGCACGGGCCCTGCTGCTCGCCGCGCTGGACGGCGCCGCCACCGTCGGGAACGACGCGGTCGGAAACGACACTGACGTGAACGACGCAGGCGGGAACGACACAGACGGGCAGGAGGCGGACGAAGACCGTGCCGAACGGATTCTCGGGCGTATCGAGGCGAGCGGTCTCGCACGCCTGGACTCCGTGGGGCGGCTGGTGTTCCGGCATCCGCTGGTACGCAGCGCGGTGATCGCCTCCGCATCGGCGGCCGAGCGGCGCGCCGCCCACCGGACGCTCGCGCAGCGGCTTCGCGAGGACGACCCCCGACGGCTGCTGCACGAGGCGTCCGCTGCGGACGGCACGGACGAACGGCTCGCCGCGCGGCTGCAGGAGGCGGGGACCCGCATCGCGCTGCGCGGCGGTGACGCGGAGGGAGCGCTGCTGCTCGACCGCGCGGCGGCCCTCGGGGCCGACCCCGGCGACCGGGCGCGGCGGCTGACGTGGGCCGCCGTGATGTCGGCCCGGGGAGGACGCCTCGCGTACGCGGCGGAACTGGTGAGGGAGATCCGGCGCGGACCGGTGCCCGAGGACATCGCCCCGCTGTTCGCCTACGCGGTCGTGTACGTCGACCAGAGTCATCACGTCGACTTCGCCTCGTCGTTCGCGCTGCTGCCCGGCGCCCTGGCCGCGCTGACCGCTCCCGGCGCCCCGGCGTTCGGCGATCTCGTCGAGCAGATGGCGTTCAAGCTGCTGCTGGCCTCGGCCTACACCGGCGACCGGCGGGGGTGGGAGGCGCTGGAGCGGCATCGCGAGCACCTCTCCCCCGCGGCTCTGCTGTGCCACCGCGCCTGGTCGGACCCGCCGCGCACGGCGCACGGCGCGGAGGCGGAGCTGCGGGGCCTGGTGGCGCGTATGGCGGTGCAGCGGGAAGCCGCCGGTGCGTGGCTGCTGTTGTGGGCGGCGGCGGCGGTGGACGCGGCCGACGAGAAGCTGTGGCGGCTCTTCAACGACGAGCACACCTATGCCACTCAGGGGTCCGTCGCCAAGGCGCGGTGCCATCAGGCGTTTCTGCGGGGGCGTTGGGATGACGCGGAGGCGTGTCTGCGCGAGGCCGACATCGCCGAGGAACTCGGCTACCACTGCAATGCCCTGCTCTTCCGGCACTACTACGCGCACTTCCTGGCAGGCCGCGGCGACGAGCGGGGCCTCCGCGCGGTGCGGGCCCGCGTCGAACCGGCGGCGGCGCGGGCACGGATGCGGTTCGTCACCGACCACCTCGACCGCCTCCAAGCCCTCGCGGCCTTGGCGCACGGTCGGCACGAGGAGGCGTACACGCTGCTACGCCGTTTGATGGCGCCGGGTGAACTGCCGCGCGGCCTGGCCTGGTTCCACCTCCCCTTCTTCGACTTCGTCGTCGCGAGCCTGCGCTGCGGCCGCCGGGCGGAGGCACTCGCCCACGTCGAGGCCGGGCGGGCGGCGGGGATGGACGCCGTCTCCGCGCACCACGCCTTTCTGCTGGCCGCGGCCTGCGCGATCACCGCCGACGACGAGGAGGCGGATGCGGCGTACGCGGCGGCCTATGCGGTACCGGGCGCCGGCGAGTGGGTCTTCGACCTGGCACGCCTTCGCCTGTCGCACGGCAGCTGGCTGCGCCGCCGGGGCCGGTGCGCCGAGGCGACGGAGCCACTGCGCGCCGCGGCCCGCGCCTTCCAGGAACTGCGCGCCGACCCCTGGCTGGCCCAGTGCCAGGCGGAACTACGGTCCGCGAACCGCTTCCGGGTCTCCGCACCTGTTTCGCCCCCCTCGACCGCTGCAACTCTCCCCACCGTCTCGACTCTCCCGAATCTCCCGACCGTCTCGGCCGACGTGCTCACGGCCCAAGAACTCCGCATCGCCCGCCTCGTCTCCACCGGCCTGACGAACAAGGAGGTGGGCGCCGCCCTACACCTGTCCCCACGCACGATCGGCGCCCACCTCTACCGGATCTTCCCCAAGCTGGGAGTCACTTCACGGGCCGCTCTGGCGAGGGCGCTGCCGGGGCCGGACTCCGGACGAGCCGATCACCGCGCCACGCGATAGCGGAGGTAGACGACTTTGGAGTTGAAGGTGCGGGTTTCTACGAGGTCGAGGTTCACTCGGCGCTCATGCCGGGGGAAGAACGGGGTGCCGCCGCCGACCAGCACCGGGTGGACCACGGCGCGGTACTCGTCGATCAGGTCCGACGCGGCCGCCTCGGCGGCGAGGGTCGCGCCGCCGATCGCGATGTCGCCCTCGCCCGGCTCGGCCCGCAACCGCTCGATCTCCTCGGCGAGGCCGCCGGAGAGCAGGCGGGCGTTGCCCTGCACCGAGGTCAGCGTGGTGGAGAACACCACCTTCGGGAGCGGGTTCCAGAGTGCGGCCCACTCGCGCATGGAGTCGTCGAGCGAGGGGTCCTGGTCGGCGGTCTCCCAGTACAGCATCGTCTCGTACAGCCGTCGTCCCAACAGGTGAACGTCGACGTCTCGGATCTCGTCGATCCAGAAGCGGAAGACATCCGGGTCGGGGTCCGTCCAGTCGAAACCGCCGTCCGGGCCGACGATGTAGCCGTCGAGCGAGACGCCCATCGAATAGGTGACGCTGCGCATCAGAAGTCCTCCTCGGTGACGGTCGCGTCCGTACCGTCCGTACGGACGCCGGACGCGCCGGTGGCGTCAGGGGAAGTACAGGGACGCCTTCTCCAGGACGTGACGCGTGAACATTCCGCCCCACGCGACTCCGCCCCGGTACATGGTGACCCGGGTGGCTCCCGGGGCTGTCTCCACCGTGAGAGGGCGGCCGACCACGGACGTTCCCAGGATCCGGGCGTCTCTGGCAGCCCACTCTCTCGCGGACGGCTGGACGCCGCCACTGACCAGAGCGGGCAGGACCATCATCGCGTTGCGGGCACCGGGCAGGCCGCTACGGAGGCTCTGCGCATAGCTCAGCGCCCACCCGGTGAACTCGGCCAGCGAGGCGTCGTCGACTTCGGGGACCGCGGCGGCGAGGACGAACAGCTCCACCTTCGTGCCGAACCACCGCGCTTTGCGGTCCGAGCGGCTGCCGACCGCTACCGGGTGCTCGCGCCAGGTCGTCGCGGTCACCCCGCATCCGTCGGCCGCCAGCCGCTCACGAAGTGCCTCCACGTAGCTGTCGGCCGCGTCGGCCGGTGGTGCTCCGTCGGTTCGCTGCTGAGTCATGCGGGGATCATCCAGCACAAGGGGGGCACGGGGAAGACGGTTACACCGATCGGCCCGCTGCCTGCTCTCCGTCTTCGAGGGCGCGGGCGATGCCGGCCCGCGTCGTGATGCCGAGCTTGGGGAAGACGCGGTAGAGGTGCGCGCCGATCGTGCGCGGCGACAGACCGAGTCGCTCACCGATCTGCCGGTTGGTCAGCCCTTCTGCCGCGAGTTCGGCGATGCGTGTCTCCTGTGCCGAGAGGGACGGGTGCCGGTGTCCTCCGGTTGGTCCGCCGGGTGTCCCGACGGCCGCCGTTGCCGCAGCGAGTTCCTGCGATGCCTGTGCGGCCCAGGGCGCGGCGCCGAGACGGTTGAACGCGGTGAGCGCCGTCCGGCAATGCGTGGCCGCCCGCTCGGGCCGACCGTGGCGTCGGAGCCACGCCGCGTGGGCCAGGTGGGCGCGGGCGAGCGGGAAGGGCCAACTCTCCGCGCCGGGCAGGGTGTACACGGCCTCGTACCGCTCCGCCGCCTCGTCCTCCTCCGCGGCGAGGGCTTCGGCGACGGCCACCAGGAAGGTGTGGTGCGCTGACGTGCGGGCGAGGCCGGACGAGCTGACGGCGTGCAGGTGGCGTCGCGCTTCCGCGCGCCGTCCGCTGTCGACCGCCGCCTGTATGCAGTCGACGAGCGACAGATGGAGCCACGGGCTGCGGGCGGGGAGCTCGCCGGGCGGCATGAGAGCGCGCGCGTGATGCCACGCCTCCTCGGCGAGACCGTGCCCGAGTGCGCACAGCACTTGCGCCGCCCGCAGGCGATCGGTGACCAGGCGCAGGCCGTGGGCTCTGGCGGACGCGCCGAGCGCGGACTCCAGCGCGGCGAGCCCGGCCCGGTCCCCGCGAGCGGCGAGGATCTGTGCGGTGTTCTGCAGGAACAGCGTCTCGGTCAGCGCGTAGCCGTGGTCCGCGGAGGTGCGGGCGCCCGCGCGGGATGCGGTCAGGGACGCGTCCCAGCGGCCGTGCAGGAAGTCGTCGTGGGCGCGCAGGCTGTCGATGAACGTCTGCGTCGCGTACGCGTGGCGGCGCGCGAAGGCGCTCCAGAGCGCGTCGTGCTCGCCGACGGCGTCGACAGCGGCGGCTGCCCACAGGAGGAGCCAGGCGCCGGTGGTCTCTCGGTCGGCCGGCAGGGTCGCGATGGTCTCGCGGAGCCGGAGAGGCACGTCGTGGACGGCCTTCTGGAGAGGCACCTCGTGGACGGCCTTCCGGAGAGGCACCCCGTGGGTGGGCTTCCGGAGCGGTGTCTCGTACGCGGCTCGCCCAGGACCGGACCAGGCCTCCAGGGACAGCGTCGCCGCCGGAGAGGCGTGCGCCGCGTGGCGTTCGACGGCAGCCCACGCCCGCTCGTCCCCGGTGAGAACGGCCGTCACGAGGAGAAGGAAGAGCATCGGCTCGCGGAGCACGGCCCGCTCGTCCCGGCGGCCCTCACCTTCCGGTGACGGTGACGACGACGATGGCGATGACGTCTGCGCGTCCAGCACGGCCGGAAGCAGTTCGATCGCGGGGTTCGGATCGGCGTCGAGCTGGAGGCGGGTGTAGGCGACGGCGAAGGCGTATGGGGCCGCGGGTTCGGGTTTTCCGGGGCAGGCCTCCGTCTCGGCCTCGGCGACGAGTTCCGCCGCGAGGTGCGGGCGGCCGCTGCGCACGGCGGCGGCCGCGGCGGCGACGAGGCGGGCCGTTCTGCTCGCCGGGTCCGGGCTCAGCCGGGCCGCCCGCGCCATCAGCTCGGCCGCCTCCGGGTCACCGCCCTGGGCGGCCATGCTGTCGGCTTCCGCGTGCAGCAGTGCGGCCAGTTCGCCGTCGGTGCCGAGCGCGGCGGCGGCCAGGTGCAGGGCGCGGCGGGGGCTCTTGGCGGGCAGGGCGTCCGCGAGCAGCCGGTGTGCGGCGCGGCGCTCGGCCGGTGAGGCGATGTGCACCAGGCAGGCGCGCACCAGCGGATGGTGGAACACGACGAGGCCGCTCTCCGCGTCGGTGTGCGCGAGACCGGAGCTTTCGATGTGCTCCTTGAGCTGTGTCCACGGTGTGCCCGTGGCACGGTCGGCCATGTCCCGCAGCACGGTGCCGCGCCGGGCGGACGCGTCGTCGAGGGCGGCCACCAGCAGGAGGCGCCGCACGGCGTCGGGCAGGGCGCGCAGCCTGTCCTCGTACAACCGCCCGAGGCGCTCGCCCAGCGGCAGTGCGTCGAAGGGTTCGGTCAGTCCGAGCGCGGCGGGGCCCGCGAGGAATTCGGCGCGGTCGGCGGCCACGCGCCGCAGTTGTTCGGGGAGTTCGTGCAGGGCGAGCGGGTTGCCGCCGGCGGCCCGCAGCACCCTGCGGCGTGCCCCGTCGGGCAGTGCGGGGTGGATCGTGCGGAGGAGCCGCTCGGCCTGTGGCGCGTCCAGCGGCGGCAGGTCGATGACCTGTCCCGGCAGGCCCTGGGTGGCGTCGCGCTTCTCTTTGACGGCGGCCGGCGCGCGGCCGGCCGTGTCGCCCGCCCGCCGGGTCGCGGCGATGGCGACGACGGGCAGCGGGGCCAGATGACGTTGTACGTATCCGAACACGGCGATGCTGGAGGAGTCGGCCCACTGCAGGTCGTCCAGGAGAACCACCGCGGGGCGGCGCGCGGCGGCGTGGGCGAGCAGGGTGAGGGCGGCGCTCGCCACGGTGAAGCCCTCGGGCGGCGTGCCTTCCCGAATACCCAAGGCGCTTTCCAGGGCGTTCCGTTGCTCCTCGGAGAGGCCCTGCGCGTCGTCGAGCAGCGGCCAGAGAACCTGGTGGAGGGCGGCGAAGGGCAGCCCGGCCTCGGCCTCGGCGCCGGTCATCCGCAGTACGCGCAGACCGGCACGACGGGCTGTCGCCTCGGCCGACCTCAGCAGCGCGGTCCGCCCCGTGCCGGGGTCGCCGCGCAGGATCACCGAGGTGCCGGTGGAGCCGATGTCCGCCAGGGCGGCCTCGATGACCGCGATCTGGGCTTCACGCCCCATCAGGTGGGGGGCGTCGCGGCCCGTCGGATCGGCAACGTCAGCGCCCATCAGCGTTTCAGCACGCCGTCCAGCCATTCCACGACCTCGGGGGTCACCGGGTCGGCGAGATCGGCGAACTCCTCGTGCTTCGTCAGGAACTTCGCCACGTAGGGGCAGACGGGCACGATGCGCAGGCCGGCGCTTCGCACGTCGTCCAGTGCTTCTTGTACGAGGGTCGAGGCCAGGCCCTGTCCCGCGTAGGCGTCGTCGATCTCGGTGTGGAAGAACACGCGCCGGCCGTCCCGGTCGCGGTACGCGGTGAATCCCGCGGCCTTGTCCTCGACCAGGATCTCGTACCGGTGCCTGGCGTCCACGCGTCGAACCACCGGAGCCGCTGCGGGCTGCGTCATTGTCGTACTGCCTTTCGGTGGCGCCGATGAAATACCACCACATCTTAAACAGTTCCGGCGTCTGCCCAGGTCAAGAGCGTGATCTGGGAGGTCGGCCCGGATTTGTCAGAGGCGGCAAGTAGCCTCAGGCTCCATGGGGATTCAGATCGATGTCGTGGTGCAGTATCCGGACGGCGACGAGATGGAGCGGGTGCTCGGGCTGGCCGAGGCGGTCGGCGAACCCGTCGCCGTCACGTTCGTGTGGGAGGGGGGTGCGGAGGCGGAGCGGGCCGTGCTGGTGCCCGCGGCCACGCTGGCGCTCTGGGAGCATTGGGCCCCCACGGCATACGCAATGAGAGGCGCCGACAACTCCGGTGACGAAGACGGAGCTGAGGCGCGGGAGCCGGAGCTGGCCCACCCCGCGGAGTTCGGCGCGTTCACGCTCTTTCGGCGTCGCGCGGGAGGGCGCACGGCGGTCGCTCGCGGAGGCGTGGTGGTCGCCGAGCTGCTGGATCCCCACGAGGCGCACTGGTTGGACGAGCAGGCCCGCCACGTCCGCCAGGGCTTCATGGACCCGAAACAGAGGGCGGCGTTCGAGGAGTTCCTCTCCCGACAGCCGCCCGTCCATGAGCAGTGACGCGCCGACTCGATCAGTGACAGTGTCCGACGCCTCGGCGGATCGCGATCTCCACGGGAGAGTAGTGGTCCCCGTCCGGACGTTCGATGCTCGGCCCTTGACCCGGCGCGGGAAGCAGCGGCGGCTGCGCCATGAAGCGGGGTTCGGCACCGTGGTGCGGCTGCGCGGCGTGGACGAGGAAGGGGTGGCAGAGGTAGACGTCACCGGCCCGGCCGGTGGCCAGGGCGAGCGGCCGGTGCTCGGTGGCGGGCACGGCACGCTCGGCGAGTTCCATGAAGGGCAGACCGCCCTCCTGCTCGGGTCCGAGGAGTGCGGCGACGTCCAGGTGGGACCCGACGCGGATCCGGGTGGGCGCGTCGTCCTTCCCCACGTCGGACATGAGGAACAGCATCAGGAGCCACCGCCCGCGAGAGGCGACGTTCACCCGGTAGGACATGAAGTCGGCGGGGTCGTCTCCCGGGTAGCTCGCGTCGATGTGCCATCCGTCGTCGCCCGGGTCCCGGTCGCTGGGGAACCGCACGGGGAACGTACCGAGTCCGCCGAGAGGCGCCCAGCGCCCCTCACCGACGAGGGCATCGAACGCGGCGTGGAGGCGGGGCGAGTTGGCGGCGGCCCGGAAGGGCTCCTGCGCATAGGCGCCGAGCCGCACCACGGGGCTCTGCCACGTCGCCGGGTCGTCGGGCTCACCGTCGATGTCCTGCCACATGATGTCTCGGCAGGCCGCCGCGAGATCGCGCGAGAAGGCCCCCTCCACGCGGAGGAACCCCTTCTCCACGAACTCGGACACGTCGCCGTCACTGATCACTGACTCACTCATGCTGTGAGCGTGTCATCGGGGCGAGGACGCCCACCCGACAATTCCCGCACGGCTGCTGTCGGGCGACACGGCTGCCTGTCAGGCGACCCGGCTAGAACACCGACCAGCCCGTCACCGTGGTGAAGTGGTCGAGCGCCGCCACGCCCGCCACAGAGTTGCCGTAACTGTCCAGGCCCGGGCTCCAGACGCACAGGGTGCAGCGTCCCGGGATGACCGCGACGATGCCGCCGCCGACCCCGCTCTTGCCCGGCAGGCCGACGCGGTAGGCGAAACTGCCCGCCGCGTCGTACGTACCGCAGGTGAGCATGACCGCGTTGACCTGCTTCGCCTCGCGCGCGGGCAGCAGGCGCGTGCCGTCGCCGCGCAGCCCGTGCCGGGCCAGGAAGGCCCCCGCGAGCGCGAGGTCGCGGCAGCTCATACGGATCGCGCACTGCCGGAAGTAGTGCTCGAGGACCGTGGCCACGGGGTTGTCGAGGTTGCCGTAGCTCGCCATGAAGTGCGCCAGAGCCGCGTTGCGGTCGCCGTGCTCGGCTTCGGAGGCCGCGACCACCGGGTCGAAGGCGACGTCCGGGTTGCCGCTCTCCGTGCGCAGGAACTCCAGCATCGTCGTGGCGGCGTCTCCGGTGAGGCTCTGCAGCCGGTCCGTGACGACCAGCGCGCCGGCGTTGATGAAGGGGTTCCGCGGGATGCCGTTCTCGTACTCGAGCTGGACCAGCGAGTTGAAGGGGTTGCCGGACGGCTCCGTGCCGACCCGGTCCCAGATCCGCTCGCCGCCCTCCGCCAGGACGAGCGCGAGGCTGAAGGCCTTCGAGATGGACTGGACGGAGAACGGCTCCTGCCAGTCCCCCACCCCGTGCACCTCACCGTTGACGTCGGCGACCGCGATGCCGAACCGCTCGGCGTCCACGCCCGCGAGCGCCGGGATGTACTGAGCGACCTGGCCGCGGCCCACCAGCGGCCGGGCGAAGGCAGCGACTTCTTCTAGAACGGCCTGGTAGTCCACAACAACCTGAGCTCTCTGCGTGTACGGCGCGGCCGTCTCATCCTGAAAAGCCGCTGGTCCGGGGCTGTGTCGTCGACCGCGGCCACAGAATATCGCCCGGTGGAGACGTCCTCTTGTCCGGGATGTCGGGATGGCCTGTTCACCGCAGACGAGCGCGCAGGAACCTCCCGCCGAGCCGCACCGCCGCAAGCGTCGGCGGGCTGTCGCGCAGAGCGGTCAAGGACACGAAGTCGTGGACGGTGCCCTGGAAGCGCGCCGCAGTAGCGGCGACACCGGCCTGGCGCAGCCGGTCCGCGTACTCCTCCGCCTCGTCCCGTGCGACATCGGCCTCCGCGGTCACGATCAGCGCAGGCGGCAGTCCCGCCAGCTCGGCCATGCTCGCACGCAGCGGGGCCGCGGTCGGCTCGTCCCGCTGCCGGGGTTCGACCGCGTACTCCCGCCAGTAGGACCACACGGCATCCCGGGTGAGCTGGTATCCCGTGGCGAACAGCCGTTGCGACGGGCTGTCGCAGCGGGCATCGGTCAGGGGGTAGTACAGCAGCTGGGCGCGGAGCTCCGGGCCCCCACGCTCCCGGGCCAGCAGCGTCAGCCCCGCGGCAAGGGTGGCCCCGGCGCAGTCACCGGCGACCGCGAGCCGTTCGGTGTCGAGCCTGAGCGACTCGGCCTGTCCGACCGTCCAGTTCAGCAGGGCGTAGCACTCTTCGAGGGCGATCGGGTAGCGGCTCTCGGGTGTGCGGCTGTACTCGGGCACGACGGCCGCGACACCGGCTTCCCGCACCAGCTCGCTCACGAGCCACGCGTGGGTCTGCGCGTCGCCCAGCATCCAGCGGCCCCCGTGGGCGTACAGCATGGTGGGGGGCCGGCCCGTGACTCCGGTCGGCCGGAAGACCCAGAAGCCCACCAGGCCGGTGGGTCCGACGGGCGCCGCGTGAAACGTGGCAGCCACGTCGAAGTCGTCGATCCGGTCCCCCTGGGCCTCCTGCAACGCCTGGCGGGCGGTCGCCGGTTCCAGCTCGTGGAGGAAGGGTGGTGTCGCCGATGCGTCGACGAGCCGTTGCACCAGGGGGTCGAGAATCACGGGCCGCGGCTGCTCGGCGTGCCTCTCCCGGTCAGGCTCCGGCCGCATTCGTTCCGCCTCTCGCTCGGGCCCCTGGGTACGGGTCGTTCGCACGTCAGCTGTCGTGCAGGAGGTCCCGAAGTTGATGGCGGTTGCTGATGCCCAGCTTGGGATACACGTTGTAGAGGTGCGAGCCCACCGTACGCGGCGAGAGGAAAAGCCGTTCGCCGATCTCGCGGTTCGACAGGCCGGCCGCGGCGAGCCGCGCAATCTGATGCTGCTGGGCCGTCAGCTCGGCAAGCCCCTCCGCCGAGGCCGAGGTGGCCGCGGAGGCGTCGACGGCGCCCGTCGCGCGCAGTTCGCCGCGGGCGGCTTCCGTGAGTTCCTTGGCGTCGAGCCGGGCCGCCGTCTCGAGCACCGCGGTCAGCTGTGCGCGGGCCTCCAGGGGCCTGCGGCGCCTGCGCAGCCAGATCGCGTAGTGCAGACGGGCCCGGGCCCGTTCCATCGGCCAGGTGTCGCCCTCGGGGTTGACCAGAGCCAGCCGGAAATGGTGCTCGGGGTCCGCTGTGGCGTCGACGAGTGCCGCTGCGTGGTGCATCAGGAGTGTCATGCGGGTCGTCGGCCGCTCGCCCAGGCCCGCCCGCACCGCGTCGAGCACGCGCGCCGCCTCGCCCTTCCGGTCCACGCGCTGCGCGGCGGTGGCCAGCTCGCCGACGGAGCGCGCGGGCAGGAAGGGGACGACTGGCGATCCGTCTGCACCGAACAGGGACCTGAAGTGGCGGAACGCACGCTCGGCATCCCCCAGGGCGAGCGCGTGCAGGCCGCTGGCGCGCAGCATCCTGGCCCGGGTGGCGCGGTTCTCGTCGAGGCTGACGGAGCGCCAGTGCGAGCTGGTGAACGGGATGTCCGGCAGGCTGTCGCCGCGCAGTGCGCGCAGCGTCACGTCCAGCGCCTCGAGGTCCATGTCGACACGGGGCAACCGGTGGACGACCGCCTCGGAGCGCCCTTCTTCGATCAGGGCCTGGGCCTCCGGCCATCGGCCCATGGCGATGAGGGTGTCCACGTGGTTCGGCAGCGTCCACAGCCGTGAGGCCCACGTCCGGTGGGCGCCGTGCAGTGTGCTCGCCTGCCGGTACATCTCCGCGCACCGCTCCGACTCGTCGGCGTAGTACGCCACCGAGGCGTGGGTCAGCAGCCGGGTGGGTGGAGTCGGGCCGGCATGCGTTCCGGCGTGCGGTCCGGACGGTGGGACCGGCGTCCGGCGAGTTCTGCCGCCCCCGCGGGCATGGGCATCGAGACCGACCGATACGTAGGTTTCCAGGGCAGCCAGGACACCGGGCCCGGTGAGGCCGGAGAACTCGCACGGGTCCACGCGTTCGGTGCCTCCGGCGGGTCCGGTGTCTCCGACGGGTTCAGTGCCTCCGGTGGGTGTGTCGCGTTCGGAGTGCTCGGCCCGGTCGCCCCCCGGCCCGGGTGTCGCCCGGGCCAGCCGGCGTGCGTGGTCGAGCAGACGGGGCAGCTCCTCCCGATGCTCCGGCAGACCCGACTGCTGGGCGATCGCCGCCACGAGCGCCGTGAGCGCGAACGACGTGGTGGCGGTACGCGGTGGAGCGTGCCGCGACGTGTCCAGCAGGAGCCCGAAGGCTTCCCTCTGGAAGGAGAGCAGCGACAGTGCGGCGGCCATGGCACAGGCCGCGACGCAGCGCAGGTCCGGGTCGCGGGCGACCCGGGAGAACTCCGCATACAGCTCACAGACCCACTCCGGGTCCCCGAGCATGCTCGCCGCCGTCATGGCCGCGGTGAGGCGACGGGCCCGGCCCTCGTCGTTCCCGCTGAGCCGCGCCGCCTGCTCCAGTGCCCTCGCCGCGATGTAGTGGTCTCCCGCGTTCGCGGCGTGCACGGCGGTCACGCGTTCCAGTGCGGCGGCGACCTCCTCGTCGGGACCCATCGCGGCGGCAGCCAGATGCCAGGCTCGGTACGCCGGGTTCTGGCCCTCCGCCGCCGCCAGGTCGCGGTGGGCCCGCTGCCGCAGCTTCGCAGGCACTCGTTGGAATGCCGCCGCGCGCACCAGCGGATGTCCGAACGCGAGGCGGCCGTCGGCGATGCGGATCAGCCCGCCCTCCTCCGCCGGGGTCCAGACGGTGAGGTCGTCGGTGTCCAAGGCCGCCATCACGACGCGGAGTTCCTCCTCCCGGAGTGCGGCCGAGGCGTAGAGCAGCGCGCGTTGTGCGTGATCAGGAAGGGCCTCCAGACGTGACGCGAACACCTGCGGGGCCGAGGCCGATCCGGCACCGGCGCGCGATGCCCGGTGCAGGTCCACGATCGCCAGCGGGTTGCCCTCCGCCTGCCGCAGCAGGTCCAGCCGGAGCCGCCCCCGAGGCGCGTCGGGCTGCGCGTCCAGGAGCCGGGCCGCTGCCCCGGCGGACAACGGCCCGAGCCTGAGGACGGGAAGATCCGCCGGGACTCCGGACGGAGGGGCTTCGCCGCGTGCGGTGAACAGCATGGTCACCGCCTGGTCCGTGAGCTGCCGCCATACGGAGAACAGGACGTCCAAGGAGGCGTTGTCCCACTCCTGCACATCGTCCACCGCCACCAGCAGCGGGTTCCTGCGCGCGAGGCGGGTCAGGAGTGCCAGCGTGGCGGCGCTCAGCGCACGTCGCTCCCGCACAGCTCCCACGCCCGGCTCGTACGCGGTACGCGGCACCGGCCACCGGGCCCACGGAAACATGTCCGGCTCCTCGGACACCGGGAGCAGCAGCCGGTGCAGCGCGGCGAAGGGCGCCGGTTCCTGTCCGCCCGGGCCGCGCGTCGACAGAACCCCGGACCCTTGCGCCGCGGCCGACTCCGCGGCGAACCGCAGCAACAGAGACGTGCCGGTGCCGGTCTCCCCGAGCACGAGCAGTCCCTGCGGGCCGGACCGCGCGTCAAGGCACCGCAGGAGCCGGCTGACTTCCTCCTCACGGCCGATCGGCACAGCCGCGCGTCCCGCTTCGAACTCCGTCATCGCACTCCGAACTCGCCTTGCGGGCGGCTTCTTCCCACCCCCGCGGGAATGGTCCCAAGAGGGGGTACAGGCCGCTTCTGTCATGTGACCAGTCATGCGGGCCGAGCGCCTGGCAAGATGACATCAACGCTGTGAGCAGGTATTTCGCGGCTGACCCCGCACCACTGGGCGGTCCGGGGCAGCCGTGGGGGCGGGACTGGGGAGAACATGGACGTCGGCGCCGTGGAGGCACACACGCGGAGCATCCGCGGCAGGGCCCGTGAACGGGAGCGGATCGGCGGACTCGTCGACGCCGCGGACGGCCCCGGCGCGAAGGTGCTGGTGCTGACCGGTCAGCCGGGTGCCGGCAAGAGCACCCTGCTGGAATACGCCGCCGACCTTGCAGCGGCGCGAGGAAGGCGGGTGCTCCGCGTGCGCGGCTGCGAGGGTGAGCAGAGCCTCGACTTCGCGGGAGTGCACCAACTGCTGCGCCCCGTACTCCGCGACCTCGGCCGGTTGCCGACGCGTCAGCGCGAGGCCCTACGACACGCGTTCGGTATGGACGACGGTGACGGTGTCGCCCACGGAGCCGGCGGCACGGACGACGGTGACGACACAGGCGACGGGGCCGGGCAGCAGATCCCTGAGCCGCTGGTGATCAGATCCGGGGTGCTCACCCTCCTCTCCGAGGCGGCGACGGAACGGCCCCTGCTCATCGTCGTCGACGACGCCCAGTGGCTGGACGTCTGCTCCCTGGACGTGCTGGCGTTCGTCGCCAGGCGTCTCGAAGGCGAACGGATCGCCCTGCTGCTCGCGGCACGGGACGAGTCGGTGCCGGCGCGCTTCGACCGCGACTTCCCCCATCTGGCGACCGGCCCCCTCGACGGGGCGGAGGCAGGCCTTCTCCTGGACGACCAAGCGCGCCCGCCGCGCGGCAGGGCACGCGCCCAGATCATCGAACAGGCCGCAGGCAACCCGCTCGCACTCATCGAACTCGCCCAGGCCTTCGCCGAGGGGCGGGGCCTTCACAAGCCCGGTGCGGTCGACGCTCTGCCCCTCACCACCCGGCTCGAGCGGCTGTTCGCGGCCGAGCTGCCGGGACTTCCGCCCAAGACCCGGCACGCGCTGCTCCTGGCGGCGGCCGCCGGCACGGACCGGCTCTCCGATGTCCTGCACGCCGTGCCGGGCCTGGACGACCCCGAGGTGTGGCGGCCCGCCGAGGAGGCACGGCTCGTCCGGGTCGAGAACGGCGACGTCCGGCTGCGCCATCCGCTGATCCGCTTCGCGATCCACCAGGCCGCCTCCTTCGCCGACCGCCGTGAGGCCCATCTGACACTCGCCGCCGCGCTCGCACACGAGCCCGACCGTCGAGCCAGGCACCTCGCCGCGGCCGCGTTCGGCCCGGACGAGGAGGTCGCCGACGCTCTGGCGCAGAGCGCCGAGCGCTCCCGGCGGCGCGGCGGATACGCGGCAGCGGCCACCGCGCTGGAACGAGCGGCCGAACTCACCCCGGACACCGAGCGTCGCGCCCGGCGCCTGCTCGCCGCCGCCGTCTCCGCCATGTTCGCCGGATATCCCCAGTGGGTCGGCGAGATCGCGGCCCGGGTGGGCCCCCTGACGCAAGATCCCGAGCTGCTCGCCGAGGCCTCCCTGTGCGGAGGCTGGTCGCTGTCCGTCACCCTCCGACATGAGGACGCGCTGCGCTTCCTGCTGCCGGTCGCCGAATCGATGGCCACCGCGGCGCCCGCCCTGGCGTTGGACGCGCTGGGGACGGCGGCGACTCCGGCGTACAACTCCGGTGACCCCTTCTACCGCGCCGAACTCCAGCGCGTCGGTGACCTGATCCCCTTGCAGCCGGACCGGAGCGACAGGCTGTGGGCCGAGGCGGTCGCCCACCCCTTCACGGAGCGGGAAGAGGCGCTGCGACGTCTGCGCGACGTGGCGGGCCCCTCCTGGGAGGGCCCGGTCTCGGACCCCACCACGCTCGGCGACCTCACCATGCTGGGGGCCACCGCCTGGATCCTGGACGAGACCGACCTGTCCGTACGTCTCCTCGGCCGGGCCATGGACCACTACCGTCCGGCCGCCACGGCCGGCGCCAACTGCACGGTCACGCAGGCACTCGCCCTCGCCCTCTTCGACAGCGGGGCATGGACGGCGGCCTGGTCCGCGGCCGAGGACGCCTACTCCCTGGCCGCGGAAGCCGGGGCGGAGAACGTCGCCGTGGGGGCGCCGATCCTCCAGGCCACGTTGCGTGCCGTCCGCGGTGACCACGCCGGTGCGCGGGAGCGGGCCGCAGCGGCCGTCCGCGGCGTCGAGCTGGGCAAGTCCCGCAGTCTGTACGTCCGGCACTGCCAGGCGCTCGGCATGGCGGCGCTCGCGGAAGGCGACCACGGAGCGGCATACGAGCACTTTCGGCGCGTATTCACGCAGGATTCCCCTCCCGTCCCCGTGCACCACCATGCTTCGCCCTACCATCTCGCCGATCTCGCCGCGGCCGCCGTGCGCGTCGGCCGGGCGGACGACGCCCGGGCCGTGCTCCGAGCCGTCGAGGACCACGTGGGCACGCCACGCTCCAGCCGCCTGGCCACGATCGTGCACCGTGCCACGGCGCTCCTGAGCCCACCCGACGACGCTGAGCCGCACTTCCTTTCGGCGCTCACCGACCCCGCCGGCGCGCGGTGGCCCTTCGAACGCGCCCTCGCACAGCTGGACTTCGCCGAATGGCTGCGCCGTCGCCGCCGGGTTGCGGAGGCACGCCCGCTGCTGGCGAGCGCCCTGGAGGTGTTCGAGCGGCTCGATGCCCGCCCGTGGACCGAACGTGCCATCGCCGAGCTCCGCGCGGCCGGCGTGGCCGTCGGGGCCTCCACCGCCCCGGAAGCCGTGGCCGGTCTGACGCCGCAGGAGCTGCAGATCGCCCAACTGGCCGCCGAGGGGCTGACGAACCGGGAGATAGGCGCCCGGCTCTATCTGTCCCCTCGCACCATCGGCTTCCACCTGCACAGGATCTTCCCGAAGCTCGGCATCACGGGACGCGGTCAGCTGCGGGACGCCCTCAGCCCTTGACCGGACCTCCGTCAGCCCCTTCCACCGGTGAGCTCGCTGATGGCGCGGTCGAGGTCCAGGTGGAGGTTCTCCGCTCCCTCGGGCACCAGCGCGAAGGTCCGCCGGAGAAACATGGCCACCTCCGGAACCGCCATTTCGACCAACGCCGAGCCGCTGGTGTTCCTCAGGACGATGCGCAGGGAGCTCCGATGGCAGCGGTGCCGGGGAATGACCAGCACGTCACCTGAGCCGGTCGGCCGGTGCAGTCCTTCGGTCATCAGCTTCCGGGCGAACACCCAGTCGACGGGTCTCGTCAGCGGTGCGCCCAGGGAAAGGCGGACGGCGTAGGGGTCCGTCATGTCGTAGTGCAGCTCCGCGGGCAACGGTGCGGGCATGCCCTTCGGAACGCTGACGTGCGCCGTCACCGCGTACGTGACCGTGCTGAGACGCTGATCCATGAATGCCCCAAAGAATGATTGCGGAAGCGGTTTTCTACGCCCGACCATAAATTTCGGTGGCTGGCACAGGTTGTCGCGGAACGCACGGAACATGGCCCATGAATGAACTGTGTTCCGGATCGTGTCTCCACGAATGCCACGCGAATTCGACCGGTGGTCGTCCGGCGCCCATGGGCCGAAAGCCGAGCGCTGCCGTGGTGCACTGCCGGGCCCCGAACAGTGCACGGAGGGACAACTGCTGCGCCCGGCTCCTCATTAGCGTGGCCACCGCCCCGTGAGCGACCATCCGAGGAGCACCCGTGCCCAAACAGACCGTTGCCGAGCAGTACGTCGACCTCATGGCCCGCGCCGGAGTGCGCCGCATGTACGGGGTGGTGGGCGACAGCCTCAACCCCGTCGTCGACGCCGTCAGACGGCACGACGCCCTGGAGTGGGTCCAGGTCCGGCACGAGGAGGTCGCGGCCTTCGCCGCCGGCGCCGAAGCCCAGCTCACCGGCAGGCTGGCGGCGTGCGCGGGGTCCTGCGGACCGGGAAACCTGCACTTGATCAACGGCCTGTTCGACGCCCACCGTTCGATGGCTCCGGTCCTCGCGCTGGCCGCGCAGATCCCCAGCCGCGAGATCGGAACCGGCTACTTCCAGGAGACGCACCCTGACCGGCTGTTCGAGGAGTGCAGTCACTACTCCGAGCTGATCTCCTCGCCCCGGCAGATGCCGCGGGTGGTGCAGACGGCGATTCAGCACGCGGTCGGGCGGCGTGGAGTGTCCGTCGTGTCGCTGCCGGGAGACGTCGCCGCCGAGAAGTCCCCGGTGGGCGGGGCCGAACTCGCGATGCCGCTGGACCGGCCGGCGATCCGTCCCGCCGACCATGACCTGACCCGGCTGGTGGAGCTGGTGGACGCCGCCGAGACGGTGACCGTGTTCTGCGGCCGGGGTGTCGCCGGTGCCCACGCCGAGGTGATGGCGTTCGCCGAGAAGGTCAAGTCCCCGGTCGGCCACGCGCTCCGGGGCAAGGAACACATCCAGTACGACAACCCGTACGACGTCGGCATGTCCGGACTGCTGGGATACGGCGCCGCGTACGAGGCCATGCACGAGTGCGACCTGCTGATACTCCTCGGCACCGACTTCCCGTACACGAACTTCCTGCCCCGGCACGTCAGAACGGTCCAGATCGACATCCAGCCCGAACGCCTCGGCCGCCGCACCCAGTTGGACTTCGCCGTGTGGGGGGACGTCCGCGAGACGCTGCGGTGCCTGACCCCGGCCGTGCGGGAGAAGCCGTCCCGCCGGTTCCTCGACCGGATGCTGGACCGGCACGTCCACGCCCTGGAGGGCGCCGTCGGCGCCTACACCCGCGATGTCGACAAGCACACCCCCATCCACCCCGAGTACGTGGCGGCGGTCCTCGACGAAGAGGCCGCCGACGACGCGGTGTTCACCGTGGACACCGGGATGTGCTGCGTGTGGGCCGCGCGCTACCTCACACCGAACGGCCGCCGCCGCATCCTGGGCTCCTTCGTGCACGGTTCGATGGCCAACGCCCTGCCGCAGGCCATCGGCGCGCAGTTCCTCGACCGGACGCGTCAGGTGGTGTCGCTCTCGGGCGACGGCGGCTTCTCCATGCTGATGGGCGACTTCCTGACGCTGGTGCAGTACGGACTGCCCGTGAAGGTGGTCGTCTTCAACAACTCCTCCTTGGGCATGGTCGACCTGGAGATGATGGTGGACGGGCTGCCGCCGTACGGCACCGGCTATCCGCACACGGACTTCGCGGCCATAGCCACGGCCGCCGGTGCGCGCGGCATTCGCGTCGAGAAGCCCTCGGAGGTGCGTGACGCGCTGCGTGCGGCCTTCGCCCATGACGGGCCCGCCCTGGTCGACGTGGTGACCGATCCCGACGCACTTGCGATCCCGCCGAAGATCACCTCCGAGCAGCTCACCGGCTTCGCCCTGTCGGCGAGCCGCACCGTCCTCACCGGTGGTGTCGGACGCATGGTGCACCTCGCCCGCGCGAACATCCGGAACATGCCGCGGCCATGAGAGACCGGGACCAGCCCGGCAGCCCCATCCCCCCCGAACCGACTGGACACACATGGAAGACCCGACCGGCACGACACATCACACCGCCGTACTCAACGGGATCAGGCAGCACTGGGTGACCGCCGGGCAGGGTCCGCCCGTCTACCTGCTGCACGGCTTCCCCGAGACCTGGTACGGCTGGCGCAAGCAAATACCCGTACTGGCCGAGCGGTTCACCGTGATCGCTCCGGACCTTCGCGGCTACGGAGACACGGAGAAGCCCGCCTCCGGCTACGACAAGCGGACCATGGCCAACGACATCGTCGCGCTGATGGACCATCTCGGGCACGAGAGGATCGCCCTCGTCGGCCACGACCGCGGAGCGCGCGTCGGCACCCGGTTCGCCAAGGACCACCCCGGCCGGATCGACAGGTTCGTGGCCATGGACAACATCCCCACCCGGATCATCGCCGATACCTACGACGTGAGCCTCGCCCGGCAGGGGTACTGGTTCTTCACCTTCCTCGGCGTGCCCGACCTTCCCGAGGCACTGATCTCCGGCCGTGAGGAGATCTGGCTCACCCACTTCTACCGGAGCTGGTCGTACAACCCCGACATGCTCACTCCGGAGGAGATCGCCGTCTACGTACGCGCCTACCAGCAGCCGGGCGCGGTGCGCGGATCCTGCATGGACTACCGAGCTGCACCCGAGGACGTCGCCCAGGACCGGGAAGACGCCGACCAGCTCATCGACTGCCCGGTGCTGACCCTGTGGGGCGAGGACTTCAGCGCCGTCGGACAGGCATACGACGTCCTGGACGTATGGAAGGGCATCGCTCGCGACGTCCGCGGCGTGCCCATCGCCCAGTGCGGGCACCTCTGCCAGGAGGAACGCCCCGACGTCGTCAACCGGGAACTCCTCGACTTCCTGGCCGACTGGAACGGCTGACCGGGACGCCGTATCCCGGTCCCGGCCCCGGGAAGAGCGCGCCCGCCGACGTGGACACGCTCAGGCCACAGACAGGGCGCTGACAGACAAACACCCCGGCCGGCCGTCCCTAGAGTTGCTCACATCCGGTCAGCGCATAACGCACGCAACCGGCACCGGGGGCGGGACCCGCGACATCTCGCGGTATTTCCCCGACGCCGCCTCACGGCATCCCCGCCGAACACCCAACCCCACCCCACCACCCCATTGATGAGGGAGTTTCCCATGCCCAGTTCCGCCAAGCCGACCGTCGTCCTCGTGCACGGCGCTTTCGCCGACGCCTCCAGCTACGCCCAGGTCATCCCCCGGCTGATCGCCCGCGGCCTGGACGTGGTCGCCCCGGCCGTCCCCAACCGCAGCCTGATCGGGGACGCCGCCTACGTCGCCTCCGTCGTCCGGCAGATCCCCGGTCCTGTCGTCCTGGTCGGCCACTCCTACGGGGGCGCGGTCATCACCGTCGCCGGTACCGAGGACAACGTCAAGGCACTGGTCTACCTGGCCGGTTACGCCCTGGAGAAGGGCGAGAGCCTGGGCGAGCTGCAGGGCCGCTTCCCGGACAGCGACCTCGCCGCCGCGCTCGTCTACACCCCTTTCCCCATCGAGGGCTCGGCGACGCCCGGCACCGACGTGTCGGTCCGTACCGACAAGTTCCCCGCCATCTTCGCCGCCGACGTCGACCCGGAACTCGCCGCCGTCCTCGCCGTGTCCCAGCGACCGCTGGCCGCACAGGCCTTCGCCGACGCCGCCCCGGCCGCGGCCTGGAAGACCAAGCCGTCCTGGGGCCTGGTCGCGTCGTCCGACCACACCATCAACCCCGACGTGGAGCGCTACGGCTACCAGCGCGCCGGCATGACCACCGTCGAGGTCGACTCCTCCCACCTGGTGATGCTCGCCCACCCCGAGCGCGTCGTCGACCTGATCGAGGAAGCCGTACGGGCCACCTCCAGCTGACGCCACACCCACCTCTTCGCAGATCCTCCACCCCTCCCAGAGAGCTGAACGATGAACCCACCGATCTCCCGCCGCACCGTCACCGTGTCCCTCTTGGCCGGCGCCGCCGCCCTGGGGACCGCCGGTGCCGCACAGGCCGCATCGGCCGCACAGCCGGCCACGGCCGACCGCCCCGCCGACGGGTACGGACGCCCCGCCGCGCCCACCATCGTCCTGATCCACGGCGCGTTCGCCGACGCCTCCAGTTGGAGCGCGGTCGTCGAACGCCTGCAGCACCAGGGCCACCGCGTACTGGCACCGGCCCTGCCCCTGCGCGGACTGGCGAGCGACGCCGCCTACATCCGCAGCGTGCTCGACAGCGTCCCCGGACCGATCGTGCTGGTCGGGCACTCCTACGGCGGAGCGGTCATCAGCCAGGCCGCGGCCGGCCACCCGCGGGTCAAGGCACTGGTCTACGTCGCCGCGTTCGTGCCCGACGTCGGGGAGAGCGCGCTCCAGCTCACCGACAAGTTCCCCGGCAGCACGCTGGGACAGGCGACCGCCACGCAGTACTACCCGCTGCCCGACGGCGGACAGGGAGAGGAACTGGTCATCAAGAAGGACCTGTTCCGCAAGCAGTTCGCGGCCGGTGTACCCCGGCAGACCGCCCAGGTCATGGCCGCGGGACAGCGTCCCATCACCCTGGCGGCCCTCCAGGAACCGGCCACCGCGGCCGCGTGGAAGAAGATCCCCAGCTGGTACCTCGTGGCCACCGAGGACCGGAACATCCCGCCGGCCGCCGAGCGTTGGATGGCCAAGCGTGCCCGTGCCCACACGGTCACCGTCCGCGCCCCGCACGCGGCCGCGGTGAGCGATCCCGGCCCCGTCACCGGCCTGATCCTGCGCGCGGTCCGCTCCGTCCGCTCCCACCACTGACCGGACCCGCCCCCGGACGACATACCTCGCCATGGAAAGGAGAGCCGTATGGCCCTGCTCGATCCGGAACCGGGAAAGCTGCGCCCGCGGCAGACCCGGCCCCCTGCCACCGACCGGGTGCCCGACGAACGGGCGTCGGGTGCTCCCGAGGCCCTGCGGGACGACCTGATCCGCCTGCTGGGCTCCCACAAGGTGCTGCACACCCTGTCGGACCTGGTGAAGTACGCCTCGGACGCCAGCCCCTACCGCTTCGTGCCCCAAGTGGTCGTGATCGCCGAGCACGTCGAGGACGTGGCCGCGGTGCTGCGGTACGCCCACGAGCAGGACCGCGAGATCGTCTTCCGGGCGGCCGGGACCTCGCTCAACGGCCAGGCCCAGGGCAAGGACATCCTGGTCGACGTGCGCCGCCACTGGACCGGGGTCGAGGTGCTGGACGGCGGGAAGGAAGCCAGGATCGGGCCGGGTACCACCGTGGGACGCGCCAACATCACCCTGTCCCGTCACGGCCGGCTGCTGGGCCCCGACCCGGCGAGTTCCAGCGCCTGCACCGTCGGCGGGGTGGTCGCCAACAACGCCTCGGGCATGACCGCAGGAGTCACCCGCAACTCCTACCGCCTGCTGTCGTCCCTCACTGTGGTCCTGCCGTCCGGCACGATCGTCGACACTGCGGCTCCGGACGCCGACGCGCGCCTCCGGGAGGCCGAGCCCGAGCTGTGGGCGGGGCTGCTGTCGCTCAAGGGCGAGATCGAGGCCGACACCGAGTTGGTCGCCCGGATCCGCGCGAAGTACGCGTTGAAGAACACCAACGGCTACCGTCTCGACGCCTTCCTGGACGGCTCCACCCCCGTGCAGATCCTGCGCGGGCTGATGGTCGGCTCCCAGGGCACGCTCGGCTTCATCGCCGAGACGGTGTTCCGGACGGTCTCCCTGGACCGGCTCACCCACACGGCGCTGTTGTTCTTCCCCGACCTCGCCGCCGCCGCGGCCGCGGTACCGCTGTTCAACGACGCCGGAGCCCGCGCCGTGGAGGTGATGGACGGCAACACTCTCCGTGCCTGTGCGAGCGTCGAGGGAGTCCCCGCCGACTGGGCCGACATCCCAGGGGACACCGCGGCACTCCTCGTGGAGTTCCGCGCCGCGGACGCGGCGGCCCGCGAGGCCTACCGGCAGGCCGCCGCCGCTGTCCTGGCGAACCTGACGCTGGTGGCCCCGGTGGCTTCCGTCACCAACCGCTTCGTCGAGGACCCGGCCACGATCCGGACGTACTGGCACGCCCGCGAGGCGTTCATGACGGCGGTCGGCAAGGCACGGCCCGCCGGGTCCACGCTGATCACCGAGGACTTCGCGGTACCGCCCGCCCGTCTGGCCGAGGCGTGTGAGGCCCTGGCCGAGCTGCAGCGCCGACACGGCTTCGACGCCGCGGTGGCCGGCCACGCGGCCCACGGCAACCTGCACTTCCTGCTCGCCTTCGACGCCGCCCGTCCGGAGGAGGTCGAGCGCTACGCCGACTTCATGGACGAGTTCTGCACCATGGTGGTACGCCGGTTCGACGGCTCGCTCAAGGCCGAGCACGCCACCGGCCGCAACATGACGCCGTTCCTCGAAGCCGAGTGGGGCGCCCGTGCGACCAGGTTGATGTGGCAGGTCAAACAGACCCTCGACCCCGCGGGGGTACTCGCCCCCGGCGTGGTCCTGAACCGCGACCCCGAAGCCCATCTTCAGGGACTCAAGACCATCCCCACCATCGAGGCGGTCGCCGACCCGTGCATCGAGTGCGGCTTCTGCGAGCCCGTCTGCCCGAGCCGCGACCTCACCACCACGCCGCGTCAACGGATCGTCCTGCGGCGCGAGATGCTGCGCCAGCCCAACGGCTCCGCCGCCCTGGAGAGCCTCCTTGAGTCCTACGGATACGACGCGGTCGACACCTGCGCCGGCGACTCGACCTGCAAGACGGCCTGCCCGGTCGGGATCGACACCGGCGCCATGATGAAGGCGTTCCGCCACCAGCGGCACTCCGAGCGGGAGGAACGGAACGCGGCCCGGGTCGCGGAGCGGTTCTCCCTCGTGGAGTCATCGGTCAGGACCGCCCTCGGCATCGCGGACCATGTCGGCGACCAGGTCCTGGGACGCGTCACCTCCGCCGCCCGCAAGGTGGTCTCGCCCGACCTGGTGCCGGAGTGGATTTCCGCCGTACCGTCCCCGGCGCGTACGCAACTGCCCGGCACGGCCCGCGGGACAGCCGTTGCCGTCTACTACGTCGCCTGCGTCAACCGAATCTTCGCGGGACCCGACGGCGTGGCCGGGCCCACCCTGCCCGAGGCGATCGTCGAGGTCTCCCGGCGTGCCGGGCGGCCGGTGTGGATACCGTCGGACATGGCCGGTTCGTGCTGCGCCACCATCTGGCACTCCAAGGGGTACGACGACGGAAACACCGTCATGGCGAACCGCATAGTCGAGCGGGCCTGGGAGTGGACCGACGCCGGACGCCTGCCGCTCATCGTCGACGCGTCGTCCTGCACACTCGGCATCGGGCAGGAGGTCACGCCGTATCTGACGGCCGAGAACGCGCGCAGGCACCGCGCTCTCACCGTGGTGGACTCCGTCGTCTGGGCCGCCACCGAACTGCTGCCGCACCTCGACGTCACCGACCCGATCGACAGCGCGGTGCTCCACCCCACCTGCTCCATGCGTCACCTGAAGGACGTCGACCAGTTGCGGGCCGTCGCCGAGTTCATCGCGCGGGACGTCAGCGTGCCCGTCTACGCGGAGTGCTGCGGCTTCGCCGGTGACCGGGGGCTGCTGCACAAGGAACTGACCGAGGCGGCGACAGCACACGAGGCAGCCGAAGTCTCCTCGGGCACGTTTGACGCCTATCTGTCGGCCAACCGCACCTGCGAGCTCGGCATGGAGCACGCCACGGGCCGCCCCTACCAATCCGTGCTGCTCGCACTGGAACGTGCCACCCGACCTTCCACCTGACAGGGAGCGCGCCTTGCGCATCGCCCATCTCGCCGGCCGACTGGTCGTGATCACCCACGGCCTGGCAGCCGACGTGCACACCGCCAGCGGCGGCCTGTTCTCCTCCGACCCACAGGCGGTCTACTCCCGCTGGGACGAGTTCCGCACCTGGGCCGCCCGGGCCGACCTCGACGGCGTCCCCTTCGACCCCGCGGACCTCGGTGCGCCCGCGCCGGCCCCGCGCCAGCTCTTCGCCATCGGACTCAACTACAGGGAGCACGTCGTCGAGGCCGGATTCACCACGCCCGAGGGCATGCCGCCGGTCTTCACCAAGTTCGCGACCGCTCTCACCGGCCCGGTGACCGAGGTGACGCTGCCACGGGACAGCCACACCGACTGGGAGGTGGAGCTGGTGGTGGTTGTCGGCAAGGAAGCGCGCCGGGTGCCCGAAGCCGACGCCTGGGACCACGTCGCGGGCCTGACGGTCGGCCAGGACATCTCCGAACGCGTCCTGCAGATGGGCGGCCCTGCCCCCCAGTTCAGCCTCGGCAAGTCCTACCCGGGCTTCGCTCCGACGGGCCCCTGGCTGGTGACCCCTGACGAGTTCGATGACCCCGACGACCTGGAGTTGACCTGCGCCGTCAACGGTGAGGAGGTGCAGCGTGGCCGTACCCGGCAGCTGATCTTCTCCGTGCCGGCCCTTGTCGCCAAGCTGTCCGATGTGCTGCCGCTGCTGCCGGGAGACGTCATCTTCACCGGCACACCGGCCGGTGTCGGCCTCGGCCGCACGCCTCAGCGTTGGCTGTCCGTCGGCGACGAGCTCGTCAGTGCCGTCGAGGGCATCGGCGAACTCCGACAACGGTTCGTCGCCTGACCCTCTCCGAGTTCCGGCGTTTCCCGAGTTTCCCGTAATCGACCACCCATCGAAGACAAAGAGAAGAGACCCCCATGCCCGGATTCCTGACAGGCACGCGCACCCGCCTCCTGGCCTCCGCCGTCGCGGCGGCGCTCACCATGACCGCGGCCGGCGCCACGGCGGCGGCCACCGCCGCCCCGAAGCCGCACGTGCGCTTCGTGGCCCACCTGAACATGGCCGACGGACAGCGCCCGGAGAACATCACCCTGGAGCCCGGCGGCAGTGCCGTCGTCACCTTCGCCTACAGCCGTCAAGTGGCCCGCGTCCACCGCGACGGCCGCGTACAGGTTCTCGCCACTCTCCCCGAGCCCCCGGTCGGCGCGGAGACCCCTGCCCTCTCCTCGCCCTTCCTCGGCGGCATCGTCCGTGCCCATGACGGAACCCTTTACTTCCTGTACGCCACCGGCAGCAGCGACCTGACCGGACTGTGGCGTCTGCGCCCCGGCGGCACCCCGCAGCGCATCGCCGCGCTCCCGGCCGACGGCCTGCCCAACGGCCTCGCCCTCGACCGGCACGAAGGCCGGTTGTACGTGGCCGACTCGGTCCTCGGCACGGTGTGGCGGGTGCCCGTCACCGGGGGCAAGCCCGCCCGCTGGACCACCGCACCCGAACTGGCCGCCACCGGGTTCCTCGGAGCCAACGGCATCAAGGTCCACAAGGGGGCGGTCTGGGTGTCCAACCTGGACAAGGGCACCGTGCTGCGCATCCCCGTCACCCGGTACGGCGCCGCAGGCCGCGTCGAGACCCGGGCCACCGGCCTGACCAACATCGACGACTTCGCGTTCACCGGCCCCGGCACCACGCTCCTGGCCGCGATCAACGCGGACAACGAGGTGGCCCGCGTCAGGCCGGACGGCAGCCACACCGTCGTACTGACCGGCGCCGACGGCCTGGAGAACCCGACCTCGCTCGCCGTGCGCGGCAACAAGGCCTACATAGCCAGCGGCGCCTACTTCACCAACAACGACCCCAACCTCTTGGCCGCCCGGATCACCCCGGCCCGCTAGAGACCCCGAACGAGAGGACAGAGTCGATGACCCAGCAGGACACACGGCAGGCACCAGTCACCGAGCCGCCCGAGTTCGACCCCGGAACATTCCTGGTCGTCCCGGCCAGATCCTTCGAGGACCTACGCGTCGGTGAAGTCTTCCGAGCCCCCAGCCGCACCCTGACGGACGCTCACGCCGCGGCCTTTCAGACCGTCTCCGCGGACAATCACCCGGTGCATTACGACGCCGAATGGGCACGCAAGCACGGGCACTCGGCGCCGGTGGTGCACGGCCTGCAGGTGCTCGCCTTCACCGCGCCGGGCGCCACCCTGTTCCCCCACTTCATCGGAGAGGTGTTCATCAGCTTCCTAGAACTATCCTGCACCTTCCTGGCCGAAGTGCACTCCGGAGACACCCTGTACCCGGCGCTCACCATCACCGGCCTGCAACATCAGGACGACAACGGGGTCGTGGTCACCGCGGCCACCATCCACAACCAGCGCGGCGAGCTCGTGCTGTCCGGCCGGCACAAGTACCTGCTACGGCGGCGAAGTGAGGAGGCGACGTAACGTACGGCAGACCAGTCGGCCGACTGATGCGTCCGTCCCCGGTGCGAAGGCACGCTTGCCCACATGTCAGCAATCTTTACCGGGCCGCAGATGCGTCGTCGACAAGTGACCGGCACGGACGGCCTCGGCTCGCTGCGGGCCTCCGTGCTGTGTTCCGACGACAGGCAGACCGCCGTCCCGCCCTGGCTGTCGGAGGCCGGCCACGAAGATGTCCTGTACGTCGCCCTGCATGTCCACGGTTCAGTCGCGGTCTGTCACGACGGAGGCGACGCCTTCCTGCAACCGGGTGACATGGTCTTCTGCGACACGCGGCTGCGTGACGCCCCTCGCTTCGGCGAGCGGTTCCGGCTGACGGTCTTCCGTGTGCCGCGACGCCACCTGGAGGTCGCCGAGTCCGATCTGCGCCGGGTCATGGGGGCGCCTCTCCGCTGCGGAGACGGTGTGGGAGCGCTGGTGTCCAGCTTTCTCTCCGCGCTCGCCGCTGAGACGGCGTTCCACCAGACGCACATCGGCCACCGGCTCGCCCGCAACGCCGTGGATCTCCTCGCCGCACTCGTCACGGAGTTCGTCGAGGAGGAGCGCGCCGACGCCTCAGGCGTCGGTGCGCAGACGACGCTCTCACGCATCCGGACCTTCATCGAGCTGCACCTCGCCGATCCGGACCTGTCACCGGAGTCGATCGCGCGCGCCCACCACATCTCCGTCCGCTATCTGCACAAGCTCTTCCGGAGCGAGGGCACGACAGTGAGCCGGCTCATACGGCTGCGCCGACTCGAGGCCTGCCGACACGAGCTGAGCCGGGCACCGGAGCGCAGGCTCGCCGTCGCCGCTGTGGCGCACCGTTGGGGTTTCGCCAGCGCGTCACACTTCAGCCGGGTGTTCCGGGCCACCTACGGCATGTCGCCCACGGAGTGGCAGGCTTCGGCGTGACGGCAGCCGGTCGTCGTGCCGACCGGCTGCCCGACAGGCCTCAGAGCTTGCGCAGCTTGGTCGTGAAGACGTGGTTGGCGATCTTGTCGCCGAGTACGAGGCCGTCCTCGGCGTCCCACGGGAAGTGGACACCGAGCCAGACCCGGCTCTGGGCGTCCTCCTTGGCGGCCTGGCTGAAGCTGGTGAACGAGCGGGACTTGATCGGGGACTGCGGTTCGTCGGTGGTCATGGTGAAGGCGATGTCGTCGTTGCGGAAGTAGCGCTTCATCACGCCGGCCCAGGCGGCGCCGAAGGTCGCGTGTCCGGAGGCCCAGGCCGGGAAGCACGGCGTCACGTTCACGCCTGCGCGCGTCTTGAGCAGGGGCTTCCACTCGCGGTCCAGGCCGCTGTCGCGGATGGCGGAGACCGGCCGCCACAGGTCGATCTGGGTCAGGAACTTCACGTCCCGCACCGCGATCCCCGCGTCCGCCATCGCGATGGAGACGAGTGCGAACAGACGGGCGTTCTCGTACGTGTTGAGCTTCTGCTGGGTCGCGACCTCACGGGTGGCCTGGAGCAGCTGCCCCGGCGGCTTGTACGTGCCGTCCTCGTCGTTGGCCCAGAACCAGGCCACCGCTTCCTGTTCCGTGGTGCGGTTGATCTCGGGGGTCTTGGCGGTGGGCCCGTCGGCGCCGGCCTTGCGCACCACTTCGACCTGCTGCTTGTAGGCGTCGCTGGCCAGCAGCTTCTCGTAGGTGCCGTACAAGCCGGGGGTCGGCGGCCGGAACTGCGAGCCCGAGGTCAGTGCGAAGGGTTTGACCTGCCCCCAGAACGGGGTCACGGCCTGGCTGGCCTGGGTACAGCTGGGGTCGACCATGTCGGGGTAGCTGGTGGGCCGCCAGGCGCCGGGCTTGTTGTCCGCGACGTACTTCTCGTCGTTGTCGGATCCGTCGGCGTTACGGGCGTCCCGCATCTGCTTGACCATCGGCCCGACGATCGTCGTGTCGAGGAGGTCGAACCCGGTCGGCTCGGTGCCGAAGCGCTCGCGGAACCGCGCGTCCAGGTAGTGGGTCTGCCCCGGGTAGAGCCCGAGCAGGATGTTGTAGGCCGTCCGTCCGACGACCCGCTCCTCCTCGTCAGGCCCCTCGACCCAGCCCGCGTACTTGTCGGCGCGTATGTAGGGCTCGGACGTGATCTTGCCCTTCCACTTGAGCTGGTAGGAGGACTCCGCGTCGTAGATGGCGGCGTTCAGCATCGCGGCGGACCTGGCCATCGGGCCGGGACCGCCGCCCTCTCTTCGTACGACCTCCATGAGCACGTCGTTCCAGTAGTGCACCGGGTCCGCGATGGTCTGCGGCGGCAGCGCCGCACGGGCTTGCTGCGGCACCGCGGTCAGCGTGGTGCTCGCGGCGGTCAGCGCCACGGCGACCACCAGAGCCCGGCGCCAGCGCGCCGTCCGCTTGTCGTTGCCGGTCCGTATGTGCGCGGTCATGGTCAATCCCCCTGGGGCGGTCCGTGTCGAGATCCACCGGAGCGGTGGCGGCGAGATCCTCGCCCCCGCGCACCGGCGGCACGGACCGCTCCCGGCGGAATGTCCGGCCCCGGCCAGGTGGTTGTCCGAAACCCGTCAGGCGCGGACGAGGGTGACGTCCTGCCGCCCAATCGCGTGGAACTTCGGCAGCGGGAGGCCGCTGCGGGTGTCCAGCTCCATCACGGTCGCCTCGACATGAGCCGCGCCCGGTTCCAGCTTGGATGTGGTACGGCCGCTGTTCTGCCAGCGGTGCTCCGCGCCGTCGCAGACCGCGCGAGTGCCGCCGATGCCATGTCGGACAACGGCGGAACTCTGGCGCACCGAGGAAGACACGAAGACCGGGCCCGCTCCACCCGAACAGCGGTAGGTGCCGGAGAGAGTGACGGTGCCGTCCGCGGCGAGCCTGCCGGTCGGGTCCACGGTCACCGTCTCCCCGGGAAGCCGGGGAATCCGGGGGTCGGCGAACGCGTCGGTGGCCGGGGCGGTGAGCAGGAGCAGTGCGGTGCCGATGGACGTGGCGGTGACCTGGCGCAGGGACATGGGAATTCCTCATGGCGTAGGGGCGCTCGGAACGAGGAGTTCCACATATACCCGGATGCCGTCCGCCCGGGCATGATTGACCCGGCTTGCGTCGTGTCCCGGATCAGTAGCCGTAGATCATCTTGTAGGCGGCCTCGGGGAGGAACTGGCCGGCCGAGGAGCCGGCTCCGACGCCGCAGTCGCCGTCGGACTCACCCGGGACCTTGATCCACAGGAGCATTTCCGCGCCACCGCCCAGCTGGGTGGGGGTGCCGATACGGCGACCCGCGGGGTTGCACCACTGGCCGTTGGAGCCGTTGCCGTTGCGGCTCGTGTCCACGACGAACGGCTTGGTGTAGCCGTAGCGGACCTTGAGTTCACTGTTCACGGCGTTGCCGTACGCGGTGTTCTCGGCCGTGGTCAGGTAGTTGGAGACGTTGAGCGAGAAGCCGTGGGCCTGTCGGACACCGGCTTCGTGGAGGCGCCGGGCCATGGTCGCCGCGCTCGCCCAGGCCGGGTTGCCTGCGTCGAGATAGACCCAGGTGTTGGGGGCCCTGCGGTTGAACTCGGTGAGCGCGCCGGTGAGCATGGTCTCGCGTTCGTCGATCTGGGCCTGGGTCATGCAGCCGTAGTCCCCGAGGGAGTCCGGTTCGAGGACGACGACGGCCGGGCGGTCGGCGATGCCGCCCGCGAACCGGGCGATCCAGTCCGCGTAGGCGGCCGGCGAGGCGGCTCCGCCCGCGGAGTGCCCGCCGCAGTAGTCGCGGTTGTATATGTTGTAGGCGACGAGGAGGGGCAGCTTGTCCCGGGCGTCCGCCGCGCCGACGTACGCGCCGGTGGCGGTACCGATGCTGCCGCTCCACGAGCCGAACCAGCGGGCCGTCGGGGTGTTGGCGATGGAGGCATTGATGGCAGGCGCCCGGCCGTCACCGGGGTTGGCGGCGACCCACCGCTTCGCGCTCGAGTCGGGGTCCACGTAGAACCCGTTGGTCATGGTCGTCGGGTCGGCCGCGTGGGCCGGTGCGGCGGCGAGCGCCAGCGGCAGTGAGAGGAGCGCTGCCCATAGAGCGTGCAGTCTGCGGCGCATGACGGTACCTCGGCTTTCTGTCAGGAATGCGGCGGACGGTCGGTGGTGAACAGCTCCGGACATGCGGAGCGGCTGTTTCCCCGCGCGGTCTACTTGACCCGCGTCTCGCACGACATCCGGCGCTCGTGCCCCACCTCACGCACCGGCCCGGTCAGGGTGAGCGGCACGGTGTGGTGGACATGGGCGCTGGAGGCGGCGATGCGCAGTTCGAGGGCGCCGGGTTCGACGACGCGCCGGCCGTCGGCGCCGGTGTACGCGGCGAGGTCGGCGGGGAACGTGGCGTGCACCTCGGCCGACGCGCCGGCCTCCAGGGGCACCCGGGCGTAGCCGACGAGGCGGACCTCGGGGCGGGCGACGGTGCCGACCGGGTCGTGCAGATAGAGCTGGACGACTTCGGTTCCGGGACGGTGGCCGGTGTTGCGGACGGTCAGCCGCAGCGCGGTCTCGCCATCGGTGGCGAACTCCCATGTGTCGCACAGCGGTTGGCTCCAGCTGAACGTGGTGTACGACAGGCCGTGCCCGAACGGGTACAGGGGTGTCGGGTCCACGGAGCTGGGGAAGCCGTGCCGGCCGAGCGGCGGTGCGAGGTACGGTGCGGGCTGACCGCCCGGGCTGCGCGGCACCCCGACGGGCAAGCGCCCGGAGGGGTTGACGCGGCCGGAGAGGACGCCCGCGACGGCGCCGCCGCCCTCCTGCCCGGGGAAGAACGCCTGGACGACGGCGGCGGCCCGGTCGGCCCAGCGGCCGAGTGCGTACGGTCTTCCGCTGAGTACGACGATGACGACCGGCACTCCGGAGGCCATCGCCTCGTCCAGTATCTCTCCCTGCCCGTACGGGAGTTGGAGGTCCTCGGCATCGCAGCCCTCGCCCGAGGAGCCGCGGCCGAACAGGCCCGACCGGTCTCCCACGACGGCCAGGCAGACGTCGGCCGCCGCCGGATCGTCGACGAACACGGCGTCCGGGAACTCGGCGCGCAACGCCTCGGCGAGCGTCGGCACCTGGACACCGGTGGGCAGTTCGGGATGGTGCACGCCCACGTGCCGGGGGAACGTGTAGCAGCCGAGCATGGCGGCCTGCTCGTCGGCGAGCGGACCGACGACGGCGATGCGCGGCCCGGCACCCAGCGGCAGCACCCCGGAGTCGTTGGCGAGCAGGACGACCGACTCCTCGGCGACCTTGCGCGCCAGTTCCCGCAGGTGCGGGGGGTTCAGGTCGACCGTCTCTCCGTCCGTGCCAGGCACCCCGTCCATGACGGGCTCCCAGTCGGGGTCGAGCAACCCCAGTTCGCACTTCTGCGTGAGGACACGCAGTGCGGCACGGTCGAGCAGGTCTTCGGGCGGCGGGGCGGCAGGGTCGAAGCAGCGCGCCGCCGGCAGCTCCACGTCGACACCGGCCGCCAGCGCGAGCCGTGCGGCACGGCCCTCGTCGGCGGCGATCCGGTGCGCCTCCTCAAGGAGCGAGACGCCGTAGTAGTCCGACACCACGGTGCCGGTGAACTGCCATCGCGTACGCAGGAGTTGTGTGAGCAGTCCGCCGTGGGCGTGGGCGGGCAGGCCGTCGACGTCGTTGTAGGCGGGCATCACGGAGCGGGCACCGCCATCGCGTACCGCCATCTCGAACGGCGGCACGATCACGTCGGCGAGCTCCCGCGGGCCGAGCGAGGCGGGCGCGTGGTTGCGGGCGGCGCGCGAGGCCGAGTACCCGGCGAAGTGCTTGAGCGTGGCGACGATTCCCGCCGACTGCAGGCCGCGCACATACGCGGTGCCGATGGTGCCGACGAGGTAGGGATCCTCGCCGATCGTCTCCTCGGTCCGGCCCCAGCGCGGATCCCGTACGACGTCCAGGACCGGGGCGAGCCCCTGGTGGACGCCGACGGCCCGCATCGACACACCGACGGCCTGCGCCATCTCGGTGATCAGCGCGGGGTCGTAGGTGGCACCCCAGGCCAGCGGCGTCGGAAGGACGGTGGCCTGCCAGGCGGTGAACCCGGTCAGGCACTCCTCGTGGGCGATCGCGGGCAGGGCGAACCGATTGCCCGCACGGATCGTGCGCTGCAGTTCGGCGAGGCGGGCGACGCCCTCGGCGGGTGCGACGGGCACGGTGCCGAAGGGCCGGGTGAGGTGGCCGAGACCGTGAGGCAGCAGGGCGTCGAGGGCGGCGCTGCGGGCCGCATAGGTGTGCTGGCCGGGGGCGACGTCGGAGGCTCCGCCGCCGTCGGCATCGGCATCGGCGCCGATCCATACGCTGGTCAGCTGGGCGGTCTTCTCCTCGGCGGTCATCCTGGCGAGCAGGTCTGCCGCCCTGACGTGGGCGGGCAGGGTGGTGTCCTGCCATGGCTCGACCATGGAACTCCTCAAGTACGTGGTGGGACGGGCGTGTTCGCGGCTGTGGGCTCAGCCCTTGGTGGCGCCCGTGGTGATGCCCCCGATCAACTGCCGTTCGGCGACCGCGTAGAACGCGAGGGCGGGCACCATGGCGAGGACGAGGTACGCGAAGACGCGGGCGATGTCGGTGCCGTACTGGCCCTGGAACTGCTGGACGCCGATGGGGATCGTCCACCAGGACTGTTCGCTGAACACCAGTAGCGGGAGCAGGAAGTTGTTCCAGCTGCCGACGATGGCGAGGATGGACACGGTGCCGAGTGCGGGCCGTGCCATGGGCAGCAGGATCCGCCAGAAGAAGCCGAACGCGGAGCAGCCGTCGAGGGTGGCGGCCTCCTCCAGTTCGCCGGGGATCTCCCGGAAGAAGCCGCGCAGGATGACGATGGTCATGGGCAGTCCGAACGCGGCCTGCGGCAGGATCACGCCCCAGGGGTTGTCGAGCAGCCCGAAGGTGCGCAGCAGGACGAACAGCGGCAGGATCGCCACGGCGAACGGGAACATCAGCCCCACGGCGAAGAGCGTGAAGAGCACCTCCCGGCCACGGAAGGCGAAACGGGCGAGCGCGAAGGCGGCGAGGGCCGCGGCGCCCACCGTCAGCACGGTCGTGCCGACGGCGATCAGCGTGGAGGCGCCCAGCATGCGCCAGAACGAGCCGGAGGCCAGTACGTCGGTGTAGTTGGAGGTCACCCAGGGCGAGGGCAGGCCGAAGGTGTTGCGGGAGAGCTGGTCGGTGGACTTGAACCCGGAGACGAACGCGTACAGCAGCGGCGTGACCATGACGGCGCCGACCAGCCACAGCGTCACGTACAACGGCACGGAGCGCAGCTTCCTGCGCACGCCCGCGCTCATCGGGAGGCTCGCATGGTGGTGAGGGCTCCTTGGGTGTCGCGGCGCAGCACGGATCGCTGGTAGATGAGGGCGAAGACGAGGCTGATGAGGAACATGGCGATGCTGATCGCGCTGGCGTAGCCGATCTGGTAGCGCTTGAAGCCGAACTGGAACATGGTCACGGCCATGGTCTCGGAGTGGTGGTCGGGGCCGCCCTGCGTGACCACCCACACCAGGTCGAAGAGCTGGATGGCGCCGATCACGGAGAGGAAGACGCTGATGCGGATCGTCGGCCCGAGCAGCGGCAGGGTGATGTGGCGGAAGCGCTGCCAGGGGCTCGCGCCGTCGATGCGGGCCGCCTCGTGCAGTTCGGCAGGGACGCCCTGCAGCCCGGCCAGGTACAGCATCATGTGGAAGCCGAAGTACTTCCATGTCATGACGAGGAACAGCGTCGGCAGCACGTGGTCCTGGTCGGCGAACCACAGTCCGCCGAGGCCGTCCAGGCCGACCGAGCCGAGCACCTTGTCGGCGAGCCCGTCGTCCGGCGCGAAGATCATGGAGAAGAGGACGCCGGTGACGACCTCGGACAGGACGTAGGGGGCGAAGAACAGCACTCGGTACAGGGCCCGTCCGCGCAGTTTCCGGTTGAGCAGCACGGCCATGCCGAGCGCGAACGGCAGCTGCACGCACACCGAGAACAGTACGAGCAGCAGGCCCCGCCACAGGTCACCGAGGAAGACCGGGTCGTGGATGAGCCGGCTGTAGTTGTCGAGGCCGACGTAGTCCGAAGGGGACCCGAATCCGCCCCAGTTGAAGAGGCTGACGTAGAGGGCGTACAGGATCGGGGCGAGCACGAGCGCGCCGAACAGGAGCAGGGCGGGCAGGGTGAAGCAGAAGGCGGTCAGCCAGTCGGCGGCCCGGCGGGCCATCGGCCGCCCCGGTCTCGTGTCCGGCGGCCGCGGCGGGGCCGCGGGCTCGGGGGCTTTCACGTACGTGGAGGTCATGTCGGTCACTGGCTCTTCGCGACCTGGGTGATCGAACGGGCCACCTGCTCAGGTGACTTGGACCCGGCGATCAGGGCGGCGACCGAGTCGTTGATCTCCTGGCCGACGGCGGGCGGGTACGCCTGGTCGAGGTAGAGCTGGAAGCCGGTGGCCTTGTCGACGGTGTCGGAGACGAGCTTGAGATTGCGGTCGGTCAGAGCGCTCGTCGCGTCCTTGACGACCGGCATGATCGAGGCCTCCTTCACGAGGATGCGGTCGGATTCGGCCGTCATGAAGAACCGCAGGAAGTCGACGGCCGCCTCGGGCGCGCCCTTGCGCACCGCGTAGCCGCCTCCTCCGCCGAAGACGTCAGTGAGGGCGCCCTTGCCGCCGGCGACCGCGGGGAACGGGAAGAACCCGAGGTCCTCACCGATGCCCTTGCCCGCGTCGGCCTGCGCGACGGGCGCCCACTGGCCCATCAGCTCCATCGCCGCCTTGCCGTTGCCCATGGTGGCCGCCTCGCCGTTGGGCGTGGCGTACGCGGCACCGAGGTGGCCCTTCTGGAACGGCCGGAGCGAGACGAGTTCCTCGAGGTGCTCGCCCGCCTTGACGAAGTCGTCGCCGGTGAAGTCCTCGGCGTCAGCGGCCTTCCGCATGCCGTCGACTCCGGCGATCCGCATGGACAGGTAGGCCCAGTAGTACATGCCGGGCCACTTCTCCTTGCCCGCGAGGGCGATGGGGGTGAGCCCGGCGCTCTTCAGCTTCTCGACCGTGTCGAGGTAAGCGGCCCAGGTGGCGGGCGGCGTCTCGATGCCGGCCTCGGCGAACAGCGCCTTGTTGTACCAGAAGCCCACCGCCCCGATCTCGAAGGGCACGGCGTACGTCTTCCCGTCGATCTCGTACGGCTTCAGCGAAGCCGGCATGAGCGTGTCCGCCCAGGGCTTGATGGACGGGGTCAGCTCCTCGACGAGACCGGCGTCGACCTGCTGTTCGAGCACGCCGCCGCCCCAGGTGTGATAGATGTCCGGCAGTTTTCCGGAACTGGTCAGCGCCGTCATCTTCGACTTGTAGGCGTCGTTCTCCATCGTGACGAGCTTGATGCGCACATCGGGGTGCTCGGCCTCGAACGCCTTGGCCCGCTCGGGCCAGACGGACTTCGACGGCTCCGTGGTCTGGATGTTCCACCACTCCACGACGGTCCTGCCCTCGCTGTCGGTGGTGGTGGACCCGGAGTCCGAACAGGCGGAGAGGCCGGCCGCGCCCAGTCCCGCCGCTGACGCGGCCCCCAGGAACCGGCGGCGGGAGAGAGCTGACAACGCGGCGCCGGACGCGGACGTGACGGCTCGGTCGAAGGCTGGCATGGCGCACCTTCCGGAATAGTTCCGAGAATTATCGGTAGATGGCCATGGAAGTTACGGGCATACGTCGGGGGCGTCAACGGCCCTGACAGAAACGGGCGTTGACGCCCCCGGTGTGTGCTGTTCCGCTAGGCGGGGCGTGGTTCTGCTGTGCGGGGCGCTGTTTCGCTGTGCGGGGCGCTGTTTCGCTGTGCGGGGCGCCGTTCCGGCTATGCGAGGCGCGGTGGCGCGGTGCTCGCGCGGACCACAAGCTCGGTCGCGAGTTCCACCCGCGGCGACGCCAACTCGACGTCCCGCGCGAGGTCGAGCAGCATCCGCGCCGCCACCTTGCCCATGTCGGACAGGGGTTGCCGGACCGTCGTGAGGGGCGGCGACGACCAGCGCACCTCCGGCAGGTCGTCGAAGCCGACGACGCTCATGTCCTCCGGCACCCGCAGGCCGCGACGGCGCAGTGCCTCGATCGCGCCGAGCGCCATCTGGTCGCTCGCGGCGAAGATCGCGGTCGGCGGTTCATCGAGGTCCAACAGCCGCCCGGCGCCGGTGAATCCGGACTCGTGGTAGAAGTCACCGGGCACCACGAGCGCGTCGTCGACGGCGGCCCCGGCCACGTCGAGCGCGGCCCGGTAGCCGTCGAGCCGGGCCCGTGAGCACAGCAGTCGCGGCGGGCCCTCGATGAAGCCGATGCGCCGGTGCCCGAGCTGGAGCACGTGCTCGGTCGCCGCCATCCCGCCCGCCCAGTTCGTGGCGCCGACGGTCGGCGCCTCGGTGGCGGGGGACCCGGCCGGGTCGATCACCACCAACGGCACGCCCAGCCTGCGCAGTTCGTCGTGGAGGCCCGGTTCGAGCACCGACGTCACGAGGATCACTCCGTCGGAGGCGCGGGCCCGCAGATTGGTCATCCACTGTCGCGCGGCGCCCGCCCGGTCGTGGATCGCGGAGACCACCGTGCCGACACCCGCCTCGTGTGCGACCTCCTCCACACCCCGGATGATCTCGACGGCCCACGGGCTGTCCAGGTCGTTGAAGACCAGGTCGAGCAGTGCCGCCCGGGCCCCGGGCGCGGACGGCCGACGCCGGTAGCCGTGCCGGTGCAGGAGGTCCTCGATGCGGGCGCGGGTCGCGGACGAGACGTCCGAACGTCCGTTGACGACGCGTGAAACGGTCGGCACGGACACGCCGGCTTCCCGGGCGATCTCGGCGATCGTCACCTTCGCCACCCCGTCCGGGCCCCGCGTGCCCGTCTTGCGCTGGGTGCCTGTACTGCGCTGGGTGCCTGTCTTGCGCTGAGTGGCTGCCTTGCGCTGAGTGCCTTCCCCGGCCACCATCCCCACCTCCCCGTCACTGGACACCCGGAAAGTCCGGGCGCCTTCCGGAAACCGTAAGACATCCGGATGGTGTGAGGTCAGGAAAGGTCTTCGCCGAGCGTGGCCACGACGTGCGGCCCGTGGCCCGCGGTGGCCAGGGGGCGGCGGATGTCGCGTTCGAGGTCGGGCAGGTAGCCGACGAGTACGTCGGCGGGGCCCTGGACGCGCACTTCCCCGAGGGCGGCGGGCAGCAGTACCGTCTGTGCCCGGCCCAGCTCCAGCGCCTCACCGGCGCAGGTCACGGTGGCCGGCGCTCCCGCGTTGCTGAGGATGTGCGCGGTGCCGAAGCCGTGGTCGAGCACGGCTCCGCTCCGTACACGCCAGCGTTCCAGGGCGAAGTACGGGCCGGCGCACAGGAACACCCGGTCGACGCCGTCGCCGACGGGAAGGCGCAGCCCAGGGACGAAATCCGGTCGGCGATCGGGCTTCCACTGCTTCAGGAGCGCCTCGATGTTGGCGTGCCACTCTTCGTCGGAGAGCGCGGCCCCGTCCTCCATGCGGTGCCGCATCGCGTGCTCCTGGAGGTCGGAGGTCTGCTCGATCTCGTAGACGAGCGTGCCGGGACCGAAGCTGTGCAGGGTGCCGGCCGGGACGTACAGGGTCTCCCCGGCACGCACGGGCAGGCGGCGCATCACGGCGTCGAAGTCCTGTGCCAGCAGCGCGCGTCGCAGCTCCTCCCCCGTGACGCCCGGCCGCACGCCGACCAGGGCGGTGGCGCCCGGCTCGGCTTCAAGGATGTGCCACGCCTCGGTCTTGCCGTTCGGCTCGCCCTGACCGCGCGCGGCGCAGTCGTCGGGGTGCAGGTGCACCGGCAGAGGGCCTGCCGCGTCGATGAACTTCGTCAGCAGGGGAAAGCGTCGCCCGCGCCAGCCCCGGCCCACCAGACCCTCCGGGTCCCGCTCGGTCAGCTCGCGCAGTGTGCTGCCGCGCAGCTGCCCCTCCCGTACGCGCGACTCGTCGCCGTCGACATCACTGACCTCCCACGTCTCGGCGATCCGGCCCGGGGGCAGACCGGTACGCCCGAGCCGGTCCGGGATGGTCCGGCCGCCGAAGAGGTGCTGTTTGACCGGCGTGGTGAGCCGCAGCGGGTACCAGTCCATGGCCGCCTACAGGATGGGCTGTCCGCCGGTGACCGCGATGCGGGCCCCGGAGACGTAGCTGCCTTCGTCGGAGGCGAGCATGACGTACACCGGCGCCACTTCGGCGGGCTGTCCCGGCCTGCCGAGCGGCACGTCCTGCCCGAAGCCCTCCACCTGTTCCGCCGGCATGGTCGAGGGGATGAGCGGTGTCCAGATCGGGCCCGGCGCCACGCTGTTCACCCGGATGCCCTTGTCCGCGAGGAGTTGGGACGCGGCCCCGACGAAATTGGCGATGCCCGCCTTGGTGACGTCGTAGGGCAGCAGTTGCGGCGGAGGCATGTCGGAGTTGACGGATGTGGTGGCGATGATCGACGCCCCCGGCCGCATGTGCGGAACGGCGGCCTTGCACAGGTGGAACAGCGCACTGAGGTTCACCGCGAGCGTGTGGTCCCACTCCTCGTCGGGGATGTCCTCCAGGGTGTCGCGGGTCATCTGGTACGCCGCGTTGGACACGAGGACGTCGATACGGCCGAAAGTCTCCGCCGCCGTCCGCACCACGGCGCGGCAGTGCTCCGGGTCCGCGAGGTCGCCGGGGACCAGGACCGCCTTGCGGCCGGCCTCCTCGACCCACCGTGCCGTGTCGCGGGCGTCCTCGTGCTCGTCGAGGTAGGAGATCAGGACGTCGGCGCCCTCGCGAGCGAAGGCGATGGCCACGGCTCGTCCGATGCCGCTGTCCCCTCCGGTGATCACGGCGCTCTTGCCGGACAGCCGGCCGGAGCCGCGATAGGTCTCCTCGCCGTGGTCGGGCCGGGGACGCATCTGTCCGGTGGTGCCGGGCGGGGACTGCTGCTGCGGGGGCTGGTTCACCAGGTTCTCCTGCCGATGACGTGCGAGGGACCGCCCCTACGGGGGTGCCGGTCCGCGTTCTCCTAGCGTGTAGCCGCTCACGGACATTTCTATGCATAAGACCCTGGGGGCGCGCCGTCTGGACCGGCCCTCCCGAACATCGGGCCTGCTTGGAAGGGATCGGACGGGGCATCCGGTTTCCCTGGGAACGGGAGGATGCCATGACCATGACCGAGCGACCGGTCGAGCCGGCGGACGAGGACGCCGTCTGCTGTCCGCGCCACCACAGTGACGGCTCGGGGAGCGGCGGTGCCGAAGCGCCGGAGTCCGCGCGCGACCGGGTCAATCGACGCTGGAACGAGATTCTTCAGGAGACGCGCGTCGCCCAGACGGGCGTGCAGATCCTCTTCGGATTCCTGCTCAGCGTGGCGTTCACCCCTCTGTTCCGGGAGCTGGAGACGTTCGACCGCGTCGTCTATGTCGTCACCGTGGTCCTGGGCGCGTCGGCCACGGGATCGTTGATCGCACCTGTCTCCATCCACCGCTTCCTGTCCGGGCAGCGCATGAAGGACGAGGTGGTGCAGACCGCGGGACGCCTGATGATGTGCGGCATGGTCCTCCTCGCGCTGACCATCGGCTGCACGCTCCTGTTGATCCTGCGCATCGTGGTTCCCGGCCCACTCGCCGAGGCACTCGTCGGCGGTGTCATGCTGTGGTTCGCCATCTGCTGGTTCGCGCTGCCGCTGCGTTTGCGGCACCGCGCCGCTCGGCGGACGACGCGGCCGCGCGAGGACGGCGGCGCGGCTTCGTCGTGACGGCGGCACGGCTCCATCCTGACGGAGGTACAGCTCCGCCCTGACGGAGCGGCTGCCGTTGCCGCGGCGGTCGTCGCGTTCCGCGCGGTTCATCTCCCCGGGGCATCGGCCAGGCGCCCGCCGACGCGGGCGGCCGTCTCCCGGAGCCATATGTGCGCCGCGTCGTGGGTGTGTACGGGGTGCCACCACAACGCCTCCCGCAGGGGCACCGCCTCGTACGGCGGCTCCACCACGCGCACGGCGGCGAGCGGCGCGAGGAGCCGGGCGAGGCGGGCCTGGATCAGGGCGATGCGCTGGGTGCCCGCGACCAGCAGCGGCATGATCTGGAAACTCTCGACGGACACCTCGACCCGAGGTTCGATGCCCAGCATGCCGAGCTGCCGGACGGCCGGCGCGTCGTAGGTGCGTTGATAGGTGACCCAGGGCAGGCGGGCCAGGTCCTCGTGAGTCAGCCGGTCGTCGATGCTCGGGTGGTCGTCAGCGACCAGGAAGACCCACCGGTCCTGGTAGAGGTCGGTGGCCGGGAAGTCGCTGATGACGCCGTGCGGCATGAGCAGTCCGTCGATGGTGCTCAGCAGGGTGTCCGTGGCGTCCACCACGGTGGTCGGGGTCTGCGCGAAACGCAGCCGGATGCCGGGGGCCTCCTCGTGCACGACCCGGGCGAGTTCGGCGCCGAAGACGGCCACCGCGTAGTCGGACGCCACCAGTGTGAACTCGCGGCTCTCCCTGGCCGGATCGAAGTACGCCTGGCTGGCGAAGAGGCGCTCCAGCAGGTCGTACGCCGTGGACACGCGGGCCAGGAGCACCTGACCGAGGGCGGTGAGTTCGTAGTGGCCGCCGACCCGGGCCAGCAGGTCGTCGTCGAAGTGACGGCGCAGGCGGGACAGCGCCGCACTCATCGCCGGCTGGCTGAGGCCGACGCGCTGTCCGGCACGGGTGACGTTGCGCTCCTCCAGCAGAGCTCGCAGGGCGACGACGAGATTGAGATCCAGGCGACTGAGATTCACGGGCGCATCCCCTAGCTGCTTTGCTGCCTGTACGGCGATGACCTGCGGACATTCACCGCGTGGATGCCAGCTATCCACAGAATCTATTTCCATGATCGCGGGCGGCGGGTCCAGATTAGTGCCATCGCAATCAGGAGGACATTCGTGAAACCTGAAGCCGCGTCCGCTCTCTTCGCCGGACCCTTCGCTCTGGCCACCCTTTCCGCCCCTGGGGAGCCGGCCTTCCCCGCTCTCGTCACCCCCGACGCCCAGGTGATCGACGTGCGATCCGCCCTCGGCGACGCCGAGTTGACCATGAGGGGGGTCCTGGAGTGCTGGGACGCGGTGGTGCCGCGGCTGGCGGCGCTGGCCGATGACAAGGCCGCCCGGCGCGAGCCGCTCGCGGAGTTCCGGGTGCACGCGCCGGTCGAGCCGCGTCAGGTGTTCCAGTCCGGCGCGAACTACCGGCAACACGTCATCGACCTGCATGTCGCGCACCGGGCGCCGGGCGACGACCGTGCGGAGGAGGAGCGGCGCGCCGAGGCCGCCGAGATCATGGACCGGCGTGCGGCCGAGGACCTGCCGTACGTGTTCATCGGCCTGCCGAGTGCGATCACGGGCCCGTACGACGACGTGGTCCTGCCGGCCTGGGCCGAGAAGCCGGACTGGGAGCTGGAGTTGGCGGCCGTGATCGGGCGCCCCGCCCACCGGGTGCCGGTGGAACAGGCGTTGGAGTACGTCGCCGGATACACGATCGCCAACGATCTGACCGACCGCGCGACCGTCTTCCGCCGGGACATGCCGCAGGTCGGCACGGACTGGCTGCGGAGCAAGAACGCGCCCGGCTTCACCCCGCTGGGCCCGTGGATCGTGCCCGCCGCATCGATCGCCGACCCGGGTGACCTGCGCCTGACGCTCAAGCTCAACGGCGGGACCATGCAGGACGAGTCCACCAAGGACATGCTCTTCGACGTGGCCCGCATGGTCTCGTACGCCTCTCGAACCGCCCGGCTCCTCCCCGGCGACCTGGTCCTGACGGGCTCCCCGGCCGGCAACGGCATGCACTGGGGGCGGTTCCTGCGCGACGGCGATGTCATGGACGGCGCCATCTCCGGCCTCGGTGCCCAGCGCACCCGCTGCGTGGCGGAGGTGACGTCGTGACCCCGGGCCATACCACCCCGCAAGACACGCCAGACCGCATCGCCCCTCACGATCCACCGGACCGCACCGCCCCGCTCGATCCACCGGACCGCACCGACCCGGAAGGCGCGATCGCCGCGGCGGCCAAGTCGTTCTCCAACTGGGGGCGTTGGGGTGCCGACGACCGCCTTGGCACCCTGAACTTCCTGGACGAGGCCAAGCGGCGCGAAGGCGCGGCGCTCGTGCGGCGCGGCGTGAGCTTCTCCCTGTCCCAGCGCTTCGACATGGACGGCCCCCAGCGGGGCTGGCGCCGCCGCACCAACCCCGTGCACACGATGCTCGACACCGGCACGGACGCCGCGCTGGCCAACCAGGGCTTCCCGCACGGGCACGGCGGCTCCGACGACGTGATCTCCATGCCGCTGCAGTGCTCCACCCAGTGGGACGGCCTCGGCCACATCTTCGATCACGGCATCGCCTGGAACGGCCGCGCCGCCGAACAGGTCGTCACCTCCGCCGGGGACCAGGTCACCGGCATCGAACACATGGCGCCGCACATCGCCGGACGTGGCGTCCTGCTGGACGTGGGCCGTGTCCTCGGCGACGCCGACGGCGAGCTGCCCGACGGGTTCGCCATCACCGAGGAGCACTTGGAGCGGACGGCCGCGGCCCACGGTGTGCGGGTCGGGCGCGGCGACCTCGTCACGGTGCGCACCGGGCGGCTCGCGCGTGCGCGCCGCGAGGGCTGGGGTGAGTACGCCGGCGGTCCTGCGCCCGGCCTGTCCTTCACCTCCGTGGGCTGGCTGCACCGCACGGAGATCGCCGCGATCGCCACCGACACCTGGGGTTTCGAAGTGCGGCCCAACGAGTTCGAGCACGCCTTCCAGCCCCTGCACCAGGTCGCCATCCCCCATATCGGGCTGCTCATCGGCGAGATGTGGGACCTGGACGGACTCGCCGAGGACTGCGCGGCCGACGGCGAGTACGCGTTCTGGCTCACCGCCGCGCCGCTGCCCATCACCGGCGCCGTCGGCTCCCCCGTCAATCCGGTCGCCGTCAAGTAGGGCGAGCAAGCAAGGAGTTCTGCATGAACCACCCCCGCACGGTCCTCGTCGTCGGCGGCGGCGCGGCCGGCAACGCCGTGACCATCCTGCTGCGCCGCGCCGGTCACACGGTGGACCTGATCGAAGCCAAGGACGACTGGAACGCCACCGCCGGATCCGGCATCACCCTCCAGGGCAACGCACTGCGCGTCCTGCGTGAACTCGGTGTCTGGGAGCAGGTAGAGGCGTCCGGTTTCGGCTTCGGCTCGATCGGCATCGTCGCGCCCGACGGCACGGTCCAGCACGTACAGGACGACCTGCGCACCGGCGGCGACGAGCTGCCCTCCACCGTCGGCATGCAGCGCCCCCGGCTCCAGCGGATCCTCAGCGAGGCAGTGCGCGCGAGCGGCGCGTCGGTCCGGCTCGGCACCACCGCCGAGATCCTGGGCCAGGACGCCGACGGCGTCTCCGTCCGGCTCTCCGACGGCTCCGAGGCCCACTACGACCTGGTGATCGCCGCCGACGGCCTCGGTTCGGCGACCCGCGCCGCGATCGGCGTCACCGTCAAGCCCGAACCCACCGGCATGGCCATCTGGCGCGTCGCGGCGCCGCGCCCGGCCGGCGTCACCCGCGCCGACATCGTCTACGACGGTCCCGCCCATATCGCCGGTTACTGTCCCACCAGCGACACCACCCTGTACGCCTTCGTCGTCGAGGCCAACCGCGACCGCGCCGCCCTGCCCCGCGAGACGTACGCGGACGAGATGCGCCGGCTGGCCTCGGCCTACGGCGGCCGCTGGCCCGAGATCACCGAGCACATCACCGACCCGGCGAAGGTCAACTACACCTGGTTCGACCGGCTGCTGGTCGAAGGCTCCTGGCACCGCGCACGGGTCGTCCTCGTCGGTGACGCCGCCCACTGCTGCCCGCCCACCCTGGCCCAGGGCGCCGCCCTGTCCCTGGAGGACGCCTGGGTCCTCGCCCAGACGCTGACCGGGTCCGACACCTGGGACGACTCGCTGTTCCAGGCGTACTACGAGCGGCGGATCGCCCGCGTCCGGCCGGTCGTCGAGGCGTCCGTTCAGATCGGACAGTGGCAGCTCGACGGGGTGCGCGGCGACGTGCCGGGCCTCATGGCCCGCACCATGACCATGCTGAGGGAACTGCCGTGAAGACTCAGGTAACTGCCCTGAACGCACCCACCGTTGACGTGCACGCCCACGTCCTGCTCCCCGAGGTCGACGCCCTCGTGGAGGGGCGGCCGGGGCTCGCCGAGGCGCGCGCCCTGGAAGCCCGCCGCAACGGCCCGGACGCCCTCGCGGTCAGCGGGACCATGGTCCGCGAACGTCTCCCGCGACTGACCGACCCGGGCGTGCGCCTGGCCGCGATGGACGCCCAGGGCGTGGACGTCCAGCTGGTCAGCCCCTCCCCCTCGCACTACCACTATTGGGCCGACGAGGAGACCGCGGAGAAGGTGTACCGGCTGGCGAACGAGGCGTCGGCCGCGCACTGCTCGGCCGCCCCCGACCGGCTGCGCGGACTGGGTCTCGTCCCGCTCCAACACCCGGCGCTCGCCGTCGAGGCACTCGACCACGCCCTCGCGCAGGGCCTGCTCGGCGTGGAGATCTCCAGCCACACCCCTGGCCGCGAACTCTCCGATCCCGCCTATGAACCCTTGTGGACCCGGGCCGAGGAGACCGGCGCCCTGCTCTTCCTGCACCCCTTCGGCTGCACGCTCGACGAGCGCCTGGACCGGTGGTACCTGTCCAACACGGTCGGCCAGCCCACCGAGAACGCCGTCGCGCTCTCGCACCTGATCTTCTCCGGGGTGCTGGACCGGCACCCCGCGCTGAAGCTGATCGCGGCGCACGGCGGCGGTTACCTGCCCACCCACATCGGCCGCTCCGACCACGCCTGGTCGGCCCGCTCCGACGCGGCCACCGACTGCGCACACCGGCCCAGCAGCTACCTGAAACGGCTGTACTTCGACTCCCTGGTCCACGACCCGCCCGCCCTGCGGGAACTGGTCCGGGCCGCCGGGGCCGACCGGGTGCTGCTCGGCTCGGACTTCCCCTTCGACATGGGCACCGAGGACCCCGTCGGCGCGCTGCGTGCCGCGCGGCTCCCCGAAGCCGACTTCCACGCCGTACGCGGCGGCAACGCCTCCGCCCTCCTCCGGAAGGACTGACACCATGCGTCTGCTCACTCATCTGCGGCACGTCGACCTCGCCGTGCCCGACTACGACAAGCAGCTCGACTTCTACGCCGGTGTGTGGGGTCTGACCAAGGTCGCCGAGGACTCCGGCATCTCCTTCCTCGCCGCCGAGGGCTCTCCGGAGCAGTACGTCGTACGGCTCCGCAAAGCCGCGGAGAAGCGGCTCGACCTGGTCTCCTACGGCGCCGCGTCCGCCGCCGACGTCGACACGCTCGCCGAACAACTCCTCGCGGGCGGCGCCCAGTTGGTGTCGCGTCCTGGCGAGGTCGACACCCCCGGCGGCGGCTACGGATTCCGCTTCTTCGACGTCGACGGACGCACCATCGAGGTCTCCGCGGACGTCGAGGTCCGGCAGCACCGCAGGATCGAGGAGAAGGAGGCGATCCCGGTCAAGCTCTCCCACGTCGTCCTCAACTCCCCCGATCTGAACCGCACCCGCGCGTGGTACGAGCGCCACCTCGGCTTCGCGCTCTCCGACACGCTCAGCTCGCCGCACATGGGCGAGGTCATGCACTTCATGCGGATCAGCAACCAGCACCACTCCATGGCGCTGGCGAAGGGCCCGCACACGTCGCTGCACCACGTGTCCTTCGAGATGCGCGGCATCGACGAGTACATGCGCGGTTCCGGACGCGTCACGCGGGCGGGCTTCACCAAGATCTGGGGGCCGGGGCGGCACCTGGCCGGGGACAACACCTTCACGTACTTCCTCGACCCGCACGGCAACACCGTCGAGTACACCACCGAGTTGGAGTGCCTGGACGAGGACACCTGGCACCCCCACGTCTACGACTTCTCCCGGCCGGAGGTCACCGACCAGTGGGGCACCGCCAACCCCATGAATGAACTGGTCGCCAAGGAGTCCTTCAACGACCCCGACCCCGGCGTCTTCACCGCCCCGCCGGTCTAGGTCGGCGGCCCGCGTCCGACTCCTCTTCGATCCACGCTTCTTCCGATCCCACGCCGCTGGAGCCGCGCCATGCGTTTCGCCGCCTACGAACACCGACACCGCCGCCGGGTGGCGGTCGTCGAGGGGGACGGCACTCTCTTCCCGCTGCCCGGCGTCACCTCGCTCACCGACCTGCTCCGGGAGTCCGGCGGGCTGCCGGGGTTGCTCGCCGCCGGCGCGGCGGTCCTCGACGTACCCCCTGGCCCGCACGTCTGCGAGGTCCGGCTCCTGCCTCCCCTCCAGCCCGCCTCGGTGCGGGACTTCGTCACTTTCGAGGAACACGTCGAAGGGGTACGCCGCTCGGTGGAGGGAACCGGCGGCGTCCCCGAACAGTGGTACGCGGCGCCGACCTTCTACTTCTCCAACCCCCACGCGATGTACGGCCCGCACGACGGCGTACCCGTGCCGCCCGGTTCGGCCGTCCTGGACTTCGAGCTGGAGGTGGGCGCCGTGATCGGCCGGGAGGGCCGCGATCTCACCCCGGAGCGGGCGCGCGACCACATCGTCGGCTACACCATTCTCAACGACTGGTCCGCCCGCGACCTCCAGGGCGCGGAGATGAAGGTCGGCCTCGGCCCCTGCAAAGGCAAGGACACCGCCACCACCCTCGGCCCGTACCTCGTCACCGCCGACGAACTGGAACCCCACCGCGACGCCGACGGCTTTCTGCGGCTCGCCCTCACCGCGGAGATCAACGGCGACACCGTGGGCGAGGACCTGTTGTCCAACATGAGCTGGACCTTCGAGGAGATGACCGCCTACGCCTCCCGCGGCACGCGAGTCGTGCCCGGCGACGTACTCGGCTCCGGCACCTGCGGCAACGGCGGCTGCCTCGCCGAACTGTGGGGCCGCGACGGCGAGCAGAGCGTGCCCCCGCTCAGGCCCGGCGACACCGTCACCCTCACCGCCGAGGGCATCGGCACCCTCACCAACACCGTCGCGCCAGGTACCGAACCCGTCCCGCTGCCCACCGGCCGGCGCCGGTCCCCGGAACGACCGTGAGCGACAATGGCCACACTGTTCTTTGTCGTCACAGTGGTTGCGTACCCAGGACAGCACAGGCGTGCGCGCGGAGAGGGGAAGACGTGAGTGTGAGCCAGCACCCGTCAGACGTATCGGCCAGGCTGAACACCGGAGTCGCGCACAACGCGCGGGTGTGGAACTACTGGATCGGCGGGAAGGACCACTACGAGGTCGACCAGCAGGTCGGTGACCAGGTCGCCACGATGTTCCCGGTGATCCGCGACGTGGCCCGCGCGGACCGCGAGTTCCTCGGCCGCGCGGTCCGGTTCCTGACCGCCGACTGCGGAGTGCGGCAGTTCCTGGACATCGGCACCGGGCTGCCGACCCTGGACAACACTCACGAGATCGCCCAGCGGATCGCGCCCGAGTCCCGGATCGTCTACGTCGACAACGACCCCATCGTGCTCGCCCACGCCCGCAGCCTGCTCGTCGGCACCCCACAGGGCGCCACCGACTACATCGACGCCGACGCCCACCACCCCAACAGCGTCATCGAGGGCGCCTCGGCGACTCTCGACCTCGACCGGCCCGTCGCGGTCATGATGCTGGGCATCCTCAACTTCGTCCTCGACACGGAACAGGCACTGGACATCGTGCGCCGCGTCATGTCCTCGGTGCCGTCCGGCAGTTACCTCGCCATGACGCACCCGACCACCGACACCGACCTCGGCGGCGAGGGCAACGTCGAGGCCATGAAGTTCTGGAACGAGAACGCCACGCCCCCGATCACCGCCCGGAGCCGCACGGAGATCAGCGCGTTCTTCGACGGCCTCGACCTCCTCACGCCCGGCCTCGTGTCGTGCTCGCGGTGGCGCGCCGATTCGGAATCCCCGGCGGTACTCCCCCAGTTCGGCGCAGTCGCCGTGAAGCCCTGACCGGCATCACGGCGACTCCGGGTCGGCTTGCGCCGGACGTCAGTCCTCCTTGCCCATGGCCTTGCGGACCGCGTCCTTGGTGCGGTCCATGAGCGCGGCCACCGGACCGAGGGCCATGTTGGCCGCGCCGGACTCCACGCCCGGGTGCGGCCTCGTGGGCGCTATGGCCTCGGCGGCCTTCACCGCCTTGGCCATGGCGGCGAGGCTGGTGGCGTCGGTGCTGCGCCGGATGTGGGTGAACTCGTACCGCTCCTCGGCGCGCGCGTGCTCCTGGACGTCCTTGCGCAGCTTCAGCAGCTGGGGCATGAACTTGGGGTCGTCGGTGTCGTAGTCGTCGAGCGCGGCGAGGGTCTCCTTGGCCGCCTTCTCCTCGGCGAGCCGGTCCTCCACGACCTGCTTGCCGCCCGGAAGGCCGCGCCGGGCGAAGGGGTGGACGACCTCCTCCTCGGCGGTCTCGTGCACGGCGAGCAGCCGCACCAGCCTGCGGAAGGCGTCGCGGCGCTCCTCGCCCTTCGCTGCCTCGACCTCGTCGAAGAGGTTGCGGATGTCGCCGTGCTGACGCATCAGCAAGGAGACGACGTCGGTGTCCTTGGACCGGTCGTCACCGGCCTGGGGCGTGGTGTGGCGAGTGGACATGGCCGCCTCACTTCTCCCGCTGGGAAGGATCGGGGTGCTCGCCCTCGGTCTGCAGGCGGTACTCGCGCCCGAACATCTCGCCGTGTTCGACCATCACGCGGTCGCTCGGGGGCGACTCGCCACCGTGGATCCGCTCCTGCATCTTCTCGAACCGCTCGTGGGCCTCACGGACGTAGCCGGCGCCCAGCGTGGTCAGGTCCATCTGGGTGTCGAGCAGCTCCCGCACATAGGCCTTGTTCGGCTCGAAGGTCAGCACGTTCGGCAGCTCGGGCGCCAGCACCTCCTGCGGCTCGCGCCCGTCGTGGCGGCGCATCAGGTCACAGGCGATGTGCAGGTGCTCCAGCTCCATGTTCAGATGCAGCTCCCAGATCGCCTTGACCCTGGGGTCGCTCTCCTGCTCCATGAACGAGTAGTACAGATAGCACTCGTTGTACTCGTGGTTGACCAGCTGCTCCCACCAAGTCTCCCCCGGGTCGACGAGCGACTCGTAGTGGGTGACGTGCTCTTCCTCGATGAGCCCGATCTCCTGGTAGAGTCGGCGGGCGATGGGCTCCATGTAGGTGGGGCCGGTGTTCATGTAGAAGTTCATGGTCTGCTGCTCGGCCGACATGATCGTCAGGGCATGCAGCTTGGACAGGGGGCTCGTGGCGGACGTGTCGTAGGCGTCGCGCACGTTGTCGACCGGGTCACGGTGGTGGAACCGGGTGGGCCGGCCCGGCATGACCTCGGTCAGGCCGTCCACGATCGACTCCGCCTTGCGGTGCTCGATCATCTCGTACAGGTTCGCGTACCGGTACAGATGGTCGAAGTCCTCCAGCACACCGAACTGATACGCCTGCTTCAGATACGGATCCGGCTCCATCCGCGCCACCCACGCCGTCAGGTCCACCGCCACCTGCTCGTACGCGATGGTCGTCTCCAGCACCGACGACACACCCGGCAGCAGCCAGTTCACCACCTTCTGCTGCTGTGCCTCGATGTAGCGCACACTGGCGAGGTTCCGCTTGACGTCCGGGTCCACCGTGTTCCGGGCGAGTTGGTGGCTGAACATGATCGCTTCGACCTCGATGCCGTTCATCGCGATGATCCGGCAACGGGTGTACGGGTCGCAGTGGTCCGGGTCGATGGGCGCCACGTCGAGCTCCCGCCAGCTGCGCAGCTGACGGTCCAGCGGAATACCCCGCTGTTCGAGCGGATTGAAAGCCATCTCAATGCCTCCTGCACCGGGGCAGCGTGTAGGGCCACCAGGTACCCCGCCATCAGCGGCGAGCACAGGCCCCTGCACGAGTCCGGGCGCGACCGGCAGGTTCCGGCCACCGCCGGCGCACCAATGCCCGCGGTTCCCCCTGCTGGGTCAGCCGGGGCGCTCCTCCCACGACGTAGGACATGACGCAAACCACGCCGCACCGAAGCAGGACGGATATGCCTCGGGCGCCCGGTGCCCGACTCAGACCGCGGTGGTCTCGGTGACGATGAGGTCGATGACGGCGCGCACGCCGCCTTCGGCCAGGGCACGGCGCTGCCGGTCGGCCGCCGTCCCCTCCTGGAGCAGGCGGTGGACGAGCGCGGTGACCTCGCGGGTGTCCCCGGCCTCTTCGAGTGCGGGCATGATGTGGTCCATCAGCTGGGACAGTACGTCGCCGGAGCTGCGCAGCCTGCCCTCCCGGTCGACCAGCGAGCCACTGAGCCCGTGCCGGGCCGCGTGCCAGTTCGCGGCCTGCAGCAGTTCCGGCGCGCAGGGCAGCACCGGGACGCCTGCTTTGACCTCCGCGATGGCGGTGGCGACGAGCGCGCGCACGATGCCGGTGTACATCACCGCCTCGTCCGTGCGGAGCTGCACGTCCGAGCAGCGCACCTCGATGGTGGGGTAGCGGTTGGAGAGGCGGGCCTGCCAGTAGATCTGGCCCAGGTCCATGAGCGCTCCGGAGGCCAGGAGCTGCCCCACCCGGCGCTCGTGGTCGGCGAGGCCGTCGAAGTGCGGTGGCGGGCCGCTGACCGGCCAGCGCCCGAACACGACCGTGCGCCAGCTGGCGAACCCGGTGTCGTGGCCCGACCAGAGCGGGGAGTTCGCCGACATGGCGACCAGGACCGGCAGCCACAGCCGGACCCGGTTCAGGACGGCCACGCCGACTTCCGGGTCGGGCACGGCGGCGTGCACGTGCATGCCGCACACCAACTGCTCGGCGACGAGCTGCGGCGCCTGCGCCCGCAGGGCGCGGTAGCGCGGCAGGCTCGTCACCGGCACCGGCGCCTCCTCCTTGAGCGGCGGCGTGCCGCAGGCCGCGAGGCGGCACCCGTGGCTCTCCGCCGCACGCCCCAGCGCGTGGCGCAGCCGCAACAGGTGACCGCCCACTTCGTCGAGATCGGTGCACACCGGGGTGGCCACCTCGACCTGCGCCTCGATCAGCTCCGCCTGGATCTCCCGTTCCTCCACGATCGGCTCGAGACCGGCGGCAACACGGACCTGCTCGGCCAGCGGAACGGGGTAGCCGGAGGAGGGATCGAGCAAGAGGTATTCCTCTTCGACACCCACCGTGATCAGACTCATCGTGCTCCGAGCCTAAGCGAAACACACGGTCACTTCCCGCCGGCCCGACCCGGTCTGCGAAACTGACCGCGTGAGCGAACCCCGGAGCACAGCGGCTGGAAAGGTCCTGGAGATCCTCTCGGTCTTCGATCACGAACATCCTTCGCAGACCCTGTCGGAGATCGCCCAGCGCACCGGCCTGGCCCTGAGCACCGCCCACCGCGTGATCGCCGAGCTGGCCGAATGGGGAGCGCTGGAGCGCGGGGAGGACGGCGCGTGGCACATCGGACTCAGGCTCTGGGAGATCGCCTCGGGATGCCCCCGGACGCAGATTCTGCGGGATGCGGCCCTGCCGTTCATGCAGGACCTCTACGAGGCGACCCACGAGAACATCCAGCTCGGGGTGCGCGAGGGCATCGAACTCGTGTTCGTGGAGAGGATCGCGGGGCACCGGTCGGTGCAGCTGCTGACGATGGTCGGCAGCCGGTTTCCCATAGGCTCCACCGGGATGGGCCGGGTGCTGCTGGCGCACGCGCCGCGGGACGTCCAGGAGGAGGTCCTGGAGTCGCCGCTGCGGGCCTGGACCCCGCACACCGTGACCGACCCGAAGACGCTGCGCGGCCAGCTGGACCGCATCCGCCGCGAGCAGGTCTTCATCAGTGACCGGCAGCTCTCGGAGGACACTCTCGCGGTGGCCGCGCCGGTGCGGATCGGCCGGGCGGGGCCCGTCAGCGCCGTTCTGGGGATCGTCGTCACGGCGCGGGGCACCCGTCGTGCGCGAGGCCTGCGCGAGCCGCTCCTCAGGGCCGCGCACGGGATCTCCGACGAGCTCGGCCGGCGGGCGCGTACGGCGGTCTGATCGCGGGCGGCTTCCGCCTGACGGAAACACCGGCGACCGACAGCTCCCCCTGATGCCAACGTTCTCGGTGTTCCGAACGTCCGCAGTCGCTCAGGAGATGCCATGGCCGACGCCGCCGTCGACACCGTTGTCTCGGTTCCCATAGCTGTCATCGGGGCCGGCCCGGCCGGGCTGATGCTGGCTCACCTGCTCGGGCGCGCGGGCGTGGAGACGATCGTGGTCGACACCCGTTCGCGGTACGAGATCGAGACGACGCAGCGGGCCGGCATCCTGGAGGCCGACGCGGCCCGGGACCTGGTCGAGACAGGTGTCTCCGACCGCATTCTGCGCGAGGGCCACGAGCACGAGGGCATCGAGCTCCGGTTCGGCGGCCGGCCGCACCGCATCCACTTCAAGGAGCTGGTGGGCGCGTCGGTGTGGCTCTACCCGCAGACCGACGTGTTCATCGACCTGGCCGACGCCCGGGCCCGCGACGGCGGCACGGTCCACTTCGGCGTCCAGGAGACCGAGGTCCTCGACATCACGACCGACGCTCCCCGCGTTCGCTACACCGCGTCCGACGGCACCCGGCACGAGATCAGGGCGCGGTACGTCGTCGGTGCGGACGGGTCGCGCAGCATGTGCCGTGACCTGGTGCCCGAGGAGCGGCGGGCGCGCTACGGCAACGAATATCCCTTCGCGTGGTTCGGCATCCTGGCCGAGGCGCCGATGAGCGCGCCCGAACTGGTCTACGCCCACTCCGAGCACGGGTTCGCGCTGATCAGCCAGCGCACCGAGACGGTGCAGCGGATGTACTTCCAGTGCGCCCCCGACGAGTCCGTCGAAGCCTGGTCGGACGACCGCATCTGGGAGACGCTCCAGGCCCGGGTGGCCGGGCAGGACGGCTTCCGCCTCAAGGAGGGGCCGGTTCTGGAGAAGACGGTGCTGCGGTTCCGCTCATTCGTCCAGGAGCCGATGCGCTGGGGCTCGATGGCGCTCGCCGGCGACGCCGCGCACACCGTGCCACCGACCGGTGCCCGCGGGCTCAACCTCGCGCTGCACGACGTGAAGGTGCTCGCCGACGTCCTGCCGCGCGCCCTCGGCAGCGCGGGCGAAACGGCGCTGGACGACTATCAGCCGCGCGCCCTGCAACGGGTCTGGCGGGCACAGAACTTCTCGTACTGGATGACACAGTTGCTGCACACCGCCCCCGACGGCACGCCGTTCGGCCTGCGCCGCCAGCTCGGCGAGCTCGACAACGTGGTGGGCACCCGCGCCGGTCGCACCTACCTCGCCGAGCAGTACACCGGCTGGCCCTCCTCGACGTGAAGGCCGACCGCATTCCCTGAACCGCGCCCCGCCGGCGGACCGCGTACATGCGGATGGCGACGACGACGTCGCCCTCGGGGCGGGCCGCGCCAACCCGGTGAGGCCCCGGTTGGCGTCCCCCGGTTGACAGGCAGACGATGGAGTGAAGGGGTCGGCCGGTGACGTCGACCGTGGACCCCGCGGCGGCGACGACTGACTCCACGGCACAGGCACAGCCCGGACGGAGGAAGTCGTCATGATGGAGGTCAAGACGGTCGAGAAGCCGGACGAGCGGCGAGATTTCCCCCACGGTCACCTCGAAGCCGTCCATCTGACAGGCCTGGATTTCGCGGTGGGCACCTTCGAGCCCGGTTGGCGCTGGTCCGAGTCCGTGGCCCCGATCGCGGGGACCAAGAGTTGCCAGGTCCACCACAACGGCTACGTCGTCCAGGGCCGCATGCGCATTCGCATGGACGATGGAGGCGAAAGCGAAGTCGGACCGGGCGACGTCTTCGTGTGCTCGCCCGGTCACGACGCCTGGGTCCTCGGCGAGGAACCGGTCGTCCTGTACGACTTCGCGGGAGGCATGGCAGACGAGTACGCGAAGGCACCGGGCCCGACGGGGTAACTCGCCTGACGTCCTCGGGGGGCTCCGTCACTTCCGTCCCCCGGGGCCGCGCCGGGGGGCGTGCCCCCTCGGCGGCCGAAAAGTGTTCACTCGCCAGGGTGACGAAAGCGACTGGCCGGAGCTGCTAGCGTGCCGCATCGACGGCTTCTTCATGGCTTTCTTCTTCGCCATCTCCTTCCCTTCCCTTTCCCTTTCTCCTTCGCTTCCTGACGCGGCAGTTCGCGGGGCGGCGGACTCCAAGACGCTCCAGCCAGGCGATTCGTCATGCGCTGAACACCGCGGCGGTGCCGCAGTTTGAGGGGGACGACAGCATGACCGGACTGACCAACTCCACCCGGGCGATCCTCAAAGCGACCTACACCCAACCCGCCCCTTCGGCCGTGCCGGCCGAGCCCACCGATCCCGGTGCGGCCACCGTGCGGGGAACATCGATGTCGGTGTTCGCGAAGCTGAACTTCATGCGGTCCCTGGGGCTGACCCGTTCCGAGACCGAAGCTCTGGGAGAACGGCTCTCAGGACAGAGCAGCGAGAGCAGCGAGCTGGCCGACGCGTTCGCGGCCATCCTGCCCTCCCTCCGCGACAGCGATCCGGCCGCCGCCGCGAGCACCGCCCGGCTGTACGCCAGTGTCACCCCCGAGACGCTGGCCGCCCTCGGCCGAGAGGTCGCGGCGCTTCGGACGCCGGACGGCACGGAGGCGGCCGACGCGGGATCCGGGACCGTACAGCCCGGTGCAACCGACGTCGCCCTGCTCGTCGACCGCTTCGTCGAGGAGGCCGATATCCAGCCGGTCGGCTGGCTCCATTTGGAGCGGATCGAAATGCAGCCGGTCGGCCTGGAGCGCGGCGAGCTCGTCTCGACCATCCCGATGGCACCGGGCGAGACCGTGCGCGTGAGCCACAAGGAGTGGTCGACACAGAGCGAGGAGCTGTCCCGGATCGTCACGGACGAACTGGAGACGTACGCCGAGAAGGGCGTGGCCGAGAAGACGGACGTGGCCATGTCCACCACCAACGAGTCCAAGCGCGACACCAACCTCAACTTCGGCGTCACGGCCAGCGGCAGCTACGGCACGGTATCGGTCACGAGCACGTTCAACTACGGCGTGTCCACGTCCGACCACGAGTCTCGGCAGGCCAGCAACAAGCACGCCACGGAGATCACGTCGAAGGCCTCCTCCCGCTCGCGCAAGGAACACAAGGTCTCCTTCCGTACCGAGACCCGGCGCGGCGAGGAGGACGAGGCCGCCCGCGTGATCACCAACAACTCCCCCCGCGTGATGCGCATCGACTACTACCGGATCATGCGCAAGTGGCGCGTGGACCTCATGCGCTACGGCCTGCGCATGACGTACGACCTGGTCGTCCCCGACCCCGGCGGGGCGCTGCGGCGCCAGCTCATGGAGCTCGCCGAGATCGACAAGACCCTCGCCACCCCCTACGAATTCGCCTTCGGCATCGGCCAGATCGACCGGACCAACTGGATGACGCTCGCCGCCCGTTACGGCGCGTCGGTGACCGCGCCACCGGAGGAATACCTCAGCCCGCCCGACTACACCTACGAGTTCCCCTCCATCATCGGAGAGGACGAAGCCGTGACGACGCGGTACCAGTCCTGGCAGATCGACCTGCCGGAGGGCTATGAACTCGTGCCGATCCTCTTCGAGGTCAACTACTACGGCTGGCGCCCCGCCGACCTGGCCCGCTTCGACGTGATCGGCGACGAGGCCCCGGAGGTCACCGCGACCCAGGTCGGCCCGGAGATCAAGGGCCGCTACCAGTCCCAGCTCCTGCACCTGAACGGCAAGACCGGCCACCTCTCCATCCAGTACACGCACCGCAACATCAGCTGGGCCGGCTTCCGGCTCGCCGCCACCCTGCGCCTGTCGGACCAGGCGTATCTCGCCTGGCAGGTCGCCACCTGGCAGAAGCTGCGCGAGGCCGCCGAGCAGCAGTACTACACGCTCCAGCAGCGGGTGCGGGACCGCCGGGAACAACTCCTCGCGGAGCTGAACCGCGACGACACCCTCACGCTGCGCCGCGCCGAGCGCGAAGAGCTGATGAAGCGGTCCCTGCAGTGGCTCTTCGGCTCCGACTTCGACACGGCACCCGACGAGATCGACGCGATGCTAGCGGCCCTCGGCACCAGCGGCACCCCCACCTGGACCGACGACATCGACCCCTCCACGCTTCCCGTCACCACCGCGTCCTGGCTGAAGATCCGGAAATTCGGCGAGTTCGTGAAGTTCCTGCACCAGGCCGTCGAATGGGAGAACGTCCTCTACTTCTTCTACCCGTACTTCTGGGGGTCGGAAAAGCTCGCCGAGACGAAGCGGCTGCTGTGGCACCCCGACCCGCTGCGCCGCGAATTCCTGCGGGCGGGTGCCGCCCGCGTGGTGCTGCCCGTCCGGCCCGGGTTCGAGCGCGCGTTCTCCCGGCTGATGTCCACCGGCCGCATCGACGGCGACGGTTCGCCGGACCCCCAGGACCCGCCGTACATGTCCATCGCCGAGGAGATCCAGGCGTACGCACGGACCAACTACCCGGGCATTCCGCCCGCCAACCCCGACATCGCCGCCCGGGCCCGCCCCCTGCTGACGGTGAACCAGCAGCGGGCGTGGCGCGAGATCGAGGCCATCGTGGAGGCCCTGGAGGAGTACGCGGAGAAGGCGAAGCAGCGGGTCGACCCGGATTGGCGCGGCGCGCCGATCGAGCCGGAGTACTACCCCACGACCCGGCAGGGCCTGCGGGTGCTGCTCGACAGCCGCCCGAATCTGATCCTCACCGACCCGTGGGGGCGGCCGTATCTCTACCAGAACCCGGGGCGCACCGCGCCGTTCGTGGTGACCAGCCAGGGCGCGGACTCGTCGGCGGGCGGCACGGACGAAGGGCTGGACATCTCCACCGACGCGGAGGGGAATCTCGTCGGCACCTGGTTCGAGTACACGCCGTGCAGCGGCCTCGACATCGAGGTCGGCTCGGACTTCGCCGAGAACGGATAGCGGGAGCGCCATGGCGGACATTCAACTCCTGGACTCCTACTGCTCGTTGCCGACGCGGAAGATCGGCGCGGACGGCAACGGGAACACCGACGGCATGCGCCGGTATCTGGAGGCGCTCACCGCTGAGTACTACATGGTCGAGTGCTTCACGAAGTACTACACGCAGCGCTACCCGGACTCCGAGGTGTTCAGCGAGATCAGCTACCTCAACACCAAGCGGTTCCGCGGCGCGACGGAGATCCTCGCCAAGTGGATCCTCGCGGAGTACCGCAACGTATTCGGCCGCGCCGCCCTGAAGCGCGACATCAGGTCACAGACCTCCGGCCGGCAGCTGCGTTCGGACATGCTCGGCGTCCGGACCGAGGGGACGACCATACTCCTCGAACTCGTCGAGGTGACCACGGTCGACGAGGCCGCCGACGCCGAGGTCGAGGACCTCCAGCACAAGATGAACACCCTGAGACGCTTCGTCATCGACCCGGCCCTCAAGGAGATGCTCACCCTCCAGCGCGCCGGGCGGGTGAGCATCGGCGCCCCGACGCGGATCGAGGTGCGCCGCTCGACCTGGCGGCCGTACTGGAACGAGCTGTACTACCCGCTTCTCCCCACCCAGCCCTCCACCGGAGCGCCCGGGAACGTCAAGTACGAGTGGATCTGCTACAAACCCACGTTCCGCCCCGACGGCATCGGCAAGGACGGCCTGGTGCTGTACGAGATCCACACCACGCCCCTGCCGCAGGGCGCCCCCCTCGAGGTGCTCAAAAGGGTCGCCCGCCGCCTGCGCGAACTGGAGAACCAGCATCAGCTCGTGCTGCTGCCCGCGATGCAGCAGTACTGGGACGACAACACCGCCGACAGCAGGGAGCTGAAGAAGTGGCTCGCCATCGGCCTCGGCGCGGCCCTGCTCGTCACGCTCGTGGTGCTTGCCTGGCCCACGGCGGTGCCGCTCGCGGCGGCGGCCGCCGAAACCACAGGGGCCGCGGGAGCCGCAGGTGCCGCCGAGGCCGCGGCCGCGGCGGAGGCCGCGCAGTTGGCGAACGCCGTCCGGTACGCCCAGAGCGCGGCGAAGGTCCCCGGCTACTTCGAACGGGCGCAGGCGGCCCTGCGGCCGCTGCTGTCCGGCGGCCTCGGCCGAGGCCTCGCGGGAAGCCACTGACGAAGCGGCGGCGCGATCCCGGTGTGACATGTCACCTGTCCGTCTGTGATGTCTCATCAGGCGCTCCCGGCGCGGGTTTGTGAGGATCGGTGGGCATGAGCGACAGCGTGCATGAGCCCACAGGCAGCGGCCTGGCCTGGGACGACGATCAGGACTTCGCCGACGCGGACCGCGGTCTCCTCGGCCGGCTCGAGCCGGGTACGGTGACGGACTCGGACGCGAGCGTGGTGTGGGACGCGGACGCCTACGGCTTCCTGGCCGGTGACTGTCCGCCCACGGCGCACCTGTCGCTGTGGCGGCAGAGCCGACTGGTGGCGAGGCAAGGGCTGTACGAGGTGGTGCCCGGCATCTATCAGGTGCGCGGCCTCGACCTGTCGAACATCTCCTTCGTGGAGGGCGAGCGCGGCGTCATCGTCGTGGACCCGCTGATCAGCTCGGAAGTCGCGGCCGCCGCGCTCGCGCTGTACCGCGAGCATCGCGGCGACCGGCCGGTGACCGCGGTGATCTACACGCACTCGCATGTCGACCACTTCGGCGGGGTACGCGGCGTCGTCGACGCGGCCGACGTGGCGGCCGGCCGGGTGCCGGTCATCGCGCCCGCCGGGTTCCTGGAACACGCGGCGAGCGAGAACGTCTTCACGGGTACGGCGATGGCGCGTCGTGCGAGCTACATGTACGGGGCCTCGCTGCCGAAGGGGCCCACCGGGCAGATCGGCTGCGGGCTCGGGCAGACCACGTCGACCGGCAGCGTCGGACTGCTCGCGCCGACCCTGGACGTGACGTACACGGGACAGGAGGAGACGGTCGACGGCGTACGGATCGTCTTCCAGCTCACACCCGGCACCGAGGCACCGGCGGAGATGAACTTCCACTTCCCGGAGCTGCGGGTCCTCTGTGCCGCCGAGAACGCCTGCCACACCCTCCACAACGTCCTCACCCTGCGCGGGGCCCTGGTCCGTGACCCGAGCGCGTGGGCCAGGTACCTGACCGAGACGATACGGCTGTTCTCCGACGGCACCGATGTCGTCTTCGGCTCCCACCACTGGCCGACCTGGGGCCAGGACCGCGCCGTCCGGTTCCTGGAGGAACAGCGCGACGCCTACGCCTTCCTGCACGACCAGTCCGTGCGGCTGATCAACGCCGGGTACACCGGTGCGGAGATCGCCGAGGTGCTGCGCTTCCCGCCCGGGCTCGAACGGGCCTGGCACGCGCGCGGCTACTACGGTTCGCTCAGCCACAACGCCAAGGCTGTCTACCAGCGGTACATGGGCTGGTTCGACGGCAACCCGGCCCATCTGTGGCAGCATCCGCCGGCCGAGGCCGCCCGCCGCTACCTGGAGTTCATGGGGGGCGCCGACGCGGTGGTCGCCAAGGCCCGTGAGTCGTACGACGCGGGGGATCTGCGGTGGGTCGCGGAAGTGCTCGGCCACGTCCTGTTCGCCGAGCCCGGGCACGCCGCGGCGCGCGCTCTGCAGGCCCGGACGTTCGAGCGGCTCGGCCAGGGCTCCGAGTGCGGCCCGTGGCGCAACTTCTACCTCATGGGCGCCGCCGAGCTGCGCGACGGCGTCCTCGGCACCCCGACCCGCTCGGCGCCGGACATCCTGGCCGCGCTCACCGCCGAGCAGATCTTCCAGTCGATGGCCGTACGGCTCAACGGTCCGCGCGCCGCCGAGGCCGGGCGCCTGGTGCTGCGCTGGGAGTTCACCGACACCGGCGAGAACTGGACACTGCTGCTCTCCAACGGGGCGCTGACCCCGATGCGCGGCGACGCCCCGCGCGGTGAACGGCCCGTCGCCACCCTCCGGTTGGCGCGCACCACCCTCGACTCGATCCTCGGGGGACGTGCGACATTCGCCGACGAGATCGCGGGCGGCAGGGTCGCGCTCGACGGTGACTCCCGGGCGCTGGTGACCTTCAGCGGGCTCCTCGACGCGCCGGATCCCGACTTCGCGATCGTCACCCCCTAGCGGGATCCGCCGCGGCGTCGACGGATCGCACCGCCAAGGCGGCGAGGGCCAGCGCCGCGTCCCGCGGTGAGCCGAGGTCGAGGCCGGTCAGTTCCTGGATCCGCGTGAGCCGGTTGTCCACGGAGTTGGGGTGGAGGCTCAGGACGCGGGCGGTGGCCCGGCGGTCCTGGCGCTGCCCCAGGTGGATGCGGAGGGTCTGGACGAGTTCGGGACGGCCGTCCAGCGGGGCGAGGAGGGCGGCGATCCGGTCGCTCGCGTCACTCGGGCGTGACAGGTGGTACTCCAGCAGGACGTCGTCGAGCCGGTGCAGACCGGGCGGGTGGCCGCAGGCGCGGGCCACCCGGACCACCTCGGCGACCTGCCGGCCGATCGCCGGAACGTGCCCAGCCGACCGCGCCCCGGCGCAGGCCAGCCGCGTCTCCGGGCCCGCCGCCTCGCGCAGCGCCTCCAAGAGCCTGGCGGGCGCTTCGCCGCAGCCGCGGATGACGACGTGGCCGCCACCGCCGTCCAGCAGGGCGAGGGTTTCGGTGCCGAACGCACGGTCGAGTGCGGTCTGCACGCGGCGGAGCAGGCGCCGAGCGGCCACCGGTGACCGCTCCCCCGGTGGGGCGGGGTCCGTGAATCCCACGTACAGCACGAGGGTGAGCCCGTCGGCCGCGGGCCCCCTCGGGTCCACGCCGGCCTCCAGCAGGGCGCGGGCCCGGGAGCGGCGCTGCTCCTGGCGTTCCGCGACGAGGGCGGCCTGCTCGTCGAGGTAGCTTTCGGTCACCGCGCCGACGATCCGGTCCTCCGCGGTGAACAGCGCCTCGGCCAACTCGGCGAGGGCATCCCGCTCGTCGTCGGCGGCGGTTTCCCGCAGCACCCGCCACAGTTCCCGTACGCCCAGGCCGTAGGTGCGCAGCAGCAGGTGCAGCGGCATGCCCTCCTCGGCGCGCTGGGCGGCGCGCTCCTGGAAGTACTCCAGCGGATCCGCAGCCGCTCCCCTGGCGGGGCCGCGCAGGAACAACCGCATCGCGTGCCGGGCCGTCGCCGCGATCTCCACGTCTTTGACGTCGGCGGGCAGGTCCGCGTATCCGTGCAGCTGCTCGAAGACTCCGCGGGCCATGCGCCGGGCCAGTTCGTTGACCCGGGGTTCACAGCGGGCGGCGAGCGCCACGGCTGCCGGCGAGAGACCGGCCGACCACGTCCGGTCGTCCTGCGGCTCCTCTTGCTGTGCCATGGTCCACCTCGCCCGACGACTGTGATCAGTCACAGTACCTGGCACGCACGACTGTGATCCCGATGGGTGTGCCCGCACCTCCCCTGCCTGCAAGATCGGCGCCACCTCGGAGAAGCGAACCCCTGAAGGAGCCGCATGCCCCCGCTCACCCGACACAGCTCCGGTATGACACAGCACAGCTCCGGTTGGCAGACCACGTGGGCGCTCCTGGTCTTCATGCTGGTCAACTTCGCCGACAAGACCGTGCTGGGGCTGGCCGCGAATCCGATCATGGATGATCTCGGCCTGACCCGGGAGGAGTTCGGCACCGCCTCGGCGGCGTTCTTCGCGCTGTTCAGCGTCTCTGCCCTGGCGGTGTCGTACCTGACCCGCACGGTCCGGACGACGGTACTGCTGCTGGTGATGGCGCTGCTGTGGTCGGCCGCTCAGCTGCCGATGCTGTGGACGGCCGCCGGCTTCGGCACCCTGGTGGCCACTCGGGTGCTGCTCGGCGCGGCCGAGGGCCCTGCCATGCCGGTCGCGACCCATCATCTGCACGGCTGGTTCGAGCAGCGGGAGCGCACTCTGCCGACCGCGGTGCTGCTGACCGGCGCCGCGGCCGGAGTCGCCGTCGCGGCCCCCACGCTCACGCTCGTGATCGACCACTTCGGCTGGCGTTGGGCGTTCGGCGCGGTCGGCCTTGTGGGTCTGGCGTGGGCGGCCTACTGGGCACTGCGCGGGACCGAGGGCCCGTACGCCCGCCGTGCCGAAGAGGACGGGGCCCCTCAGGAGTCCGTCCCCTACCACCGCATCCTGCTCTCGGGCACCTGGATCAGCGCCGCGCTCGGCGCGTTCGCCGCCTACTGGATGCTCAGTGCCAATCTGACCTGGATGCCGGACTACCTGGAATCGGTCACCGGGTTGAGTCTGCACCAGGCCGGCATCCTGGTGACCGGCGCCGCGCTCGCCAACGGTGTGGTGCTCGTGGGACACGGGCTGCTGGTCGGGCGCCGGCCGAAGCCGCAGAGCGGGGCGGGCACGGGCGCCCTGATGTGCCTTGCGGCGGTCGCCGTGGGCGTGTTCGCCCTGACCGACGCCGTGTGGCTCAAGGTGTTGTTGATGCTCGGCCCGATGGCGCTCGGCAACGTCATCATGACGGTGTCCCAGACCGCGTGCGCCCGCATCGCTCCGGCGTCCCAGCGTGGAGTGGTGCTCGGTGCGCTGGCCTTCGTCTATGCCCTCGCCGGAGCCCTGTCCCCCTGGGCGGTCGGGCGGGTCGTCGACACCGCGGACTCGGTTGCCTCCGGCTACCGCGCCGCTTTCCTGCTCACCTCCGTCCTGCTCGGCCTCACCGGGCTGCTGGCTCTGGCGCTCCTGCGTCCCGAACGCGACGCCCGGCGCATGGCGGACACCGCTCGCGACAGGTCGTGCGGCGTCACGGGTTGAGCCGCTTCTGAACATTGCCGGGGCATGATGCCCACGTGACGGGAGAGAATGTTGAACACACCGAAGACGGCCACTTCATCATCGTCAAAGGGCGACGCTGGCGGGCCACCGACCCCGACCTGGCCGAGAACGTGAGGGAGCGGCTGGTCCATCACCTGATGGCGGCCCGCCGGGCGGTCGCCGCCGCTCGCGACGACGAAGCCGCGCGCAAGGCGGCCCGGGCCCGCGTGCAGCTCGCGAAGACGGGCCTCGGGGAACGCGGCACGGCGTGGTGGGAGCTGTCCCCGGCCGAACGAAGCGAGCGGGCGGACGACTGTCTGCGCAGGCTGGAAGAGGACGGACCAGAAGAAGGCAGACCGGAAGAAGCCTGAGACCCGGCAGCGGTCACCGCGCATACGGCGCGTTGGTCTCGCCCGCGATGGTGTCGAAGGCGCGCAGAGCGGGCTCGGACATCTCCTCGCGCCAGCGCAGGTCCAGCACGATCGCGGGCGGGTGACCGAGGTAGTAGGCGCGTTTGCTGGGCTCCAGAGGGACGGTCCGGCCCGTGGTCCGCGCGGCGCGTTCCCGCGCCACGATGTACTGGGTCCCCTCGTTGCCTCCCAACGGATGCTGGACGCCGGCCCAGGGGTCGAGCATCGCGGGGCGGAAGGAGAGGCCCAGCGTCGTACTCAGGTGGGACAGGACGTCTTCGGGGTGGGTGGCGATGTCCTCGTAGTGCAACCGGCTGACGGCGCCGGGCCAGCGGGCCGCAAGGTCCTCCGTCCGGCGCATCTGGGCGACCCACTCCGAGGCCACCTCCGCGGGGCGGGCGTCGGGATACTTGCGCAACAGGGAGTTGACCACCGCCCGGCCGTCACGCGCCAGCACCACCAGATGACGGTGGACGGCTCCGGGCAGCAGTGCCGCTTGCTGCTCGATCCAGCCGACCGCTTTCGTGGAGTCCACGACGACGGGACGGCCGCACCGCCGGGCCAGCACCTCGTAGAGGTCGGGACCGGTGCTCGGCAGCGGGCTGCCCCACACGGGACAGCCGTCGGCGCAGAAGTTGCAGCCGACGGTGCGCCCGCGTGCGTCGGTGGTGCCGAGGCGGGTGCTGTTCCACGCCTCGCCGGCAAAGCAGATCGCCGGGTGCGCACCCAGCATCAGTCCGAGCAGCGTGGTGCCGGAGTGCCCGGCCCCGCAGATGAAGACCACCGTCTTGTTGCGCCGCTCACCGCTCGTCACTTCACAGCACCTCCGTGGTCGGGAACCGGTCACCGGTCCTGTGACAGCTTGTGCAGTTCCGCGAACAGGCCGCCCCGGGCGAGAAGTTCGTCGAACGTTCCCTCCTCCGCGATGCTGCCCCCGGCCAGCACGACGATGCGGTCCGCGACGCGGGTGTTGGTGAGGTTGTGCGTGACGAACACCGCGGTCCGGCCTTCGGCCAGCGCCTTGAACCGGCTGATCACCCGGTGTTCGGCGCGCGGATCCATCGCGGAAGTGGGCTCGTCGAGGACCAGGACGCCGGCCTCCCGGTAGCAGGCGCGGGCGACGGCGAGGCGCTGCCACTGGCCGCCCAAGAGGTCGTGCCCGCCCCAGAACGACTTGGCGAGCAGTGTGTCGAGACCGTTCGGCAGTCCGGCCAGCACACTGTCCGCGCCGGCCTCGCGGGCGGCGGCGTGCACGAGGCCGTCCCCGCCGCGGGCCTGGCCGAGCGTGATGTTCTCCCTCGCGGCCATCGGCCACTTGGTGTAGTCCTGGGGCACCAGTCCGACCCGCGACCAGACCGACTGCGGATCCGCCTGGGCCAGGTCGATGCCGTCCCAGCTGACCGTGCCGTGTGTGGGCAGGTAGAGGCCGGTGAGGAGGTGGGCGAGCGTCGTCTTGCCGGAACCGTTCTCACCCACCAGGGCGACGACTTCACCACTGCGCAGGGTGAGGCTGACCTCGCGTACGGCAAAGTCGTTCGGCGGGCTGCCGGGGTGCCGGTAGGACACCCGGTGGGCGCGGATCTCCCGGGGCCCTGCCGAGTCGATCGCCAGCGGGCCGCGCGTGGCGCGCAGGGTGTCGGCGAGAGCCAGGAAGTCCCGCCAGTCCTGGAGGTGCAGCGAGGTGCGGAACAGCCGGGCGCCCGCCACCACCATGGAGTTGAGCGCGCCGGTGGAGGAGCGGACCGCGACCACGGCCGTGACGGCGACCGCGAGCGCGATGGTGCCGTTCATCGCCAGCAGCCCGACCGTGAGCCAGGTGAGAGTGAGCATGACGCCGGTCCCGGCCGCTCCGCCGAGCGTCACCCGCAGCACCCTGGGCGCGGCCGCCCGGTGCCTGGTCCTGATCCGCGTGGCGACCTGGGCGTACCACTGGCGCAGGAACGCGGCCATGGTGCCGGCCCTGACTTCGGCGGCCGTCCGGCGGTCCGTGCTGTGCTGGCGCAGGATGTAGCGCAGTCGGTTGTCGGCGAGGCTCGTGTGGGCGGTGTGGTGGGCGATACGGGCTGCGCCCAGCGCGGCGGCCCCCTTGGGGAGCATCGCGAGGATCAGCAGCGGCAGCAACAGGGGGTTCAGGAGGGTGAGGACGGTCGCCGCGGCCGTCAACTGCGCCACTGCGGAGATCAATTGCTGTGTGTCGGCGATCAGGTCCTGCGTGGCCATCGCCCCCAGCCCGGCGGCCTGGAGCGAGTCGTTGAACTCCGGCTGGTCGTACGCGGTCAGCTCGACCTCGGGGGTCTTGGCGAGGATGCGTTCCTCGGCGAGGGCGGTCACCTCCGGCCCCAGTTTCACCGCCGCGTACTGGGAGACCGCGTCCGACGCCGCCCGCGTCGCGGCCGCCCCCGCCGCGAGGAGCAGGGCAGGCACCGCGGCGTGCAGCCGCTCGGTGGCCTGACCCTGCCCGACCAGCGCTCCGATCACCCGGGCGGTCGCTGCCAGGACCACCCCGGCGGCGGCAGCGGCGAGGAGCTGGGCCACCAGCAGTTGGAGAACCGCCCACCGGTCGGCGGCCCAGCTCAACCGGGCGGCGGCGGCGATCGTGGCGGGCAGCCGAGCCGCCATCTGCGGCAGGCCCGCCGCCGCGACGTGGTCGTGATGCGGGTCGTCCCAGCCCAGGCGCAGTTCGGGCTGGTGGGCGGAGGTCGAGGGAGCATGGGTCGGCACCCGGGTCATCCTGCCGTCACTCCCGGTGCCGGACAGCAACACCGCACCTCTCCGGGCGCAGAAACCCCACGTGCGGATGACGGCGCCGTGCAGGGTTTCACACTCTCGGGAAGGGGCCCGGTGGAATCGGTCGGCCGAGAAAGGGGGCGAGCTTCTCCCAGCCCTCGCCCCCGCAGATGTCCAGTATCAGCAGATCCCGGGGGCGGCGGGCGAAGTGGCGCTGTACGCGGACGAGTTGTTCCTTGTAGACCCGAGCCAGTCGCACCCGGTCGAAGGTCTCCCCGCCGCAGATCCGCGTACGGAATCGGTACGCCGCCTCCCTGTGGGCGGCCCGCTCGGCCGCGGGTGCCCCCGTCGGCCAGCCGGTGTCCCAGAGCCGCTCCACCGCGCGCAGCCAGCTCTCCTTCTCCCGTACGGTGAGGACGAACCGCGCCCCCGGATGCCGCACGTCCAGTGCCGTCAGGGACGGGAGTGCGAAGACGCTCGTCAGGCCGTCGTAGTGCCGCAGCGCCGGGAAGTCGCCGTCCCGGCGGCGCAGGGCCGCCAGGTCCGCCGCGCCCAGCGGGTAGTGGGCGAGGTCGAAACCGAGCCGGTGGAGGGCCTCGACCAGGCTCCGGGTCGCCGTACCGGGCAGGCCGAGGGAGAACACCTTGGGCCGGTCGCCGGCGGGGCCGAGGGTCTGCGGGGCGCGGGCCGCGGTCTTCCTGACCTCGGCCATGGTCAGCCGGGGGCGGTCGGGCAGGCGCAGCTCCCCGACCACGCGGGCCGCCAGTTCGGGCAGGCCGTCGAGGTACCGGCCGAGCGCCTGCGGGGTGACATCGGCGGGTACCACCGAGCGGCTGTGCCGTATCGCCTTTCTGGCGACCACGAAGTCCGGGTCGTCGCCCCAACGCCGTAGGGCCGACTCCAGTACCGCGCGTCCGCTCTCGGTACGGCTGCGCACCTCGCGCAGGGCGTACTTGGCGAAGAGGTCGTGGTAGTGCTGGAAGTGGTCGTGCAGGATGTGGAAGCCCTTCAGCTGTACGTCGGGCTGGAGGGCGCGGCGGGCGAGGTGCCGCCGGAAGGCCTCGGGCCGCAGCATCGGCCCGCGCCCCGCCGCCGGCGCCTCCGCTTCCACGTCCACCTCCCGCATGGCCCGGACCAGGTCGGTCCGGGTGATGTGCACCCCGCAGTGGACCCGGCCGCGGAACCGGTCGTGCACGAAGCAGTCGACGTACGCCAGGTCGTTGGCGTCGAGAAAGGGCCTCATGTCCTCGAGGATCAGGCAGTCGGCGTCGACGTGGACGACGTGCGAGGCGTCGCCGTGGTCGATGTGCACCTGGCGGTCCACGGCGCGGGCGAGCGGCCGGATGTTCTCGGCGATGTGAACCCGGCGCGGACGGATGTGCCGGATCGCGAGGCCGAGGGCGAGGCGGGTGGTGCGCTCACCGACCGTGCGGAGCACCAGGTCGACCGGGCGGCCCGCGGGGGGTGACCAGTCGCCGGGGAGGGTGCGGATCGCGCCGGTCACGGACGGTCCTGGGCGGGCGAGGGCCGGTTGACGTTCGGGAAGGGGTGGTCGGGGATCTCCCTGCCCAGGAAGGGGGCCAGGCGTTCGTATCCGTCGCCCCCGACGATGTCCAGGACGAGCAGGTCGTCGTTCCTGCCCGCGAAGTGGCGCAGCACCTGTTCGACGTGGCGGCGGTGGACGCGGGCGAAGCGCTCCGGGTTGAATTCGTGACACCCGTAGACGGCCGCACGCAGGAAGCGCTGCATGTCCGGATACCCTTCGCCGAGGTCGGTCTTGCTGTCCACCGGCCGTGTCCAGTGCGTCGCGCACGAGCGCAGCCAGTCCTGCTCCTCACGGACCGTCAGGATGAATTTGGCTCCGGGCCAGTCGAGATCGAGTTCCTCGTAGTACGGGACCACGCTGATGTCGGTGATTCCGTCGTGGTCCGCCAGGAGTGGGAAGCGCCCGGTGCCAGCGAGCAGGGTCCGGTAGGTGGCGGGGTCGGAGGGGTAGTGCACGATGTCGAAACCCAGCGTGCGCAGCGCGGCGGTCAGCGAGCGGGTGCCGGTGCGCGAGAGGCCGATGCCGAAGACCTTGGGACGCGGAGGGTGGCGGCGCGGCGCCGCCGAGGGAATGCCGCCGGTCACGTGACGCCTCGCCACGGGGCTCGCGGGCGGGCGATGCCGGGCTCGGGCCGACGCGCCAGATCGATGACGGCCTGGTCGGCCATCGCCGCCAGGCCGTCGTCCAGTTCCGTGCGGGGCCGGTATCCGAATGCCCGTGCCGCCAGGGCTATGTCGGCCGCGGTGTGCCGGGCCTCGCCACGGCCGCTGGGCCGTGGATCCAGGTGCACGGGGCCGACGAGGCGCTCGACGGCCGCGATGGTGTGCTTCATGGACACCGGGGCGTCACCGCCCAGGTTGGCCACGCCGGTGAAGGAGGAGCAGGCCGCGTCCCGCATCGCGGTGACGACGTCGTGCACGTAGGTGAAGTCGCGGATCTGCTCGCCGTTGCCGTAGAGCGGGAAGGACCCTCCGGTCAGGGCTGCCTCGATCAGGCGGGCCAGGGCCATGTCGGGCCTCTGCCGTGGGCCGTACACGCTGAACAGGCGCAGTGACACCGCGGGCAGGCCGAAGTTGATCCGATAGATCTCACACAGGTGTTCCGCCGACAGTTTGGTGACGCCGTACGGCGTGAGCGGCCGGGGGCACACCGACTCACCCGTGGGAATGACCGGGGCGTCGCCGTACACGGAGGAGCTGGAGGCGTAGACGAACTTGCGCAGCGGCCGGTCCCTCACTGCTTCCAGGAGCCTTTGCGAGGCCAGGACGTTGCGACGGGCGTACAGCTCGAATTCCTCTCCCCACGACGGCCGTACGCCTGGTTGACCGGCCAGGTGGTAGACGACGTCCGCTCCGTCGACGAGGGTTTCGAGAGGGGCTGCCAGCAGGTCCACGCGGTGGAAGGCGAAGGACGGGTGCGGGGTCAGGTCGCGCAGGTTCCGTTCCTTGCGGGCCGGGTCGTAGTAGTCGGTGAGCGAGTCGACGCCGAGGACGCTGTCGCCCGCCGCGAGCAGGTGGGCGCAGAGGTGGGAGCCGATGAAGCCGGCGGCGCCGGTCACCACGGCCCGCATCAGCGCCGCGGCCCGGTCGTGTCGCCGAGCCCGGGCAGCACCCGGTCGGCCCGGATCCGCCAGGTGTGCCGGTCGTTGAGCTGCCGCCGCGCCTCGCCGCCCAGGGTGTCGCGCAGGTGCGCGTCACCGACGAGCCTCTTGACCGCGGCCGTCCACGCCTCGACGGAGTCCGGCGGGCAGAGGAGGCAGTTGACTCCGTCGGTCAGGATCTCCCGGAGTACGGGCAGGTCCGAGGCGATGACGGGCTTGCCGTAGGACATGTACTCGAACAGCTTCATCGGCGACACCCAGCGGCTGATCTCGCCCACGCCTCCGGCGCAGTACGTCCTGCGTTGGTAGGGCGCGAGGACGATGTCGAACGCCCGCTGGTAGGGGGCAAGTTCGGCGGGTGGGAGATGCCCGTGGAAGTGGACGTTGGAGCGTGTGGAGCGGCTCTGCCAGTGTGCGCGGTCGGCTGTGGTGCCGCCGACCAGGTGGAAGTCGGCCTCGGGTACGCGTGCGGCGAGTTCGAGGATGACGTCGGTGCCGCGCCCCGGGTACAGATGACCGACGTAGCCGATCTTCGGTGCCTCCGGGCGGCCCGGCAGGTCTGCCACCGGCCCGTCGGCCGGGGCGGGGTCGGCACAGTCATGAGCCGTCACCAGATCCGTCCGCCGCGACGAGTCGAGCTCTGGAAAGACACGGCGGTAGTCGTCGGCGAGCGCCTGGGACACGAAGACCACGCGGCGCAGGTTCCTTCTGCGGAACAGGACGCCTTCGATCCTCCGCACGATCCGCTGCGGCCACATGAGATGCGTCTCGTACACCAGAGGGGCCCGGCCCGACGAGACGAGCAGGGCGCGCAGGTCTCGTCCGTACAGCAGGTCGGGGGTGCCTCGCCGGCGCAGGTCGGCGCGGATCCGCCAGGCACGGATCCATACGCCGAGGCCCGGCAGCGCGGGCTGAGCGATGCTCCGTACCTCGAAACGGTTGCGGGTGCCGTAGTAGCGGTGCGCGTCACCGGCGGGCACGGTCCCCGGCAGCGCGTAGAGGACGACCTCGTGCCCCGCGTCGGTGAAGGCATCGCACATCCGCATGACGTGGACGCCGTTCGCGTAGACGGAGGGGATGCTGCCGGAGTGCAGGTAGGCGATCCGCATGGCTGGATGGGCCTCCGGGATGCTGGTGAGGGACACCCATGCTCCGCAGCGGGGCGTCGGGGCACAATGCCCGCCACCGGGCGGCCGTGGCACACAGGGGCGCACAGCAGCGCACGGGCGGGCCCGGCCTCACCCTTGCCAGCCAGATTTGACGGGCCGACAGGGTCCATGGCGTCCCACGCGTCACATGGGCACCGCCAAGGGCCGGTCACCGAAACGCCGTTCGCCTGTTCCATGCCGTGGTGGGCGGGCCGGAGCACGGAAGCCCCGCGCTGTCCGGTTCCCGCACCGGCCGTACGTCCGCCGATGGTGTGCCGTCCTGCCGTGCGGTACTTCTGATCGGGGCGTCACCCGACGCTGCCACCGGGCCAGCGAGCAGCCATGGAGGACATCGTGGAGCACGAGGACATCGAGCAGGTCACCGAGGAACTCCCCGAGTACGCGCTCATGATCGACATTCCGGACCAGGACTGAGCGGTCCGGACAGGTCGCACCCCGCCCGTTGTGCCGGTGCTCCTGTCGGCGAGGTTCGTTCCGCCGGAGCCCGGCAGTCCGGCGTAGGACGGGCCTTGCCGGCCACGGCACCGGCCCTTATCCCTGGAGATTCCTGACCCCTGGAGTGTCCTTGCCCCGGAGAGTCCTTGCCCTGGAGAGTCCTTGCCCTGGAGAGAGAGTGAACGCGTGGAGGTGAGCAGGTGCTGCGCGTAGCACCCGACACGCGTGAGGCAGTGCGGGATGAGGGAGCGGTCCATCGAGTGGTCTGTTCCGTCCTGACGGCGGCCGGACTCCCCGCCCCGCCGGAGACGCATCCCGCCGTGGTGGCGGCCGCGTTCGCCCTTCAGACGGATCCAGGGCCCGCTCCTTCGGCGATCTTGCGCAGAGTGCGTGACACCGAGGCCCGCGAGAGCCTGGCGCCCGCGGAGCCGTCCCCCCACCTCGTCCGTTCCGTGACCCGCGCACTGTCCGCGCTGCCCACCGGAGCGGACGCCACCGGGGGCTCCCGCGTGGTGTCCTGGCAGCGACCGGACCTGGCCGTACTCGACGAGAGCGTCGCGCGACTGGCGGCAGCCTGGCCGCTGATGCTGAGCGAACTGCGTATCGGTGTGGCGCAAGTGGCTCTCCTGGAGGGCCCGGCGATCGACGGCTTCACCGACTTCGCCACCCATGGTGCGATCTACGTCAACCGGTCACGGCTGCGCACCAGTCCACGCGGGCTGCCCGGTCCTGTGCGGTGCGCGGAGGCACTGGTGCACGAAGGCACCCACACCCGTTGCAACGCCGCCCAACTGAGCACTCCGTTCCTCACCCCGGCCGCGGACTCCGCGCGTCCCGTCCGCACTCCCCTGCGGGCCGATCCCCGGCCTGTGGCGGGGCTGTTCCAGCAAATGGTCGTCCTGGCCCGGAGCAGCGTGCTCTACGCGCTTCTTCTCGGCGGCGACACCCCGGCCGCGGACGCGCTGGAGGCCCGCAGGGTCCTGCTGGCGGAGAGGGCGCGGCAGGCGATCGGCTCCCTGCGGGACCGCGCACCACTGCTGACCGGACACGGGCTGACCGTGCTGGAGGAGTGTGCCGCCCTGCTGAGGACCACCGCCGTCTGACCCGAGCCCCCGGAGCCACGCCGATGCCGCAGCCCACAGCTCCCTCCTCGCCCGCCACGTGGGAGCCCCAGGTCTTCGCGCCGTTCTCCGTCGAACCGGCGGTGCTCTTCGGGCGGGTCGCCGCCCGCAGCCCGCTGTTCGCCGCCACGGACAGCGCCGGTGGCGACCACGTCCTGATCGGCAGCGCTTCGGGGGAACACCCCGACGACGTCGCCGTACGGGCCCGCGGCGAGCTGCTGGAGCGCCTGGGCAACGTGCTGGCGGCCCGCGCCGCCGAGAAATCCCCTGCTGTCCTCGCCGATCACACCGAACTGGTCCGTCGGGGCGCTCCCGCCCTGGACCCCGCGCCCTGGTCCGGGCCGGCCACCCGGACCGTGCGCCAACTCTGGGTCACCGGGCGCTCCCTGCTCTCCGGTTCGGAAGTACTGGTTCCGGCAGGTCTGGCCTTCCTGCAGCACCGCCCGCCCACCGGGTGCGCGGCGCCGGTCCGGGCCGGCTCCACGGGCCTCGCGGCCCACCCCGACCGGAGCACCGCGGTCGAGCACGCCGCATGGGAGACACTCGAACGCGATCTTCTCCGCCTGAGCTGGCAGGACCCGGCGCGGCATCCGCCCCGCCACCGCCCCGTACACGACGAACTCCCCCTCCCCCTGCGCCGCATATGCGAGCACCTCGGGCTGCGGGCGACCGCCTTCACCCTGCCCGCGCCCGGCGCCCACGCCGTCGCGGTCTGTCTGCACACGCCCGAGCACGGTGAGCAGACCTTCGGTGCTCGTGGCGGACCTGCCGGGCAGGATGCCGAGCTCATCGCCCGCGCGGCCTACGAGGCGCTCATGGTGCGCTGGAGCATGCGCACGTCGGCGGCCCGGCGGGTCCGCGGGCGGTCCCTGCCGGGCGGTACGCCGGTCTCCGCGGTCGAGCACGCGGTGTGGACGTATCTCGGCTGCCAGGACGCGATGGCGCGTTGGCTGCCACACACCACGGCGGACCGGCGCCCGGCAGGCCAGGAACTGGTGGACCGGCGCCCGACAGGGCAAGGCCCTGTGGACCCCGTGCGCCTGCTCGCCGAGCACACCGGCCAGGACGTGATCGCGGTCGACACGACCCCCAGCTCGTTCGCCGCTTCCGGCCCGGCCGTCGTCCGGCTGATCGCCCCCGGCGCCCTGCCGCTGCCGTCCGTCTCCCCCACCGGCTCGCGCGTGCCGCCGCACCCCTTCGGCTGAACCACTCACAGAGGAGCAGCATGCCACCGAGTCCCGATTACGCCGTGGATCTGGCCGACCACTACGACGACTGGTTCACGCCGCCGACGGCCACCACCGACGCCACGGTGGCCCTGCTCGACCGGCTGGCATCGACCGCGCCGGAAGGGCCCATGCTCGAACTCGGCATCGGCACGGGACGGATAGCCCTTCCGCTCGCCGCGCGCGGGCGCGAACTCCACGGCATCGACGCCGCGAAGGCCATGGTCGAACAGCTCCGCGCCAAGTCCGGGGGCGGCGACATCGCTGTCAGCATCGGCGACTTCTCCGATGTGCAACACGAAGGCCGGTTCGCCGTGATCTACGTGGTCAACGGCACGTTCTTCGAGCTGACCTCCCAGGAAGCGCAGATCCACTGCCTGACACGGGCCGCGGCGCGGTTGCTGCCGGGTGGGCTCTTCGTCCTGGACGCTCATCTGCCGGAGGTTCTGGCCGTCGGCGCCGGGGCCGGTTCCCAGCCTGTCCAGACAGCCAGCGGTGACCCCGTCACGCGGACGCGCCGGATCCACCCGACGACGCAGCGCTACACCTCCGACTACAAGGTCGTCCACAACGGCGACGTCCGACACATCCGGGTGGCCTTCCGCTACGCATCCCCCGGCGAACTCGACCTGATGGCCGCCACGGCCGGCCTGCGACTGCGCGAACGGTTCGGCGGCTGGTCCGGCGTCCCGTTCACCGACAGCAGCAACTACCACGTCAGCGTGTACGAGCTGCCCGCGTGAGCGCCGCGGACCTGTCCAGTGGGCCTCGCGACCCGGAAGCGTACCTGCGCGACAACCGTGAACTGTGGCGCCTGTGGACGCCGTTGAAGGCCGCATCGGCCCAGTACGACCTGGCCGGATTCCGGGTGGGCGGTTCCCGCATGCGCGCACTCGAGCGTGCCGAGGTCGGCGAGGTGCGCGGCCGCTCGCTGCTGCACCTGCAGTGCCATGTCGGCGTCGACACGCTCTCCTGGGCGCGGCTGGGCGCCCGGGTGACCGGTGTCGACTTCGCCGCCGAGGGCGTGGCGACGGCACGTTCCCTGGCCGCCGACATCGACCCGTCGGCGGTCTTCGTGGAGGCGGATGTCCTAACGCTGCCCGACCATCTGGACGGCCGTTTCGACATCGTGTACACCTCCCACGGCGTGCTGGGCTGGCTGCCCGATCTGCGCCGCTGGGCCGAGGTCGTCGCCAACTTCCTCGCACCGGGCGGCTTCGTCTACGTCTTCGAGTCCCATCCCGCGGCCTGGATGCTCGACAACCGGCTCGACACTCCCGAATTGCGGCTCCGTTACTCGTACTTCGGTGAGCCGGAGCCCCTTGCCTTCGAGTACCGCAGTCCGACAGCGGTGCCGGGCCGGGAGGTGCCGGGAGTCGAATACGCCTGGGGGCACTCACTCGGCGAGATCGTCAGCGCCCTCGCGTCCGCGGGACTGACCATCGAATTCCTTCACGAATGGCCCTTCGTGGCCTGGCGGATGCTTCCCTGCATGGTGGAGCACGACGACTACTGGTGGCGGCTGCCGGACGGGCTGCCGTCCATGCCCCTGTCCTTCTCTCTCCGTGCTTCCAAGCCGCCCGCCTGAAACAGCGTCCGAGACAGGGGAGAAGCAGCTTGCCCGCAGTGACCTCACACCGCTTCCTCGACGACCTCGACCTCCGCGACGTCCTCGACGGCCGGATGGTGGTCGTCCGGGGCGGTCTCGCACAGCTCACCTCCAGGGACTCATGGACCCGAGCGGCCCTGGCGGCCATCGCCTCCGCCATCTCGACGGAGGCCGCCGAGCAGGTATCGGAGCGAGGGCTGGAACACATTCACACCGTCGCCGACATCGATCGGCTGCGCGCCGTCCGCGACGACCTGGACCGTCGCCTCAGGCCCGCCGTACGCCACCTGCTGCTGCGCTTCACCGCCCTGCTCCCGCCACAACGCCGCAAGGTGTACGTCAGCGACCACTTGGGCGTGCGGATCATGCCCCCGAGGATCACTGTCCACGGGCGGGAAGAAGAACTGGGTGGGTACACCGGCTTCATGATCCCGACCGGCGCCCACGTGGATTCGTGGTTCAACACGGCCGTCAATTCCGTCAACCTGTGGATGGCCCTCAGCCGGGTCCGCCGGGACAACGGCCTGCTCATCTGGCCCGAGGCGTATCGGCGCCCCCTGCTCCACGACGGGGTACGGCTGCTCCCCGACCAGGCGGTCGGCGAACCGGTGGAGATCGAGCTCGACGCAGGCGACCTGTTGCTCTTCGCGGGCGACCATCTTCATGCCACTCGTCCCAACAGTGGGCCGGAGACCCGGTGGGTGGTCACCAAGCGCGTCTGCCTCGGCCCGCCCCGCTACCACCCGCGCGCCACCGGCTGGGTTCCGTACCTCGACCCGCGACTGCTCCACACACCGCTGCGCCCTCTGGCCCCCCTGCGGTCAGTTCTGACCGCGGGACGCGCCCGCCACCTCGTCCGGCAGGTCCGCCTCGGTGGGCTGAGGGCCAGTGAACGCCGCGTACCCGACCCACCCGAACCGGTGGGCCGAGCCGTCCGGCGCGAGCCGTAGCGCCTGGCCGTCCGGAGGACCGCCGATCACCAGACAGACGTTGCCGTCCCGGCCGATCCCGGTTCACTCCGGCCACTTCCACTCGATTCCATAGACACCCGGCGAGCAGTGCGCCGGCAGCAGGTGGGCCGTGTGGAAGGCGTCCAGGGTCGAGCGGTGGCGGTGCTGGGGCTCGGCGCCGATCTGTTTGCGGTGGTAGCTCCAGCAGCTGACGGGGACCGCCAGGGGATGGAAGCGCACGTGCAGCAGATACGTGCGCAGCGGTGTGGTGACGCGGCGCTCGTGCTGGTGGGAGACGTCCGATGCGGACCGGAGCGTGTAGGCGACCACCGCTGTCTCGGTGCGGGCCAGCCGGCGTCCGAGGGGGATGTCGGCCGCCACACAGCCCAGCTCCGGCACGAAACGGATGCGCGGCGGCGGACCACCGGGAAGGGTGAGGTCGACCGTCCCCGCCTTCGGGGAGTCGAGGAAGTGGACGACGGTCAGATGCCGGACGCCGCCCCGGACGGCCTGCACCACGGTGACGATCGACGTCTCATGGATGGAACGGTGCTCGTCCAGGCTCACGGTCTCGTGGATGGTCAAGGGCCGCAGACCCTCGTTGAAGTGCGGGAACGCGTCACCGAGGGCCTGTTCCACGTCCGAGTTCTCGCCGAGGACCTTGCGGGCGGCGGCCGGGTCGTGCGGCGGGGGCCCACCGCGCGGCCGGTGCGGGCCCAGCAGCGAGCGGAGGGTGCCGGTGGGCAGGTTGAGCAGCGGCTCCAGCGCGTCGACGGCGAGCAGGGACTGGGCTCTCTCCGGCTGGCTGCGACCGCGCTGCCAGTGGCTGAGGGTGGCGAGGCTGACGGTGATCTGCTGGGCCCGCAGGTGGTCGCGTATGCGTTCCAGCGGCAGGCCGCGCTGTTGCAGGGCCTGCCGGAACACGGTGGCGAACGTCGTGTCGGGCCCTTCGGCGTGGGGGTTGTTCGGCATGGCGTCTTTCAGCGGGCGGGAGGCACCATCGGCTCTTGGGTCGGTGGTCCCTCGCTCCGATGAAGGCACGGCTCAACGGCGGTTTCAGGCCACACAGGCGACCAGGGGCCGCCCACCTTAGCCGGTGGTCGGCCCCTGGTCTTCCCTCGAAGGCCGGTCAGTTGGTGTTGAGTGTCAGCCCGTAGTACGAGAGGGTGTCGTCGAGTGGCTGAAAGTAGGAGGAACCGCGCGAGTTGACGCCGCCCGTGCACTCCTGGCGGAGCGGGCCGCCGGAGGTCATGCCCTGGGCCTGGTTGCCTGAGATGTACGCGCCGCCGCTGTCGCCGCCCTCGGTGCAGACGCTGGAGGTGGCGAGACCCGTGACGACCGTGTCGGGGCCGCCGTTCTGGTCGACGTAGGTGACGGAGACGTTGTAGGAACCGATCGCGCCGCACGTCCACCCGGTGGTCGCGCCGGACTTGCAGATCGTGGCGCCGGCCGCGGCACGGCGGCTGCCGCTGACGGCCACGTCGGAGGCTTGGCCCCAGGTGCCGACCCTGGTCGTGATCGAGTGGCCGGAGTTGACGGAGGCGACGCCCATGTCGACGCTGCGGGTGCCGAGCGCGAAGCGGGTGGCGGTGCCCTTGGCGAACGCGACGCCGCCGTAGCGCAGGGTGGGCAGGCCGGCCACGCAGTGTCCGGCGGTGACGAGGTACTGCTTGCCGGAGCGGTCGCGGGCGCCGTAGCCGACGGAACACCAGCCGGAGGTGTCGTTGATCGTCATCTTGCTGCCGGGGGCGATCGCGGCCTGCGGCGCGAGCTTCTCCTCGCCCCGCACGATCCGGACGGCGGAGCCGTACTTCGCGGCCTTGGCCAGGAACGCCTTGGCGGGGGCTCCACGGTCGCTGTTGACCTTGACGGTGACCTTGTCCGCGGCGAGATCCACGGACCAGTCGGTGATTCCGGCGGGGGTGCGCCGGACGGCCGCGGCGTCCAGCTGCGTCTTGATCTCGTCGAGCTTCTCCTGGCCGCGGACGGGCACCCGCGCGTCGAGGCCGGCCTTCTCGATGGCGGCGACGTCGGCACGGTCGTCGGCGTTGACGGTCAGATTTCCGGAGGCGTCGAAGAATGCGCCGTCCTCGGATATCCCGTTCTTCTTCAGCTCGGCGAGCTTGTCCTGCTGTATTTCCTGCCGGTCGAGCCGGTCGATGGCGGCTTTCTCGCTCACACCGAGTGATGCGGCCAGTGCCCGCACCATCTCCGGCTGATAGCGGGCGGTGGGTGCATTGTCCGGTGCCTGTGCCTGGGCTTGCACCTGCGCCTCTGCCGTGACCTGGGTTCCCATGACCACTGACGCCGAGAGCAGAGCCGCCACGGCGGTGAATCTGTATCTACGAGATGCACGAGATGCGGGCACACCGATTCCTTCCGGATGGCAGGCAGGAACTCTCGGGAAATACCGGAAGACAGTGGGGGTGTATTCACCGATGGATGAGTCCCTGCCCAACGACGGGCGTGGGGCCCGCCGTGGCATGAACTCTCGCGCCGACACCCGGGATTCGGCAAGGTCCGGAACAGCGGGAGCTTTTAACAGAACATCAAGGGAACTGTTAAAACGGCCCACTTGGGCGGCTGGCCCCCGGTGTGCCGGGGACGGCCCCGATCAGTCCACGGACTCGTCCAGATAGTGTTCGTCGATGTGCGCCCGGTAACTGGGATCGGTGACGCGCAGGTCTCTGTCGAAGCGCGGGGCGTCCTTCACGCGGTCCTTCGTGCGGGGCACGTAGACAGTGCGGCTCACTTCGTCGACATCCGCGATGACCCAGAGGGGCAGCAGTACCTTCTTGCTCAGCAGCGCCCCGCCGGTGTCGACGACTATGTGGTCGGGCGCCACTTCCTCGGAGACGGGGTCGACTTGCCCGACCGACCCGTCACTCGCCTCCACCGTGCAGCCGATGAGACCGACGGCGGAAATCCGCCTGTTCTGGTTTCCGGAGACCTGGAATTCGTCGGACATTCGCTCTGATCCTCTCCCGCGTCGATGGAGTGGGAACCAGATGTCCACGCCGACGCGGACGAAACCTGGAAGGAAGGGCCGGGCGGCGAGGGGCGAGCGGCGGCGCGGCGATGCGGCGGGTGCGGCGTTGCGGGACCTTCACATCTTCGGGTCCGTGAAGGCGTTCGAGTGGGGCAGGCGAGAGGGGACGCCGCGGGGAGGTCGCCGCAGATGTTAGTTGTCGCTCTCTTGTTGTTGCCGGTCATGGGGCTTCTGCTGATCGGCATGGACCGGGTCGAGGACCGGTTGAACGGACGTGCCGCATCGCCGGCCGGCCGCCATCGAGGTCACCTACGGCTCATTCACGGGCAGAAACGTACGGGGCGCCGCGACGCGGTACCGCAGAAGCGCCGCAGCTCCGAGAGCCGCAGCTCCGGAAAGCGCCCCGAAAAGCGCCACGCGGCCTGAGGGGTCGATTGGAGGTGCGTACGCAGCCATAGGTGCCACCTATGGCGGGCATGGTGAGCGCGTCTTGGACGCTATGCGCCCAGGTCACGCAGACTGAGTACGTCGGTACGCGGCGCCGGAACCGGCCGCGTACCGGCGTGCACCGCCCGCCGAAGACCCCACCGGAGGCACGACGTGGACTACGTACAACGCACCATCGACCTCGCCCGTCGGAACGTCGAGGACGGCGGTCGCCCCTTCGCCACCGTCATCGTGAAGGACGGCGAGATCATCGCCGAACGCGCCAACCAGGTGGCCCAGACCCACGATCCGACGGCCCACGCGGAGGTGCTGGCCATCCGTGACGCCTGCACCCGCCTCGGCACCGAGCACCTGACGGGCGCCACGATCTACGTCCTGGCGCAGCCGTGCCCGATGTGCCTCGGAGCGCTCTACTACTGCTCTCCGGACGAGGTCGTCTTCCTCACGACCAGGGACGCCTATGAGGCGCACTACGTCGACGACCGCAAGTACTTCGAACTGAGCACGTTCTACGATGAGTTCGCCAAGCCGTGGCAGGAGCGCCGCCTCCCGATGCGCCACGAGCCGCGGGACGGCGCCGTGGACGTCTACCGCCTGTGGCAGGACCACAACGGCGGGGACCGACGGGTGCCGGGGGCACCCACCGCCGCCCGGTGACATCGTCGAAACCCATGAGCACAGCACGCCGCATGCGCTTCGACGGATGGATCGCGGGAGTGGGCACGACCGCCGGCGTACGCATCGTCGTCGGATACTGGCCGCTGTCCCCACTCGGGCCCTTCGCCGACGTCATGGTGGAGCGGGCCGACGGGCACCGGATACTGCTGGCGCCCTCGCAGGAAGTGGCGGAGTTCGTCACCGCCACGTACCGGTTCGACGAAGTCGTCATCTGCCCTGTCACCGTCTCCCCCGCCCGTGACCGGTGGGAGGTGACAGCCGGCCCGCTGCTGCTCTCCTTCACGCCAGGCCGGTCCACCGTGCTGGGGCGTCTGCTGAGGCTGGCCCCCGCCCGTCTGGCAGGCAGCCCCGGATGGGCCGCGCTGTGCGATGTGCCGGCCCGCGTGCTGATGCGCGGTGTGCGGACACGTGGCAGCGCGGGGGCGGGGCGCCGTGAGTGGTACGCCGCCAGGGACCTGCGCTCCATCACCGCGGCGGAGGCGTCCTGGGACGGGCAGCAGCTGGGCGCACTGAGCGATGTGCACCCTCCGGTCCGCTTCGGCTTCGGCTCCGTACCCCGCCGCCCTTCCCTCACCCGTGTCGTCACCACGGTGGAGGTCTCCGCCCCCGGCCGGCGCGCTCGGCCGTAACCTCGATGCCATGGTGTTCGACTCCTCCCGTTTCGATCTCCAGCCGTACGCCGGTTTCGACATGGCTCGTTACGTCCGGCGGACGTACTGCAGCTGGGAGACCGCGGGCTGGCAGTCCCTGCTCGTCCAGCGGTTCGAGCACGTTCCCGTGGCCGAGGACATGGAGCTGCCGGGTGCGGCAGACCTGCACTTGGTGCTGCCGGTCGCGGGGCGGGCGGCGATGGAGACGCGGCGTGACGGTCGGACGACGCGTCACACGTGGGCACCGGGGCGACTGGAGATGGGCATCCCCGGGCAGCCCGTCCTCCGCCGCTACCGTGCGACCGGGGCGATGCGGAGCGTACAAGTACACATTCCGCGTGACACGGTCGAGACGGTCGCGGCACAGCTGGGCGGCCGCGCGGTGGACTACGAGGCCCTGGCCGCGTCCTTGGCGGCCGGAGACCCGCTGATCGAGGAGGCTGTCCGCGCACTCGGCTCCCCCGACGAGGTGGCCGGTGACCTGTACGCCGAATCGGCGGCGGCCTTCCTGACCGTGCACCTGCTCACGCGCCACGGGCGCAGTTCGGACCCACCCCCGCATGCGCCTTCACGTTCGCCTTCGTCTTCGCGGGAAGACGCGCGTGTAGAAGCCGCCATCGCGATGATGCGCGACCGGCTGGCCGAGCCGGTCACCTTGGCCGAGATCGCCGGTGAAGTGCACCTGAGCGTCTACCACTTCGTCCGGGTCTTCAAGGCGGCCACGGGAGTGACCCCGTACAGATACCTCACCCGGCTGCGCGTAGAGGAGGCGAAACGGCTGCTGCGCGGCACCGACCTGCCGATCGCCCGGATCGCGGCGCGGTGTGGTTTCGCCGGCCCCGGCACCCTGTCGGCCACCTTCCTCCGGCAGACCGGAGCGCGCCCCTCGGACTACCGCTCCGGCCACCGCAATTCCTGACCGCCCCACCGCAATCCCACGCATGGGCCCGGCACCATGACGTCCCTAGGCTCCGCCTCATGATCAATCTCGAGACATCATGAGGAGCGCCGAGATGCCCGACATGCACTCGTACGACGTCACGGCCGAATCGACGGCACCGCCGGAGACGATCTGGATGCTGCTGCGCAACCCGCGGAGCTGGCCCGAGTGGTCACGCATCGACGCGCTGGACACCGGCCGGTCGCACGACCTCTCGCCCGACGGCCAGGACGGAGTCGGAGCCACCCGTGCCTTCCGTACGGGAAAGGTCGTCACCCGGGAACGCATCACGCGCCTCGCGCTCGAGCCCGAACACCGCTTCTCGTACGAGGGTGTGGACATCCCGCAGATGGCCGACTACCACGCCACCGTCGAACTGCATGAACTGCCCGGCGGCGGAACGCGGATCCACTGGCACGGCACGTACGTGGCCCGCGGCAGGATGCGCTGGGCCTTCCAGTGGTACCTCCGCCGCTTCATGCAGGCGATGGCGACGGGCCTCGCCGAACACGCCGCAGGCCTGGAATCCCCACCGGCGTCGGGTCCCGCCGGGGCGGGTACCGGAGCAGGCGCCGCGCCGGAATCCGACTGAGGCGGCCTGTCCGGAGGGTGCGTCGAGCCCGGGACGCCGCCTCAGCCGAGGACGGCTCGCATCTCCTGCTCGATGATCTCCTGGAACGGTATGTCGTCCTGATTGCCGAGGACGACGCCGACCCAGCCGGTGTCCGGGTAGATGTTCCAGCTGGCGACTGAGCCGGGGTTGACGCCCGCGCGACCGTTCACCCAGCGGCCGCCCACGAGGCTGACCGGCATCATGTAGGCGGCGAACGACGCGTCGGCCGGGGCCGTCCGGCCGGCCAGGCCGCCGCCCTGCGGGGGCAGGGGGGCCTTGGCTCCGGTGAGCAGTTGGGCGTAGGGGCGGTCCAGTACGGTCCCGTCGCTCAGCGCGTGCGCGAACCGGACGAGGTCCGGCGCGGTCGCGAAGCCGCCGTCCCCCGGTGGGTCGATGAAGTAGCGGCCCGGGTTCTTGCCGAGTTGGTACGGGTCCGGGCTGCCCTTGTCCAGGTTGCGGACGGCGTCCACCCGGCTGCCGTCGGCCAGCCGCATGTACGAGTGCGCGATGTGCTGGTCGGTGAGCCACTGCGGCCGGGTGTAGAACGCGGTGCCGGTCATGCCGCAACGCCGGAAGACGTGCTCCTCGACGTAGTCCCAGTAGGTCGTGCCGGTCACGGCCTCCACGATCAGCGCGGGGATGGCGACCTCGGCTCCGGCGTGGTCGGTGGGTGTACCGGGTGCGCTCACCAGTTTCGCCTGCCTCGCCCACCGCTCGTAGAACTCCCGTACCTCCTTTCTGCTCTGGAAGACGCGCTGCAGGTCCTCCTCCGGGGTGTTCAACCCGGAGGTGCCGGAGAGCAGGTGATGGATCGTCACCTTCTCGGCGATCTCCTCGGCGAAACCGGACAGATGGGTGCCCACCGTGTCCGAAAGTCTCAGCTTGCCGCGCTGCGCCAGCTGCAGGATGGCCACGGCGCCGAACGGCTTGCCCGCGGAGGAGAGGTTGAACGCGACGCCCTCGTGGTTGCGGACTCCCTTCTCCTTGTCGGCCATGCCGTAGCTGCGCGAGAGCACGGTCCGGCCTCGGTGTGACAGCAGCACCACGCCGGAGAACCTGTCCTCGGCGGCGAGCTTCGCCACGTACCGGTCGTAGGCCCCGCCGGGCCGGGTGTCCGGCGGGACGGCGGCGGAATCGACGGCGGGCGGGGCGGCGAGCCCGGCCCGGGCACTCACCGGCCGGGCACCCGCCGCCACCACGCCAACGGCCGACAGCCCACCCCACCCGAGCAGCCGACGCCGGTCAACACCGGCTACGGAATCAGAGCCCATCCCCATGTCCTGTTCCTGCCTTTCCTGGTCGACGGGCCGGCCGGTTTCAGGCACCGGCCCGTCCGACCACTGAACAAGGAGGGGCGTTGCGGGGGCGTATGCGGTTTTCGATACGTCCGCGATATGTGCGGGATCCTCGTCGCCGGGCGTCGGCTCCGCCCATAGCCACTGCTCAGTCCGGAATCGGTCGATCGATTCGGTAGACGTAGTGCGCACGACCCTCGGCAGGGTTGTCCGGCTCGAGGTCGCCCTCGGCGACACGACGCAGCCCGGCTTTCTCCAGGGCCCGCCAGGACGCTCGGTTGGCCGCCTGCACCGGCACCAGGATGCAAGAGGCATCGGGATGGTCGTTCCAGGTCGTCCGGATGACCGACCGGATCATCCGTGGGCCGTGCCCGTGGCCGGTCTCCTGAACCTCACCGATGAGATAGTCGATGGTCATGGCCCCGTCGGGCACCTCGATGAGGGCGGCGAGCTCTGCCAGGTACGCGGGGTAGTCCGACAGGCGGCAACGCTGCACGAGGCCGATCGGGCGGCCGCCGAGGTGAGCCAGCAGATCCTCGGACGGCTCCTCTCCCCTGATGGCAGGCCCGAAGTCTCGCGCCACCGCCTCCTGGGAGGTCTCGTGGTTCCACCATCGGGCCACGTGCGGCTGCCGCAGCCAGTGCCCCAGTAACGGAAGGTCGTGCTCGGCGAGGCGACGGAAAGTGAACATGGGGTGTCTCCGGTGGGCGTGGTAGTCGTCGCTGACAGTCTCCGTGTTGCAGCAGGTTTTCGTGGTGGGTCGGCGGATGGTGGAGGTCAGCAGCAGTCGCATCCGGGGCGGCAGCCACAGGAGTCTGTCTCGGCACCGACGGACGGCGCCGACGCTGCCGTGGGTGCACAGCAGCCCTTGCCCTGCCAGGCGTCGCGGCCCTCCTTCACCGCGACGGCCGCGATGACCAGAGCGGCGATCGGGTCGGCCCAGGACCAGCCGAGCGTGGCGTTGAGAACCAGGCCGACCAGCAGGACGGCGGACAGATAGGTGCACAGCAGCGTCTGCTTGGAGTCGGCCACGGCGGAGGCGGAGCCGAGTGCACGCCCGGCCTTGCGCTGGGCGGCGGACAGGAACGGCATCACGGCCAGGGAGAGGGCTGCGATGACGATGCCGGGGATCGACCGCTCCGCCTCGCCGGTGCCGGCCAGCGCGCGGACGGCGTCGACGGTGACGTACGCGGCGAGCGCGAGGAAGGAGACGGCGATGATGCGCAGGGTGGTCTTCTCGCGGGCCTCGCGGACGGCGTGCTCACGGGCGGAGAACTGCCACGCGACCGCCGTGGCGGAGGACACCTCGATGACCGAGTCGAGGCCGAAGCCGATCAGGGCCGTGGAGGAGGCGAGCGTCCCGGCGGTGATGGCGACGATCGCCTCGATGACGTTGTAGGTGATGGTCGCGGCCACCAGCAGGCGTATCCGGCGGGCGAGAAACTCGCGGTGGCCCGGGCCGGGGCCGAGGGACAGGGGTATGTCCGCGGTCATCAGCAGCAGCCCTTCCCGTCGGCGTCCGCGCAGGTGCGGTCGGTCTCGACGGCGACCACGGCGGTGCGCAGGTCGTCCAGCGCGTGGCCGAGGCGTTCGTCGGCGAGTTCGTAGCGGGTGCGGCGGCCGTCGGGGACGGTGACGACCAGGCCGCAGTCGCGCAGGCACGCCAGGTGGTTCGACAGCCGCGTACGCGACACGCCGAGCGCGTCGGCCAAGTCGGCCGGATAGGCCGGAGCTTCGCGCAGGGCGAGCAGGATGCGGCAGCGGATCGGGTCGGCGAGCGCGCGGCCGAACCGGGCCAGCACCTCGATGTCGGAGGCAACAGTCAGCACATCTCGATAGTACACGTATCGCTGAATTCAGGGAAACGTGGATTATGCAGGGCTGAGTGCGACCTCCGCCTGCGGGCCGTCGGCCCTGGCGCCCCGCTCAGTCGGGTGGAGCGCCTGTGTCGACGATCCGGTATCCCACGCCGGGTGTGGTGGCGATGACCGGAGGGCCGCCTAGTTTGCGGCGCAGGCGGCTGATGGTGACCGTGACGGTGTTGGTGAACGGGTCGGCGTGTTCGTCCCATACCTGTTCAAGGAGGTCCTCCGCGCTGAGAAAGGCGGGGCTCGCGTCCAGGAGGGCTTCGAGTACCGCGAACTCCTTGACCGACAGGTCGAGTTGGCGGCCGTCGCGGCTGGCGGTGCGGCGCATCGGGTCGAGTTCGATGCCCGCTGTGCGCAGGGTGCGAGACCGGGCGGCAGGGCGGCGGCGGGCCAGGGCGCGGATGCGCAGGACGAGTTCGGGGAAGTGGAAGGGCTTGGCGAGGTAGTCGTCGGCGCCCAGGGTCAGGCCGCTGACGCGGTCCCCGGGTGAGACGGCGGCGGTCAGCATGAGGACCATCGCGGGGCTGTCCCGCTCGGTGATCATCTGGCAGAGGGTGTCGCCGTGGATGCCTGGCAGGTCGCGGTCGAGCACGACGACGTCGTACGTGTTGACGTCCAGCTTGGCCGCTGCGTCGAGCCCGTCGTGGGCCACGTCCACGGCCATGCCCTGATCGCGCAGTCCCTCGGCGATGACTTCGGCGAGGGGGCGGGCGTCCTCGACCACCAGGACCCTCAACGCGCCGCGCCCGTCTGTGTGTCGGGGGCTTCCGCCGTTGCCCTGCCCTCCGCGCTGGGGAGGACGACGGTGACGCGCAGGCCGCCGTCGGGGCGGGCGCGCAGGTCAAGGGTGCCGTGGTGGGCCTGGGTGATGGCCGCGACGATGGAGAGGCCGAGGCCGCTGCCCCGGCCGGTGCCGGTCCGGTCGGCGCCGAGGCGGCGGAAGGGCCGCGCGAGGTCCGCCACCCGCCGCTGGTCGAGAACCGGTCCGCTGGACTCGACGACGAGGGACACTGCGCCTGCGTCGTCTCCTTCGGACCGTACTGCGACACTGATCCAGCCTCCGGGGTCGTTGTGCGCGATCGCGTTGTCGACCACGTTGTCGGCCACGCGGCGCAGCAAGGTCTCGCTCCCCCACACCCACGCGGAGTCGTCGATCCGGTTTTCGCGCACGGTCAGGTCCTTGGCCGCGATGTCTTGTGCCCGTCCGGTCAGGGCGGTCAGCGCGAGTTGGCCGAGGGAGAGGCGCGCCGAGTCGGTGAACTCGCCGTGCTGGGTGCGGGCCAGGACGAGGAGACTCTCCAGCAGCCGGTCCACCTGGTCGAGTTCGGCGCGCATCCGGGTGGCCAGGGTGGCCGTGGTCTCGGGTATCGGGCCCGGCTTGGCGAGGGCCACGTCCAGGGAGGCCCGCATCGTGGTGAGTGGGGTGCGCAGCTCGTGGGAGGCGTTGGCGACGAAGAGGCGCTGGGCGTCGAAGGCGCTCTCCAGGCGGCCGAGGAGGTCGTCGATGGTGTCGGCGAGGTCCTTCACCTCGTCGCCGGGGCCGGCGATGGCCAGGCGTTCGTGCAGGCTGTCGGCGGTGATGCGGCGAGTTGCCGCTGTCATCACCCGCAGCGGGCGCAGCACTCGGCCGGCGACGAACCAGCCGAGGCCGACCGAGATCACCGCCATGACGCCGAGGGCGATGGCGGAGCCGATCAGGATCTGCTGGGACTGGGTGTCGTGCGCCTGGGCCAGCTGCTGCTCCAGCTCATCGATACGGCCCTCGGCCTGTGCCGCCGTCGCGGGCTGATCGGTGCCGGCACCGGGGACGGCCCGGCTGGAGCGCGATCCTCCGGAGGCCACCACGGCCGCGATGGCGAGCAGCGCCGTTCCCGACAGCAGGAACAGAGTCACGTACAGGGCAGTGAAGCGGGTGCGGGCCGTGCCACGGCGCAGGCCGAGCCGGGCGGTCGGGCCGAGACGGGTGGTCAGGCCGAGCCGGGTGGTCAGGCCGAGCCGGATGGTCTGGCCCGCGAGCCGTCGGGGCGGACCCCATTTCATCCGCATGCTCCCCTCTCGCCACCGCACCAGGACACGTACTGGGGCACGTACTGAGACACGTACCAGGCCAGGCTAAGCCGAGGCGCCTAACTGCGAGATGACAGCGGCCGTTCGGTCCCTGTAACTCGCTCCGTCACAGGCTGGGCCCATGAACAATGAGAGTACGAAGGCGACGATCGAGGTCATCGGCCTGCGTAAACGCTTCGGGTCACAACTGGCCCTGGACGGGATGACGTTCACCGTGCGGCCCGGACGGGTGACCGGCTTCGTCGGCCCGAACGGCGCGGGCAAGTCCACCACCATGCGCGTGATCCTGGGCCTCGACGCGGCTGAGGAGGGACAGGCTCTGGTCGAAGGGGTGCCGTACCGCACCCTTCGGCGGCCGCTTCGGCATCTGGGGGCACTGCTCGACGCCTCTGCGCTGCAGCCGAGCCGCACCGCCCGCAACCACCTGCTGTGGCTGGCCCATTCACAAGGTGTGCCGGCCCGGCGGGTGGATGAGGTCATGGAACAGGCCGGCCTGGGCACGGTGGCCCGGCGCAGGGCCGGCGGCTTCTCGCTGGGCATGCGTCAGCGCCTGGGGATCGCGGCGGCGCTGCTCGGTGACCCGCCGGTCGTCATGCTGGACGAGCCGTTCAACGGCCTCGACCCCGACGGCATCGTGTGGATGCGCGGCCTGCTCTCGTCGCTGGCCCGGCAGGGCCGCGCCGTTCTGGTCTCCAGTCACCTGATGGGTGAACTCGAAGACACCGCGGACCATCTCGTGGTGATCGGCCGCGGCCGGGTCGTCGCGGACACCAGCGTGCCCGAACTGCTCGCCGAGGCGGGCGGCGGCCGCGTCACCCTGCGTACCTCCGCGCCTCAGCGTGCCGCCCAGGTCCTGCACGGCGCGGGCGCCACCGTTCTCACCACCGGCCCCGACACCCTCGGCGTCACGGGCCTGCCCGACGAGGAGATCGTGGCCCTGCTCGCCCGGAACGGGGTGCCGTTCTCCCAGGTGTCCGCGCATCGGGCGACGCTCGAAGAGGCGTACATGGAACTCACCCGGGACGCGGTGGAGTACCGGGGCATCCCGGCGAGGGAGGCCACGCGATGACCGCCACTCTCCCCTCGCGCACGCCGGCCACGAGGCACGCCGAGCGGGGCGGGTTCCTCAGGACGCTGCACGCCGAGTGGACGAAGTTCCGTACCGTACGCGGCTGGGTCCTCGCCATGGCGGGGGCGCTCCTGGCGACGATCGTGGTCGGCCTGCTCGGCACGGCCGCGCCCGGCCCCGGCGATGGCGGCGGCGACTCCGCCTCGTATCCCAAGGGTCCCGGCGGCGAGGCCGTCAACGACAGCTTCTACCTCGTCCGCAAGACGCTCACTGGCGACGGCACTCTCACCGTTCCCCTGCGGTCGCTGACTGGTGTGGTCGACAACGGGACCGGCAAGACGGCCCAAGGCGTCCAGCCCTGGGCGAAGGCCGGAATCATCGTGAAGGAGAACCTCACTCAGGGATCGTCGTACGCGGCGGTCTTGGCCACCGGCGGCCACGGCGTGCGCATGCAGTACGACTACACGCAGGACACGGCGGGCCCGTCCGGCAAGGTCTCCCAGGGGTCCCCGCGCTGGTTGCGCCTGGTCCGCTCCGGTGACATTCTCACCGGTTCCACCTCCACCGACGGCTCCCACTGGACCGAGGTCGGCCGTGCGAAGCTGCATGGGCTTGCACGCACCGTGCAGGCCGGGCTCTTCGTGACGTCACCGGAGGCGAAGCAGGACACCGGGGCGGGCGCGGGCTTCAGCCCCGCCGTGGCCACCGGCGCCTTTGGCCGGCCCGCCCTCACCGGCGACTGGTCCCGGGGGACGTGGAGCGGCACCCAGGTGGGCGGTGACGCGGGCACCTCCGGCAGCTACACGAACACCATCAAGGGCGGCTTCACCCGGACCGACGGCGGCGGGTTCACCGTGACCGGGGCCGGTGACATCGCACCGGTCGTCGGCGGGCCCGTGATGGGCGTCGGCTTCTCCGTCGAGAACTTCCTCGTCGGCACCTTCGTCGGACTGATCGTGGTGATCACCGTGGGCACGGTGTTCATCACCGGCGAGTACCGGCGCGGTCTGCTGCGTACGACCATGGCGGCAACTCCCCCGCGGGGCCGGGTGCTTGGCGCCAAGGCGCTGGTGGCCGGGGTCGTCGCGTTCGCCATGGGCCTGGTGGCCGCCGCGATCACCATTCCCCTTGGGGAACACAGTGCACGCGGCAGGGGCTTCCATGTCTTCCCCGTCGCGTCGGCGACCGAAGTGCGCGTCATGGTCGGCACCGGCTTGCTCTGCGCGGCCGCCGCCGTGTTCGCCCTCGGCGCCGGTGCGCTGCTGCGGCGCAGCGGGACGGCGGTCGTCCTGGTCGTCGCCTCGATCGTGCTGCCCTTCCTGCTTGCCACCTCCGGCGTACTGCCCCCGGGCGTCTCGGAGTGGCTGCTGCGGGTGACCCCGGCTGCGGGCTTCGCCATCCAGCAGACCCTGCCGCGGTACGCGCAGGTGCTCAGCGTGTACGAGCCGTCGACCGGCTACTACCCGCTGGCGCCCTGGGCCGGCCTCGCCGTGCTGTGCGGATACGCCACGCTCACCTTTGGGCTGGCCGTGGTGCGGCTGCGCCGGAGGGACGTATGAGGCTCCTGAGCGGTGTACGACTCATGAGTTCGGCGGACGGCGCGTGGCGAGGGGGCTTCGGCCGCGCCCTGCGCGCGGAGTGGACGAAGCTGCGCACCGCAGGAGACACGGTCAGGTTGCTCCTGCTCGCCGTCACGCTGACCGTGGCCGTCGGCTGCGGCACCGCCAGGACCGTGAAGTGCCCGGACACGGGGTGCAACCAGGACGCCGTCAAGCTCGCCCTGACCGGCGTCACCGTCGGGCAGGCGGTCATCGCCGTCCTCGCGGTGCTGGCTGTCAGCGGCGAGTACGGCACCGGGATGATCCGCACCACGTTCACGGCGATGCCGAACCGGCTCACCGTCCTCACCGCCAAGGCCACGGTCCTCGCCACGGTCGTCCTGGCCGCCGGGACAGTTGCCGTCCTGGCCTCCCTCCTCGCCGGCCGCCACATCCTGCCCGGCAACGGATTCACCGAGGCGCACGGCTATGCCCCGCTGTCCCTGACCGACGGCCCGACCCTGCGCGCGGCCGCGGGATCGGTTCTCTACCTCGTCCTGATCGCCCTGCTCGGCCTCGGCGTGGCGACGGCGGTACGGGAGGCTGCGCCCGCCATCGGGATCGTGCTCGGGCTGCTCTACCTCTTCCCGGTCGTCACCCAGGTGGTCAACGACCCGGAGTGGCAGCGACACCTCCAGCAGATCTCGCCCATGACCGCAGGGCTCGCGGTCCAAGCCACCATCCGTCTGCACGAGATGCCCATCGGCCCGTGGGCCGGCCTGAGCGTGCTCGCCACATGGGCCGCGGCCGCGTTGCTGGTGGGCAACCTGCTGCTGCACAGACGCGACGCGTAGCCGAACCGAGCGGACCGCAAGCACGGCGGCTTGGGGCCGCTCCCCAACTCGACGGCGCCTCACCCGGCCGTAGCAGCCAGCCCGGCCACCGAGCCGATGCCGACCGCGCAGGACGACGAGGGCGTCCAGGAGGTGCCCGACTACCTGCCGCCGGACCGTCGCATGCCCGCCGGCAACACCAACCCGTCACCCTGGCCGGGCAGTTGCGCGCCACGTGATCGGAAACCACAAACGGCTCCGGTGGGCGCACAGTCAGGCCTCAGCGCTTTCTTGAGTGATCGATCCAGATAAGTTACGGTGGGGCCATGGCAAGAACCCGGGAGTTCGATACTGAGGCGGCGGTGAGCCGCGCCATGGAACTGTTCTGGACGCGTGGCTACGAGGCGACCTCGGTGCGCGACCTGACTCAGCACCTGGGGATCGGACAAGGCTCCTTGTACGCGGCATTTGGCGACAAGGACGGCCTGTACAGAGCCGCGCTGGAGCACTACCGCACCACACTCGCGGCGGCCGCCCTGCGCAGCCTGGAGGAGGGGGCGGATGCCCGCTCGGCGATCCGGACGCTGCTGACAGAGCGGGTCCGCATCGCCGTCGGACACGACGGCCAGGGCTGCCTGGTAGTCAATGCCGCCTGCGAGCGCCTGCCGAAAGACCCGTCGATCCGGCGCATCGTGCGGGACACACAGGACGCCAGTCGGGACGCGCTCGCCGAAGTGCTGCGGGTCGCGGCGGAGCGGGGTGAGATTGCGGCGCGCCATGACCCGAACACTCTCGCCGCCTTCCTCGTCACCTTCCTCAACGGCCTGCTGGTCTCCTCGAAAATCACGCCGGACTTCCAGGGCCTGAAACCCCTCGTGGAGGTCGCGCTGGCCGCCCTCGACTGACTTTTTCATGGCCAAAATCTGTATCGGGTGATCCAGAAAAGGCGCCGGAGCCGCAGGAGTGGGAGCTGCAGGGCCCTTCCACTGCTCGGACAACCTCGTATGCCACCGGACCGAGCCACCTGACGACTCTCGTCGACCCGACCCTCCGCACGCCCACTGACACGCGCACCGCGAAGCACAGCAGAAAGGTTGGAAAACATGATGCTCGATCATGAAGGAACGCCTGTTCGCACGGGCCGTGCCGCCGTCAACGGCACGAGCCTGCACTACCGCACGGCCGGATCCGGCCCCGCCGTGGTGCTGCTGCACGGCGTGCCCAAGACGAGCTACCACTGGCGCCACCTCGTCCCGAAGCTGACGCCCCACTACACCGTCGTCGTGCCGGACCTTCGCGGTCTCGGCGACTCCGCCCGCCCCTCGGAGGGCTATGACTCCGCGACGATGGGCGACGACATCGCCGAGTTGATGACCCACCTCGGACACGAGACATACGCCGTGGCGGGCGAGGACTGGGGAGCGGTGATCGGCTACCAGCTCGCCGCACGCCACCGCGACCACGTCACGGCTCTCGTGTTCGCCGAGGCGCTGTTCCCCGGATTCGGCTTCGAGGACCACACGGCCCTCACCCCCGAGAACGTCTCCAGCGGCATGCACCTGTGGCATCTGGGCTTCTACTTCCAGCCGGACATACCCGAGATGCTGATCGCCGGACACGAGCGCGAACTGATCACCTACATGATCAAGAACGAGCGCAGCCACCCCGACACCGCCACCCCCGACGCGGTCGACGAATACGTGCGCTGCTACTCCATGCCCGGCGGCATCCGCGCGATGCTCTCGATCTACAGGGCAATGCTCGTCGACGCCGAACAGAATCGGCAGGCCGCACAGAAGAAGCTGGACATCCCGGTCCTGGCGCTCGGCGGATCCGCGTTCATCGGCGACCGCAACGAGTCCCAGATGCGGCGCATGGCCCACGACGTCACCGGCCACGTCTTCGACGCCGGCCACGACTTGGCGGAAGAAGTACCCAACGAGATGGCCGCCGTCCTCCTGCCGTTCCTGGCCGCACACCTGTAACCGACACCCACCACCGAGGCCGACGATCCCAGCCCGGAGCCGACCCCGCCCCGCGCAACCACGGCGCCCACGCAGCTCGTTCACGGGGTGCCCTTCTTTTCGGTACGGCGATTGATGACGGCCAGTCGTACGCTGTGCGCCAAGGAGACGACGGCCAGGGTGGGGAGGACCGCCAGGGTGGGATTCACCCAGGCCGGGACCAGGTCGTAACCCGCGTGGCATTTTTCGTGCAGCGGGTACCACTGTCCGAATTCGCGGAAGTGTTCCCCGCGGTACGCCGAGTCGTAGGCCTGGCCTGAGCTGTGGCATTCCTCTTCCGTGTCCAGCCCACCGGCCAAGGCGCCGATGAGGTAGGTGACCCCAGTCCCCAGCAGAAGGAACACGGCAGTCACGGCGAACCAGACGGGACTGCTCCGCCAACTTCCGGCTAACAGTGGGTAACACCAGAGCCCAATCAGGACAGGCACAAGGATCAAGATGATGCTCATGGAGTAACCCTGCCCGTTCTTCCCTGCCCTTGGCCCCCGCCGCCCGCTTCGCGGCCTGCCCGCTGGTGAGCGGCAAGGTTCTCCTTGTATCGGGCAGTCTTGCGGTTCCCCAAGCCGATGAGGGCGGGACTTCGCGGGTCTCGTCGGTCGCGTCGAGGAGACCGGGGAGCGGGTGTGTGTCATCGACGGCGGCAAGCCGACGAGTGTGCTCCTGCCCGCGGCGGAGCTCGCCGAGCTGGAACACCTCGCCCAACGGGCCCCCGGTGACGCGCGGCACCGGCCCAGATCCGGTTCGGGACAGGGGCACCCGTCCGGCCCGGACCAGCAGGGCCCGTACATCCGGTACGTGCACGCCGACGGGAGGCGGATGACCTTCGTCCGGGACCGGGTGGTCGTGGCCGAACTGAGGTCCGTGGCGGAGCTCGACTGGCTGGAGGACAGGGCGCGCACGGCCCGCCAGAGCTACATGCCCCCGAAGCAGGCGGCCGCGTTCGAGGAGTTCCTCGCCCGCCAGGGCCCGGTGGGCGACGGCGTGGCGTGGATCGCCGACAGTTGGCGCAACCAAGAACCCTTCACAGAACTCGTGTTCATCAAGGGACCGACCGCCGAGGACGTCGCCCTCGCCTACGGAGCCGACGCACAGGACATCGCCGACGGGCTGCTGCTCCATCAGGTCGAGGAGCGGGACGCACGGGAGGGCACCGACGACCTCACCCGCGTGCTGGCCTTCGGGGAGGAGAACGGCTGGACGTGGCTGAGCTACCACGACTTCGACCATGCCTTCTCACGCTCCCTCGACCCGCCTCCCGAGCAGCAGATCACGCTCAACGCGACCATGGCCAAGGCCATCTACGACTTCAGCTACTTCAAGGATGAGGTTATCGGCGCGTATGCGGTTTTTGATACGCGGACGATATGTTCCCGCTCGTAACATCGAGGGCATGCGTGTCTTGATCGTCGAGGACGAGCCTTATATGGCGGAAGCCATCCGCGATGGCCTGCGCCTGGATGCAATCGCAGGTGACGAGATCGCCAAACGCATCGTCGCCTCGGGCAGCGGCATGCCGAGCCTCATGCTGACCGCTGCCGACCGCCTCGACGACAAGGCATCCGGCTTCGAACTCGGTGCCGACGACTACCTCACGAAACCGTTCGAACAGCAGGAACTCGTTCTCGGGCTCCGGGCGCTCGACCGCAGGCGTGCCCACAGTCGGCCGCCGGTGCGTGAGATCGCGGGGCTGCGGTTGAATCCGTTCCGCCGCGCGATCCACCGGGACGGCCGCTACGTCGCGCTGACGCGCAAGCGGCTCGGCGAGCCCCGGATCATCGCCACCGTGCCTGGCGTCGGCTATCGCATCGGAGGCGACAGTGGATAGACCCCCCGGCTTCAGCGTCCGCCTCAAGCTCACCCTCAGCTATGCCGGATTCCTCATGCTCGCCGGCGCCCTACTGCTCGCCGCCGTGAGCTGGTGGCTCCTGCGAGAGGGGTGGTTGCAAACCAACGAAGAGGGGGCGTGGAGAGCAACTCCGGGCACCACTTTCGTGCGCGGATTCACTCCCATCGCGGCCGCGGTCATGGTGTTCCTCCTGGTGTTCGGCCTCCTCGGGGGATGGGTCCTCGCCGGCCGTATGCTCGCCCCCCTGACCCGCATTACGGACGCCACCCGCACCGCCGCGACCGGGGCGCTTTCGCACCGCATCCGGCTGCCGGGACGCCAGGACGAGTTCCGCGAACTGGCCGATGCCTTCGACGCCATGCTCGAACGGCTTGAAGCCCACGTCGCCGAGCAGCAGAGATTCGCAGCCAACGCCTCGCACGAACTACGCACCCCACTGGCGATCTCGAAGTCACTTCTCGACGTGGCCCGCACCGATCCCTCACACGACACCGCCGAAGTCCTCGACCGCCTCCAAGCTGTCAATACCCGAGCGATCGACCTCACTGAAGCCTTGCTCTTGCTCAGCCGAGCCGGCCAGCGGTCCTTTACCCGAGAACAGGTTGACCTGTCCCTCATGGCGGAAGAAGCCACCGAGACGCTGCTCCCCCTCGCAGAAAAGAACGGCGTCACCATCGAGACCCGCGGCGACATCACGCCCACGAACGGATCGCCGGCGCTCCTGCTGCAACTGACCATGAACCTCGTGCACAACGCGATCGTCCACAATCTGGCCGGCCAGGGCATGGTGTGGGTCACTACCAGCGCCCACCCCGGCACCGTGGTGCTCACGGTCGAAAACACCGGCAAGAAACTGACTCCACGCCTGGTCTCGACGCTCACCGAGCCATTCCAGAGGGGCACCGAGCGCATCCACGCCGACCAGGCGGGCGTCGGCCTCGGCTTGGCAATCGTCACCACCATCGCTCGCGCACACGACGGCACCGTCACCCTCACCCCACGCGACACCGGCGGCCTGCTCGTCACGGTGCAACTGCCCGCGGGTACGCACCCGCAGACGTGATACGGCCCCGATCCCCTGCTGAACGGATCGCACCAGCGCCGCCATGTGCCCAGTCCTGCTCGACGGCCGCGCCTGGGCGGCCACGCGGGCCGAGAGCGTATCCCCAGCGTATCGAAAACTGCATACGTGCCAGCAACACCCCGTTTCCTTGAATGGATACATGACCTACAGCGAACCAGTGGGAATCACCGCTTTCGAATGCGGGTGGGACGAAGCCGCACGGTTCCGGGAGCTGGCACCCCGATTCGGAGTGACGCCGACGATCACAGAATCCGCGGTGTCGGAGAAGACCGCACATCTGGCAACTGGAAACCGTTGCGTCAGCGTCGGACACAAGACCCGGATCACCCCGGCGACACTTCGTGCGCTGAGCCGAGTCGGCGTCTCCTATATCTCCACGAGAAGCATCGGGTACGACCACATCGACGTGGATTACGCGGGCCGCGTCGGCATTTCCGTCGGGAACGTCTGCTACTCCCCCGACAGCGTCGCCGACTACACGCTGATGATGCTGCTGATGGCGGTGCGTCACGCCAAGTCCACCGTCCGCCGCGCGGACGTGCACGACTACCGGCTGCACGACGTACGGGGCAAAGAGCTGCGCGACCTGACCGTCGGCGTGGTCGGCACGGGGCGCATCGGCACGGCCGTCATGGAGAGGCTCCGCGCCTTCGGATGCCGGATTTTGGCGTACGGAAATCGTGCCAGTGAATCCGGCGACCCCGGCGACTCCGGTGACTCCGGTGACTCCGGCCACGAGGTGTCGCTCGATGAACTGCTGAGGTCGAGCGACGTCGTCACACTCCATGCGCCGCTCAACGCCGAGACGCACCACCTTCTCGACCGTGAGCGCATCCAGCGGATGAAACCCGGCGCGTTCGTGGTCAACACCGGGCGCGGTGCCCTCATCGACACGATCGCGCTGGTCGCGGCGCTGGAGGACGGTCGTCTGGGTGGTGTCGCCCTCGATGTCGTCGAGGGCGAGGAAGGGGTGTTCTACGCCGACCGGCGGAACGCACCCATCGACAGCAAATCACTGCTGCGGCTGCAGGAAATGCCGAATGCGTTCATCAGTCCGCACATCGCGTATTACACGGACCGCGCCCTGAGCGACACGGTCGAGAACTCGATCATCAACTGCCTGGAATTCGAAAGCAGGAATCAGCATGCCTAAGGCCAAGCTTCAGGTCGGAATCCTCTTCGGAGGCTGCTCGGAGGAACATCCCATCTCCGTCAAGTCCGCGCAGGAGATCGCGCGGAACCTCGACCCGGACAAGTACGAGCCGTACTTCATCGGGATCACGCGCGACGGCGCCTGGAAGCTCTGCGAGGGCCCCGCCGCGGACTGGGAGAGCGGCGCACACCGGCCCGCCGCGCTGTCCCCGGACCGCGGCGTGCGCGGACTGCTCGTCTTCGATCAGGGGAAGTACGAGACGATCGGTCTGGATGTCGTGGTGCCCGTCCTGCACGGCAAGCTCGGGGAGGACGGCGCGATCCAGGGCCTGCTCGAGCTGTCCGGAATCCCGTACGTGGGCTGCGATGTCCAGAGTTCGGCGTTGGGCATGGACAAGTCCCTCGCCTATGTCGTCGCCGCCGGCGCCGGAATCGCCACGCCGAATTTCTGGACGGTCGCGGCGGGCGAGGACATCGACGCCGACCGGCTCACCTATCCCGTCTTCGTGAAGCCGGCCCGCTCGGGATCGTCCTTCGGGGTCAGCAAGGTGGCGAATGCGCAAGAACTGCCGGCCGCGCTGGACATCGCCCGGCGCTACGACATGAAAGTCCTGGTCGAGGAGGCGGTCGTCGGCAGTGAGGTCGGCTGCGCAATCCTGGGCGGCGGAACGGACCTGACCGCGGGAGAAGTCGACCGCATCGCCCTGTCCCACGGATTCTTCCGGATCCACCAGGAGGACGAACCCGAGAGCGGCTCCGACAATTCGACGCCGATCGTCCCCGCCGACATTCCGGCTGAATCCCGGGCACGCGTCCAGGAAGTGGCAAAGGCCGTCTACCGCGCCCTGGGCTGCAGCGGACTCGCCCGCGTGGACCTGTTCCTCCAGGACGACGGACAGGTCGTCCTCAACGAGGTCAACACTTTCCCCGGCATGACCTCGTACAGCCGTTATCCGAGGATGATGGCCGCCGCCGGCGTCCCGCTGTCCGAAGTGATGGACCGCCTGGTGACCGGGGCGCTCGCTCTGCCGCTGTCGCTGCCCCTGACTCCGACGGAGCAGGCCGATGCGTAACGACTTCGTCTTCATAGATGAGTACATGGCCGGGGTCCGCTGGGACGCCAAGTACGCCACCTGGGACAACTTCACGGGCAAACCGGTCGACGGATATCTGGCCAATCGGATCGTCGGCACCAGGGCCCTGTGCGCGGCATTGCAGAGCGCGCGCGAAGAGGCGGCCTCGCACGGATTCGGCCTGCTTCTCTGGGACGGCTACCGCCCGCAACGCGCCGTGAACTCCTTCCTGCGCTGGTCCAGGCAGCCGGAGGACGGCCGCACCAAGCACCGCCACTACCCCCATATCGACCGGCCCGAGATGTTCAAGAACGGATATGTGGCCGCCAAGTCGGGCCACAGCCGCGGCAGTACCGTCGATCTGACGCTGTACCACCTGGAAAGCGGCGACCTCGCCGCCATGGATGGTGACCACGATCTGATGGACTCGGTCTCGCACCACGGAGCGGAAGGAATCTCGCGGGCCGCGGCGGACAACCGCAGGCGTCTTCGCTCCATCATGGAGACCAGCGGCTTCAGCTCCTACGCCTGCGAATGGTGGCATTACACGCTCAAGGACGAGCCCTACCCGGACACCTATTTCGACTTTCCCATCACACAGGTGAGTCTGGGATGAATACGCCAAGGCTCCGGCGGGTCCGGCGGGTCCGGCCGGAGCTTCGGCCCGTCCCTGGACGCCGAGCGCGAGGGCGAGCCCCCCACCTCCACCAGAGCCCACCACGTATCGCCTACGTATCGAAAACCGCATACGCACCGGCAACACCCCGCCGCCTTCACTGGATCCATGCGTCAGAGCCAGCCGTCCCCCGCCCCGCACCCCCTCTCCCTCGCCGAGATCGCCACGCTCGTCGGCGGCCGGGTCACAGGTGACGCGACCGTCACCGTGAGTGCGCCGGCTGTACTCGACAGCCGACACGGCGAACCAGGCGGTCTCTTCGTCGCCATGGCCGGTGAGCGCGTCGACGGCCACGACTACGCCGGCCGCACCCGCGCGACCGCCGTGCTCGGCTCGCGGCCGACACCGCTCCCCACCGTCGTCGTCGACGACGTACCGGCCGCACTGCAGACACTCGCCGCCCACGTCGTGGCCCGGCTGCGCGAGCGGCTGACCGTCGTCGCGGTGACGGGCTCGCAGGGCAAGACCAGCACCAAGGACCTGCTGTCCGTGGTCCTTTCGGGCGCAGGGCCGACCGTCGCCACACACGGTTCGTACAACAACGAACTCGGCGTGCCTCTGACCATGCTGCGCGCCGACGCGCGCACCCGCTTCCTCGCACTCGAAATGGGCGCCCGCCACCTCGGCGACATAGCCCGCCTCACCGGCCTTGTCGCACCCGACATCGCGGTCGTGCTCAACGTCGGCCAAGCCCACATCGGGGAGTTCGGCTCGCGCGCGGCCATCGCACGGACCAAGGGCGAACTCGTGCGCGGCCTCGCTCCCGACGGCATCGCCGTCCTCAACGCCGACGACCCCCGCGTCGTCGCGATGCGCGCGCTGACCGACGGGCCGGTCCTGACCTTCGGCCGTGCCGAACACGCCGACGTGCGTGTCCAGGACCTGGTCCTCGACCACCTGGGCCGGGCGGCCTTCACCCTGCGCGCCTACGGCGCCTCGGCCCGTGTCGCGCTGCCACTCTTGGGCGCCCACCAGGCACTCAACACGGCGGCCGCCGTCGCGGCGGGACTCGCGGCCGGCATCCCCCTGGTCACCTCCGCGGCGGCCCTCAGCACCGCCTCACTGTCCAGGTGGCGCCTGGAGCTCCGCACCCTGGCCTGCGGCGCGATCCTGCTCAACGACTCCTACAACGCCAACCCTGACTCCACCCGAGCCGCCCTGGACACGCTCGCAGCCATCGCAGGCCGCCGCCGTATCGCCGTACTCGGCGCGATGCTCGAACTCGGCGCCGATAGCGAGGCCGAGCACCGAGCAGTGGGCGCATACGCGGCCGCGCGCGCCGACCTGGTGGCCGTCGTCGGTGGAACAGCCCGTCCCGTCGCCGACGCCGCGGGAAAGCGGGCGATCGCACTCACCGACAACCAAGCGGCCGTCGACTGGCTGCGCGAGCACCTCACCGATGGCGACATCGTCCTCGTCAAAGCATCGCGCGGCGCCCGCCTCGACGAGGTGGCCGCCGCACTCGGGTAACCGCTCGGCGCGGGCTCAGCGCTCGCGCCGCCGCATGTACAGGTCGAACGCGCGGTAGACCAGCGGACGCAGCGGCAGATCCCACTCCCCGACGTACCGCACCGCCCGCCCGCCGGTGCCGACCTTGAACCGGATCAGGCCCACATGCGGATCGGCGGCGTCGAGCGTCGGCGTGATGCCCCGCAGGTCGTACACGTCGCAGCCCGCCGCCATGGCGTCACGGATCATCGCCCACTGGCACGCGTTGGAACCCCGCACCTCGCGCTTGGCCGTCGACGAGGCGCCGTACACATACCAGGCGTGCGCGCCCACCCGCACCAGGATCGTGGCGGCCACCAACTCGCCTTCGTGGCACGCCAGATAGAGCGCGATCCGCCTGGGATCCTCGGCGCTCAGCTCCGCGAACATTGTCTCGAAGTACGCCGGCGGCCGCGGCCTGAATCCGTCGCGCGCGGCGGTGTGCACGTAGAGCTCGTGGAACGCCGCGAGGTCCGGCGCGCCACCGACCGTGACCTCGACCCCGGCCTGCGCGGCCTTCTTGATGTTGCGGCGCCACTGCTGGTTCATGCCCTTCAGGACGTCCTCCTCGGACCTTCCCACCAGCGGCACCTCGTACGTGAACTGCGGCTGCCCGGCGCCGAACCCGTCCTCGGGGCTCTGCGGCAGCCAGCCTGCCGCCCGGAGCTGTCGGCTCACCTCGGCACCGACCGGATCGACGTGCCCGTCGGGGAGACTGGTGAGCCGCCGCACCCCCGGATCGGCCACGCCCTTCTTGACCTGCGCCGCATCCCAGGTGTGCGTCCGCACCGGCGGGCACAGCCGGATCGCGAACGCACCGCGGGCCTTGAGATATGCGGCCAGCGGGTCGAGCCACGCACCGATGTCCCCGGACCAGTCGATGTCAGGACCCCACGGCAGATACGCAAGCGTGAACCGCGACAGTCCCGGCACCGGCCGGTGAAGGACAAGCCCCGCCCCCACAAGCCGCCCGCCGCCGAACCATCCGAGCGACTCACTGCGCCACTCCGTCTTCACCCGCCCCCACGCCGGAGTCTGCACAAAGTTCACCGACCGCCGCGCCCGCACGAAGGCCAAGTGCTCGGCGTCGCTGATCTGCGCGACGGTCAGCGTCACAGGGAGGGACATGGGTGCTGGTTCGCGATAGGACATGACGCCAGTCAAGTCGGCCCTGTGTTGCCGACGCGTATCCGCTTTTCGATACGCCGACGATACGCGCCGCCCAGGCGCTCCGCGCCCGCAACAGGGCAGGGTGCGCGACGCGAGCGTTGGGCTCTTCGAACAGGGCGCAGCCGTAGAGCCGGTGGTGCCACTCGTTGGCGTCCAGGGCCGGTTTGGTCTTGAGGACCGGGTGGGGGGCCGTCTCGACGAGGTGCAGGAGTGTCCAGGCGACCCCATAGCAGTCGTCGGGGCCGAAGCAGGTGACGAGGGCGGCCGCTTCCTGTTCTGTCACCGGCTTGCTGATCGATTCGAGCTGGGCGGCACGCCGATCCATCACCCACGCCGCAACGCTACCCCTGCCTACGGCCGGCTCCCCGGCGGGGCGCCACGCCCCCGTACAAATGCGATGAGGGTGCTCGGTGGGGGCTGAAGTGCCCGCCGAGCACCCTCGGTGACGACTACCCGGTCTGCTGGCGCAGTGGTCGGGTGTGAAGCGGGGTTACCAGTCGGACCCGCCGCCGCTACCGCCGCTGCCACTGTCGTTCTCGTCGCTGCCGCCCTCGCCGTCGACGCTGGCGGTGGTCAGGACGTCCACCTCCATCTTGAACTTGTGGACGTTGTTCGGGTCCCAGGGCTTCAGGAGCACCATGACCTGGACTTCGGCCTTGCTGCCGTGGACGTCGTGGACGCGGGTCCGCAGGACCTTCTCGCAGGCGGGAAAGTCGTGCTTGTTGCCGTTGGCGTCGAGGTAGAGCATGCGGAAGCCCTGGATCGCGCACTGGATGATCGGGTCTCCCTGCTTGGTGCGGGAGATCGGCCCGGGGAGTGTGATCTCCCGGGACATGGTGACCGTGTTCCTGGCCGGGGCCGGCTCGTTCATCTGGAAGCGGGTGACCTCGAACGCGATGTTGCGGGGCGCCGCAACGGGCTGGTTGTTGTTGTTCACGGGACGCTGCTGAGGCATGTCAGGTTCCTTTTCTGGTTGGTGCATCCGCGGGTGCGGGTGCGGTGTTGTGGTGACCGGTCGGGGTCACCAGGACTGGGTGCGTTCGTCCCACACGGACGACAGGTGCAGGACGTTGCCGAACTTGTCGCCCAGGCGCAGAGAGGCCCGCAGGCCGCCCTTGTCGGTCAGGGCGCTGTAGTCGTAGTAGCGGGGGCCGCCTTCGCCGGAGCCGGTGGCGGTCACCTGGACGTCGGCCACCCGCCAGTCGTCCTGGTCGTCCTTCGGCTTGAACCGGAGGTAGGCCGGGAAGGCGTCGAGGTCGTCGGTCGTCAGCTGCGGGGACCGTGGGTCGTTGTCGCGGGGGTTCTCGACGTTGCTTCCCTCACCGAACACGAAACTCTCCGGGGTTCCGTCCGGTGAGGGTTGGTGTGTGTCGTTGGGCTTGTCGAGGACGAATTCGCGCCCGCCGATCCCGAGGTATACGTAACCGTCGGTACCGGATCCGGGAGTCGAATGGGTCACGGTCTGCACTTCAAGCGACGTGATCAAGTCACGCGGCATTACCCCTCCTTTGCATACTGATTGCGGGGCGCTCGTAACGTGAGGGAGTGTCAGATCGGAAGCCGAAAGGCAGGCTTGAGTAGCCGCTGACTGGGCACGACCGGGGTAAACCGCAGGACGTGCTCACGAAAGGGTGTGGGAAGCGCCCGGGGTGTTCCGGTCAACCTCACGCGGCCAGTGCCGTGCCCCAGCCTGTGAGGGTCGGGGCACGGCTGTGTCGCTGGTCAGTGTGAGTCGTTGCTCGGGTGGCACGGGCCGCACGAGGCGGCGTCCGCGCGCAGCGGCAGGAGCTGCGAAACCAGACACCCCTTAAGGGCCGAGCCGGATCCCGCGTGCTGCGGCGACGGCGTCCAGGGCGCCGACGTGCCAGGTGTCGAAGTGCTTCGTCCCGTAGCAGAACGCCAGCACGTGCTCGTACGCCTCTTCGGTGCCGATCCGCAACAGGGCCTGTACGGCGGGCTCGTGGGCGCCGAACCAAGTGTCGGGGCCCAGGAGGGCCGTCAGGGGAGTGAGGTCCCGCGGCGAGCCGCGTTCGACGAGCGCGAGGGACGCCACCTCCCGGGTCGGGGTCGATCGGGACAACCGGCGCTCATCGGAGGCCGCGTACGTCGTCCCGTCCCTCCAGCCCGGCGGCGGCGCCGTGGCGAGTCGGAGCAGCGCCCCGGTCGCCTCCGCCTCTGGGTGGGCGGCGAGCGCCCCGACGAGCCGGTGGCCCACGTCCTCGGGCAGGCCGTCCGCGTCGGCGGCGAGCCGGACGAGGACCGGCAGCGCCGTGCCGCCGATCTCCCGCAGTGCCCGCACGGCGGCACGCGCGAGGTCCGGCTCGGCGTCGGGCGTCACGAACTCCCCGAGCGCGCGGGCGGCTTCCGGCACCGGGAACGCGCCCAGGGCCACGACCGCCCGTCGCCGCCCCGCCTCGTGCGGCGACCGCGCGCAGACGAGCACCACCGGCAGCGTGTCCGGCACGCCGATCGAACCGAGGGCCCGCACGGCGTGCGCCCGGAGGGTGCCGGGCTGCTCCTCGTCCGTGGCCAGGGCCGCGAGGGGCGGGGCGGCGGCCGCGTGCCGCAGGGCGCCGAGCGCGTCGGCAGCGGACGCGCGTACCCCGACCGGCGTCGTGTCGTCCGTCAGGGCTGACAGGAGCACCGGGGCCGCATCCGTGCGTCCGGCGAGGCCCAGCACGCGCGCCACGCTCCGCCGTCGGGCGACGGATTCGTCAGGGCGCGTGAACAGGTCCAGCAGCTCCGGCAGCTCCGACCCCGGCAGCGCGGCGACGAGGTCCGCCACCGTGTCGCCGATGTGCGCGTCACCGAGCGCCGCAAGGAGCGCGCCGACGGCCCCGGCCCCCGCGGACGCGGCGAGCGCCCCGGCGGCGGCCCGGCGCACGGCCGGTGCCGCCGCCTCGCGCAGATGGTGTGCGAGCAGGGCGTGGTGTTCGTCGGGGTTCGGTACGGCGAAGAGGCAGGGTTCCGCAGCGATGTGCGCGCAGACCGCCGCCACGGCGTGGGGCGGGCAGTCGGGGCCGGAGGGGTCCGCCGCGCCGCGAAGCACGTCCCACAGGTGGGCCCGGCCGTCCTCGGTCCTGGCGAGCAGGGCCGTCGCGAGGCGGGCCGTTTCGGGGTCCGGGTCGCGCTGGGAGGTGTGCAGGAGTCGCTCGGCGGCCGGGTGCCGGTGCGGGGGCGGCCACGCGGCGGCGGGCAGCGCGTGCAGCGCCTGGACCGCGGCGCGGCGCAGGTGCGTGTCCGAGGCAGGTGAGTGTGCGAGGACGAGCAGGGCGGAGGCGGCCCGCGGGTCCCCGATCGCGCCGAGTGTGCGCACGACGCGTACCGCGAGATCCGGCAGATACCCCCATAACGCGGCCAGGAGAGGCGTCACGGCCTCCGGGGCCCGCAGCGCGGCAAGGGCCTCGAGCACCCGTACCGTCCAGTACCCCCGGCCGGACGGCAACCGTTCGCACAGGCCCACGAGACCGCGGACGACCTCTGGTCCACCGATGGCCAGCAGAGCTTCGCACGCCACCTCGTCCAGTTGCCGGCGGTTGTGGTCCGACTCGGCCAGGGTACTCAGCAGCAGAGGCACGGCCCCCTCCACGCGCAGCCTGCCCAGGGACGCCAGGGCGTGCCAGTGGAGTCCGGGAAACGGCTCGTCCTCACGCGTGAGACAGAGGTGCAGTGTTCTGACGACTTCCGGCGTGGGTACCGCGCCGCCCAGCATCGCGGTGGCGTACACGGCGGCGTCATGGTTCTCGGACCACGTGGCCCGGCACAGCCCCGCCACGTCGCCCTCCATGCGCATGCGCATCACGTCGGAGATGGACACCGCCCGCTCCACTCAGGCCTCCTCGCCCTCGTGCACTTGGTCGGACATCGCCACGTACAGCGGTGTCCCGACGACGATCGTCAGCTCCTCACCGTTCTCCCGCGTCACGGTGGAACGCATCAACTGCCGCGCCAGGAAGTCGCAGTACACCGGTGGCACCGTCAGCCTCTCGACCGCGTGCAGCACGTCGTGGGCCACTCCTCCCCGGCTCGGCATCCGGCCGCCGAGCGACCGCACGTTGAACTGGCTCTCCCACTCCGGAGGGGTGTCCTGGAGCAGCCGGAAGAGCGACGGCAGCCCCGAGAAGCCGATCCTGCCCATCTCCGGCGGCGCCTCATAGCCCACCAGGTGGTGGGCGGAGCCGATGAGCGCGACCACGGTGTCGCCGTCGCGGCCCGTCATCAGCGTCGGCTTGTTCACCTCGCCGTATCCGGCGATGCGCAGCGCGAGGTCGCCCCGGAACCAGGCAGTTGGCTCTGTCATCCAGCCGACGTCGTACTCCCGCTCGAGGTACGTCTCGACGATGTCCAGCCGGTCGTACGCGCTCGCTTCAGCACGCGGCGACTGTACGGCCAGGCTGAGGACCTTGAGGTCGACCTTCGCCTCGACGGCGAGCCGTTTCAGCAGCTTGGGCGGGATCTGCCCGTACAGCATGTCCACCTTGGCGGTGGAGAGGTAGACGTAGTACCTCATGTGCCGGCCAGGTGCCGGGCCTGCTCTGTGCTGTCACTGGACTTGCACCACTGCAATGCCGCGCTCATTGCTCTCCTGGCAAACGGCCCAACGGGCCTTTGATTGCGTTGGGTTGAGGGCCTGGGTCCGCAGCATCGCATACTTGCGCTCCGGAATGGTCCCTTCGTCAAGGGGGTGATCAAGTTGGCGGAGCCGCTCTCCCCGGCTGCCCTGCGGGAGTTCCGCGCGTCGATGGCGGGGCTCTCCTCTCACCGCGACGAGAAGCGGCCCCGGCTTCGTCGACGTCAACGTGACAGAGGTGTTGGTGGTGTGACCTGAAACGTTCGCCCGGTTGCTTGATCAGGCGAGAGCCGGTCGGCCGCCCAGCGGATGTCTTTCTCGCGGGTGTTGACGTTTCGACGCTACGCGGAGCCGTGTGGCATGACCTCAGCCGGTCGCCTGCCGCTTGCGCAAGGCATCACCGAGAGCTTTGCGGACCGGGGTGGGCAACGGCTCGCCCTCCGTCGTCGCGATCAACTCTTCCGCGACCGCGCGCAGTTTGGTGTTGGAGCGCTGCGACACCTCGACCAGGATCTCCCACGCCTCGTCCGCGGTGTGCGGGCCCAGCGTCATCAGCATGCCCCGCGCCTGGTCTATGGACGGGTGGGACTCCATGGCGCGATGGAGTTCGTTGACCTCCGTACGCAGCGCCTTGATCTCGGCGACCTCATCCGCACAGTCGTCGCCGGAGTCCTGCGGCTCAGTGTCGCGACGAGGATTCGGTGCCGATGTGTTGCGAGAGTCCGGTGAGGAATCCACCTGCTCTACCTCTCGTCTACTCGGGCTGCCTCTGTCGAGGCCGGCAGAACCGCTGATGAGCTGAGCATCCCAGATTTCTCGCGCCCATGGCCATACTTTTCGGTTCTGCGTATGCGGCAGCGCCGGTGGCTGTCTGTCCAACCGACCGGCGCCTACGTCGCACAGCGCTGTGCCTACGCAGCGAACGGGTAGCCACCTGCATTGATCCCAAACAGAGCCGGCCGCTGCTCGCGCTCGGCGCCAAGCCCGCCGCCGTCGGCCAGACCGGCGTCGCCGAGAGCTGGCACGTCCTTACCGACCCGCAGGGCAACGAGTTCTGCCTGCTGGACGCCCGGATCCAGCCCGTCTGACGGGGGGCCGAAGGAATGTCGCCCGGGCTCCCGCGAATCACGGCGTGGCGGGGTGGTTCCTCATGGGCAGGTGTGGTGATACGGGGCTTCAGGGGCGAAGCGTTTCCACTCCTGGCGGGTGAGACTGCGGTTGACGGTGGCACACAGTTGCTCCGCGGTGCGTTCGGTGTGGGTGTTCCACAGCACGGCTTTGCCGTCGACGGCTCCGGTGGCCAGCGTGGTGCCGTCGGGGCTGAAGGCGAGGGTGCGTACCTGACGGGTGTGGCCGGTGAGGGCGGCCAGGTGGTGGCGGGTGGCCGTCTGCCACAGGTCGACGGAGATGTCGGCGCCGGCGGTGGCCAGGGTGCGCCCGTCGGGGCTGAATGCCACGGCCATGGCGGAGGAGTCACCGGTGAGGGTCGCCTTGCGAGTGCCGCGGGCGGTGTCCCAGAGGATGACTCTGCGGTCGAGACCGGCGGTGGCCAGGGTCCGGCCGTCAGGGCTGAAGGCGACTGCCCGCAGTGATCCGGTGTGCCCGGTCAGGGTGAGCCGACGGACTCGCTTGGCCGCGTCCCATAGCGCGGTGGTGCCGTCGTGGCCTGCTGAGGCGAGGGTTCGGCCGTCGGGGCTGAAGGCCACCGCGTTGACGCCCCATTTCGCCTCTCCCCCGGACGGTTCGGCCCCGCTGGGCCGGGTCGGTCGTGTTCCCTGGCGGAGGGTGGCCAGAGCGATTCGCCGCACGGTGTCCCAGAGGATGACGGCGTCGTCGGAGCCCGCGGTGGCCACCGTACGACCATCGGGGCTGTAGGCGACGTCGGTGACGCGGTCCATGTGCCCGGTGAGCTTGGCAACGGGGCGGGCAGGGGCGCCCGCGCGCCAGAGCACGAGCGCTCCGGGCCTCGGGGGATGCAGGGCTTCCCCGGTGGCGGTGGCCACCGTGTTCCCGTCCGGGCTGAAGGCGACCGACCCCACGTTCCCCGTCCTCCCGCTGTACGTGGTGGTGCGGATGCCCCGCCTCAAGTCCCACAGCACCGCGGTGCCGTCATCGCCGGCAGTGGCCAGGGTGCGGCCGTCCGGGCTGAAAGCGGTTCTGTTCAGGCGGTCGCTGTGGCCGGCCAGGGCGATCCGGGCCGGATCCCACAGCGTAATGGAACCGTTCTCACCTGCCGATGCCAGCAGCGGCCGGCGGCCGGGGGCGAAGGCCATGCTGTAGACGTTCGTGCCGTGTCCGGTCAGGGTGGCGGTGCGGGTGCGACGTGTGGGGTCCCAGAGCATGACGGTCCTGTCGAGTCCCGCGGTGGCCAAGGTACGGCCGTCGGGGCTGAAGGCGAGGGCTCTGACGTCTCCGGTGTGGCCGGTGAGCGTGGCCAGGCGAGTGCCGCGGCCGACGTCCCACAGCAGTGCCCTGTGGTCGTCCCCGGCAGTGGCGACCGTGCGGCCGTCCGGGCTGAACGCGACGCTCATGGCGTGATCGGTGTGGCCGTTCAGGACCTTCCGCCGGGCGCCTGTAGCCGCGTCCCACAGCGCTGCCGTACGGTCCTCACTCGCCGTGGCAACAGTGCGGCCGTCGGGGCTGAACGCCACCGCGCCGATGCTTCCGGCATGGCCGCGAAGGGTGTGCCTGAGGGACCGGTCACGCAGGTCCCACAGAATCACGCTGCGATCCGCGCCGGCAGTCGCCAGCGTGCGGCCGTCGGGGCTGAACTCAAGGCTTCTGACGATGCCGGTGTGGCCCGCCAGGGTCGCTGTACGCCGACGAGTGGCGATGTCCCAGAGCAGCACCTTCTTGTCGTCCCCCGCGGTGGCCAGCGTGCGGCCGTCGGGGCTGAACGCCACCGTTCGCAGCCAGGTGCCGTGGCCGGCGAGGACGGCCTTCCGCGTGCGGCGCCGTGGGTCCCACAGCATGATCTTCCGGTCGCGGCTGACGGAGGCGAGTGTGCCGTCGGGGCCGAACGCGACCTGGGAGACGGCGTCGGTGTGGCCGGTGAGTTCGGCCTGGTGGTACTGGTAGGTGGACATCGTCAGCAGCGCACCGCGTGCTTCGGGGGTGGGGGCTGTGTGGAAGGCCTCCACACTGAGCAATTTGGCCACGGAGGGCCGGGTCGGAGCCAGGCTGATCGCCTGCGCCGCGAGCTGGCGGGAGGTCGCCTGTAATCGGGCGTGCTCGGCTTCCCGACGCTGATCGATAGCGAGCACGCCGGCCCCTGTCGTCACCGCCAGGAGAACGGCGAGGCCGGCCGCGAGGAAGCGGATGTGGCGATTGCGGCGTGCGGCCGCGGCCCGCTCCTCGTCACGCGCCCCGATGCTGGCGGCCAGGAAGTCCCGCTCGGCGACGGTGAAGTCGTCTTGGCCGTGCGGTATGCAGAACTGCTCTTCGGCCGTGCTCAGCCGGGTGCCCCGGTACAGAGCCCCGGGGTCGCGCCCGAGTTCCTCCCACACGGCAGCGGCTTGGGTCAGGCGGCGATGGGCCACCAGTCGCTCCCGGTCCTCCTCGACCCAGCGGCGCAGCCGCGGCCAGGAAGTGATGAGCGCTTCGTGGGCGAGGTCCACCAGGTTGTCGTCGAGGGTGATCAGGCGGGCTCGGGACAGGTGTTCCAGGACCGGGTCGGTCTCGAAGGGGTCGCTGGTGTCCAGTTCCGTGCGGTGAACGGGGCGGCGGGTGTCCGGTGCGCCTTCGCCGGGAGTGATCAGGCGCAGCAGGATGCGGCGGGCCTGCGCGGCCTGACGGGAGGAGAGACCGCGGTAGAGGTCTTCGGCGGTCTGGGCGATGGCACCGTGGATGCCCCCTGCCGCCTCGTAGCCGTCCAGCGTCAGGGTGCGGCCGCGGCGCCGGCGCCAGGTTTCCAGCAGTACGTGCGACAGCAGCGGCAGCCCACCGGGTTCCGATCCCGTCTCCTCGATCAGACGGGCCGTCAGCGCTCGCTCCACCACCAGGCCTTCGGCCGCCGCGGGTCTGATGATGACTTCCCGCAGTTCGGACGGCGACATCGGGCCGACCGGCAGACTCGCCTTCCCGATGACCGTGGCCAGGCTCCCGTACTCCAGGCAGCGGGTATAGAAGTCGGCCCGCGCCCCCAGCACCACCCGCAGCCGACTGCCGGGATCCCGGGCGGACAGGACCAGACCGACGAACTCCTGCCGCTCCGCAGCATCCCGGCAGAGAGTGAACGCCTCCTCGAACTGGTCCACCACCAGCCAGGTCTCCCCCGCCCCCGGGGCGGGGACGAACAGCTTCCGGTGTTCGTGCACCGGCCGGGGGCCGGGTGTGAAGATCCGGATGACCGCCGGACGCGAGCCCTCGTCCACGGCGGTCCGTAATCGGGAGACCAGCCCGGCCCGCAGCAGGGAGGACTTCCCGCTGCCCGAAGGGCCGAACACCGCCACGCACCGGTGCGCCCCCACCAGACGCAGGAGGTCCTCGATGAGCGTCTCTCGGCCGAAAAACCGTGCGCTGTCGCGCGCCTCGAAACGGGCGAGTCCCTTGTAGGGCGGATCGGCCGTCTCCTCCTCCAGGACCGGTACTTGGGCGGCCTCCGTCCGCTGGGCCTCACGCCAGCGGTGCTCCCACTCGGTGGCATCACCGCCGCAAGCCTCCGCATACGCCAGCACCACCGGCAGCGAGGGCAGTCGGTCTCCCGCGGCCGCCTGGGCGAGCGTGGCCACCGAGTAGCCGGCCTGCCGCGCCATCGCCCGGTACGTGGGAGCACCCGCCTTCTGCCGCAACGTGCGCAACTCGTATGCGAACCGCTGCACCGGACCCGCCCCGGGATCCAGCGGCTTCTCACGACGCCCCATGACCCGCCCTCCACGACTGCAGCACTCCCACCTCAACACGCCCTCGTGCCGCCCCGTAACCCACCCTCAAGCCAACCGCTCCCCCTGTGCCCGTGCCCCTCTTTTTTTTGTCCGGCGGCACCGAACCGGGCTGCCAGACAATCCCGCGGCCACTGAACTCGGAAGCAGCTGCGCACACGCCGGTCCCGGCGGCAGCTGCGGCTCCGCACCGCGCCCCGCCGTCAGACATGCGGCGGTCGGCGTCTTCACCGGCAGGGCCCGCGTGTGCCGACTCCATCCATCAGAAAGGACCAAGCAATGTCCTTGTGGACCAAGAGTGCCGCTCTGGCCGCCGGCGCAACGCTCGGCACCGTCCTCGCGCTGTCGGCCACCCCGGCCTCGGCGGACGCCGCCGGAGGCGTCGTGCACGGCGTCGGGACGTGGCGCGACGACTGGTCGGACGAAGGCCCTATCTCCGCCAACTCCTACGCCTACAGCAATACGGCCGCGATGTGGCAGGCGATCCTGTGGGCCGACAAGTCCCTCAAACCCAACGGCAAGCCCATGGACCTCTCCGACATCGACTGCCGCTTCGGAGAACAGACCACCTACACCACCAAGCGGTGGCAGAACCGGTACGGCGGAAACCTCGAAGTCGACGGCATCGTGGGCCCGGCCACGCTGACCGAGGCCATCGACAAGGTCGATTGGAACGGTGGAGGCGAGTACGAGCTCGTGTACACGGGGACGTACGGCCCCTCGTGGACCGACGAGCGCACAGGGCGGTACGTGAGCTTCGTGCGGGCCGCCGACGGCCGCTGGGGCATGTACCTCGGCAACGAGCTCAAGACCCTCTGGTACAAGGACGCCACGTTCAGCCAGTGCACGTGACCTGGCAGGCGCGGAGCGCCCTACGGCCGCGGCGGTTTGCGAGGCGATCCCGGAGGCCGCCGGGACAATGAGGAACGATGAGTGTCAACAGGCGCCGCCTGCTCGGCGGTTCGCTCGCAGCAGCCGTCGCGGGCTCGCTCGGCCCGTTGGCCGGCCAGTCCCACGCAAGGGCTCACGTCCGGCCCGGCACAGCCGACGGGCCCGCCACCGACGCCGCCGGAGCCCAAGCCGCCTTCGACCTCGCCCTGCTGGACGTCAACCGCGACAGTGTCGACATCTTCAGCAGCGGCACCCAGTTCACCGACGCCGACCGCAAATGGGGGATCCAGTCTCGCGCAGGCGACGTCCTGGAGTGCCGGCCCCGGGTCATCCCCCACGAGAATCCCGGGTACCCGCACTGTGTCGAGTACCTCGACGGCACCGGCGCCTTCGTCGTGGCCGGTTCGCGCGGCGTCATCCACCTCTTCGTGTCGGACGGCGTCCACCTGCGCTCCATCAGGCAGGTGGGCAGGCCGTATCCCCACCCCAAGGCGCACAGCGTCCTGGGGGACCCGACGATCCAGCGGCTGTGGGCATTCGGCGGCAAGGAACTCGTCCTCTATCGGGTCACCGGTCAGTACGCCGACACTCGGCTGGTCCGGGAGCGCACGTTCTGGGACAGGTTCGAGAACGGCCACGATCTGTGTAGTCACAACGGGTTGCCCGCCAGCCGCTGGCCGGGGCTGTCGGCAGGCGGGGCGCGGTGTGGGCAGCCGCGGCGACTGCGCTGGAGGCCACACGGTCACGACCGGGCCACTGACAATGGCCTGCGTATGCGCCCACCGGGGCGGCGAACGGCTCCCCGGTTCCGCCGGGCGGTCCCCGGCGCCGGAAAACGCCCTGCGGTGAGTGTGAGCGTCGCGGGGACGGGCAGGCGTCGGGTGCAGGGGTGACAACCTGACGGGCGCCGCCGATGGTCAGTGGGCGGCGCCACCTGTGAGCTGAGTGGCCGCTCCTTCGTGGGACAGGGAGCGGCCACTCACGCGGTTCACCCGGCTACCGGGCGTCGCATATCTGGTCACGTCGGGGCAGCTTGCCCGTGGCCAGGTAGTCGTTCACCTGCCCGTCCACGCAGGCGTTGCCGTAGTCACCATAGACACCGTGCTGGTTGGCCCCGGGCACGGTGATCAGCCGGGAGCGCGACCACTGCTTCCGCGCCTGCCGCGCCCCGGAGTAGGTGGTCCTGGTGTCACCCGTGGCGTTGACCAGCAGTGCGGGCACGTCGTTGTCGACCACGGTCGGCGCCTCGGCGGGGCGGTCCCAGAACTCGCACGCCGTGATGTTGTGCGTCAGGGGACTCGCGAAGGGAGCCGTGGCCCGGTCGGCCTGAATGTCGCGCCAGTAGCTCTCGGTCCCACGCCGGGTCGCGACATCCCCGCAGAGGATGGCCGCCTGGACACTGCCCTGGTGCGACCCGGCCTTGGTCGTCATCGACGCCAGCGTCCCCGCCAGCCAGGGCTTCGGCGTCACGCGCTCACGGTCGGCCGCCCGCGCGAGGGTGCGGGTCGCGCTGGCCAGCTCGGCCCGGGCCGCGTCGAGATCGCTCCCGAGGCCCCCGAAGAAGACGACCGGCAGGAAGTGCTCGTCGACGCGGAACGTCCCGACCCGCAGGGGCTTCTCAGCCGCGGCCTCCTCGATCCGGCCCACCGTGGCCAGCACGGCCTTCGGGGTGCGGCCGAGGCCGTACGTCTCGTGGCGCGCCGCGGTCCAGGCCGCCCAGTCGCGCAGGGCCCGTTCATTGGCCGCGGTGGAGTCCTCCAAGAGCGTCTGGCTGTATCTGGCGGGGTCGATGACTCCGTCGAGCACCATGCGGTCGGTGCGGCCGGGGAAGAGCTCGGTGAAGACCTGGCCGAGGTAACTGCCGTAGGAGTAACCGAAGTACGAGATCCGTTTCTCGCCCAGCGCAGCCCTGACGACATCCATGTCACGCGCGGTGTTACGGGTGGTGACGTACGGCAGCACATCACTGTTGGTGCGCCGGCACCGCTCGGCGAGCTCACGCTCACGGGTGACCGACCGCTTGAACCCCGCCCGGTCCCGGCCTGCGGAGAAGACCATCGAACCGACGTCCCAACCGCAGTCCAACGGCGTGGACCGGCCGACGAACCGCGGATCCATGCCGATCAGGTCGAACTTCCCGGCGGTCTTCCCCATGAACCCGGCCATGCCGGGCGGCATTTCGATGCTCGGCCCGCCGGGGCCGCCGTTGTTGAGCAGCATCGTGCCGACGCGGTGCGCGGGATCGGTGGCGCGCAGGCGGGAGATGGCGACGGTGATGGTCCGGCCGCCGGGATCGGAGTAGTCGAGCGGCACGGTGATGTCGGCACACCGGGCACCCGCGGCGTCGAGCTTCTTGCCTACGGTGTCATCGGGGCCGAGAGCGCAGTCCTGCCAGTCGACAGCTTGATCGTAGAACCGGCCGAGAGGCCCGGCCGTGGACGAGGTCCTGGACGAGGTCGTGGACGAGGCCGCGGCGGGCAGCGTCCCCGCTCCGACGGCCAGCATCGCCGCGGCGGCGACGACACCCCGTAAACACACGTTGATTCTCATGCACCGCACGCTAGGCGCGGCGCCACCTCCGGCTCACTGCGGTCCGCCCCCGAATCGTCCCTGGGGCCAGCCCCACCCCACAGAGCTACCTCCCCAGCTCCGCTCGGACGGTCCGCCAGTCAGACCGAGCGTGACATTCACGGCCGTGGCCTGACCAGCCGCCGCGTCCCACTCACGCCGCGTAGGCCCTTGCTATGAGCTCCTCCACCAGAGCGCTCTTGGACGCCGAGTAGGCCGCCCTGCCCTCGCTGTCGGCTGTGAACCGCTGGGCCAAGGCCACCTTCAACGCGTTGTAGCGCTGGACTTCAGCGGGCCGCTGCCTTAGGTAGTCACGGAGTAGCACGTGATCAAGGTGGGGCTTTGTGCCCGCGACCACGGCGTACAGATGGTGTTCGAAACCTGCAGGTGGGCTTTGGAACGCCTCCCGTCCCTGTATCCCGAGGTCGCCTTCGTGCTGGTAGCCCTGCCCCGCGAGCCGAAAGATCAACTCGGGCATGGCCGCTACCTCGGACACCACGATATCGAGGTCGATGATCGGCTTGGCAGCACACCCCGGTACGGCCGTACTGCCGACGTGCTCGATGGACAAAGCCAGACCCGCGACATGAGGAGCCAGCATCTGCCGTAGATCCTCGAACCGCTCGGGCCATTGGGGGGCATAACCGCTGACCACGATCCTGTCCGTCACGCCGGCAGTCTCTCAGGGGCGCCGGATCCCCATCGCATTCCTTGGAGATCTGTGGCCAGCGTCTACCGGGCGGCTGCCGGGCGGCTGGTCACTCCATGCGGTGGGCGCTGAGTGCCGTCACCAGCGGGCAACAAGAGTCTCCCTTTTGCCCCGATTCCGGTAAAGCCATGTTGCGCCCGGCGCGACGGCCCCGGCCAGATAGCTGACGATGGGCTCCCGCTGTGTTGCGCTGTCCAGTTCGCCGAGCAGCTCCAAGGCATCGGACAGGGGGAAGAAGGCGGCTTGTTCGATGTCGTCGTCCTGCGGAGCGAGGTCCCCCGACCACTGTTCGACCTCGAAGGCCGCGGCCAATGCCGAGGGGTGCTGCTCGGAGTCGACGTGCACGAGGAAAGCCGTCCGCGCCGGATCACCGATCAGCAGCCCGGTCTCCTCCTGCAGCTCACGCCGGAGAGCTTCGTGCAGGAGCTCGCCGTCCTCGACTCCGCCACCGGGCAACGACCAGAGCAGCGCGCCGTCAGCACTGAGGCTCTCTCGCACGAGCAGAATCTCGTTGCCTCGGCGGACGATGCCGATGACCAACTGCACACGAGGTATGGCGGCCTTCGTATCTTCACCTGTCATGCCGCTGACCGTACGTGATCGGCTTGACCACTCGCCGAGCCCAGGACGCTACCGACGTCGCACCGACCGGCCCACCGGCCCCTCCGGGCTCTTCTGCCCCGGAGCCTTCGGCGCTCACCAGTGACCGCTCACATCTGCTGTCCGTTCCAGGTTCTGGCCCAACTTTCTGTGGAGCTGTTGGATCATGCCCGCATGGACTTCGACCTTGCCCCACCAATCGGCGTTGGCCCGTTGCGGATCGGTATGACTCGGCAATCGGCCAACACGGCGCTGGACTCTCTCCGTGACCTCTGCACGGTCTCGGAGTCCGACCGGCCGGGTCAGCACATCTTCCGTCCCAGTGGACTGATGATCAGCATCCACTGCACGCGGGACATGCTCCAAGCCGTCGAGCTCGGGAGGCCGTCGACTGAGACGGACCGCGTCATCTTCCAGGGCCTGGACGTGTTCGCGATCCCGGCCCGTGAACTGGTGCGACGCATGGGCGAGTACACCTCGATCGAGGCAGACCCCGACGACCCAGCGTCGTTCATCGCCTCTGACCTGCTCCTGAGCTTCTGGCGCCCGTTCGCAGCCGACGACGAGCCGGAGGAAGAGCAGGGCTACTTCTTCAGCTCAGTCCTGCTGGCACGGCCCGGCTACTACGACACCCCTGTACAGGCTGCGGACCGACTCCAGCAGAGCGCGTAACGGCACCATCCTCCGGGGCTCGCGCTGCCGCCCCCGCGATGCGATCGACGGCCTCCCAGTCCCTACGGGTGAGGTCGTAGGGCGCGGCGGCGGCCAGGTGTGGCTGGGTATGGCCGTCGGCGTACGAGGGCCTGCCGAAGAGGTCACCGAATCCCCGGTCAGGGGTGGCGGATACCGGATTCCAGCAGCGCCGCGCCCAGCGGGGTCAGGGTGTGCCGGGTGGCCTTGCCGTCGCGGCCGGAGGTGATCAGGCCGACCTTGCGGAGCACGGTCGCGTGCTGGCTGGCGGAGCTGGCGGACACCCGTACCCGACGGGCCAAGTCCGTGGTGCTGCAACCGTCTGCCACCGCTTCGAGCACCGCTGCCCGGGTGCGTCCCAGCAACTCCTCCAGCGGCCTGCCCGCCGTATCACCGATGCTCCACAGGCCCGCGCCTGGCAGCTCGGCGCCAAAGGCCGGCAGGGCAAGGACCGGTGCCTGTGCCGAGTCCCCGGGACAGGTCAGCACTTCAGCCTGTTGCAAGGAGAACACGGCCGAGGAGATGACCAGGCCGCGCCCGCCCAAGTGGACATCCGCCTCGCGGCGATGGCGGACTTCGAGCACCGGCGGCCGCCAGCGCACCAGGGACGGATCGAGCGACTCCAGCATCCGCTCGGTCCCGCCCTCGCCCATCGCGCGCACATGGCCTTCTCGCACAGAGGTGAGGAATGAGCGCATCCGCGGCCAGTACGGCGCCATGGTCACCACGTGGCACGTCCGCAGCGACGCGGCCACCTGGAGCCGGGCCTCGCGGTCGCCGTCCGCCAGATTCCGGGCCCAGTTGCGGTGCGTGGGCTGGATACGTAGGTTCTCCAACTCCGCCCGCAGCAGGGCCCGCGGAGCCGCCAGGAAATTCTCCACTGCCTCGTCGAGGTCCGCCGTGTTTCCCATCAAGCTCATCGCGTCGACCACCGGTCCGTGTGCCGGCATCAACGCGGCCAACGGCCCTGCATGTTCGCCCACTCGACCGCCGACCGCGGCCCGCCATCGTAAGAACGGCGCCAGGGCCGGAGCATCCGTGCTTTCCCGAAGCAGCCTCACACTGTCGAACGTCTCCGCCGCCACCCCGAGGGAGACGGCTACCCGGGTCCGTGCAAGGTCCTCCGCAGTGAAATGAATGCGTTTCACAGCCCCCCGTCCTCCGCACCGCGCCTTCTTAGACCTCTCCAGTCTCCCCAATGGCCTTGACACCGATGCGACGGCCGGGCCTCCTCCGCACGACGCCATACCTCGTCCTCACCGGGCGGGGCCATCCTTTCAGCGGAGCCTGAAACAATGGCAACGGCCATCCGGGCCGTGCCACGGTGACAGCCGCCTGCCCCTCACAGGGGGCCAGGATGAAACCGGAAAGGAAACAAGCGATGCTCCGGAAACTCCCGATCACCGCGGCGGCGCTGGGACTGGCTCTCTCGGGCCTCCTGCTGATGCCGACATCGGCACAAGCGTTGGAGCGGCCCACAGCAGCCGCCGAGCCGCACTGTGGCTACAACGACAACTTCAACGGTCAGGCGGTGTGGAGGAACTGCGGAAACTTCAATCACCTGATCGAGACGTGGGCGCTGGGCGCCAGCAAGAGCCACCAGTGTGTAGCGGCCTACTCCACCTACAGTCTGGGGCCGACCTGGTTCATCAGCAGTTCCAAGTACGCCGGTGGGGAAGGCTGCAGGCCGTAACGCCCTCAGGCCCGCGCGGCCACGCCCGCACACAACCCCCAACCCCCTGCGGCCGCCCTCGTCCTCGCTCTTGGCACGGCCTCGGCGCAGCCCACATCGGCCGCCCCGGCAGCCGGATGGGACCGCTGCCCCAACGGTTCCTTCTGCGTCTTCGACGGGAGCAACGGAACCGGGACGATCGCCTGGTTCCGCTCCGGATCCCCGGACCTGCGAGGCCAGTCCATGGACAACCGGACCTCCTCGTACTGGAACCGCAACGGGGACCAGTGGGCCCTGTATGACGGATACAACTACGGCTCGGGCTGCTTCACCGTCCATGCCGGTGCGCGGGCCAACCTGCCCTCAAGGTAGGCCGGCTGGGCGGTGCCGGTGGTCGCCGGGCCTGGTGTCAGCTCAGGCCGCTATGGCCGCGGTCAGCGCGTCCTGCAGCAGGAATGCCGCCAGCGTGGCGAAGGTGACTGCGGCGACGACGTTCACCGTTACGGCCGTGCGGTGGCCCCGCACCAGTCCCTGGCCCAGCCGGCCGGCGCACAGGCCGATCGTGGTGTCCCAGATGAAACCCATCACCAGGAAAATCAGGCCGAGCGCCAGCAGTTGAAGCCACAGCGGACCGTGTCCGGGGCTGGTGAACCGCGGCAGGAACGCGGCGAAGAACAGCACGGTCTTCGGGTTCAGCAGATTCGTCAGGGCAGCCTGGCGCAGGACCTGACGCTCGGGCGGCACCCCAGGAGCCTCCGTCGGCGGCTTCCTGGCCGAGCGGGTCGTGGACACCGCGAGCCATCCCAGGTAGAGGCCGCCGATCAGTTCCACCCCGATCAGCGCGCCGGGCGTCGAGCGCAGCAGGACGGCCAGGCCGAGCGCAGCGGCCGTCACGTGCACGACCATGCCCAGCGCCATTCCCGTGGCGGAGACCAGACCGGCCCGCGGGCCCCGTTCCAGTGCCACGGCCATGATGTACGCGGCGTCGGGCCCTGGGGCAACGGTGATGATCGCGACCGCCGCCAGATAGGCCGGCAGCAGTGTGAGGTCCAGCATGACATCCTCCCGGGCCCGGATGAAGTGACGCTCAACAGCTCGCTCGGTAACGCTTAACAGCTCTTCATTACGTTACCCGTCCGGTGCGGCCACGGCAACGCATAAAGGGCCGGCAACGCGTTACGCTGGGATGTATGGCGGAACGTACGGCGGTCACCTTCACGGAAATTCCCCTCCAGACGCTGACGGGCCTCGTCAACGGCTGGGGCACGCTGCCACGCGAGGGAGACGGCCGGGGGGACGCTCCGCACCGGCCCGTCTCCGATATCGCGCCACACCTCGGCCTTCCCCCGCGAGTGAGCGCCGGGCTGACCCCAGAGGCACTCGCCCACGCGGCGGACCACCTGCACCCGGCCTTCTCCGCCCAGGACGCCGAGGCGTGCGCACGGCATCTGACGCGTCTGCTGGCGGACGGCGGCGTCCGCCCCGTCGTGGGGATCGGGGACGGTGGCGCGCTGCGGGCCGTATGGAGCGTTGACGATGCCGATCACGCCTTGGTGGCGGCAGCCGCGATCACTCTGCGTCAGTACCTCGCCGCCCACGGCTTTGCCCGCATCGGCGTGTGCACCGCCGGGAACTGCGCCGACGTCTACCTCGACCAGTCCCCCGGCGGCCGGCGCCGGTTCTGCTCGGTGACCTGCCAGAACCGAACCCGCGTCGCAGCCTTCCGCAGCCGCAAGGCAGCCTCCACCTGAGTGTGGAGGTCACCTTCCGTCGTCTCTCCGCACCGCCCGCCTGCAGGCAGGCCCGCTGCACCCTGCGGGAGCAGGTTCCTGAAGAGGCCGTTCTTCTCCACTGGTTGAAGTAGTGGTAGACCGTGTTCCAGGGCCGGTGGTCGTGCGGAAAGGTAGCGCCGCGGCATGCCGGTGCGGGCCACATGGAGGACCTCGTCCAGGAGGTCGTGGCGGAGGGAGTGGCCGAGGTTGTGGCCGCGGAGCGGCGGAGCTTGTCGTCGCACCAGCTCCTCAGGAGTGCCTCGGCCAGCGCCCATCGGATGTCGGACAGATCGTTGGGATAACGACGGGATGCGCTCAAACCGGTAGAGAGGATCTCCCCTGGGGGAGCGGGCGGCAGCGCATATAAGGGGGAAAGAGCGTGCTGCGGGTTCACTTCACTGTCGAGGACTTGGCGCAGGTACGGGTCATGCCGTTGGGGCCGCTCGCAGAGACGGAGCTGAGCTTACGGACCGTGCAGCGGTGTGGCCGTCCAGCGTTGTTCGGTGGGTGGCATGCGCGTACAGGTCCGCGAGTCAGCGCCGACGGGAGGGCAACGGCACGGTTTCTCAGCCCCCTTGTCGCGGGATTCGTGGATCTGTTCACCCTGGTGGGCGCGGCGGGCCGTATGGACGAGGGGGCGGAGCGGCTGGTGAGTGCGCCGCACCGGCGGCTGCGGGCGGAATTCTCGGTGCATCCACGCAGGGCGGCGTGGAGGCCATCGTGGCTGACCGAAGCGATGGATGCCGACCCGCGGGCGGTGCGAAGGCTGGCCGCAGCGCTGCAGGACTACCACCGCGTCGCGGTGGCCCCGTACTGGGCGCGTATGGATCAGTACCTGCAGGGTGAGGTGGCCCGGCGTGGGCGGGTCATGGCGCAGGGCGGGGTGGGGGCACTGCTGGACAGCCTGCGGCCGATGGCTCTGTGGAAGCCCCCCGTCCTGGAGCTCCCGGGCTATCGGCGACTGGTTCACTCCGGAACCGACTTCCACCTGGCGGGCCGTCAACTCATCCTGGCTCCGTCGGTGTTCTGCGGGCCGGTTCCTCAAGTGTTCGCCCGCCGCCCGCAAGCAGAAACGATCATCATTGTGTATCCGGCTCTGCGCGACCCGGTCGACGCGGCAGCCATATGGGCTCCCCTCGACACCCGCCAGGGCGATGCTCCGGTGCCGCCGGCTCTGTCCGCCCTCCTCGGCCGTACCAGGGCGGTCGTGCTGTGCGTCATAGCCGACCACCCCGCCTGCACGACCACCCAGCTCGCGCAGTGGGCGGGCATATCACCGGCCAGCGCCAGCGAGCACGCCACCACTCTGCGCAGCGCCGGCCTGACCACGCTCACCCGGGAACGGAAAGCTGCCCTCCATACCCTGACCCATCTCGGCCTCACGCTGCTGAGCACCAACGGTTCGCCCCGGCCAACGTCTGAACGCCGGACGCCCCACCCCAGGTGATCCAGCCGGCCAGACCTCTGCGAGTTCCCCGGAGCCTACTGACACCGGTTGCCCGTCCGCGGACGGGCAACCGAACCGCAACGGAACCGTCGCTTATAGCCACACCCTCGGCCCACATATCCGGGGGCTCTTCTTCACGCAGACGATGTAGGAGGTCACGCGGTTGGCGGAAGTCCCCGCCCGCTCGGAACCGCAGCCGGAAGCGCTGCCGTTGGGGTCGCTGATCTCGTTCTCGGTGCCGTCCGCCCGCCGATATACGGTCTGGAACCCTGCGCCGTCCGCGTAAAGGTCACAGGCGTATGCCCACGTGTTACTGCTGTAGATGCCCCCACGCCCACACACAAACGCGCTTGCCGGTCCACACGACCGCAGCTGGTACTCGCTGTCAGCCAGAGCGCTCGGCGCCGCCCAGAGCGTGAACCCCATCATGCCGGCGACGCCGGCCCCGACTACCGCTGTCCTCTTGGCCTGCCTCTTCCGTGCTCTGGTCTCGTTCTTCACGGCGGTCTCCTTGGGTCGTCCAACCGGATTCCAGCGCGCCATCCGCACCGCACACGACCTCTTCCTGTGCGAGCGCCTCCGGCCGTAGGCCAACGGCGCGGTCGCCGCGAGGGAGGAGCAGCGCGTGGCTGTGCCAGCAGACTCTCCTGACGAATCGGTGGAGTCACCTCGTTTCGGGCCGGCCCGAAACGACCACCAGCAATCTCGGTACCGTCCGCCAGCCGTTCTACCTGTCCCCGCGGGACTGCCACAGAGCCTTCCCGGGCTCCTCCGGCTCCAGGGGGGCGGGTGGCGTGCTGCTGAGCTGCCTCTAAGCGCTCGCGCTACCCGTCGTGAAGGATCTGCCAGACCGACGAAGTGCGCTGCCGGGCCTGCGCGTCATGACGTGTGCACGGTCAACGAGTAGCATGCGGAAGCTTCTGCTTGCTCCAGGTTCGTCCGACGGAGAGGGAGAGTCATGCGCAAGCCCCTAATGGTGATGGTTGTGGCCGTGATGGCGGCCATCGGTCACACCGCGCCGGCGCAAGCGTCCGTGAATACCGTGGACATGCCCTTCGGCATGGCCTACGGCAACAGCACCACATCCGGAACGATTCACTTCACCGACGGGTACACCGCCAGCGTGTCCGGCGCCGTCCACGCAGCCAGCGGCCTCCGCCAGGTCTGCGCCCAGGGGGTGAATGGCAGCCTGACGTCGGGCCGCCCCCTCTGCAGCCCATACGCGTTCGAGGGCGGGCCGAACCAGACCATCAGCGGATCGCTGCGGATCCCGGTCGCGGGCGGCGTCCAGCGGGTCTACATCACGATGTACGACGAGTACAACGTCCCGTTGGCGCGGGAGTTCTGTACCCGCAACGGCTGTACGCGAGAACGCTGAGCCGACTGCCTCCCCCGCCGTCCTCGTCGACCCGCTCGCCCGAACCGGCCAGGAACGCCCACACCTCGGCCGCCTCCCTCGCCGGTCTCCCCCGCGAGCGCCGGGCCCACCTGCTCGTCGACCGCGCCATCGGGGAGAAGCAGGCCGGGCAACGCGGGGACGCCATCGACACGCTCCTGGAGCCGGAGGAACTCGCCCCTGAGGAGGGGGCGTGCCGACCCGCACCAGGTACCTCGTGGAGGATCTAGGCCTGTTGGGAGCCGGCAGTACCGACGGTCGCTTGCGCGGTCTCGCTGATCGCTTTGCCCTGCGCGGGTGACCAAGACACGCACCCTGTACCTGATCGGCTGCGCGGCCCCACCGGCCCGTCACCTCGATGTCCCGATCCGCGCTGCGCAGCAGGCTGGTTGGGACGTCTGCCTGATCCTCACGCCCTCCGCCCACCGGTGGCTCACCGAGGATGCCGAGGGCGAGATCCAAGCCCTGGAAGAGCTGACTGACCATCCCGCCGTCCAAGAGCACGTCGACTTCTTGCGTGAGGCCGGTGTCACCGTGCTGCTCGGCGAGGGAGGCTTCACCCCGCACAAGCCTAAACAGAGCGACCTGAACGCCTATCCGTGGCAGGTCGCACTCGAGGCACTCCCGCCCGGACGACTGACCTCCCTCACACCATCGCCGCGCCCGGCCGCACCTGTGCGGCGGGGCGCGGTGCAGGGGTGAGTTCCGCGGCGCATGATCAGTCCTCGGCGCTCAGAACCCGTCTTTGGACTCTTTGGCGGGGCCCGTGAGGTGAGTGCGCGTCTTTGTATCCGTCTGGGGATTTAGAGCCTGTCGGGTCAGTTCTCGTCAGCCTGTCCGGCGGCAGGGGTCAGCCGGTGTAGGCCCAGGACCACAACGCGAAGCCGGTGGCAACCGGGCATGCCACAACACCTGCCAGGAATAGGCGGCTTGCCCATGACCGACGACGAACACCGGGGGCGAACATCAGGGCGGTCAAGGCCGTGGCAGCACCGGCGACGATCACCACGTACTGCAGGAGCAGGGCGCCGACGTCCGCGCCCTCCGCCGCACCCCAGAGCGCGACCAAACCCACAAGCAGCGTGATCCAGGCCAGCGATGCCAGAGTAAGCGCCCACAGCACACCTGCCGCCACGGCAAGGCCCGTGTGCCCGGGGCGAGGTGCGGCCTGAGCAGAGCCGTACAAGCGCGTGTAGGTGCCGGGGTTCATCGTTGATTCCTTCCGTGATCGGTATGCACGATCCTCGCCCCGCACGCCCTGCCGGGGCATGGGCGCGGATACTCGTCTGCACCGTGGCTCGTACTCAGCTGGCGCAACCCGGCTCCCGACGCCTGAATCAGGTTCGGCACAGCCCTCACCATCGACCGCCTCCGGCTCGGCCGCCTCGTCGCCTGCAACAGCGCCCCCGCCGAGGCAGAAGAACGAGAACGGCCGAGGCAGCCGAGCCGCGCCACGCTGTCGCCCGCCGAGCGCAGCCCCTCGTACCATGCGAGGACCACCTGTACACGGTCGCCGTGTTCGAGGCCAGAGACTCGAAGCTGTGCATGGGGGGCACGCGGACTTCAGCGAGCATGACCCGGAGCTGCACGCCGACGGTCAGGACGACCCGACCGAGGTGGTGGACCTGGACGAGGCGGTGTAGCCGGCGGCGCTGGACGCGTTCGCTGAGCTGCTGCGCCCGGAGGAGGGTGCGCGGCACGTCGTCGACCTGGAAGGCCGGACCAGTGTCGGCCTGGCGCCACGTCGGCCATCTGCGATTCAGGGACCGACGGCACTCTGTAGCCATACCGGAGCCGACGGCCGCGCGGAAGGGTACAAGTACCGCTATGGCGCGGGAGCGGATCCGGTGACCGGCGGTCGTCGACCGGGCCCGAGAGATCGTGGAGAGTTACGAGGGTGGCGTCACGCTGCGCCAAGTGATGTACCGCCTGGAGTACGCCCAGAACCCCTTCCCGTCCCTACATGGCAGGTGCGCCCCGTTGGTGACGTCGTGGGCCCGTGTCGTTGTGGCTGTGTTGCCGGCCGGTGGCCGGGGGGAATCGGTTGAGATCGAGGTTGAGGAGTGCGGGGCGGTGTGTGAGCCGGCCTGATCTGCGGTGGGCGGTATGCCTGGCTGTCGATGCCGGGTGGACGGCTGTGGGATGACCGCACGGATGCCTCGGCGCGGCAGGCGGCTGCGGATGGCAGGTGACGCATACGCGCGGTCGGCCAGAACGGCCAGGGGCCGGGCCCGTGGCCTTCGCGGGCCGGCGTGGGGCAGGCGTGGGGCAGGCGGATGCGGGATATCACCGTCTCGAAAGACGAGTGTCGGCGTACTCACGCAAGTGCTCAGCAAGTACAGATGGATGTGGTCTTGCTGGGAAGCCAGCCGGTGGTCGCCGAAGCCGCGTGAAGTGATCTGCGCCTGCCGCGCGCATTTCTCTTGCGCGCAGAGTGAGAGGACGGGGAATGGTCACACGCAGAGGATTCATCGACGGGGCTTCGGCGGCCGGTGGGGCAGCGCTGTTCGGCGTCCCCTCGTCGGCCTTGGCCGCCAAGGCTGAAGAGCGGACCGGGACGGACACTGAGGTGAAGGCTCGTGACGCGATCCGAGAGGTCAATGCGGGGATGCGCGCGCATTATGCCGCACTCAAGTCCGCAATGATCCGTCGTCTGAGTCCCGTGATCGTGGTCCAAAACGATGCCACCGGCGGCACGTTCACTCTTGTCCATGGCGGAAACCCGCAGCAGTCCGTCAGGCCGGTGCCCGAGCTGTTCGAGCTGGCGAAGTCGATCAGCCACGTACCCCAGGGGATTTTCTCGATCCTTGCCGCGTACCTGAGCCACAGGGTGCCCAACCTCCCCAACGCCTGTCGCATCGACCCCCACGACCTGGACCTGGTCGCCTTTGCAGGGCCGCGGTCAGCCGGCTGGACCGGCCCGCTCCAGAGCTACGCTGCCACGCTCACCACCGCACGTCGGCAGCTGGGAAAGGCCAACCTGCCACATCAACTGGAGGTCTCTTGCGGGAAGATCCTCGACGAAGCGCTCCAATTCATCCGTGACTGCGTCAGCAGCGGAACCTTCGACATGGCCTCGCTCCAGGAGTTCTCGGCCAAGACCTACCCGAGCATCCGCACGAACATGACGTATGCGGCTGCTGCGCAGATCTCGGGTGTGGAAGGGCTCATGCGCACGTGGCGGGGCCTGATCGGAGAAAAGGCATGGGAGGACCTGTACACCGTCGTACTGTCGATCTGGACGACGTCCGAGCTGAACCAGGCGTCGATCATCATCAGGCGATGCATGAACCCGGCGAAGGTCGCCACACATCTGATCGACCTGCCGACCGCTGAAGTTCCCCGCGACCCCGTCTTCGTCGCTCTGGACAACCTCGCCCGGATCGTTCAGGACAACGTCTCGGCCGAGATGGTCCTTTCCACCGATCCGGTGATCGCGGACGCCTTCAAGGGCAAAGAGGACCTGCTCTCCGTCGAAATCCTGGATCAGCTCGGAGCAGAGACCGGGGCGTCCACACCCGCTGCTCCCTGGGCGGCGTCCGCCTGCCCAGTCGGTAAGTAGAAGACGCAACCTGCCGTGTGACGGATGCTCGGTGGATCAGCTCCAGTGGCCTGCCCGCTCGTGTTGGCCACCCGGTCGCCCACCCGCCGCCACGGGCGCAGCCGTCCGAGCCCACCTCCAAGGCCGAAGTCCGCGCCTTCACCGCGCTCTCCGCCGACCCGAAGAGGGGTCAGGAGATATCCGGAACGGATCCGAAGCTGTGGCGGTATGACGACGAGATGGAAGACGTCCACGTCATCTACTACGCGACTGCTCTACAACGATCAATGACAGCCCCGACGTCTCCCGAAGCCGACCTCAGCTACGGCATCGCACGTGTCCGATACGCCTAGTTCCCGCCGAGTTCCCCTACGCCTACTCCCCCAATGCCGCCCGCCTCCTCGCGCATGACGGGCGCCGCTCCCATGAACCGTGAACCGTGAGCCGGCGTGCAAAATCCCGGGCCGCCTTGTCGCCCGCAAGGCCCTGGAGTCAGCGCGGGCCACCGCGTGCCAGGGGTGCGGATCAGGTCAATCGATCGTCCACTCTTGACGGTTGCTTGACTGTCTCTTTACGTTCGTTGCGGAGGGGTGATCATCAACGACCGCCCCTCCGCACTTACGCGCAAGTTCCCGCCCCCTCCAGGGGTTTCACCATGGAGCAGCTCATCAAGCGCATGACGGAGGAGACTGCGTGACGCACATCGACTGCCGCCAACTTCGGCCAGACCCGAAGGACGGCCGCATCAGCGCCGCGCCGAAGAGCGACCGGGACCCGGCCGACGCGGCCGACGCGGCCGATACGCTCGACGCAGTCGTCGTCGGGGCCGGCCTCTCCGGCCTCTACCAGCTCCACCGACTGCGGCAGCTCGGCCTGGCGGCGGTAATCCTGGAGGCCGGTGCGGACCTCGGCGGAACCTGGTATTGGAACCGGTACCCCGGCGCCCGCTGCGACATCGAGAGCCTCTCCTACTCCTACTCCTTCTCCCCGGAGCTGGACCAGGAATGGGAGTGGAGCGAACGGTACGCCTCCCAGCCGGAGATCCTGCGCTACATCCACCACGTCGCGGACCGGTTCGACCTGCGCCGGGACATCGTGCTCCGCACCCGGGTCACCCGCGCCGCGTACGACGAGGACCGTCACCTGTGGCAGCTCTACACGGACACCGGACGGGCCGTCACCACCCGCTTCCTCATCCTGGCGACGGGCTGCATGTCGACTCCCCAAGCCCCCCGGATACCCGGCGCCGGCAGTTTCGCGGGCGCGATCCACCACACCGCCCGGTGGCCGCGCGAGGAGGTCTCCTTCACCGGCAAGCGGATCGCCGTGATCGGCACCGGGTCTTCGGGCGTCCAGGTCATCCCCGCGATCGCCCAGGAGGCGGCCGCGCTGACCGTCCTCCAGCGCACCCCGGCCTATGTACTGCCGGCCCACAACCGTCCCCTGCACCCCGCCGAGCTGTCCGAGTTCAAGGTCACCTACCCGGAGTTCCGGCAGGCTCAGCGGCGTTCCCGGGGCGGGACTGTCTTCGAGCCCCCGACCCGATCGGCCCTGGAAGCGGACGAGTTGGAGCGTACGGCCGCGTACGAGGCCGCCTGGGACACGGGCTTCCTCAACGGCATGCTGCGCACCTACACCGACATCCTGACCGACGAGAAGGCCAACGAGACCGCGGCGGAGTTCGTACGGTCCAAGATCCGTTCGATCGTGGCCGACCCCGTGACGGCCGAACTGCTCTGCCCACGCTTCCCGTTCGCGACCAAGCGGCCTTGCCTGGGCACCGACTATTACGCCACCTACAACCTGCCGCACGTCTCGCTGGTGGACCTGCGTACCACCCCGATCGAGCGGATCACTCCCCGGGGCATCCGCACCTCGGACAGAGAGCACGAACTCGACATGATCGTCCTCGCCACCGGCTTCGACGCCCTGACCGGCTCCCAGCTCGCCATCGACATCGTGGGCAAGGGCGGTGCGACGCTCCAAAAGCGGTGGGCGGACGGTCCCCGGAATTACCTTGGGCTCGTCTCGGCCGACTTTCCCAACCTCTTCACCATCCTGGGCCCGCTCAGCCCGTCCGTGCTCACCAACATCGCGGTGGCCCTGGAACAGCAGATCGACTGGATCACCGACTGCATCGCCCACCTGCGACACAACGGCCTCACGGAGATCGACGCAACTGCGCAGGCCGAGGCGCACTGGGTCGCAAGCACGGCGGAACTCGCCGGCCGCACGCTCTACCCGTCGGTCGACTCCTGGTACACGGGCGCGAACATCCCGGGCAAACCCCACACCTTCCTCGCCTACACGGGCGGCCTGGACCGATACCGAAAGGAATGCGACGCCGCGGCCCGCGACGGCTACACGGGCTTTACCCTGTCTGCTGCACATTGAGCGACGTCGACGGTCGATGAGACGCGGCGCCGCGACGGGGTATGCGTAAGCATGACTGCCCCCCACCAGCCGTCATCCCCACCCGCAGCGGGGAACGGACACGCGACCGCGGCGTGGCTTACGGGGTTGCGCCCCTAGCGCAAGCAATCAGTGACAGACCTAAGCACCGATAAGCCTCCCCACGCCCCACCGTGCCAGGGCTGCGCAGGCTTTCGCCCCGACGGCTCCCTCGGCATCCCCGGCACGCGACTTGGAACCTCCCGCAAACCGTGAAGTGCTGGGGCTGCGGTCGCTGCAAGCTCGGACGTCGGCCGGTCTCGGAAGTCAGGCGGTCGATCGCGGCGTGGACGTCGGTACGGCTCGGCAGCGGGCGGGTTTCTCCCAGGTCAGCGAGTAGCGGCGCAGCACATGGCGGCAGTAGCGCACGTCAGGCAGTAGCTGCCGGGCAGCAGCCCGCACCTGCCCGTAGCTCATCTGCGGGTCGGCGACCGGCATGCCCTGCGGGCCACGCGCGCGACGCAGTACCTTCGTGATCCGCACGATCGGGGCAGCCGCGATCAACGCCGCCCACTCCGTCACGCTCGCCTCGCGGGCCAGACCGACCACCACCAGCGTGCCGCCAGGCCGCAGCAGCTCACGCATGCGGACGAGTGCCGCCTCGAAGTCCATGTGATGGATTGTGGTCACCGAGCAGACGAAGTCGTACTCCGCACGGGGAAGTTCCGCGGTGAGGAAGTCTCCCTCGACGAAGGTGAGTCGCGGATCGCCGACAGCGGATTCGCGCGCACAGGCGATCATGTCCGGCGACTTGTCGATCCCGGTGACGTGTTTCGCCCGCCCGGCAAGCTTCCGTGCCAGCAGCCCGTCCCCGCAGCCAACGTCCAGGGCGTCGCCGCACCCCTCGGGTACAGACCGGAGGATGCCCGGGTGCCGGGCAACGTTGGTGTTCCAGTACGGCTCTGCGGCGGGCTGGCGCATCGGATCAGTGTAGAGGCCGGTCATGGCCTGCCGAGTTCACACCGACGGATTCGCTGCCCCATGGGGAGTCGTGACCGCAGGGGTGGGGAACTGCACACCCTTACCTCCAGCTACACGTACACCGAGGCGCTCGAGCCCACCGACCTGGCCGCCCTCTTCGCTGCATATGTCGATGACTTCACCAAACGGCGCAACTGCACCCATGTGACTTTCCCTGACGCCAGGGACTTCGCCGCCCCCTGACACCGTCCACGGACAGGGCACCCCTTCCGCACCGGCTCGGCTGGGCGAGCACCCCGCTACGAATACGTGACGGATATCAGCACTCAGGGACGACAACTCGCCGGCGCGGAGATCATGTACCGCGGGCGCATCCCGACCTTCTCCTCGCCGCGGACCTGGTGCCACCTGGCGCCCGCCCCGCGGCCCGGCCGCCGTATCGCGGCCAGTAATGCCCCCTGTGCTGGATAACGTTGAACTGAGCGACGCCATAGCGGACTTAGCAGTTCTCTTTGAACGCTGGTCGTTAGGCAGAGACGGCTGGACGATCTGCGGTGTGGGGTCCGGCGGGGCGGTCCGGCGGCATCGCCGGGGAGTGTGGTGACCCGTTGCCGGTTGATGGCAGCGGCCCCGGTGTTCTGCTCAAGTCGGTGCAGGCCGCGGCGGTGGCGGAGGGTAAACCGGGCACACTCACCGCCATCGCAGCAACCCTCCCATGCCACCGCCGAATGGCCAAGTGATGGCGTCTTAGCAGGTCAGCCGACGTTCGGCGCTTTCGTAGGTGGCGAGGTTGTAGTCGACGCTCACGACAGTCTTGTAGGTGTAGGTGCCGGAACCTGTGCAGGTCCACCACGCCATCTGGGTACCGCTCTTAAGCGCGGTCCAGTCCACTTCCTCCCAGCCGTACCAGCGGTGACGCTGCAGGGAGATGGTGGCATTCGTGCAGCCGCTGCGGGTCTTGCCAGCCTTACCGATGATCTCGCTGATGCCCTTGTAGGGGGCCGAGATGCTGTAGCAGTTCCGGTCCCAGTCCGAGGCGGCGGCCGGAGTGGCCGGCATCAACAGCGTGGCTGCGCAGGCCAGTGCCACGGCGACGGATGACTTTCCGGCGATTCCGAGAGTGCTCATGACAAATGTTCCCGTCTGCGAAAACGTGCGGGGTGCAAGATCCGGGAACACTCTTTCACCGGGGTCGAGACAAGATCAAGCCAGAGCCTGGGGGCCGTCAAACTCATGCGTACTGCGGCGACTTGGCGTCCTGCATCGACGCCTCGCCGCGAACTGCCGCTCGCTCGTATGCGCCGCCAGGTCCGCCACCGCCCGCCGCGAACCGAGCCGCCGCGCTGCTGAGGCTGGTGCCTGGTACAGAGCGAGGGGCCATGCCGACTCTCGCACGGGCTCCTCGCGTCATGGGCAAGGCTGAACGCCCCACTTCAGAGTTCAACGACAGCTACTTCGCGGGTCTCGTCGGTCGCGTCGAGGAGACCAGGGAGCGGATGTGTGTCATCGACGGCGGCAAGCCGACGAGTGTGCCCCGGCCCGCGGCGGAGCTCGCCGAGCTGGAACACTTCGCCCAACGGGCCCCCGGCGGCACGCGGCACCGGCCCAGATCCGGTGTGGGGCAGGGGCACCCGTTCGGCCCGGACCAGCAGGGCCCGTACATCCTGTACGTGCACGCTGACGGGGGGGCGGATGACCTTCGTGCGAGACCGGGTGGTCGCGGCCGAACTGAGGTCCGTGGCGGAACTCGACTGGCTCGAGGACAGGGCGCGCACGGCCCGCCAGAGCTACATGCCCCCGAAACAGGCGGCCGCGTTCGAGGAGTTCCTCGCCCGCCAGGGCCCGGGCCTGGTGGCCCAAGACCGGGCCCTGGCATCGGGCATGGACGGATGCCGGGGAGGAGTACATGACGACCGGGTCCGGGCTGGTAGGGCGGGGCTCGGTGGGGCGGGTGGTGGCTGTGTGGGATGCGCGGCGGAGGGGCCGCCGGTCTCCGTGTATTGTCCGCCACGCTTGTGGCACGAGAGGGGCGAAGCCCCGCAGATCCTAGGCTCTTGCCGGCAGGGTGCACCCGGCTGCTTTGTGTGCGTGACTTGCGGCGCTGACCGTCAGGTCGATAAGGCTTTTCCGCGCCTGAGCCTCAGTTAATTCTCCGCGCTGTTTGAGATCTACCACCACACTGAGGTTGTAGCTTCCACCAGGAATTTCCCCTTCGGGTACGCAAGGAACAAAAGCTGCAGCCTTGTCAGCAGATGCCGCTCCTCGGATGCCCGCCTCGAAGCGGGTCACACGCCCCTCCTCGCTGACGTCTCCCTCGAATACCGTGCTCTCCCATGTCTTGCGCGGTTCGGCCATCATCATGCGCGCCCTGGCGCTGAGGAGCAGGTTGTCGTCATCACGGACGAAGCAACTGGTCGAGAAGCTGTCGCTGGCTTCCGCCGAGCGGCTCCCCACGGGACCTTCATCGAATGAATAAGCAGACTGACCTGGGAGCACCCTGTTCAACGCGGAAATGGCCGGTTTCGACTGCAGCAAATTACAGGCCTCAGCAGATCGGACGGTGCCGGAATCGTCTGACTGGGATGCACTCGCTAGGTAGACGATGCCTGCAGCAAGGCCCACTGTGATGGCGAGAGCGCCGGGAACGAGATATCGCTTGGGGATGGTGATCACGTACTCGAGCTTTCAGCAGCGACAGGCAATGATCAGGGATACCACCCCGCCGTTCATCCGCGGCCCCCTCTCCTCCGCACCAAGTGTGACCGCAGGCGTGCAGTCGGCGTGCACGCGAGCGAGTTCGGCAGGCAACTGCTCGGGGGCCGGCGGTTCGTTGTCCTGGCCGATGTCGAGCATCGCGTCACGCAGGCGACCGACGAGGACTTGCCCCACCGGGACGCTGGCTGGGATCTCGCGGCGGCATTTCCATCGGAGCGGGCGGCTACCTGACCGCAACCCAAACTGCTGAGTCCGAGTCCCAGCGACACAACACGGTCGTACCCCGGAGGTCGACCCCGGCAAGTAGCCATTGCCCTTCATTCCAGAGGAGTCGAGGTGTCGGGTAGTCGTCGACTTCCGGGGTGGGAGCTTGGTGGAGGTCGAGCAGTTGCGCAATGGCTTCTGCCGGGAGATCGGCATGGACCACTACAGTCCATCCCTGTTCACTGCGCAGCTCAACTGCGCGCATCGGCTCCGTTCCACGGCCCGATGGGCTGGGCAGCTCTCGGTTGAGGAAGCGGCGTAACGCCCCCTCTTGTCGCCTCATCGATCGCACCCGCAAGTCGCGTGCCAAAGTGCGAGGCGACTGCCTGCAAGAAGGGTGCTGCAGCCATCCCAACCAGGATGCTGGTAAGTAACTCGTCGCGTCCCGCTTGGTAAACCCGGCCACCGCCCGAGACGGATGCGGTCAACCGCACTTCTCCCGCAAACCCGTTTCGTTTCTCCTCCGGCATTGCCCTCCCCTCCGCCAACTCAGTCTGGCAGCAATCCCGTTGACTCGCTCCTCGAACCACCATGAACGACAGAAACGACAGAGGTGACCGGTGCCGATCCATCCAGGCATGGTGGAAGACCTCGCCGAGGGTGGTTCGAGTGGACGCTCGCCGTGGCCCGGCCCGGTGGGCGGCGGGGCGCCGCCCACCGGGCAGTGCTGGTTCAGCGGGTGGTGTAGCCGCCGTTGAGGAAAATGGTCTGGCCGTTGGCCCACCAGCCGTCGGTGAGCAGATGCGTCACCCAGGGCACGATGTCCTCGATCTTGGTGAGGTCACCGTTCATCGCGGACGACTTGTGGTAGGCGATGGAGTCGTCGTCCTCGGCGGGGTAGAAGAACGAGGTGTCCATCGGTCCCGGGGCGATGTTGTTGACCGCGATGTTGCGGCCGAACAGTTCCTTCGACAGGGCGCGGGTGAAGTGCTCGACCGGGGCTTTGCTGCCCGCGTAGGTGGAGTACAGGCCGGTGTACGCGGCCAGCAGCGAGGTGACAATGGTGATGATCTTCCCGCCGTCCTCGATGCGGCGGGCTGCCTCGCGCATGACGAAGAACGCGGCCTTGGAGTTGACCGCGAACATCCGGTCGTACTCCTCCTCCGTGATGTCGGTGAGCGGCTTCTTCAGCACCATGCCGGCGGTGTTGATGCTGTAGTCGAGCTTCCCGAACCGGTTCACGACGTCGTCGAAGACCCGCTCCACCTCGGAGACCTGGGTCAGGTCGCCCTGGATCGCGAACGCCTCACCCGGGCCGGCGTTGATCTCCTCCACGACGGCCTCGGCCTTGGCCCGGGAGGAGTCGCTGTTGTAGTGCACCGCGACCCGGGCGCCCTGCGCTCCGAGGGTGGTGCTGATCAGCCCGCCGAGGTTACGGGACGCGCCGCCGACGAAGGCGACCTTGCCGTTGAGTGTCTTGTCCGGGGTGGTGACCATGACTGCCTCCTGCGATGTGCTCGGGTGGGACGGCATGACCCCGGCGAACACCGCGGGCCAAGCCATACTCACCAGACTCATCGCAGAGGCGCATGTGGATCTTGAACGATCCGATCAGAGGTGGAACAAACCGCTCACGACTTCCCGCCGGCCTTCAGCGTCCGCCGCTGCCGTCCCGCAGCAGCCGTGGAGTTGCACCGACGTAGCGCCGCATCATCCGCGTCAGATGGCTCTGGTCCGCGAAACCTGCCTCCGTCGCGATCTCCGCAATCGGCCTGCTGGTACGGGTGAGCTCCCCTCGTGCGTACTCCAGACGCTGCTGCATCACGTACTGGTGCGGGGATTCGCCGGTCGATGCTTTGAAGACTCGGGTGAAGTGGGATTCGCTGACCTGGGCCACGGTGGCCAGTTCCGCCAGCGTGACCCGCTGCGAGAGGTTCGCGTGGATGTAGTCCATGACTTCGGCCAACCGGCGCGGCGGCAACCCGCCCTCTCGGCCAGGCAGCGTCCGGCCCTCGGCGGCCACCCGCAGTATCACCGCGGCGGCCGCCTGGACCAGTGACTGCGCGTACAGGGAGTCCGCGGGGCCGGGGCCGGAGTACTCCGACACCAGACGCTCCAACAGCATCTTCAGCAGCGGATCGCTGAAGTGGAACCGCGGAACCAGCTCTACCTGGCCGGCGGCGCCGCTCTCGGCCGTCAGCTGCTCCAGCCACGCCGGATCGATCCCCAGAAGCAGCAGCTCCACGTCGTCCTGCCAGCGAGGCCGCGACGCCCATCCGGCGGGATTGACCAGCGCCTCCCCGGCATGAAACCGCTCCTGGCGCGGTGTCCCATCCGCTGACCAGCGCAGATTCGCCGACCGCCCCGTGTGCACCACCAGCACATGCACCGGAGGGCCCACGGACAGCGGGGCGACGTCCGATCTGCCCGCGGCGCGCTCGATCGACCGCTCGGCCACCGCATGGCCGAGATCGGACCCGCTGCCGTCCAGACACCGCAGATGAGGCTTGATGCGTGAAACACCCACCACACCAGTATTCACCCTCATCACAACACCAGCCTGCTAGCTGCCGGAGGCGGCACGCCTGGAATGCGCGCGGCCCCGGCCCCTACGGGGTGTACGGCCCGGCCGGGTGGGTCGGGCCGGCTGTCTGCGCTTGGGGCGCAACGATGGCCGAGCGGGTTCGCGTCACATCCGCTCCGGGCGACCCGGCACATGCGTGCCGTCCAGGGCCAGGCGAGCGATCTTGTGCCCCACCCGCAGGGGCGGGGGTGCTGGCCGCCGCACGGATGGCGCCGGAGCGGATCGGGGAAACGGCGATGGTGGCCCCATCTCCCTGCTACATCGATGACGACGGTTACCGCGGCGGCTTCACCGCGGACGACATCGAGGAACTGCTGGGGTCGCTGGATCCGAACTATCTGGGCTGGTCCTCGGCGATGGTTCCAGTGATCATGGAGAATCCGGAGCGGCCGGAAATGGGTAAGGAGCTGACCAACAGTTTCTGTGCCACTGACCCCGACATGGCGGCAGTCTTCGCCCGCACGACATTCCTGTCAGACAAGCGTCTGCTCCAGCAGTCCCAGGCTACGGCGGACGCGGCGGGTGAGATCGGCTGGGACGTCTTGGTCGACTCCACCGTCGTGCGGGCGCACCAGCATGCGGCGGGTGCTCGCACCGACCCGCCGCCGACGCCCGCCTCAAAGGCAGCCGAAGGCCACGGCAGTCTCGACGCCGTTGGGGTGCAGCAGACAGCGCATACGGGAGGTGTCGGCGTAAGCGCCGTCAAAGGGGTGCGCGAGAAGACGCGACAGCGCAGTGGCGTGCTTGGCCATCGAGCTCTTGCCCGGCATGAAGATCGACAGCTCGTCACGGGACCCGAACGTCTCCACCTCGATGTCGGCAGGCAGAGACGCCAACGCCTCCTCATCCGCCGCGACGGGGACTTTGACCAGCCAATGCGGTCCCTCGCCGGCGTTGATTCGGCTCTTCTGCTCCGGCGTCTCGGTGGCCAGGGTCCGCCACGGCGTCCCGGCCACCACGCCTCCGTACGACTCCACGGTCCTCACCACGTGCTGAACAGCGGCAGCGACCGCGGCGTCGGCCGCATTCCAGTCGTACCGGTTGCGCCCAGCGGGCGGGCACGGCACCAGCTTCGACGCCACGGTCATCTCGTCCACGTGGCGCAGGACCGCTTCGGGAGGCGACGCGAGCAACTCGCGTGCGTCCCTGATGGCCTCGTCCTGGATTCGGCGCTGCCGTCGCACCTCCGTCACGTGCTGCCGCAGGAGGATCAGTGCCTCGTCAGGTTGGTCGAGAGCGCGTCGGACGAGCGTCAAGCTCATACCGGTGCCGCGCAGTACGGCGATCAGCATGGCCCGTTCGACCTGCCCGAACGTGTAGGAGCGGTATCCGGTCCACTCGTCGACATCGGCCGGAACGAGCAGGCCTTCGGCGTGGTAGTACCGAAGTGTCTGCGGCGGCAGGTCACACATCTCGCTGAACTCACTGATCGACAACATGCTGCCATCCTCGGCCTTGCAGCGACCGCAAGGTCCAGTCCCGAGCCCGTGCCACGTGGAAGTGGCACGGGCCTGTCAGCCCGCGCTACGTCGAGGCCCCACGGCGAACGGTCCTGCCATGCAGCAGCGGGGGTACGGCTCAGCTTCCCGCCCGGCGCGTGACCGGCCGCTTGCCCTCTCGCGTCAGGTGAGGCGTCGGCCGCTGGTCACTTGGCGAGGAACGCGAGGAGGGCGTCGGTGACTTCCCGAGCATGGGTCCACAGCAGGCCGTGGGGTGCGCCGTCGATGACGACGTAGTCGGCCTGCGGGAGTGCCTGGTGGAAGCGCTCCCCGGTGGCCTCGATGGGCAGGATGCGGTCGGCGGTGCCGTGCAGGATCAGTGCCGGAACGTCGATCTTGGACACGTCGGCACGGAAGTCGGTGGACCAGGTGGCCACGCAGGCCAGGGAGGCGTACGAGGAGGCACCGGCGGCCACGTTCCAGCTGTTGCGGACGGCTTCCTCGCTGATGCGCGTGCCGAGGTTCTCGTCGAGGTTGTAGAAGTTCTCGTAGAAATCCGTGAAGTAGGCGTAGCGGTCGGCGGTGACGGCACCTTCGATGTCCTTGAAGATGGTGCCGTCGACGCCGCCGGGGTTGTCGTCGGTCTTGAGGAGGAAGGGCTCCAGCGAGGCGAGGAAGGCGGCCTTGGCGATCCGGTCGGAGCCGTAGGTGCCCAGGTAACGGCCGACTTCACCGGTGCCCATGGAGAAGCCCACCAGAACGGCGTCGTTGAGGTCGAGGGTCTCCAGGACCACGTTCAGGTCGGCGGCGAAGGTGTCGTAGTCGTAGCCGGTGGTGGGCTGGCTGGAGCGGCCGAAACCGCGCCGGTCGTACGTGATCACGCGATAGCCGGCCGACAGGAGTGCGGCGGACTGCTTCTCCCAGGAGTGGCCGTCGAGCGGGTAGCCGTGGATCAGCACGACCGGCTGCCCCGCGCTGTGGTCCTCGTAGTACAGCTCGATGCTGGTGGAGTTTTCCTGGTCGACGGTGATGAACGCCATGGTGGTTGCTGCCTTCCGGTGTGAATACGTCTGAGGGTGAAGTGCCCGGTCGGGCACGGCTGTGCGGGTGCGGTGAGGCGTGACGGGCGACAGGGCGGGCCCGTCGGTCATCGGACCGTGCGGGCTGCTTGCTCGACGATGCGGGTGACGGCGTCGGGGCGGGACACGGATACCGCGTGCGACGCGTCGACGGTCGTCGTGCGGGCCTTGGCACGGGCCGACATGTAGCGCTGGGCGGCCACGGGGATGTTGCGGTCCCCCGTGGTGACCAGCGACCAGGAGGGGATCGTCTTCCAGGCGGCCTCGGTGGACTTCTCCTCCAGTGCGGCGGCGGCGATCGGCCGCTGTCCGGTTGCCATGAGCCTGGCCTTGGCCGCCGGCACGTCCGCGGCGAACTGGCTGCGGAACTTCTCGGGCTTGATGTACACGTCCGCGCCTTGACCGCCGCCGGGCAGGGAGTAGTTGACGGACTCGACGGCCTGGCCGAGGGTGCTCCCGGGGAACTTGTTCGTCAGCCCGATCGAACTCTCGCCCGTGTCGGGGAGGAACGCCGCGATGTAGACCAGAGCCTTCACCTTGTTCTCCATGCCAGCGGCGGCCTGGCTGATGACGGTGCCGCCGTAGGAGTGGCCGACCAGGACCACGGGCCCGTCGACGTGTTCGAGGACGCTGCGCAGGTAGGCGGCATCGCTCGCCGGACCGCGCAGCGGGTTGGCGGCCGACACCACCGGATAGCCGGCGCGCTGCAGCCGGGCGACGACACCGTCCCAGCTCGCGGCGTCGGCGAACGCTCCGTGCTCCAGCACGATCGTCGGACGTACCGCGGGGTGGGGCGCCGCGCCGGCCGTACCGGGCAGGGTGACGGCGGCGACGGACAGACCTACGGCCGCGGTGACACCGAGCAGTGCGGTGCTGCGGCTCGGGCGGACGTGGCGGGTGATGCGCATGCGTGAAATCCCTCTTGGTTGGTTGATGGCCCTCGACGGACCGGACAGGCGAAGCAGGCCGGCGCCTATTACGACTCGTATTACGACGGGACGGCCGGGCCGGTTCACTCGGAAATGAGCTGCTCGTTCGCGGACAGTGGATGGGCTGTGCGGGGCACGGCGATGAGCGGCTTCACGGCGATTGCCGCTTCGCACCGGCTGCCGCGTTCCGGCCGAGGGCGCGGGTACACCTCAGCCGGCGGACTCCAAGACTTCGTAGACACGTCTGAGGTAGCTGTACGTACGCTCCGAGCCGAGGATGCCGTCGCCCACCCGGTTCATCGCGTACGAGAACGTGACGCGCCGGTCGAGGTCCATCACGACGATCGAACCGCCCCGACCGACCCAGAAGCAGATCCGTCCGGTGGGCATGTGCGGCATCGTCCTCGGATCGGCGAGTGCGTAGCCCATGCCCCAGCGGACGGGGACGCCCAGGAACAGGTCGACTCCGTCGGCCTGGACGTCGAACACCTTGTCCACCGTCTCCGCGGAGAGAAGCCGGAGGCCGTTGACCCGGCCGCGCCGTGAGATGACGGAGAGCGCTCGGGCCATGCCTCGTGCGTTGCCGTGACCGTTGACGGCACCGAGTTCGGCGGAGCGCCACCGCGGAGTGTCGACGTGCTCGTCACGCGCGGGACTTCCGAACAGCGTCTTGGTGAAGATCCCGTCGGGGTCGAGGCCGGTGGGTATACCGGAGAGCTGCGAGGGCGCCACCAGATCGGCGATGCGCGGCCAGTCGGCTTCGCGCGCACCGATCTGGACATCGGCTCGCGCCGGCTCGGCGATCTCGGTGTCGACGAACTCCCTCAGGGTACGGCCACTGACCCGCCGGACGAGTTCCCCCACCAACTGTCCTTGCGTCTGCACGTGGTAACCCGAAGCGGAGCCCGGCTCCCACCAGGGTGCCTGCGCGGCCAGCCGGGCACTCGCCGTGGGCCAGTCGTACAGGTCCTCCACGGAGAAGGGCTGCTCCCAGCCGGAAAGTCCCGAGGTGTGGGCCAGGACGTGCCGCACCTCGATGTGCTCCTTTCCCCGGGCGGCGAACTCGGGCCAGTAGTGCGCGACCGGGCGGCGCAGATCCAGTGCGCCCCGGTCGACGAGGATGAGGGCCGCGAGACTGGTGAGGGTCTTCGTGGTCGACCACATGCTCACCAACGTGTCCCGTTGCCACAGAACGGTCCGCGCTTCGTCCGCGTGGCCACCCCACAGATCGACTTCCATGACCCCGTCCACATCGACGGCGATCGATGCCCCCAACTCCTCGCCGGCTTCGAGATGCGCTGTGAGCGCCGCTCGTACCGGTTCGAACCGGTCGGTGCTCGTTCCCTCGACGACCATGTTCTTCTCCGCTCTGGACGACAACCGTTCGCTCACTCAACGGGCTGTACGTCGCAGCGGTTCACGCGTCGCCGCAGGTCATGACGCATGGCGTCTGTTCACGTGCCGCGCCCGAGGGGGCCGGTGACGGAGCCGTCCGCCGACGCGCCGGTGCGCTCGCCTTCTCCGCGGAGGTGATGGTTGACGAACCCTGCCGCCGGATGACGTCCTGCTATTGTCCTGTCCGATATGCGGGAAGCGGACAACGGGGTCCTCATCGCTCCTGTGCCCTGAGCCGCCGCCACACCCTTCCTGTGGTGCCCGGTGGAGCCGAGGCCGGTTTCCGTCACCGCGCGAACACGTTGTCCGTGTGCCGGATCCTGGTCAGGTGTGCCTCCCAGGGGTGACGCCGCCGGTGGAGATTCTGTTGGGTACGGTGACAGCTGTGGTTCAAGGTCTCGACTTCGGACTGCTGGGTCCGCTGGAGGTGCGGCGGGCGGGGGCGGTACTCGACCCGGGTCGGCGCAGGCAGCGACTCCTGCTGATTCGTCTGCTGCTCGCCGACGGCCGGGCGGTCTCTCTGCAGACTCTGTTCGAGGAACTGTGGCCGCAGCAGCCGGGGCGGGCACCGAGCGCGGCCATGGGTTCCCTGCACGCCCACATCAGCAAGGTACGCGCGACGCTGGAACCCCGGCGTCTGCGCCGCCAGGGGGCGTTCGAGGTGTTGGTCACCGAACCCTTGGGCTATGCCCTGCGTGTGCCGCCCGAGAACCGTGACACCGTACGCTTCGAGCGGTCCGCCGCCCAAGCACACCAGTACTTGGACCAAGGCCGGCCCGATCGCGTCGTGGAGGAGGCCCAGAAGGCCCTGGGCATGTGGCGCGGCACGGCGTTCGCCGACGCAGCGCACCACCTGTTCGCCGTCCAGGAGACAGCACGTCTGGAAGAGCTGCGGCAGAACACTCGCGAGATCCACACCACTGGGCTGCTCCTGCAAGGCCGGATCACCGAAGCCCTCAACGCGGCAGAGGAGATAACCGCGCAGCACCCGCTGGGTGAAACCGGCTGGGCCCTGCTGCTGCGAGCGCTGTACCTCGCCGGCCGGCACCCCGAAGCGCTGCAGCGCTACACCGACGTGCGCCGGCATTTGGCCGAAGAACTCGGCCTCGAACCAGGTCCGGCCCTACGCGCGCTGCACCAGGGCATCCTCCACCACGACCTCCCGCCTCTGCACCCGGCCGAGCTGACGAATGACACGGTGATCCAGCACGACCGCCGTCCGAGAGGCACCACCACGACCGGGGCACCGGACGGGGGCGAGGCGGCCTCGTCGACCGGCCCGGCCGTCGACCGACCCGACGACACGGAAGCCGAGTCCGACACATGTGGTACCCCGGTCGCGGACGGCGGGAGAGCAGCGTCCCTTCCTTTGTCCTTGGCACGCCCGGCGCAACTGCCGCGCGGCCTGCCGGCGTTCGCGGGGCGGGCGACCGAAGGCGCGTGGCTGTCCACAGCCATCGGTGCGACGGGCCGCCCCGGACCCACCACTGCCCCCGCCGTGGTCATCAGCGGTGCTCCCGGTGTCGGCAAGACCACCTTCGCGATGCACCACGCGCACCGCATCGCCGCCTCGTTCCCCGACGGGCAGCTCTTCGTCAACCTGTGCGGATTCCACCCGCACGCACCCGCCGTCGAACCCGGTAGCGCCCTGCACGGCTTCCTCACCGCCCTGGGCGTCCCCGCCCCGCGCATCCCCGAAGACACCGCCGGCCGGAGCACACTCTTCCGCAGTCTCCTCGCCGACCGGCGGGTCCTCCTCGTCCTGGACAACGCCCGCGACGAGCAGCAGGTGCGCCCACTCCTTCCCGCAGGAGCGGGCTGCCTCACCCTGATCACCAGCCGTAACCAGCTTCTCGGCCTCGTCACCACCGACGGCGCCAAGCCCCTCCGGCTCGCGCTGCCCACACCGACCGAGGCGCACGAGGCCCTCGAACGACGTCTGGGGCCCGAACGACTCGCCGCCGAGCCCGCCGCCGCAGCCGACATCATCCGGCTGTGCGGACGGCTTCCCCTGGCCATGGCCGTGGTCGCGGCCCGCGCCGAACTCGACCCCGCGCTCCCCCTCCACGCCGTGGTCGACGACCTGCGACACACCCACGGCGGACTCGAGGCATTCACCGGCTCCGACACCACCACAGACGTGCGCACCGTCTTCTCCTGGTCCTACCAGTCACTGGATGAGCACGCCGCCCGGCTCTTCCGCCTGCTGGCCCTGCATCCCGGCCCCCACATCACCGCCCACGCCGCGGCCAGCCTCGCCGGCCTTCCCCTCTCCCGGACCCGCCGTGCACTCGCCGAACTGCTCAGCTCCTGCCTCGTGGAACAACCTCTGCCCGGTCGCTACAGCCTGCACGACCTCCTCCGCGGCTACGCCACCGAGCTCGCTCACGCCCACGAGACCGGCCAGGGTCGTCATCGCGCCACTCTCCGGATCCTGGACCACTACATGTTCACCGCCTGCGAGGCAAACCGGTTCCTCAAACAGGACACATCGCACGACCTCGAACTCGGCACACCCCGCTCGGGCGTCACTCCGGAGGAACTCACCACCGTCAAGCAGGCGACCCGATGGCTCACCGCCGAACACCACGTGCTGACGGGCCTGCTCCACACCGCCGTCAGCCAGCAGCTCGACCCTCACATCACGGGGCTCGCCTGGTCGCTCAAGGAATACCTCAACCGTCAGGAGTTCTGGCCAGAAGCCATCGCCGCGCTGACCCCCGCCCTCGAAGTGGCCCGGCGTCGGAACGACCTCCTCGAAGAGGGCCGCTGCCTACGGCACCTGGGCGGGATCCACGGCTACCTCGGCCATCAGGAGCAGGCCCTGCAGCAGCTGCAACACGCGACAGCGATCTTCGCAGAGCTCGACGACATCGGTGAACAGGCACGAGCCCACTACGTCACGGCCTGTGCGCTGTTCCTGTTCGGGCGGACGGGGGAAGCCGTGGCGGCCTCCGAGCGGGGACTGGAACTCTCCCGGATGACAGGCGAAGAGTTGTGGTTGGCCGAGTGCCTCCTCGAGCTCGCCTGGTTCCATTCCAACCTCGGGAACCTCGAGAAGAGCCTCGTGTACAGCGAGGAAGGCATCGCCTTGTTCCACCGCCTCGACGCGCCCTGGCAACTCGCCCAGGGGTGGGACATCCTGGGCCACAACCTTCGCCTGCTCGGCCGCTACGAGGAATCGGTGACCACTTACCAGCGGGCGTCGAGGGCGTTCGGTGAACTGGGAGACCACAGGAACGCCCTCGGCACATTGATGCGGCTCGGCGACACCCGGCTGGCCATGGGCGACCGGGAAGGCGCACGGGCGGACTGGGTCAACGCCCTCCAAGACGCTGAAGCGCGGGCGATGGCACACAGCGCTCAGCAGGTCCGCGACCGGCTCGCCGCCCTCGACATGAATGAGGACCCCGCGCCCACCGTGCCCGAGAGGGCGGTCGGGAAGCACAAGCTTCCTGTTCCGAGGCGTACTTGAGACCTGTCAGGCCTCCCAGCCTGGATCACAGGACCCGTTGACGACCGTGTGACCGGGGCCGCGCCATGGTCATACCCCTAGGATCCCCTGCTTTTCCAGTGCTTTGCGCAACGCCCGCACGGCGTAGAAGGCGCGGCTCTTGACGGTGCCTGCCGGTATGCCGAGGTGCTCGGCCGCTTGGGCAACGCTGCATTCTAAGTAGTACATGAGGCAGATGACGGTTCGCTGCTGCTCGTTCAGCTCCCCCAGCGCCTGCGACACCACATGGGAATCGATCGTGGATGCCGTGTTGTCGCTGGAGACGTCCAACTCCTCGACGGACATGTGCTCCAACGGCCGCACCTGCCGCGCCCGGTGATGGTCGATCGCGAGATTCCTGGTCACGGTGAACAACCACGGTCTGAGGCTGTCGCCGCGGCTGCCCAGGAAACGGGCGTGTTTCCAGGCTCGGGCCGCAGTCTCCTGGAAGACGTCCTCCCCCTTGTGCCAGTCGCCGTCCAGCAGTCGCGCGGCGTACCGGACGAGCAGCAGGCCGTACTGGTCGTAGATGTCTCTGATGAAGGCGTCACAGTCAGCGTCGGAGGTGAGGTTCCGATCATGCGACCAGGTCGGAGCGGAGGCAGTGGTCCGCGTTTCCGTGATTCCGTTCATGCGTGGTGCTCGATCCTGTCCAAGTGTTCCGTGGCGTGCTCAGCCGCATGCGCGGACGAACGGCTCACACACTCGCCGGAAGCCCTTCGCGGGACCTTGTCGCTTTCTTGCCGTTCCGTAGGGGGTGAACGGGAGTGCCCTTTCTCCCGTTGCGTTGATGGGACGTGCATGCGTCCCTGCGATGCCGCCGTGCGCTGTGTCCCTCGGCGGCACCGCACCACCATGGAAGGAACAACTCACCAGTGAAGCGCTTCATCACACGCCTCGCAGTAGTAGCGGCGGCCGGAGCCGTAGCCGTGGTTCTGCCTGCTTCGTCGGCGTCCGCCATCAACCGCGTCGGTTGCTCCGAAATGGGTTACCTGACGCTTCACAACGCAGGCGGCTCCCTCTGCTTCGCCAACGCGGGCGCGGTAAGCGTGGCGATCTACGGCGTCGACCAGATCTGGACCGGCAACAACAAGGTCACGTTGGAGTACGTGCCGAGGCTGGGCGCGCCGGCGACCAGCGGAACCGTGGAGAAGTGGAGTTACGGGAAGATCACCGGCGAGCCCCTCCACAAGATCACGAAGATCAGGATCTGGTAGCACCCTTCCGCGCTCGCCGCGTCCGTCGCACGACGCCGGTGGCATGTCCGTAGGCGGTGCCCATGGTGTGCCCGGCTGGGCGACGATCCGCGCGAGGGCGACGAGGGCGCGCTTGTGCGGCGGTAGTTCCCCGCGGCGGTCGCCCTCACGCCGACAAGCATCGTGACCCGGTCGACCAGCTCATACGGCAGGGCGAGTGCGGCAGGACAGGGCCCCCAGGGCTCTCGGGCCGGCAGGTTGAGACTTCGAAGACCTCACCCAACGGCACGGGAGCCCTGCCCGCTGCATACGCTTCTCATGGGTCGCAGAGGCTCGCCCCGCTCGACAAGATCGCGAGCGAGGCATACGCCCGGTGACCGCTAACTCGGCCGACCCCCGGCACCGGCCGACGTATCAGCCGCACCGTCCACACAGTCGTTGTCCTCTTGGCCGGTGACTACGCAGACGGAAAGGCTCAATGGGTGTACGTAGTGACCAGCGGCTTCGTCTCGTCGACGACGTAGGTGGACAGCATCATGGTCGTTACCTTCCCAATGTTGCGGGCGTTGTGGATGGTGTCGGAGGGGATGAAGAAGGGGTCACCCGTACGAAGCCGCAGGGTGGTCCCGTCGTCGAACTCCATCGACACATCGCCGCGGACGATGTATCCGACTTCCACTCCCGGGTGGCTGTGGCGGCCCGATTCCCTGCGCCGCGGTATCTCGACGAGGGTCTGCACGGTCTTCCAGCCCTTGGCGGGCGAGGGGTTCTCCTGGAGCAAGGTGCGCGTCACGCCGTCGGTCGGGGCGTGAACGGACGAGTGATGACCACGGGATGGCGTAGAAGCTGCCTCAGCGGTCGAGGCAGAAGCGACGGCGCCGAGCGCGCCGGCTGCCGCCACGCCACTGGTCCGCAGAAGAGAGCGACGATCCAACATGATGAACTCCCCTATCGACAGGCGGAATTGCCTTTCTCCCCTGTGAACGCCCGCGACAGCGTGACGGTTCAGGCCCACCTTGTTCTTTCTGGTCCGAGAACCGTCGCGCTGCGCTGACGCACGCCCTGCCATATCGGAGAAAGTGGGGGCAGCACAGCCGCGATGTCTCGGCGCTTGGTCCGGACCCGGTCCCGCCGGCCGAACCGCGTCGGTCGCCACCAGACGTACGTTCCACAGGCGTTTGCTGACTCCATAGAAGGGGCTGGCCAGCGCGGTGTCCTGTCCGTGGACGAGTACGCCGGTCAGCGGATCCAGCGGCCCGGACAGCGCCGCGCGCCCGGATCACGCCCCTGACGGTGCCGAGGAAGGTGGCGTGGGTCGACAGACTCAGGTGTGACCACCTCGTGCACGGTCCATGTCCGTTGCTCCTCACGTGAACGCGGGCGGGCCCGGGGTGATGTCCCAGCCATGACCCGTGTTGCCGCGAGAAGCGATCGAGTCGCGTGCGTGTTCTGCGTCACACAGCGCGAGAGGCGAGGTCCCCTCAGAGGCCCATGGGGTCACAGTGTTCGGAGTCGAGAAAACGAGGTGGGGCCGTGGTGGCACGTCGTACGGTGGTCAAGGCAGCGGGCGGTGGCGCGCTCGCCGGCGGTCTCTCGGTGTCCGCCGCGAGGGCTTCCGGGACCGCCGCCCGGAGTGACGTGCTGCTGGTGGTGGAGAAGAGCAGCCACGCGGTCAGCTTCTACGACGTCGCGTCGGGCCGGCGCCTGGGGACCGTCCAACTGCCCGACCATCCCCATGAGATGGTCGTCGATTCGCGGTGGCGCTTCGCCTACGTCGGGCACTACGGCGTCCGCATGGCCTCCACTGTCGGCGAGGGCGGCGCCGCCGTCTTCGTCATCGACCTCGACGAGCGGGCCCTGTCCCGGACCATCGACATCCGCCCCTACAACCGCGTCCACGGTATGGGCATCGACGACCGGGACCGGTTGTACGCGCTCAGCGAGGAGAAGGCGGTACTGCTCGGTTTCGACGACCCGGCCACCGACCGGGCGCCCACCAGGGCGGTGCCGACGCATGGGGTGAAAACCCACCTCTTCTCCCTCACCCGCGACGGTGAACGGGCCTATGTCACCGGCCTGTTGTCGCACACGGTGAGCCTGGTGAGGCCGTACGACGCTTCGGTAGCCCCGGTCCTCATGACCCCGGGGCAACTGCCGGAGAGCAGCTGCCTGAGCACGGACGAGAGGACGCTGTTCGTCGGCGCCCGCAGGAGTTCCACCCTGGTCGCCGTCGACGCGCGCACCATGAAGGTGCGGCGGAGCCGGAAGGTCGGCGGCGACCCGCTGCGGGTGTATACCCTCGATGAGGACCGGTTGCTCGTGACGGACATCGTCGGCAACACCCTCACGGTGTGCGCTACCGCCGACCTGCGGCCCCTGCGCACCCTGCGGCTCGACGGAATCCCGGCCGCGGTCTCGTTCCACCCCGACGAGGCGGTGGCGTACGTATCCCTGCTCGACCGCGACCGGATCACCGTCGTCGACCTCGACCGCCTGACCGTCACCGGCGGCTTCGCCACCCGGTCGGAGCCGGACGTCTCGGTACTTCTGCCCGCCACCCGGGCTTACTGAGGCTGTGGCGTGTGTCGTGAGGGTGAGGGCGGTTCCGACACGGCATGCATGGACGAATTCGGGGTCGTACTGCATCTCACGGGGCCGCGCGGTGGATGGACTGGATCAGGTGGTTCGGGTCGCTGAGCTGCTGGCCGGCCGCGCCATCGACAACCCGGCCTCGTCTTCAAAGAAGATGAAAGCGTCGAGCGCCGCTGAGGTACTTCCACCCTCGGACACGCGTCCTTGACCCAGCCGGTCACCTCGCCCCTGTCCCGCTCCAGGGCACGCTCGCGCTTCGGCCGCGCGGACAGGTGAGGTAAGAAGACATGCGTGACCGAACCGCCCCAGCACGCGTTCATCGCCCTCTCCTCGCCCGACCATGCGAAGAACGAGCTGGCGCATGTCCTGAACCCGGCCTACGCCACCTACCCCGACCTGCTGGAGCCGCATCGAGGGCTGGCACATCACCCTCGCGTTCTTGGCCGCGTTGCCGGTGCAGGTCGTACGACTACGCGTCCATAACGGCGGCGGCCGCCTGTCTCGACGGCTTCACTGCGGGGTGACCGTCCGGCCGGGTTCAGGACGCGTGGGTCCGGGTCCAAGCCGGCGTCATCGCGGGGACCGAATCGTCTTGGCACCCATGCGCGGAAGCCTGTGGCGGTTTCTCCGGGTCGGCTGCACAATGCACCTCGCCACGGTCCGGACCAGGCGCGGACCAACTCGGCTCAGCCGGAATCGATTCCCTCCCCGTAGGGCTTTGCGGGCCAGACACATGACCCCAGTTCAGCGCACCCGCCCCCGCGGCTTCAGCGGCACGTTCGGCAGTTCGGGGGCGGGGAGTGGGTCCCCGTCGTATCCCTTCACGACGCCGAAGCGGTTGCCGGTCATCCAGTCCTCGCGGGCCCGCGCGATGTCCGCATGCGTGCGGCCGATGAAGTTCCACCACATGATGATCTCCTCGCCGAACGGCGGGCCGCCCAGGAGGATCAGTCTCGCTGCGGTGTCCGTTTCGTTCGTGAGCGTCAGGATGTCGTGGCCCGGAGCGAGGTAGCCGAGTTCCGACGGGTTCAGGAGGGTTCCGGCCATGGTGACCCGGCCCTGGTCGACCAGGAGGCCGTGTTCGAACCCGGCATCCACGGTGAGCGTGGTCGTCGCGTGCGGTTCGAGGACGAGTTCGGCGCCGAGCAGCGGCGTGAAGGTTCGCACCGGGGATGTGTCGCCCGCCAGCTCTCCCAGGAACACCCGGACTTCGACGCCGTCCACCTGGACCGGGGTCGGCGCGTAGTGCTGGAAGTCCCGGTCGGCGTGCCGGTGTTCGTCGGGGAGCGCCACCCACAGCTGGACGCCGTGGAGCACGGTGGTGCTCGGCGTGGAGACCTCCGTGTGGCTGATGCCGTGCCCACCGGTCATGAGGTTCAGTTCGCCGGGGCGGACGAACGCGTGGCTGCCCAGGCTGTCGCGGTGTTCGATCTCCCCGGTGAACAGCCAGCTCACCGTCTGCAGGCCGGTGTGCGGGTGGGGCGCCACGTCCATGCCACCGGTGTCGGCGACGTCGTCGGGGCCGTAGTGGTCGACGAAGCACCAGGCGCCGATCAGGGTCCGGGCCCGCTGCGGCAGCGTGCGACGCACCGTCATCGAGCGCGGGCCGCCCAGTGGGACGTCACGGGCGGACAGGACCTCGGCCTGCACGGCATTGCTCATCGGGCTCCCCATAGTTACTAGTTACTGCACCCCACCAAGGTGCGACAGTATTTTTACTTTCAACAATCGTGGTTGATGATACGGCCACGGTGTCCACGTTGAGCGACACGTCAGCAGGCCACGCCCGGCGACGCCGACGCGCTGGAGAGGGCCTGCGGCGCCGCCCAGCACCCGGTACGGGAAGCCCCCGTATAGAGGCCCACATGGCGAGCGGGTGAGGCGGCGCCGCCGTCACTTCACAGGACCCGCCCAGCTCGCCTTCGGTGACGACACGCGTCGGGCGGTCAGGGCCGTCACCACGAGCGCGGCCAGGATCAGCCCCAGGGTGAGGGTGAGTTCGTCGTGCGCCAGGAGTGCGGCTCCGGCCAGCGCCCCGACGAAGATGGCCAGGACGGACAGGATCCGCCGGCCGGGCCGGGGGGCCGCGCCGCCGGCCGGTGCGGAGTCTGCGGCGAGGCCCGTCAGGGTCAGGGTCAGTACCGTCGTCGTCAGGTCCGGGACGCCCAGGCGGCGGGCGACCGCGTTCTGCAGCCCCATGGCGAGGCCGAGAAGCACGATCAGGGTGTACTGGACCGGCGTCGTCACCCGGCCGTGCGAGACCGCGGCCGCGACGAGGGCCGCGGCGACCAGCACCGCCTGCAGCGCCGCGGTGAGGGCCAGCAGCCGCCCGCGGTGCGCCGCGAAGCGAGTGCCGAGCCGCCCTCCCCCGAGCGCGCCCGCGAGGAACGCCGCCATCGAGACCACGGAGGCGAGTGCCGACAGGCCGTCGGCGCCCGCCAGGGCGAACCCCAGGAAGACGACGTTGCCCGTCATGTTGGCGACGAAGACGTGCCCGAGCGCCAGGTAGCTCACGGCGTCCACCAGGCCGGTCACCACGGTCAGCGCCAGCAGGAGCGGCGGCAGCGGGCCGTGCCGGTCGTCCTTCGGCGGCACCAGGGTGTGGGCCGCGTCAGTCAGCAGCGCGCGCATACGAACTCCTCCTGTCGGCCCCGGCGTCGGACGAGCGGTGCAGCACCGCGCGGGTGAGCAGTCCGCTCACCGGGCCGACCACGAGAGCCGCGGCCCGCACCCAGGGCGGCCAAGGGGTCAGCCCCAGGGCGTGGTCGGCCGACCAGCGGCCGGGCCCGGTGAGCACCAGGACCGCCGCGGCCGCCACGAGTACCAGGGGGTACTCGTAGCCGTCGTTCTGCACCCAGAGGCCGTTGCGCCACTTGACGGTGGCCGCGACCGTCATCACGCCCATGGCGGCCATCGCCGCCGCGGGCGTGAGGCCCCCGGCCGCCAGGAACAGGCCGGCGCCGATCTGGCTGCCGCCCGCGGCGAGCGCGGTGAGCCGGCCGCCGCGGAAGCCGTCGTGGCGGAACTCCTCCGTGCCGCCGGCCAGGCCGTTGCCGCCCAGCCGGAAGCTCACCTTCTGTACTCCGTGTCCGGCGATGAGGAGGCCCACCACCAGCCGGAGGACCAACAGTCCGTTGTCCATCGGGTTCGGATCAGCCCGCCGCGTGGGCGCCGATGACGGCCTGGGCGTACACCACGCCGAGGCCATAGGCGCCGGCGTGCTCCTTCACGACCTCGGTGACGGGGACGTACGTGTCCGTCCGCGCCCAGTCGCGCTGGAGTTCGAGGAGCACCTGCACCCAGGTCACCGGGATGGCACCGCCCTGCACCATCCGCTGGACGGCGTGCTCGTGCGCCTGGGGGCTGACGCCGCCGGAGGCGTCCGTGACGACGTACACCTCGTAGCCCTGGGCGATGGCGGAGAGCGTGGGGAGCACGACGCAGACCTCGGTCCACAGCCCGGCGATGACGAGCTTCTTGCGGCCGGTGGCCTTCACCGCCTCGACGAAGGGGGCATCCTCCCAGGCGTTCATGGAGGTGCGGTCGACGACCTCCTGGTCCGGGAAGACCTCGGTCAGCTGCGGCAGGATCGGACCGGAGAAGGACTCGGCGGCCACCGTGCTGAGCACGACCGGGACGTCGAAGACCTTGGCGGCCTTCGCGAGTCCCACGGTCGAGTTGATGATCGCGGTGCGGTCACCGCTGCCGGTGCCGAAGAACATCTGCGGCTGGTGGTCGATGAACAGGACGGCGCAGTTGTCGGGGGTGAGCAGGTCGGGGCCGGGCGCCGGGGTGACCTGGGAGATGTCCATCATGAGGGTGCCTTTCTGGGCGTGATGTGACCGCGGACGGGCGTCCGCGACGGATTGGATCGAGGTGAGGTGCCCCGTAGCGGCAGGAGGCCGCAGCAAGGGTCGGGGTCAGAGGTTGAAGCAGGGGTCGAAGACGGGGTTCTCGGTCTCCGGGGTCAGGCCGCGCCGCGCACGCCACTGCCGGTGCTGCTCGGACTCGGCGACGGCCTGGCCGAGCAGCTCGGCCTGCCGGGCACCCGACCGGCCCGTACGGGGCACGGCCTGGTAGCCGCCGAAGTGCGCGACCGGGCTCCACTCCGGGCTGACCGGCGGCAGTTCCTCGTCGATGCCCTCGTACTCCCGGGCGGCGTAGACGATCCGCCCGCCGACGACGGTCAGCAGGGACTCGATGTGGGCGATGTCCTGCTCGGGAACGGTGAAGTAGTCCTCGGACAGGACGGCGAAGTCGCCGAGGCAGCCCGGTCGCCAGGACTCCCTTGATGTCCTGTTCACCGGTGAGGGCGGCGCCCGCCTCCGTGAACATCGCCAGCGCGGTGCGCCGGTCGACGCGGTTGTGGGGCGGGCGGACCACCAGGTCGCCGATCGTGCGGCCGGTGATCAGCCAGTGCAGGGCGATCCAGGGGTTGTAGCTGGAGACACGGGTGGCGTCGGTGCCGGCGCCGACGGTCAGGCCGCGCTCCAGCATCGCCCGGATCGGCGGGGCGTCCGCGGCGGCACCGGGGCCGTAACGGCTGAGGAACGCCTCGCCCTGGAACGACAGCCGGTTCTGCACCGACATGGCTCCGCCGAGGGCGGCGACGCGGTCGAGGCTGTCGGCGGAGACCGTCTCCGCGTGGTCGAACAGCCACTGGTTCCCGGCCGGGAAGAGCCCTTCCGCGGCGAGCTTCTCGAACACCGCGAGGTCGCGCCTGATCGTCTCGTCATAGGTGGCGTGCAGCCGGAATCCCCAGCCGTGCGCCATGAGAAGGCGTACGGCGGTCTCGAATTCCCCTTCGTAGTCGGGGGCGAGTTCCGGACGCGGCTGGGCGAAGTTCTCGAAATCGGCCGCCGCCCAGGTGAGGTTCTCACCCGCGCCGTTGAGCCGAAGCCATTCGTCCCCGTCTTCCGGGCGGGCCATCTCGATCCAGCGTTTCAGGTCGGCGATTTCCTGCCCGGCCGTCTGCGGAAACAGGTGATAGGCGATGCGGAGCGACAACTCGCCGGCTTCGGCGAGTTCGACGACCGTGCTGTAGTTGTCCGGGAAATTCTGGAATCCGCCGGCCGCGTCGATCGCGGAGGTGAGGCCGAACCGGTTCAGTTCGCGCAGGAAGTGACGGGTCGACGTCCTCTTGTCCGCGCCCTCCAGGACCGGCGCCTTGGCCAGGGTCGAGTAGAGGACGAGGGCGCTGGGCGCGGCGAGCAGCATGCCGGTGGGCTCGCCGTCCCGTGCCCGTACGATCTGGCCGCCCCTCGGGTCGGGAGTGTCCCTGGTGTAGCCGGCGGCCTTGACCGCGGCGCGGTTCAGGACCGCCGCCTGGTAGAGGTGCAGGACGAACACCGGGGTGTCCGGAGCGGCGGCGTTGAGCTCGGCGACGGTCGGCAGCCGCCGCTCGGCGAACTGCTCGGCCGACCAGCCCCCGACCACCCGCACCCACTGGCCCTTCGGGGTGCGGGCCGCCTGCTCGCGCAGCATCGCGAGACCCTGGCGCAGGGTGGGGACGCCGTCCCAGCGCAGCTCCAGTACGTAGTTGAGGCCGCCCCGGATCACATGCAGATGCGAGTCGTTCAGGCCCGGGATCATCCGGCGGCCGAGGGCGTCGACCACCCTCGTGGCCGGGCCGACCAGGGCCGCCATGTCCTTGTCGTCCCCGACGGCCGTGATGACGCCGTTCCGTACGGCCAGGGCCTCGGCCCGGGGACGGCCGGGGTCCCCGGTGTGGATATTCGCGTTCCGGACGACGAGATCCGCGGTGTCGCCCGCGGCATGGTCCGTCGCGTTGGCCGTGGTGCTGGGGACCAGCCCACCGACCGGCATCGTGGACACCTTTCGACAACCTCCTGATGTGTCGGAACCGCTCCGTCGCTTGCTCCATCGCTTCGCCGCAACGCTATGGCGGGCCGAATCCGCCGTGTTTTCCAGCAGTGCACTGTTCTCGGTCCGACAGTGCACTCACTCCAGCTCTTGCCGTTCTCGCCGTCCTTGCCGTTCTTGCCGTGCGCTGTCGGGTCAGCGTCGGTGCGCTGGTGGTCAATCGGCGGCACCCGGCCGCTTTTAGCGTGGCGACCCACAGCCCCACAGCGCTTTTCCTCGGGGCTTCCGCCGGAAAACCGGCGCATCGCATCACATGACACTCAGGAGAACCACATGTCCGACGTCGTCGAGTCGCCCCAGCCGGTCGAATCTCCCCAGCCGGTCCAGCCGGTGCAGCCGGTCCTGGAACCTGCGGCCGCCGCCTTCGCCGAAGCGACCGCCCAGTCGCCCTACCTCTTCGAACTGCCGCCCGCCGAAGGCCGCAAGGCGGTCGACGAGGTGCAGTCCGGCGACATCGAGAAGCCTGCGATCGATGAGGAGTGGATCACCGTCCCTGGCGGCCTCACCGGCGGCGTCCGGGCCCGCATCGTCAAGCCGGCCGGCGCCCGGGGGACGCTGCCGGTGATCCTCTACATCCACGGCGCGGGCTGGGTGTTCGGCAACGCCCACACGCACGACCGGCTGGTCCGTGAGCTCGCGGTCGGAGCGCACGCCGCGGTCGTCTTCCCCGAGTACGACCTCTCCCCCGAGGCCCGCTACCCGGTGGCCATCGAGCAGAACTACACCGTCGCCCGGTGGATCGTCCAGGAGGGTGCGGCCAAGGGCCTGGACGGCGACCGGCTCGCCGTGGCCGGTGACTCCGTCGGCGGCAACATGACCGCGGCGCTGACACTGATGGCGAAGCAGCGCGGTGATGTGCCGCTGGTCCAGCAGGTGCTTTTCTACCCGGTCACCGACGCGCGCTTCGACACCGGTTCCTACCACCAGTTCGCCACGGGGTACTTCCTGCGCCGCGACGGCATGCAGTGGTTCTGGGACCAGTACACGACCGACGAGTCCGAGCGCGCCCAGATCACCGCGTCACCGCTGCGGGCCTCCACCGAGCAGCTGGCCGGGCTGCCGCCGGCGCTGGTCATCACCGGTGAGGCCGACGTGCTGCGCGACGAGGGCGAGGCCTACGCCAACAAGCTGCGCGAGGCGGGCGTTCCGGTCACCGCCGTCCGCTTCCAGGGCATCATCCACGACTTCGTCATGCTCAACGCCCTGCGCGAGACCCACGCCGCGGAAGCCGCGATCACGCTGGCCACGGGCACCCTGCGGGCGGCTCTCCACCGCGCCGACGCCTGACGGCACCCGAGACGCAACCGACTTACTGACTTATCGACTACCGACTACCGACTACCGACAAAGAGAACCCATCATGACCGCTCAGCCCACCCCCACCGTCGTGCTCGTCCACGGCGCGTTCGCCGACGCGTCCAGCTGGACCGGCGTCATCAAGGAACTCAAGAACGACGGCATCTCCGTCATCGCTCCGCCCAACCCGCTGCGCGGCCTCGCGTCCGACGCCGCGTACATCGCTTCCGTGGCGGGCCAGACGGACGGCCCGGTCGTGCTCGTCGGCCACTCCTACGGCGGCGCGGTCATCTCCGTGGCCGGTGCCGCCGAGAACGTGGCCGGTCTGGTCTACGTCGCGGCCTACGTCACCGAAGAGGGCGAGAGCCTGGGCGAGTTGCAGGACCGCTACCCCCTCTCGCCGCTCGGCAGCAACCTGACGGAGTGGACGTACCCCGTCGAAGGCGCCGAGCCCGCGGTCGAGTTCACCGTCGAGGCCGAGGCTTTCCCGGAGATCTTCGCCGCCGACGTTCCGGCCGCCGTCACCGAGGTGCTCGCCGTCGCGCAGCGCCCGCTGGCCGCCGTCGCGTTCACGGAGAAGGCCGCGACCGCCGCGTGGCACACGAAGCCCTCCTGGGCGCTCGTCGCCGGCGCGGACCAGGCGATCAACCCCGACGTCCAGCGTTTCGGCGCGGAGCGGGCCGGTGCGGCGGTCGTCGAGCTCGACGGTGCGTCGCACGCCGTCGCCGTGTCCCGGCCCAAGGAGGTCGCCGATCTGATCCGTGACGCGGTGCGCGCCACGGTCTGACGCACGGCGGAACGCCCCGACGGTGTCCGGACAGACGGACACGGTCGGGGCGTTCTCGCGTTGGTCACCGACGCGGCGCCGGAGCCGAGGCCGATGCCGAGGCCGAGGCCGAGGCCGTAATGAGTACGACGAGCACCGCACCGGTCGCCAGAGCGGGCGCCGGGGACCAGGTGGCCCCGAGAACGCCGAGCACGGCGAGCGGGTACGGAGCGCACTCGGCCACGGACTTGAGGTGGGGCCGCAGGTGTACGGCCCAGACGGTGGTCAGGAAGACCGCCGCGGGGACGGTGACCGCCGCGCCGGCCGCCGTGGGCGAGGTCTGCGCGTGGCCGGTGAGGTGGTCGGCGTACGCGGCGAGACCGGCGCCCTCGGCGGCTGCCGAGGCGAAGACCAGGTAGTGGCCGTAGGCCCACACGAAGCGGCGGCGGTGCGCGCGGTGCGTGGTGGCCAGCAGTGTGTGCGCGGGCCTTGCGAAGTACAGCCACCACAGGGCGAAGGCCGTCAGGAGGCCGCCCGCCGCCGTCGCGTACAGCTCTCCCGTGCTCTGGTGCCGTTCGAACGCGGTCCGGACGGCGACGGTGGCGGCCGCGACGGATTCGCCGAGGACGATGAGGGTGAACAGCTCGTAGCGCTCGGCGATGTGGCGGGGGTGCCACGGCGTCATCCCGGCGGACTGGGCCCACACCGGTACGGAGACCTCGGCGGCGATCAGCACGACGATGCCGGGCAGCCGGGCCGCGTCCGGCAGGACGAGCAGCCCCACCCAGCCGGCCTGGCACGCCGTCACTCCGGCGGCGAAGCGCAGGGCGGTGGTCCGGCGTGCGGGGTCGGCGCGTGCCGCGCGCAGCCACAGGGCGGCCAGCGCGGTGCGCAGCACGACGTATCCGATGGTGATGACCCGCAGGTCCCCCTCCGCGAACGCGTGGGGGACACCTGCGGCGAGCACGAGGGACCCCGTGATCTGGACGAACACCGTCAGCCGGTACGGGACGTCGTCCGGGTCGTAGGCGGAGGCGAACCACGTGAAGTTCATCCACGCCCACCAGACGGTGAAGAAGACCAGCGCGAAGCGCAGGACCCCGGTGGCGGACGCCCCGTGGGTCAGCGCCTCGTGCAGGCTCGCGGAGGCCTGCGCCACCGCGATGACGAAGCACAGGTCGAAGAGGAGTTCCAGCGAAGTGGCGGCCCGGTGCCGCTCTTCCGGGTCGCGCCCCCGCATGCCGCTCAGCGGAGCGCTCCGAGCGCGGCCTCGACCGTGCGGTGGAAGGTGGGGTAGGTGTAGATCATGTGCCGGAGCGTGTGGACGGGCACTTCGGCGTGGACGGCGACGTTCAGTCCGTAGAGCACCTCGCCGCCCGCCGGGCCCGCCGAGGTGGCGCCGACGAGCACGCCCCGGTCCGCGTCCTCGACGAGTTTGACGAAGCCCTCGTTGCCCGGTCCGTGGATCCAGCCCCGGGTGGAGGAGGCGAGGGGGAGCACGCTGGTGCGCACCCGCAGCCCCTGTTCCCGCGCCTGGCGTTCCGTCAGGCCGACGGCCCCTATCTCCGGGTCGGTGAAGGTGACGCGCGGCAGTGCCCGGTAGTCGGCGTCGGGGCCGGGCTCACCGAGGATGTCCCGTACGGCTATCTGCGCCTGGTACATCGAGACGTGGGTGAAGGCGCCGCGGCCGGTGATGTCACCGACGGCCCACAGCCCTTCCGCCGCCCGCAGTTGCCCGTCCGTGGGCACGGCCGGGGCCGTGGGGTCGATCCCCACGGTGTGGACGGCGAGCGCGCCCAGGTCCGCCATGCGGCCGGTGGCCACCAGGAGCCGTGCGACGCGCAGCGGCTCGGCGCCGCCTTCCAGGTGGACGGTGAACAGGTCGTCGCCGTGGCCGACTTCCCGCACGCGGGTGCCCGTCAGCACGGTGACGCCGTCCGCCCGCAGTGCCGCGGCGGCCAGTTCCCCGGCCTCGGGCTCCTCCTGTGAAAGGAGTCGGTCCTGCCCCTCGATCACGGTGACCGCACAGCCGAACCGGGCGAAGACCTGGGCGAGTTCGACGCCGATGGCGCCGCCGCCGAGCACGGCCATCGACTCGGGCAGTTCTTTCGCCGCCATGGCGTCGCGGTTCGTCCAGTAGGGGGTTTCCCGCAGGCCGGGCACCGACGGGATGCGGGGCCGGGTGCCGGTGGCGAGGACGATGCCGCGCCGGGCCTCGATCGTACGGTCGCCGACGGTCACGCGGCGCGGTCCGGCGAGACGGCCGATGCCGCGAACGAGGCGGCCGCCCTTCGCCGTGAGGCGGTCGGCCGCCACCTGGTCGTGCCAGTCGTCGGTGGCCTCGTCACGGATGCGTGCGGCGACCCGGTTCCAGTCCGGCGTCACGGCCGCCCTCCCGGCCAGGGCGGGTACCCGGCCCGCCTCGGCGAGCAGATCGCCGGCCCGGATCATCATCTTGCTGGGGACACATCCCCAGTACGGGCACTCCCCTCCGACGAGCTCCGCCTCGACCCCCACCACGTCGAGTCCCGCTTCGGCGAGTGTCCCCGCGACGTGTTCGCCGCCCGGTCCCAGCCCGACGACCACGACGTCCGCCCGTTCGTGCGCGTTCATGTCTGCCTCTTCTCCGCTCGGTCCGCCCCACGGTCGGGGCGGTGCGGCCGACGCTAGGTCGGGCGGCGTCGGCTCCCCTGCCCGTCAGTGCACGGGTGCTGGCCCGAGAGCGAACGACAGAACTGCAGGTCACCGCCAGTGCACTGATCGGCAGCACGGCGTGCGCTGCCGGTCAAGAAGGGCCGTGCGGACGCGCCTAGCGTTCCTCCGGCACACACAGCACAGCGCCGCAGGAGGCACACATGACCGACAAGACCCGGACCGCGAGCAGCAGTTCCCATCCGGCGGTGGACGGCAGCAGCCAGCCGTGGCTGCACCAGAAGGGCGAGGTGATCCAGGAGTACGGCACGGTCAAGCAGTTCCCGATCGGCCTTTCGTACGAGGCGAGGATGTACTCCTGCCAGCGGCTGAACCGGATCCTCGCGGACACGCAGATCCTCTACGGCCTCTACAAGAAGCACCACTGGCTCATGCGCGGCGCGACGTTCTACCAACTGCACCTGGTCCTGGACAAGCACGCCGGTGACCAGCTCGACATCGTCGACACGGTCGCCGAGCGCGTCCAGTCCCTCGGCGGCGTCGCAGTGGGCGATCCGCGGCACGTCGCGGAACTGACGTCGATTCCGCGCCCGCCGGACGGCGTCGAGGAGGTGCCCGCCATGCTGTCGCGACTCCTCGAGGCCCACGAGGCGATCCTCGTCCAGGCGCACGACGCGGCCGCACGGACCGCCGAGCTGGGCGACGACGGCACGAACGACCTGCTGGTGTCGCAGGTGATCAGGACCGGTGAACTGCAGTCGTGGTTCCTGGCCGAGCACCTGGTCGACACCCCGCTCGTCCGCGCCTGAGCGCTCCCCGGAGGCGGTGACGGAGCCGGCGCGTCACCGCCGCCACACGGTCGCGTGTGCCGCGGCGAAGGCGGCGAATGAGCGGGGCGCGCGGCCCGTGACGCGTTCCACCGCCGTGCTCGTACGGTCCTCCGCGCCCGCCGCGATCGACTCGTCCATGCCCGCGAGGAGGTCCGCGAACCGGACCGGCATGCCGGTGGCGGCCAGCCGGTCCCGCATCGCCGTGCGCGAGACGGGCCGGTGGCGGACCTGCCGGCCCGCGACACGGGAGATGACCTCTGCGACGTCGGCGTAACTCAGCGCCCGGGGGCCGGTGATGAGGTGGTCCGTGTTGTGCGGACGCTCGTCCGTCAGGGCCCGCGCGCCGACCTCGGCGATGTCCTCGGCGTCGACGAACGCGACGCGGCCGTCGCCGGTGGCCGTGACGATCTCACCGCTTTCCCGGACGCTGTGGGCGTGGGGGTGGTCGCCGGTGAAGTTCTGCATGAACCACGAGGGCCGGAGCACCGCCCACTGCGGAAACCGCTCGCGGATCGCGCGGTACACCTCGCCGAGCCCGTCGTCCGTCTCCGCGATGGCCGACGAGCCGAGCAGCACGACCCGGTCGACCCCCGCACGGCGCGCCCGGTCGAGGAACGGGAACAGGTGGGCGGCGGGGTCGGGGGCGGCGGTCGGCGGGACGAGATAGAGGCGGCGCACGCCGTCGAGGGCCGGGTCGTGGGTCGCGGTGTCGTCCCAGTCGAAGCGGGCGGTCTCGTAGCGGGCCGTGACGTCCGCTCGTGGCTCAGGGCATCGGCTCGCCGCCCGCGTCCGGTGGCCCCACGCGGTGAGGCGCGCGGCGATGCGGCGGCCGGTGTTGCCGGTGCCGCCGGTCACCAGGATCGGCTCGCCCGTCGGCGCGTCCGCCCGGGCGGCGCTCATCGCGCACCGCCCGCGAACGGGGCGTCGGAACCGCCGGCGATCTCCAGGGCGGTCAGCGGGTTCCAGTAGTCGCGGTAGTGGGTGAACCGCCCGTTCTTGACGGTGACGACGACGATGTACGACATCTCGAAGTCCCGGCCCGTACGCACCGAACGCCCCTCGGCACGCATCTCGACGATGACGACATCAGGGTCCTCGGTCCGGTGGATCTCCACGTGCGGGACGGCGACGAGGTCGATGTGGTCGGGATACGCGGTCATGTAGGCGCGGACGGCCGGCTTGCCGTCGAGACGGCGCGGGGCGCCCGGCGGGGCGAAGGGGAATTCGCAGACTCCGTCCTCGGCCCAGAGGTCGATCCACCCCGCGAAATCCTTGGCGAGGAGCAGTTCGATTCCGCGCAGGAAGACGCCCGCGGGCGTGCTGTCGAGTGGTGTCACGTCCGGCATGGAGGTGCCTGGCATGGTGGTGCCCTTCCACGGCTGTGGTCCGGCCCGCGCTAATATGCGGACCGGCGGTCCGGATCGACGATACGGACTACTGGTCCGTTTTTCCAGTGGAGGCACGATGACACCACCCCAGCGCAAGGAACCGCACAAGGAGCCGCGCAAGGAGCGGGCCGACGCCCAGCGCAACCGCGAGGCCGTACTGGCCGCCGCGGAGCGGCTGTTCACCGAGCGCGGCGACCCCGACCGCGTCTCCATGGACGACATCGCGGCGGCCGCCGGGGTCGGCAAGGGCACGCTCTTCCGCCGCTTCGGCGACCGCGTCGGGCTCGTCAAAGCGCTCGTCGAGCAGCGCACCGAACAGCTGCGCGCCGACGTGGTCTCCGGTCCCCCTCCCCTCGGCCCCGGCGCCCCCGCCGGCGAACGCGCCCTCGCCCTCCTCGACGCCCTGCTGTGCCTGAAACTGGACACCCGCCCGCTGATGCTCGCCCTGGAGAGCGCCGGCAGCGGCAGCCCGTACCGCAACGACACCTACGCGCTGTGGCACGCCGAACTCACCGCGCTGCTCACCGAGGCCCGCGGCGAGCAGGACGCCGATTTCCTCGCGCACGCCCTGCTCGCCGCCGTGCGCAGCGACCTCATCGAGCACCTGTGCGCGAACGGCGTTCCGCCGCGCCGGATCCACGACGGGGTGGCCGCCCTCGCGCGCGCGACGCTGGCGGACGGCACCGCGCGCTGAGCCCCCGGTCAGCCCTTGAACGCGAGCTTGGTCTCCGGCGACGTGTTCCCGTACGCGTCGACCGCGCGCACTCGCGCCACGTAGCGCGCGCCGTCCCGGGTGGCGGGCAGCGGGATGTCCAGGGAGTTGGGGCGCGGCATGAAGTAGTACTCGGCGAGGACCTTCGTCGAGAGCAGCTTCGCGCCGCTCGCCGTGTCCTCGATGTCGACTCGGTAGTGGTGCACCATCTGGTCGTCGCGGGCCTGCTGGACGCGCAGTGCAGGACGCGCTCCTACCAGGCCGAGCGGGCGGCGGGTGGTGAACCGGGGTGCGGTCGTGTTGCGCCGGGCGTCCGTGTACGTGAAGCCGTCCTTGATCTGCTGGGGCGTGCTGCCCTTCAGGCGTACGGTCCACGTCGGTCCGCTGAGCGTGCCCGCGCTGGCGTACGGGGGCTGCCAGTTGGCGGACCACTTGCCTCCGGTGTAGATGTCGTGCTTGTCCGCGGCCATGTTGACGCGCGCGATCTCCGTGCGGTCGCGGTACACCTCGACGAACAGGGCCTGCGCCGTCGGGGCCTCGAAGCGGTCGGCCAGGCCCGTCTCCGTGACCGCTTGGTAGCCGTGGTCCATCTCGACGTACGACATCGATCCGTCGTTGACGGCGGTGAAGTCACGCTGGTGGACGGAGCGTTCGTCGTTGATGTTCAGATGCGAGTGGCCGGAGAAGTAGATCACCTGCGGGTGGGCGCTCAGGTCCTCGGTGAGCCGCGGGTTCGAGGCCTGCTGGCCGTCCATCGCGGTGCCGGGCGCGGGGCGGTGGCCCTGCACGAGGATCGGCGTGCGCGCGTTCGCCGGGTCGGCGGTGAGGTCGGCGAGCCGCTTCTTCAGCCAGGAGCGCTGTGCGGCGCTGGAGTCGTACGTCTCCGTGTTCACGGTGAACAGGTGCAGGCCCCGCACCGTCGACTCGTAGTAACCGCCGCCGGAGTCGGGGAACCAGTCACGCGGGTAGTGGGCGCGGATGTCGGCGAGGCTCGCGTCGTGGTTGCCGTTGGAGAGCAGGACCTGTGTGTCGTCCATGCCCTTGCGCTCCAGGTTGGCGCGGAAGATCTCTGAGACGATGCGGTGGTCGGCGCCGCGGCCGTCGCCGTTGTCGTTGATCATGTCGCCGTTGGAGAGGATCGCGTCCGGTTCGGGGAAGACCGACGCGATGGTGTCGAAGAAGCTCTCGTACTTCTTGTCGTTGTTCTTGTGGTCCCCGATGTGCACGTCGGACATGACGACGAGACGCGCCAAGGGCTTCTCCGCGGTCCTGACGAGGTATCCGGCCGACACCGGAGCACTCGCCCGGCCGCCGCGGAACGCGACAGCCGTGACGTTGGCGTCCTTCGCGATGCGCAGCGGACGGCCCGGCACGAACACACGGCTCGCACGCGTGGGTGTCGTGCCGTCCAGGGTGTAGCGGATCACGCTGCCGCGCTCGGCCCGCAGGGTCAGCGAAACGGGACGCTCATAGCGGCCGCCCGCGCTGCTGAAGGAGGGTGCCGCCGCTCCGGCCGTCGTCGGGGCCGACGCCTCGGCGGCGGCCGGGAGCAGCAGTGCCACACACGCGGCAGTGATCACAAAGGGGGTGCGTCTCACGGGGGGGGATCCTTGCCTCTGGCCGGGGCTGCGGTGCGCGCCGCCCGGCGTGAACTCGCGTGAACTCCCGCGACGCTAGATCCCCTTGATGAGGAACAAGGCCAGACCAGTTACCTTTTGGTGACTCGCCCGTGAACCACTTCCACCGCTACTCCTGCGCCAGCAGGCCCGTGCGCAGACGGGCCAGGGTGCGGGCGAGCAGCCGTGACACGTGCATCTGCGAGATCCCCAGCACGGTGCCGATCTCGGCCTGGGTCATCTCCTGCCCGAAGCGCATCTCGATGATGCGGCGCTCGCGTTCGTCGAGCTCGGCCAGGAGCGGTGCCAGGGCGTGCACGTTCTCGAAGACCTCGATGGCGGAGTCCGGCTCCCCCATGACGTCGGCGAGTGAGCGGCTGCTCCGGTGCGCGTCGCCGTCGTCGCTCCCGCCGTGCTGGGACTCCAGGGACCCGGCCGCGTAACCGTTGGCGGCCACGAGCACTTCGAGGATCTGCTCCTGGGTCACGTCGAGGTCCGCCGCGAGTTCGTTGACCGTCGGCTCGCGGCCGAGTTCGGCGAACAGCTGCTCCCTGGACTTCACGAGTTCGGAGCGCAGCTCCTTCAGTCTGCGCGGCACGTGCACGGCCCAGCTGGTGTCGCGGAAGTGGCGCTTGATCTCCCCGAGGATGCAGGGGACGGCGAACGACACGAACTCGAACCCGCGGCTCGGGTCGAACCGGTCGATCGCCTTGATCAGGCCGACGGTCCCGACCTGGACGATGTCCTCCATGTGACCGTTGCCGCGGTTGCGGAACCGGCCCGCCACATAGTGCACCAGCGAGAGGTTCATCTCGATCAGGGTGTTGCGCGCGTACAAGAAGTCCGGCGAGCCCTCCTCAAGGGTCTCCAGCCGCTCGAAGAAGAGCTTCGACAGCTCCCGCGCGTCCTTCGGCGCGACCTGGTCGGCCTCGATCCGCGGCAGTCCGACGACCTCGTCCCGCGACGGCTGGGTCGGCAGGGCGGGCCCGTCCTGCCGGGCGGGCGGGACCGGCTCGGCCGGCCGGGTCGGCTCAACGGTCGCGTCCACGCCCATTGCCCCAAGAAACATCGTCAGACTCCCCATGCTCTCGACTTGCCCGCGACTTGCCTGCGCCGGCGATGACTCCACTCGCGAGCTCAGCTCGCGACCACCGTGAAGGGGATGCCTTCGCGGTCCTCCAGCACGGCCTCACGCCGGTGGGAGGGCCCTTGCGGCGGCGCGACGACCCGCCCGCCCCAGACCGGGGCAGCGGCGGCGGCCGCGTCGACGTCGGCCACGCGGAAGCACGCGTGCCAGCGGTGGCGGCCCTCGAAGCCCGGCGGTGTTCCGTCACTGAGCGCGGCGACCGTGCGCAGCCCGTCACGCACCAGGATCTGCCCGTGGGCGTACTCCACCTCGCAGCTGTCGCCCGACCCGTCGGCCCAGCCGAGCGCGCCCCCGTAGAAGAGGGCCGCGGCGAAGATGTCCCGGGTGTGCAGTTCGAGCCGGGCGATCGGGCCGTCCCCCACCCTCCAGTTCTGGTCGGGAGCCTCCTGGCGCAGACCGAACACCGCGCCCTCGGGACCCGCCACCACGGCGATCCGCCCGGCGCCGGTCAGCAGCGGGCCCACCGCCACGGTGGCGCCGCGCTCACGGAGCCGGGTCACCGCGACGTCCACGTCGTCGACGGCGAAGTACGGCGTCCAGGCCGCGTGGCCGCCCAGGTCGCACGTCGTCTCGCTGATGGTGCCCACCGGCGCGCCCGCCCGCACGGCCAGCGAGCGCGGCTTGCGCGGCGACCCGAGCAGCGGGACGTGGCACCAGCCGAGGACCCGGCCGTAGAACTCCTCGGCGGCCCGCAGGTCCCGGGAGGCCAGGCTCAGCCAGCAGGGCGCACCACGCGCTTTCCGCAGGGCCTCCGGGGGCAGGCTCCCGGCGGACGCGGCCGGCTTCCGGTCGCCGACGGGTATCAGCCGCGTTCCGCCGCCCCTCCGCAAGGTGCTCTCCCCGGCCCATACGCGTCGTGTGTCCCTAGGCACTGTCACGGCACCCTCATCTCGCTTCCCCCACGCGGTTCGTGCGGTCTCGCGAGTGGTGATTCCGCAGACGGAAGCCCGCATACCGGGACTTTCCTCACTCACGTGAGGGGCCAAAGACCTGCCTTCGCTCCGGTCTGGCAAGGTCACCCCATGACTGCCTTCTCCGCGCCGGACGGGACCCAGCTCGCCTACCACGTACTCGGAGACGGTGGAGGGGCCGCCTCGGACGCCCGCGGCCTCCCTCCCGTGGTCTGTCTGCCCGGAGGTCCCATGCAGGCCTCCGCCTACCTCGGTGACCTCGGCGGACTCGCCGCGCACCGCCCGCTGATCATGCTGGACCTGCGCGGCACCGGCGGCTCAGCGGTGCCGGAGGACCCCGCCTCGTACCGCTGCGACCGGCTCGTGGATGACGTGGAGGCGCTGCGCCGGCACCTCGGTCTCGGCACGATGGACCTGCTCGCGCACTCCGCCGGCACCAATCTCGCGGTGCTGTACGCGGCCCGCCACCCCGAGCGTGTCGGCAAGCTGGCGCTGATCACGCCGAGCGTCATGGCGGTGGCAGTCTCCGTCGACGGCGCCGTGCGGCGGGAGGCGGCGCTGCTGCGGCGGGACGAGCCGTGGTTCCCGACGGCTTTCGCGGCCCTGGAGGAGATCGTGGCGGGGCGGGCGACGGCTGCCTCCTTCGAGGCCATCGCTCCGTTCGCGTACGGCCGCTGGGACGCGGCGGCGCGGGCCCATCGGGCGGCCGAGGGCCGGCAGCGCAACGACGAGGCCGCGGCCGCCTACGGCGCCGAGGGCGCCTACGACCCGCAGGCCACCCGCGCCGCGCTCGCACGCCACGAGGCCCCGGTGCTGGTACTGGCCGGGGAGGCCGACCTCAACTCACCGCCCGCCGCGGTGGCCGAAGTCGCGGAGCTGTTCCCGGACGCCGAGCTCGTCGTGCAGCCCGGCGCAGGACACTTCCCCTGGCTGTACGACCCGGCCGGGTTCGTGGCGGCCACGGCGGCGTTCCTCGCCTGACCGCCGCACCGCCTCTCCCCGGCCGGGTCGCCGGGCGTCACCAGATCCGGACGCGCTCCGACGGGTCGAGCCACAGCCCGTCGCCCTCGGCCGTGGCGAACGCCTCGTGGAACTCGTCGAGGTTGCGGACGATGTTGGCGCGGAACTCCGGCGGCGAGTGCGGGTCGATGGTGAGGTACTGCTGCTCCTGCTCCTTGCGGCGCTTGGTGCGCCAGCAGTACGCCCAGTTCATGAAGAGCCGCTGCGAGCCGGTCAGGCCGTCGCTCTCGGGCATCGGCGCACCGTCGAGCGCGATGAGGTAGGCGGTGTGCCCGATGGTCAGGCCGCCCAGGTCGCCGATGTTCTCGCCGACGGTCAGCGAGCCGTTGACGAACTCGCCGGGGAGGTTGCGGGGCGAGAACGCGTCGTACTGCTTGATGAGCGCCTTCGACTTGCCCTCGAAGGCGGTCTTGTCGGCGGCGGTCCACCAGTCGTTGAGGTTGCCCGCGCCGTCGTACTGCGCGCCCTGGTCGTCGAAGCCGTGGCCGATCTCGTGGCCGATGACCGCGCCGATGCCGCCGTAGTTCTCCGCCGGGTCGGCGTCGGGCGAGAAGAACGGCTTCTGCAGGATGCCCGCGGGGAAGCAGATCTCGTTGGTGCCCGGGTTGTAGTAGGCGTTGACGGTCTGCGGCAGCATGAACCACTCGTCGCGGTCGACCGGCGCGCCGATCTTGGCGAGCTCCCGGTCGGACTCGAACGCGGCCGCCGCCTGCGCGTTGCCGAGGAGGTCGTCGGGCGAGACCTGGAGCGCGGAGTAGTCGCGGAAGGTGTCGGGGTAGCCGATCTTCGGGCGGAACGTGGCGAGCTTCTCGTACGCCCGCTCCTTCGTCTCGTCGGTCATCCAGTCGAGGCGCGCGATCGACTGACGGTAGGCCTCCAGGAGGTTGGCGACCAGGTCGTCCATCATCGCCTTGGACGACGGCGGGAAGTGCCGTGCGACGTACTCCTTGCCGACGGCCTCGCCGATGGAACCCTCCACGAACGCGACCGCGCGCTTCCAGCGGGCGCGCAGCTCCGGGGTGCCGTTGAGGGTGCGGCCGTAGAACTCGAAGTTGTTCCGCACGAATTCGTCCGGCAGGTACGGCGAGCAGGCGCGCAGCACGCGGGTCAGCGCCCAGTCGCGCCACTGCTCGATCGGCACCTCCGCGAGGACCGCGGAGAGGTGGGTGAGGTAGGACGGCTGGCGGACGCAGGTCTCGGCGATGGTGGCGTCCGAGCCGCCGAGCGCGGCGGCGTAGCCGCGCCAGTCGAACTCCGGTGCCAGCGCGGTCAGTTCGTCCAGGGTGGTGAGGTTGTAGGTCTTCAGGACGTCGCGGGTCTCGGCCCGCTCCCAGTGGCCCGCCGCGAGCTTCGTCTCCAGCGCGAGGACGGTCCGTGCGGCACCTGCCGGGTCCGCGTGCTTGCCGAGCGTGAGCAGCTCGGTGAGGTGGGCGACGTACTTCTCGCGGATCTCGGCGAACTTCTCGTCGCGGTAGTACGACTCGTCGGGCAGGCCGAGTCCGCCCTGGAGGATGTTGAAGAGGTAGCGGTCGGAGTCGCGGTCGTCCGAGTCGATGTACGAGCCGAAGAGGCCGGAGCCGCCGATTCGCTCGAAGCGGCCGAGGAAGGCGGCGAGCTCCCGGGTGTCGCGCAGGCCGGCGACCTCGTCGATCAGGGGCTGGGCGGGGGCGAGGCCGCGGGCGGCGATGGTCTCCTCGTCCATGAAGGAGGCGTACAGGGCGGCGATCTTCCGGGCGTCCTCGGAGGTCGCGCCCGGATCGGCGGCGGCCCGCTCCGCCAGCTCCTGGATGATCGTCTTGACCTGCTGCTCCGCGGTGTCGGCCAGCTGCACGAAGGGGCCCCAGCTGGAGCGGTCCTCGGGAATCTTCTCGGTGTCGAGCCAGGCGCCGTTGACGTGACCGAAGAGGTCGTCCTGCGGCCGGATCTCGGGGTTCATGCCCGGGCGGGCGTCATCCAGAATGCTCATCCAGGCAGCCTATGCGAGCCGCCGACCGGCCCCGGGCCGTCCGCCGCCGACCGACACGTCAACTCGCGTGCAAAACGTCTCAATAGGAGCGATAAAGTATCGCGTCAACCTCTGTACGCCTGTGACACCCAGGAGCACATCCGTGAGCGTAGCCATCGTCCCGTCCCAGGAAGCCGCTCCCGCCGGAGACGCCGTTCCCGCCGCGGAAGCCGTCGACGCGGCGGCCCTGGTGGCCGAGGACGCCCGTGACTTCGGGGCCTACGCCCGCACCGGCGGCTGGGCCTTCGGCCTCAAGGTCGCCCGCAGCGTGCGGCCGGGCGGGCAGAGCGCCGGCGAGACGCCGAAGGTGTCCGCCAAGGAGTTCGCCGAGCTGGCGGGCTGCTCGGCCGACCGCGTCATGCGCTACTACAAGGCCTGGGACAAGGCCGCCGACGACGGGATGGTGCCGCACTTCGAGGCGCTCTCCCCCGGCATGGAGGTCGAACTGCCGGACGCCGACGTCTGGTTGTCGTACTACACCTCCCGCTCCAGCGCTTTGACGCAGCGCGGTGAGGCGATCACGGAGGCCGCCGAGGCCGAGGGCATCCGCCCCACCAAGGCCCTGGAGGTCGCGGAGAACCCGACCGCGCTGCGCGCCGCGATCCTCGCCGACCCCGGCACCGCGGAGGCGGCACGGAAGGCCCTGATGGACCGCCTCGGCGAGGATCCGGCGCTGCGCACGGAGCTGGTCCGCGACATCGTCCGCGCCGACGACCTGAAGAAGGCCGTGGCGGCCGAGTCCAAGGCCGGCGACCGGGTCGACTACGTCCGCCAGATCGTCGAGAAGGGCCAGGTCAAGACGCCCGCCGGGCAGATGATCGACGCGCCCGCCGAGCTGCGCGAGGAGGCCGAGCGCCACCTCTCCCTCATCGACGAGCTGGACGACGGCGAGGAGTCCGGCGAGTGGGCGCGCGAGGCGTACGACACGGTGCGGGACATGGTGGCGCAGACCGTCCAGAGCGACCCAGAGCTGCGGGTGCAGGAGCGGCGCGCGAAGTTCTACAGCAGCCTGCAGAAGGCCACGAAGGTCTTCGAGGAGCTGACGTTCGACGATGTCGACGCGGCCGAGGAGATCCGCGACATCTACGAGGACGACATGGTCAAGCGCCTCGAAGACCTTCAGCAGGCCATCGGCGCGTGCATCGCGGCCCTCCGGACGGCGACGGCCACGCCGCCCGCTCAGGAGCCGACGCCGTCGCCCGCCACCCAGGCTGACCAGGTCGAGAGCCTGCCGGACGAGTGGGACGCGTCCTGACCCGGCCTTCCGCAGCCGGCGCGCGTGCCGTCAGTGCGTGAGCGTGATCCGGATTCCGACCGTCCCCTTGAGGCCGCGGCGGATCCTGCTGCCGAGGAGCGTGAGGAAGCCGGTCACCCCGTACTTGTGAAGGATGCGGGTGCGGTACGCGGCGGTGACGTCCGGCGGGCAGATCTCGGCGGTGGCGGGCACCTGCTCGCCCGTCGGGTTGCCCCGCCGGTCGCAAGGGCCGACCATGACGTCCGCGCACCTGCGGATCCGCTTCACCTTCCAGGAGTCCACGGGCGTCCAGATGCCGAGGGCGTCGCCGTCCCCGACGACCCACACGGGGGTGGGCACCAGGGTGCCGTCCTTGCGGGCGCTGCTGACCAGCAGGTACTTTCCGGCGCTGAGCCGCGCAGCCAGGGTGTCGACCATGCCGAGAGTCTAGGGCTCCAGGGGGAGGATCTTCCGTAACCTCCTATTCTGGTTACATGGCCCAGTCCCCCGGCATCCCGATGCGCTCCCACAGCGGATCCACCTATCGCTTCGACCCTGGGGCGCTCTGCCTGGAGCTGCTCACCACCGGGGGCCCGGGCGAGTTCCGGCGGTACGAGGTGCTGCACGCGCCCGGCGACCTCACCGCCTGGGCCGAACGCTCACGGCTGACGCCCACGCCCTCCCTGGAGGTGTCCGACGCCGAGGTGGCGGCGGCCCGGCGGCTGCGCGACGCGCTGTTCCGCGTGACCACCGCCCGGGCCCTGCACAATCTTGCAGAGGCGGCCGATCCCGCCGATGTCGCCGACGTCGGCACGATCAATGAAGCGGCGGCCCACGCCCCGCTCGTCCCCGCGATCGGGCCCGGCGGTGAGCGCGGCTGGGCCGGGACCGCCGACGGCACCCGGCTGCTCGCCACCGTCGCGCGCGACGCCGTGGAGCTCCTCACGGGACCGTTCGCCCACCGCATACGCATGTGCTCGCCCGGGAACTGCTCTCTGATCTACGTCGACACCTCACGCCCCGGTCGGCGCCGCTGGTGCTCGATGGAACACTGCGGCAACCGCAACAAGGTACGGACGCTCCGCGCGCGCCGTTCCGAGGACCACTGACGAGCACATCGATGAGCCGACAGAACGCGGGAGAGGGCATGGGAGCGGGAGTGGAGCGGGCCGACGGAGCTCCTGCGCTCCGCCCTGTCGATCTCGCCCGCGCGGCCGGTGTCTCCCCGCAGCAGATCCGCAACTACGCCGACGCGGGCATCCTGCCGCCCGCGCCCCGCTCCCCCACCGGATACCGCAGGTTCCACGCCGGGCACCGGCAGGCCCTGCTCGCCTATCGGGCCCTGGCCCGCGGGCACGGTCCGGGCGCGGCGCGGGAGGTGATGCGGGCCGTGCACGCCGGGGACGTGCCGGAGGCGCTGGCCCTGGTCGACGCCGGGCACGCCCTGCTGCACGAACAGCGGAACGCGCTGCGGACGACAGGGGAAGCACTGGAGGCGGTCGCGGAGGGCGGGCCCGCCGCCCCCGCGCTGCCGCGGGCGCCGCTGCGCATCGGGGAGGTGGCCGCCCACCTCGGCGTGCGCACCTCGGCGCTGCGGGTCTGGGAGGCCGCCGGGCTCCTGACGCCGTCACGCGATCCGGTGACGCACTACCGCTCCTACCTCCCCGCCGACGTACGCGACGCACGCATCGTCCACATGCTGCGGCAGAGCCACTACCTCCTGCCGCAGATCGGCCCCGTCCTCGACGACCTGCGCCGCAGCGGCGGCGTCGGTGCGCTGCGCACGGCCCTCGCGGAGCGCGGGGCCGCGCTGGACCTGCGGGCGCGGGCGATGCTGGAGGGCGCGGCCCACCTGCACCGCTATCTCACGGACGGCCCGTACAGCGCGGCCGGCTCCCCCGAGGCCAGCGCCCAGTAGCGGTCCCCATATGACCAGTGCCACCACTCGGTGGGGTAGTTGACGAGGCCCGCGCCCGTGAGGGCGGCCCCGAGGATCGTGCGGTGGGCGCGCGCCTCGGCGCTGATGTTGTCCGCGCCGGTGTAGCAGGCGCCCGCGCTCTCCTCGGGGTCGGCGTTCATCCGGGTGCCCAGGTCGAGCTCGCGCCCTTCGGCGTCGGCGAGCGTCAGGTCGACGGCCGCGCCCGCGCTGTGCGGGGCGATGTCGGGCGGGGAGACGTAGCGGCTGGTCGCCGCGTGTATCTCGGCGGCCGGCCACCGCGGGTGGAGGGCGCGCAGCTGCTCGGCGTACTCCTCGAAGTAGTCGCGTTGCAGCGACGGCGGCCGGTAGCCCTCCACGAACAGCAGCCGCAGCCCGCTCGGCAGCAGCTCCTCGGCCCGCTGGAGGCGCCGCAGGACGCCTTCGCGCAGCAGCGCGAAATCGTCCCCGTCCCCCGCCTGTTCCCGCACGTCGACCAGGAGGCCCGTGCCTTCCCGCACGTCGACGAGCCGCTCGCCGCACTCGTACACGGGGACGGCGGCGACCCGCGGGTCCGACATGAGGACGATCTCGCCCGCCTCGTCCGCGACGGTGTGCGGGGCGGTCATGAGACGGGCCACGGGGAGACCTCGGTCACCGCGTCCACGGGCAACGGCCCGTAGATGTGCGGGAATTCGACGCCTCCGGGCTCGGGGGCCTCGAAGCGCACCGGCACGGTGAGGCGTTCGCTGTCGATGGTGAGGACGACCAGCTCGTCGGGGCCTTCGTAGCCCCCGTAGAGGAAGTCGGCCACGCCTCGCAGCTGCTCCGGCAGTGAGCAGTGGATGAACCCCTCCTCGCTCAGCGTCTTTCCGCGGGTCGACATCTCGTAGGTCCCGGCTCTCCGGGCGGCGTCCCACAGGGCGCGCTCGGTGATGTGCAGCAGTTTCGTCATGGATCAACGGTACGTGGGGCCTCGCGACGGAGTGCGGAGTCAGGGTCGGGCGGCCTCAAGGGCTTCGGCGACCGCGGTGTGGAAGCGGGCGTGCTGCCGTGCGCTGGGCGGGAGTTCGGGGTTCCAGGGCAGGGTGGGGATGCCCGGCCCCAGGGCGTCGCCGAGCGCGGCCGCGTTGCCGCGTACGTCGGTGAGGACGAGGTCGGGCTCCAGTGCGGCCGCCTCGGTCCAGGTCGTCGTGGACCAGTTGGCGCCCTGCCCCTGCGCCGGGTCCACGAGGCCGACGCCGAGCCCGGCGAGTGCGGCCAGGTCGGGCCAGGCGTACGGCCTCGCCAGGTGGACGGAGTCAGGGCCCGCCGGGGAGAGCGCGAGCACCCGGAGCCGTACGGGCCGGGTAGCCGCTGCGGTCAACCTCTCCTCGGCGGCGGCGAGTTCGGCGTCCGCTTCGGGGTGCGGAGCGGCGCCCAGGCTGCGGGCGAGTGCGGTGAGGCGGTCCCTGATCCCGGCGAGGCTGCGGCCGCTGCCCACGTCGAGCACGACGAGCGGGACCTGCTCCTCCAGGTGCTTGGCGGCCTCCGGGTCGAGGCCGTAGACCTGACCGCCGCCGTAGGTCAGCGCCACGACCAGGTCGGGCCGTGCCGCGAGGAGCGCGTCCAGGTCCAGTGCGGAGCCCGCGCCGAAGTAGGGCAGGTCGCCGAGGGGGAGGCTGCCCGCCTTGGCCGGGTCGGGCAGGGCCGGGTCGTCGTGGGCGGAGCCGAAGACACCGGCGGGCCGTATGCCGTGGTCGTGCAGCGCCGCGCCGGTCGGCACGTAGGCGACCGGGCGGGTGGGGCGGCTCGCGGTCCTCACCAGGTGGCCCCGGTCGTCGGTGAACTCCCAGTCCCGGTCCGTGCGTTGTGCCATGATGTCCGGCCCCTCCCGTCGTCCCGTGCCGTGGCTTGTTCCCGCCGTGGCCGTCCCGGTGCTACCTGCCCGGGCGCACGCCGGAGTACACGGACCGGCTGGGTCTCCGCCGGTCGACCTAGTCCCTGCGCCCTGCCGATCCCCGTCGCACGACAGATGTGGTGACGGGGTGCGCGTTCGTAGCTTCGTCGGTGTCGGAAACAAGCACCGGACGAGCACCGGACATGCACCGGACCAGGAGGCGGACATGAGCGACACCCAGGGGACCACCATGAACGAGCGGGGCGACGCGGGACTCGGCACGGGCGCCGACGAGCGCCTGAAAGTGGCCGTCATCGTCGCGAGCACCCGGGAGGGCCGCTTCGCGCCCACCATCACCGACTGGTTCACCGGACAGGCCGCACACCGGCCCGACCTCGACATCGATGTGATCGACCTGGCCGAGGCGCGTCTCCCCGAAGGCCTTTCCAAGCGTCCCGGCCCGGAGGTCACCGGAATCACGCGGCGCATCGACGCGGCCGACGCGTTCGTCGTCATCACCCCGGAGTACAACCACAGCTACCCCGCCTCGCTGAAGACCGCGATCGACTGGCATTACGAGGAGTGGCGCGCCAAGCCAGTGGGCTTCGTCAGTTACGGCGGGCTTTCGGGCGGTCTGCGCGCCGTCGAGCATCTGCGGCAGGTCTTCGCGGAGCTGCACGCGGTGACGGTGCGCGACACGGTCAGCTTCCACGGCGTGTGGGGCTGCTTCGACGAGTCCGGCGCACCGGTCGACCCGACCGGCCCGGAGACGGCGGCCAAGACGATGCTCGACCAGCTCAGCTGGTGGGGCCGCACTCTGCGTGACGGCAAGACCGCCCGCCCCTACGCCGCCTGAGGCTTTCCCGTCGAAGCAGCCTCGAAGCATGATCGATGGAAAGCATGGTCGAAGCATGGGAGTTGTCATGAGGATGGTCGCGGCAGCGCTCACCGCCTACGGTCCGCCGGAGGTCCTGCGGCCGACGGAGCTACGCGTCCCGGAGCCGGGCCCCGGTCAGGTGCGGATCCGGATCAGGGCGGCCGGGGTGCAGCCGTTCGACCTCGGGGTCCGGGAGGGCTGGGTGGCACCGGGCGCCGGACCGGGGTTCCCGGTCGTCCCCGGCAACGAGTTCGCGGGCGTCGTGGACCGGCTCGGCGCGGACGTCGGCGACTTCGCGCCCGGTGACGAGGTGCTCGGATACTCCCTCCTCGGCGCGTACGCGCAGTACACGACGGTGCCCGCGGAACAGCTGGTGCACAAGCCGACCGCGATGCCGTGGACGGTCGCGGGCGGCTTCTCCGGCAACGGCCAGGGCGCCCATCTGGCCCTCTCCCGGCTGCGCGTGGGCCCCGGGGACACCGTCCTGATCGGTGCGGCGGCCGGTGCTCTCGGCACGTTCTCCGTGCAGCTGGCGCGGGCCTGGGGTGCCACCACCGTCATCGGGACCGCCAGTGACCGCAACCACGACCACCTGCGGGCGCTCGGGGCGATCCCGGTGACGTACGGCGAGGGGCTCGTCGACCGGATCCGGGCCGTCGCGCCCGGCGGGGTCGACGCGGCGCTGGACGCGGCGGGCCCGGAGGGGCTGCGGGCGGCCCTGGCCGTGACCAAAGACCGCGATCGCGTCGTCACCATGGTGGCCATGGAGGAAGCGGCGCGGCTCGGGCTGCCCGACTGGGGCGGCAACCGCTCCGCGGCTCGGCTGGCCGAGCTCACCGCGCTGTACGAGAAGGGGGCGCTGGACGTGCATCTGCGCGCGACGTTCCCGCTGGAGCGGGCGGCGGACGCGCACCGCCTCGTGGCCACCGGGCACGGCCGCGGCAAAGTGGTCCTCACCGTCGGCTGAAGGGACGGCCGACCGGGCCCCCGGCACCGCCGCGGCGCCTCGACCGCAGCACCACTTCGCCGTCCGAGGGCACGGGACCCGGCGCCTACTTCTTCTCACACAGGGCGTCGTCGACGAGTTTGTCGGTGCGGTCGTCCCGGTCCTCCGCGGCCACGTTGGTCGAGCGCATCACCATGACGCCCCTCTTGCCCTTGTCGACGAAGCCGTTGGCGTTCAGGTGGCCGAGGGTCGTCCCGCCGTGGCCCCAGTAGCCGCCTCCGCAGCTCAGCTGGGTCCACAGGATGCCGAGCCCCGCCCTCTCCACCCTCGTCCCGCCGTCCTCCCGAGGGGCCGGCACCGTCTTGAGCATCTGTGCCAGCTGCCGCGGCTGGAGCAGTTTGCCGCCGAGGAGGCTCTGCCAGAAGCGGGCGAGGTCGTTCGGTGTGGTGACGAGATCGCCTGCCGCACCACCCCAGGTCATGCTCAGCTCGGTGCTGTCGACAAGGCGGCCCTTGGGCTTGAACTGCTGGTACGCCTCGGCGTGCGGCTGGGGAAGACCGGTCCGCCTGCCCGCGGAGAAGGTGTGCTCGAGGCCGAGGGGCTTGATGATCCGGGCGCGTACCTCCTCGCTCCAGGGCCGGCCCGTCACCTTCTCGATGATCATGCCAGCCAGTATGTAGCCGGTGTTGGAGTAGCTCCAGCCCTTGCCGGGCTCGAAGAGGGGCGGGTTCCGCAGGGCCAGGTCGACCAGATCGCGCGGCTGGTAGTGGTCGAAGCGGTGCTCCTGGAACTCCTTCTCGTCGGTGAGGGGCAGGCTGTCGTCGTAGTCGGGGAGCCCACTGGTGTGCTGCAGCAGTTGCCGGACGGTGATCCGCTCGCCGTCGTTGCCGTTGGCATCGACCACTCCGGGCAGCCACCGGTGGACGGTGTCGTCGAGCCGCATGCGGCCTTCACCGACCAGTTGCAGCACGACGGTCGACACGAACGTCTTGGTGTTGCTGCCCATCCGGAAGTAGCCCTGCTGCGGCATGCGCCGGTCGGTGCCGAGTTCGGCGGTGCCACTGCGCACGGAGCGCCGCCTCTCTCCGTTCACCAAGGTGGCCTGGGCGCCCACCACTCCGTCCTTGCGGACGATGTCGTCCAGGTCCCGCTGCAGGTCCGCCCGGCCGTGGCCGGAGGAGCCGGGGGCTGTCTCGGCCCAGGCGGTGGAGACCGGTATCGCCAGCGTCGCCGTGACGGCTATCGCGGTTATGGTTCCCAGGGTACGCAGCTGCGTCATGGTGGATCCCTCACCTCGTCGGAAGACGTGCGGTGCACTCAACCCCCATGCCCCACACGGGAGTTGCGGTGACACCGGGCGACCGGGCCATGCGCCCCGCCCCAAGATCATTGACCCACGGGAGGGCGACTGCCGACCATGGAGGAGTCCCCCTGAAGGGGGGTGCGGAGAACCCCACCCCCCTTGTCGATTCCTCAGGCCCGCGTCACACGAGTGCCGCGAGTTCTCCCAGGACGCGGGCCGCCGGCGCGGGGTCGATCAGCCACTTCAGGTGGCTGCCTTCGAGGGTGCGGACGTCGTACGGGTTCTCGGGGGTCAGTGTGTCGCCCTCCCGGATCAGGCGGTCCTGCAGGGCGAGCGGCATGCTCGCGTCGTCGGCGAGACGCACGTACGTCTTGGGGATGCGGCCCCAGGTCGCGGCTTGTGCGCGGTCGGCCGAGGTGCCGACGTCCAGGTTCTCGTCGGGCTGGAACGTGTTGAGGAAGGCCAGGAACTCCTCGTCCGTGCCGTCGGCGAGGAAGGCCGCCTTGAACGCCGCGAGGGCAGCGGGGTCCGCGGTGCGGAAGTTGACGCGCAGCAGGCCGAGTTCGGCCGGGTCCCCCGCCATCGCCAGAGCCAGCGCAGCGGCGTCGACCGTGGCCATCTCCGGCTCGGCGTAGTAGGCGCCGACGTCCAGGGCGACCGGGCACCAGGACGCGACGTAGACGATGCGGTCGATCAGGTCCGGGCGCGCGTTGGCCGCGGCGGTGGCCGTGACGCCGCCGCGGCTGTGCGAGACGAGGATCACCGGCCCGTTCCGCTTGGCCCGCTCCAGTGTCCCGATCAAGTGGGTCACGTTGTCGGCCAGCGTGACGCCCTTGATCGAGCCGGGCACGGCGGCGAGCCCTTCGAGATCCTGCGGTGCCTGGTAGGCGCGCGAGTAGGTCGCCCTGAAGCCGTGGCCGGGAAGGTCGACGGCAACGGAACGGTGTCCGAGGAGGCCGAGTTCGGCCTGGAGCGGCGCGAAGGAGAAGGAGTTCGCGAAGGCGCCGCGCACCGCGCACGTCACCTGCGCAGCCAGTGACCCGAACCGCTGACCCAGTCACCCAACAGGGCTTCGTCGCCGAAGACTTCGATGCCGTCGGCAGGAGTCGGTGTGCGGCGTCGGTACAGGAGGAGCAGGAGGTCCGTGAGCGGGCCGCGTACAGCAGTGGTCGCCTTCTCGTGGGCGCGGCTCCAGGTGACCGGCGCCTCGGTGAGGTCGATCAGCCACTCCCCCGTCCCCTCCGGGGCGTCCGTGGCGTGGAAGTGGACCGTGCGGTCGGGACCCAGCAGGGCGTGCAGCGCGGCCTCCGACTCGTAGGCCTGGGGCAGTGTGCTGAACTCCATCCACTCGTCGAGGCCGTCGAGCGCGACGTCCGCGTCGAGGGCGTACGTTCCGCCGACCGCCGCGGTCGCGTCGAAGCGGTGGATCACCGTTTCGTACGTCATGCGGCGAGCCCAGAAGAGCGGGGTGCCGCCCGGTGCCACGGTCCACACCTCGACCTCCGGTCCCGCCTCCCGCAGTGTGTCCGCGAACCGGGCGGCGCCCTCCGCGAGCCAGGCGGACAGTGCCGGGACGTCGTCATCCGCCTCCGGCGTGACGAGGTTGACCTGCTCGTCCGGGACGGGGCCGGTGGCCCGGGTCCGGACCACCGTCTCGGCCCAGCGGTGCGTGCCGCCCACGTGCCGCAGCAGGTGGGCGAGGGTCCAGCCGGGGCATCCCGGCACGGGCGCGGTGGCGTCCGCGCCGGCGATCGCTGAGGTCAACAGGGCTGTCTGGTCGACGATTCGGTCGGCGTAGCGGTCGTGAACCGCGCGAAGGCTCGGACGCGTCATGTCGACACGGTAGACCACGGGTTGCAGGGTGCTGGGCACGAACCAGGGACTGACGAAGACGGCCGGGAGGCGCCCCCTCGCGCCCGACGGTGAGGGTGGTGTCCGGTCGGGTGTCATGCCGGACCATGGCGGGTGTCACGCCGAATGCTGTTCCTGTCGGGTGTCACGCCGAGCTCGCCAGGAACTGGGTCGCCGCCAGTTCGCCGTACAGTGGGTCGGCCGCCACCAGCTCGGCGTGCGTGCCCACCGCTCGTACCCTCCCCGCGTCCATCACCACGATCCGGTCGGCCAGCGTCACCGTCGACAGGCGGTGCGCCACGACCAGGACCGTGACCTCGCGGGACACCTCGGCCACCACGTCCCGCAGCGCGAGTTCGTTGACCGCGTCGAGCTGTGAGGTCGCCTCGTCGAGCAGCAACAGACGAGGTTTCCTGAGCAGGGCCCTGGCGATCGCCACCCGCTGCCGCTCGCCGCCGGACAGCTTGGAGCCCCGGTGGCCGACCACGGCGTCCAAGCCCTCGGGCAGGCGCTCGACGACGGCGTCGAGCCGGGCGCGCACCAGCACGTCCCGCACGTCGGAGTCGGTGGCGTCGGGCGCGGCGAAGAGGAGGTTCTCGCGCAGGGTGCCCGCGAGGACGGGGGCGTCCTGCTCCACGTACCCGATGGTGCCCCGCAGTTCGGCCAGCGGCCACTCCCGCACGTCCCTGCCGTCGACCAGGATCCGGCCGCCCGTCGCCTCGTAGAACCGCTCGATCAGCCCGAACACGGTCGTCTTGCCCGCGCCCGAAGGACCGACGAACGCCGTCATGCCCGGGTCCGGCACGTCGAAGCTCACGCCGTGGTGGACGTACGGGAGGTCGTCGCGGTAGCGGAAGGTCACGTCGTCGAAGGCCACGGACGCGGGGCCGTCCGACATGTGGCTGCCGGGGTGCTGCTCCGGCTGCTCCGTCAGTTCCGTCAGCTCTGTCGGTTCCGTCTGCTCCGTCTCCAGGCGTTCCGCCTGCACGATCCGTGCGATCGCCGCCGAACCGACCTGGTACTGCGACGCCGCCTCGACCAGGCGCGACACCGGGTCGATCAGGTAGAAGAGGAAGAGCAGGAACGCCACCAGTGTCGAGACGGTGATCTCACCCGACGCGACCCGCGCGCCGCCGATCCCGAGCACCGCGAGGAACGACACCTGCACGGCGAGACCGACCGAACTCCACGCCACCGACTGCCACTTCGCGGACCGCACCCCGTGGCGCCACGCCTCCTGCGCGGCCGCCTCCACCGCAGCCGCCTCACGCTGCTCTGCGCCGGAGGCCTTCACTGTCCGGAAGGCGCCGAACGCCCGCTCCAGAGCGGTCGAGATCGTGCCCACCGCCTCCTGGGCACGCTGTGTCGCCCGGGCGATCTTCGGCATGACCAGGGCCACCGCGCCGCCGATCAGCACGATCACGCCGAGCGTGACGCCGAGCAGCACCTGGTCCATCAGCCCCATCATCACGATCGTCGCGAGGAAGGTGAGGCCACCGGAGGCGGCAGAGACCACCGACTGTGTCGTCACGACCCGCAGCAGTGTCGTGTCCGAGGTGACGCGCGACATCAGGTCCCCCGGCTGGGTGCGCTCCACCTCCGCGAGACGCAGCCGCAACAGCCGCCCGATCAACGTGCGCCGGGCCGCCAGCACGACCGACTCGGCGGTGCGCTCAAGGACGTACGCTCCGACGGACTCGATCGCGGTGCCGAGCACCACCAGCGCGGTCAGGAGCAGCAGGACACCGGCGATGGACTCGTCCCCGCCGAGCCGGTCCACGAGCGACTTGGCCGCCAGCGGCTGCGCGAGCCCGGTGGCCGAGCCGATCAGTGTCAGGAAGGCGCCCAGGGCGACGGCGCCCCGGTGCGGGCGAAAGTGCCGGTAGAGGGCGCGCCAGGTCTCCTTGGCAGGCAGCCGCTCAGGCTTTTCGGCGCCCTTCCTCTTGTCGGCGTTCTTTGTGCTGGTGGTGGGTGTTGGGGTGGGGGCTGCGTCGGTCACGTCTGGCAGGACGCAGCACGGCGTGATCCACCTGACAGCAATGTCACAGGGCGTTCATGGGGTGCGCAAGGACCCCGTACAGGAATGCGATGAGTCGCTGACCCGCATGATTCGGCCCGGCACTTCACTACCCCGGACGCCGAAGGGAAGTTAGCGGGTCAGCGGAGTTCGGTGCAGTGACGATTCTGCACGTACGCGAGTCTGCACGTACGCGAGCGGGAGTGGATGGGTGTGCGAGTGCGGGGTCAGGGAGAGGGCGCCGGGCGGCCGGAGCGGTCCGGTCGAGGAGCCGGGGGCCTGATCGGGCGGTCCGCGGAGCTGGCCGCGCTCCGCAGGATGCTCGCCCAGAGCAGGCTGGTCACCGTGGTGGGCGGCGCCGGCGTCGGCAAGAGCCTCCTCGCCGAGCACGCGGCCGCGGCGGTGGGGAGTTCGATGGCGGACGGCGTGGTGCGGGTGCGGTGGTGGGACGGCGCCCCCCCGCGTCGCCGTACGGTCGCGCAGACGGTGACCGCGGCGATGGACGGCGGGTCGGCGGACGCGTCGGCACCTGTGGCGGAGCTCGTGGCGCGGCTGCGCCCCCTGCGGATGCTGCTGGTGCTCGACGACTTCGACCCGGTACGGGGCGAGTGCGTACGCCTCGTACGGGAGCTCCTCGACGCGGCCCCCGAGCTGCGGGTCCTGGCCACCGGGCGCCATCCGCTGGGCCTCGGCCAGGAGGCGGTGCTGCGGCTCGGACCACTGGAGGCCGCCGATACGGACACGGTCGGGCCCGCCGTGACGCTCTTCCTGGAACGGTTGCACGCCGCCCGGCGCCGCGCCAGTTCCCCGAGCAGGGGTCGCACCCCCGTCCCCGAGGACCGGACCGCCGACGAGTTGCGGCTCGCCCGTGACATCTGCCGGCTGGTGGAGGGCGTGCCATTGGCCGTCGAGTTGGCCGCGGCCCAGGCGGCTCGGCATCCCTTGGCGCGGCTCGCGGGGATGCTGGAGTCCACGCAGGGCTGGCTCGGCGTGGCGGACGCGCCGCTGCGCAGGCACCGGTCGCTGCGCGCCGCGGTGGGCGCCGGGTACGAGCTGTGCGGGACGGTGGAGCGGACCGTGTGGGCCCGGCTCAGCGTGTTCCCTGGCGGCTTCGACGAGGACGCTGCGGTCTACGTGTGCTCGGGCGGCGGGCTCGAGCCCGAGGACGTGCCGGCCGCGCTGGCCCGCCTGGTTCTCGCCTCGGTCCTTGAACCGGTCCGCGATCCCGGTGGCGTTCTCACGCCGCGCTACCGGATGCCCGCAGCGGCCCGCGGTTTCGGCGCCGAGCGGCTGCGGTCGGCGGGCGAGACGGCCGCGGCCGTCAGCCGCCACCTCCACTGGTACGGGCAGATCGCCTCCACCGCCCACCACTTGTGGAGCACCGGAACGCACAAACGGGCCGTCGTACTCGTCCGGGACGAGGAGGCCAACCTGCGTGCCGCGCTCGACCGGGAGCCGAGCGGCGGCGACGAGGCGTCGACGAGCCTCGCGCTCGCCGTCGACCTGTGGTTCTGGTGGGCGGTCTGCGGGCACGCCGAGGAGGGGCGTGTCGTGCTGTGCCGGCTGCTGCCGATGGCCCGGTCGGACACCCGGGTGTGCGGGCAGGCGCTCTGGCTGTCCGGCTGGCTCGCCGCGTGCACCGGCTCTCCGGAGGCCGCCGAACTGCTCGGCCAGGCATGGCGCGTGGCCGTGCTCGCGGGCGACGACGCCACTGTGGGACGGGTCTCGCACGTCCTTGGCGCGCTCGCCCTGGAGGCCGGCAGGACCGAGGAGGCCATCGACCGGCTGCGGGAGGCCGCTGAAACGATTCCCGTGCACGCCGAGCACGGCCCGCCCGCGACGGTCAGCTGGGCGCTGCTGGCCGTGGCGCAGGCCGGCGGCAGACCCGCCGACGCGTGGCGCAGTGTCCGTCGCGCCTCGACGGGTCCGGAGCCGCGTCATGATCTGTGGACGCGTTCCATGACGCAGTACGCGCAGGCTTTCGTCGACCACTCGCGGGGGCGCCGCAGCCGGGCCTGGCGCCGGGCCCGCAAGGCACTCGCCGGAGCCGTCGGTGTGGTCGGAGCGGCCGAGGTCCCGGCCGTCGCCGCCATGGCGGGGCCGCCCGGCGCCGAACTCATCCATCGGCTGATCGCGGACATCGAGGCGGGCGGGCGGTAGCGGGCCTTGCGGACGCGTTCGCCGTCCCACGGGACGAAACGCCCGGTCAGGGCACCTGAGGCACCCGGAACCTGCGCCGGTACTCCGTCGGCGTCGTGTTCAGTCGGCGGCGGAAGGCACGGACGAGGGTGTCGGTCGTGCCGAAGCCGCACAGGGACGCGATGCGGTCCAGTGTGGCGTCGGAGGACTCCAGCTCGTGGCGGGCCTTCTCGACGCGCACCGATTCGATGTACGCGTGCGGGGTCATGCCCAGTTCGTTCTTGAACAGGCGGGTCAGGTGACGGTCGCTGACATGGGCGAAGGCGGCGAGGTCCACGACGGTGAGCGGCTCGGCGATGTGCCCCAGGATGTGGTGGCGCAGGTCCTCGATGCGCCGGGTGGTGGAGACCTGCTCCAGCGGGACGCTGAACTGGCTCTGGCCGCTGGAGCGCTTGAGGTACATCACCAGTTGGCGGGCCACCCGCAGGGCGACGGCCTCGCCGAGGTCGTCGGCGATCAGGGCGAGGGAGAGGTCGAGACAGGCGCTGATCCCCGCGCCGGTCCACACGTTGCCCTCGCGGATGAAGATCGGGTCGGCGTCGACCTCCACCTCCGGGTGGTCGGAGGCCAGTTGGGGCGCGGTCGACCAGTGCGTGGTGGCCCGCTTGCCGTCGAGCAGCCCTGCGGCGGCGAGCAGATGCGCCCCGACACAGACGGAGGTGATCCGGCGCGTCCGCGCGGCGAGCACCTTCACCCAGTCGACCAGGGCGGGGTCGACGAGAGGGTGGACGCGCCCGTCGTCGTCGACGTCCACGGCCCCCGGCACGATGAGGGTGTTGATGCTGCGCTCGGCGGCCTCCGCGAAGGTGAGGTCGGGCAGGACGCGCACACCGGCGCCGGTGGTGACCGGGTCCATGGTCTCGGCGGCGAGGACCACGTCGTAGGCGGCCGCGTCCGAGGTCTCCCGGCGGGCCAGCGCGAACACCTCCGGTGGCCCGGTGATGTCGAGCAGGTCCACATCCTCGAAGATCACGATCACGATGAGCCGTTTCGCGGTTTCCGCCACGCTTCTCTTCCCCCTGGTGTTGCTGCCGCTGTGCCACCCAGCCGTGGGGCTGGGCCAATCAACCGTGGGCTGGGCCAACCAACCGTAAGGCCGCGCCACCAACCCTAGGTCGGTATCTGCATGTTAGACGTCATTGTCGACACCGCCGCTGGCTCATAGCGTTGTGGACACAGCCACCCGGACCGACAAAGGGCCGAGGTCGGGCTGTGTTTCTCCTACGCGATGCAAAGGCGGTACACCCATGTCCAGGACCACGCTGCGCGAGCTGAACGGCTTCGTCCAGGCGCCCGCGAAGCTGGCCGAGTCGACGCTCATCCTGATCGACTTCCAGAACACCTACACCCAGGGCGTGATGGAGCTCGACGGCTGGGAGCAGTCCCTCGACGCCGCCGCGCAGCTGCTGGCCCGGGCCCGCGCTGCCGGCACGAAGGTCGTGCACGTCATCAACGACGGCGGGGAGGGAACCCCGTACGACATCCGGGCGGAGATCGGCCAGATCCACCCCAAGGTCGCCCCTGTCGAGGGTGAGCCGGTCGTCGTCAAGCAGGTCCCGAACGCGTTCGTCGGCACCGACCTGGCGAGTCACCTCAAGGAGGGCCAGGACGTCGTCATCGCGGGGTGGATGACCCACATGTGTGTCGCCTTCACGGCACAGGGCGCGTTCCTGAACGGCAACCGCCCCACGGTCGCCGCCGACGCCACCGCCACCCGCTCGCTGCCCGTCGCCGGCACCGACGTCCCCGCCGACCAGGTGCACCAGGGCGCCCTCGCCACCATCGCCGACCTGTACGGGGTCGTCACCGCCTCCCAGAAGGAGATCGTCTGATGAAGCCGCTGCACTCGAAGCCGCTGCATTCGAAGCCGCTGCATTCGAAGCCGCTGCGTTCGCTCGTCGTCCTGGGTGCCGCCGCCCTGCTCGCGGCCACCGTGACCGCGTGCGGTGGAGAGACCGATGCCGCCGCCCGCACCGACCAGAACGACAAGAAGCCGTCGCCGTCCGCCGAGCAGAACGTCGCGAAGGACACCACGACGCTTCGCACGATCATGAAGCTCGACGAGACGCCCGCGAAGCTGTCCAACGCCGCGCTGGTCCTCGTCGACTACCAGAACGTCTACACCGGCGGCCCGATGGAGCTCACCGGCTGGCGCGATTCGGTGGACAACACCAAGGCGCTGCTGGAGCGGGCCCGCAAGGCCGGCACCCCGGTCATCCACATCGTGGAAAAGGGCTACGACCTCAAGTCGAAGGCCGGACAGATCATTCCGGCTCTCAAGCCGGCCAAGGGCGAGGCCGTCGTCGAGAAGGCCGTCCCCAACGGCTTCCACGACACGAACCTCAACGCGGAGCTCAAGAAGACCGGCCGCAAGAACGTCATCATCGCCGGCTTCATGACCCACATGTGCACCCTCTTCACCACCGAGGGAGCCGTCTACAACGGCTACAACCCGACCGTGGTGGGTGACGCCTCCGCGACCCGGCCGCTGCCGGTCAAGGGCAACCCCAACGGCATCCCCGCCAAGCAGGTGCACGAGTCCGCGCTCGCCACGATCCAGGACCGCTTCGGCGTCGTGGTCCCCCAGCAGAGCGACATCAAGTAGCCGTCCCGGCCACTGTCTTCGGCGGGGAAGGAACTCCGGTTCCTTCCCCGCCGACGGGCGCGGCATCCCGCGCCCTCCTCCAAAGCCCCACACCCCACACCCCTCATCCCCACCCCACCCCTCACCTCCCATCCCCCCAACCCGAAGGTCCCCCCATGAATTCGATCCCCACATCGAAAAGCCACCAGAAACAGATCAGCACAACGCAATGGAGAAAACGAAGATGGCTACCCGCAGAGGGTTCATAGGCGGCGCTACCGGTGTCGGTACGGCGGCCCTGCTCGGCTACTCGGCATCCCCGAGCTCCGCGGCCACCGCGGCGGACAGCACCGTCACAGAGGCCGTGAGCCAGACGACGGCGCGAGCCTCGATGCTCGCCGTCAACGCCGGAATGCGCGACAACTACGCCGTTCTGAAGAAAGAGTTGATCAAACACCTCTCCCCGGTGGTCGTCGTGCAGAACGACGCCAAGGGGGGCCGGTTCACCCTGGTGACCAAGGACGGACAGCAGTCCGCCAATCCCGTGTCGGAGACGTTCGAGCTGGCGAAGTCCATCGCTCACGTCCCGCTCGGCATCTTCTCCGTGATCGCCTCCTATCTGGCGAACAAGGTGCCGAACCTGCCGAACGCCAACCGCATCGACGCCCACGACCTCGTCATGGTGGCGTTCAACAGCAACACGTCCACGGCGTGGATCGAGCCGCTGCAGGCGTACGCCGCCAAGCTCGCCACGGCCCGCCGCCAGCTCGCCTCCGCCGGTCTGCCCGCGGCCCTGACCACCTCGTGCGGCAACATCCTCGACGGTGCCCAGAAGTTCATCAGCGCCTCGGTCTCGGCCAAGAAGTTCGACATGGCGTCCTTCGTGACCTTCTCCGGCAGCGTCTACCCCGACATCCGCACCAACATGGAGCACGCCTCGCAGGCCCAGATCAAGGGCGTGCAGGACATCATGAAGACCTGGCGTGCCAAGGTCGGTGAAGAGGCGTGGGCCGACCTTTACTGCGTGGTCCTTTCGCAGTGGACGACGAGCGTCCTCAACCAGAACACCATCATCATCAAGGACTGCATGAACGCGGCCAAGGTCGCCACCCACCTGATCGACCTGCCCGGCCTGGAGCCGCCGGCGGACCCGGTCTTCACCGCGCTCGACAACCTCGCGCGGATCGTGCAGGACAACATCGCCGCCGAGATGGTCTTCCCCAAGGACACGAAGGTCGCCGACGCCCTGAAGGGCCAGCAGGACCTGCTGTCCGACGAAATCCTCATCCAGCTCGGCAGCAACACGACGACTCCGATGGCCGCGCCCAACTACAACTCGGTCGCCTCGGGCTCAGGGGTGTGCCCGGTCCCGCACTAGCCCGCGAAACCCCACCGGCTCCGGGCGCACGCACCCGGAGCCGGTGGTTCGGTCGGTCGCCGGTCACCGGCGCAGCATGCGCAGCTCCCCTATCCTCAGCAGCCGGGCGAGCGCGAGGTAACCCGCCACCATCGTCACACCGCCGGCCGCCAGACCGAGAGCCGTCGCCGCCGTGCCGGTGAGCGAGGTCTCGCCACCCGCGCGGGCAGCCGCCCAGCCGAGGGCTCCGGCCAGGCCGGAGGCCAGGGTCAACTTGCCGTAGGTGCGGACCAGGCGGCGGCCGTCGAGGTATCCCCCGAGACGGCGGCGCAGCAGCCGCGCGGTGAGCAGCAAGCCCACGGCGTACGAGAGCGTGTAGGCGGCGGCCATGCCGGTGACGGCCCAGCGCGCGGGCAGCAGCAGGTGGCAGGCGGTGGCCAGGGCTATGTTCACGCTCGCCACCCAGACCGCCATCCAGAACGGCGTGCGGGTGTCCTCGTAGGCGTAGAAGCCGCGGAGCAGGAGGTACTGCGCGGAGAAGGGGATGAGGCCCAGGCCGAACGCCTGGAGCATATGGCCGAGCGGTTCGGTGGCCGCGGCGTCGGAGGCGCCGTGGGCGAAGAGCAGTTCGGCGGTCTGCGGCCCGAAGGCGAGGAAGAAGAACCCGGCCGGCACGATCACCGTCCCGGTGACGCGCAGCGCGCGGGACAGCTCACCGCGCAGGTCGGCGGTGCGGCCCTCCGCCGCGGCCTTGCTCATCCGGGGCAGCAGCGCGGTCACCAGGGAGACGGTGACGATGGACTGGGGCAGGAGCCAGATGGTCTGTGCGTACGAGTACGCCGTGTAGCCGGCGCCGGCGTGCGGCAGGCGCTGGTCGGCGGCGTTGGCGTAGTTCGTGACGACGGTCAGCGCGACCTGGTTGGCGAGGACGAGCAGCAGCGTCCAGCGGGCGGCCCTGACGCTCCTGCCTAGGCCGGTGCCGCGCCAGTCGAAGCGTGGCCGCAGGCGCAGGCCGGCGGCGCGCACGAACGGCACGAGTGCGAGGGCCTGCAGGGCGATGCCGCAGGTGGTGCCGATCCCGAGGAGCCTGACCTGGTCGGCGGTGATCCCTTGGACGCTGTCGGGCACGGTCATCAGGCCCAGATAGGCGCCGAACATGGCGACGAGCACCATGTTGTTCAGAACCGGGGTCCACATCATCGCCCCGAACTTCTCGCGGGCGTTCAGGACTTGGCCGAGTATGCCGAAGAGCCCGTAGAAGAAGATCTGCGGCAGCAGGAAGCGCGCGAAGACCACGGTGAGCTGGAAGGCCTCGTGGTTGGCCGGCGTGTCCCGCATGTAGAGCGCGACGATCTGCGGGGCCGCCCACACCGCGAGGGCCGTGCCGACACCGAGGACGCAGACGACCAGCGTGATGAGGCGCTGCTCGAAGGCCGTCCCGCCGTCGGAGTCGTTCGCCCTCGCGCGCACCAGCTGGGGCACCAGGACGGCATTCAGCGCGCCGCCGATCAGCAGGGTGTAGAGGCTGGTGGGGACGGTGTTGGCGGTGTTGTACGTGGTGGCGAGGAGGCCGGTGCCGAGGGCCGCGCCCTGGAGGACCTGCCGGATCAGGCCCGTGGCGCGGGAGACCACGGTCCCGAAGGCCATGAGAAGCGAGGAGCGTGCGAGGGTCACCATGTCGGCGGCACCTCATATCCGAATTCCATGCGCTTGATCGTCGCACGCGCCTCTGACAGCGGACTTCGGGCCCGCAGAAGCATGCGTGGGCCGGGGACCCGCCCGTCCACCGCCAAGTCCCGCCGCGCGCTCCCGCATCACTTCAGGACGGGTTTCGCCGCTTCCTGATCCTGGCGCTGGTCCCGCAGGACGCCCGCCGTGCAGGCCGCGATCGCACAGAAGGCCACCGGCAGGAAGAACGTGAGGTTGAGCGGCATGAGGTGGGTCAGCGGGCCGATGACCGCGGGGCCCGCGAGCATGCCGAGGTAGCCGAGGCCCGCGACGCGGGACACATTGGCCCCCGCCGCGTCGCGATCCGCGTGGCCCGCGGCGCTGAAGAGCTGCGGGATGCACCCGGAGAGCCCGGCGCCGAACACGGTCCAGCCGATGAGGGCCGGCAGGGTCCAGGGTGACAGGGCCGCCACCGTCAGACCGAGCGCGGCCACGGTCGCACCGTGGCGGAGGATCGCCACCGGGCCGAACCGCGCGGCCACCCGGTCGGCGAGCAGGCGGCCGACGGTCATGGCCGTCGCGAAGGCGCCGTAGGCGAGCGCGGCGGTCGCGGCGGGCGCGTCCAGGACGTCGCGCAGCTGCAGCACACTCCAGTCGTTGGCCACGCCCTCGCAGAGCATGAGCATGAAGGCGAGGGCCGCGAGCGCCCAGATCCGCCGGGGAGTTGAGCGGCGGGACGTCGCGGGCTCCTCCGCTTCCGCCGACATGTGCGGGGCCGGGGGCTCGGACCGCAGCAGCGCGGGAGCGGAGAGCGCGGCGGCCGCGAGGCCGAGCAGCGCCACCGCGCCGAGCGTCGCCGCCGGGCTCCAGCCCCGGCTCAAGGTGCCGGCGCCGAGCAGGGCGGCGAGGACGCCGCCGATGGAGAACGTGGCGTGGAAGGCGGACATGACGGGTCGTCGGTAGTGCCGTTCGACCTGTACGGCGTGGGCATTCATGCTGACGTCCAGACAGCCGTTGCCGAAGCCCAGCGCCAGCAGTGCCATGCCCAGCGTCCATACGTCCGTGGCGAGTCCTGGCAGGACCAGGGCCCCGGCGCACAGGGCCGCGCTGACCGGTACGACGGTGCGGGCGCCGAGCCGGTCGGTGAGCGGCCCGACGATCTGCATGCCCACGAATGCGCCCGCTCCGAGCAGCAGCAGGAGCCAGCCGAGCACGGCGTGGCTGATCCCCGCCCGGTCCTCGACGGCGGGGATGTGGACGATCCACATCCCCATGAGGAAGCCGTTCAGCGCGAAGTAGGCGAAGGTGGCCACTCGGCCGGCCCGCAAGGTTCTGTCCATGCCTTCGAACATAACGAACATAAGACATGTTCGGAAGCTTGCTTATCGAACACATTTGATGTTTGACTTGGGCGTGGCCAGTACAGATCGACTGAGGCAGATCACCGATGCCGTGCGCGAGGCGGGACGCATCGGCGTCGCGGAACTCGCCGGACTCACCGGCGCCTCCGAGATGACCATCCGCCGCGACCTCGAGGTCCTCGCCGAACAGGGCGTGCTCGAGCGCTACCGCGGCGGCGCGAGGAGCCTGCTGCTGCGCGGTGAGGAACCGCCTTTCGCGCTGCGGGAGCAGGAGGGCCTCGCGGCCAAGCGGCGCATCGCCGCCGCGGTGGCCGGGCTGATCGCCGACGGGGAGTCCGTCGTCGTCGACAGTGGCACCACCTGCCTGGAGGTCGCCCGCGCGCTGGAGCACCGACGCCTGACCGTGATGCCGCTGTCGCTGCACGCGGTGAACGCCCTCACGGGCGGGCCCGACGTGACGCTGCTGGTGCCCGGCGGCCGGCCCCGCCCGGGCGAGCTGGCCCTCACCGGCCCGCTGACCACGGCGTCCCTGGCCGCCCTGCGCTTCGACACCGCCGTGATCGGATGCTGCGGACTGTCCGCGGCGGACGGCCTGACCGCCTACGACCTGGACGACGCGGCGGTCAAGCGCGCCGCGATCGGTTCTGCCCGCCGGGTGATCGCGGTCGCGGACGCGGCCAAACTCTCCCGTACCGCCCTGGCCTTCGTCGCCCCGGCCACCGCCCTGCACGCCGTCGTCACGGACGACGCGGCGCCGGAAGAGGAGACCGAGGCGCTGGCCGCCGCGGGCGTGACCGTACGAAAGGTGTGACCCCATGAGCCGCAGCCCTCAGCCCACAGCCGCGCCTGCCGCTCGGCAGGCAGCCACCCTCACCACCACCGCCACCGCCCACGACGTCGTGCTCTTCGACATGTTCGGCGTCATCGCGCACCACCAGTCCGAGGACGGCAAGACCCGGCTTGCGCGTATAGCGGGCGGGTCCGAACAGGCCTTCTGGGATGCCTACTGGGCGCTGCGGCAGCCGTACGACCGCGGGGACGTGACCGGCGCCGAGTACTGGGCGCGGGTGGCCGACGCGCTCGGCACCGACTTCGAAGAGGCCCGGATCGCGCGGCTCGTCGAGGCCGACCTGGCCAGCTGGAGCGCCGTCGACGACACCATGGTCGCGCTGATCGAGGAACTCGCGGCGGCCGGCCGGCCGATCGCCCTGCTCTCCAACATTCCGGAGGAGCTGGCCGCCCACTACGAAGAGCGGCATTCGTGGCTCGGGCACTTCCAGGTGCGCGCCTTCTCCTGCCGCATCGGCCACGCCAAGCCTGAATCCGGCGCCTACCAGTGGTGCCTGGACGCGCTGGACACCGAGCCGGGCCGCGTCCTCTTCGTGGACGACCGCGAGGAGAACATCCGTGCCGCCGAGGCCGTCGGCGTGGCAGGCCACCTCTTCACGAGCGCCGCCCGGCTCCGCGAGGTGCTCCGCCTCAGCGCGTGATGGCGCCCAGCAGCGCCTTGGCGCACAGGTCACGCACCTGTTCCCGTGTCAGATCGGGCTCCTCCAGCCACTCCAGGCACACCGCCACCATGAAGGCGAGCCAGCCCCGCACCGCGAGGCGCAGTGCAGGCACGTCCCGTGTGATGTCCGCGGCGCACGGGTCCGCGGCGAGGGCGGCGAGGATCTGCCGCTCCTGGGCCGCGAGGCCCTTGCGGTAGACCTCGCGGACCAGCGGGTCGCCCGCGGCCTCGGCCCGGTGGAAGGCACGGAAGCCCTGCGCGTGGCTCTCCACGTACCCGAGGAACGCGTCGAGGCCGGCGCTGACCTGCTCATGCACCGGCAGCCCCGGCACCGCCGCCGTAAGGCGCAGCATGCGCTCGCTCTCCCGGTGCACCACGGCGGCGAAGAAGTCCCGTTTGGTCGGGAAGTAGTGGTACAGGAGGCCCCGCGAGACGCCTGCGATCTCGGCCACCCGCTCGATCCACACATCGTCGTAGGGCTTCTGCGCGAAGAGCCGCGCCCCGACCGAGAGCAGCTGCTCGCGCCGCTCCTCGGTGCTCAGTCTGCGGCGCGTGCGCTCCTGGGGGTTCGCGGCCATGCAGGCACCTTACTTGACGCGAATTCAATAGCGGTACCACACTGGGAGCTCCTATTGAATCCACGTACAACAGGCCCAACGGGCCCGTCGGACAAGGGAGATGGGCAGATGGCGCAGACGACGCGGTCCGCGGCGGCGGACAGTCCGGACGGGCGGCCCGCGCCCCCTGCTCCCCCGAAGGGGTTCCGCAGCGCCGAGCTCGGCTGGCCCGAGCTGCACCGCATCCCGCACCCGCCGCACCGCCTGCCGCTGCTCGGCGACATCCTCGGTGCCAACGTCCGCACGCCGCTGCAGGATTCGATGAAGCTGGCCCGCAGACTCGGCCCGATATTCCGGCGCAAGGCGTTCGGCAAGGAGTTCGTCTTCGTGTGGGGCGCCGAGCTCGCCGCCGACATGGCCGACGAGTCGAGGTTCGCCAAGCACGTGGGCCTCGGCGTCGCCAACCTCCGTCCGGTGGCGGGCGACGGGCTCTTCACCGCGTACAACCACGAGCCCAACTGGCAGCTCGCGCACGACATTCTCGCGCCGGGGTTCAGCCGCGAGGCGATGGCGGGTTACCACCCGTTGATGCTGGACGTCGCCCGGCAGCTGACCGCCCGCTGGGACGAACGCGAGACGGCGGGCCGGCCGGTGGACGTGCCGGGCGACATGACGAAGCTGACGCTGGAGACGATCGCCCGCACCGGTTTCGGGCACGACTTCGGCTCCTTCAAGCGCTCGGCGCCGCACCCGTTCGTGTCGGCGATGGTGGGCACGCTCTCCTTCGCCCAGCGTCGCAACGTCGTGCCGCCTCTGCTGACCCCGCTGGTGCTGCGCGGCGCCGGGCGGCGCAACGACGCCGACATGGCCTACCTCAACCGCACGGTCGACGCGGTGATCGCGGCCCGTCGGGCCACCCCCGGCTCGGGGTCGGGCGGCCAGGGGGATCTGCTCGACCGCATGCTGGAGGTCGCCCACCCGGAGACCGGCGAGCGGCTCACTCCGGAGAACATCCGCCGCCAGGTCATCACGTTCCTTGTCGCCGGCCACGAGACGACGTCCGGCGCGCTGTCGTTCGCGCTGCACTACCTGTCACGCTCTCCGGAAGTGCTCGCCCGCGCGCGGGCGGAGGTCGACGAGGTCTGGGGCTCCGAGGGGGAACCCGCGTACGAACAGGTGGCCAAGTTGCGGTACGTGCGCCGGGTGCTCGACGAGTCGCTGCGGCTGTGGCCGACCGCTCCGGGGTTCGCCCGCGAGGCCCGCGTCGACACCACGCTCGGCGGCGTCCACCCGATGCGCCGCGGCGCGTGGGCCCTGGTCCTCGCGACGATGCTGCACCGGGATCCCGCGGCGTGGGGCGAGCGTCCCGAGGAGTTCGACCCCGACCGGTTCGCCCCTTCGGCCGTACGCGGACGACCTCCCCACGTCTTCAAGCCGTTCGGCACGGGAGCACGCGCCTGCATCGGACGTCAGTTCGCACTGCACGAGGCGACCTTGGTGCTCGGCCTGCTGTTGCGCCGTTACGACCTGCACGCCGATCCGGGCTACCGGCTGCGCGTCGCCGAGCGGCTCACCCTCATGCCGGACGGCCTCACCCTGCGGCTCACCCGCCGCGCCCGGGCGGCATAGGGGGCCAATTGTCAGACCCGTGCGCGAGAGTGGAGACGGCATCCCCCGATGCCGACCACGCACCCAGCGCAGAGGAGTCGCTCGACATGACCGGCACGACGTCCGAGGAACTGCTCGCCGCACAGGCCTGCTTGCGCCTGCTGCACACGGCGCGCGCCGCGCTCTCCGACTCCGCGTCGGTCTCCCCCGTGGCCGCGGCGACGCTGCTCGCGGGGCCGATCGCGGAGGCCGACGAAGCGCTGCGCCGCGCGGGCCTCGCGGGCAACGAAGCAGGGCTCATCGACCGGATCTACGATCTCGCGCCGCCCCCGCGAGCCGCCGATCCGGAGCCGTCCGCGGAGCGGACCCCGATGCCCCGCACCCGCACCCGCGCAAGGGAAGGGAGCCAGTCATGAGCGCCGAGCAGGGCAACGCCTCGTACGGGCACAAGGAGTTCAAGCGTTCCAAGAGCCACTTCGCCGACCGCATCACGGCGGACGGCGGGGACGGCGGGGACGGCTGGCCGGTCGAGGCGGGCCGCTATCGCCTGGTGGTGAGCCGGGCCTGCCCGTGGGCCGGCCGGGCGCTCGTCGCGCGCCGGCTGCTCGGCCTGGAGAGCGCGCTCTCCCTGGCCGTCACGGATCCGATCCAGGACGACCGCAGCTGGCGGTTCACCCTCGATCCCGACGACCGCGACCCGGTCCTCGGCATCCGCTTCCTCAGCGAGGCGTACGAGGCCCGCGAGAGCGGCTATCCGGGCGGCGTCAGCGTCCCCGCCGTCGTGGACGTCCCGAGCGGCAAGCTCGTCACGAACGACTACCAGCAGATCACGCTGGACTTCGCCACGGAGTGGACCGCCCTGCATCGGGAGGGCGCGCCGGACCTCTACCCCGAGCCGCTGCGCGACGAGATCGACACCGTCATGGAAGGCATCTATCGCGACGTCAACAACGGCGTGTACCGCGCGGGTTTCGCCCCGGACCAGTCCACGTACGAAATGGCGTGCCGCGATGTCTTCCGCCGCCTCGAGCTCACCTCCGAGCACCTGGCGACCCGTCGCTATCTCGTCGGGGACACGATCACGGAAGCGGACATCCGGCTGTTCAGCACGCTGGTGCGGTTCGACGCGGTCTATCACGGCCACTTCAAGTGCAACCGCTGGAAGCTGGCCGAGGACCCGGTCCTGTGGGCGTACGCCAGGGATCTGTTCCAGACCCCCGGGTTCGGCGACACCATCGACTTCGACCACATCAAGCGGCACTACTACGAAGTACACACCGGCATCAATCCGACGGGCATCGTGCCGCTGGGCCCTGACCTCTCCGGGTGGCTGACCCCGCATCACCGGGAGCAGCTGGGCGGCCGCCCGTTCGGCGACGGCACGCCTCCGGGGCCCGTGCCCGCCGGGGAGGAGGTGCCGCCGACGGGGCGCCCCTGATCCCGGCCCGGGCCCGCGAGCCGGCCGCCCGCCCCGGAAGGCGACCGCCACCGGGAAGGTGACCGTTGCGGAGAGGTGACCGTTGCGGGGAGCTTGACCGTTGCAGGGAGGCTGACCCTTGCAAGGAAAGTGATCGTTACGGACAAGGCGCCGGCTGAAGGATCCGCTCGACGGCCTTCACCATCTCCCCGGCGCCGTCCTCCGTCGCCATCACCCCCGCAAGGCGGTCGGCGGCCCGCCCGTACGCGCCTTCGCGTACCGCGCGGCCGAGCGCCTCGGCGAGGCGGGGTGCGGTGAGCTGCCTGAACGGGATCGGATCGGTCGCCGCTCCCAAGGAGGCGAGCCGAGCCGCCCAGAAGGGCTGGTCCGCGGTGACCGGCACGGGGACGGCGGGGACACCCGCACGCAGCGCGGCCGCCGACGTCCCGGCCCCCGCGTGGTGCACCACGGCCGCCACCCGGGGGAACAGCAGCGCATGCGGCACCTCGCCGACGGTGAGGATGTCGTCGCCGGACGCGGCGAGCCCGGCCCGGCCCGCCTGCAGCACGCCTCGCAGCCCGGCCGCGCGCAGCGCCGTCACCGCGATCTCGCTCAGCCGCTCGCCCTCCCCCGCCGCCATGCTGCCGAACCCGATGAACACCGGCGGCGGCCCGGCCCGCAGGAAATCGTCGAGCTCCGACGGGAGCGGGTTCTCGGGATCGTGGTGCGGCCACCAGTTGCCGACGACGTCGAGTCCGGCGCGCCAGTCCGCCGGCCGCGGTACCACGGCCGGGCTGAAGCCGTGCAGCACCGGCAGGCCCGCCCGCTCCTGCCGGGCGCGCATCACGCGGGGCGCGGTGGCGGGCAGGGAGAGACGGGCGCGCAGGTCGCGCACCGCGTCGGCGTAGACCCGGTCGACCATGCGCAGGGAGAAGCCGCCGAGGGCACGGTTCCCGAAGCCGCCGAGCGACCGCGTGCCGCCGATGACGGGCGGGAACTCCCTCGTGGGATGCGTGGGTTGGAGGTACGCCCCCAGCGTCGGCACGCCCATCGCCTCGGCCAGGTGCCAGCCGAGCGGCGCCGTGGTGGTGGAGAGCACCAGCAGGTCCGCGCCCCGCACGGCCGCGTCGACCAGGCCGCCGCCGAGGTCGCGGACGAAGACGGAGGCCGCCCGCATGAGCTCCTTGCGCCCGCCCACGCCCTGCCGGCCGCCGGAGTCGGCGGGCAACTCGCGGAACCTCAGGCCCGCGGCCTCGACGAGCGGCGCGAAGGTGCCGTGCGTGGCGAGTGCGACGTCGTAACCGGCTTCGCGGAGCCGGAAGCCCAGACCGGTGTACGGGGCGACATCGCCGTACGAACCGGCCGCAGCGATCAAAATGCGCGTCATCGGCTTCCTTCGGGAGCAGAGGGGGCAGAGGAGGTGGAGGGGGTGGAAAGGATGGCGGGCGAGAGAGCCGCACCCTCACCCTCAGGTTTAGCGTCAGGGTTTACCGCGGCGCCACGAGCAGCCCGAGACCTGGCGCGGGCCTCACCGTCGGCATCGGCACAAGCGCTGGCGCCAGCGCGGATGTCGCGGCGGCCCGCCCCGGCATTCGCTTCCACCGCTGTACGCAGATACGCGGCGAGCCCCGGTCGCTGCTGGGGCGGTGGCACGACGAGGGCGAAGGCGCGGGGGTCCGTGGCGAAGTCGTCCGCGATGCGCAGGTGCATCTCGGGCGGGCACGGCGTGAACCAGCGGGAGATGTGCTGCCGGTGGGCCTCGGCCAGTTCCCGCGCCCGCGCGCCGTCCGCGGGCTCCCCCGCGTCGAAGGCGGCAAGCAGCCCTTCCCGCCACTGCGCGGCCTCGCTCATGAGCCGCGCCCAGTCCTCCTTGGAGTGGTCGGCGGCACTTTTCATGGCCGCGCGATGGCCCGCGCTGTCCTGCCACTTCAGTTCGGCCTCGGTGGCGTAGCTCAGGTCGAAGGTGATCTCGCCGAACACCTCGAACCGCTCCTGGGGACTGAGACTCACCCCGGTTTGCTGCACCTCCATGGCCCGCTCGGCGACCTCCACCAGACGCTCCAGCTTGTCGATCTGCTCACGCAGCGCCCGGCGCCTGGCCTTGAGCTGGGCGAGGGCGTTGGCCTGGGGGTCGGCCAGGATCTCGGCTATCTCGTCGAGGGCGAAGCCGAGTTCGCGATAGAAGAGGATCTGTTGCAGCCGGGCCAGATCGGCGTCGCTGTAGAGGCGGTAGCCGCTGGGGCTGCGTTCGCCGGGCGTGAGCAGCCCGGCCCGGTCGTAGTGGTGCAGCGTGCGGACGGTGATCCCCGCGAAACCGGCGACCTGACCGACGGTGTAACTCATGGACCTCGCCTTTCGTCGACGCACAGCCTGCAGCCTGACGTGACGTGAGGGTCAACCGAGGGCCGGGCCGGAGTCGGCCGCACCCCGGAAGCCGGGCGAGTTGTTAATGGGTTTCATTTTCATATAGCGTTGCCGTGCGGGCCGCACCCCCGCACCCCCGCACCCCCGCACCCCCGCACCCCACCAGGAGGACCTCATGGCCGTACCGAAGCGGAAGATGTCGCGCAGCAACACCCGGCACCGTCGCGCCCAGTGGAAGGCCACCACCCCGCAGCTGGTGCCCGTCACCGTCGACGGCGTGCCGCACATGGTGCCGCAGCGCCTGGTCAAGGCGTACGAGCGCGGTCTGCTGCGCCCGGAGAGCTGACGCACATGACGCACGCACGACCCGCGACGGCCGGCCAGCTGCCCGTGACCGTCCTGTCCGGCTTCCTCGGCGCGGGCAAGACGACGCTGCTCAACCACGTTCTCGCCAACCGCGCGGGCCTGCGCGTCGCGGTGATCGTGAACGACATGAGCGAGATCAACATCGACGCCGCCCTGGTGCGCGGCGGCGAGGCCGCGCTGTCGCGCACCGAGGAGCGCCTCGTCGAGCTGACCAACGGCTGCATCTGCTGCACGCTCCGCGACGACCTGCTCGAAGAGGTCGGCCGGCTGGCCGCCGAGGGCCGCTTCGACCATCTCCTCATCGAGTCCAGCGGCATCTCGGAGCCGATGCCGGTGGCCGCGACGTTCGCGTTCCCGCGCGACGACGGCGCGACGCTCGGCGACCTCGCCCGCCTCGACACGATGGTGACGGTGGTCGACGCCGCGAACTTCCTCGCGGAACTGTCCGCCGGTGACGGCCTGGTGGAGCGCGGCCTGGATCAGTACGAGGACGACGAGCGCACCGTCAGCGACCTCCTGATGGACCAGGTCGAATTCGCCGACGTCATCGTCCTCAACAAGCTCGATCTGGTCGACGCGGAGAGCGCCGACCGGCTCACGGCCACCCTCGCGCGCCTCAACCCGCTCGCCCGCGTCGTGCCCGCCACCCGGGGGCGGGTGGAGCTCACCCAGGTTCTCGACACCGGCCTGTTCGACCTGGAGCGCGCCCAGCAGGCACCCGGCTGGGTGCGGGAACTGAACGGTGACCACGTGCCGGAGACCGAGGAGTACGGGATCTCCAGCACGGTGTTCCGCGCCCGCCGGCCCTTCCACCCCGGCCGCTTGTGGTCCTTCGTCACGGAGGAGATGGACAGCGGCGGCTTCGGGCGGATTCTGCGCTCCAAGGGGTTCTTCTGGCTGGCGAGCCGGCCCAGGATCACCGGGCTGTGGTCACAGGCGGGCTCCGTCGCCCGCTTCGAGCCCTCGGGGGCGCGCACCACGGACGACACGCAGGGCCAGGAACTCGTCTTCATCGGCGTCGACCTGCGCGCCCCGGAATTGCGGGCAGCTCTGGAACGGTGTCTGCTCGCCGAGGGCGAGGAGGTCCCGTCGTACGATCCGTTCCCCGCGTGGGACGCGCACGGCGTGGACGCCTGCGAGGCCGAGAGCGGACCGGAGGCCGCCCTCGGCCTGCTGCCGACTACCCGGTAGCGCGACGCACGGTCAGATCAACTGGCGTAGCAGGTGGGCGCAGGCCGCCGCCTCGACCGCGTGCCGGGCGAGGGGGTGGTGCGCGCCTCGCTCGTACGTTCCGACCTCCCACGCCCCGTCCTCGATCCTGCGCAGGTAGACGAAGTCTGGGGGCGTGGGGGTCGGTTCGTGGACGCCCTCGATCCAGTAGTAGCCGTCGGCCACGTGGGCGGCGCGCAGAGCCGCCGCGGCTTCTCCGACGTCCACGGGCGTCAGTCGTTCGCGGGCTCGAGGTATCCGTGGTCCAGGAGCCATTTCACGTTGAGGCGCTGGCCCTCGCCCGGGTCCAGGAAGGCCGGGTCCAGCTTGATCTGCTGGCCGCGGCCGGGCTGCTCGAACCAGGGGGCGATGCGACCCTGCCAGACATAGAAGGGCTTGTTGACCTCGTAGACGCGGTAGTCGCAGGCGAACGCGGCGTCGCGGGTGTTGAGGTTCTGCGGAGGCAGCGCGCGCTTCGCGTAGGAGTCCCCGGCGGGCGCGAGGTACCCGCCGTACTCCGAGCCGAAGCGGTCCAGCTCCTCGCCCTTCTCCAGGAGTTCGGGGTGCTTGTCGACGTGGCCGTTGATTGTTTCGAAGCCGTCGTTGGGCGGGTACTTCCAGCTGCCCGTGTCGGCCGGCCCCTCCCAGTACTTCTTCAGGAAGGCCTTCGGCGACAGCTTGCCCGTGCGCTTCCAGTCCTTCAGGAGCGGGCCGACGGGCCGCTGCCACTTCTTGGGGAGCCAGGCGGGGCCGAGGCGGGCGTCACCGCGGAACTCCCCCGTGCACGGCTCGTGCACGGCACCGGCGGCCACCGGGGGTGCCGGTGCGGCGGTGGCGGTCGCGGTGGCCGTGGCGCTCGCGGTGGGTGCGGCCGCCATGGCGCCCGCTGCTCCGAACGCGGCCAGGACGGTGCTGATCCTGATCAGACGGCTGTGGTCCACTCGGCAACTCCTGTACGTCTACGGGCATTCGACAACAATCGCTCGCACACCGTATCGGAGTGATGACTCTCGGCGTACGGCAAACAGGTGCGCGCCCTGCGCCGACGCGGGTGCCTCTTGTCCCTTTCCTCGGACACGGGGCACTGTGTTGGCCACATCCGTCACCACCGACGCACGAGGTGCAGGCATGAACAGCGGAACAGGGTCGGCCACGGGTTCCGGAAGCGGCAGCCCGGGGCGGCGGCGGTTCATCGGCGCACTCGTGGGGGCTGCCGGCGCGGGAGCCTTGTCGTCGGTCTCGGCCTGCGCGTCGTCGGACTCGGCGGGCCCGCAGCGCCCGGACCGCGTACGCCGGGACCCCGCCACCTCGGCCGCCCACCGGCCGCGCCGCGAGGGGCAGTTGTTCCTGGGGACGTACACCTCGCAGGAAGGCGGCGGTTCGGGGATCGGCCTGGCGACGTACGACGACGTGACGGGCCGCGTCACCGGAACCGGGACGCTCACCGGCGTCCCCGACCCCTCATACCTGGCGCTGCACCCTTCGGGCCGTACGCTCTACGCCGTCAACGAGCGGAACAAGGGCGGCGTGACCGCCATCGCGCTCTCCTCATCCGGCAAGCACGACGTCCTCGGCACGCGGGACACCGGCGGCGCGGGCCCCTGCCACCTCTCCGTGCACCCCGGCGGACGCTGGTTGCTCAGCGCGAACTACAACTCCGGCAGTGTGGCCGTGCACCCCATCGGGGCGTCGGGCGCGCTGGGTGAGCGGACGGACCTCGTCACGCACTCCGCGCCGCCGCCGGGGCCCGGGCAGGAGGGTCCGCACGCCCATCAGATCATCACGGCCCCGGACGGCCGCCACATCCTCGCCGTCGACCTCGGCAACGACACGGTCTACACCTACCGTCTCGACGAGAAGGCGGGCACGCTCCGCCGCGTCTCGCACGCGACGTTCCGGCCGGGCGCGGGTCCGCGCCACCTCACCTTCCACCCCTCGGGCCGCTTCGCCTATGTCGCCGCCGAGTTGGACAACACGGTCGTCGTCTGCGCGTACGACCCCGCCACCGGCCGCCTCACCCCGGGCAGCCCGCAGCCGACCGGCACCGGGGAAGGCACCAGCTATCCGGCGCAGATCGTGGTGACGCGCGAGGGCCGTTTCGCCTTCCTCGCCAACCGTGGGCACAACAGCATCACCCGGTACGCGATCGAGCGCGCCGGCGCCCGGCTCCGGCTCCTCGACACGGTTCCCGTCGAGGGTGACTTCCCCCGCCAGCTCGCGTTCTCCCCGTCGCGGCGCCTGCTGTTCACCGCGAACCAGAAGTCGGGCTCGGTGAGCGTCTTCAAGGTCGACGCCCGCAGCGGCACACTCCGCCTCGCGGGCACACCGTTCGCCTCACCGGTCGCGGTGTGCGCGCTGCCTCTCTAACCTCGTACACGCGTGCGGCGTCGGCCGGATCAAGGGGGCGGGTGGATGGACGCGGAGGACGGGCTCGGGGTGCGGCTCGTGTCGGCGGTGCGGGCGGGGGACGCCGACGCGGTACGGGCGTTGCTGGAAGAAGGGGCCGATCCGGACGCGGTGGACGCCGTGGACGCGAGCGGGCTGTCTGCGCTCGGGCTCGCCGTGGCGGCGTACGACGCGCCGGTCGCCGACGTGCTCGTGGAGGGCGGGGCCGATCCCGACCGGGCGCTTCCGGACGGGACCACACCGCTGTGGCGCGCGATCGACGGCGGTTCATACGCGGTCTTCTCGGCCGTCCTCGGCACGGAGCCCCGGCTGCGGCTGCCGGAAGCCACGCGGGAACGGTTCATCGCCCTGGCCCGGGACTGGTACGAGACGGGCGTCGAGGAGGAGCTGCGGCGGAGGACCGGCGCGGTGGGGCCCGCGGTCACGGAGCGGGTCGCGGACGGCGAGTACGACTGGGTCGACCAGGTCTCGCTGGGCGGGCTCGCCGTACGGGCCGGGCACGGCGGCATCCTGACCGCGCTCGAATGGGCCTTCCGCATCCTGACCCCCGTCGACGACCTGGTCGCCCGCGCCGTGCGGCACCCGGACGAGCAGCACGCCGACTGGTCGGCGATCTGCTGGGTCCTCGCCGGGCGCCGCAGCCATGAGACCTGGTCGGCCGTGGTCGCCCACCGTCACCATCGCGACCCGGCGCACCGGCGGTTCGTGGCGGACTACCTGCGGCTGCGTTCGTTCGTCGACCCCGGGCGTCATCACTACGGGAAGAAGGAGACCGAGCTCCTGATCGCCTGGGCCGCCGAAGAGACGGACAGCGCGGTCCTGGCCACCGTCCTGAACGCCCTCACCGAGTACGAGCACCCCGATCAGGAGGCCGTCGGACTCCGTCACGCGGGCCACCCCGATCCCCGCGTACGCCGCGAAGTGCCGTACACCCTCGTCACGAACGACGGGCTGCGTTCACCGGCCGCGCGGGACGCGGTGCTCGTCCTCACCCGCGACCCGGACGTGGAAGTGCGGCTCCGGGCCTGCGAGGTGGGAGCCGACGACGAGGCGCTGTGGCCCGAGGTGACCCGGGCGCTGCTCCCCATGGCCGAGAGCTCGGACGCCGCCGCGCGCCGCGGGGCAGCGGTGGCCCTCGCCGCATCCCGGGACCAGGCGCCCGCCGTCGCGGAGGCCCTGATGTCGCTGCTGGACGAAGACGACCTGCTCGTGCGCCTGGAGGCCGCCTGGGGTCTCGCCCGCCGCGACGACCCGCGGACGGAGGAGGCGTACGAGCGAGTGGGGCCGCTCGGCCCGGGCTTCGAGCACGATCACCGGGCGCTCGAGCTCTGGAACTGGAGGTGGCGGAGGCAGGAGGCGGACTCACCCTCGGGCCCTGCCGCCGACTGACACCACGTCGCACGGTCGGCCCGGGCGGCCGTTCGCCCATGCCCCCGGGCCGCGCCCGTGCTCGCCGCTACGGCTTCATGAAGCTCACATCGGCCGCCCGTGCGACGATCTCGACCTCGTCGCCGAGGGTCCACTCCGCCACGCGCGACACCGTCGCCGCGGGCACCACGTCGCTGATGCCCTCCGCGGCCGGGATGTCGTACGTACCGTGCGCGTCGTGCGGAAGGACGACGCGGAAGCCCAGCTCCAGGGCGGTACTGGCCGTCGCCCTGACGCACATCTCCGACATCACACCGCAGACGGCCAGGTCCCGTACACCGGCGTCGCGCAGCAGTTCTTCGAGCCGGGTGTCCTCGAAGCCGTCGTCGACGGTCTTGCGCACGACGGTCTCGCCCCGGTCGGTGTCGACGGGCAGATGGAGCGCCCAGCCGGGGGTACCCGGCTCGTCGGGGGTGCCGGGCTCTCCGTCGTTCTGCAACTGGATGACGAGCGCGCCGTTCTCACGGGCCTCGGCCAGGAGACCCGTCACCCGGTCCAGGAGCCGCTCCGCGTCGGGCACGGCGTCGTCGCCGGCGACGAAAGCGGACTGCATGTCGACGATGATCAGTGCCTGAACGGGCGGGACGGGCTCGGTGGGCACGAGAGAAGAGGAGGGCTGCATGAGCTTCGGCGGCTTTGTCACCACGCCATCATCCCTGCGGGACGTGGCACCTCAACTGGATTACCGTGCGTGGGTATGAGCACGGACCTGACCGTATTCCTTGTCGGCGCCGCCGTTCTGGTCGCCGCGACCCTCGCCGTCGCGGTCGTGTTGCTCGTACGTCTCGTCCGGACCCGCCGCGCCCTGCGCAGAGCCGGGCTTCCCGTCGAGCGGCAGTGGGTCTTCTGGGGCGCGGTCGCCTATCTCGTACTGCCCACCGATCTGTTGCCCGACCCGGTGCTGCTCGACGACATCGGGGTGCTGGTGCTGGCGCTGCGGTCGATGCGGTCAGCCGCCGACGCCTCCGACGGGCCGCCCGCGCCGCGTGGTTGAGAGGCGGGCCTTCATCAGGAGTGCGTGCATGCACTCCGTGACCTGCGTGACGTCCTCGACGAGTTGGTGGAACGGGAGACGGACGTCCGCCTGGCCGCGGGCGCGTTCGAGGCGCAGCGAGATCCCGTGCCGGTCGATGGCGAGCGGGCGGACGCGCACGACGCCCTGGAGGCTGTCCGGGCTGATGAGGCGGGTGAGCTGCTCGACGGCGTCCGGGTGCGCGTCGGCGAGGTGGGTGAGCAGGCGTGACTCCGCCTCGGCGAGCGGGTCGGGCACCGTCAGGGCCAGTTCGTCGAGCTCGATTCCCTGGCGTTCCCCGGTGGAGTCGTGCAGCACGGCGCACGTCGGCTCGAAGACGAGGTGCTCCCCGTCGTGCGCCAGCGCCCCCGAGAGCCAGAGCCGCGCGCGGATCCGGTCCCTGAGCGGCACCGGCGCCACGTCGGCGAACTCGACCATGGTGGACGGTTCGCCGCGCGGCATGCAGATGAGGGCGGCGGCGAGCGCGCTGTCCTCGGGCGGTGACAGCAGGAGCCTGCCGTCCTCGGTGACGGTGTGCGCGCCCACGAGTTCGTCCCTGCCGATCTCTGTGGTCACCGCGCAGGACCACGCGGTGGCAAGCACGGAACGCGCGCGTGCCGCCGCTGTGGGCACGGTCGTGCTGCTGCTGTGACGGACACCCATTCTCAACCTCCATTAGGTAAGGCTTGCCTAACTTATCGAAGATTGCGGAACAGGGCCAGTACGCCTTATGGCCCCGCGCGGCGATCCACGCGGGGCCATGAGGCAGTCGGCGCCAGTCGGCGGAACTAAGCGTTCCGCACCGTTCAGTGCCCTCTGGCGATCCACTCCTCCAAGTGCGGCGCCTCGGCGCCCACCGTGGTGCTGTCGCCGTGTCCGGTCCGCACCACCGTCTCGGGCGGCAGCGTCAGGAGCCGCTCCTTGATGGACTCCACGATCGTCGGGAAGTCGCTGAAGGAACGGCCCGTCGCACCGGGACCGCCGGCGAACAGCGTGTCGCCGGTGAACACCGTGCCGAGGCCGGGCGCGTACAGGCTCACGGCGCCGTGGCAGTGGCCGGGCGTGTGCAGCACGGTCAAGGTCGTGCCCGCGGCGGCCAGTTCCTGCCCGTCGGACAGCTCACCGTCCGGAGCACGGTCGGGATGGGTTCGCTTCCACAGCTCCGTGTCGGCCGGGTGCAGCAGGATCGGCGCGCCCGTGCGCGCCGCGAGCGCCGGGGCCGCGTCGATGTGGTCGTCGTGGGCGTGCGTGCAGACGATCGCGACCAGCCGCCGCTCCCCCACCGCGGCCGCGATGGCGTCCGCGTCGTGCGCGGCGTCGATGACGACGCACTCGCTGTCGTCGCCCACGATCCACACGTTGTTGTCGACGTCCCAGGTGCCGCCGTCCAGCGAGAAGGTCCCGGACGTCACGAGGTGGTCGACACGCGCGCCGGACGCGCCCGCCGTGGCTTCGGCCGCCATCAGAACATCACCACCGAACGGAGGACGTCGCCGTGGTGCATGCGCTCGAAGGCCTTCTCGACGTCTTCCAGCGCGATGGTCTCCGTGACGAACGCGTCCAGGTCCAGGCGCCCCTGCTGATACAGGTCGATGAGCATCGGGAAGTCACGGGACGGCAGGCAGTCGCCGTACCAGCTCGACTTGAGCGCGCCGCCGCGCCCGAAGACGTCGAGCAGCGGAAGCTCGATCCTCATCTCCGGCGTCGGGACGCCGACCAGGACGACCGTGCCCGCCAGATCGCGGGCGTAGAAGGCCTGCTCGTACGTCTCCGGGCGGCCGACCGCCTCGATGACGACGTCGGCTCCGTTGCCGCCGGTCAGCTCGCGGATCGCCTCGACGGGGTCGACGGAGCGCGAGTTGACCGTGTGCGTGGCGCCGAGGCCCTTCGCCGTCTCCAGCTTCTTGTCGTCGATGTCCACGGCGATGATCCGCGCGGCTCCCGCCAGGCGGGCCCCCACGACGGCGGCGTTGCCGACGCCACCGCAGCCGATGACGGCGACCGAGTCGCCCCGGCCGACCTCGCCGGTGTTGATGGCGGCGCCGATGCCCGCCATCACGCCGCAGCCGAGGAGTCCGGCCGCGGCCGGGGAGGCGGCCGGGTCGACCTTGGTGCACTGCCCGGCGGCGACGAGGGTCTTCTCCGCGAAGGCCCCGATGCCGAGCGCCGGGGAGAGCTCCGTGCCGTCGGTCAGGGTCATCTTCTGCTTCGCGTTGTGCGTGTCGAAGCAGTACTGGGGGCGGCCGCGCAGACACGCCCGGCACTGGCCGCACACCGCGCGCCAGTTGAGAATCACGAAGTCGCCGGGCGCGACCTCGGTGACGCCCTCACCCACCGACTCGACGACACCCGCCGCCTCGTGCCCGAGGAGGAACGGGAAGTCGTCGTTGATACCGCCCTCCCGGTAGTGCAGGTCGGTGTGACAGACCCCGCACGCCTGGACCTTCACCACGGCTTCTCCCGGACCCGGATCCGGGACGATGATCGTCTCGATCCGTACCGGCTCGCCCTTCGCGCGCGCGACCACGCCCTGCACCTGCTGCGCCATGACTTCAGCCCTTCTTTCTCCACACGTCTTTCCCACCACATCGTTACAGGTCGAGCGTCGTGATACAGCAGGTGGAGCAGGTCGCAGGAGAGACGGCCCCCGCGATCTAGGGTGAGCCCGTGCGCAATCTCGCGGCCCAGGCCCTTCTGCCGGTCAATACGGCGCTCGCCGTCGCCCTGCTGGTGCTGCTGCTGGCCGCCGCGACGACGGCGGCCGTCTGCCGGCTCGCACCCGACGGCTCGCGCGGCAGGGCGCGGGAGATCCTGATCGCGGGCGTACGCGCCACCGCGCAACTGGCCGTCGTCTCCCTGGTGATCGCCTGGGTCGTGCACCACGTGGCCGCGCTGTTCGCCTTCCTGCTCCTGATGTTCGCCGTGGCCACCCGCACCGCGGGCCGTCGCATCACCCCGAACGGCACCTGGTGGTGGGCGGCGCTCCCCATCGCGGGCCCCGTCGTCCCCGTGGTGACCGGCCTCACCCTCGCGGGCCTGCTCCCCGTACAGGGCATCGCCATGATTCCCGTGACGGGCATCCTCATCGGCGGGGCGCTCACCGCGACGGTCCTCGCGGGCCGTCGTTCCCTCGACGAACTCCGCACCCGGTTCGGCGAGTTCGAGGCCGGCATCGCCCTGGGCCTGCCCGACCGCGACGCACGCCTCGAGGTCATCGGCCGGGCCGCGTCGGACGCCCTGCTGCCCGGACTCGACCAGACCCGCACGGTCGGTCTCGTCACCCTGCCCGGCGCCTTCGTCGGCATGCTCCTGGGCGGCGCGTCCCCGGCACTCGCCGGAGCCGTGCAGCTCTTCGTCCTGATCGCCCTGATGGCGGTCCAGGCGATCGCCGTGGCACTCACGGTCGAACTGGTCGCGCGCGGCCGACTGCACCGCGAGACGTAGGCGACGGGATCCAACCCCGACAGCATCGGACTCACCCGCTCCGCGCGGTCGGCGTAGGCTCGCCACCATGTCTGTTTACGATGCGGTAGAGATCGAAAGCCTGCAGGGCGGCCCCGCCGACCTGCGCCAGTACGAGGGCAAGGCCGTCCTGGTCGTCAACGTCGCCTCCAAGTGCGGGCTCACCCCGCAGTACGCGGGTCTGGAGCGGCTCCACGAGCAGTACGCGAGCCGGGGCTTCAGCGTGCTCGGCGTGCCCTGCAACCAGTTCATGGGGCAGGAGCCCGGCACGTCCGACGAGATCGCCGAGTTCTGCTCGGCGACGTACGGCGTGACCTTCCCGATGACGGAGAAGGTCGACGTCAACGGCGAGGCGCGGCATCCGCTGTACGGGAAGCTCGTGGGCACGGCTGATGCCGAGGGGCACACCGGCGATGTGCGATGGAACTTCGAAAAGTTCTTGATCGATCCGGCGGGCAACGTCGTGGCCCGCTTCTCGCCCCAGACCGAGCCCGACGCCCCCGAGCTCGTCGCGGCCGTCGAGGAGCACCTGCCGGCCTGACTGACCTCCGGACGACCGGACCGTCGGGTGCGTCCACCCGGCGGTTCGGGTCCTGGCGGGTCGGGTCCCGGCGATTTAGGCGCTCCGGGCGGCGGTCCAGGGATACCTCCAGCCGGGCCAAGCCGATCTGCGGACTCCCGGCGGCGCTCCTACGGTGGCTGAATGGTCATCAGGAACCTTTCGCGCTCCTCCTCCGTACGCGCCGGGGCCCTCTCCCTCGGCGCTCTGGTCCTCCTGTCCTCACCGGTTGCCGCCTCGGACGTCCCGGCCGAACCGGCGCCCCCGCGGCCGCTCCCCGCGTACTCGTCCGCCCTGCTCGACCAGGCCGGTGTCCAGGTCAGGCCCGGCCTCGGCGCGCCCGCGCTGCCCGCCGACGTGTCCGCCCGCGCGTGGCTCGTGGCGGACGCCGGTACGGGAGAGGTGCTCGCGGCGCGGGACGCGCACCGCCCGCTGCCGCCCGCCTCGACGCTCAAGTCCCTCTTCGCCCTGTCGACGCTCTCCCGGCTCGACCCCGAGCTGCGGCACGTCGTCGCGGAGCACGAGCTGGACGGGGTGGGCGAGGGCAGCAGCATGGTGGGCGTGGCGGAGGGCCGCGCCTACCGGGTCGCCGACCTGTGGCGCGGCGTGTTCCTCAGCTCCGGAAACGACGCCGTGCACGTTCTGGCGGGTCTCAACGGCGGCCTGGAGAAGACAGTTCGGGAGATGCGGGCCAAGGCGCGCGAGCTGGGCGCGAACGACACGCACGTGGTGTCGCCCGACGGCTACGACGCCGCCGGGCAGGTCTCGTCGGCGTACGACCTGGCGGTCTTCGGCAGGGCCGGGCTCGCCGACCCGGAGTTCGCCCGCTACTGCTCGACCCGCGTCGCGCACTTTCCCGCGGGAGGCTGGTCGTACCCCATCCAGAACACCAACCGGCTGCTGACCGGCGCCGACGGCGTGGCGCCCTACCCGGGCCTGCTCGGCGTCAAGAACGGTTACACCAGCCACGCGGGCGCCACCCTGATCAGCGCGGCCCAGCGCGACGGGCGCACGCTCGTCGTCTCGGTGATGAACCCGCGAGGGGGCAGCGGGCGCGCCGTGTACGAGGAGGCGAGGGCGCTGCTCGACTGGGGGTTCGCTGCGGCCGGGAAGGTGCGGCCGGTCGGCTCGCTGCAGCCGCCGCCGAAGAAGGTCCGTACGGCGCCGGCCGCCAGCCCCGCGCACGCGGCCGGACAGTCCGCCCTGGCCGTGCAGCCGGGGGACTCCGACTGGCCGGCGGTGCTGCTGGTCGTCGCGGGCTCCGTCGTCCTGCTCGCGGGCTGTGTCGTGGCGGCCCGGCGGCGGACGGTGCGGCGCCGGAGGGCTACGGTGGCCCGACGCACGGACCCCGAACGCGCCGTGGAGTAGGACGGCCTCCCGGGATCCATGGGGTGCGTGGGGTGGGTAGGTGGATCGGGTGCGGCTGGTGTCGTCCAGTACGCGGACGCGGGGAGGGCTCGGGGTGAGCGATCTGCTGGGGGTGGCCGTGCTGGGAGCGGGCCACATGGGCGCCGATCACGTGCGGCGGATCGGCGAGACGGTGGGCGGGGCCCGCGTGGTCGCGGTCGCGGATCCCGACACGGCACGGGCGGAGGCGGCGGTGGCGGGACGCGAGGGAGTGTCCGTGCACCGCGAGGCGTCGGCGGCACTCGGCGCTCCCGGGGTGGAGGCGGTCCTGGTGGCATCGCCGGAGGCTGCGCACGAGGAGGCGCTGCTCGCGGCGTGCGCGCGCGGCCTCCCGGTGCTCTGCGAGAAGCCCCTCACCCCTGATTCCGCCTCGGCCCTGCGAGTCGTGGAGGCGGAGACCCGGCTGGGACGCAGGCTGATACAGGTCGGTTTCATGCGCCGGTACGACGCCGAGTACGCGGCCCTGAAGACGCTCCTCGACTCCGGGCGCCTCGGCCGTCCCCTACTGCTGCACTGCCGTCACCGGAACGTGTCGTCTCCCCCGCACTTCACCTCATCCATGCTGATCAGCAGCTCCGTCTCCCACGAGATCGACGCGGCACGGTGGCTGCTCGGCCAGGAGATCACCGCGGTGACCGTGGTGCGGCCCACGCCGTCGGCAGGCGCCCCGGACGGGCTGCTCGACCCGCAGCTGGTGCTCTTCGAGACGTCGGGGGGCGCCGTCGTCGACGTGGAGGTCTTCGTCAACTGCGGATTCGGTTACGAGGTGGCGTGCGAGGCGGTCTGCGAGCGCGGCAGCGCCCGGCTCGGCGACGCGCACACGATGGTCGTCCGGTCGGCGGGCCGCACGCACGAGGAGATCCCGCAGGACTACGTGGTCCGATTCGCCGACGCGTACGACCGTGAGGTGCGGGCGTGGGTCGCCGCCGCCCGTGACGGCCGGGTCACGGGGCCGAGCGCGTGGGACGGGTACGCGGCCGCGGCCGTCGCGGAGGCGGGCGTCGCGGCGCTGGACACCGGCACGCGGGTGACTGTGGAGATGACCGAGCGGCCCGCGCTGTACCACTGACGTCCAGCGGAGCGCTCAGACCCCGCCGAGCAGGCGCGACAGACCCTCGTCGAAGTCGATTCCCTCGCTCTCGCCGCCCGCGGGCACCACGGCGTACGACTGCACCAGGAAACGGCGCAGCGCGATCTTGTCGAACTGCACCAGCGCGAGACCCTGATGGGAGTGGAACTCCAGGACCGTGCGGGCCCTCCCGCACGGCCAGACATGCACGTCACCGCTGCCCGTCGGCGCCGTGAGGCCCTCCTCGAGGAGCTGCCGGGCGAAGATCCACGTGACCTCCGCGCCATCGAGCGAGGCCTGCGAAGGGAAGGTCATCTGGACGGCCAGCGGATCCTCCGCCGAGTAGCGCAGGACCACGGGCAGGGCACGCTCACGACCCTCGGGGGTGACGAGACGGGCACGGGCGGGCTGTTCGAGGGTGACGGCCATGAGCGGACTCCACTTCTGATGTTTCCAGTGCTCGGTCTTGCGGTTCCGGGCGCCTGTGCCCTTATGACCCCTCAGGGAGGGGCGGTATTACGCCACGATGTCGAATTTTCCATGTGACCTACATCACTCTTCTCTCATTGGCCGGACATCTGGCACCTGGAGTCTCGAACTCGGCGGAGTCGACCAACACGCCCGTCGGGTGCCCGCCACAAGCGAGTACACGCGTGCCTTTGAGGAACATCAGCCACGCGGCCTACGCGTGCCCACTCACCGCCCACGCCTGATCGCCGACGATCTCGGCGCGGAGGCGGGCGCGAGGCCCCTAAGCTCGGTGATCGGCACGGCAGTTGCCGTGAACGGGAGCGGCGGGGGAAAACCATGATGGGTACGGGCCGGCGCCGGCTGTGGCTGACGACGGCCGTGGGCGGGATCGGGCTGAGCCTGTACGCGGGCTGGCTGACCGTCGACGACTTCCGCGACCGATCTGCCGGCGAACGCGACATCGCCGCGGCCTGCGACCACCTGGTTTCGGGGGCACAGGTGATGGATTTGCAGGGCGGCATGATGCGAGCGCAGTCCGACGACGACAACGATTATCGGCTCGACGTGCGGCATCTGCCCAGCGCCTGCACCGTCTACAGGGTGAGTGGCTCGCACAGGCCCGCCGAACTGTTCCGGCTGATCGTCAGGAGCAGTGATGACTCCGAGCCGGTCAACAAGATCGGCGACAAGGGCTCCCCGTTCTTCACTCGCGAAGGGGGACGTCCGAAGCGCGACGTCACCGCGGTCGCCGACCGCAAACCCGAAGAGTGGCCGCTGGGCGACGGCAGGCTGGGCTCGTACACGAACTTCCGCATCACGGTTCGTGCCGAGTGCGGCCCCGGCAGCGGCCGAGCGGCGCCGAAACTGCTGAATGTCACCGCCGTGGCTCTCTACCCGGAAGTCTCCGCCGATGACCGCCGGCGCCTGGCCCACCTCGCTCGCTCGGCCACGCAGCAGCTCACCCAACGGATCAACTGTCGAACCGAACTACCGGCTCTGCCCGAGCAGATGAGCCCGGTCCCATCGAAGCTGCGCCCGGCCGTCTCGGCCGCTGGTTCCTGCCGTTGGGCCGGCCGACTGGCCAAGAAACAGGGACAGGCCCGACTGCCCGACCGCGCCCTCACGGTCCCCGCCCGCAATGCGAACCCCGCCGAAGGATGCCTGCTGGCCGTGGGCCCCAGCCAGGTGCGAGCCATCGCCGAGACCTTGGACGTCGACCAGCGCGAGTACGCCCGGCACGCACTCACAGGCTCGCCCTGGTGGCTGCGCACGATGTCCTACTTCGGTGCCGAGGCAGAATCCGTGGGCTTCCAGGAGAGAAGCGACGACAAGAGGCTCAAGCCGGGAACGGCGGGAGGCGGGGACGGCATATGGTGGGCATCCTCCATCTGCGACGGCAAGCCCGCCCTGCACACCCTTACCGTCGACTTCTTGTACGACAACATCCTCGGCCACAAGGCGCTGAATTCCCTGTTCCGCGCCTACGTCGACGACATCACCACCCGGCGCGGCTGCACTGGCGTCACCTTTCCCGCCGCCAAGAACTTCCACGACGTGTGACGGGGCGGGCGGACCCCGGCCAGGCAACCGCGGCGACGCCGATGCCGATGAGCAGCCACCCGGCGGCCCCGTGGAATCCGGTTGCCTGAGCGCCTGATTCGTCCGCAGGATCTCGATCATGACGTCTTCCGCACGCACCCTCACCCTGGAGCACTTCCGGTGGATCGAGGGCCACGCAGACGTCTGGCGGATCTTCCGTGACTCCGTGGCGCTCGCCACGATTGTCCGCGAGCTGATCTGCCCGTTCAGGGACGACGACGTCACGGTGGTCTGTGGAGTCGAGTCGCGGGGGTTCCTGCTCGGCGCGGCAGCGGCCGTGGAACTGGGCGTCGGTTTCTTGCCAGTGCGTAAGCGGGACGGGCTCTTGCCGGGAGAGAAGGTCACCCGGCGCAGCGAGCCCGACTACCGGGGCACGCGTCAGGAGCTGCGTCTGCAACGGGCTGCGGTAGGCCCCGGGGACCGAGTGTTGCTGGTCGACGACTGGATCGAGACGGGCAGCCAGGCGTCGGCCGTGCGGTCGATGGTTGAGGAGTGCGGCGGGCAGTGGGCCGGCTGCTCCGTCGTCGTCGATCAGACCGCCCCGGCTCAGCGGGCGAACCTGGGTGTCCGCAGCATCGTCACCGCCGCTGAACTTCCGCCCTGGCATGGGCAGTCCCAGCTCGGCGGATGCTTCCAGTCACATCACTGGCCCCGCCGTTGGTGAGCCGCCAGGCGACGGTCCATGCGGCCTGCCCGACGCTCCTGATCCATGGGTCCCACAGCGACGTGTGGGCGGCCGGTCGCGCCCGGGACATGGTGGCCCGCCGGGCCGGCACTGTCCGCCGTGTCAAACCGTCCACCGGGCACGTCGTGCACCACGATGTGCCGGACCACTTCGCTGGCGCGGGCACCGCCTTCCGCCTTCCTCCACCGGTCGTTTTCTTGAGCCAAGGGTTTCCGGCCACCAGGCGGGTACCCAAATGGCGGAATAGCCGGAGGTGGGGGCCCCGGTCTCGATCGAGCCCGCAGTCCTAGGTCGCCGGTCCTCGTCCCCCCAGCCCCCAGTCCTCCTCCCCGCCCCGTCACAAGATCGACCTCCGGCCGGATACCACCCCACGGGCGCCGGGACGAGCATGCAGGTGAAGGTCCGCCGCCCGGTGGGCCCCCGGCACTGGAGTGCGTCATGTCGTACCCGAGCAACTTCTCGTACCCCCCGCCCCGCTACCACGGCAGCAAGGGCGAGGTGAACGCGTCCTTCCGTACGGCCGACACTCCGCCGGACATCTCCTCGCCGGGCGGGGCCACGCACTACCTCGCCACGCATGAGTCGACCGGCGGCGAATTCGGGCTCTACAAGTCGGAGTTGGCTCCGCGGTCCGCGGGGGCCAAGACGCACTTCCACAAGGCCATGTCGGAGTCCTTCTACATCCTCTCCGGCCAGTTGGAGCTCTACAACGGCGAGAAGTGGGTGACGGGCCGTGAGGGCGACTTCCTGTACGTCCCCGTCGGCGGTCTGCACGCCTTCAAGAACGTCACCGACGAGCCCACGTCCATGTTGATGCTGTTCTCGCCCGGCGCCCCGCGCGAGGAGTACTTCGAGCAGGTCGCGGAAGTGGCGCGGCGGGGCGCCGAGGAGCTCAAGGAGTTCCGTATCCGGCACGACAGCTATTTCACCGAGGACATCGAGGACTTCGAGCCCGGAGCGGAGTGACGCCGCCTGTCCGGGCGGGCGGCGCCGCGTCCGGCCATGCGCCACGCCCCGCCGCGATGCAGGATGGCCTCATGCTGCTCGCCCGGCTCGCACACGTGTCCAAGGAAGTGGCCGCCACCTCGGCGCGGTCCCGGAAGATCGCCCTGCTCGCCGAGTTGTTCCGGGCCGCGGAGCCGGACGACGTGCCGATCGCCATCCCCTATCTGTCGGGCCGACTGCCCCAGGGCCGGCTCGGCATCGGCTGGAGCACGCTCAAGCACACGGTGCCGCCCGCCGCCGAGGCGACGCTCACGGTACGCGGGGTGGACGCGGCGCTCACCGCGATCGGTTCGGTGGCGGGCGCCGGGTCGCAGGCCGAACGCAAGCGTCTCGTCGGCGAGTTGATGAGCGCCGCGACCGCCGACGAGCAGCGGTTCCTGCTCGGGCTGCTGACCGGCGAGGTCCGGCAGGGGGCGCTGGACGCGGTGGCGGTCGAGGGGCTCGCGCTCGCCACGGGGACCCCGGCGGACGCCGTGCGGCGTTCGGTGATGCTCGCCGGTTCCGTGGCCCCGGTCGCCCAGGCGCTGCTGGCGGACGGGGCGGCGGCCCTGGACGAGTTCCGGCTGACCGTGGGCCGCCCGGTCCTGCCGATGCTCGCGCACAGCGCCGCCTCGGTCGCCGAGGGCATCGACAAGCTGGGGGCGTGCGCGGTCGAGGAGAAGCTGGACGGCATCCGCGTGCAGGTCCACAGGGAAGGCGACGTCGTACGCGTCTACACCCGCACCCTGGACGACATCACCGCCCGGCTCCCCGAGCTGACCTCCGCGGCTCTCGGTCTTGAGGGGTCGCACTTCATCCTGGACGGCGAGGTCATCGCGCTGGACGCCGACGGGCGGCCGCGGCCGTTCCAGGAGATCGCGGGGCGCGTCGGTTCACGGGTCGACGTGTCGACGGCGGCGGCCGGGCTGCCGCTCTCCCCCGTCTTCTTCGACGCCCTGTCCGTGGCCGGTCGTGACCTGCTCGACCTGCCGTTCACCGAGCGCCACGCGGAACTGGCGGCGCTGGTGCCCGAGCCGATGCGGGTGCGGCGCACTCTCGTGGCGGACCCGGCCGACGAGCGGCAGCGCGGCGAGGCCCAGGAGTTCTTCGAGGCGACGCTGGGGCGCGGCCACGAAGGGGTCGTGCTGAAAGGGCTCGACGCCCCCTACAACGCGGGCCGCCGGGGTGCCTCCTGGCTGAAGGTCAAACCCGTTCACACCCTCGACCTGGTCGTCCTGGCCGCCGAGTGGGGCCACGGCCGCCGCACCGGCAAGCTCTCCAACCTGCACCTGGGCGCACGCCGGCCCGACGGCACGTTCGCCATGCTGGGCAAGACGTTCAAGGGGATGACGGACGCGATGCTCGCCTGGCAGACCGAGCGCCTCCAGGAGCTGGCGGTCGAGGAGAACGGTTACGTCGTGACGGTGCGGCCCGAACTGGTCGTGGAGATCGCCTACGACGGGCTCCAGAAGTCCACCCGCTACCCGGCCGGCGTCACGCTCCGCTTCGCCCGGGTCGTGCGCTACCGCGAGGACAAGTCTCCCGACGAGGCGGACTCGGTCGAGACGGTCCTGCGGAGCGGCCCCGCCCCGGCGTGATTTTGCCAATCCTTGGCCCCGATAGGGTGACAGCCGGGGGAGATCATCCATCACGCAAGGGGAAAAGCTGTGCCCGCCTCACGACTCAGCCGTACGCCGCTCCCAGGCATCGGCATCCGGTACGACCTCACGACCCGGGAACAGCGGCGTCTGTCGGTGGTCGCGCACCGGGACGGTGCGCGGACGCTGAGCGCCTACCGGTCCGACGACCCCGACGAGTGCGCGCTGTCGCTGCGGCTGAGTTCGGGCGAGGCCGACGCGCTGATCGACGCCCTGATGCCCTCCCACCACAGTCCGACCCTGCTGCACACCACCGACCTGGGCCTGGTCGCCGAGCGCGTGCTGCTGTCGGCCACCTCGCACTGGAACGGGCGGCTGCTCGGCGAGACCCGGATGCGGACCGAGACCGGCGTCTCGATCGTGGCCGTGCTGCGGCGGGCCGAGGCCATTCCCTCGCCGGCGCCCGACTTCCGGCTGGCCGGCGGGGACACCCTGATCGTCATCGGGACGCGCGAGGGCGTGGAGACCGCCGCGACGATACTCGGACGGGAGTGATCGCGTGCACTCCGCTGTCTTTCTGATCGAATTCGGCGCGATCATCCTCGCCCTGGGGCTGCTCGGCCGGTTCGCGGGGCGTTTCCGGTTCTCGCCGATCCCGCTGTACCTGCTGGCCGGGCTCGCGTTCGGCGAGGGCGGCCTGCTGCCGCTCGGCGCGAGCGAGGAGTTCGTCGCGATCGGCGCCGAGATCGGCGTCATCCTGCTGCTCCTGATGCTCGGCCTCGAATACACGGCCAACGACCTCGTCAGCAATCTCAAGACGCAGTACCCGGCCGGTCTGGTCGACTGCACGCTGAACGCCCTGCCGGGTGCCGTCGCCGCGCTGCTCATGGGCTGGGGTCCGGTCGCCGCCGTCGTGCTCGCCGGTGTCACCTGGATCTCCTCGTCCGGTGTCATCGCGAAGGTCCTGGGGGACCTCGGCCGGCTCGGCAACCGCGAGACCCCGGTCATCCTCAGCGTCCTGGTCCTCGAAGACCTGGCGATGGCCGTCTATCTGCCCATCATCACCGCCCTGCTGGCCGGTGTCGGGCTGGCCGCGGGCAGTCTCACGCTCGCCATCGCGCTCGGCGCCGCGGGGATCGTCCTCTTCATCGCGGTGCGGTACGGGCGGCTCATCTCCCGGTTCGTCTCCAGCGACGACCCGGAGAAGCTGCTCCTCGTGGTGCTCGGCCTGACCATCCTCGTGGCGGGCATCGCGCAGCAGCTCCAGGTGTCCGCCGCCGTCGGCGCGTTCCTGGTCGGCATCGCGCTGTCCGGCGAGGTCGCCGAGGGCGCGCACACGCTGCTCGCGCCGTTGCGGGACCTCTTCGCGGCCGTCTTCTTCGTCTTCTTCGGGCTGCACACCGACCCGACGAGCATTCCGCCGGTGCTGCTGCCCGCGCTCGCGCTCGCCGTCGTCACCGCTCTGACGAAGATCGCCACCGGGTACTGGGCGGCCCGCCGCGCGGGCATCTCGGTCAAGGGCCGCTGGCGGGCCGGTGGTGCGCTGGTGGCGCGGGGCGAGTTCTCCATCGTCATCGCGGGGCTCGCGGTCACCGCGGGCATCGAGCCGTCGCTCGGACCGCTGGCGACGGCGTACGTACTGATCCTGGTGATCGTCGGCCCCCTGACCGCCCGGTACACGCAGCCCATCGCGGGATACGTCGGCGGGGTCCTGGCACGCCGCCGCGAAACCGAAGACGGCGGCACCCCCGAGGTGCCGGTGCCCCGGGACACGGTCGAGGTCCTGGACGGACAGGACGTGGCCGACCGGCCGTAGGCACCGCAGGCACCCTGGGGGCGACCGCCTACGCGCGAGGCGGCGCCGCTAGCCGAGGCATCTGGGCCGGAAGTCCGGGTCGGCCGGACCCTTCCGGCCCAGTGCGTCGAGGACCCACTGGGCGGCGACCGGGTCCTTCGTCACCTGGTCGTGCAGGAACGGGTCCAGCGGACAGCGGTCCTGCAGGACGACATTGGTGACGTACTCCTTCGGCCCGTTCAGCAGGGCGCTCGTGTACGGGATGACGATCTCGTCGTACCGCGTGGTGAGGACCGTGTAGTCGGGCCCCGCCGGTGTCTCGGTGCCCTCGTTGAGCCTCGTGAGCAGCTCGGAGCCCGCCATCTGGTCGAGGCAGGCGGGGCACGCGAGGTCGCCGAGCGGCTTGGTCAGCGGGTTGGTCGTGCCGTGGTTGGACGGGACGAGGCCGATCAGGTCGTCGACCTTGTCCGCGCCGCCGAGGAACTTCACGTAGTAACGGGGCATCATGCCGCCCTGGCTGTGCCCGACGAGGTCCACCTTCGCCGCGCCCGTGGCGCCGCGCACGGCCTCCACGAAGTCCTTCAGCTCGGCGGCCGACCGCGGGACCGGAGCGGTCGCCAGCTTTCCGTAGTTGAACGCGAAGACGCAGTAGCCCGCCTTCTTCAGCTTCGGCGAGAGCGTGGCCCAGTTCTCCGCCATCAGCTTGAACGTGCCGTTGACCAGGACGACCGGCTCGGGATGTGCCGGGTCCGGCTTGCAGGACCAGTCGTTGGCGCCGCGGGGCGGGATGCCCAGGACCGAAGCCGGCGCGGAGGCGGCGGGTGACGCGTGGGCGGGGGCGGCGAGGCCCACGACTCCGAGGGCGAGGGCGGCCGCGGCGGTCAGCAGGGACCGGACGGCGGGGCGCAGGTGCATCGGCATTCCCATCGTGAGGTGGTACGCGGTGATCTCTTGAGGTGGCACGCGGTGAACGTGCCAAGTGGCGCATGGACGAACGCAGTTCGGCAATGCCGACCACTGGACGAGATCATTTTCGTTGCGTACACATCACGTCAAGGGGTTTTGGCGGTTGCGCGCGCTATACGGGCACTTCGGGCATCTCTTGGACTCGCCGCCCCGCACCGGGCCGCCGCCTGGCACGATGCTCCCCATGACCTCAGGGCCCGGGTTCCGCCTCGCACGAGCCGCGATGTTCGCGGCCGTGTGCGTGGTGGCGACGGCCCTCGGCCACACGGTCATGTCCGGTGCCGCGCTGCCCTGGTGGGCGGTGGGTTACGCGTTCGCCGCCACGGTGGCCGCCGCGTGGTGGCTCACCGGGCGTGAGCGCGGCGCGGTGCCCGTCACCGGCGCCACGGTCGCGGCCCAGCTGTGCCTGCACGAACTGTTCGGCCTGGCACAGCGGATGGCTGCCCCGACGGACGGGAGCGGGCCGCCGGGCGCGGCGCGGGCCCACCCCGACGACGGCATGAACCACCTCAACCACGCGATGCCGACGACCGTGCCGCCGTCCGGTGCCGGCTCGTCCGGCGCCGCCATGTACGGGGCCGCGATGCCGGACGAGGGCATCTCCCACTGGGTCATGTCCGTGTTCGGGCACAGCGGCCTCGGCATGTTCCTCGCCCACGTCGTCGCCGCGCTGATCTGCGCCCTGTGGCTGTGGCGCGGTGAGGCCGCGGCCTTCCGTACCGGACGCGCTCTCGCCGCGGCCGTCTTCGTACCGCTGCGGCTCGTTCTCGCGATCCTCGTCGCGTCCCTGCCGCCGGCGCCGCCGCACGTCGGTGCTCTCGTACCCGTGCCGCGGCTGCGCGGGGTCCTTCTCCAGTACGTCGTCTCCCGCAGAGGTCCGCCGGTCCTTCCGGCCAGTTCCTGACACCGCCCGCACCCCTCGGTGCCGGGCGGATCTTCGGCGTCCGCGCACGCGGGGCGGGTCCACTCCCCCGCCGTGCGTCCACGCCGCTTCCCGAACTCCCTTCACCGAAGGACCTTTTGCGATGACCCATACCCTTGTGCGGTCCCGGACCGACGCGGACCGGAGCCGTGACGACCAAATCACCCAGTGGGCGCTGGCGGCGCGCGACGGCGACGCCCGGGCATTCGAAGAGTTCGTGCAGGCCACACGCCGCGACGTCTGGCGCTTCGTCGCCCACCTCAGCGGCGACCTGCACGCCGCCGACGACCTGACCCAGGAGACGTACCTGCGGGCCCTCACCGCGCTGCCCGGCTACGCCGCCCGGTCCAGTGCCCGCACCTGGCTCCTCGCCATCGCACGCCGGGCCGTCGCCGACCGTTTCCGCACGGCGGCATCCCGGCCGCGGATCGCCGACACCGGCGACTGGCAGGCGGCCGCGGAGCGGGCCCAGCCGCGCGGCCTGCCCGGCTTCGAGGAGGGCGTGGCCCTGCTCGACCTCCTGGAGACGCTCGACGCGCCGCGCCGCGAGGCATTCGTCCTCACCCAGCTCGCCGGGCTGCCGTACGCGGACGCGGCGGCCGCCGTCGGCTGCCCGATCGGTACGGTCCGCTCGCGCGTGGCCCGCGCGCGGGAGCGCGTGAGCGAGCTGCTGCTCGCGGCGGACCACGCCGCATAGCGGTCCGCCACGCGCTGGTCGCCGCTCGGCGGTTCCGCACCACCGTGCCGGACCTCCCCGTGGAGGTCCGGCACGGTGCGCGACGAGCCTCCCCGTGCAGGTCCGGCACGGTGCCGCGACGATCCCGGTCGCGGGCTCCGAGCAGGGCGTTTAGCGTGGTTCGGGGGCGTTTGGAGGCCATCGCCATGGACCGTGAAGCCGTGCCCGCGTCGGAACCCGCCCCGGTGCCAGGCTCCGCACGCGACACCGGACCGTCCGCCTCCGTGCCACACGGGGGAGCCTCCGTGCCACACAGCGGAGGCGGCCGGCACGAGCACCGCTGGCTGATCCTCGCGGTGGTCGGCATCGCGCAGCTCATGGTCGTCCTCGACGCGACGATCGTGAACATCGCGCTGCCCTCGGCCCAGCGGGACCTGGGGTTCACCGACGGCAACCGCCAGTGGGTCGTCACCGCGTACGCGCTCGCCTTCGGCTCCCTGCTGCTGCTCGGCGGGCGCATCGCCGACCTGGTGGGGCGCAAGATCGTCTTCCTCGCCGGTCTGGCCGGCTTCGCGGTGGCGTCGGCGCTCGGCGGCGCCGCGACGAGCTTCTCGATGCTGGTGGCGGCCCGGGCGCTGCAGGGCGTGTTCGGCGCGCTGCTCGCGCCCGCCGCCCTGTCGCTGCTCACGACCACGTTCACCGATCCCCGCGAGCGCGCCAAGGCGTTCGGCATCTACGGCGCGATCGCCGGCGCGGGCGGCGCGGTGGGGCTGCTGCTCGGCGGCGTACTCACCGAGTATCTGGACTGGCGCTGGTGCCTGTACGTGAACCTCGCGTTCGCCGCGGTCGCCATGGTGGGCGGCGCGCGGCTGCTGCACGCGGGCGCGCCGCCGGACCGGCCCAAGCTCGACGTGCCCGGCACGCTGCTGGTGTCGGCCGGCCTCTTCTGCATCGTCTACGGCTTCTCCAACGCGGAGACACACGCCTGGAGTGACGCGCTCACCTGGGGCTTCCTCGTCGTCGGCGCCGTGCTCCTGGCGGTGTTCGCCTGGTGGCAGACGCGCGCGGCCCATCCGCTGCTGCCCCTGCGGGTCGTCCTCGACCGGGACCGCGGGGCGTCGTTCCTCGCGATGTTCATCTCGGGCGCCGGCATGTTCGGGGTGTTCCTGTTCCTCACGTACTACTTGCAGCAGATCCTGGAGTACACGCCCGTCAAGACCGGGCTGGCCTTCCTGCCCATGGTCGCGGTGATGGTGGTGGCCTCCGTGGTGACCACCAACAACCTGCTGCCGCGGATGGGCGCGAAACCGATCGTGCCGCTCGGCATGGGGCTCTCGGCCGCCGGCATGGCCTGGCTGACCGCCCTCGACGTCAGCAGCGGATACGCCGCCCATGTGCTGCCGCCGCTGCTGGTCGCCGGCCTCGGCCTCGGTCTCATCTTCGCCCCGGCGATGAGCATGGCGACCGCCGGTGTCGCGGCGCACGACGCGGGCGTCGCCTCCGCCATGGTCAACACCAGTCAGCAGGTGGGCGGTTCCATCGGCACGGCCCTGCTCAACACGCTCGCCACGACCGCGGCGTCCAACTACCTTGTGGGCAGGAAGCCGACACCGCAGGTGGAGGAGCAGGCGGCGATGCAGTCGTACTCGACCGCGTACTGGTGGTCGGCGCTTTTCTTCGCGATCGGCCTCGTGGTCACCGTCGTCCTGTATCGCAAGGGGCCGCCCGCGCCGACGGAGACAGGCAGTGGCGCGGTCCACATGTAGGGCGGTGACGCGATGACTTCGGGCCCGGCTCCTGCTCCGGCTCCGGGCGCGGCCCCGGACTCCGGCGGTGGTGACGGTGGCGGAGTCGTGCTCGCCTCCGCCCGCGGCCGCTGGGTCCTCGGCTGCGCGGTGCTCGCCTCGGGCATGGCCCTGCTCGACGGCACCGTCGTCAACGTCGCCCTGCCGACGCTCGGCCGGGACCTCGACGCGTCGATCTCCGCCCTCCAGTGGGTCGTCAACGCCTACATGCTCACGCTCTCGGCTCTGCTGCTGCTCGGCGGAGCGCTCGGCGACCGCGTCGGGCGGCGGCGCACGCTCGTCATCGGGGTGGTGTGGTTCGCGGCGGCGTCCGCGCTGTGCGGCCTCGCGCAGGATGCCGGGACACTGATCGCGGCGCGCGCCCTGCAAGGCGTCGGCGGGGCACTCCTGACACCCGGTTCGCTGGCGCTCGTCCGCGCCTCGTACCGCCCGGAGGACCAGGCCCGCGCGGTGGGCGCGTGGTCGGGACTCGGTGGTGTGGCGGGAGCGGTCGGCCCGTTCCTCGGCGGCTGGCTGATCGACGGGCCCGGCTGGCGGTGGATCTTCCTGATCAACGTGCCGCTGGCCGCGCTGGTGCTGTTCGCGGCGCGGCACGTGCCGGAGAGCCGCGACGAGGCGGCCTCCCGGCGGCCGTTCGACGTGACCGGCGCGTGCCTGGCCGCGCTGTTCCTCGCCGGCGTCAGCTTCTCGCTGATCGGCGCGTCCGGTGACACATCGGCGGGCGGGGTGGTCCCGCCGGGGGTGCTGGGTCTCCTGGCGGGCGGCGTCTTCGTCCTGGTCGAGCACCGCAAGCGGAATCCGATGCTGCCCCTCGAACTGTTCCGCTCCCGCCTGTTCACCGCGGCCAACGTCATGACGTTGTGCCTGTACGCGGCCATCGGCGGGATCCTGTTCATGCTGCCGGTGCAGTTGCAGACGACGCTCGGGTACGAGGCCCTGGAGGCGGGCACGGCGACGCTGCCGATCACCGTACTGATGCTGCTCCTGTCCGCGTCCGCCGGTGACCTGGCACGGCGTCTCGGCCCGCGGCTGCCGCTCGTCGCGGGGCCGTTGGTGGCAGCCGCCGGGGTGCTCCTGATGCTGCGGGTGCGGCCCGGCGCGGCGTACGTCACCGACGTGCTGCCCGCGGTGGTCGTCCTCGGCCTCGGCATGAGCGTGTTCGTGGCACCGCTCACGGCGACCGTGCTGGCCTCGGTGGACGCGAGCCGCGCGGGACTCGCCAGCGGCGTCAACAACACGGCGGCGCGCATCGCGCAGCTGCTCGTCGTCGCCGGACTGCCGCTCGCGGTCGGCCTCTCGGGCACGGCGTACGCGGATCCGGACGCGCTGAACACCGCCTTCGGCAAGGCCGCCGTGGGCTGCGCGGCCCTGTTCGTCCTCGCGGCGGCGGCCGCCGCGCTGTTCGTCAGGCCGAGCCCGCCGGCCTGGCACGGCGCACGCGGCAACGAGCCGCGGTGCAAGACCTGCTGCGACCTTCAGGCGCCTCCGCTGGAGCCCGGGGGGCGTCCCGCGGAGTGACCGGAGTGACCGGAGTGACCGGAGTGCGCGCAGTGACTGGTGGACACGGCTAGCGGGGCGGTGTCTCGCGTACGAACAGCGTCACCGACACGCTCGCCTCGAAGCCGTTGCGCCGCATCAGGGCGGACGACGCGGTGTTGCGGGACTCGACGTCGGTCACGACGGCGCTCGCTCCCGCCTCCGTGAGCGTCGCGCAGCAGGCCTTCACCAGCCGGCTCGCGATGCCCTGTCCCTGATACTCGGGGGCGCTGGCGATCCACTCCAGGTTGCCCCAGTCGGAGCGCTGGTCGAAGCCCATCGAGCCGAGCACGAAGCCCGCGAGGTGGTCCCCGTCCAGCGCGACCCAGCACGCGGACGCCTCGCTGTCCAGGTGCCTCGCGATCGCGGAGAGCGACCAGGAGGTGTACGGCTTCACGGACGTGTCGTAGACGCGGCGGCCCAGGGCGAGGACGTCGGCCAGATGGGCGGCCGTCATCGGCGCGAGACCGATTCCGGCCGGGTGGTCGGGCGCGGCGGGATGGTCCGGCACGGAGGGGTGGTCCGGCGCGGCGGAGTGGGACATGGGGCCTCCAGGGGGGGGCGGGCGCGGCGCCGCGCCGCGGCTGTCTGCGCCTCACGCTATGAGGCGGCCGCTGCTCGCGCACGCCGAAGCACCGGCCCGGAGCGACCCCCGTGGGCGCGCTCGAAGCGCCGCGACGCGGTGTCGGAACGCTCCCTCGAATGGCCGAAAGGTCGCACCGCCCGCCTCCCACATCCCAACTCACCCGCACCGAAGGTCCTTTGATCGGTTGGACGCCTGTCCGAGGCACCCCTCCGGAGCCCTTATCGTGGACCGCATGTCCGTTCCTGAGCTGATCCGTATCGTCTCCCGCTCCTCCCCCATGGCCCTCGCCCAGGTGGAGCGCGTCCGCACCGAACTCGCCGCGCTGCACCCCGGTATCCGTACCGAGGTCGTGCCGGTCACCACTTCGGGGGACCGCTGGATGGGCGATCTGGCGGCGCTCGGCGGCAAGGGAGCCTTCACCAAGGAGGTCGACGCCGCGCTGCTCGCCGGTGAGGCGGATCTCGCGGTGCACTGCGTGAAGGACGTGCCGGCGGACCGGCCGCTGCCCGCGGGCACCACGTTCGCCGCGTTCCTGAAGCGGGACGACATCAGGGACGCGCTGATCCACCCCGGCGGGCTCACGCTCGACGAGCTGCCCGCGGGGACCCGCATCGGCACGTCGTCGGTCCGTCGCGTCGCGCAGCTCGCCGCTTCGCACCCGGAGTTGGAGTGCGTCCCGATGCGGGGCAACGCGGGCCGCCGGCTGGAGAAGCTCGCCGCGGGCGACGCCGACGCCCTGCTGCTCGCCCAGTCGGGCCTGGACCGCATCGGCCGCCCCGAGCTTGCCAGCGAGATCCTGTCGGTGGAGACGATGTGCCCGCCGATCGGTGCGGGCATCCTCGCCCTGCAGTGCCGCGAGGGCGACACCGCGACCATCGACGCCGTGACGGACCTGGGCGACAAGGACGCCTGGCGGGAGGCGACCGCGGAGCGCATGTTCCTGCACGTGCTGCAGGGCCACTGCAACTCGCCGATCGCCGGGTACGCGCGCTCGGAGCGCGGCGGGGACCTGTCGCTGCGCGCCTGCGTGTTCACGCCCGACGGCAAGACGGTGCTCAACGCGCACGAGTGGGCGGGCCCGCTCGACCCGGCGACGCTCGGCACGTCCGTGGCCGTGGCGCTGCTGCGGCAGGGCGCCCGCGAGCTGATCGACGGCATCGCCCACTGAGCAGCACCGGGTGAACCCGCGGGCGTGGTGCGGGAGATGCGGCAGGTGTGGAAGACACGGCAGATGCGCGGCGGGCGATCCGCGCCTCTGTCACAGAACGTCGACAGCGCCAACCGGACAGCCGGTTGCCTCCTCTTGCACGGCGGACCGACCGACAGCCCGTCCGCCGCGTTCCGCCGTGTGCGGTCACCGAGGAGACCTTCACCATGCCCGAGACAACCGCTTCCGTGCCCCGGCGTCCGCGCGCCCGCGCCACGGGACGCGCCGTGGCCGTTACGGCCCTGGCCCTCGCCGTCACAATCCCGGCGACGGCCGCCACAGCCACGACCGCGACCGCGCAGACCCGTACCACCGCCGCCGACCCGGTCTCCGTCCTGAAGTTCACCGCCGACGAGCGCAAGGACGCCCTCGCCTACTGGACGCCCGCCCGCATGAAGGCCGTCGGGAAGTCGGTGGACCTCGGCCCCACCGGGCCGAAGGCCAAGCCATGGCGCGGCACCGCCTTGAAGACGGTGGGCCGGCTCTTCTTCGTCAACGCGAGCGGCGCCGACACCTGGTGCACGGCCACCGCGGTGAAGAGCGCCAACCGCTCCGCCGTCATGACGGCGGCTCATTGCGTACGCCGGGGCTCCTCCCCCTACAACACCAACTTCTCGATGGTCTTCGTCCCCGGCTACAGCAAGGGCAAGGCGCCGCACGGCGCGTTCGCGGTCCGCCGGGCGGCGACCCCGCGCACCTGGCAGGTGGACTCCGTGAACGACATGTCCGCGCTGACCGTCGACGCCGGCAAGGACGGCAGGAAGCTCACCGACGTCGTGGGCGGCCAGCCCATCGCGTTCAACCGTCCCGTCGGCGGCACCATCTCCTCCTTCGGCTACTCCGCCACCCGCCCGCAGCTCGGCGAGGAACTCCTCCGCTGCGTCGGTACGGCGAAGAAGGAGCACGGCACGCAGGTCATCCCCTGCGACATGAGCGGCGGCTCAAGCGGCGGCCCGTGGCTGGCCGACTTCGACGCGAGCACCGGCAAGGGCGTCCTCGTCTCGGTCAACAGCTCGCTGGACAACCTGACGCCGACCAAGATGTACGGAGAGGTGCTGGGGGCCACGGCCAAGAAGGTGTACGACCGGGCTCAGCAGAACTGACACGGCCGTACGTGCAGAGGGGACGGCGGCGGTGTGTGACAGGACTTCTCGCCAGGTGTGACGGGAGTGCTCCCGGTAGATGATGAAACGATGACAGCGCCCCTGATCTGCGGTTCCGCGGGTTCTGCTGGACGACATGAACACCGAGAACACTCCTTCCCCCCACCCCCGGCGCCCCCTGTGGCGCACGACTGCGATCGCCCTCGTGGCGGCGGGGAGCATCGCCGCTCTCGCCGCCTGCGGTGGCGGCAATGGCGACTCCGGCTCCGGCTCCGGCGACCGGCACAAGAACACGAACGCGGACTCGAAGGCGAACGCACCCAGGGTCCTGTGGATGGGCGACTCCATCGCCGGAGCCGAGGCCCCGGCTCTCGGCGCGGCGTTGCGAGCCGACGGCGCGCCCTTCAAGTCGATGGCTGCCGACGGTGGCGGTGGCGTCATCGGTGAGATCGCCGAGCCGACCTGGGACCAGCTGCCCAAGGAGCTCACGTCCTTCAAGCCGGACGTCGTCGCGTACCAGATCACCACCTACGACTGGGGCAAGCCCGGCGAACAGCGTGCCGCCTACGAGAAGCTGGCCGAGAAGGTCGGTGCCGCCGGCGCCGAACTCGTCTTCGTCACCGCGCCGCCCTTCAAGATCGACGACTTCTACAAGCCGCATGAGGCCGAGATCAAGACGGCCGCGAAATCGGCCCGGGCGGTGGCCGAGCGGCACCAGGGGAAGGTCCGCTTCCTCGACGCCTCCGCCCTGTGGGGCACCGACAGCGGTGCTCCCAAGGCGCAGCGCAGCAAGGACGGCATCCACTCCTGCCAGCAGGGTTCGGCCGCCTTCGCGCAGTGGCTGAGCAAGGAGCTGGGCCGGTTGTACTCCTTCACGCCCGCCCCGGCCGACCGGTGGGCCACCGGTTCGTGGACCGGCGACAAGGTCTACAGCTCGCTGGGCTGCAAGTAGTCACGCCTTCCGGAAAGAAGCCCATGCCCGCGCCCGCCCCTGCCCTGTCCCCCACATCCACCGCCGTCCCGGGCTCCGCCTCCGCGGCGTCCCCGCCCCGCCGTCATATCGCGCCCTTGGACGGTCTCCGCGGGCTGGCCGTCCTCGGCGTGCTGCTCTTCCACGCCGGCCGGTTCAGCGGCGGCTTCCTCGGCGTGGACCTGTTCTTCGTCCTGTCCGGGTTCCTGATCACCGGTCTGCTGCTCAAGGAGACGGCCCGCGACGGCCGCGTCGACCTGGTCGCCTTCTGGGGGCGGCGCGCCCGCCGCCTGTTTCCCGCCCTCGCCGTGGCGCTCGCGGGAACCCTGCTCCTGGTGTGGGCCTTCGGCTCGCCCGCCCTGCTGCGCTTCGGGCTCGACGACACCCCCTGGGTGCTCGGCAACCTCGCGAACTGGCACTTCATCGCCGACCAGGTCGGCTATTGGGACTCCGCCGACACCCGCGTGTTCAGCCACCTGTGGAGCATCGCGGTCGAGGAGCAGTTCTACCTCGTCTGGCCGCCGGTCCTCTGGCTGCTGGCGCGCGGCCGGCGCCCCCGCGGTCCCCGGGCCGTGGGGGTGCGGGTCGCCGTCGTGGCCGCCGCCGGGGCCGCGGCCTCGCTGGCGCTCATGATCGCCTTCACCGGGCCCGTCGACACCACGCGCGTGTACGAGGGCACGGACACCCGCGCCTTCTCGCTGCTCCTCGGCGCGCTGATGGCGACCGGGCCGGCCTCCCGCCTCGTGGCGCGGCTCGGGGCGCGGGCCGCGTCCTGGGCGGCCCTGGTCCTGGCCTGCGGGATCGTGACGTATTGGCTGCTCGCCGACGGGCAGAACTCCCCCTCCCTGTTCCGGGGCGGACTGTTCCTCCACGCGCTGGCCGCGGCCCTGCTCATCGGCTGCCTCGCGCACACCCCGGACAGCCCTGTCGGCCGCGTCGTGGGCAGCGCCCCGCTCCGCTGGTTCGGCGCGATCTCCTACAGCCTCTACTTGTGGCACTGGCCGGTGTACGTCCTGCTGAGCGAAGAGCGCCTGGGCACGGCGGGCTGGGACCGTACCGCGATCATCGTCGCCGTCTCCGTCGCGGCCGCCACCCTGTCCAAGTACCTGGTGGAAGACCCCGTGCGATTCCGCGCCCGCTGGGCACACGGCCGCTCCGGAGCGCTCGCACTCCTGACCGCCCTCGCCGCGCTGGCCGCTCTGTGGGCGGTGATTCCCGAGCCACGGTCCGGGGCCGGGTCCGTGGACATCACCCGGCTCGCCGCCTGCGCCCCAGAACTCACCCACGGCGACAAATGGTAAAGAAGGAGGCAAACATCAATACACGCACACGCCTTAATACGCACCCGGAGAAGAGCGCATCGCCATGCCACGAGTTCTGCTGATCGAGGACGATCCCGCGGTGCAGAAAGGGGTGACGCTGGCACTGCGGCGCCGGGGGCACGAACTGGAGGTGGCGGCGAGCGGCGAGACCGGCCTGCTCACCCTGGAGCGGTTCCGGCCCGATCTGGTGCTGCTCGATCTGATGCTGCCCGGCATCTCCGGCCTGGAGGTGTGCCGCCGCATCCGCGAGACCCGGCAACTGCCGATCATCATCCTCTCCGCCCGTGGCGACGACATCGATCTGGTCGTGGGCCTGGAGGCGGGCGCGGACGACTACATCGTCAAGCCCGCCAGCGGGGAAGTCATCGAGGCCCGGATGAAGGCGGTCCTGCGGCGCGTGGTGCCGCAGGACCCCGCGGCCGATCCCCCGCGGGCCGGGCAGAACGCGTACGCCGGACCGGTCACTCCGGAACGCCACGGTGACCTCTCCCTCGACCGCAGCGCGCTTCTGGTGTCCAAGAACGGTCAGGAAGTTCCGCTGGCGCCCTCGGAGTTGAAGCTGCTGCTCTTCCTGGCCGCCGCGCCCGGCCAGGTCTTCAGCCGCCAGCTTCTGCTGGAACAGGTGTGGGAGCACAGCTTCTACGGCGACGCCCGCCTCGTCGACGCCTGCGTCATGCGGCTGCGCGGCAAGGTCGAGGACGACCCGCGCCACCCGGTGTACATCCAGACGGTACGAGGCTTCGGCTACCGCTTCGGTCCCGTACCGTCATGAGGCCGCGCCCCCCGCGAGGGCTCCGCGTACGCCTCGTCGTCGCCTTCCTGCTCGTGTCGGCGCTCAGCGCGTTGATCACCGCCGCTCTCACATTCCGCCAGGCCCGGTCCGCGATCCTCGATCGTACGCAGGACAACGCGGTCCACGACCTGCGCGCCCAGGTCGACTCCCTCGCCCCCGACCTGCCCTTCCCGCCGACCGCACAGGACCTGCGGAACTTCACCCTCCAGCTCGACAGGGCCGGCAGCTCCCGCGACTGGCACACCGCCGCGTCCTACCGGAGCGGCCCACCCGTGACGGCCCCGGGCGCCCCACAGAGCACGGCGATTCCCGCGGCCCTGCGCGCCGCGGTCGGGGAGCGGCAGGACTCGGCGGTCCGACAGCGGATCGAGCGTGACGGCGCCCCCTGGCTGGTCATCGGCATGCCGGTCGGTTACGCCGCAGACCACCCGGACGACGACGATCGTGCCGCGTCCGGCCTGGTCGTGTACGCCACCTTCTCCCTCGACGGCGACAAGGCGGACATCTCGGCGCTGGTCACGGCGGCGCAGGCGGGCGCCGTCCCCGCGCTGGTCATCGCCCTGGCGCCGGCTCTGATCGCGGCCCGCCGGGTCCTGCGCCCCGTCCGAGGACTGCGCAACGGAGCCGAGAGGATCGCCTCGGGCGAGCTCGGCACCCGGCTCCCGGTGACCGGCCACGACGAACTGTCCGACCTGACCCGCACCTTCAACACGATGGCGGCGCACCTGGAGAGGGACGACGCCGAACTGCGCCGCATGGAGGCCACCGCACGCCGCTTCGCCGCCGACGTCGCGCACGAACTGCGGACACCGCTGGCCGCCATGACCGCGGTGACCGGGGTCCTCGACGAGGACGCGCAGAGCGGGGTCCTGCCTCCGGACACCGCCGACGCCGTACTCCTCATCAGTGACGAGACCCGCAAGCTCGCCCGCATGGTCGAGGACCTGATGGAGGTGTCGCGCTTCGACGCGGGCGCCGCCGCCCTGCACCCGGACGACGTCGACCTGCGCACGCTCGTCGAGAAGACCGTGCAGCTGCGCGGCTGGCGGACGCCGCCGGGGCAGGTCGTGGTGGAGGTGCCCGAGGACGTGCGCGTGTCCGTCGATCCGAGACGCATCGACGTCGTGCTGGCCAACCTGATCGGCAACGGGCTGCGGCACGGGGCCCCGCCGGTCGTCGTCCGGGCGTGGGCGACCGCGGGGACCGACGGTGACGGTGACAGGGCGACTGTCACCGTCACCGATCACGGTCCCGGCATCCCCCACGACGTCCTGCCGCACGTCTTCGACCGCTTCTACAAGGCGGACGCGGCCCGCGCCCGGTCCGAGGGCAGCGGTCTCGGCCTGGCCATCGCCGCCGAGAACGTACGCCTGCATCACGGCACCCTCACCGCCGCCAACTCGCCCGAGGGCGGCGCGGAGTTCACGCTGACCCTCCCTCTCTCCGGCCCAGTCCCCGACGCGGAGGAACAGCAGCCATGAGAAATCGCCTCTCCCTGCTCTCCCTGCTCGTCCCGGTGCTGCTGCTGGCGGCCGGCTGCGGGATCAGCCCCACCGCTCCCGAGAAGGCGGGCGCCCCTGCCTCCGGGATCCAACGCCCCGGTACCGGTGCCGACTTCGCACGCCTCTACTTCGTGGGCCCGTACGGCCTGCGCGCCGCCGCCCGTCCTGCCGACCGCCCGCTCAGCCCGCAGCAGGCCCTGGACCTCCTCCTGGAAGGCCCCACCAGCGCGGAACGCGAACGCGGCCTGATCAGCGAGGTCCCCTCGATGAATGGCCGCCTGACGGCGACCGCGACCACCGGCACGGTCGACGTCTATCTCCCTGTGAACATCAAGGAACTCCAGGTCGCCGCCGTCAGCCAGCTCACCTGCACCGCCGCTCACGCCGACGTGCCCGGGGGCCGGGCTCCCACGACCGTGGACGTCCGCTTCCACGAGAACCTCGGCCGCGCCCCGAGCCCGTGGACCGTACGCTGCGACGCCAACGGCAACGCCCATCCCCTCACCGACTCATGACGTCCCGCACCTCGTCGGGCCCCTCGTTCCTGTCGGCGTCGTACGTTCCGGCGAGTGCGTTCACCGTGTCGGCCATGGCCCGGCGGAGTTCCGCCGGAGCGACGACCTCGACGTCGACACCGAGTCGCAGCAGTTCACCGCAGGCGTGCTCGGTGCTCTCCGTCGGGATGACCGCCTCGGTCCATCCGTCGTCGCCGACAGGGGTCGCGGTGTCCTCGACGGCCCGCGCCACCTCCGGGGGAAGGTTGTCCGGCAGCCGTCGGCGTCCCCTCGGCGAGAGACGGACCGTGGCCGTGCCGGTGAAACGGCGCTTCTCGAAGTCGTCGAGATAGGAGGCCCAGTAGGCGCCCAGGTCGAAGTCGGGCGGTCGGTCGAACCGCTCGTCGCTCAGGGCCGCGTCGAGGACCTGGGTGACGCGGTAGGTCGCGGTCCGGCTCTCCGTGGCGGCCACGAGGTACCAGACGCCCGACTTGAGCACGAGACCGTACGGGCGGAGCCGACGCCGCACTTCCTGCGGCGCGCGCCACCGCCGGTAGCGCACGTCCACCACGTTTCGACCGAGCACCGCGTCGACGAACAAGGTCAGATATGGCGCCGGTTCGGGCTCCCGGTACCAGGCCGGAGCGTCCAGGTGGAACACCGCCGCGGTCCGCGCCGCCTCCTCGCGCGCTCCCGCGGGCAGCGCGGCCAGCAGCTTGAGCCGTGCCGCGGCTACCTCCTCCGCGAGCCCCAGGTCCGCGGCGGGACCGGGCAGCCCGGCGAAGAACAGCGCTCGCGCCTCGCCCTCGCTCATCCCGGTCAGGCGCGTGCGGTAGCCGTCGAGCAGCTGATAGCCGCCGTTGCGGCCCGGCTCCGCGTAGACCGGCACCCCGGCGGCCTGCAGCCGGGCCACGTCGCGGTACGCGGTCCGCACGGACACGCCCAGCTCGTCGGCGATCCCCCGCGCGGACATACGGCCGCGGGATTGCAGCAACAGCAGCACTGACAGCAGTCGACCGGCAGACATGGCCGCATTCTCCCCGTAAACCCTGACAGCCCCTGGCACAAGGCCGCCCTACCGTCGGTGCCCAGCCCCCAACAACTGGCCGCCGCATCGAACGCCACGAAGGAGCCTGCCGCGTGTCTCTCGCCGAGACTTCCAGCCGTCCCGCCGTCATCGAGCTTCGCCAGTACACGCTGCGCCCCGGCCGTCGCGACGAGCTCATCGAGCTGTTCGACCGGGAGTTCGTCGAGACCCAGGAAGCGGCGGGGATGCGGGTGCTCGGCCAGTTCCGTGACCTCGACGACCCGGACCGCTTCGTCTGGCTGCGCGGCTTCCCGGACATGGCGACACGGCACCGCGCGCTGACCGCCTTCTACGAAGGCCCCGTGTGGGCGGAGCACGGCCCGCAGGCCAACGCCACCATGGCCGACTCCGACGACGTCCTGCTGCTGCGCCCCTTGTCGAATCACGACGGTTTGGCCGTCTCCCCCGCCGGGCGGGCTCCTATGGGCGCTCCGACCCCCGAACGGTTCGTCTGCGCCACGGTGTGGTCCTTCGTGCCCGGCAGGGCCGCTGGCAGCGCGCTGATACGGGACAGGCTCCTCCCCGTGCTGCGCGCGACGGGACCCGCGCCCTTCGCCGCCCTCACCACGGAGACGGCCCCCAACACCTTCGCCCGGCTGCCCGTCCGCACCGGGGAGAACGTCACCGTGGTCCTCACGTCGTACCCCGACGAGAGCGCGTACCGCCGGCACCTCGCCGACGTGCTCGCTCACCCGCTCGCTCGGGACGAGATCCTGCCGGGCATCGAACGGGAGCAGACGGAAGCCCCCAGGACCCTGCGACTCGCGCCCACGGGCCGTTCGCTCCTCTGATGTGCAACGGCCGTGGTCAGGCGGCGCCTTTGCCGCGGCGGCGGCTGGTTCCTGCGAGCGCGTCGATCAGCTCGTCCCGGCTCATCTTGGAGCGTCCCTCGATGCCCTGGTCCGTGGCTCGCTGGTACAGCTCGCTCTTGCTGAGTTGCTGAAGTTCGGCCGCTTTCCCGGCCTTGGGCTTGCTCTTCGCCGAGTCTTTGTTCTTCGCCGCGTTCTTGCTCTTGGCGCCGCGGGCCCGGTCGAGGCTGCCCTGCAGGACCTCCATCAGGTCGACGACGTTGGTGGCCTGCGGCGCCTCCTCCGCGGCCTCGATCTCCTGGCCCTCCGCCTTCGCGCGCACCAGCTCCCGCACCTTCTCCTGATACGTGTCGTGGTACTTGGCCGGCTCCCACGGCGCGTCCAGGGCGTCGATCAACTGCACCGCCATGTCCCGCTCCTTGCCCTTGCCCACCTGGCCGGAGGGCAGTTCCGGCAGTTCCTCGCCCGGGTCGCGCACCTCGTCCGCCCAGTGCAGGGTCTGCAACACCAGCACCTTGTCGTCGGCGCGCAGCGCGGTCAGGTACTGCTTGCCGCGCATCACGAACGTCGCGATCCCGGCCTTGCCCACCTCCGCCAGCGCCTCCCGCAGCAGCCCGTACACCTTGGCGTGGTCCTTGCCGCGCGGGGCGACGTAGTACGTACGGTCGAAGTAGACCGGCTCGATGTCGTCCAGGTCGACGAAGTCGCTGATGTCGATGGTGCGGGAGCGGCCCGGGGCGATCTCGTCCAGTTCATCGGGCTCGATGACGACGTACTCGCCCTCAGCCGCCTCGTAGCCCTTCACGATGTCCTCGGACGGCACTTCCTTTCCGGTGCGTTCGTTGACGCGCCGGTTGCGGATCCGGTCGGTGGTGCCGCGTTGCAGCTGGTGGAAGTGGACCGTGTGGTTCTCGACCGCGGTGTACAGGCCGACCGGCACGCTGACCAGCCCGAAGGTGATCACCCCGGTCCAGATCGCGCGTGCCATGAGCGCCCGCTCCCCTCATGTGTCGAAATCTCTGCTGCCCACGCTGGCACTCCCGCGCGGGGAGCGCTCGCTGGGAGCGGGCGAGTGGGCGAGTGGGGCCACCTACGTGCAGGGCCGCCTACGTACGGGAGCCACTCACGTGCGGGAGCCGCCTACGTACGGGAGCCGCCGCGCAGGCGTTCCGCTTCCCGGGCGGCAGCCCGAGCCGCCTGTTCGGCCCCGGCGACGGCGTCAGCCGCCTCCCGGCTCCGTTCCTCGGCGTCCCGCTCTGCCCGGTCGGCCCGCCGCAGCTCCTCCTGTGCCTGACGCAGTTGTTCCTCGGCCGCGGTCATCTGCCGACGCGCCTCCTCGTGCCGGTCGCGCGCCTGCTGCAGCGCCTCGTCGGCGTCCCGGTGTTCGGCGTGCCGCTCGCGCAGCTGCTCGTCCGCCGCTTCGGCGGCCTCGCGGGCCTCTTGTGCGCGCCTTTCCTGCTTCTGGCGGCGCCGCTCGGCGAGTTCGTCCTTCGCCCCGGCGGGCCGCTTCCCCGCGTCCGTCCCTGTCCCTGCGCGTGACCGCTGCGCGGCGCCCTTGGACCGGGCCGACTTCGGCCGCGCGCCAGCGGTGCCGGTGACGCCGGAGGGCGGGAATTCCGCGGGCGGAGTGAGTGCGCTTTCCAGACGTCCGGTCGCCCACTGGTCCGCCGCGTCCTCATCGGCGAGTACGGCGTGCAAGGTGGAGGCGACGTCCTGCTGCGCCGCGTCCGACAGCCGGTGCCCGGCGTCCCTGGCGAGCTCGGCAGCCTGTCGGGACAGGCTCGCGACGACGCTGCCGCGCTGCTTGGACAGCTCTTTGATCTCGGCCGCGTCCAGGGTCCGGTACGCCTCGCGCAGCTCCTGCCCGAGGTCGAGGAACCGTCGGCTCTCTTCCGGCCGGGAGTGCAGCAGCAGGTTCGCCGCCCACGCCGCGAGGGTCGGGCGGCGGGCGGCACGGATCCGCCGGGCGTCCGCCGCGCGTCCTTCCGTCCTGGCCCGCGCGGCCAACTCCTCACGGCGGGAGACGAAGCGGGGCGGCGCGGTGGCGTAGAGCTCGTCGAGCACACTCTCCGCGTCGCGCTCTTCGCTGTCCTTCGCACTCTTGCGCCGCATCCTCCTCAGCCTCCCCCCAGCCGCGTCTCCGTGCACTTCGGGTCGCCCCTAGGGGGCCAGGTCCGGACGCAGTCGGTGCCATACCGGATGGCGCAGAAGTCCGGCCCGGGTACGGGTGGCGTAGCGGACTTCGGCGACCAGCCGGGGCAGGACCCATCGGGCGCCGGGCACGGCGGGCGCGGGCGTGAAGGGGCAGTCGTCGATGGCGGCGACGTCCAGGAGCCGGGCGAGCTCGGCGCGTTCCCGCTCGCTCCACCCCGTGCCCACACTCCCCCGGTAGACCAGGACCCCGTCCTCGTACTCCCCGACCAGGACCGCACCCGGCAGACCGCCGAGGCGTCCCTGCCCCGGCAGCCAGCCGCCGACGACCGCGTCCACGGTGCGCACGTTCCTGATCTTGAGCCAGGCCGGTGAGCGCCTGCCGGGTTCGTAGACCGAGTCGAGCCGCTTCAGCACGATGCCTTCCAGACCCTGCGCGTGGGCGAGTTCCAGGGCCTCGCGGCTGTGGCCGGTGACGGCTGTGGGGATGGACCAGCCCGGCCCCGCCTCGACCAGTTGCGTCAGAGTGGCGCGGCGGTGGGTGTAGGGCATGCGGGTGAGGTCCTGGCCGTCCAGGAAGAGCACGTCGAACAGGACGAGGTGCGCGGGGGCCTGCGCGGCGAGGCGGGCGGCTTTCGCCGGGGAGCCGGCCAGCCCCATCCGGGGCTGGAGAAGCGCGAAGCTGGAACGGCCCGCCTCATCGAAGACGACGATCTCCCCGTCCAGGACCGCCGGCACGTCGCCCAGGACGTCGGACAGGGCGTGGAGTTCGGGGTAGGCGGCGGTGATGTCCTCGCCGGAGCGCGAGCGGATCAGCACGGTGTGGTCGCCGGGCAGGTACACGACCGCGCGCTGCCCGTCGTACTTGGTCTCCGTGCTCCACAGGTGCTCGCTCTGCGGGGGCGGCAGCGAACCCGGGGTGGCGAGCATGGGGGCGATGCGCGGCAGGGGGGTCATGCTTGTCAGCCCTCGCCCCATCCGGTCGCGTTCATGCGCGCCGTCGGCCCATCTCGCCCGGTCGGCCCCGCCGCCCCCGGCTCCGTCCCCGCCGCGGCGGTGGTACGGGGGCGCGCGGTTCACGCACGCCGAGTAACTGTTTTGCGACTCTGCGTAGTAATGCTTCCCGTCCATCCTCTCGATGGGTTTCGCGGGGGTCGACCTTTCTCCCCTTCGTACGCGGGAAGCACGCAGGTGAACGCCGACTCGCGGGAAGGAGGTGACGACTCGATGCGCAAGATCCCGATCCAGGCCCGGACGATGGTGCGCGCCGACCGGCAGGTCCACGGCAACAACCCTCACTGGCAGTGGCGCTGGCGCTGGGTGGCGAAGGCGGCCGGCAACGACGCCCGACGGTAGCTCCGCGCCTGACGGCAGATCCAGGGGCCGGCGCTCCCCCCACGGGCTCCGGCCCCGTTTCCCTCATCCGCCCGCATCGCCTCCGGGAGTCCCCTTGCGGCTGCGTCGTTCGCGCGGTCTGACCTGCTACTGGCACGCAGGCATGTTCGTGCTGCACCCCTACCCGCACGGCACACCGACCACGCTGCACCCGGCGGTGTCCGAGATCCTGTCCGCCTTCGAGGACTGGACGACGCCCCAGGAGGCCGCCAAGGCCCTGGACCATCTCACCCCTGACACCGTCGCCGACGCCGTCGCGGCTCTGGTCGAGGCCGGGGTGCTGCTGGCCGAGGACGACCCCCGGGCGGCACGCGACGACGAGATCGCCCGGCACTGGAGCACCTGGTCGCCCGAGGCGTCGTTCTTCCACTACACCACTCAGGACGTGTACGACGACCTTGAGCAGGCCACTTCTGAGCGGACCGAGGGAGAAGAGCACGAAGGGCAGGTAGGACAGGAAGGGCCCGCTGCCGTGGGAGTGTTCACCGGGTACCCCGACGCGCCCCGCGTCCTGCTGCCCCGGCCCCCGGCGGACCTGTCGGTTCCGTACGGGCAGGTGCTGTACGCCCGGCGTACCGTGCGGGACTTCACCGACACCCCTGTGCCGCTGGAAGCGTTGGCCACCTTGTTGGCCGCGTCATTCGGCCCGGTGCACTTCATCGACTGCGGGCTCGGCGCCCTGTACCTGCGGACCAGCCCGCAAGGTGGCGCGCGCCAGGAACTCGACGCCTACGTCGGGGTACGCAACGTCACCGGCGTGGCGCCCGGCTGGTATCACTACAACGGTCTCCAGCACTCTCTGGAGCTGCTCACCGAGGGCCTGTCCCGCGACGAGGCGGCCCACCTGTGCGCCGACCAGGAGTGGGCCGGGGCGGCCTCTGTCCTCGTGGTCCTTGCCGCCAGGCTGGAGCGGATGAGCGTGAAGTATCCGACGCCGCGCTGTTATCGCGTATCCCTGCTCAACGCGGGCCACCTCGGGCAGACGTTCGCGCTGACCGCGACCGCTCTGGGCCTGGGTCCCGCCCAGACCGGCGCCTTCCGGGACTCCGCGCTGGCCGAGCGCTGCACCTTGGACAACACCGGCCACACCCCGCTGTACGTCCTCGCCGCGGGTCCCCCGCACCCGGAACCCACGGAGGCGCCGCCGACCGCCACCGTCGGGACCTTCGGCGCCACCCGCCTCGTCACGCCCGGTGGTCGGCGGCCGCCTGGGGGCTGAAGTCCGCGAGGGTGGTGACCCCACGGATCAACGAACGTTCACGCCATAAAGAGCGGCGTTCGACGGAAGACCGCCGGTCAGCGAGCCGAGCAGGGCGTAGGCGGTCGGGACGAGGGTGTCCCGGCGGCTGTGGCGGCGAGTGGACAGGGCGACGAGCGCGGTGCCGCTGTCGGGGCGGAAGCCCAGGAAGGCGGTCTGTCCGCTGGTGGCTCCCATGTGGAAGTACATGCTTCCGCCGTCGGCGGGGTGGTGGAACCAGGCCGCGGTGTGGGTGTGCGCGTGGTTCCAGCCGCGGCGCAGCAGCGGGCGGCGCACCTCCTGGAGGGCGGCGGCGAGCGATGAGCCGTCGGGGCGCAGGTGTGCTTCGAGGAAGGTGAGCAGGGCGTCGGGGGTGGCGCGGACGGCGCCGGCCGCCTGGAAGCCGCCGATGCGGAGGGGCGGCGTGGGGGTGGTGCCGTCGGCGCGGTGGCCGGTGGCGTCGATGCCGGGGCCGGTGGGGCGCAGGGCGGTTCCGTCGAGGAGGCCGAGGGGGCGCAGGACGCGCTCGGTCAGCAGGTGTTCCCAGGGGGTCGCGGTGGCCGCCGCGAGGGTGTGTCCGAGGACGGCGACGGCGAAGTTGGAGTAGCGCCAGCGGGTGCCGGGCCGGTGGCGCGGGCGGGCGCGCAGGAAGGCGCGGACGACCCGCTCGGGCGGGTAGTGGGCGTAGGGGTTGGTGGACCAGCGGGGCAGGGCCTGGGGGTAGAAGTCGGCGGGCAGCGGCGGCAGTCCGGAGGTGTGGGTCATGAGGTGCGTCAGGGTCGCGGGGCGCGGCCCCGGTGGTCTGGCGGGGTCAAGCAGGGAGACGGCCGGCTCGTTGCCGGACAGTACGCCGTGGTGGACGAGGTCGGCGAGGAGCAGGCCGGTGAAGGTCTTGGACGCCGATCCGATCTCGTACCGGAGTCGCTCGCGCGGTACGGGTGTAGTGGGCGCGGTGCCGCCGCTGCGGACGGTGCGGTGGCCGTGTCGGGAGAGCGCGAACACGACGTCGGGCGAGTCGACGGACGCGACGGCCGCGTCGAGGAGTCGGGCGTCGTCGCCGTACCGGCCGTGATGGTGGCCGGGGCGGTTCACGCGGGGGCCTCGGCGGTGAGCCGGCCCATGGCCCGCGAGGTGGCGAGGACGGAGGCGAAGGCGGCGACCAGCGTGGAGTGGTAGACGACGTCGAAGACGTCCTCGGGGTCGCCTTCGGGCATGGCGCGCACCGCGGGCATGGCCCCGTCGGGTTGCTGGGCGGCGGCGAAGCCCTCCCAGGAGGGCGCGTCGAGGGTGGGGTCGGGCAGGCAGGCGTCGACGACGAGCAGTTCGCCGAGCAGGTCCCATCGTTCCAGGTCGAGCCAGTCGTCCAGCCAGACCGGCAGCCACTGGCTCAGGTGGTCGGCGACGTCGGCCGGCAGGCCCTCCGGTCGCTCGCCCCAGTCGGTGAGGTGGAAGACGGTGTGGGTGATGTCGTAGGCGGTGCGGGTGTCGACGGTCCAGGGCTCCGGGCGGCGTGCCAGCCATGTCCGGCGGAACGCCTCGTCCTCGGGCAGGGTCGGCGTGAGCCCGAAGCGCCGTTCGAACGCGCTGAGGGCGAGTCTCCGGACGGGCAGGACCTCGAGGGCGGCATAGCCGGTCAGCCGGTGGTTGAGCAGGATCGCCCGTTCCAGCTCGGGCTGGCTGTAGCCGAGTTCACGGAACGGGATGTAGGTCTCGAAGGGGATCGGGGAGATCGGTTCGGTGCGCTGGCCGCGCACCAGCATCCGCCCGCCGTCCAGGACCTCCCGCCAGGCGTGGTCGATCAGCCGGCGGGCCAGGTCGGCCTGGCGGGAGCCGGCGACCCCTTCGCGGAAGAGCACTGTGCAGATGAAGGCGAGTTCGCCGACGGGTTTGAACCGTTCGAGGAATCCGGTCTCGGGGTCGGCGTCGGGTTGCAGCCGGAACCCGTCGCGGTGCGCGAAGAGCCATTCGATGGCTTTCACTCCGACCGTGTGGACAAGACGGGTGCTGGCGGCGGTCATTGCGGCACTCCTCGGTGGGTCACGTCGCTGTCCGGTGCTTCGGCACGACGGGCGGCGGTCAGGGTGGCGGCGAAGGCCGCGACGAGCGTGGAGTGGTAGCAGTTGGCGAAGACCCTCGGGACCTCCTCACCGTGGGGTCCGCGGTCCGTCTCCGGCAGTGCTCCGGAGGTGTCCTGCGCCAGTGCCAGGGCCCGCCAGGCGTCGTCGGTGAGTTCGGGCGCCGGGGGGTCGGGGAGGGATGCGGCGACGGCGAGCAGTTCGCAGCTCAGGTCCCAGAGTCCGGCTTCCACGCAGTTGTCGAGCCAGGCGGGCAACCAGGCGTGCAGGTATGCCGCGATGTCCTCGGGCACGCGGTGCGGGTCGTGGCCCCAGTCCGTGAGGTGGTAGACGACGTGGGTGAGGGTGTACCCGGCGGTCCGCTCGAAGGCCCACGGCTCGGGCAGGCCGCCCAGCCAGGTGCGGCGGAGTGCGGCGGAGGTGGCCTCGTGGGGCGTGAGGCCGGTGCGGCACTCGGAGTTGAGCACGCTGAGCAGGCGGTTCGGGAGCTGTTCCGTCGTCCGCCAGGCCCGGGTTCGGACCAGGGTGGCGGTGAAGTGCTCGTACGCCGGGTTCCGCAGGCCGGCGGAGGCGAACGCGGCGTACACCTCGAAGGGGTACGAGGCCCAGGGTTCGAGCCGTTGCACGTCGAGGAACAGGGCACCGTCGCGGGTCTCGCGCCAGGCGTGCCAGAGCAGGTCGGCGGCGGTGTCGTGCGCCGTCGTGCCCGGCCGGGTGGCGCGGCGGACGCACAGGCACATCTGGGCCAGTTCGCCGACAGGTTTCCAGGAGCCGTTGACGTCGGCGTCCGGTTCGAGCGCGTCGTCGCCGAGCCGGAAGCCGTCGCGGTGGTCGGACAGCCAGCCGAGTGCGCTGTCGGCCAGCCGTCGCACCTCGGTCGTCACCGGTGAGGTCACGGCGCTCCAAGGCTCGCGGGGCGCAGGAGCCGGGCGGCGTGCAGGTGCAGTGCGACGCGTGGGTCGTCGCCGCCCATGAGGGTCACGAACTCCAGCCCGGCGTCCAGGCCCAGCGTCTCGGGCACGTCGTCGAGGAGGGCCAGCCAGCGTCCGGCGCCGGCCGCCTGGAGCCAGCCCCGGCGTCGTACGGCGCGTACGAAGCCCCGGGCGATGTCGAGGGTGCGGCCCGCCGCGGCGCGGGCGACCGCGCTGTCGGCGTCCGGTACGGCGAGCGGGGCCAGGAGGGACAGCTGGTGGGTGAGCGCCTGCCAGGGGAGGTCGTCCAGCCAGGCGGCGTCGGGGTCGGCGTCACCGGGGGGAGTACCGGCCGCCGGTGCGCCCAGTCGCCGCAGTGTGCGGGTCATCGCCCAGTGGGTCCAGCGGGAGGTGACCGAGGCGTCGGGGCCGGGCGGGTGGGCGAGCACCGCCTTCTCGCAGACCGCCAGGTCGACGGGGGCGGGTGGGGCGCCGTGCAGAACGCTCGGCAGCAGGACGTCCGCCCCCAGGACGCGGACCGCGGCAAGGCCGAGGTCGTCGTCCCCGGTGGTGACCGCCGGGCCGGCGGACAGCCGGGAGTGGCCCCCGCTCTCCAGAGCGGAGACCACGTTGGAGGCGAGTTCCCGCACCGCGCCCGTCAAAGGCGTCAAAGTGCTGGGCTGCTCCATCTGGTTGCCCTTCAACGCTTCTTCGGCCGTGGCGTCGGGGGCGACAGGAGCACCCCGCCTTGGCCGCCGGCGAGGGCCAGTGCTGCGCACTCGCGGCTGTCACGGTAAAAGCCCTGGCTTTCGCCCGGGTTGAGGGCCTCTTCGATGTCGGTCTCCGAAACCTTGGTGCTGTCCCGGAGCTCGTACTCGTTCGTCATGCCATCATCCCCTGATGCGGAACGGAATGTCTGCTTCCACTTCCAGTGGACCGCAGCCGTCCACAACACGCAACTGGCGCAAAACCGGCAATGACATACAACGTTCAAGCTCATTCCGGCCAGTTCACCGGACCGGGTCCGGGCGCGCACTGCACGCCGGTAGTTCCACCCACCCCCACCAGGGCGAGAAAAGCGGCAGCTGCGGGGGACGGCGTGAACCGGCTCCAGACCAGACGCTCCACTCGCACGGGTCCGTTGGTGACCGGCACGCTCCGCAGGCCGTGCAGCTCGACGGAGAACAGCGCGGGCAGCAGGGCGACACCCAGTCCGTGGCGGACCATCCGGGCCATCAGCTCGACGCCGGACACCTCGAAGGCCACCTCGCGCCGCAGCCCCGCCGCCGCGAACGCCTCGTCGGACTGGGCGCGCGCCGCACTGCCTTCGGCGAAGTCGACGAACACCTCCTCGACGAGGCGGCGCAGGTCCACCTCACGCTCCGCGGCCAGCGGGTGTTCCGGGGCGACCACGGCGACGTGCTGCCCGTGGGCGAGTTCGTGGTCCCGGACGCCCTGGGGGCGAAACCCCGGCTGTACGCCGAGGAACGCCGCGTCCAGCGCCCCTTCGCGCACCTGCTCCACCAGCCGTTCGCTGGAGCCCGCCCGCAGCGTGATCCGCACGTCCGGATAGCGCTGGCGGTAGTCGCGCAGCACCGCCGGCAGGTCGACGGCCGCGACGGTGGGAATCGAGCCGACGGTCAGCCGCCCCCGTATCTCACCGGTGGCCGCCGCCACTTCCGCCCGGGCCCGCTCCGCCGCCTCCAACGCCTGCCGGGCCGCGGGCAGAAACGCCTCTCCCGCGGCGGTCAACCGCACCCGGCGGCTGGTCCGGTCGAACAGCCGGGCCCCCAACTCCTTTTCCAGCTTGGCCACTTGATGACTGAGCGCGGACTGGACGACGTGGCACCGCTCGGCCGCGCGGGTGAAGCTCGCGGTCTCCGCCACGGCGAGGACGTAACGCATCTGCTGGAGATCCATCGATCCATCGTGATTCACGATGGACCGGATGACAAACATGCGTTGGACCGATGGATCGTCGTTCGGCGATGCTGAACTCACCAACGGGCCACGGCAGTCGCCGGCCGGCCCGCACCTCGCACCCCGGTGCCCTCGACCGCACGGAGACCCTCATGCGCGTGATCGCCTTCGACCACCTCGTCCTCAACGTCGCCGACATCGAGCGCTCGCTCGCCTTCTACACCGGCCCCTTGGGACTGGACCCGGTACGGGTGGAGGAATGGCGTGCGGGCCAGGTTCCCTTCCCCTCCGTGCGGGTCAGCCCCACCACCATCATCGACCTCGTCGAGGGACCCGACGGGGAGCCGAAGGGCTCCAACGTCGACCACATCTGCCTCGTGGTGGAGCCGCTCGACTGGCAACAGGTCATCGACTCCGGCGTCTTCACGGTCGTCGACGGTCCCGGCAAGCGCTTCGGCGCCCGGGGCACCGCGATCTCCCTCTACGTCCAGGACCCGGACGGCAACACCGTGGAACTGCGCTGGTACCCGGAAGAGGACTGACCGGGGGCGCTCAGCCCGCGTGGGAGAGCGCGAAGGAGACCAGGAAGCCGCTCACGGTGATCAGCCCTATGGCCAGATGCGTGTCCTCGAACGCCTCCGGGATCATCGTGTCGGCGACCATGGCGAGGATCGCCCCGGCGGCCACCGCCGTCACCGCCGCGATGACGGAGGTCGAGAAGCCACCGACCACGGCATAACCAAGCACCGCGGACACGGCGCACGCCGCGGCGATCCCTCCCCACACGCCCATGACGTACAGGCGGCCGCGGCCGGCCCGTTTCATGCCCACCGCGCTCGACAGTCCTTCGGGGACGTTGCTGAGGAACACCGCTGCCACGGTCACGAGACTGACCGCGCCGCCGTCGAGCAGGCTGACCCCGATCACCGCGGACTCCGGCACTCCGTCCAACAGGGCACCGAACGCCAACGCCGTGCCCGACCCGGCCTGTTGTGCCTCCGAGGGCTGCGCCTGGGAACTCCGGTGGCCCGAGCGTTTGCGGTGCCGGGCGCCGCGCCGCGCCAGCCACGCGTTGCCCGCGGTGTAGGCCGCGGCGCCGCCCAGCGTGCCGATGACCGCGGGGGCGAGCCCCGCCTGCTCGTACGCCTCCCCGACCAGCTCGAAGGAGACAGCCGAGATCAACACCCCCGCTCCGAAGGCCATCACCGTCGCCACGAGCTTCTGCGGCACCCGCAGCCCGTACCCCACCCCTGCCCCGAGCAACAGCGCGGAGCCCGCCACGAGTCCCCACAGTCCGGCCTGTACGACGTCTTCCATGCGGACCCGTGTACCCGACACATAGACCGCCACGCTCATGCACTGACGGCACACGGACCCCATTCACCCGTGATGATGAGATTTGCCCGCGGTGGTGCATCCATGCGGCGATCTCGTACGGAATGCTGTGCAGAGCACGGCGCATTCCAGGGTGCGCGGCACAGTGACCGGCCGGACGACCGGCGAGGGGGTTCATGCTCGACACGCAGATCGCCATCGTGGGGGCCGGCGCAGCCGGGCTGTCGCTGGCGTACCACCTGGCCGGCGGCGGCTCCGGCGGCCGGACGCCCTCGGTGGTGCTGGTCGACGCCCCGGCGGGCCCCTTGCGGCCGGCCGAGCGCACCTGGTGCTTCTGGGAGGAGCCGGGCGGCGCGTTCGACTCTGCCCTGACGGCCGCCTGGGACATCCTGCGGGTCAGAGCCCCGGACGGCGCCGCCGTCGCCGCTTCGCCCGCCCCGCTGCGCTACAAGATGCTGCGCTCCACGTCCTTCGAGTCCCTCGTCGGCGACCGCCTGGCCGGCGAACCGAACGTGGTCCGGCTCGACGGGGTGGTCGAGAACATCCGCGAACTGGGGCGCGGCGCCGAGATCCACCTGCGTCCCCAGGCCGGGCAGCCCCGCGCGCTGCGGGCCCGCTGGGTGTTCGACTCCCGTCCCCTGCGGGTCCTGCCGCCGGGGCGCACCACGTTGTTGCAGCACTTCCGCGGCTGGTTCGTCACGACCGACCGCCCGGCCTTCGACCCGCGGGTCGCGGACCTGATGGACTTCCGCACGCCGCAGCCCGCCCACGGTCTTTCCTTCGTCTACGCCCTGCCCATGAGCCCCTGTCAGGCCCTGGTCGAGTACACGGAGTTCTCCCGCCAAGTCCTGGACGACCAGGGTTACGACGCCGCCCTGCGCCGGTACCTGTCACACGAACTGGCCCTGGAGCGCTACGAGGTCACGCGGGTGGAGCACGGCGTCATTCCCATGACCGACGCGCGCTTCCCGCGCCGTACCAGCCCTTCCGTCTTCCGCATCGGCACCGCGGGCGGAGCCACACGCCCCTCGACCGGATACACCTTCGCCGCCGTCCAACGGCAGGCCTGCGCCATCGCCGCCGCCTGCCGGCAGGGCCGGACTCCCCGGCCGCCCGCCGCCCACTCACCCTGGTCACGGGCGATGGACGCCGTCCTGCTGCGGGCCCTGCACACCGGACGCGTCAGCGGGGCGGAGTTCTTCACCGGCCTGTTCCGCCAGGTGCCCATGGAGCGGCTGCTCCGCTTCCTCGACGGACGCACCAGTACCCGCGAAGACCTGTCCATCGGACTGCGCACCCCCGTGCGCCCGATGCTGCGCACCGCCCTCGAACTGCCTCTGCTGCCCAAGCACCGCGCCACTCTCGCCCGCTCCCCCGGCACGACGGGCCGCCCAGCCGACCGGAAAGAGAACTGACATGACCGTGCTGCGCGACGACGGCCTGTCCGCCGCGTTCGACCACGCCGCCCGCACCTACGACCGGCTGGTCGCCGTCAACCCCGGCTACCACGCCCACCTGCGCCGCTCGGCCCGCCGACTGCGGCTGCCCCGGGGCGGCGCCGGACTGCGGCTGCTCGACCTGGGCTGCGGGACCGGTGCCTCCACCGCCGCCCTGCGCCACGTCGCCCCGCTGGCCGAGATCGTCGCCGTCGACGCCTCACCCGGCATGCTGGAGCGCGCCGCGGCGAAAGCGTGGCCGCCCACCGTCACCTTCGTGCACGCCCCCGCCGAGCGGCTCGAAGAGGCCGGCGTGCACGGGCCGTTCGACGCGGTCTTCGCCGCCTATCTGTTCCGCAACCTCGCCGACCCCGACGCGGTGCTCGCCGCGGTCCGCGCCCTCATGGCACCGCACGGGCGACTGGCCGTGCACGAATACACCCTCAGCGGCCGTCCGGTCGACCGCCTGGTGTGGCGTGTCGTCTGCAAGGCGGTGGTACAGCCCGCCGGCACCCTGACCGGCGACGGGCCCCTCTACCGGCACCTGTTCCACAGCGTGACCGGCTTCGACACGGCGGACGAGTTCGCCGCTCGTACGCGCGGGGCCGGCTTCTCCGGAGTACGCGTCCTGCCGATGCCCGGCTGGCAGACCGGCATCGTGCACACCGTGCTGGCCTCCGCCGGTGCCTCCCACGAGGACGTGCGGTGAAGCGGCGCACCACGTCACCGGACGGGTCGGCCCGCCGCGGCCTCGACCGCCGCGCCCAGGTGTGGCAGGCACCCGCCGGCCGGTCCCGCCCTGCGCAGGGCCCGCCGCCCACGGCGGCCGTCGTGGGCGGTGGCCTGGCCGGACTCGCCGCCGCCACCGCCCTGGCCGAACGAAGCGTCCAGGTCACCCTGTTCGAGCGCGACGACCAGCTGGGCGGCCGCCTCGCGGGGTGGCCGGTCGAACTCGCCGACGGCTCCACGGCGACCATGACCCGCGGCTTCCACGCGTTCTTCCGCCAGTACTACAACCTGCGCGGGCTGCTGCGTCGGGTGGACCCCGGCCTCGACACGCTGACCCGGCTGCCCGACTACCCGCTGTGGCACAGCGCGGGGTACCGGGACAGCTTCGCCAAGGTGCCGCGCACACCGCCCTGGAGCGCCCTCGGCTTCGCCGCGCAGAGCCCCACCTTCGGCGGTCGCGACCTGACCCGCATGAACCCGCGCGCCGCCCTGCCCCTGATGGATGTGCGCGTACCGGACGTGTACCGGCGACTCGACCGGCTGAGCGCGCAGGAACTGCTGGAGCGCATCCGCTTCCCCCGGGCGGCCCACCATCTGGCGTTCGAGGTGTTCTCCCGCAGCTTCTTCGCCGATCCGCGCCGGCTCTCGGCCGCCGAACTCGCCCTGATGTTCCACATCTACTTCCTCGGCTCCAGCGAGGGCCTGCTGTTCGACGTGCCGCAGGAACCGTTCCCAGCGGCGCTCTGGGAGCCGCTGGCCGCCTACCTCACCGGCCACGGCACGGACATCCGCACCGGGCACGCGGTGGAGAACGTGCAGCCCACCCCGGCCGGCGGGTTCCGCGTCAGCACCAGGCACGGCGAGACGCGGCACGACAGCGTGGTGCTCGCCCTGGACACGGCCGGTCTGCGGCACGTGGTCGCCCGGTCCCCCGGGCTCGCCGACCGCGCCTGGCGCGAACGGATCATGCGGCTGCGGACAGCCCCGGACTTCCTCGTCTCCCGCCTCTGGCTGGACCGGCCCGTCGACCCCGACCGGGCGGGATTCCTGGGAACCAGCGGATACGGCCCGCTCGACAACGTGAGCGTGCTGGAACGGTGGGACGGCGAAGCCCTGCGCCGGGTCGCCCGCACCGGCGGCTCAGTGGTGGAACTGCACGCCTACGCCGTCCCTGAGGGCACCGACCGGATCGCGGAACAGGACCGGCTGCTGACCCAGCTCCACCGCGTCTACCCCGAGACACGCGACGCCAAGATCATCGACGAACGCCACGAATGGCGTGCCGACTGCCCCCTGTTCGCGGTGGGCACCTACCAGGACCGACCCACGGTACGCACCACGGACCCGGCCCTGACCGTCGCGGGCGACCTGGTGCGCACCGACCTTCCGGTCGCTCTGATGGAGCGTGCCGTGACCTCGGGTTTCCTCGCCGCGAACGCGCTGCTCCAGCGCTGGGACCTGCGCGGCCAGACCCTGTGGTCGGTCCCGACCCGCGGCAGGGTGGGCGCCCTGCGGGCCCTGAACCGGCTGGTCGGCACCTGAGCCGGACGGGCCCGCGTGAACCGGAGGCCGTCGGCGGCAGGGATCACTTCGCTTCAACCGGGAAAGCGGCCGGTGCTGCGCAGTGCCCAGCGCCGCTCCGCGTAGGCGATGTCGTCGCGCCACAGGCGCGCGGCCGCCGCGCGCATCAGCGGTCGCAGCGCGGCGGCGGTGGCCCTGGCGGCGACGAAGCCCGGCCGGTCGGAGGTGGCGATCACCGCTTCGACGACGGCGGTCCGGGGCTGCCCGGCACCGGCCGCGGTCAGGGGCGTCGCGTGGGTCTCCACGACCGAGCCCGCGCCTTCGCCGTGGGTGATGTGCATGACGACGGTACGGGGCTCGGGTGCGGTGAAGACAGCCCGCACCGGTACGACCGCACGCCCGCCCACTTTGAAGGACACGTCGACGGTGAACGCGTCGTCCTCGGGGCCGTCCTGACCGTCGCCTTCACCGCTCAAGGGAGCCACGGTCAGATCGACGAAGGAGTACGGATGGAACCAGGCGCCGTGCCACGGGTCGAGGCGGTTGGCGACGACGTCCTCGGGTTCGCAGCGTCCGCTCGTGGTGACCACGGTCGCCACACTCCGCGTGAGGTCCGGGCGCGGGGGGAGCACGGGCCGGTCCAGAGCGGGTTCGCCGCCGACGTCGTCTAACCGGACCCAGGTCAGGACACCGTCGTCGTACGTCGGATACGGCTGCCAGGCCCCGAACGGACCGCCGTCCAGGGCGAGTCCGTGCCAGTGGCAGATCAACGTGCCGCAGCGCACCGGGCTGTCCTTGAGCGGCGCGCCCAGGTGCGGGCAGGCGCCGGGGCCTGCCCGCAACGCTCCGTCGGCGCCGCGCCACACGACGATCTCCAGGCCCGCGACGGTGCGGCCCAGGGGCCGGTCGCCCCTGATGTCCCGGGTGGCACCGAGGACGTACCAGTTTCCCGACGGCCGGCTCTGAGCGCGTTTCGACGCCGCGGCGATCACGGCCGGCCTTGCTTCGCGCCAGGTCGGACGCTGGTGTTCCCAGGCCACGGGCCGGCGGCGCAGCCGCAGGGGGAAGCGTCCGGTTCCACGTGTTCCGTGTGTTCCATGTGGACGTGAGTCACCGGTCATACCGGCTCCTTCGGGGACGGTCGGCGGCGCACGCCGTAGGTGAGGTGCGGTGGTGTGTATCCGGCCGGTTCGGGCGATGGCGGCGGCGGTCCGCCGCCGTTGAGGCGGTGGCGCAGCCGGGCCGCGGCCAGCCTGCACAGGCCGTCGCAGGCGACGGTGGCGCGGCGCCGGCGGGGGACGACCGCCCTGCGGTGCAGGACCGCGTACCCGTCGTCGGCGACGGCGTCGAGGATGGCGCCGTACAGCACGAAAGCCGTGCGGATGCAGGGGCGTGAGACCGGATCGAGCATGGCGAGGCCGGGTGCCGCGATGCGGTAGGTGTCTCGCGTGAGAGCGGCGGCGGCCATCAGCGCCGCGGTGATCCTCGTGTCCCGTCGGCCGGTGGCGCGGCTCCATTGCAGCAACCCTCGGTCGACGCCGTGCGCGGCGAGCAGTTCGCCGGGGAGGTAGGTGCGGCCGCGGTCGAGGTCCTCGCCGACGTCCCTGAGGAAGTTGGTCAGTTGGAAGGCCGTGCCGAGTGCGGCCGCGTGCGGGGCCGCTTCCTCGCGGGGTACGACGGTTCCCAGGACGGGCAGGATCTGCAGGCCGATGACGGCGGCCGAGCCGTGCATGTACCGCTCCAAGTCGTGATACGTGGGGTATTCACTCACTTCGAGGTCCTGCCGCATGGACGCCATGAAGTCGGTGAAGTGCTGGGGGTCGATGTCGTAGCGCCGGGCCGTGTCGGCCAGGGCCGCGGCGACGGGTTCGCTGCTCGTGCCCGTGCGCAGCGCGTGGTCCAGGTGGTGCTGCAGGCGGCGCAGTGCCGTGGCCCGCTCAGCCGGTGGGGCCGTGTCCTCCAGGTCGTCGACGATGTCGTCGGCCCAGCGTGCGAAGCCGTACAGGGCGTGGACGGCGGGCCGTCGTTCGATCGGCAGCAGCCGTGTGGCGAGGAAGTACGTCTTGCCGTGGCGGGCGTTCAAGCGGCGGCAGTGGGCGTAGGCGGAGCGCAGTACGGGGTCGGTGATGGCCGCGGCGTCCAGCTCCCGGGTACTCATCCGGCCCCTCCCTCGGCGACGCGCCCGGATGTGGTGAGGGTCGGCGGGCGGCGGGGTCCCGCGATGCGTGCGGCGGCCAGCTTGCCGGAGAGGAGGACGGTCGGCACGCCGACTCCGGGGGTGGTGCCGCACCCCGCGAGGACCGCGTTCTCCGTGCCGCGCACCAGGTTCCGGGGCCGGAAGGGGCCGGTCTGCGCGAAGGTGTGGGCGGCGGAGAACGGGGTGCCCGCGGCGTGTCCCTGTGCCGTCCAGTCGGCGGGAGTCACGAGGCACTCCTCCTCGACGGCCGCGGCGATCCCGGTGAGCCCGCGCCGTTCCAGTGCGGCGAGGAGGCTGTCCCGGTAGCGGGGGGCCAGCTCCCGCCAGTCCTGGGCGCCGGGGCCGATGTCGGTGTTGGGGCACGGGGCGAGTACGTAGTGCAGGTGGTGTCCGGGGGGCGCCAGGGTGGGGTCGGTGGCTGTGGGGCGGGTGATGAGCAGGGACGGGTCGGACATCAGACGGCCGGTGCGGGTCAGTTCGTGGAAGGTGCGCTGCCAGGCGGCCCCGAAGGAGATCGTGTGGTGCGCCAGGTGGGGCCAGGTGCGGGCACTGCCGAAGTGCAGGACCACGGCGGACGGCGCGTGCCGCAGTGGTCGCGGGCGGTAGGGGGTGCGGCCGAGCAGTTCGTAGGTGCGGGGCAGGTCGGGGGTCAGGACCACGGCGTCGCAGGGGATGCGCTCCTGGTCGGTGACGACGGCCGTGATCCGGTGGCCGGTCCGCTCCAGGGACCGGACGTCCTGCCCGTACCGGAAGTCGGCGCCTGCCTGGGCGGCGGCATCGGCCATGGCCTGCGGCAGGGCGTGCATGCCGCCGCGCGGGAAGTAGACGCCGGCGACGGTGTCCATGTAGGCGATGACCGCGTACGCGGCCAGGGCACGGGCCGGGGGCACGCCCGCGTACAGCGCCTGGAAGGAGAAGACGCGCTGCAGCCGCTCGTCGGAGATGAAGGAGGCGATGCGTGCGTCCAGGCGCCCGAAGCCGCCGAGGGCGGCGAGCCGCGCCAGGTCGGGCGTGAGGAGCTCCAGGGGGGAATCGAAGTTGGTGTCGATGAAGCGGCGCATCTGGAGCCGGTAGAGGCGCTCCAGCCAGGCCCGGAGCCGCCGGTACCCCAGGGCCTGCCGGGCGCCGGCGAAGCGGGCGATCTCCGCTTCCATCGCGTCGGGCCGGGTGTGGACGTCCAGTGAGCTGCCGTCGGCGAAGCGGGCGCGGTAGGCCGGGTGGAGGGCGATGAGGTCCAGGCGGTCACGCATGGTCTGACCCACCGCGGCGAAGGCGTCCTCGACGATGTCGGGCATGGTCAGGACGGTGGGGCCGGTGTCGATCCGGTAGCCCGCCCGCCGCAGCAGTCCGGCCCTGCCGCCCGGGTGCCCGACGCGTTCGACCACCGTCACCACGCGTCCCGAGCCCAGCAGGTGCAGGGCCGTGGACAGGCCCGCGAGTCCGGCGCCCACGACCACGACGTGGTCGGTCGGCCCTGGAACGGTCTTCATAGGCTCCCGCCTTTGGTACGGGGTTCTTCTCGGGCGGTCGGCGGGCCCGGCTCACCGGCCGTGGTCGGACCGGTCACGCGGTGGGGAGATCGTCCCGCAACTGGAGGGCCATTCCGGCACAGCGACCCGCCGGGCAGGGTGTTCTGTCCCCTGCGCATTGCACGTCCTCTCAGCCATTTGATCGATACAGGGCCACAGAACACTTCGGCCCGGGAGCGCTGCCCGGATGCACGGGAAATTCCGAATGCGCGTGGATTCCCTGAGGCGCGTGCTTCGGCGGCCCGGGGGTACTCGGCCCTTTCGCCCCCCTCGGGATTCCGGCGCGGTGGGAAAGGCTGTCGAAAGGGGAACGTGATTTCGGCTCCGCACGAAAGTACGCGGTTGCGTACCGAGACGGTGCTGCTGGAGAAGCAGTGCGTCATCCTCCTCGCCGGCGAGATCGACCTGAGCACCGTCGGCACGCTCTATGAAGCGGTCCGCGCCTGCCTGGACGCCGGTCCCACCCGCGTCCTCATAGATCTGCAAGAGGTGTGCTTCTGCGACTGCGTGGGCCTGCGCGCGCTCCTGCAGGCCAAGGAGGAGATCCTGCGCGCCGGTGCCTGCTTCGGCATACACGGCCCGCTGCGCCCTCTGGTGGCCCGCCTCGTCGAACGCACCCACACCGCCGACCGCCTCGGCCTGGCCCCTGCCTCCCCCGAAGAGCCGGTGTGACCGCGTACCGCCCTGGGACAAGTCTGTTCCGTCCGGCGTTCCCGGAGGTAGCTTGGTAGACAAGTCCCCTGAGGGAGGCTGATCCGATGCCGTGGCTCGCATGGCTGGTCGCCGCCGCCGCGCTGGGCGCCGCGGAGTTCTTCACCCTGACCTTGACCTTCGGACTCCTGGCGGGTGCCGCGCTGGTCGCCGCCGTGGTGTCCGGGGTGGGCATCGGCATCGCGGGCCAGCTCGTGGCTTTCGCCGCGGCGGCGGCAGGTGGCCTCCTGGTCGTCCGCCCGGTCGCGCTGCGTCACATGGCGCAGGCACCCCTCACGCACGAGGGCAGCGATGCCTTGATCGGCAAGCGGGCCGAGGTGATGCGGGAGGTCACCGCGTCCCACGGCCTGATCAAACTCTGCGGCGAGGAATGGTCCGCCCGCGCCCTCGACGAAAGCCACGTGATCCCTGCGGGTGCACTGGTGGATGTCATGGAGATCGAAGGCGCCACAGCCATCGTCTATCCCCGCGAGCTCCTTCCGTGAACGACTGGAACTCGCGAGCTCCTTCCGTGAACAGCTGAAACTACGGCAATGGAGGAAGTGTGGATCCGGTTGTCATCCCGATTCTCGTGGCGGCGATCGTCGTCGTCTTCCTCGTGGCTTCCTCTGTGCGCATCGTCCCGCAGGCCCGCCGCTACAACATCGAGCGGTTCGGCAGATATCGCAGGACGCTGCAGCCCGGCCTGAATCTCGTCGCGCCGGTGGCGGACCGCGTCAACACGAAACTCGACGTGCGAGAGCAGGTCTATTCGTCGCAGCCCAAGCCGGTGATCACCGAGGACAACCTCGTCGTGAACATCGACACCGTGCTCTATTACCAGATCACCGACCCGCGGGCGGCGGCGTACGAAGTCGCGGACTATCTGCAGGCCATCGACCAGCTCACCGTGACCACCCTGCGCAACGTCATCGGCAGCATGGACCTGGAGGAGACGCTCACCTCGCGCGAGGAGATCAACACCCGCCTGCGCACCGTCCTCGACGACGCCACCGGCAAGTGGGGCATCCGCGTCAACCGCGTGGAGATCAAGGCCATCGACCCGCCGAACACCATCAAGGAAGCGATGGAGAAGCAGATGCGGGCCGAGCGCGACAAGCGCGCGGCCATTCTCCACGCCGAAGGGGAGCGGCAGGCCAAGATCCTCACCGCCGAGGGCACGAAGCAGAAGGACATCCTGGAGGCCCAGGGCACGCAGCAGGCCATGATCCTGCGGGCCGACGGCGAGGCCAAGGCGGTGGAGCGCGTCTTCCAGGCCGTCCACCGCAACAACGCCGACCCGAAGGTCCTCGCGTACAAGTACCTGGAGACGCTGCCCCACTTGGCGAGCAGCGACAACAACACGTTCTGGGTGATCCCTGGCGAGCTGACGGAGGCCGTCCGCACCGTCACCGCGGCCTTCGGCGATCACTCGAAGATGGGCCTTCCGGAGACCACGCGCCCCGCCGAGGCGGCCACGGCCGGTGCCGGCGAGACGCCCGCCGAAGGGAGCGCGGAGCTCGCGGCGGGCTCGCCGCTCTCGCTCGACGCCGCCGCGGCCGCCGACGAGGTCGCCAAGCAGGCCGCCGCGGCGGTGAACGACGCCAAGGCCGAGGCCGAGGCCGCGCGGTCACCCCAGGCGCCGGGCCGCGGGCAGAAGGGATAGCGGGCGGAGGGGGTGGCGGGCAGAGGGAACAGGCGGGCGCCGGTACGACCAATTCGCGCCGTTCTCAAGCTCCAACAGGCGCTGCCCGTACGGGAGTTCGTTCGATGCGCACGCCCCGAGAGGCAGATCGGCCAAGCCTACGTTCCTACTTGCGATGCCGCCGCACCGGGTCGCGACACGTACGGTCACTCCTCACCCCTGACCCACCATCGGAACTCCACATTCCGCCACAAGGCCCTACGCTTTCTTCACCGCTCCGCACTGGACTCCAGCCCCTCGGATCACCTATCAGCAGGACAAAGGCATATGCCAGAAGCACCACCGAATCGTGTGTTGCCAAATCCCTTACGGCCCACTCCCCGCTGTGCGAAAGTCGTTAGCGGTCCACCACCCGTCAAGTTGGTCGCACCGCACCTTCAACGGAGCACCTCATGCCGTCCCACGTCTTTGCGGACCACGCAGCCGCCCAGCCGCCGGAGCGCGGCACGGTCGACGCGCTGATCTCGCAGACGCGCCGGCTCCGCGGCGAGGTCGACGCCGTGCGGCGCGACGCCGTGGCCGACCACGCGGACCCCGAGGGGCGCTGGCAGCGGGCCCTGTGCGACCTGGCGGTCCACCAGCTCAACGACCTCGACGACCATCTGGCGCAGTTGCGGGACGGCCCACCGCGGGCGGGCGGGGAGCCCGCGGCACCGGCCGTTCCGAAGCCCACGGCGTCACACCGGGGCTCCCTGCTGAGCCGGGTGGGCAGCGCCGAGTGGAATCTCCTCACCGACGAGGCCAGTTGGTCCGCCGAGCTCTATGACATCCTCGGCCGCGACCCGGCCGCTCCCCCGCTCCCCCTGGACGAGTTCCCTTCGCTGGTGCACCCCGACGACCAGCCCCTGCTGACCGCGATGGTCACGGACTGCCTCGTCGACGGAAAGCCCATCGACGGCGAGTTCCGTGTCCTGCGCCCCGACGGACGCTGGCGCCAGGTGCACATGATGGGCGAGCCCGTGCTCGCCACCGACGGCTCCACCGCCTCCATGTGGGCGGTCCTGCGGGACGTCAGCGAGCTGCGCCGCAGCCAGCGCGTGGTCCGCGAGAGCCGAGACTCGCTGCAGCGCCACCGCGACATCGCACAGACCGAGCACCGCCTCGCGCTCGAACTGCAGGAGGCGGTGCTCCCGCCGTGGCGCGGCTCCCTGCGGCTGCCGCACGGCGGCCCCGCCCGCCTCGACCTCGCCGGCCGGTACCTCCCTTCCTCCACCAGCGCCCTCATCGGCGGCGACTGGTACGACGCGATGGAACTGCCCGAGGGCCACGCGCTGCTGAGCGTCGGCGACCTCACCGGGCACGGCGTCACCGTCACCTCCGGCATGGCGATGCTGCTCGGCGCGCTGCGCGGCATGGCCGTCACCGGTGCGCAGCCGGACCAGATCATGGGCTGGCTGAACCAGTTACTGGACGCCACGGTCCAGCCCGCCCTCGGCAGCGCCGTCTACTGCCGCTACGACCCGGCCACACGGCTGCTGACATGGGCGCAGGCGGGACACCCCGCCCCGCTGCTGTTCCGCGACGGGACGGGGCGCATGCTGACGCCACCGCACGGCGTGCTCCTCGGCGCCACCTCCGGGGCGAAGTACGAGCAGGCCGAAGAGCAACTGCGGCCCGGGGACCTGTTGTTGCTGCACACCGACGGCCTGGTGCCGCGGCGCGACAGGGACACGGCGACGGGCCTGCTGCTCTCCCTCGCGTCCCGCTTGGCCGGGGCGCGTACGGCAGAGGACTGCGTGCGGACCGTCGTCGAGGAGTTCGGCGAGGAACCACGTGAGGACGACGCCTGCCTGCTGGCCGTGCGGATCTGACCGCTCGCTCCGCGCCGCGTCCGCCCCTTGGCGTCCTTGGCGCGCTCGCTTCGCGCCGTGTTCGTTCCGTGCCGTCGCGTGTGTTCCGTAGTGTGTGTTCCTGTGTGCTACGCCCTGGCCGTCCTCCCCTTGGCCGCCCTCGGCAGCGCAAGCTTGATCTCCTCGCGCAGGTCCTGGATCTTCGGATAGCCGGCGTACTGCGCGGTCAGCCGGTACATCTCACGCAACCGGTCCCAGGTGCGGTGCGAGGAGTTCGCCCGCATCGACACCAGCGCCAACCGGGCGTACCTGTCGGCCTGTTCGGGGTCGTCGGCGATGAAGCAGGCCGAGGCGAGTGAGATGTAGTCGAAGATTTGCGACCGGTCGCGGTTCTTGGCCCGCAGCTCGATCGCCTCCTTGGCGTGCCGCTGCGCGGCGCTCGCCGCGGACGCCTCGTGTTCGGCGAGGGTGCGGTAGGCCAGGGCCTGCATGCCGTGCAGATCCGCCTCGTCGAACATCTGCATCCAGCTCGGCGGCGGCACGTCCCCCTTGTCCGACACGAAGAGGTCCTCGGCGATGCCGAGGGTGCGCCGCATCGCCTGGCCGCGGCCCATCGACGCCTGCGCCCACGCCTCGATGGTGTACAGCATCGCCCGGGTGCGGGGCAGGGCCTCATCGCCCGCGCCCGACTTGGCGAGCTTCATCAGGTCCAGGGCGTCGTCCGGCTTGCCGAGGTGCACCATCTGGCGCGCGGCCCGGGACAGTGCCTCACCCGCGCGCGGGCGGTCGCCGCCCTCGCGGGCCGCGTGCGCCGCGATGACGAAGTACTTCTGCGCCGTGGGCTCGAGGCCGACGTCGTGCGACATCCAGCCGGCGAGCACGGCGAGGTTGGCAGCGACACCCCAAAGGCGCCGCTGGAGGTGGTCGGGGTGCCGGTAGGCGAGCATGCCGCCCACTTCATTGAGCTGGCCCACCACGGCCTTGCGCTGCAACCCGCCGCCGCGGGCCGCGTCCCAGGCGCGGAACACTTCGACCGAGCGTTCCAGTTCCTCGATCTCCTGGGAGCCGATGGGGGCGGCCTCATAGCGGTCGAACCCTGCGGGGTCGGCGTGCAGGGGATCTTCCATACGGGGGGCGTCGGCCTTGAGGGCCGGGTCGGTGTGCAGCCAGTCGTGCATGGCGCTGCTGAGTGCGGAGCCTGCGGCAAGCGCAGCGCCCGCGCCCACCAAGCCGCGTCGGTTGAGCATGAGGTCCATTCCCGTGAATTCGGTGAGGACCGCGGCTGTCCGCTCGGGCGCCCACGGCACGCCGTCGGGGTGCTCCACACTCCCGTCGCCACGCCGCTTCCCTGCGCGCCCGTGCCGGACCAGACCTAGATCCTCAGTGGTCACGACACGGCCGAGACGCTCGGTGAACAGAACAGCCAGGACCCGTGGCACCGGATCGCGCGGGATCTCTCCCATGTCGATCCACCGCCGCACCCGCGAGGTGTCGGTGGCCAGCTGGGGGTGGCCCATGGCCGCCGCCTGCCGGTTCACCAGTCTCGCGAGCTCACCCTTCGACCAGCCGGCCAGGCCGAACAGGTCGGAGAGGCGGGTGTTGGGTTGTCCGTTCACGTCAAGCCCCCAGGTTCTCGGCTGAGTTGACAGTAACCGTCTGTCAGTTGCTGAGCGACTATTCGCCAGGGTTCGCCAGGGTGCGCCACATGGTGTGCCAGGGGACGCCGGGTGTCAGGTAGGAGTGCGCCACCCCGACCCGGTCGCCGCCAGGCATTCCCCAGGGTGCACCCGAAGCGATCGGGCCGGGAGGCGCACGCAACTCACAGGCACACGAAGGGATCTGTATCGCCCATGTACGCAGCATCGTCCTCCGTGTCCGCCCCGCCCCGGCCGCTCCGCCCGCGCCCCCCTGTCCACCGGGGACGCGAGGTGCCCCCGGCACCGGGGAGCGGCCCCTATCTGGAGCCGGTGCGCCCCGCGGGCGCACTGCCAGGCGTCGGTCGCACGCCCCGCGTGCCGGGGTCCGGCACGCAACCGCTCAGCGGGAGACTCGACTTGTCCGGCCCCCAGGGGGCGCAACTGCGCACCGCGATCGCCTCGGTGCACCGCATCTGCCCCGAGTTCAATCCGGTGCAGGTGCTGCGCAGAAGCGGCCGCACCGTGCTGCTCATCGGCACGGCCGGGCGCGGCAGCGCCGTCGCCAAGTGCCTGCTGGACCGCTCGTCCGGGTGGGAGGAGCGGATCAGGCACGAAATAGCGGTCTACCGCTCGTTCGTCCGGCACCGCCCGCCGGTCCGAGCGCCGCGGCTCATCGCTGCCGATCCCGACGACTGCACGCTGGTGATCGAGCGGATGCCCGGACGGGTGGCGGCCCTTCTCCGGCACCCTGTCGAGGCGCCGCCGCGTGCGGACATCCGTGCGGTGCTCGGCTCCGTCTTCCGCCTCAACGAGTGGCGGCCGCCGACGGAGATGTTCGGCAAGCCGATGGACTATCCCAGGCGGATCTCCCGCTTCCACGAACTGGGTCTGCTGACGGACCGTGACATGGGCGACCTGCAGAAGCTGCTGCACGGCATCGCGCACTCGGTCGGGCACCAGGGCGGCGGACACCAGGCCATGTGGCAGTTCTGCCACGGTGACGCCCTCCTTTCGAACATCCTTCTCTCCCCCGCCGGCCCCGTCCTGGTCGACTGGGAGCACGCCGGCTGGTACCTCCCGGGGTACGACCTGGCGACACTGTGGACGGTCCTCGGTGACGCCCCGGCGGCACGACGCGAGATCAGTCAGCGGGCGCAGGCCGCGGGCCCCGCGGCGCGCGACGCGTTCCTGGTAAACCTGATGCTGATCCTGACCCGCGAGATCCGTACGTACGAATCGGCCGTGCAGCGTTCGATGCACGACTCGACCCCGGTGGCGCCGGGCCCGCCCCACCCCGGTGCCGCGCCGACCGGCGAGGAACAGCGGCTGCTGCTCAGGCGGCTGCACGACGACTGCCAGCTGGCCCGCCGGGCCGTGCGCGCAGCTGTCGGTACCCGCTGACGGGGGCGAAGGCCCGCGGTGCGCTGTGGACAGGGGCGCATCGCGGGCTTTCGTATGCCTCTGGCGACTACCGCGGGACTATGTCGTCGCGAGGAGAAGCGTGGAGCGAGAAAGCCCCCCGACCGCCGACACACGTGGGGGGACGTGGGGGGCACGTTCCGGAACCGCGGGCGGCAGTATCGGCCACAGTGCCGAGTGGCGCTGACGGCCGGGGCCTTCCGCCCGTAGCGTCAGGGTATGTCCGCAACCGACGCAGAGCAGATCGACCGGGCCAACACCTCCGGTCGCACGCCCGCCGTGTTCGTGCACGGCCTGTGGATGCTGGCGAGCAGCTGGGACCACTGGCTCCCGCACTTCGAGGCCGCCGGGTTCGCTCCGGTCGCCCTGACATGGCCGGGTGAACCGGCGACGACGACCGAGGCCAGGCAGCACCCCGAGGCCATGGCGGGCACGACGGTCGGACAGGTCGCCGATCATCTCGCCGGGCTCATCGGCACGTTGGAGCGCAAACCCGTGGTGATCGGCCACTCCGTCGGCGGGCTGCTGACGCAGATCCTCGCGGGCCGCGGTCTGTCGGCCGCCTCGGTGGCGATCGACCCGGCGCCGTTCCGCGGTGTCCTCGCGATGCCGCTGTCGACGGTGCGCTCGCTGCTCCCCATGATCGCCAACCCGGCCAACCGGAAGCGCGCCAAGCCACTGACGTTCGAGCAGTTCCGCTACGCCTACGCCAACGCCGTCAGCGAGGAGGAGGCCCGGTCCCTCTACGACCGGTACGCCGTGCCCGCGCCCTGCGCCCCGCCCATGCAGGCGGCGCTCGCCAACTTCAATCCGCGCACAGAGGTCAAGGCCAACTGCCGCAATCCCCAGCGCGGGCCGCTCCTGATCGTCTCGGGCGGCCAGGACAACGCCATCCCCTGGGCGCTCGCCAGCGGCGCGTACAAGCGGCAGAAGCGCAGCCCGTGCGTCACGGAGATCGTCGAGCTGCACGGGCGGGACCACGCGCTGACGCTCGACAGCAGGTGGCAGGAGGTCGCCGACGTCGCACTGGCCTTCGTACGCCGCTTCGTGTGACGTGTGCGCCACATCACCCTGTATAGGGCACGCATCTGGAACAACAAGGGGTGGCCCGTCGTTCAGGTAAGTGTGGCTGCGGAGGGGACAGTGTCCCCGGGCCTCACCTATAGCCCATGGGGAAGATCGTTCGGCTGAAGCCCCATGGAGCCTTTCGCCGAGAGGCGACCGCCCTCCGCTCGCCACGCTTTACCGCCCCGGCTGGTCTCCCCCGTCCAGTCGGGGCTTTTTCGTACCGTCGTGCTCGTACCGTCGTGCTCGTACCGTCGCGGCTGTCGTGGACGTCCGTCTCCGCCGGCTCGTCAGCGGCCGGTCGAGCCGTCGATCTGCTCGCGGAGGATGTCCGCGTGACCGGCGTGCCGGCCGGTCTCCTCGATCATGTGCACCAGGACCCACCGCATCGAGGGCGCCGGGCCCCGGCGCGGGGGCCGCGGGGCGAGGAAGGCCAGGTCCGGGCAGGCCTCGATGACCTGGTTGGCCTGCTCGACGGTCCGCCGGTAGTCGGCGAGCACGCTGTCGACGGTGTCCTGCGTGGACGGCCGCATCGTCGCGCGCCAGTCGCCGGGTTCCTCGCCGAGGAAGTAGAACCGTTCGACGAACCCCAGATGCTTGAGCAGCCCGAGGAGGCTGGTGCCCGACGGCACTCCGCCGGTGCGGACCTGCGGTTCGGGCGCGCCCGCGACCTTGTCGGCGACCGAGGTCCGCAGCTGGTCGAGGAAGCTCCGCAGCATGGCTTTCTCGGCAGCCCCGGCCCCGGCCCCGGCCCCGAGGAGTTCGGTGTCCTTCATCGCGATACTCCGTTCCGTATGAGCCAAGGGACTGCGTCAGGCGGTGGCGCGCCGGACGAGCAGGACGTTGTCGATGACGGTGGCCGTCTCGCCGGTGGGACCTGTGGCCCGGCGCCGGGGCATGTCGGCACGCAGGACGGACCAGTACGCCGGGTCGAGATGGAGTTCGGCGGCGGTCTCGGTGGGTGTGGGGTAGTGGGTGTCGGGGTCCTGGTTCCACGACCAGGGGGCGGTGGAGCCGTGGTCGACGACCAGCAGCAGACCACCGGGCCGCAGGGCCTGAGCGGCGGTGCGCAGGACCCGGCCTCGGGGCAGGGCGAACGGGGTCTGGAAGTACTGGGCGGAGACCAGATCGAACCGGCCGTCGGGGAAGCTGTCGGCCAGATCGTGCTGTTCGGTGGTGACCCGGTCTCCGAGGCCCAGGTCCTGGGCGCGTTGCCGCACCCGTTCGACGACGGTGGTGGAGATGTCCACGGCAGTGACGTGCCAGCCCTGCCGGGCGAGCCAGAGGGCGTCGCCACCGGCACCGCACCCCAGGTCCAGGGCCGCACCCGGGCGCAGCGGTGCGACGGTCTCGGCGAGCAGCGGGTTGACGCGTCCGCCCCAGGTGCGCCGGGCGCGGTAGTGCTGCTCCCAGAACAGTTCGGCGCCGCCGCCGTCGGCCCCGTTTGCAGCGTGTCGGCTTCCGGTGGAATCCATGCGAGGTGCCCCTTCGTCGGCCGGCGTGCCGGGCGTGATCCGATCTGCGCCCGTGACGCCGGTGGTGTACCGACAGCATCGGCACCACCTTTTCCATCCGGCAAGAAAAGTTGCGGATCCGCACTGTCGGGGCATCATCGGGCCATGGAGAGCACGGACGGCAGAAACGACAGCAGCCACGACAGCGGGAATGACCGCACCGGAGACGTGCTGGCCGGCGTCGGGCCGCGGCTGCGCGCCCTGCGCCGGGCGCGCGGCACCACCCTGGCGGCGCTGGCGACGGAGACCGGCCTCACGGCGAGCACCCTGTCCCGTCTGGAGAACGGCAAGCTCCGCCCCACGCTGGAACAACTGCTGCCCCTGGCCCGGGCGCACGACGTCCCGCTCGACGACCTCGTCGCGGCGCCGCCCACCGGGGACCCGCGCGTCCACCTGCGTCCGGTGCGGCGGTCCGGTCTCGTGCTGGTGCCGCTGACCAGGCGGCCCGGTGGCATCCAGGCCTACAAGGTGATCCATCCGCCCGCCGGCCGGGCGCCCACGACGAAGCTGCAGACCCATGAGGGATACGAGTGGTTCTACGTCCTCGACGGCCGGGTCAGGTTCGTGCTCGGCGAGCGGGAGTTCCGGCTCGGAGTCGGCGAGGCCGCGGAGTTCGACACCCGCATCCCCCACTGGATCGGCAGCGCCGACAGCCGCCCCGCGGAGTTGCTCGCCCTGTTCGGGGCGCAGGGGGAACGCGCGCATCTGGAACCGTCGCCCGGCCACTGACCGGGGCCCCGTTGTCAGTGGCGGCTGGGAGGCTGGTCCGTATGGACAGCGACGACGAGCAGCTGCTGCGCGGCCGGGTCTACGGCCAGGATCACGACCACCCGGGCCCGCGCCCGGGTCAGTGCTACGCCGAGTTGGTCGGCGGCCCACTGGACGGGCTGCTGCTCGACATCACCGGCTGGACGCAGGAGGAAATCGACGCCGGTGCCGCTCTCCGGACGGAGCTGGGGCAGTTCGGCGCCGGCGGCCGGGCGACGTACCGCCCACGTCCCGGCGCCCCGCGCCGCTTCGACTGGACCGGCGACATCCGGTGACCGCCGACCGACCGCACAGCCGGGCTCGGGTCGGCGCTGTCCGGCACCGAAAATGCACAGGAGATCGAAGAACCGCGCTGTTAGCCTGAGGTCATGGCACGAGGTATCTGGTCGCAGAAGGTCCGCTCCGCCCGCTGACGGCGGCGCCTTCTCCCACTGAACGAGCGCTCGCCGTCCCGGTCCCCGCCGGGCGGCAGCTTTCCGCTGCCCGGCTCCACTGCGAGCTGCGGAGCACCCCGTGAACCTCTTCCCCTCCCCCGAAGCCACATCCCTGTCCGGCTTCCCCGCCCCGACCGGCCTGTCCGGCCTGTCCGGCCTGCCCGTCGAGGCGGGCGACACCGCCCACGTACGCGCCGAAGGCATCAGCGTCACCCTGGGATCCCGGCATGTCCTGAACGACGTGTCGGTCACCGTCTCCGCCCGGTCGCGGATCGCCGTCGTCGGCGAGAACGGCCGGGGCAAGACGACCCTGCTGCACGTCCTCGCCGGGCTCATCACCCCCGATGAGGGCACCGTGCGCCGGGCCGGCACGATCGGCCTGGCCCGTCAGGAGCTGTCCGCGCGGGACGGCGAGACGGTGGGCACCCTCACGTCCGAGGCCCTGGCCGCCTCACTCGCGGCCCTCGCCGCCCTGGACGAGGCGACCCTCGCCATGGCCGAGGGCGACCCCACGGCCGACGACCGCTACACAGCCGCGCTCGACGCCGCCACCCGGCTCGACGCGTGGGACGCCGAACGTCGCGTCGACGTCGCGCTCGAAGCCCTCGGCGCCTGCACGGACCGGCGACGCCCGCTGTCCACCCTGTCGGTCGGCCAGCGCTACCGGGTCCGGCTGGCGTGTCTGCTCGGCGCGCGGCACGACGTCCTGCTGCTCGACGAGCCGACCAACCACCTCGACGCCGACGGTCTCGGCTTCCTCACCCGCAGGCTGCGCGAACACGACGGCGGCCTCGTCCTCGTCAGCCACGACCGCGCGCTGCTCCGCGACGTCGCGGACCGGTTCCTCGACCTCGACCCCACCCGCGACGGCAGGACGCGCCTGTACGCCGGCGGGTACGACGCGTGGCAGGACGCGCGGCGTCGCGAGCGTGAGCGCTGGGAGCAGGACCACGAGGAGCAGCAGGAGGAGCACCGGCGGCTGCGGGACGCGGCGTCGAAGGCCCGCGACCGGCTCTCCACCGGCTGGCGGCCGGACAAGGGAACCGGCAAGCACCAGCGCCAGTCCCGCGCGCCCGGTGTCGTACAGGCCCTGAAGCGGCAGCAGGACGCTCTGGAGGCGCATCGGATCGACGTGCCGGAGCCGCCGCCGGTCCTGCGGTGGCCCGACCCGGGTGTCCGGCCCGGCGCGCCGCAGTTGCGGGCGCACGGCGTCACGGTCGACGGGCGGCTCCCCTGCCCGGTCGACCTCATCCTCGACGGCGGCGACCGGCTGCTGGTCACCGGGCCGAACGGGGCCGGGAAGTCCACGCTGCTCGCGGTGCTCGCCGGTTCGCTCGCGCCCACGGACGGATACGTTCGTACGGCGGCGGGGGCGCGGGTCGTCCGGGTCACCCAGGAGACGGCCGGGCAGCAGCCCGGGCTCACCGCCGACGAGGTGCACGCCCGCCACGTGGGGCAGTTGGTGGCCCGGGGAGTGCTCCGCGACGCCGATGCCGTCCCGCTCGGCTCGGTCGGGCTGCTGGACCGCGACGCGCTGCGCACGCCGGTCGGGCGGATGTCGGAGGGCCAGCGGCGGCGCCTGGACCTGGCGTTGGCGCTGGCCGGGCGGCCCGGCCTGATCCTGCTCGACGAACCGACCAACCACCTGTCGTCCGCCCTGGTCGACGAGTTGACCGACGCGATCCGCGCCACGAGCGCCGCGGTGGTGGTCGCGACGCACGACCGGCAACTGCTGCGGGACCTGGCGGACTGGCCGCGCCTGGAGATCGGGGTGCGCCGCGGTGTTCCGGGCGGCACCGAGGCTGACGGGAGCCGCTAGTTCCGTGCGGTGGACCAGGACGGGCAGGGGGCCAGGACGGGCAGCAGCAGCCCGTCCTGGTGGCGGTGCCAGGTGTCGAAGCGGCGGTGTCAGCTGTCGAAGCGCTGACGCGAGGTCTCGATCTGGCCCAGGTACCGGTGCGTCCAGGCGCACATGCCGTCGACCGTCTCCCGCAGGCGTCGGCCGGGCTCGGTGAGGGTGTACTCGACCTTCGGCGGGACGGTGGGATGCACGGTCCGCTCGACCAGGCCGTTGCGCTCCATCATGCGCAGGTTCTGGGTGAGCATCTTGTGGCTGATGCCCTCGACCTGGCTCCGCACCTCGCTGAAGCGCAGGGTCCCCTCCCCCAGCGCCTCGATGATCAGGAGCGCCCACTTGTTGGCGATGTCCGAGAAGATCTCCCGGGCCAGCGAGTCCGCCCGCCGCAGGTCCGCCTCGTCGGGCGAGCCGTCGTACTGCTTGGTCACCATCAGGTTCCCCAGTCACTGAAAAGTGCGTTCTTCCACGTCAGGGCTGACTCTCCTACGGTTTCCGAGTAACCACAAGAGACCAAGGGCACCTTGGTCGAGGAGGCGGACAACCACATGACCATCACTTTGGTGAACCCCGAAGGCCTGCCGAAGATCGACGTGTACCGGCAGGTGTCGATCGCTTCGGGATCGAGGCTGGTCTTCGTCGCGGGGCAGGTTTCCTGGGACGCGGAGGGGGCCACGGTCGGCGAGGGCGACCTCGCCGCTCAGGTCGAACAGTGCTACCTCAACGTCGGCACCGCCCTGGCCGCGGTGGGCGGCTCCTTCGACGACGTGGCGAAGCTGACCGTCCACGTCGTCGACTGGACCCCCGACAAGATGCCGCTGCTCCTGGAAGGGATCGCGCGCGCCGCCGCCAAACTGGGCGTCACGCCGGTGCCGCCCAGCACCCTGTTGGGCGTCGCGGCGCTTGACGTACCCGCCCATCTGGTCGAGGTCGAGGCCACCGCGGTCCTCGACTGAGGGCGGCCCCGCTGATGGGCCCGCCTTCACTGGTCCACGCCACTGACGCGCCGCAGGCGGTGGGGCCACCCCCGGCGAAAACCCGCCACCGACCCGCCGGAACCGGCGCTGACATGCGAAATCCCGTCTCCTGGGGATGATTGACGGATCGTCGGAGAGCCGGTACCACTGACGCACGCCCGGCCCCGCACGCCCCGTCACGCTTCATCGGCCCAGGAGGCTGCATTGCGAGGATCCGACACCGCCCCCACCTCGTCCGCCCGCAGACGCGCCGTCAGAACGGCGGGCGCCCTCGCGTCCGCCGGTCTGCTGGTGCCGCTGCTCGGCGCGGCCCCGTCGTCCGGCGCTCCCCAGCAGGCCCCCGCGGAACGGCTCCAGGGAGCCTTCGCGTCCGCCGCCGCCGAGTACCGCGTGCCCCAGAGCGTGCTGCTCGGCGTCTCGTACCTGCAGTCGCGCTGGGACGCGCACGGCGGCGCGGCCAGCGTCACCGGGGGCTACGGCCCCATGCACCTGACCGACGCGCGCACCGCCCTGGCCTCGGCCCCGCACCACAGCGAGGGCGACGAGGACCCGCGCGGTGACACCTCACGCCCCGCCCCGCCGCCGCGGGCCAAGCTGCCCGAGGAGACCGAACTCCCCGCACGGCTCAGGACGTTGCCCCGCGCGGCCGAACTGACCGGCCGGTCGGCCGACGAGCTGCGCACCGATCCCGCGGCGAACGTGGAGGGCGGCGCGGCCCTGCTCGCGGCGGCCCAGCGCAAGCTCGGCAAGCCGCTGAGCGACGACCCCGCCGACTGGTACGGCGCCGTCGCCCGCTTCTCCGGCGCGGACGACGAGGCCACCGCGGCCACGTACGCCAACGACGTGTTCGCCGTGATCCGGGACGGCGAGCGGCGCACCACCGACGCGGGCCAGCGTGTCGCGCTGGCGCCCGAGCCGGGTCTGAGGCCCGACTCCGCGCAGCTGAAACGCATGGGCCTGCGCAAGGCGCCGGCAGGGCAGACGGAGTGCCCGAGGACGGTGTCGTGCGAGTGGATTCCGGCTCCGTACGAGGAGTTCAAGGATCCCAACGGCAATCCGGACTACGGCAACCACGACAAGTCGAACCGGCCGAAGAGCCAGAGCATCGACTCGATCATCGTCCACGACACCGAGGGCAGGTGGGAGGGCGTCCTGAACATGGTGCAGGACCCGACCTACGTGTCGTGGCAGTACACTCTGCGCTCCACTGACGGCCACATCGCCCAGCACGTGAAGGCCAAGGACGTCGCCTGGCACGCCGGCAACTGGTACGTGAACGCCAAGTCGATCGGCCTGGAGCACGAGGGCTTCCTCACCGCGCCCGACACCTGGTACACGGAGGCCATGTACCGCACGTCGGCCCGCCTGGTGAAGTACCTCGCCAAGAAGTACGACATCCCGCTGGACCGCCAGCACATCCTCGGCCACGACAACGTCCAGGGCACCGTGGCCTCCACCATCCCCGGCATGCACACGGATCCGGGGCCGTACTGGGACTGGCAGCACTACTTCACGCTGCTCGGCAAGCCGTTCCGTGCCACCGCGGGCCCGGGTGGCGGAGTGGTGACGGTGGCGCCCGAGTACGCCAAGAACCGGCCCGAGTACACGGGCTGCGTGAAGCCCGGCGAGACGTGCGTGCCGCACGGCTCGGCGGCCGTACGCGTGCACACCGAGCCGCGTGACGATGCGCCGCTGATCAAGGACATCGGCAAGCGTCCCGGCGGCCAGGACTCCACGATCGACGTGAACGACGTCGGCGCACGGCTCTCCACCGGCCAGCAGTACGCGGTCGCCGAGCGCAGGGGCGACTGGACGGCCGTCTGGTACCTCGGCCAGAAGGCCTGGTTCAAGAACCCGGCGAAGCAGCCCACCGCGGTCCACGCGAAGGGCCTCGTGGTGACGCCGAAGGCCGGCGCGACCGAGGTCCCGGTGTACGGGCGCGCCTACCCGGAGAAGGAGGCCTACCCGGCGGGCGTCCCGGTGCAGGCCGTCTCCCCGCTGCCGTACAAGATCCTCGCGGGCCAGAAGTACGTGGTCGGCGACAAGGTGCCGGGCGAGTACTTCTACGCCCCGACGTTCGACACCTCGCGGCACACGGTGGTGCGCGGCAAGGACACGTACTACGTGATCCAGTACGGGCACCGCATCGGCTATGTGCGCGCCGCGGACGTGCGGGTGGAACGGTCCGGTTCATGACGCGGTAGCAGCGGTCGGGTCCGGGCCCCGGTGGAGGCGGGTCCGGGCCCGATGGGTCGTCGCCGTACGAGGGACGACGCGCCCGCCGGGGTTCAGTCGAAGACGTATCGCTGCCCTGCGCGCGCCTTCACGGTCTTCGCGCCGCCGTTGAACAGGTCGCTGTGCAGGGTGAGTTCGCGGGTGCGTGCGGCTTTCAGGGCGATGCGGGTGGCGCGGCCCGACGCCCAGTCGATGTCGAGGGTCGCGCCGCCGCGGGCCCGCAGGCCGCGTACGGATCCTGCGGGCCAGGCCGCGGGGAGCGCGGGCAGGATCTCGATGGCTTCGTGCTGGCTCTGCAGGAGCATTTCGACGATGCCCGACGTCGCGCCGAAGTTGCCGTCGATCTGGAACGGCGGGTGGGTGTCCCAGAGGTTGGGCAGCGTCGAGGACTTCAGCTGTTCGCCGAGCATCCTGTGGGCGTGGTCGCCGTCGCGCAGGCGCGCCCAGAAGTTGATTTTCCAGGCCTTGGACCAGCCGGTGCCGCCGTCGCCGCGCGCCATGAGGGAGACCTTCGCCGCCTCGGCCCACTCGCTGCCCGGCTCGATCTGCCGTCCGGGGTGGAGGGCGTACAGGTGCGAGACGTGCCGGTGGTCGTCCGTGCGGTCGTCCACATCCTCCTTCCACTCCTGGAGTTGCCCCCAGAAGCCGATGCGCAGCCCGGGGTCGAGGGCGTCGAGGGTCTTCTCCAGCTCGGCACGGAAGGGCGGCGAGTCGCCGAGCACGCGGGCGGCTTCCAAGGTGTTGGTGAGCAGGTCGTGGACGATCTGCTGGGCCATCGCGCCGCCCGCGGTGAAGTCGCCGTGCTCGGGCGAGTAGCTGGGCGTGACGATCAGGGTGCCGTCGCGCGGGTCGGTGCGCAGGTTGTCGAGCCAGAACTCGGCGGCCTCCTTCATCACCGGGTACGCGGTGGTGCGCAGGTACTCGGTGGAGCCGCCGAAGCGGTAGTGCTCGTACAGCTGCCCGGTGAGCCAGGCGGCGGCCTCCGGGAACCAGAACGCGGTCGACCAGTCGTGGACGCCGGTGAAGCCGTAGGGGTTGGTCTCGTTGTGCACCACCCAGCCGCGACTGCCGAACATCTCCTTGGCGGTGCGCCGCCCGGGTGCCCGCAGGGCCTCGACGAAGCGGTCGTACGGGGCGGTCGTCTCGGGGAGATTGGCGGCCTCGGCGAGCCAGTAGTTCATCTGGAGGTTGATGTTGGTGTGATAGTCGGCCGACCAGGGCGGGGTGGTGCTGTTGTTCCAGACGCCCTGGAGATTGGCGGGCAGTGATCCCGCGCGCGAGGAGGCGATGAGGAGGTAGCGGCCGTACTGGAAGAAGAGCGCCTCCAGCGCCCGGTCGGCGGTGGCGTTCCCCCCGCTCCCGTACTGCTTGAGCAGCCGGTCCGTGGGCACGTCGGCGGGGAGCGCCTGGCCGATGTCGAGGGAGACGCGGTCGAAGAGGGCGCGGTGGTCGCGCAGGTGACGGGCGCGCAGTGCGCGGTGGCCCGCCGAGACGGCTCTGTCGACCGTGCGGGTCACGGCGGTGTGCGGGTCGTCGCCGCGGTAGTCGGGGTAGGTGTCGGCGTAGTCCGTGCCCGCGGCGAGGACGAACCAGACGTGGTCGGCGCCGGTCACCGTGACGCTGCCGTCGCCGTTCGCGACGCGCGTCCCGCCCTGCTGCCTGATGCGCAGCTGGGCCTCGAACTCCAGCGCGTTGTCGGCGAGTTCACCCCGGACCGTGATGCGGTCCTCGTCCGCTGTCGCGGTGAAGTCGGCGCGCGGCGAGGTGTAGCGGAGGGTGCAGGTGACCTGCGCGGCACAGTCGGCGGAGAGCCGTCCGACGATCACCCTGTCGGGGTACGAGGCGAAGAACTCCCTATGGTGGCGCACCTGTTCGTGGACGTACGTGACGGATGCGAGGCCCTGTCCGAGGTCGAGGGCGCGGCGGTATGTGGCGTCGGGGGCGGCAGGCGCGCCCGGCACGTCGATGTGCAGGTCGCCGAAGGTCTGGTGGGCTCCGTAGCCACGCCGGGCCTGGCCCAGCTCCGCGGCGACGGCGTCCGGGGCGAGCCGCCCCTTCTCGTCGAGTGCCTCGCGCACGGCGTCGAGGGCGCTGGGCCTGGGCGCGCGCCAGTTGCCGAAGTCGTAGCCCTCCCGGGAGCCGGGGCCGCCGGTCCACAGCGTCTTCTCGTTGAACTGGAGCCGTTCGGAGGTGAGGGTGCCGAAGATCATCGCGCCCAGGGCTCCGTTGCCGACGGGAAGAGCCTCGCGCTCCCAGTCGGCGGCGGGAGTCTCATACCAGAGCAGTAATTCATCGGAGGTGTCGTGATCCGATGTGCCGGTGTCCGCGGAGGCCGACCGGGCGCCGCCGAGCCCGCCGTCTCCTGCGGACAGAGCGGCTGCGGCGACCGCACCGCCGAGCACGGACCTCATGGTCATCCTTCGCGTGATCCCCTGAGTCATGACCGGTCACGTTAAAAGTCCGATGACTGGGCTGACAAGAGGAGCACGGCACAAAAGTGCCCCGCTCCTTGGACGGAACGGGGCAGTGCTTGGACGGAAGTGCGGGTGTCGGCGTCGACGCGGGTGGTGCGGCGCGGGCCTTGGGCCCTGCGGGAAGAGCGCTGCGGTCAGCCCTGCTGGAACAGCTCCGCGGGCAGCGGCTTCAGGAGCGCGTACAGGTCGTCGGTGATCGGCCGGTCCCAGGCGGCGATGGTCACCAGGACGTTGTCACTGCGGTCGAACTGCACGCAGGAGATCCGGCTCTCGGAGAGCTTGAGACGGCGCACGATGAGGAGGTTGTCGCCCTGCATCACCGGCACGTCCTCGGCGGAGACGACCGTGACGTCCTCGTCGTTCTCCAGCGCGAGGAGCAGCTGGGCCACCTCGAAGGGGATCTCGCCCTCGGCGGTCTCGCGCGCCGGCGAGCCCTCGGGGAGGTTGCCGATGATCATCGCGGGGCCGCGGCCGCCGAACAGGTCGTAGCGCAGGAAGACGCCCTGGCAGCTGCCGTCGGGGGCGGGCAGCAGGCCCGCGCCGAGATTGCCGGGCCAGTCACCGGGGTCCATGGCCAGGACATCGAAGTCCGGGCCCGCGGGGGTGGCGGAGCTGCGGCGGCGGAGGAAGGACATGCGCCTATGGTACGTGGCCTGCGGGGCGTTCCGGCGCGGGGGCGGGCGCGCCTCGCGGGGGCGGACGACGGCGCGACCAGCCACGGAGCTTTCCCGCGTGAACCCGCGTGAACCCGCAAGCCGTCCCGGGCCCGACGCACCCTGGCCCGACGCCCCTGCGCTCGACCCACGCCCCGGAGTCACCCTCGGCCCCGCCCCCAGGCACAATGGCGCCCCCATCGACGGCGGAGTTCCCGTGACCCACGAATCCGTACTGAACTACTGGCGCGACGGCCTCGACGCCATACCGGACGAGGTGTGGCGCCACCCCGGCCCGGAGATCCTGCTCCTGCCTGACAACGCGCTCACGAGCCTGCCCGCCCGCATCGGCACGCTCACCTCGCTGCACACCCTTGACCTCGGCCACAACAAGCTGCGTACGGTCCCCGACGAGATCGGCGACCTCACGGCCCTCAGCCGTTTCCTCTACCTCCACGACAACGAGCTCACCGAGCTGCCCGCGTCCCTCGGCCGCCTCACCCGGCTCGCGTATCTGAACGTCGGCGAGAACCGTCTGACCGCACTCCCCGACACGCTCGGCGGCCTGGCCGGGCTCGTGGAACTGCGCGCCCAGCACAACGAGTTGGCCCGTCTGCCCGAGTCGATCGGCTCGCTCGGCGCACTCCGGGAGCTCTGGCTCCGCGGCAACCGCCTGACCGGGCTGCCGGCGGGCGTCGGCCGCCTCTCCGAGCTGCGCGAACTGGAGCTGCGCGAGAACGCCTTCACCGAGGTGCCGGGCGCCCTGCGCGGCCTGCCCCTGCTGCGCCGCGTCGACCTGCGCGCCAACCGGCTCACGGAGCTTCCCGACTGGATCGCCGAGCTGCCCGCTCTGGAGAAGCTGGACCTGCGCTGGAACGACGTACGCGTCAGCGACCGCCTCCTGGACGCCCTGGACACCCGGGGCTGCGTGGTGCTGCGCTGAGCCCCGGGCCGCCCGCTACGTCAGGTCGAACTCGCCCGCCCGGGCGCCGTGGACGAAGGCCCCCCACTCCGCCGGGGTGAAGATCAGGGAAGGGCTTTCCGGGCGGCCGCTGTTGCGCATGGCGACGAAGCCCTCGACGAAGGCGATCTCCACGTCCCCGCGCCCCTCGCTGCTCGATCGCCAGTCCGCCGTGCTGAGGTCGAGCTCCGGCTTGTCCCAGCCCGCGAGCGGATGCTGCTGAGTGGTGCTGTCGGCCACGTCCGTGCTCCTCCCGAATGCGTCGGTCGGGCGCCAGCCTAGCTTTCACCCCCGGGCGCCGGACAGGCCGCGGGGGCAGGACCTCGATCCGTCCGGCGTCGCCGGTCCCCGTCAGGTGGTGGGCGGTTCGGCGCCGACGAGCCACATGGCGAAGAACTGCGAGCCGCCGCCGTAGGCGTGGCCAAGTGCCCTGCGGGCGCCGTCGACTTGGTGCTCGCCCGCCTGGCCTCGCACCTGAAGTGCCGCCTCGGCGAAGCGGATCATGCCGGAGGCGCCGATGGGGTTGGTCGACAGAACGCCGCCGGACATGTTCACCGGGAGGTCGCCGTCCAGTTCCGTGACGCCGGACTCGGTGAGCTTCCAGCCCTCCCCCTCCGCCGCGAAACCGAGGTTCTCCAGCCACATCGGCTCGTACCAGGAGAACGGCACGTACATCTCGACGGCGTCGATCTCCCGGCGCGGGTCCGCGATGCCGGCCTGGCGGTAGACGTCGGCCGCGCAGTCCTTGCCCGCCTGCGGGGAGACGAAGTCCTTGCCCGCGAAGAGGGTCGGCTCACTGCGCATGGCACCGCCGTGCACCCAGGCGGGCGGCCGGGGCGAACGGGCCGCGCCCGCACGGTCGGTGAGGATCATCGCGCAGGCGCCGTCGGAGGACGGGCAGGTCTCCGAGTAGCGGATCGGGTCCCAGAGCATCGGCGACGCCTGCACCTTCTCCAGGGTGATGTCGTGCTCGTGGAGGTGCGCGTAGGGGTTCTTCAGGGCGTTGCGCCGGTCCTTGTACGCGACGAGGGAGCCGACCGTGTCGGGGGCGCCGGTACGCCGCATGTACGCGCGCACGTGCGGGGCGAAGAAGCCTCCCGCGCCGGCGAGCAGCGGCTGCTGGAACGGGATCGGCAGCGACAGACCCCACATCGCGTTGGATTCCGACTGCTTTTCGAAGGCAAGGGTGAGGACCGTGCCGTGGACGCGGCCCGCGACGAGGTTCGCGGCGACGAGCGCCGTGGAGCCGCCGACGGAGCCCGCGGTGTGGACGCGGAGCATGGGTTTGCCGACGGCGCCGAGCGCGTCGGCCAGGTACAGCTCCGGCATCATTACGCCCTCGAAGAAGTCGGGCGCCTTGCCGATGACGACGGCGTCGATGTCGGCCCACTCCAACTCGGCGTCTGTGAGCGCCTGGTGGGCGGCCTCGCGGACGAGGCCCGCGATCGACACGTCCCGCCGCGCCGCCACGTGCTTGGTCTGGCCGATTCCGACGACCGCCACAGGTTCCTTGGACACGGATTCCTGGGACACGGATTCCTGGGACACGGCTGCCTCAGACACGGGTTCCTTGGACACGGGGCTCTCCTTCCAGGACGGCGACCAGGTTCTGCTGCAGGCAGGGCCCGGACGTGGCGTGGGCGACGGCCCGGTCCGACGCGCCCCGGTGGATGCGGGCGGCGGCCTCGCCGAGCCGGATGAGTCCGGCGGCCATCATGGGATTGGCGGCGAGTGCGCCGCCGGAGGGGTTGACGGCGACGTCGTCCGCCAGCTTCAGGGCCTTGCGCAGGACGACCTCCTGCGAGGTGAAGGGGGCGTGCAGTTCGGCCGTGTCGACGGGGCGTTCGAAGACCCCGGCGCGCTCGGCGGCCAGGCGCGTCGACGGTGAGTCGGTGAGGTCGCGCACGCCGAGTCCGTGCGCCTCGATGCGGTGGTCGATGCCGCGGATCCACGCCGGCCGCCCGCACAGTTCCCGGGCCCGCTCTCCCGCGGCGAGGATCACGGCGGCCGCCCCGTCGCCGATCGGCGGGCAGTCCCCGGTGCGCAGAGGACGTACGGCGTACTCGCCGCGTGCCACCGAACCCGTCAGCTGCGCATGGGAGTTGGCGGTGGCGTCCGTGCGGCTGCGGTGTGCGATCCCCGCGAGAGCCGGCTCGTCGGTCTCCCCCGCGTCGATCAGGGCCTGCGCCTGGAGCGCGGCGAGCGCCACGGAGTCGGGCCAGAGCGGGGCGACGTAGTACGGGTCGAGCTGCCGGGTCAGCACGTCGCGCACGGAGCCGGGCGACGACTTTCCGTAGGAGTAGACGAGCGCGGTGTCGGCCTCGCCGGTCTGCAGCTTCACCCAGGCCTCGTACAGGGCCCAGGCCCCGTCCATCTCCACGTGCGACTCGGAGATGGGCGGCCAGGCGCCCACCCCGTCGAGCGCCATCGTGAAGGAGAAGGCGCGGCCCGCGAGGTAGTCCGACGAGCCGGAGCAGGTGAACCCGATGTCGCTGGTCTTCATGCCGGTGGCGGCGAGCACCTCGTGCAGCACCGGCATGAGCATCTCGACCTCGGAGAGCTCGTCGGTGGTGCGCAGGTGGTCACTCTGCCCGAACGCGACAATGGCGACGTCGCGGGCGGGCCGCATCACGGACGGCTTGCGGGGCGACGACTCGTGGGGCGCCATCTACACCAGCTCCTTGTACGTGTCGTAGTCGGCGTCGGGTTCGCCGGTGGGCCGGTAGTGGTCGGGGAAGCGGCCGCCCTCGGTCCACACCGGTTCGACGCGCAGGCCCATGCGGACCTGGTCGTAGGGGATGCCCGCGATGCGTGCGTGCAGGGCGAGGTCCGCGCCGTCGAGGGCGATGTGCGCGTAGACGTACGGGACCTCGATGTCGAGGTTTTTCGCCTTGATGTTGACGATGCAGTACGTCGTGACGGTGCCGCGCGGTCCGACCTCCACCCGTTCCGCCGTGGCGACGCCGCAGGTGGGGCAGGCGCCGCGGGGCGGGACGTACACCTTGCGGCAGGACGGGCAGCGCTCGCCGACGGTCTTCCGCTCGGACAGTGCCTTGATGTAGGCGGTCTGTGCGCGACCGGGCGCGTAGGTGTAGTCGAGGCGCGCGGCGGCGACGATGCCGGTGACGGGATCGCTGAACTCCCCTGTGTGCGGACCCACTTCACCGCCTGTCGCACCTTCGTCGGCCTCGAAGCAGGCGATGTCGGTGATGGCGCCGATGCGCTCGCCGGCCCAGCGGATCCGGACGCGCATGCCGGTTTCGACGGCGTCGGGGCCCGGCGCGTCCAGGGCGTGCAGCAGGGCGGTGTCGGCGCCGTCGAGCTTCACGAGGACCCATGCGAAGGGCCGGTCCAGAGGCTGTCCCCTGCGGGGTTCGTGGTTCCAGGCCCAGGTGGTGACGGTGCCGGTGGCGGCGACCTCGACCAGGTCACGTATCTCGTCGGCGGTCACGGGGTCGTATTCGACGGGCGGGACGAGCGTGCGCCCGTCGGTGGTCTTCACGCCGAGTACGGTGCGCTCGCGCAGCCCGGTGAGAAAGGCACTCTGTACGGGCCCGAGGGACCGGGTGAACGGAAACTCGACGACGAGAGGCGCACGCAGCACTTCGGGCACGGGGGCGGATGTCATGACCAACTCCGATTCTCGACGATGGGGGCGGAGGGCCGCCCTTTGCAGAGGCGCCCCGAAGGGCGCGGGGAACTGCGCGACCAGCCCCCACCGGCCCGCAGGTGGCATTCGGCCTAGGCCCGCCGGAACTCCGGGGGCCGCTTCTCCGCAAAGGCTCTGGAGCCCTCCTTCGCATCGGCGGTGTCGAAGACGGGCCACCCCCGCTTCAACTCCGCCGCCAGACCGTCCGCCTCGGACATCTCGGCGGCCTCGTACACCGACGCCTTGACGGCCTCGACGGCGAGCGGCCCGCACGCGTTGATCTGTTCGGCGATGACCAGCGCCTTGTCCAGAGCGGCACCGTCCTGGACCACATGGCCGACGAGGCCGATCGCGGCGGCCTCGGCCGCCGAGTAGGGCCGCCCGGTGAGCAGCATCTCCAGGGCGTGCGTACGAGGAATCTGGCGCGGCAGCCGCACGGTCGAGCCGCCGATGGGGAAAAGACCCCGCCGGACCTCGAAGAGCCCGAAGGTCGCCGACTCGCCCGCCACGCGGATGTCCGTGCCCTGCAGGATCTCCGTGCCGCCCGCCACGCAGTAGCCCTCCACCGCGGCGATCACGGGCTTGCGGGGACGGTGGTGGCGCAGCATCGCCTTCCAGTGCAGATCGGGGTCGGCCGTGAGCCGGTCCCGGTACCGCTCGCCCTCCATGCCCTTGCCCGCGAGGGCCTTGAGGTCCATTCCCGCGCAGAACGAGCCGCCCGCGCCGGTGAGCACGATGGAGCGGACCTCGTCGTCCTCGTCGGCCTCGACCCACCCGTCGTACAGGCCCACGAGCATCGCGAGCGAGAGCGCGTTCTTCGCCTCGGGCCTGTTCAGCGTGAGTATCAGTGTGGCGCCTTCGCGCCGCACGGAGAGGTGTTCCGTCCCACCCATTGCCGTGCTCCTTCCATCGACGGCCGGCGAGCGGCCGGCCTGTCGCCTCCGGACCTGGAACAGGTTGCAGTAGCCGGGGAGCCAGTTCAATAGTTTTCTGACACCCAGTCAGTTTCTTTCTGCGGCGGCCCTTCCCAGTTGTGGGCGCCTCTGCTCTGATGACCGCCAAGCGAGATATCAGTGAGGACGCCGGGGTCAGGAGGAGTGCGGTGGAGTACAACCTTGCCGACCTGTTCGAGTCGGTCGTCGACGTGGTCCCCGACCGCGAGGCACTCGTCTACATCGACCACCCCGGCACAGGCGACGAGCGCAGGCTCACCTACGCCGCGCTCGACGCGGCGGCCAACCGCATCGCCCACCACCTCGTCGACAGCGGCCTCGAACCCGGCGAGCACCTGGGTCTGCACCTGTACAACGGCGTCGAGTACTTACAGACGGTCCTCGCCTGCCTCAAGGCGCGACTCGTCCCCGTCAACGTCAACTACCGGTACGTCGAGGAGGAGTTGGTCTACCTCTACCGCGACGCGGACCTCGCGGCGCTCGTCTTCGACGCGGAGTTCACGGACCGCGTCGCGGCGGCGCTGCCGCGCACGGAGAAGCTGCGGCATCTGATACGGGTGGGGGCACCGCCCGCGGACGCTCCCCCGCTCGACGTGGTGGCCTTCACCGACGCGGAGGCGGCGGGCTCACCGGAGCGGGGGTTCGGGCCCCGCTCGGCCGACGACCTGTTCATCATCTACACGGGCGGCACGACCGGCATGCCCAAGGGCGTCATGTGGCGCCAGGAGGACCTGTTCTTCGCGGGCCTCTTCGGGGGCGATCCCGCGGGTGAGCCGGTGAAGCGGCCCGAGGAGCTGGCCGAGCGCGTCGCTGCGGGCGGCCCGGGCCTCGCGTTCTTCCCCGCTCCCCCGCTGATGCACGGCACGTCGACACTGACCTCGTTCATCGCCTTCAACTACGGGCAGCGGGTGGCCCTGCACCGCAAGTACGTGCCCGAAGAGGTGCTGCGCACCATCGAGAAGGAGAAGGTGTCCAGCGTGTCGCTGGTCGGTGACGCGATGCTCAGGCCGCTCATCGACGCGCTGCGCGGCCCGCTCCAGGGCGTCGACCTCTCGTCGCTGTTCAGCGTCTCCTCGTCCGGCGCGATCATGTCGGAGACGGTGCGCGCCCAGTTCCAGGAGCTCGTGCCGAACGTCCTGCTCCTCAACAACTTCGGTTCGTCCGAGTCCGGCTCCAACGGCAAGGCGACGGACGACTCGGGCCCGGAGAAGGGCTTCCGCCTGGAGGTCAACGACCGTACGCGGGTGGTGGACCCGGCGACGCACGAACCGGTCCCGGTGGGTGAGCCCGGCCGGCTCGCGCAGCGCGGACACGTGCCGCTCGGCTACTACAACGACCCCCGGAAGACCGCCGAGACGTTCTTCCAGAAGGACGACGAGCGCTGGGTGCTGCTCGGCGACATGGCGACGGTGGACGAGGACGGCATCGTCACCGTGCTCGGCCGCGGCTCGCAGTGCATCAACACGGGTGGCGAGAAGGTGTACCCGGAGGAGGTCGAGCAGGCCCTCAAGTCGCACCCGGACGTGTACGACGCACTGGTCGCCGGGGTCCCCGACGAGCGGTGGGGCAGCCGGGTGGCTGCGGTCGTCCAACTCCGCGCCGACTCCGCCCCCTTGACCCTGGAGGCGGTACAGACCCACTGCCGCACGCTGCTCGCCGGCTACAAGATCCCCCGCTCCGTGGTCTTCACGGACCACATCCAACGCTCACCCAGCGGCAAGGCGGACTACCGCTGGGCGAAGACGGTGGCGACGGAGGGCCGGGGCTAGGGCTGGAGCCGGGGCCGCATTTCCGGGCGAAGCACACCCCGCAGGCCCCCGCGCCGGAGGAAAACACCTCAACCCTGCCCGATGTCGGGCAGAAATGTGGACGTTCCACTGTCGCCGCCCTAAGGTGATCGCTCATGATCACTCTGGACGCAATAGGGACTTTCGCCCTGATAGTGGGACTTCTCACGCTCACTCCCGGACTGGATTCCGCACTCATCCTGCGCACCGCGGCGCTCGGGGCCCGCCGTCGCACGTGGGGCGTGGTCCTCGGTATCCAGAGCGGCACACTGGTCTGGGGAGTGCTCACGTCGCTCGGCGTGACCACACTGCTGACCGCCTCTCACCTCGCGTACGAGACTCTTCGCTGGGCCGGGGCCGCGTACCTGGTGTGGATGGGTGGCAGGATGCTGTGGGCCACCTGGCGCCGCCCGTCATGCGAGAGCCCGCGGACAGCGGAGGCGGGGAGCAGGGACAGAACGGGCGCCGACGACACCCTGCTCAGTGGCTGGCGACAAGGGTTCGGGACCAATCTCCTCAACCCGAAGATGGGCGCCTTCTACGTTGCGGTGCTCCCGCAGTTCATCCCCTCCGGTGCCTCGCGCCTTGCTCCAGGGGTGCTGCTGGCCGGTGTGCACATATCCCTGGCGGTCATCTGGGCATGTGCGCTGATCGCCTTCGGGCGGGTGCTCCGGGACCGCCTGCGACGCCCCTCGGCCCGCCGTCACCTCGACCGCATCACCGGCACAGTCATCACCGCCTTCGGCGTCCGGCTCGCGCTCGGACACTAGGGCGCCGGTCGAGGCAGCCGTTCAGCTGAACGTGCGCCGGTAGGTCTGCGGGCTGACGCCGGTGGTGCGTTTGAAGCGGTCGCGGAAGGTGGTGGGTGAGCCGAAGCCGACCTGGCAGCCGATGCGTTCCACGGTGTGCTCCGTGGTTTCCAGGAGGTGCTGCGCCTGGCGGATGCGGGCCCGGTGGAGCCATTGGAGCGGGGTGGTGCCCGTCTGGTCGCGGAAGCGCCGGATCAGGGTCCGGGTGCTGGTCCCGGCCCGCTCGGCGATGGCGGCGAGGGTGAGGTCGCGGGCCAGGTTCTCCTGCAGCCAGGTGAGCAACACCTCCAGTTCGGAGCCCTGCGGTGTGGGTGCGTGGTCGTGGACGATGAACTGCGCCTGTCCGCCCTCCCGTTCGAGAGGCATCACTGACAGGCGTGCGGCGTCGGCGGCGACGGCCGAGCCGTAGTCACGGCGGATCATGTGCAGACACAGGTCCATACCCGCCGCGGCACCGGCCGAGGTGAGCAACTGGCCGTTGTCGACGTAGAGGACGTCCGGGTCGACGTCGATGTCCGGATGCCGGGCGGCCAGCAGACCGGCCGCGCGCCAGTGGGTCGTGGCGCGCAGCCCGTCGAGGAGCCCGGTGGCGGCCAAGGGGAAGGTGCCTACGCAGATGGAGGCGATCCGGGTGCCGACGGCGGCGGCCGCCCGCAGCGCGTCGTACACGGCGGGAGGGAGCGGCGCGGCGACATCGGTGACGCCCGGCACGATGATCGTGTCCGCGCCCTCAAGACCCTCCAGACCCCAGGGGGCACGCAGGATGAACGCCCCGGCGTCGACCTCGTCGCGCTCGGCGCACACCCGGACCTGGTAGCCGGGCCGCCCGTCGGGCAGGCGGGTCCGGGAGAAGACCTCGATCGGGGTGGACAGGTCGAACGGAATCACCTGATCCAACGCGAGAACGGCAACCGTGTGCATGGCCAGAACCTACCTGTCCCTCAGCTCGACGGACCTGGGCCGTCCTTCCTGAAGTTCCATGTCATCGCAGTTCACGCCCTTCGAGAAGGTGTTGGCACTATCCCGTCGGAACGTGTCACCAGTGCCACTGGGCGGGCACCCGGGAAGCCGGTTGACTTCGGAACGTCCCGATGGAAAACGACACCGAAGGAACACCCATGCACATCCAGGTCGTCCTGTTCGATGGCTTCGACCCGCTCGATGTCATCGCCCCCTACGAGGTGCTCTACGCCGGCGGCTCGGCGACGGACGGCGCGGTGACCGTCGAGCTGGTCACCGCGGAGGGCCCTCGTGAGGTCGTCAGCGGCACCGGAGGACTGGCACTGCGCGCCGTCGGCGCGGTCGACCTGGAGCGCGCCGACCTGCTTCTGGTGCCCGGCGCGTCCGGCCGCGTGGGCGAACCCGGCGAGGCCCCGGAAGAAGAGCCGGGCCCCGGCGAGCGGCCGCGGGACGAGTTCATCTCCGTGCTGCTGCGCCGCACGCTGACCACCGAGCTCCCCGCGCTCCTCAAGCAGGCCATGGACGACCCGGACATCATCGTCGCCACCGTCTGCGGCGGCTCGCTCGTCCTGGCCATGGCCGGCCTGCTGGAGGGACGGCACGCCACCACCCACCACCTGGGCCTCGACACCCTGGACGCCACCGGCGCCCACGCGGTCCGCGCCCGCATCGTGGACGACGGCGACCTGGTCACCGGTGCCGGGGTGACCTCCGGTCTCGACCTGGGTCTGTACCTACTGGAGCGCGAGGTGGGCCCCCGCGTCGCGCACGCCGTCGAAGAGCTCTTCTCCCACGAGCGGCGCGGCACCGTCTGGCGCGCGCAGGGCCCGACGCCCACCGCCTTCTGAGCACCTCGAGCCCATCTCATCCTTGACGGGCCCCACTCACGGATGCGCCCACCTGTTCGTCCCGGAAGAAGTCATCCCTCATGAACCTCGTGTCACCGGTGATCGTCGGCATCATCTACTGCCTGCTGATGTCCCTGATCAAAGAACCGCACCGCCGCCACTTCAACGCGATCATGGTGGGCGGGGCCGGCGCCGCCTATCTGAGCGGGGGCGGATTCGGCCTCTGGGAGGTCCCGTTCGTCGCACTCATGGCCTATGTCGCCTACCGCGGCCTGGACTCCTGGGCCTTCATCGGCGTCGGCTGGCTGCTCCACACGGCCTGGGACCTGGCCCACCACCTCAAGGGCAATCCGATCCTGCCGTTCTACCACGACGCTTCCATGGCATGTGCCATCTGTGATCCGGTCATCGCCCTGTGGTGCTTCCGCGGAGGACCTTCCCTGATCGCACTCGTCCGCCGCCGATCCAGGACCGACCGGACAGCGGACCACGCGCACGAGCACGGTCCGGCTGCGAGCCGGCAGGCCTGATCTACACCGCGGCGGCGTCGCCCGGAGCGGCCGTGTACTCGACCTGCTGCCGGCCGCAGCCCTCCGCGAGTTCACGGAGAGCTGCGGCTTCGGCCCTGTCGACGCTCAGCGACCACCGCAGCTTCGTCGCCGTCCAGTCGGCCGCGTAGGTGCAGTAGGCGTCGGCGAGCGGCGGCAGCCACTCGGCCGGATCTCCGTCGGCCTTGGCACGGTGGCTCTTCGCCGTGACCGCCACCAAGGAACGTTCGCTGTCCAGGTCGTTGGCGTAGTCCTCACGCCGTTCCGCACTCCACTGGGAGGCACCCGAGTCCCACGCCTCCGCCACCGGCACCGTGTGATCGATGTCCAGGGCCCGCGGCTCGGTCACCGTCTTCCCGTCGTAGTACGAGTACCAGGTGCCCGCGGTGACACGGCAGTCGCCTTCGATCACCGCTCTCGTGCGCGACTCCGCGATGAGGACCTCCGCACGGGTGCTGCAGTGGTCGTGGTCGTCGTCCACCCAGCCCTTGAACGCACCGCGCACGTATCCCTCCCGGGACTCCGCGGCCACCGGCAGCCGGCCGATCGCGTCGGCCAGGCTCAAGGGGCGGGGCTGAGGGAGGGCCGGTGCGGCGTGGGTGGTCGTGGCTGTCATGGGCAGCAGTGCGAAGACGGCGGCTGCGAGGGCGCGCGCGGGCATGTTCATCACGAAGGCAGTGATACCGGGCCCGGCCGCCGCGCGGAGGCTGCCCCAGCCTCGTCTCACCCGTCAGGAGGGAACAGTCGTACCGCAGAAACGACCCGGTGCCCCCTGAAGAAGCCGGCCACTCCTCATGGTGTCCCCCACCGGTGCCGTCGGCGCCGGTCCGGTGGGGGCTACTGGTTCCGTCAGGTGCGGTACGCGAAGTAACGCGCGTCCGGGTAGGACGCGATGACGCTCGCGAGCGACCTGCGGTACGTGTCGGTGGAGTGGTACGTCAGGTACGGCATGCCCCGCCCGTTGCGGTACGTCACCATCATGGTGTGATCCTTGGACCCGTTCTTGTCGAAGTCCACCTGGAGGACGTCACCGACGTCCATCTGGTAGACGTTCGCGAGGTTGGGGGCCCGCCGGTTGGACAGCGTGAACCACGCCAATTCGTTCACGCCGACCCAGGAAGTGCTCTGCTTCGTGGCGTCGTACCACCAGTTCCGGTAGTCGTAGGCGGAGCCGGGCACGGCCTTCCAGCCGCCCGCGTACAGCGCCTGACTGACGAAGTTGGTGCAGTCGCCGCCCGCCCCGTTGAACTTCCGGTACGACGGGTTGTAGTTGTACCAGTACTTCTCCGCGTACCGCGCCATGGCCGCGTAGTCGTAGCTGCCGGCGGTCTTGCCGGAGGGCATCGGAGTGGAGGGGCGCCTGGTGGACGCCGGCGTGCCGTCCGGGTACTGGTTGCCGTCGTCGTCGACGGTGTTCACGCGGGCCACCGACGGCTCGTTGACCGCGGCGGGGCCGTTGTCCCGCGAGGTGATCGCGGTCAGCTTCCAGCCGCCGTCCTTCGTGCCGGCGAGCTTCAGCTCCTGCCGCGTGGAGAACGCGGTGGTGGCCGGTTCGTCCCCGCGCACCTTCTTGTAGGTGAGCGTCGACGACGAGGTGACCTCGACGGTCGCCGTGCGGCCGGTGATCGTGGCGCGCTCCACGGCGACGCGGGTGTCCGCCTTCGTGTAGGCCTCGCCGAGCTTCGCCAGGCGGGACTTGCGGGTGCGCAGGTCCCGCAGCGCCGCGTCCTCGTCCTTCTTCAGCCGGCCGGACATGCGCACCGTGGCCGCGCCGGCGTCGGAGCCGCCGCGTGCCGTGCGCTTCTCCACCAGGGCCTCGGTGCGCCGGGAGAGGATGTCGTCGGCGATGCGGGCGAAGACGGCGACCTGCTCGCGGTCGGCCTTGCGGGGCTTGCTGTCGACGGCGTCCGCGTGCGCGGGGGACACGAGCAGGGAGCCGGACGCCACGGCCGCGGTCACACCTGCCACGGCGGCGGATCTGTATCTCTTGGATATCACTGTGTTTTCCTCTTTTCGCCTGATCACCCCGACTGGGGCACGGAATCTTCGCACAACTGCGTGCCCTTCTTGTGCCGTTGCCCCCCGCGGAACCCGAAGGCCCCCCGCACCGGGGCGCCAGGGCCCCGGCGGCCGCGCCCCGCATACCTCTAAGGTGTGCGGCAAGCGCAGCAGAGGAGGCATACGGGGTGGGTGGGCGCAGGATGGCCGCAGGTCAGGGATCCGGGGGGCGGCGTGCGGCGCCGGGGGGCCGTCGTGCGGCGACCGGTCGGCGCAGGAAGGCCGGGGAGCGGCGCAGGGCGGGGTCCGAGGGCGGCATACCCGGCGCCCTCGCCTGGGCGCGCAGGCAACTGCGGCGGCTGCGTCCCGCGTATCCCCGGCCGGGGCGCAGCGGTTGGCGGCGCTGGGTGCCTTCGTGGCGTCAGTGGCTGGGCGCCTTCCTGTACATGTTCGTCGGCTTGACCGGTTTCGTCGCGATCGCGTACGCCGCCACGGACATACCGGACGACCTCAACTCGTTCGCCACGCAGCAGGACAATGTGTACTACTGGTCCGACGGCACGGTCATGGCCCGCACCGGCTGGGTCATCCGGCAGGAGATCCCGCTGGACAAGGTGCCGCCGAAGGTCCGCGGGGCCGTCCTCGCGGCCGAGAACGCGAGCTTCTACTCGGATTCCGGCGTCTCGCCGAGCGGTGTCCTGCGTGCCGCGACGGCCGCGGTGACCGGTGGGGAGACCCAGGGCGGTTCGACCATCACCCAGCAGTACGTGAAGAACGTCTACCTCAGCCAGGACCGCACCCTGTCCCGGAAGTTCACCGAAGCCCTGCTCGCCGTGAAGCTGGACAACCACACGAGCAAGGACAAGATCTTCCAGGACTACCTCAACACCAGCTGGTTCGGGCGCGGCACGTACGGCATCCAGCGCGCGTCGCACGCGTACTACGGAAAGGACGTCTCGCGGCTCAATGCCAGCGAGGGCGCCTTCCTGGCCTCGCTCCTCAAGGGCGCCGGGCTGTACGACCCCGCCCTCGGCAAGGAGAACCGCGAGCGGGCCGTCGGCCGGTGGAACTGGATCCTGGACCGGATGGTCGAGACCGGCCATCTCTCGCAGGCCGAGCGCGCCACGTACAAGAAGTTCCCCGAGCCCACGAAGCCGGGGTCCGGCGGCACCATCCCCGGTGCGCAGACCGGCTATCTGGTGGAGCTGGCCAAGCGGCACGCGATCAAGGCCGGGCACATCAGGACCGCCGACTACGACCTCGGCGGTTACCAGATCCGCACGACCTTCGACCGGAAGCGCACGAAGGCCCTGACCGCCGCCGTCCACAAGGCCGAGAAGGACTTCGACGCCAAGCGGCGGCCCGGCACCGACAAGTACGCCAAGATCGGCGCGGCGAGCGTGGCCAGGGACGGCCGGCTGCTCGCCGTGTACGGCGGCCACGACTTCCTGAAGCAGGGCTTCAACCAGTCGAACGCGACGACCATCCCGGCGGGTACGGCGTTCACCCCCTTCGTCTACGCCGCCGCGCTGGAGGACGGCGTGCAGCGCACCCGTGAGGGGGGCCGCACCCCCGTCTCCCCGGCCAGCGTCTACGACGGCGACGACCGGATCGCCGTGCGGACGCCGGAGGGGCCGTACTGGGACCGCAGCGGCAAGGTGGTGAAGGGACGCAACGAAGGCGGCCGGGACTGGGGCGATGTGACCTTGCGGCGGGCCGTCGCCGACTCCGTCAACACGCCCATGCTGCAACTCGGTCTCGACGTCGGCCTGGACCGGGTGGAGAGGTACGCCCTGCGGGCGGGGCTGCTCGAATCGAGCCTCGGGGAGCGGATTCCCGGATTCGCGCTCGGGGAGAACTCGACGCCCAGCGCCATCCGGATGGCCGGCGCGTACCAGACCTTCGCCGCCGACGGCATGCACACCGACCCCTACTCGGTGCGCTCGATCACCCGGGCCGGGGACGCGGTGCCGATCGCCGAGCCGAAGCCGTCCCGGGCGGTGTCGCAGAAGACCGCCCGGGCGGTCACGGACGCCCTGCGGGCCACCATGACCGACGGGTCGGCCAAGGCGGCGGGCGGGGCGCACGCCGGTGCCGTGGGCAAGACGGGGACGACGACCGCGAACACGGCGGGCTGGTTCGTGGGCGGCACCCAGGACGAGACCACGGCCGTGGTCGTCTACCGCATGTCGCTCAAGGATCTGGTGCCGCTGCCGCTGAAGGGGCTGGGCGGCGACGCCCCCGGAACGCCCGGCAGCGAGCGGGCGGTGGGCCTGTGGGCCGACTACGTCAAGGCGCTCAAGTAGACGTCGGGGCGGCCCCGCCCGCGCCGCGCTACTTGACGAGCGACTTCCAGTCCGGCGCCTGCGCGGGGTCGAGCAGGCGCATCCGGGCCAGCACCTTCGGGTCCTGGACGTCGAGCCAGTCCGCCAACTCCCTGAAGGACACGCAGCGGACGCCCTTGCGCGGACACACGTCCCGCATGACGTCCTCGACGGCGTTCATGTAGATGCCGCCGTTCCAGTCCTCGAAGTGGTTGCCGATGAACATCGGCGCCCGGCTGCCGTTGTAGACGCGGTTGAAGCCGTTCATGTACGACTTCCGGACCTGCTCCTCCCACGCCGGGAACTTCGCCGGGTCGCCCTGGGTGCTGTCGCCGGACTGGTGGTAGAGGAAGTTGAAGTCCATGGAGAGGACTTGCACCTCTTTGCCCTCCATGGGCAGGAGTTGCAGGGGAAAGTTCCATATGCCGTCGATCTTGGACGGCCATATCTGGAAGTCCCCCGAGGAACTCGCGTCGTAGCGCCAGCCGAACGGTTTGATCGCGGCCAGGAGGTTCTTCTGCCCCTCCAGGCAGGGCGCGCGGCCACCGACCACTTCCCGGTCCGGGTCGAAGGGCAGGGGCGCCTCCTGGGTGAAACCGGTGTTGGTCTTCCACTTCTTCATGAACGAGTACGTCTGCTCGATCTCGCTCTTCCACTCCGCCGGGCTCCAGTCCCCGCCGCCCTTGGGACCGCAGAAGTGCCCGTTGAAGTGCGAACCGATCTCGTTGCCGTCCTTCCAGGCGCCGCGCAGCTGCTCCAGCGTGGTCTGTATGTGCGGGACGGTGGGGTACGAGATGGCGGCCGACCCCGGATTGTGCTGCGGCGGGCGGTAGAGCGTCTTCTTGCTCTCCGGCAGGAGGTAGATGCCGGTGAGGAAGAAGGTCATGTGGGCGTTGCTCTCCCGCGCCGCCTGACGGAAGTGGGAGAAGCGGCGGTCGTCGCCCTCCAGGGCGCCGTCCCAGGAGAAGACCACGAACTGCGGCGGCTTCTCACCGGGCTTCAGCTTCTTGGGCTTGAGCTGTCCGCGCTGCGGCCCGGTGTACGAGGTGGAGCCGTCGCCCAGCACCCGGACCTTGCCGTCCCACTTCTCCTCGCCCTTCTTGGCCCGCTTCGCCGAACGCGCCTTCTCCGCCGCACTGTCCGACGACGTGGACGCGGTCTGCCCGGCGGCGTCGCTCGGGCCCCCGGAGGAGTCCCCGAGGGCGAGCACGGCCGTGGTGGTCACCCCGCCCAGGCCGAGCACCGCCGCGACCACGGCCATGCGCTTGCGCTTCCGGGCCTTCTCGCGCGCCTTGCGGGCGGCGCGGGACTCGGCCGCCCGGGCGGGTCCAGTGCCGTCGGGTTCGATCACTGCGGTCCTACCCCGTGTTCATCGCAGCAGGGCCGCGCGTGAATTGTTTGTATGAATATAGGACCGACGGGGTGGTCTTCAGTACCCCGGGTTGCACACACCACACTCCGACCCCGGAGTCATCGACTGCCTCGGGGCGCGTTTGGGGGGCTCAGTGGGCCGGTGGTTCGGCGGTTCCGGTCCGGGGCGGCCGGTCACTCCGGCCCTTGTTCGGGGCCGCCGAAGTCCGGGGAGGTGAAGTCGGGGGTCACGTACGTCGAGCGGGGAGGCTGGGTGCCGTCGTAGCCGTAGCCGGAGCCGAAGCGGGGTTGGAGGTAGCCGAGCCGGGACAGCTCGGAATCGGTGCCGCGTCCGGACGGTGGGGCGGCACCCGGGTCGGCGAGGGAGGCATGCAGAAAGGGCAGCAGGCCGCGTTCCAGCAGGGCACGCCGCCAGGCCTCTCTGGCCCGGGCCACTTCCTCCTGGCCCTCACCGGGTACGTCCGGCGGAGGCGCCTCCGCGTCATTGCGCAGCGCGGTCACCACCACGCCGAGCACGGCGATGACGAGGCCGACCGCCGTCATGGTCCCGAACAACCACGCGCCTGTGACCATGACTTGCGCGGCTGTCGACCCGGTGCCCAGCGCCTTGAGGAGAAGACCGACGGCCAGGAAGACCAGGGCGGCCACCCCGGAGAGAACAGTGCCGATCACGACGAAGGTGGCGAAGACACCTGCTCCGGCCCGCTGCCGATGGAGAGACGACGGATACGCGGAGAGCGAGGAGTGACGACGCTCGGCTGCCGACGGCGTCTTGGCCGTACGCGGCCTTTGCACCGCCTTCGGTTGCCCCTCTGGGCGTACGCGCATGCCGAGCAGCGCCGCGAGCAGACGGCGGCCGTAGGACATCTCCGCCCACCGCCGATGGGGGACTTCGCCGGTGGTGCGGCGGCCTCCTGGTTCTCCGTCTCCGGCCCCGAGGACGGCCGCGCGCAGCCGACGGCCCGGGCCTGCGGCGGCCGTGGCGGACACGGATGGGGAGTTCGGGGACGAGTACGCGGTGGACGGCCTGGTGACCTGGTTCCGGACCTTCACGTAGTGGTCGTACTCGGCTGCCGCGGCCGTCGTGATGAGGGCGGTGGCGTTGAGTGCCATGGCGCGCAGTTGCTCACGGTTGAGCGGGCCGCCGACCGGGGCGAGTTCCGAGTGGCCCGGCGCCATGCGCAGCGCGTCGTCGAGGAGCCGCTCGTACTCCGCGCGATCCTCGTCCAGCAGGTGTGGAGCGCTGTTCACAGCCCCTCCTCGCCGGTCGTCGGCCTCTGTCGCCATCGTGGCGCGCCGCGTCCGTCAAAGCCAGAGCCAGATCCGGGGCGGCGCGTGGGGTCGGGGTATTCGGCCCCGCCCGACGGGAATTCATCCGGTGCCGGTTCGCGCCCGAGTGCGGGCTCGGTCCCCGGCGCTCGAGCGTCCGCGACGGGGGCGGGCGGCCTGAGCGAAGGTGCGGATACGGGTGGGGGTGTAGGCGTACGCGCAGGCGCAGGCGCAGGCTCGGGAGAGGAAGGCACTGCGGTGTTGGGAACTGCGACGCCCGGCGCCGCCGTCGACGCCGCTGCTGCCGTCGCCGCCGGCGATGCCGCGCCCGAGCCGTCCGCCGGGCCCACGGCCGCAGCTGCCGAAGGCCCACCCGCCTCCGGGGCAGCGGGCGCGGCGGTCGCGTCCGCCGCCGTGGTCGGCTGCCGCTCGCCCGTCACCGCTTCGTTCACCGTCTGGATGCGGCCGAGTTGGGTGAGCAGCATGGGTGCCGACATGCCGACGACCAGGGCGGCGTACTCACCGTTGATCTGATCCGTCATGCCGAACAGCACAGCGGCCCCCGCGCCCATCAGGCTGTGCACGACCGCCGCCGCGGCGTCGACAGCGGGGTCGAAGTACACCTGGAACCGTGGGGCCTGGCCCTGCGCCGCGCCTGCTGCCGTCCACTGCCGGTGGGCGCGCCGGTCGGCCTGCCAGGTCACGAAGCGGGTGTACACGTCCAGGACTCCCCGCAGCAGACCACCCGCAGCCCCCAACAGGATCAACGTCGGGACGTCCACGGTCTCTCCCGAGTGAGGGCGCTGACGCCTGGCTGCGGACTTGCGGGCACCGGACGAGCCTAGAGCCGCCCGCAGGGCACGGGGAAGGCCCCGAGCGAAGTCGCCTGGCGGCCTGAATTCCCTGCCTCAAGAAGACTGCTCGGAAAGGAAGGCAGAGACCGCGTCGGCGAAGCGGTCCGGCACGTCGTGGTGTACGACGTGCCCGGCCGGCAGTTCGACACGGCGGATGGTGCCGGCCAGGCGGGCCACCATGTCCCGGGCGTGGTCGGCCGCCAACTCGTCGCTGTGGGACCCATGGATCAGGAGCGTCGGACAGGAAACCGACAACCAGTCACCCCAGTGATCTCCGTTGAGCGCCTTCTGGGACGCCACCGTGTCGGCGATGTCGAAGGAGAACCCCCAGCCGACATCCGACTGACGGAAGGAACACTCCAGATACGGGGCCGCCCCGCCCAGGGCCGCGACCAACGCCTCCCGGGACGGTGCGACGCCGGGAAGACCCGTGGTGAACGACCAGTCGCAGTCCACGACCGCACCGATGTCCTCGACGATCAGCTCGCTGACCTTGTCCGGGTACCGGGCCGCGAACTGGTAGGCGTTCACCCCGCCCAGCGAATGCCCCAGCACCGCCACCGGGCCGATGTCCAGATGCTGGTGAAAGGCCGCTACATCGGCTATGTACTCGTCCCGCCCGTAACCGTTGGCACGGTCGGACTCCCCGTGCCCGCGCTGATCCAGCGCGATCAATCGCCACCCTGGAGCCAGCGCCGCCGCCAACGGAGCGAATGCCGACGCTTCGTTGTAATGCCCGTGCAGAGCCAGAAGAGGCTTGCCGGGGCCCCCGAAGTCCACGTACGACAGCCTCCGGCCACCCACCATGAAGTATCTACGCATGGTGCGGATGGTAGGAGACGGCACTGACACTCCCCGGCTGGTCGACGCTGCCGCACGACGCAGGCCCCGGCAGGGTTTCCGAACCCGGCCAGGGCCTGTCGATCACTCACTTCAGAAAGATCTCTCGGTGGTCAACCGCTCGTCACTCGGTGACCAGCAGGCCGGCCCGGAGCTTGGCCACGACACGGGAGATCAGGCGGGAAACGTGCATCTGCGAGCAGCCGAGCTCGTCAGCGATCTGCTGCTGGGTCCGCTCCTCGACGAAGCGGAGATGGATGAGCGTGCGGTCCCGCTCGTCGAGGTCCGCGATCAGCGGTGCCAGGGAGTGGAAGTTCTCGACGAGTTCGAAGGACTCCTCGTCGACACCGATGAAGTCGGCCAGCATCGTGTCGGACTCGTCGTCCTGGCCGTTGACCGCCGCGTTCAGGGAGACGGCGCTGTAGCCGTTGGACGCCTTCTGCGCCTCGGCGACCTCGGCGGGCTCCAGCTGCATCAGCTCCGCCAGCTCGGCCGTGGACGGCATGCGCCCGAGCCGGGTCCGCAGCTCCTCCGTCGCCTTGGACAGTTCGATGCGGGCTTCCTGGAGGCGGCGCGGCACGTGCACGGCCCAGGACGTGTCGCGGAAGAACCGCTTGATCTCACCGGTGATGTACGGGACGGCAAAGGAGGTGAACTCGACCTCGCGGGTCAGCTCGAACCGGTCGATCGCCTTGATCAGGCCGATCGTGCCGACCTGGATGATGTCCTCCATCTCCTGCGGGCCGCGGTGCCGGAACCGCGACGCCGCGTACTGCACCAGCGAGAGGTTCATCTCGATCAGCGCGTTGCGAACGTACTGGTATTCGTGCGTGCCCTCTTCGAGTTCGGTGAGGCGCTCGAAGAATCGCTTGCCCACCTCCCGCGCGTCCTTTGGCGCGATCGAGGAGGGGTCCGTGTACGCGCGCTCGACGAGGTCCGCCCCGGCCGAGGTGGTGGCCGTATCCTGCGTCTGCTCCTGCGTCACGGTGATCATGGCGTTCCGCTCCTTGTCAGCTCGGCTGCTTCCCCCGCAGCGCCACGCTTACCCCAAAGGTTGCCGCTCACGCGTGCCGACTTTCGAGCAGTCAGTTCCGCCCGGGGCAAACCCGTCCAAAGCGGCAGTGATCGTCTTCCCTCCGGGCCGTACCTCGACCGTGACGCTCGCACTGAGGCGGTGGACCATCGACCAGCCGAACCCGCCGGGCCGAGCCGGATCCGCGGGCACGTGGCACGGCACCTCCTCACTGCGGTCGCTCACGCCGAGCAGCAGGACACCGTCACGGACCCGGACGAAGAGCCGGGTCAGGCCGCCACCGTGCCGGATCGCGTTGGCCGTCAGCTCGCTGACCACCAGCAGCGCGTCCTCCTGCAGGCGTCGCGCCTCCGCCGGGGGCATCGCACGGCACGCCGGTCGCAGCACCGAGCGGACCTCGGCCCGGGCCTGGGAGCAGGTCGTCCGCTCCGCGTCCGGTGTCTCGGGAGCGCTCATCGGGCTGTGATCCTTTCCCTGCACACGTGCAAACACGACCGGGTCCCACCGTTCCTTCGAGCCATTCCTTCGTGCCGTTCCTCGTCTTCGCATGCCCGACGCCGCAGCCCGCACACCTCCCTCGGGCCCGCAGGCGCCCGCCGCGTTCACAACAGTGAAATGACGCAGGTCAGTGCCGCCTTCCGGCACACGTCACCTTGACATTTCTCGCTGCGACGATGTTTGCCGAGCCGCTGAGCGGCCAGGCGAACCCCAGCACATGATGTCGATGCCAAGGGAGCGTGAGCGGACCATGACCGCCAACGAGAAGGCCAAGGCGAAGACCGAACAGGCCAAGGGCGCGGCGAAGGAAGCCGCCGGCCGCACTGTCGGCAACGAGCGCCTCACCGCCGAGGGCCGCACCGACCGGATGAAGGGCGACGCGCGCCAGGCCAAGGAGAAGGCCAAGGACATCGGCAAGCGCTGACGCGCTCACGGCACCACGCCGTCAGGGGCGGTCCCTTCTCGGGGACCGCCCCTGAGCGCGCTCGGGGGCAGTCCCTGAGCCGGATGGAGGGGGCACCCCTGAGCCGGATGGAGGGGGCGCCCCTGACCTGTTGACGCCGCGTCCAGGTAGAACTGGTTTCATTGCGGTCATGGACATCATCCGCAGGAACAACGTCACTGTGACCGGGAACCCTCACGGACCGGCGGTGATCCTGGCCCACGGTTTCGGCTGTGACCAGAACATGTGGCGGTTGACGGTCCCCGCACTGGAGCGGGACCACCGTGTCGTCCTGTTCGATTATGTGGGGGCGGGCCATTCCGACCTGACCGCGTTCTCGGCGGAGCGCTACGGCTCGCTGGACGGCTACGCCCAGGACGTGGTGGAAGTATGTGAGCGGCTCGACCTGCGCGACGCGGTGTTCGTGGGTCACTCGGTCAGCGGCGTCATCGGGGTACTCGCGGCCCGGCAGGCACCCGAGCGCATCGGGTCCCTCGTGATGATCGCCCCGTCCCCGCGGTACATCGACGACGACGGCTACCGCGGCGGATTCAGCGAGGAGGACATCGAGGAGCTTCTGGAGTCCCTGGAGGCGAACCACCTGGGCTGGTCCGCGGCAATGGCCCCACTCATCATGGGCAACCCCGAGCGGCCCGAACTCGGCGAGGAGCTCAAGAACAGCTTCTGCGCGACGGACCCGGACATGGCGCTGGTCTTCGCCCGGACCACGTTTCTGTCGGACGCCCGGGACGACCTCAAGAGCGTGCAGGTGCCGACGCTCATCCTGGAGTGCACCCAGGACGCCATCGCTCCCCGTGAGGTCGGCGCCTTCGTTCACCGGTCGGTTCCCGGCTCGACCCTGGTCACGCTCGACGCGACGGGGCACTGCCCACACCTCTCCGCACCCGAGGCCACCAACGCCGCGATCCTCGACTTCCTGGCAGGTCTGCGGTGATGTGCCGGACGGGAGCCGATCCCGACGGGCCCGACGGCGAGACCACCTCGGACTCAGCCTTCGCCGCTCTGCTGGAGGACAGCGCCGAGGAACTGTACGACAACGCCCCCTGCGGATATCTGTCCACCCTGATGGACGGCACCATCGCGAAGCTCAACAGCACGCTGCTCGGCTGGCTGGGCCTCGAACGGCAGGCCGTGGTGGGGCGGTTGCGGTTCTCGGACCTGCTGCCCGTGGGCGGCAGGATGTACCACGAGACCCACTTCGCCCCGCTGCTGCGCATGCAGGGCGAGGTCAGCGGAGTGGCCCTGGAGCTCAAGCGGGCCGACGGCGCCCGCATGCCGGTGCTGGTCTCCGCCGCCGTCAAGTACGGCGGCACCGGCACACCCCTGCTGACCCGCATCACCGTCTTCGACGCCACCGACCGCCGCACCTACGAGGCGGAGCTGCTGCGCAGCCGTAGAGCGGCCGAGGAGTCCGCGCGGCAGGCCAGGGCCGACCGGGCCCGACTGCAGCAGGCCCTGGCCGTCCTGCAACAGTCGTTGCTGCCCGCCACTCTGCCCGCGATCCCAGGGGTGGAGACGGCCACGTACTACCACACGGCCTCCCCCGACCAGCTGGGCGGCGATTTCTACGACGTCTTCCCCCTGGACGGCAAACGCTTCGGCTTCTTTCTGGGTGACGTGTGCGGCAAGGGTCCCGAGGCCGCCGCGGTCACCTCGCTGACCCGGTACACCCTGCGCGCCGCGGCCCTGCACGACCCCGACCCCGTGGCCGCGCTCTCCACTCTCAACCAAGTCCTGTACGAGCGGTACTCCGGCGACGACCCGCGGTTCTGCACCGCCGTCTTCGGCGTCCTGGACCCCCACCCCGACGACGGGCGCCTCACCGTCCGGCTCGCCTCCGGCGGCCATCCGCCGGCCCTCGTCCTGCGGGCCGCGGGCACGGCCGACTACCTGCACACCCCCGGTGGCCTGCTCGTCGGCATCCTGCCCGAACCCCGCTTCACCGCCGCCGCCGTCACCCTCAGGCCCGGCGACACGCTCCTGCTCTACACCGACGGTGTCGTCGAGGCCCGCACCGGACCCGACCGTTCGGACCTCTTCGGGGACGAGGGGCTCCGCGCGTTCACCGCCCAGCATGCCGACACGTCCGCCGAGGCCGTCGTGGCCGCGCTGACCGGCCTGCTGGCCGGCTTCGGCGACGGCCTCGACGACGACACCGCCCTCCTCGCACTGGGTGTGCCCTCCGCCGGCCCCGCATCGCACAGCACGCCCTGAAGGCCGGCGTCACACGGCCTCCGGGCCCAGCTCCGGACCGAGGACCGCGGCCGCCAGATGGTCGCGGAACCAACGGTGGCCCGGGTCGGCCGAGTTGCGGGGGTGCCAGGCCATCCCGAGGTCGATCGGGGCGAGGTCGAGGGGGATGGGGAACGTACGCAGTCCGAGTGCGGCGGTGGCGTCGGGGAGCCAGTCGTCCAGGGTGAGGGCGACGAGGTCGGTGTCCCGGGCGAGCAGCATCGCACTCGTGTGGCTGGGAACGACGACCGCGGTGCGGCGCCGCAGCCCGAGTTCCGCTAGGGCGCTGTCGATGGGCCCGTGGCGCTTGCCGAGCCGGGAGATGCCGATGTGGTCGGCCGCGGCGAAACGGCGCGCGTCGATCCGCCCGGAGAAGAGGGGATGACCGGCGCGTGCGACCGCGACCAGCGTCATCCGAGTGAGCGGCCGGGTCCTGATCTCCGGGTCGAGGTGTCCGAGGACGCCCAGTTCGACGTCCACCCAGCCCTGGCGCAGCGCGGGGCCGCCCTCCACCGACTCCGGCAGGAAGACCACGTCGACGTGCGGCGCCTCCGCGTGGATCCGGTCGGTCAGCGTCCCGGCGAGTCCCGCGAGGAGCACGTCGGTGGCCTGCACGGTGAAGCTGCGCCGGAGGTGCACGGCGTCGAAACCGGCTCCGGGCCGCAGGACGCTGTCGCACCCGCGCAGCAACGCGCTCACTTCTCCCTGGAGTTCCAGGGCCCGTGGCGTCGGCACCATGCCCTGGCCCGCGCGGACCAGCAGCGGGTCGCCGACGGCACGGCGGAGCCGGGCCAGCGTGCGGCTGACCGCCGCCGGTGACGTGCCGAGCCGCTCGGCGGCACGCGTCACGCTGTTCTCCTGGAGGAGGGCGTCCAACGCCCGCAGAAGGTTGAGGTCCATGGCCACCGGTGCGCTCCTGAGCTGCGATGTTACGCCTGCGGCAATGACTGGATGCCGATCTTTGCATTGTTCCGCAACGCCCTGCTCCCGAGAGTGGAGGGGTCGACGCAGCTACGCGTGACATCCCTTCACCCCGTTGAGGAGCTCTCCATGCAGCAGAATCCGCGTGCCGGCCGAGACGGCGACGTCCTGGCCGTGGTCAGTCAGAGCGGGCCGACCGTCTCGTTCTTCGACGCCGCGTCCGACCGGTGGCTCGGCGCGGTCGACGTACCCGCCGAGCCGCACGAGTTGTGCTTCGACGCGTCGCAGCGTCTGCTGTGGTGCACCACGGCGTACCAGTCGGGCTACTACCACGCGAACAGCGGCCGCCGCACCGAGGTGACCGTCATCGACCCCGACGCGCGCCGCGTCGTCGAGGTCGTCGATCTGGCCCCGGAACACGGGCCGCACGGCCTGGCGCTCGACCCGGTCCGCCGTCGTCTGTACGTCAGCGTGGAGGGCTCGGCCGACCGGCCGGGCGGCGTCGTGGTGATCGACACGGAGTCCCGGCGGCCCGTGGGCCGTATCGACACGGACGCACCGGGACCGCACTGGTTCGCCGTCGACCCCGCGGGCAGGACGGGTTACGCCACGAACAAGGAGGCGCCGTTCGTGTCCGTCGTCGACCTCGAACACGGCACGCTCACCGCGAAGGTAGAGGTGCCCGGCAGCGAGGGTCTCGCCGTCTCCACCGACGGCGCGTACGTCTACGTCGCCTCGCCCTACGCCATGTTCTCCGCCACCCCGGGCGCGGAGAGGCCGGCTCCCGGGATCAGGGTCATCGAGGCCGCGACGGCGTCCGTCGTCGACCTGCTGCCCACGGACGACGTCGTACTGCCGGTGCACTTGGCGTCGACGGGCAAGCTGCTCGTGGGCGAGCTGCGCATGGAGGCCGACCCGGTGTCGCAGCTCGGGCGCCAGGCCCCGGGCCGCCTGACCGTGTTCTCCGCCGATACCCGCAAGCGGCTGGGCGACGTCGAGGTGGGGAGCGGGCCGCTGACCGTCACGTCGTCGCCCGACGGCCGGATCGCCTACGTGGCCTGCGTCGCCTCGTCCACCGTCGATCTCGTCGACCTGGAGACGCTGCGGGGCCTGGCCCGCATCGACATCGCGAAGCGCGGTGAGCCCGGCGCCCACGGCCTGGCGTACATCCCGCGCCCTGCCTGACACCTGACGCCTCATGGCTTCTCAGGCCACCCAACGCGGTCGGCCGCTGCCGGTCGACGGCCCGAGCCCGTCCGCCAGGGTGGCGGCCATCCGGCGCACCGCCTCGCGCAGGGTGCCGGGCGACGCGGTGTACGGGATGCGGAGCCGCTGCTCGAAGACGCCCGGGTCGGTGGCGAAGCAGGAGCCGCTCTCGATCCGCACGCCGTTGTCGAGCACCCGCTCGGCCAGCGCCGAACCGACGGGCTCGCCGAGGTCCACCCAGAGCGAGAGGCCGCCGGGCGGCAGCCGCCAACTCCACTGGGGCATGTGCTCGTCCAGGGCGGCGGCCAGGGCTGCGCGCCGCTCGCACAGCTCTGTCAGGCGGGCCGGCAGCAGTTCGTCGGTCCGGTCGAGGAGGTCGAGGGCCACCAGCTGGTCGAGGACCGAGCCGCCCATGTCGGTGGCGACGCGCTGCCCCGCGAGTTCGGTGACGAGCCGCGCGGGGGCGCGCAGCCAGCCGATGCGCAGGCCCGCCCAGTGGGTCTTGCTCATGGAGCCGACGGTGATGAGCTGTCCCGCACCGCCCGCCGCCGCGTGCGCGGCGAAGGGCGGGGGCGCGGGCACGTCGAGGGCGAGCTCGGCGAGGGTCTCGTCCACGACGAGCCAGCAGCCGGACCGCTGAGCGGCCCGCGCGAGACGGCCCCGCTCTTCCTCGGGCATGAGACAGCCGGTCGGGTTGTGGAAGTCCGGGATGACATAGCCGAGTCGGGGCGCGGCCTGCCGGAAGGCCGACTCGACGATGCCGGTGTCCCAGCCGTCCTCGGTCACCGGCACCGGCACCGTGCGCAGCCGGGCGCGGCGCAGGGCCTCCAGGGCGTTCGGGTAGGACGGGTTCTCCGCCAGGACGCGGTCGCCCGGGCCGCAGAGAAGTCCCAGGACGAGGGTGAACGCGTGCTGGGCGCCGGAGGTGACCAGGATCTGCTCGGGCACCGAGGCCAGTCCCCGCCGGGTGTAGCGCTCGGCGACGGCGGCGCGGAGCTCCGGCAGGCCGTAGGGGTGGTAGCCGGGGGTGTGCGCGTGGGCCGCCAGTTGCGGGGCGATGCGCGTGACGGTGTCGGTCAACTCCCGCCCCGGCAGTCCGGGGGCGGCTCTGGCCAGGTCGATCGCGGTGTCCTCGGGGGCCTCGGGGGCGAGGAGCCGCCGGACACCGCTGGGGGCACGGCCCTCGGGCAGTGCCGTCCAGGTTCCCGCGCCCTGCCGGCTGTGTGCGTAGCCGCTCTCGCGCAACAGGTCGTACACGGCGGTGACGGTGGTTCTGCTGGTGTCGAGGGCGGCGGCCAGTTCGCGTTCGGCGGGGAGTCTGACGTGCGGGGCGATGCGTCCGTCCAGGATCAGTGCGCTGATCGCCCGGGCGAGGTGGCGGTAGGCCGGGCGGGCGGCGGCCGGGTCGGGCAGCATCGCGGCGAGCCGACGGCTGCCCAGCGTCCGTCCGGTGCCGCCCGCCGTGCCGTCGGACGTGCCACCCATGCGCCGCTCCGAGTCCGTGTCGACCACACCATTCTCCTCGGATTGGCTGTGTTTTGCGGGCCAATCACTCTACAGAGTGGCCGCAATGGCCTTGCGGGCACGGAAGTGGCTTTCGAGGCGCGCACTCGCACACCCGTCACGGAGGCGACCCGACATGCGGCAGGACATCTCCTACGTCCCTTTCCACGAGCACCCGTTGAGACGGCTGCCCCAACTCCTCCTCGGCCTCGCCCTGTACGGGTTCAGCCTCTCGATGCTGGTCAGGGCCGCGCTGGGCGTGAACCCGTGGAGCGTTCTGTACGAGGGCCTGGAGCGTCGCACACCGCTCAGCTTCGGCACGATCAGTGCCGTGCTCGGGGTCCTCGTCCTGCTGCTGTGGATTCCCCTGAGGCAACGGCCGACGTTCGGCACCTTCGCGAACATCGCGGTTCTCGCCGTCTCCTCCGACCTCGGCCTGCTTGTCGTCCCCAACCACCTCGGGCTGCCCGCCCGGATCGGTTTGCTCGTCGCCGGGGTGGTCCTCAACGGCCTGGCCGTCGCCGTCTACGTCGGTGCCCGCTTCGGGCCCGGACCGCGGGACGGGTTGATGACCGGTGCGGCCGCCGCGACCGGCTGTTCCCTGCGGCGGGTGCGCACCCTCATCGAGCTCTCCGTGCTGGCGGTGGGCTGGCTGCTCGGCGGGACCGTGGGCGTCGGCACGGTGCTCTACGCCTCAGCGGTCGGCACGGTCACCCAGCACTTCATGCCGCGGTTCGCCTACCGCCGCCCGTGCGACGAGCGGCGGGTGTCAGTCCGCGCAGACTGAGCGCAGCGCCCGGCCCAGGGCGGTGGAGTGCAGCGCGTCCAGCCGGTCCTCGTGCCGTACCCGCGCGGCCGCGGCGGTCAGCGCGCCCCCGCAGTACGGCGCCGTGCGCGCCGCCGACGACGCGGCGATGCCCCGTACCAGCTCGCCGTTGACGCGGTTGATCTCCTCGCGGACCTCGGCGAGGTCGGGCCGGTCGGCCGGGGCCCGGGACGGATCGGCGTCCCAGCGCCGGAACAGCCCTCGCTGCACGGCCTTGTTGGCCTCGATCTGATCGCGGAAGATCCGCACGGTCGCCTCCGGGTCGGCGCCGAGCTCCCTCGCCTGCCCGGCCACGGCGTCCAGCACCTGCCGCTCGCGGGCGGGGTCGTCGATAGGGCTGCCGGTGCCGTACTTGGCGGCGGCGACGAGGTCGGCGGTGGCCAGGCGCCGCGCGGACAGCTCGGCGAGGGGGTGGAGTCGGGCGTACGGGCCCGCGACAGTGGCGGACGGGGAAGTGGCGGGCACGGGTGCCGCGACGGCCGTGCCGCCGCCCGCGAGCAGCGCGGCGGCCAGCGCTCCTGCGGTGAGCACGCGGCGGGTGTGAGCGGCGAAACGCACGAGGGCCCCCTGGGAATCGGTGAGTGTGATGCCGTCAGTCCTGCGCGAGGAATCCCGCGACCCTCCGCACGAACCACTCTGAGTCGTCCAGCCACGGGAAGTGTCCGCCGCGCGGCTGCACTTGGTGGACGCCGTGGGGGAAGAGCGCGGCGCACTCCTCGGCATGCGCGGGGTTCGGGCCCCCGTCCCACTCCCCCGCGAGGACGAGGACGGGCGCGGCAAGGCCGGTGAGTGCGGCGCGGGTGGCGGGCGGGTCGAAGGCGCCGTCTCCGTAGAAGGCTGCTGCCGCCTCCGCGTTCTTCTCCGTGGCGCTCGCCGCCCGGTGTGCCTGCGCCGCCGCGTCCCAGCGTCCGTAGGCGAGGGGCGCGAGGGCATCCGCCACCTCGGCGATACTGCGGCCCGTTGCGATCTCCCGCAGCGCGGCCTCGGCGGCCGGATACCAGGGCTCGTCCGCGCGCAGCGCCGCGGCGTCGCGGTGGTCCCGGTCGGTGACCGTGAGGCCGAGGGAGTGCGTTGCCGGGGTGATCAGGACGAGCGTGCGGATCCGCTTCGGGTGGCGGGCCGCGTACAGCGTGGCGATGTTGCCGGCCGCCGAGTGGCCGAGCAGGTCGACCTGTTCGAGCCCCAGGTGCTCGCGCAGCGCCTCGACGTCGTCGACGAGCCGGTCGCAGCGGTACGTCGCCGGATCGTCCGGCACCGCGGAGTCGCCCGTGCCGCGCAGGTCGAGCAGGATCAGGCGGCGGTGCGCGGTGAGGCCGCCGAGGTCGCCGAGGTAGGCGGAGGCGCGCATGGGGCCGCCCGGCACGCAGAGCAGCGGTTCGCCGTCCCCCTTCTCGTGGTAGGCGAGCTTCGTCCCGTCGTACGCGCTGAATGTCGGCATGGGCGTGATCATCACATCCGGTGCCCCGCCCGGGCAACGCCGTCCCCGCGGTGGCCCATGACCGTGGCTCATGCCCTCGCGCCGCAGCTCAAAGCCGCTGTGCGCGATCTCTTGACGCCCACGCCCGTGGCTGGATTACTGAGCTCCACAGAAGATCGACGACCGAATGATCGGTCGCCCGTTCAGGACGGGAGCATTCCCTATGACGCGTATGCCGCCACTGCTCGACGCGGCGGAACGGCTCGGCCCGCGCGAGCTCGGGTCCCTGCAGCTGGAGCGCCTCCAGGACACCCTGCTGCACGCGTACGAGAACGTCCCGTTCTACCGTGCAGCGTTCGACAAGGCGGGGCTGCGTCCCGACGACTGCCGTTCGCTCGCCGACCTCTCGCGGTTCCCCTTCACCACCAAGGACGACCTGCGGGCCAACTACCCGTTCGGGATGTTCGCGGTGGAGCAGTCGGAGGTGCGCCGGCTGCACGCGTCGAGCGGTACGACGGGCCTGCCGACGGTCGTCGGGTACACGGAGCAGGACCTCTCCATGTGGGCGGACGTGGTGGCGCGCTCGATCCGCGCCGCGGGCGGCCGTCCCGGCGACAAGGTCCATGTGGCGTACGGGTACGGCCTGTTCACCGGCGGCCTCGGCGCCCACTACGGCGCGGAGCGGCTGGGGTGCACGGTGATCCCCGCCTCCGGCGGCATGACGGCGCGCCAGGTGCGGCTGATCCAGGACTTCCGCCCCGAGATCATCATGGTCACCCCGTCGTACATGCTCACGCTCCTGGAGGAGTTCGAGCGGCAGGGCGTCGATCCCCGTACGACCTCCCTGCGGGTCGGCATCTTCGGCGCCGAGCCGTGGACGGAGGAGATGCGGCGCGAGATCGAGGAGCGCTTCGCGATCGACGCCGTGGACATATACGGCCTCTCCGAAGTCATCGGGCCGGGTGTCGCGCAGGAGTGCGTGGAGACCAAGGACGGGCTGCACATCTGGGAGGACCACTTCTACCCGGAGGTCGTCGACCCCATCACCGGCGAGGTACTGCCGGACGGCGAGCGCGGCGAGCTGGTGTTCACCGCGCTCACGAAAGAGGCCATGCCCGTGATCCGTTATAGGACACGGGACTTGACGCGGCTGCTGCCCGGCACGGCACGGGTCTTCCGGCGGATGGAGAAGGTGACGGGCCGCAGCGACGACATGGTGATCCTGCGCGGCGTCAATCTCTTCCCCACGCAGATCGAGGAGATCGTGCTGCGGACGGCGGGCGTGGCCCCGCACTTCCAGCTGCGCCTGACGCGTGAGGGCCGGATGGACGCGCTGACGGTGCGGGCGGAGGCGCGCGCGGACACGCCGACGGTGCGGCGCGCGGAGGCGGCCCGGGAGATCGCGGCCGCGGTGAAGGACGGCATCGGTGTCTCGGTCGGCGTGGAGATCGTCGACCCGGAGACGCTGGAGCGGTCGGTGGGCAAGTTCAAGCGGATCGTCGATCTGCGGGACTGAACCGACGCCCGTCAGTCTTCCGGGGCCGGGCCCGCCGTGGCGCACGCTTCTGCCGCGCCGGGGCCGGCCGGGTCAAGGGAAGCTGTCCGGTGTACGCCGGACCTCGGGCCCGCGGACGGCGCCGTCGGGGCGCGGCACCCCCAGCGGTGCCTCGGCCGCCGCCTTCGCCTTGGCGACCGCGACCTCGATCTGCCGGCGCACGGCGGCCGACAGGGCGCCTCCCTCGACGGTGCTCACCACGGCCTGCGCCAACAGGTGCAGTTTGATGTTGGTGTTCTGCGACGCGGTGACCAGCACGTCCCAGGCCTGTTCGGGGCTGAGGGCGAAGGACGACATGAGGATGCCGCGGGCCAGGTCGATGGTGGGCCGGGTCTCCATGGCCCGGCGCAGCTGCGCCACGAGAAGGTGCAGATCCTGTTCGTCGCCCTCCGGCGGAATCGCTTCGTGGACGATGGGGCAGCGCGTGTCCTCGTCCTCGGGGCCGGGGGGCATGAACAGGTGGCGGGTGCCGGTCACGTCGAGCAGTCGCTCCACCGCGGGACTGGCGGAGCGGATGACGACGGTCTTGCCCTGTTTCAGGGCGTGCTGACGCAGGCTGAGCAGGATGTTGAGGCCGGAGCAGTCACAGAACTCCACGTCGGCCAGGTCCAGGTCGACCCCGTCGGCCGCGTGGGCGAGGGCACGGAACAGGTCGGCCCGCAGCCACTGACCGGTGTCGAGATCGAGCTCGCCCCGCAGCGCCAGGCTCCTCCTGGCGCCGGAGCCGGCCATGACGGCATCGAGCGGCGCACGCGGCGAAGGGGCCGTCGATGTGCTGCCGCCCTGCTCGTGCTCGCCGCCCATTTCCACGAAGGGCCGCTGTGAGTACGCGGGCTCCGGCATGGCCTCTCCCTCATGTCGCTGCCTACCGCCGTTCCTAGGCTGCCTCTCATTCCACACACACGTCAACTAATACCTGAAATCGAGTACGTGTTTTTGAAACCGTGAATGGCAGGCACTAGAGTTGACGCATGGATGGAGTGCCCGAGCCACACACTGGATGGACCTTTCTCACCAATCACGCCCGCGTACTGGCGGCCATCGCCGACAATCACAACGCCCGCATCCGTGACATCGCCGCGCACTGCCGGCTCACGGAGCGTGCCGTCCAAAAGATCATTGCCGACCTCGAACAGGATGGTTACCTCTCTCACACCCGTGAGGGACGTACCAACACATACCGGATCGATCCAGGCAAGGTGCTGCGTCACCCTGCCGAATCCGGGCTAGCCGTCGCCTCCCTGCTCTCCCTGCTGGCCAGGGATGAGGCCCACCGGACCGGTTCCGAGCAGGAAGACGAGCGACACCACGCCAGGGCCTGACACACGATCAGGCCCCCGACTCAGCCGGCCGTGAAGCGGGAGCGCAGCTCCCGCTTGAGAATCTTCCCGCTGGCGTTGCGCGGCAGTTCGTCCACGAAGAGGATCCTCTTGGGCGCCTTGAAGTGGGCGAGCTTTTCGCGTGTGTGGGCCAGCAGTTCGGCTTCCGTGAGCTCCTTGTCACCGCGTACGACGACAGCGGTGACCGCCTCGATCCACCGCTCGTCCGGCAGCCCGATCACGGCGGCCTCTGCGACTCCCGCGTGTTCGTACAGCGCGTCCTCCACCTGCCGCGACGCGACGAGAACTCCCCCGGAATTGATGACGTCCTTCACCCGGTCGACGACGGTGAAGTACCCCTCGGCGTCCCGCACCGCGAGATCTCCGGAGCGGAACCAGCCGTCACGGAACGCCGCTTCGGTCTCCTCCGGCTTCTCCCAGTAGCCCTCGCACAACTGCGGTGAGCGGTAGACCACTTCGCCCTGGGTGCCGTCCGGCACCTCCCTCCCCTGCTCGTCGACGACGCGCGCCTCGACGAACAGGACGGGCCGCCCGCAGGAGTCGAGGCGGCCCTCGTGCTCGTCGGGACCGAGGACGGTGGCGAGCGGACCGATCTCGCTCTGCCCGAAGCAGTTGTAGAACCGCAGCCCCGGCAGCCTGGCCCGCAGCCGCTCCAGGACCGGCACCGGCATGATCGACGCCCCGTAGTAGGCCTTCCGCAGCGCCCCGAGGTCACGGCTCGCGAAGCCGGGGTGGCGCGAGAGGCCGATCCACACGGTCGGCGGCGCGAAGAGACTGTCGGCGCGGCCGGCCTCGACGAGGTCGAAGATCCGCTCGGCGTCCGGCCCGTCGAGAACGGTGTTCTCGGCGCCGACCGCGAGGTAGGGCATGAGGAAGACGTGCATCTGCGCTGAATGGTAGAGCGGCAGCGCGTGGACGGGCCTGTCGGTCCCCTTGAGGTCCAGGGCGGTGATCGCGCTGACGTACTCGTGGACGAGGGCGCGGTGGGTGAGCATCGCACCCTTCGGCAGGGCGGTGGTGCCCGACGTGTACAGCAGCTGCACCAGGCCGTCGCCGCAGGGCCCTTCACCCTCGTACGCCGATGCCGCGGCGAGCCGCGTGAGCAGCGAGTCGTCCGCGTCCCGCAGGGCCAGGACGGGCACGTCGGCGGGCAGCCGTCCCGCGATGTCCGGGTCGGCGAGGACGAGGGAACTGCCGGACTGCCGGACGATGTACGCGAGGTCGTCGCCGGTCAGATTCTGGTTGACCGGCACATGGACCAGGCCCGCCCGCGCGCAGGCGAGGAACCCGATCAGGTAGGCGTCGGAGTTGTGGGCGTAGGCGCCGACGCGGTCGCCGGGGGCCAGGCCGTGGGCGCGCAGTGCGGTGGCCGCCCGCGACACGGCGTCGTCCAGTTCCCCGTACGTCCAGGACCGTTCGCCGTAGCGCAGGGCCGTGCGCCGGGGTGTGCGGCGCGCGCTGCGCCTGAGGACTCCGTCGACCGTGCTGTCGCGTACACCCGTCATGGCGTGATCCTGTGTCCCCCGACCGCCGGGGGTCAAGAGGCCGGGGACAAGGGGCAACGCAAATGACCAACCGCTTGGTACGCTCAACCGCTCCTTCCCGGAACCCAGTTGGGAGGCACGATGCGCATCCGCACAAGACGCTCGGCGGCCGTGGGAATCACCCTGCTGACGGCGGTGGCCCTGCTGCCGGCGTCCGGCGCGGGGGCCGCGCCCCGCGAGGCCCGCCCCTCCGGCGGCGGCCTGCACGCGACCATCCGCTACACCGAGTACGGCATTCCCCACATCCTCGCGAAGGACTACGAGAACCTCGGCTTCGGCACCGGTTGGGCGCAGGCCGCCGACCAGGTGTGCACGCTCGCCGACGGCTATCTCACCGTCCGCGGCGAGCGCTCCCGGCACTTCGGACCCGACGCCTCACCCGGCTCCGCCCTGTCGTCGGCGTCCACGAACCTCAGCAGCGATCTCTACTTCCGTGGCGTACGGGAGGCGGGGACCGTGGAGAAGCTCCTCGACCGGCCCGCGCCCGCCGGTCCGAGCCGCCGGGCCAAGGACCTGATGCGCGGCTTCGCCGCGGGTTACAACGCCTGGCTGAAGCAGAACCGCATCACCGACCCGGCCTGCGCGAAGGCCGACTGGGTCCGCCCGATCAGCGCGCTCGACGTGGCCAGGCAGGGCTTCGCCGTGCAGGTGCTCGGCGGCCAGGGGCGCGGGATCGACGGCATCACGGCCGCCGCCCCGCCGAGCGCCGCGGCGGACGCGGCCCCCGCGCCCGATCCGAAGCGCACGGCGAGGGCGGCCCGCGAGCTGTTCTCCGCACAGGACGCCGACATGGGTTCCAACGCCGTCGCGTTCAGCGGAGAGACCACCGCGAACGGCAAGGGGCTGCTGCTCGGCAACCCGCACTACCCCTGGCAGGGCGGCCGGCGCTTCTGGCAGTCGCAGCAGACCATTCCCGGCGAACTCAACGTGTCCGGTGGTTCGTTGCTCGGCACGAGCGTGGTCAACATCGGCTTCAACGGTGATGTCGCGTGGAGCCACACGGTCGCGACCGGCGTCACCCTGAACCTGCATCAGATCACCCTGGACCCGGCCGACCCCACCACTTATCTGGTGGACGGCAAGCCGCACCGGATGACGAAGCGCACGGTCACGGTCCCGGTCAAGGGAGGCGGGCACGTCACCCGCACCCAGTGGTGGACCCGTTACGGGCCCGTCGTCACCGGTCTCGGCCCCCAGCTCCCGCTGCCCTGGTCCGCGACCACGGCGTACGCCCTCAATGACCCCAACGCCGTGAACCTGCGCGGCAGCGACACCGACCTCGGCTTCGGCAAGGCCCGCTCCACCGCGGGCATCCTCAAGTCGCTGCGCGACACCCAGGGGCTCCCGTGGGTGAACACCGTCGCCGCCGACCGGCACGGCCACTCGCTGCTCAGCCAGTCCCAGGTGCTCCCCCGCATCACCGACGACCTGGCGCAGCGCTGCAGCACGCCGCTCGGCAAGGTCACCTACCCGGCATCGGGCGTCGCCGTCCTCGACGGCTCGCGCGGCGCGTGCGCGCTCGGCTCCGACAAGGATGCCGTGCAGCCCGGCATCTTCGGCCCGTCGCGGATGCCGACCCTCAAGGACGCTCCGTACGCGGAGAACTCCAACGACAGCGCCTGGCTGACCAACGCGGACCGGCCGATCACCGGCTACGAGCGGATCTTCGGCACGATCGGCACACAGCGCTCGATGCGTACCCGGGGCGCCATCGAGGACGTGGCGGCGATGGCGAAGAAGGGCGACCTCACGGTCCGTGACCTGCAGCGCCAGCAGTTCGCGAACCGCGTGCCCGCGGCCGGTCTCGCGGCGGCCGACACGGCGAAGGCGTGCGCGGCCCTGCCCGGCGGCACGGCAACGGGCAGCGACGGCAAGGCGGTCGACGTCCGCGAGGCCTGCACGGTCCTCTCCCGCTGGGACCGCACGATGGACACCGGCAGCCGCGGCGCCCTGCTCTTCGACCGCTTCTGGCGCAAGCTGACGGCGGCCGTGCCGAACGCGCAGCTCTGGAAGGTGCCGTTCTCGGCGGCCGACCCGGTGCGCACCCCGAACACGCTCGACACCACCCGGCCGGGCTTCAGGACCGCACTGGCCGACGCGGTGACCGAGCTGACCGCGGCGGGCATCGCGCTGGACGCGCCGCTGGGCGAGAACCAGTACGTCGTACGCGGCGGCAAGCGCATACCGGTCTCCGGCGGCACGGAGTCCCTCGGCGTGTGGAACAAGATCGAGGCCAACTGGGACAAGGAGAAGGGCTACACGGAGGTCGCCCACGGTTCGAGCCACATCCAGGCGGTCGGCTGGAACAAGGGCCGCTGCCCCGAGGCCCGCACCCTCCTGTCGTACTCCCAGTCCTCCAACCCCAACTCCCCGCACTACAGCGACCAGACGAGGCTGTACGCGAAGGAGCGGTGGGTGACGTCACGCTTCTGCGAGAAGGACATCCTCGCCGACCCGGCCCTGAAGGTGGTGCGGGTGCGCGAGCGCCCCTGAAGCCTCTTCGGCCGGCCCCTGCGCCGAGGCCGGGCCCGCCGCGCGACCAGCGGTGGGCCCGGCCTCGCGGTGCGCGACGCTGTCAGCCCTCGGTGAGCCCGTCCTCGTACGCCGTCAGCGTGTCGATGAACAGCTTGCGTTCGGCCGGGCTCAGCGGGGCGAGCGCCTTGCGCCAGGCGTGGGCGCCCCGGCCGAGCCATCCGTCGATCGACGGCCGGTGCGCGTCGGCGATGCTCACGATCTTCCGCCTGCGGTCGGCAGGGTCCTCCTGGCGCTCCAGGACTCCCTTGCGGCTCAGGTCACCCACCATGAGGCTCACGGTCGTCGGGGCGACGCCGAGGCGGTCCGCGATGTCGTTGACGCTCAAAGGCCCGTCGAACAACAGGTAGGCGAGGAGCGAGAGGTGTCGGGGCGCCAGCTGCAGCGCCTGGAGCTCGTCCGGGATCCTGATCCGCTTCACGCGTCCGACCATGCGCGGCATGAGCAGCAGCAGCGTCCTGACGGCGTCGTCGACCTCCGGCCCGGTGTGGTCGGCCGGCCGGGCGAGGCCGTCGTGCTTCTCGTCGCCGGTTGACACCCGACACTCCCCTGAATAGCTTTGCTATCAAATCTTCTTTGCTTTCAAAGCAAAGAAGCCTGTGACGCCGATGCTATCGGAGAGGCCACACTCATGCCCGACGACATCGAAGAGTTCAACCTGCGGGTCATCGAGGAGTTCCGGACGAGCGGCGGCCGGGTCGGCGGCAGGTTCGCCGGCACGCCACTCCTCCTCCTGACCACCACCGGGGCCCGTAGCGGAGAGCCGCGCACGAACCCCGTCGGCTACGCCCGTGACGGCGCCCGCCTGCTCGTCTTCGCGTCCGACGCGGGCGCCGCGAGCCACCCCGCCTGGTACCACAACCTCCTCGCCAACCCAGCGGTCACTGTCGAGGTCGGCGACGGAGCGGGCGGCGTGGACCGCTTCCCCGCGACGGCCGAGGTCTTGCGCGGCCGGGAGCGAGACGCCCAGTACCGCGCGCAGTGCGAACGCGATCCGGCCTTCACCGCCTACCAGGAAGCCACAGAGCGCACCATCCCCGTCGTCGCGCTGCACCGGCTCACCGTGACGGAGCCGGCACGCCACCGCGCGATCGCCGACCATCTGGTGCGCGTCCACGGAGAGTTACGCCGCGAGCTGGCCGCCGTACGCGAAGAGGCCGGGCAGCGAAGGACCGGCACCCCGACCCGGCCGACCCAGCCCCTGGGGCAGCAGCTCGCCCGTCACTGCCTCACGCTGTGCGGCGCACTCCACGACCACCACACCAACGAGGACGACGCGTTCACCCGGCTGGAGCGCCAGTTCCCCGAACTGTCCCCCGCCGTGACGCGGCTCCGCGAGGAACACAAGGTCGTGGCACGGGCCCTCGGCGACCTCCAGGCCCTGCTCGCCGACCCGGGCGCCGCCGTCGACCTCGTCGCCGAACTCGACAGGCTGACATCGGACCTGGAGGCGCACTTCACGTACGAGGAGGAGCAGTTGCTGCCGTCGTTGTACGGGTCCCACGGCTGAGCCCCGGGCCGGTCCTGTCACACCGTGCGCTCGCGGCCCTCCCAGTACGGCTCGCGCAGGCGGCGTTTGTACAGCTTGCCGTTGGGGTCGCGCGGCATCGTGTCGATGAAGTCGACGCTCTTCGGGCGCTTGTAGCCGGCGAGGCGGCGCTCGCAGTGGGCGAGGATCTCGGCGGCGAGCGCGTCGTCGGCGGTCCGGCCCTCGGCGACCTCTACGACGGCCTTGACCTCCTCGCCCCAGTCGTCGTGCGGAATGCCGAAGGCGGCGGCGTCCGCGACGGCGGGGTGGGTGAGCAGCGCCGACTCGATCTCGGCGGGGTAGATGTTGACCCCGCCCGAGATGATCATGTCGATCTTCCGGTCGCGCAGGAAGAGATAGCCGTCCTCGTCGAGGAGGCCGAGGTCGCCGACGGTGAAGAAGTCGCCGATGCGGTTCTTCTTCGTCTTCGACTCGTCCTTGTGGTACGAGAAGCCGCCGGTGGACATCTTCATGTAGACGGTACCGAGCTGGCCGGGGCCGAGGATGTTCCCGTCGTCGTCGAACACCGCCAACTCGCTGATGGGCCACGCCTTTCCGACCGTCCCCGGCTTCTTCAGCCAGTCCTGCGCGGTGGCGAAGGCGCCGCCGCCCTCGCTGGCCGCGTAGTACTCCTCGACGCACTCTCCCCACCAGTCGATCATGGCGCGCTTGACGTGGTCGGGGCAGGGCGCGGCCCCGTGGATGGCGTGCCGCATGGAGGACACGTCGTACGCGGCCCGTGTCGCTTCGGGCAGGGCGAGCAGCCGGTGGAACTGGGTCGGCACCATGTGCGTGTGCGTGCACTTGTGTACGTCGATGAGACGGAGCATCTCCTCGGGCGTCCACTTGTCCATCACGACCAGCGGGTGGCCGATGTGCAGGGCGGCGCCCGCGAACTGCAGGACCGCCGTGTGGTAGAGCGGCGAGCAGACCAGGTGGACGTTGCCGTCGAAGGGCTTGATCCCGAAGATGCCGAGGAAGCCCCCGAGGTACGACTCCTCGGGGAGCTTGCCGGAGAGCGGGCGGCGGATGCCGCGGGGACGGCCCGTCGTGCCCGAGGTGTAGTTCATGACCCAGCCGAGCGTGCGGTCGGCGGGCGCCGACTCCGGTCGGCCGTCCAGGAGTTGGGCGTAGGGGCGGAAGCCGGGCACGTCTCCGACCGCGTAGCGGTGGCTCGGGGGGAGGCCCGCCTCGTCGGCCGCCGCGACCGCGGCGTCCCCGTACCGCTCGTGCGCGATCAGCACCTTGGCACCCGAGTCGGCGACGATCCAGGCGATCTCGGGGCCGACCAGGTGGTGGTTGACGGGGACGAGGTAGAAGCCGGCCTGGGAGGCGGCGAGGTACGCGGTGAAGAACTCCACGCCGTTGGGCAGCACGACGGCGAACGCGTCACCGCGCTCCAGGCCGGCGGCCCGCAGCCCGTGCACCAACTGGTTGACGGCGGCGTGCAGTCGGCCCGCCGTCCACTCCTCGCCGTCCGGCGTGATGAGGACGGTGCGGCCGGGGTCGGCCGTGGCCTGGGCCCAGAAGCCGTTCGGCGGGGCGCTGTCGGTCGGTGTGCTCACGACTTGCCTTCCCTTCCCGCGATGCGGATGACACGGTCGACTGCCCGCTCGAAGCCGCGCGTCAGATCGTCGAAGACGGCCTGGACGCTGCGTTCGCTGTTCATCCGGCCGACGATCTGCCCGACCGGCGTGCCGAGCAGGTCCTGCACCTCGTACTTCTGGATGCGCGAGACGGCTTCGGCGACCAGCAGCCCCTGCAGCGGCATCGGCAGCGCCCCGGGCCCCTCCGGGTCGTCCCAGGCGTCGGTCCACCGCGTCCGCAGCTGCCGGGCGGGCTTCCCGGTCAGGGCGCGGGAGCGGACCGTGTCACCGGAGCCGGCCGCGAGCAGCTTCCGGGTGAGGGCGGGCGAATGCAGGTCGGCCTCCGTGGTGGTGAGCCACAGGGAGCCGAGCCAGACGCCCTGCGCGCCGAGCGCGAGCGCGGCCGCGATCTGCTGCCCGCTGCCGATGCCCCCGGCGGCGAGCACGGGCAGCGGCGCCACCGCCTCGACGGCCTCGGGAGTGAGCACCATGGAGGCGATCTCGCCGGTGTGGCCGCCCGCCTCGTACCCCTGGGCGACGACGATGTCGATACCCGCCTCCGCGTGCTTGCGGGCGTGCCGGGCGCTGCCCGCGAGGGCGGCGACGAGGATGTCGTGGTCATGGGCGCGTCGGATGACATCGGCCGGTGGTGACCCGAGCGCGTTGGCGAGCAGTCTGATCGGGTAGTCGAAGGCGACGTCGAGTTGGCTGCGGGCGACCTGCTCCATCCAGCCGGTGATGCGCCAGCCGGACGCCTCGCCCTCGGCGAGCTCGGGCACGCCGTGCTTGGCCAGGGTATCCCTGACGAACTGCCGGTGCTCCTCCGGAATCATCGCCTCTACGTCGGCCTCGGTCAGCGCCCGACCGTCCTGGGCCTCGACCTTCTTGGCGGGCATGACGACATCGAGGCCGTACGGCCGCCCGTCGACGTGCTCCTCGATCCAGTCGAGGTCCCTGGCCAACTCGTCCGGCTCCGTGTAGCGGACCGCGCCGAGCACCCCGAAACCGCCCGCCCTGCTGATGGCGGCGGCCACCGCGGGGAAGGGCGTGAAGCCGAAGACGGCGTGCTCGATCCCCAGTTTCTTGCTCAACTCCGTCTGCATGGGCGCAGGATGCCGCAGCCGCCCATACGAGGGAAGAGATTTTCTGATGCGGTGTCAGATCGAGCTTGCCTCGTCGGACTTGCGGACCACCCGGCCGCCACCACTGTCCGCCTCCTCGTGCCGGCCGCCGCCGACGACCGCCGCCAGGACGGCCACCGCCGGCACCAGCAGGAGCGCCGTCCCGCTGCCCGCCGCGCCCGCCAGCTGCGCCACCACCGCGGCGCCCACCGCCGCGCCCGCCGTGTCGGCGCTCGCGAGCCAGGACATCGTCTCGGTCACCCTTCCCGGGGGCGCGAGATCTCCCCCGAGCGTGCGCAGGACCCCGAAGGCCGCACCGATGACCAGCCCGGCCACCGGGCAGACCGCCAGGACCGCCGTCGGGGAGAACCGGGCGGCCAGGGCCAGGGCGCCCGCGCCCGCCGCGAAGGCGCAGAGCAGCCCGGGGAGCCCGGAACCCCGGCCGCGGGGCAGCAGCGAGGGGGCGGCTCCGAGAGCCAGGCTGCCCAGGACGCTGCCAACGGAGAGGGCCGCCAGATACAGGCCGGTGTAGGGGGCGGCCCCGTGCTCCTTCGCGTAGATCGGCAGGACGACGTCGGCGGCGGTGACGGCGGCGACGAAGAGGCCGTTGGCGGCCAGGAGGCGTCGCAGGGGCGCGGAGGCGAGGGGGCCCGCGTGGCTTTCCGGTGGGCGGGGCGGGACGGGCTGCCGGGTGGGCCCTGGATCGGGCTGCCTCGGTCGCGCGGTTCCTCCAGGCAGCCCGGAGAGTGAGCCGATCAGCAGGACGACCACGCACGTGGTCATCGCGCCGATGACGGCGAACGGCGCGGCTGCCGAGAAGGAGAGGCTGAGCCAACTGGCGAGCACCGGGCCCGTGACGAGGGCGGCGCCCGTCATCGCCGTGTCCAGGGCCATCGCGGTGGCGAGCGTCCGGCTGTCGGTCAACGGATGCCAGACCGTGCGCATCATGACGGCGACCGGAGGTGCCGTGGCGCCCGCACAGCCGGCGAGGACCAGGACCCCGACGGCCGGGCCGCCCCCGTACACCGTGAGGATGAGGAGGGTGAGGGCCGTCAGGTGCCCTGTGAGACAGCAGAGCAGGACCGCGTGCGGCGCATGCCGGTCGACGAGCCGCCCGCGCAGCGGCCCGGTCAGGCCCTGCCCGATGGCGAGACTGCTGACGGCGAGGCCCGCGGTGCCGTACGAGTGGTGCCGGCCCACCAGGAGCAGCACGCTCAGGGCGGTCATGCCGACCGGGAGTTTCGACGCCATGCCGAGCGCCGCGATCCGCCGGAAACCGGTGACCTCCGCCAACTGGCGGTAGCCGCCGAACCGTCGAGGGGCAGAGGGGGCGGCGGGGTCGGCCCCCGTCACGCCCCGCTCCGGGCGCGCAGGGCGCGGACGGCCCAGTCGAGTGCCGGAGCCAGGCTGTCCGGTGCGGGCCAGCCGTTGACGACCGCGAGGAGCCGCAGGTAGTGGTCCCTGCGGGGGTCGTTCATCCCGTCGAGGTGGGTCGCGAGCCGCGCTCGGAGCGCGTCGTCGTCGGGGCTGCCGACGATGCGGGCGTAGTGGGCGGAGAGGGCCTCGACGATCGGGCCGGCGTCCGGCCCTTCGGGGTCGATGCCGTCGCGCAGCGTCGGTTCGGCCAGGGCGCGGACGGCTTCGGCCAGGATGCGGGGCAGGCCCAGGGCGTCGTCCGGCGCACGGTCGGTCGCCAGGTTCCTGGCCATCCCCCGCATGCTGGTGCGGAAGTCGGGGTCCTGCAGCAGTCCGGCGAGCTCCACCCATGCCTCCACCTGCTCGACCTCGGGTTCGTCGGGCAGTTCGGGCGTCAACGAGCGGATGACCGCCGTGAAGGCGGGGTGGTCCTGCAGGCCGTCGAACACGGTGTCGAGGAAGCCGTCGATCAGCCGGCGGCGTTCGTCTTCGGAGAGGCGGGCGAGGCGGTGCATGAGGTCCATGAGCTCCGTTTCGTCAGCCGTGGAGCCGCGGCCGGCCACCACGGTCAGAACCGCCCTGCGCAGGCGCAGGGTCCGTATCTGTACGTCCAGCGCGTCGGCGTGCGCGGCGGCGACTTCCTGGAGCGGCACCTCCCGGTCCACCACCTTGCGGATGGCGGGCAGGTCGATGCCCAGTTCGCGCAGGGTCCGTACGAGGTCCAGGCGGGCGACGGCGTCGATGCCGTACAGCCGGTAGCCGGCCGGGCTGCGGTCCGTCGGCGTCACGATGCCGGAGTCCGAGTAGAACCGGATGGTCTTGACCGTGAGCCCGGTCCGCCGGGCCAGCTCACCGATCGAGTAGAGGATGTCGCCGTTCATGCGCTCACTCTGACGTCTCCCCCTACTGGAGACTCAAGCGCCGCCTTTCGATCACATCGGCACGCGGTGAGGGGGCGGGGTTCCTACGATGGCGGCATGGCCATCGAACTGTTCTCAGGCATCCCGGTCAGCGACTACGCGTCAGCGCTTCACTGGTACGAACGCCTGCTCGGCGAGCCGCCCGCCTTCTGCCCGAACGACGTCGAGGCCGTCTGGGAGCTCGCGGAACACCGCTATCTGTACATCGAGCAGCTGCCCGAGCACGCGGGCCATGCCCGCCACACCGTCTTCGCCGGTGACTTCGACACGCGTGTCGAGCAGATCGCCGACCGGGGCCTGCGGCCCGCCGTCCGGGAGACGTACGCGAACGGCGTCCGCAAGGCCACGTACCGCGACCCCGACGGCAACGAGATCGGTTTCGGCGGCGCGCCGCTTCCCGCGTCCCCGTAGCCGTCGGCCTCGTCAGCCCAAGGCCTCCAGCACCGCCATCGCGGCGTTGTGCCCGGGGATGCCGCTGACGCCGCCCCCGCGCACCGCGCCCGCGCCGCACAGCACGACGTTCGGGTGCCGGGTCCCCACTCCCCAGCGCCCGGCGCTCTCCGCGGCCGCGTTCTCCTGGGCGTAGGGAAAGGCGAGGTCGCGGTGGAAGATGTTGCCGCCGGGCAGCCGCAGGTCACGCTCCAGGTCGAGCGGCGTCTTCGCCTCGATGCAGGGGCGTCCCTGGGCGTCGAGGGCCAGGCAGTCGGCGATCGGCTCGGCGAGGTGTGCGTCCAGTTGGGCAAGGGTCGCTGTGAGGAGCTCGGCGCGTACGGCGTCGTTGTCGCGGGCGAAGAGCCGCGCCGGTGTGTGCAGCCCGAAGAGGGTGAGGGTCTGGTGGCCGCTCTCGACGAGGTCGGGGGCGAGGATCGTCGGGTCGGTGAGGGAGTGGCAGTAGATCTCGGAGGGCGGCGCGGCGGGTGGCGTGCCGGCCGCGGCCTGGGCGTACGCGGTCGCCAACTCCTCGTACCCCTCCGCGATGTGGAAGGTGCCGGCGAACGCCTCGCGCGGGTCGACGGACGTGTCGCGCAGCCGCGGCAGCCGTCCGAGCAGCATGTTGACCTTGAACTGGGCGCCTTCGGCGGGCGGCGGCTGCTCCTCGCCGAGGAGTTCCGCGAGGGCCTGCGGCGACGCGTTGACGAGGACGTGGCGGGCGCCCGCGGTCCGCTCGCCGTCCTCCGTCGCGTACGTCACCTCGGCGCGCCGCCCGTCGGTGGCGATCCGCGTCACCTCGCATCCGGTCCGCAGCCGGGCGCCCGACACACGCGCCGAGTCGGCGATGGCCGCGGTGAGGGCGCCCATGCCGCCGACGGGCACGTTCCAGTCGCCGGTGCCGCCGCCGATGACGTGGTACAGGAAGCATCGGTTCTGGCGCAGGGACGGGTCGTGGGCGTCGGCGAACGTGCCGATGAGGGCGTCGGTGAGGACGACGCCGCGCACCAGGTCGTCGGCGAAGCGCTCCTCGATCGCGGCGCCGATCGGCTCTTCGAAGAGGGTGCGCCACGCGGTGTCGTCGTCGACGCGGGCGCGCAGCCCGGCACGGGTCGGCAGGGGTTCGGTGAGCGTGGGGAAGACGCGGCGGGCGACCTCCCCGGTCATCGCGTAGAACTCGCGCCAGGCATCGTACTCGCGCCGGCCGCCGGTGAGCCGCTCGAACGCCTGCCGGGTGCGGGCCTCGCCGCCGCCGACGAGCAGGCCGGTGGGGCGGCCGCCGCGCTCGGTCGGCGTGTAGGAGGACACGGTGCGGGTGCGCACCCTGAAGTCGAGGTCGAGGTCCCGGACGATCTTCTTGGGGAGGAGGCTGACCAGGTACGAGTAGCGGGACAGCCGCGCGTCGACCCCGGGGAAGGGCCGGCTGGAGACGGCCGCGCCGCCGGTCGCGGAGAGCCGCTCCAGGAGCAGCACGGACCGTCCGGCGCGGGCGAGATAGGCGGCGGCGACGAGACCGTTGTGGCCACCGCCGACGATGACGGCGTCGTACGCATCACGATCAGGCATGGCTCTTCCTAACACGGCCCCCGGCGCCGGGGGCCGTGTACGCACCCGTGGCTCCGGGGGCGTCCGGAAGCGGCCTACCAGTTGTCCGGCCGCACCTCGTAGGTGAGGGTGTAGTGGGCACCGTTGTTGCGGAACACGGCGACCTGCTCGCCGCGGCCGGAGACCGCCGTGCTGATGTGGAAGTCGCCCAGGTGGTCGTCCGGGTCGAAGTCGTCCTTGTCCCACATGGAGACGACGTCGGCCCCGCTGTTGACCATCGTGAACGGCCCGTTGTTGACGTTGATGACCTGGCCGTTGTTGATGTCACCCCGGCCCCAGACGCGCTGGCCGCGGAAGTCCACCCACAGCTCGTCCTCGCCGTTGTCCTCGGTCTCGATGCACCGCAGTTGGTAGAACTTGACCTGGTATCCCATGACTGTCTCCCGGTCCTTCTCCGCGTCGGACGAGTTTCCGACACCCACGAGAATGCGCGCATCGGGACCATCCCCGCGTCCACTCCGGAGTGGATTACCCGTGTACGACCCAGGGGGTACGTTTCTGCGGGGAGAAGAGAAAGTTTCATGGATCCATGAGTGACTGGACCGACCCCATGGATGAGGCAACCGTGCTGGTCACGGCTGCTGACGTGACCCTCGAACCGATCGGCGCCCGGGCGCTCCTCGTCGACAGGGACGCGCTCCTCGTCCCTGATCCGCCGCCGCTCCTCGTCCGTCCGCCGGGAGCGCTGGTCGCCGTGATCGCGCCGGTGCCCGCCGGCTGCGGACCGGTGGAGCGGATCGCCGTGTCCGACGTGGAGCACCTCGGCTCCGGCGAGCCCGCGCCGGGCGTGCGAGCGAGCGTGGTCCGGCTGGCGGGGCGCTCGCGCTACGTGGTGCGTGCCGAGCCCTCCACCCAGCGCCGGCTGACCGAGGCACTGCTCGCCGAGGACGGCGACCTGTGGGCGGCGATGCGCACGCTCGGCTACGACGCGCCGGTGCCCGAGCGGCCCGGGAAGGCGCGCCTGGACCGGGCGAGTGGCGAAAGTCCCGAGGGGTCCAATGCCTTCGAGGCGTTCGACGCCTTCGCGGCCGGTCCCTGCCGGGTCATCCGCACGTGCCTCCCCCACCCGCCCCGCCCCGACGAACCGCACCCGCCGCACGGCGACGACCCGCACCGCGACGGCCCCCATCGCGACGACCCCCACCCGCCGACCGGACCGTGATGGCCGCCGGGTCCGGGGCCGCCCACGGCGGGCTGTATCTGTATCGGGCGGCACCCGCCGTCCAGGACTCGGTGCTTGCCGCCGCCCTGCTGCTGCCCGACCTGTTCCTCTTCTCGGACTTCGCGCTCCCGAACGTCGGCGCGGCCGACCGGCTGATCACGGTCGGGTACGCCGTCCTCGGCTATGCGGCGCTCGCGGCGCGGCGGCGCGCTCCCCGTGCGGTGTTCGGCTACGTGTGGGCCCATGCCCTCGGCGGTGAACTGCTCACGTTCGCCGCGGTGTTCGACTACAGCCCGACGCTGGCGCTGCTCGCCGCGCTGTACACCGTCGCCGCTCTGCAGAGCGCCCGGTCGGCCGTGCTGGCGCTGGCCTGTGTGACGGTGCCGGTCGCGCTGTCGGTGCGGGCGGCGCTCGCCGACGTACCCGCCGCGGAGCGGCTGACCACCCTGCTCGGGGTGGCCTGCTTCTACGGACTGCTCAACCTGGAAGTGTGGGGCGTCGGCCGGTGGGTGCGGGCGGGGCGTGCCGCGGCCGCCAGGGACGGGCTCGCGCTGGCCCGCGCCCAGGAGGCGATCCTGACCGAACGGGCGCGCACGGCACGGGAGTTGCACGACATCGTCGCCAACGCGGTCACCGTCATGGTGTTGCAGGCGGGTGGTGCCCGCCATGTGCTGCGGACCGACCCGGACCGGGTCGAGCACGCGCTCGACCAGATCGAGTCGAGCGGCAAGACGGCCGTCGCCGAGCTGCGGCACATGCTGCTGGTGCTGCGCACCGACGGTGAGCGGCTCGCCGCCGAGGGGGCCGGCTTCGGGCTCGCCGACCTGGACCCGCTCGTCAACGGGGTGCGCCAGGCGGGTCTCGACGCCCGCGTGGAGGTGACGGGCGTCCCCGCCGCGCTCCCGAGGAGCGTCGACCTGACCGCGTACCGGTTGGTGCAGGAGGCGCTCACCAACGCGGCCAAGCACGCGGGCCCCGGAGCGGCCACCGTCGTACGCCTCGACTGGCACAGGGCCGACGGACGGCTGAGCATCGAGGTCGGCGACGACGGCCGGGGCACTCCTGCGGCGGCCCGGTCCGCGCTCTCCACCGGGCACGGCCTGCTGGGCCTGCGCGAGCGGGTGGCCGTCTGCGGCGGCACGTTCGAAGCCGGGCCCACCGAGCAGGGTGGCTTCCGTGTCGCCGCCACCCTGCCGACAGAGGAACACTTCCGGCAGGAGGCCGCGTCATGATCCGGGTACTGCTCGCGGACGACCAGGCGATGGTTCGTTCCGCGCTCGCCATGCTGCTCACCGGCGAGCAGGGCATCGAGGTGGTAGGCGAGGCCTCCGACGGCGACGAGGCCGTGGCCCGCACGGCCGAGCTGCGCCCCGATGTCGTCGTCATGGACGTGCGGATGCCCGGCACGGACGGCGTCGAGGCGACCCGGCGCATCACCGCCGACGCCTTTCCCGGCGAGGCCCGCGTGCTCGTGCTGACGACGTACAACGTCAGCGAGGCCGTCTACCAGGCGCTGCGGGCCGGGGCCTCCGGCTTCCTGCTCAAGGACGCGGCCCCCGACGAACTGGTCGGGGCGGTCCGGGCGCTCGCCGCCGGGGACGGCTGGCTGGACCCCGCGGTGACCTCCGATCTGCTGGCCGAGTTCGCCGCCCGGCCGGAGCGGATCAGGCCCGCCCCCGAGGAGCTGGCAGCGCTCACCGGACGCGAGCGCGAGGTGCTCGTCCTCGTCGCGCACGGCTTCTCCAACGCGGAGGTCGCCACCCACCTCTTCATCGGCGAGGCGACGGTCAAGACCCACCTCGGCCGGATCCTCCTGAAGCTCGGTGTGCGCGACCGCGCCCAGGCGGTCGCCGCGGCCTACCAGAGCGGACTGGTCGCACCGGGTTCCTCCCCGCCGCTGCCCTGACCTGGGGGATCGGTTCAGACGGTCAGCGGCACCGGGTGGACCTCGTCGGCCCGGTGGCCCGCACGTTCGTGGATGCGTTGGACCGCTTCGGCCGACGGTGCTTCGGAGAGGCAGTAGACCGTGCCGGACTGCGGGTCCGCCCACGCCTTCTCGAAGTGGACGCCTTCTTCCTTCTCGATCGCGAGATCTGCCTGGTGGGCCTTCTTCAGGTCCTCTGCCGTGATGCCGTTCATCCCGTGGTGGACGTCCATGAACTTCGACATGGCGCCGCACCTCCTTCTGTCTGCGCTATCTCCATCCTGCGCCCGTACACCGGTGCGGTCGACTCCGTCGGAGCCTCAAAGACAGGCTCTCAGAGACTCCCGGCGCCCCGCCGCTGCCGGAGTGCCGCCACCCGGCGGTACAGCTCGACGGCCTCCGTGCCGCGGCCCAGCTGTTCCAGGCAGTGGGCCTCGTCGTTGCGGCTGGCGAGTGCGTCGGGGTGGTCGGCGCCGAAGACCCGCTCGCGGGCGGCGGCGACCCTGCGGTACTCGGTGAGCGCGTCGGCCCAGCGGCCGAGCCAGCCGAGGCCGACCGCGACCTCGCGGCGGCTCACCAGCGTGTCGGGGTGGTCGGCGCCAAGCACGCGCTCGCGGATGGCGCACACGTCACGGGCCTCCGCGAGGGCTTCCTCCCAGCGGCCCTGACGTCCCAGATTCACCCCGAGGCCGTGCCGGGCGCGCAGCGTTTCGGGGTCGGCGGGGCCGTTGACGCGCGTGCGGTCCTCGATCAGGTCGCGGTACAGCTCCAGTGCCTCGGCGCTGCGGCCGAGCCTGCCGAGGCTTATCCCCACCTCATAGCGCGCGGCGAGCGTGTCGGGGTGGTCGGCGCCGAGGGCCCGCACGCGCGCTTCGGCGACTTCGCGATAGGTCTGCAGGGCTTCCGGCCAACGCCCCAACTGACCGAGCGCGTACGCCACTTCGTAGCGGGTCACGAGCGTGTCGGGGTGGGTCGGGCCGAGCACCCGTGCGCGGGCCGCCGCGACCTCCTCGGCCAGCTGGTAGGAGTCCTCCAGACGGCCGAGGCGGCTCAGGTTGTACGCGAGGTTGTGGCGGCAGCGCAGCGTGTCGGGGTGGTCGGGGCCCGCCGTGCGCTCTCGGGCGGCGAGCACCGAGGTGTAGGTCTGGTGGGCCTCGAAGTGCCGCCCGAGCCGGCCCAGGACGTACGCCATCTCCTGGCGCGCGGCGAGCGTGTCCGGGTGCTCGGGGCCGAGCGTCCGCTCCCGCCCCCGCGCCACGCGGTCGTACTCACGCAGCGCGTCGGCGGCGCGGCCGGTGCGGCTGAGCGTGAAGCCGACCTCGTAGCGGCTGGCGAGCGTGTCGGGGTGGTCGGGGCCGAGGGCGTGCTCGCGTTCGGCGGCGACCGCGCGGTGCACCTCGCCCGCCTCGGCCCAGCGGCCGAGCCGCCCCAGGCTGAGGCCGGCGTTGTGACGGCTGGTGAGGGTGGCGACCAGCTCGGGAGAAGGTGTGGGCCGCTCGGGCTGCCGGGGGGCCGCGGCGCGGCGGGCGTCGATGCGCGGGATCCACTCGCCGGTGAGGCCCGCGGCCGCGTCGGGCGGGGTGGTGCGCAGCACGGACGCGCCGCTCGCCTTGTGGCCGGTGGTCATGCCGCGCGTCCAGGAGGGCAGCCGCGGTTCGTGCGGCGGCAGGTGGTCGTGGCGGCGCACGGGGGGCGTGGCGACGGTCGGGACGTACGTGAGCGAGGTGCGGCCCGCGGCGATGCGGCGGCCGAGCTCCCGCGCGTCGGGCGGGCGGTCGCCGGGCTCCTTGGCGAGCAGGTCCAGGACGATCCGGTCGAAGTACTCGGGCAGTTCGCCGCGGTGCCTGCGGGGTGGTTCGGGGGCGGTGTCGCGGTGTCCGACGAGGACGGCCCAGGCGTCCTCCAGGTCGAACGGCGGGGCGCCGGTGGCGATCTCGTAGAGCACGCAGCCGAAGGAGTAGAGATCGCTGCGCTGGTCGACGGGGTCGCCGCTGATCTGCTCGGGCGACATGTAGTGCGGGGTGCCCATCGCGATGCCGGTGCCGGTCAGGCGGGAGGTGAAGCCGATGTCGGCGCCGAGGCGTGCGATGCCGAAGTCGCAGATCTTCACGGTGCCGTCGGCGAGCCGCATGATGTTCGCGGGCTTGAGGTCCCGGTGCACGATGCCCTGTTCATGGGTGTACGCGAGGGCGGCGGCGACCTGGTCGGCGATCTCCACGACGTCGGCGACCGGCAGGGGGTGCTGTTTGTTGTCCTCCAGGAGCTGGCTGAGGTTGCGCCCTTCGAGGAGTTCCATGACGAGGTACAGCACGCCGTCGTACTCGCCGAAGTCGTGGACGACGGTGACACCGCGGTGCTGGAGCGCCGCCGCGACGCGCGCCTCGCGCCGGAAGCGCTCGCGCAGCACGCGCGTGAAGGACTGATCGTGCTGGTGCCCCATCGGTTTGAGGCATTTGACGGCGACCTGGCGGCCGAGCGACTCGTCGCGCGCCCGCCACACCTCGCCCATACCGCCGCGCCCGATCAGATCCAGGAGCCGGTACCGGCCCTGGATCAGCCTGGTGTCCGCCATCTCGTGTTGTCGCCCCCGTTGCCTCGCTGCGCCCTCCCCGGCCCGTCCAGTATGGCGTTCCGGCTGTCGAGTTTGTACGGGGCGGGGCGGCTGCCGGGCCCGAGCCGGGCCACGGCGCGCAGGATGTGCTTGGGCGGGAGTTGCCAGCGCACACGCGCGGGGATGCGGCGCAGGACGGTGCCGGTGAGGACGAGGCGGCGGGTGACCGTGGCGGGTGGCGGGGCGGCCCTGCCGTACAGCTCGTGGGCGTACGGCGGCAGGGAGGCGTAGGCCAGATTCGCCACGCGCCGCCACAGCAGCTCGCGCGCCGGGACGAGCAGGGGGTGCGTCGGCGGGCGCTGCAGGAAGTCGTCGACGGCGCGGGCGTCGGGCCCGGCAGCAAGCCGGGGCCTCATCTCCTCGAAGTACGCGGCGAGTTCGGCCGTCGACGCGGGTACGTCCGCGGGGTCGAGGCCGACCAGGCGCGCGCTCTGCCGGTGTTCGTCGACGTAGCGGTCGGCCAGCGCGTCGGTGAGGGGGAGGCCTGAGCGGCGTACGACGTGGAGGTAGGAGTCGATCTCCGCGCAGTGCACCCAGAGCAGCAGCTCCGGCTCGTCGACGCCGTAGCGCTCCCCCGTCTCGGGGTCGGTGGCCTTGAGCATCGTGTGGATCTTCCGCACGCGGGCGCCCGCCTTCTCGGCGACCTCGGTGGTGCCGTAGGTCGTGGTGCCGACGAAATGGGCGGTGCGCATGAGGCGGCCCCAGGCGTCCTTGCGGAAGTCGGAGTTCTCCATGACGCCGCGGACGGCGCGCGGGTGCAGGGCCTGGAGGTAGAGGGCCCGGATCCCGGCGATCCACATCATGGGGTCGGAGTGCGCCTGCCAGGTCACGGAGGCCGGCCCGAAGAGCCCGGGGTCGGGCCGGGGCTCGGGCGCGGGTCCGGACGCCGGATCGGGCGGGGATATGTGCTCGGGCATGATGCGACCCTCTCCTGACGGGTGACGCGGACGTCCGCGACCAGTATCCCGGCTCCGTGCCCTGACACCAGCGCCGCCGGGGCGGTCTCTACAGCCCGTACGTCCTGCCGATGATGTCTCGCTGGATCTCGCTCGTCCCGCCGTACACCGTGGACACGACGGTCGAGCGCAGCAGGGCCTCCATGCCGTACTCGGTGGCGTATCCATAGCCGCCCATCATCTGCATGCCCTCCAGGGCCACGTGTTTGGCGAGCTCGGTGCATTTGAGCTTGGCCATGGAGGCCTCGCGGGCGAAGACCCGGCCGGGTTCGGCGTCGATGGCCGCAGCGACGTCGTCCACCAGGAGCCGGGCGCATTCGAGCTCGGTGGCCATGTCGGCGATGCGGTGCTTGAGGACCTGGAAGGAGCCGATGGGCCGGCCGAACTGCTCGCGCTGCCGCACGTATTGAAGGGTGTCGTCGAAGGCGCGCCGGGCGGTGCCCAGCATCAGCGCGGCGAGGATCATCCGCTCCAGGTTGAGGCCGGACATCAGCTGCGGCCAGGCCTGGTCCGGGGCGCCGACGACCGCCGAGTCCGGGACGAAGCAGTCGGTGAAGTACAGGTCGTTGACCTCCCGGCCGCCCATCGTGTCGATGCCCCTGATCTCCAGGCCATCGACATCGCTCGGCACCATGAACTGGGTGAGCCCGTCGTGCTTCGACGCCCCGTGCGACGTACGGGCGATGAGCAGGATGTGGTCCGCGATGTGCGCGTTGGAGCACCAGGTCTTCTGTCCGTTGATCACGTACCCGCCGTCGGTGCGGTCCGCGCGGCAGATGAGCGCGCCCACGTCGGAGCCCGCGCCCGGCTCGGACATCGAGATGGCCTCGACCCGGCCGCCCGCCACGCCTTCGAGCACGACGCGCTTCTGCTCCTCGGTGCCGAACTTGTCGTAGGCCGCGGCGGCGATGACCGTGGTGGAGAAACCGCTGATCGGCGCGAGGCCGTACGCGGTCTCCTCCAGGAAGAGGCACAGGTCCGCCATGCCCAGGCCCGCGCCGCCGTACTCCTCGGGGACGACGATGCCCAGCCAGCCGAGCTCCGCCATCTTCTCGTAGAGCTTCTGGTTGTGCGGCTCCCGGCCGCCCTCGGTCAGCTTGTCCCGCTGCTCCTTGGTGCCGCACTCGCGGCGGCAGAAATCGCCGACCGCCTTGACCAGATCGCGTCGCTCGTCCGTCAGGACTCGGGGCATGGTGCGCGTTCCTCCTCGAACAGGGTCAAGAGCCGAAGGTCAAGGATCAAGGGCACATCGCGTTCACCGGACGGGCGGCGGTCCCAGCATCGGTACCAGGAACCGGCGCGCCACCGCCCGCACCTGCTCCTCGTCGTCGAGGTCGACCACCTGGCCGGGAATGACGAGGAAGGACGCCGACACCCGGACCATCAGCTCGGCGACCACGTCCACGTCCACGTCGCGCGCGACGTTGCCCGCCTGCTGTTCGCGGCGCAGCCTGCCCGCGACGAACTGCCGCACGACGGCCAGCGTGCGGCCCCCGTCCGTGGTCATGGACGGCACGACCGCGTCCGGCTCCGCGTCGATCAGGCCGCCGATGAGCGGGTTGCCGCGAATGGCGCGGAGCGAGCTCACGAAGCCGAGGACCACGCGGTCGGCGACGGTCTCCGCGCCCCGGACGTCGACGATGAACTGGTCGAAGTACCGCCGGAATTCGCGGCGGACGACCTGCTCGACGAGTGCGTCCTTGGAGGCGAACCGGCGGTAGAGCGTGATCCGGGAGACCCCGGCGCGGCGGGCCACGTCCTCCATCGTGGACCGCCTGATGCCCATGCGGCAGAACTGCTCGAAGGCCGCGTCGAGCACGCGTGTGGTGACCTCGTCGTGGTCGTCACCGGTCTGGTCGGCGGCCTCGGCCCGCTCGGCGGCCTCGGCGAACGCGCGGTCCAGCACGGAGTCCGAGTCCTGTGGCGCGGCGAGAAAGGGAAATGCGGGTTCCACAGTCTGGTGCTCCGTTCCGGGTTGTGCTTCTCTCGATGAAACACAGATACGGACTCTGTATCAGAGTATCAGGCAGGGTATCAGCCAGCGCTGAGGCGACTCAAGGAGGAGTTCCGGGAATGGACGAACTCAGCAGGCGCAAGATGCTGCTCACGGGCGGCGCGCTGGGCGCGCTCGGCGTGCTCGGCATGGCGTCGCCGGCGAGCGCGCGGTCCACGTGGACGTGGGCCGCGAGCGGCTCGGTGGCCGGATCGGGGGCGGGCACCGACCCGCAGTGGGTGTGGGACGACGAGGCCGACGAACTCCTTGGAGCCGTCCTCGCACGGGGCGATGTGCCCAGGGTCAACGAACTCCTGCGCACCTGGACCCGCAACGACCAGCCGCTTCCCGGCGCACTCCCCCGCGATCTGCGGCAGTTCATGGAGAAGGCGCGCCGGCTGCCGCCGTGGGCGGACCGGGCCAAGCTCGAGACCGCCGCGAAGTTCAACGAGAGCAGGGGCCTCTACCTCAACATCCTCAACGGCATCGGCGGCGGCATGCTGAGCACCGCCATCCCCCGCGAGGCGCGGGCCGTCTACTACTCCAAGGGCGGCGCCGACATGGAGGACCGGGTCGCCAAGACCAGCAAGCTCGGCTTCGCCGTCGGCGCCCTGGACGCCTACCGGCCCGACGGCACCTGCGTCGTGGAGGCCGTGAAGACCCGCATGGTGCACGCGGCGGTACGCAACCTGCTGCCGAAGTCGCCGGGCTGGACGGGCACCGGGGACGGCCAGAAGATCCCCATCAGCCAGGCGGACATGCTGGTCACCTGGCACACGCTGCCCACCTACGCGATGCGCAAAATGCGGGAGTGGAAGGTCCCGATCACGTCCGCCGAGTCCGACGCCTATCTGCACGTGTGGCAGGTGACCGCGCACATGCTCGGCATCCTCGACGAGTACATCCCCGCGACCTGGGACGCGGCCGAGGCGCAGTCCAAGCAGCTCCTCGACCCGGTCCTCGGCCCCACGCCGGAAGGCGTCGAACTGACCGACATCCTCCTGGGGCAGCTCGCCGAGCAGACGAGCCCCGGCAGCGTCGACCGGCCCCTCGTCAACGCCTTCGCCCGGTACCTCGTCGGCAACCGGATCGCCGACTGGGACGGCATCCCGCGCGAGCCGTTCTGGGAAGCGGCGGTCAAGACCGCCTGGCCGCCGCTGGTGGCCTTCCGCGAGGGCCTCATCAAGCTGCCCCTGGTGCCGCAGATCGCCTGGACGATCGACGAAGCGGCCCGCAAGTACATCTTGTTCTATCTCTCCAAAGGGCGTGAGATTCACATAGACATCCCCGACACCAACCGCCCCGCCTGACCAACGAGCCCTACAGAAGGAGGAGTTCCCTGATGGACGAACTCAGCAGGCGCAAGATGCTGCTCACGGGCGGCGCGCTGGGCGCGCTCGGTGTGCTCGGCGCGGCGTCGCCCGCGAGCGCGCGGCCCCTGTGGTCGTGGGCAGCGAGCGGTTCGGTGGCCGGGGCGGGCGCGGGCACCGACCCGCAGTGGATGTGGGACGACGAGGCCGACCAACTGCTCGGCTCGCTGCTCGACCGCGGGGACATACCGAAGGTCAACCAGCTGCTGCGGAACTGGACCCGCAACGACCAGCCACTGCCCGACGAACTCCCGCGGGACCTCAAGGAGTTCATGGAGAAGGCGCGCCGGCTGCCGCCGTGGGTGGACCGGGCCAAGCTCGAGACCGCCGCGAAGTTCAACAAGACCAAGGGGATCTACGTCGGTGCGCTGTACGGCCTCGGCAGCGGGCTGATGAGTACCGCGATCCCCAGGGAGGCGCGGGCCGTCTACTACTCCAAGGGTGGCGCGGACATGAAGGACCGCATCGCCAAGACCGCGAAGTTCGGATACGACGTCGGGGACCTGGACGCGTACCAGCCGCAGGGTTCGATGATCGCGACCGCGGTACGGACCCGGCTGGTCCACGCGGCCGTACGCAATCTGCTGCCCAAGTCCCCGGGCTGGTCCGGAACGAGCGGCGGTCAGAAGATCCCCATCAGCCAGGCGGACGTGCTGGTCACCTGGCACAGCCTGGCCACCTTCGTCATGCGCAAGCTGCTCGACTGGGACGTTCCGGTCTCCCGCGCCGAGTCCGAGGCATACCTGCACGTGTGGCAGGTGACCGCCCATATGCTCGGCGTCCACGACGAGTACATCCCGGCCACCTGGGACGCGGCCAACGCCCAGTCGCGGCAGCTCCTCGACCCGGTCCTCGCCCGCACGGACGAGGGGGTCAAGCTGACCGAGGTGCTCCTCGACATCGTCGCCGAGCTCGACGCCGGGGTGACGCGGCCCCTGGTCAGCGCGTTCTCCCGGTACACGCTCGGCGACCGGATCGGCGAAATGATCGGGTTGTCCAGGGAACCGTTCTGGCAGCCGCTGATCTCGAAGGCGTGGCCCCTCCTGGTGGCGTTCCGGGAGAAGCTGATTCCGCTGCCCCTGGTCCCGGAGGCCGCCTGGGCGATGGAAGAGGCCATCCGCAGGTTCGTCCTGCTCTTCCTGTCCGAGGGCAGACCCATCCACCTGGAGATCCCCGACGCGAACCGGCCCCACTGACATGGGGGAATCGCAGTCGAGCACGTCCGGCTTCGGGCGGCGTCGCTTCCTCGGTTACGTACTCGCCGCGCCGACCCTGGTGACCGCGGCCCCGCTCGTGTCCGAAGCCGAGGCCGCGGTGCCGTCGCCGGACGTCACCGAGCTGGTCGATCTGAACGACGTGATGACCGCGGCGGCCCTGCCGACCTCGCACCTGATCACGGTCGAGGTCGGCGGGGACGGCACCGTGTCGTTCGCGCTGCCGCGGGCGGAGGTCGGGCAGGGCATCACAACGTCGACGGCCATGCTGATCGCCGAGGAGCTGGACGTGCCGGTGGACCGGGTCCGGGTGACGCTGGCCGACGCGCGCCCCGAGCTGGTGTTCAACCAGCTCACCGGCGCGTCCAACACGACGATCTCCACGTACACCCCGATCCGGGTGGCGGCGGCCGTCGCCCGGCGTCGGCTCCTCGACGCCGCGGCGGTCGAGCTCGGCGCGGCCGTCGGCGACCTCACGCTGAAGGCCGGTGTCGTCACCGACCGCGCGGGCGGCCGGGTCGGCATCGGGGAGCTGGCCGGGAAGGCCGCGAGCCGCAGCCCGCGGCGGATGTCCGTGGAGCTCAAGGAGCGCGAGCGGTTCACCGTCATCGGGCGGCCCCACAACCGCGTCGACGCGCTCGCCGCGGTCACCGGACGCAAGAAGTTCACGCTGGACCTCGACGTGCCGGACGCCCTGCCGACCATGGTGTGCCGCCCGCCGACCCTCAACGGCAAGGTCGGCTCGGTGGCCAATCTCCAAGAGGTACGGGCCATGCCGGGCGTCACCGACGCCGCGGTGATCTCCACCGGGGTCGCGGTGCGCGCGCGGACCTTCGGCCAGTGCATCGACGCCGTACGGGCCCTGCGCGTGTCGTGGAAGCCCGGCAGCGCGGAAGGAAAGTCCGACGAGACGGTGCTCAAGGAGCTGCGGGCGGCCGAACTGCCGCTCGGGCTGCCGCCTGTGACGCCGTCGGTCGAGGCCTCGTTCACCTTCCACTTCCGCAGCAACAGCGCGCTCGAACCCAACTGTGCGATAGCCGACGTGCGTCCGGGACGGGCCGAGATCTGGTCCGCCCTCAAAGCGCCGATCGTCGCCAAGCAGGCCATCGCCGCCCGGCTCGGGCTTCCGCCGAGCGCGGTCACCGTGCACGTGACCGAAGGCGGTGGCTCCTTCGGACGGAAGCTGTTCTTCGACGCCGCGCTGGAGGCCGCCGAGATCTCCAAGGAGTTCGGCAAACCGGTCAAGCTGATGTGGCACCGCGCCGACGACTCCCGCCAGGGACGCACGCACCCCATGGCCACCTCACGGGTGCGCGTCGCGTACGCGGGCGACACCGTGCTCGGCTACAAGCAGCGGCACACCAGTGTCTCGACGGACCTCGGGCACGGCCTCGGCGAGCTCTTCACCGCCATGGCGGCGAAGCTGCCGGTGGGCGACATCGGTTTCTCCCAGACGTTCTTCCACCTCTCCCAGTCGATGCCCTACGACTTCGGCGTGCACAGCCGACTGCTCAGCGAGACCGACAAGGGCTTCAACACCGGCAGCATGCGCAACGTGTACTCCCCCGACGTCACCTGCGCCCGGGAGCTCATCGTCGACCGGCTCGCCGCGAAGATGGGCAAGGACCCCTTCACGTTCCGCCGGGAGTTCCTCCGCGACGACCGCACGCGAGCGGTGCTGGAGAAGGCCGCCGAGGTGGGGAAGTGGGGCCGGCCGATGCCTGCCCACACCGCGCAGGGCATCGCCATGCACTCCGAATACCACGCCACGAGCGCGGTGCTCGTGGAGATCGACTGCCGGCCGGAGACCGTCAACCGGCCCATCCGCGACGGGGTGACCGGACCGCGCGTCACGAAGGCCGTCATCGCCGTGGACGTCGGACTCGCCGTCAACCCGCGCGGCCTGGAGGCCCAGATGATGGGCTGCCTCATGGACGGCATCGCCCTGACCCTGACGTCGAGCCTGCACCTGCGCGACGGATACTTCCTGGAGGCCAGCTGGGACAACTACTTCTACACCCGGCAGTGGAACACGCCGCCCGAGCTGGAGATCGTCGTGATGCCGACCACGACCGGCAGACCCGGCGGTGCCGGTGAACTCGGTGTCGCGGCCTCGACGGCCGCGGTCGCCTGCGCCTACGGCCGGGCGACGGGCACGATGCCGACCACTTTTCCGATCAACCACGGCACGCTCTCCTTCGTGCCCAAACCGACCGTACCGCCCATCCCCCAGTCCCCCACCGACGGCTTGGACCACGTCCGCTGACCACCAGGAGACTTTTGTGCCCGAGCACACCTTCCGACTCAACGGCGAGCAGGTCACGGTCGACGTCGCCGACGACGTACGGCTGCTGTGGGTGCTGCGCGACATCCTCGGCGTCACCGGGCCCAAGTACGGCTGCGGCATCAACGTCTGCAAGGCCTGCACCAGCCACCTCAACGGCAAGGCCGCGAACCCCTGCGCCATCCCCGTCAAGGACCTGCGCCCGACCGACGAGGTCACGACGATCGAAGGCCTCCCGGCCACGGTCGACGCGGAGCTGCACCCGATGCAGCAGGCCTGGCTCGACCAGGACGTGGCCCAGTGCGGCTACTGCCAGCCCGGTCAGATCATGGCCGCCGTCGCCCTGGTCAGACGCGTCGCCGAAGAAGGCCGCCAGATCACCGACGCGGACCTCGACGGCATCCGCAACATCTGCCGCTGCGGCACGTACTTCCGCATCCGCGAAGCGGTCAGGGAGGGCGCCCGCAACATGTGACGCACGGGCGCCGGCGAGTCCGGGACCGGCCCGCCGACGGACCGAGTCACCCGGGCGACCCGGCCGAGGACCACACCCCGAACCACTGCTCGGCACCGTAGTCCTCGTACCGCTCCACCTCGGTGAACCCCAACTTGGCCGCGACCCGCATCGACCGCTCGTTGGCGGTCTGGGTACGCAGCACCACCGACCTGCCGGGAAGCTCGTCCGCGAACCAGCCGAGCGCCGCCGCGCACGCCTCGGCGGCGTACCCGTGTCCCCACGCCTCCGGCAGGAACAGATAGCCGAGTTCGGTCTCCCCGACATCCGGACGGACGTGTCCCGGACGGCTCGCGTCGTGCCGGTCGAGCATGACCGTACCGATCATGGCTCCGTCGAGCTCGACCACGAAGAAGCCGGGGCGCCGCCCGGGCACCTCGGGCACCGCGCGCTCGAGCTCGTCGCGCGGTCGAGGGCCGCCGACGTAGGCGTTCACCTCCGGCGAGGCGAACAGCTCGACGAACGCCGGGCGGTCCCGGGCCTCCGACTCCCGGAGCACGAGGCGCTCGGTCCTGATCGGCGCGGCAGGTGGCCAGGCCAGGGGTGCGGGTTCCGTCATGGCGGGGAACCTATCGCACGTCTGTCGGGGTGCTCTCCAAGAGGCTTGACCCGTCGCGCGGTCCGGAGCGTACCGTGCTGCGCACGATCGCTTCCTTGAAAGCTGCCGCGGCGCGTCCTGTCAGGACGAACCTGCGCGGGCTGTCGTCGGCGCGGGTGAACTGGACGACACCGTCACGTCTGCCGAGGCTGATGTTGGTGAAGATGTAGCCGATCCGGACGGGCTCCGGCTCCCTGCCCGTCAGCCTCGCCGCGACGACGTCGGCCACGCCTCGGCCCATCGGCAGGGCCGCCTGGCAGGACATGCGGCTCGGTGCCCCGCCCACCGAGAGACCGGCCGCCGCGTCGCCGACGGCGTACACCTCGGGGTGCGAGACCGAGCGCAGAGTCGCGTCGACGAGCATCCGTCCGCTCTCATCCGTCGCGAACCCCGCCGCGCGCGCCAGCTCCGGCGCACGGAATCCGGTGGTCCACACCACGGCGTCAGCGGCGAACGGCGCGCCGTCGCGGAGGTCAAGGCCGTCCTCCCGCACTGCTGTGACGAGGGCCCCGGAATGGACCGAGACGTCCAGTCGGCGCAGAGCACGCCGCAAGTGGGTGCGGGCGCGCGGCGTGAGGCCGGGCCCGACGTCATCGGCACCGGTGAAGAGCCGCACGCGCAGCCCGGGGTGGCTCTCGGCCAGCTCGGAGGCGGTTTCCAACCCGGTAAGCCCGCCCCCGACCACCGCGACAGTGCCGCCCGACGCGATCTCCGCGACCCTGTGCCGCAACCGCGTCGCCTCCTCAGGCGTGGCTACGGCGTACGCGTGCTCGGCCGCCCCCGGCACGTCGTCGAGCCATGCCCGGCTGCCCAGCGCGTACACCAGGGTGTCGTAGCCGATCGCTCCGGGCGCGCGGTCCATGACCACGGTCCGGCCGGTGGTGTCGATCGACGTCACGCGTCCGACGGCCAGCCGGACCGGTGTACCGCTGAGCTGTTGACGCAACGACGGCGCCGCCACCCGCTGCCCGGCGGCCAGTTGATGGAGCCGGACGCGCTCCACGAACCGGTCCGAGGCATTGACCAGCGTGATGGTGACATCGCTGCCGCGCAGCTTGCGGGCGAGGCGTCGGGCCGCGGACAGACCGGCGTAGCCGGCGCCCACGATGACCAGGCGATGACTCATGGCATGACTTCCTCTGGGAGTACGGGCACGACCAGGAAGGCTACCGACCGGACGGCAGCGGTAGCGTGCGGGGCACGATGATCCATTCACCTCGCGCCTGGGCACTTGAACAAAACGATCGCCGCGTCGTCTTCGCCTCCGGCGACGAGGCGACGATGTTCGCCGAGTCCCGTCCGTTCCGCGTCGCCCAGCACCGGCTGCCCGCCTGGAAGGCCGTGCTGTCGATCGGCGGCCACGCCGAACTCCGCTCGCCCGGCCGGCCCGTGGTGGCGGCGCCGGGGCTGATCGTTCCGCCCCAGCTGGTCCACAGCTGTGTGTCGACCTCGCCCTACATCGCCTTGTTCATCGACTCCTGGCTGCTGCCCTCACACCCGGGACCGATACGGCTCGATGCCGGCGAGGTCCGTCGCCTGCTTGCCGCGCTCGGCACCACCACCGATGCCGACGGTCCCGGGCCCGGTGCGGATGTGGCCGCCGGATATGCCGAGTTGCGGTCGCTCGCCGGGTCCCCTGCCCCGCTCGCACGGCTCGATCCGAGAGTCGCCCACGCCGTTCGCCTGTGCGTGTCGTGCGATCCGAAGATGTCCCTCGTGTCCGTGGCCGAAGAGGTCGGAGTGTCGGCCCCGCGGCTGCGCGCCCTGGTCCGGCGGGACGTGGGCATCACACTCGCCCACCTGCGCCGGTGGGGCCGGCTCCGCGCGGCCGTCGCGGAGCTGCCGGATTCGACCGCCGCCCTGGCCGCGGCCACAGCAGGCTTCGCCGACCAGGCTCATCTTGCCCGTACGGCACGGGAGTTCCTAGGGCGTACGCCTGCCTCGCTACGACGTAGCGAAGTGTGAGGGCAGACTTCGCGGGAGAGTCGGCGGCGGGGCTCAGCCGTCGCGCAGCCGGATCACCGCGCGGCCCGTCGCCGGGGTGTGCTCCAGCACCACGTAGCGGCTGAGGGCGGCGAGGGCGACGAGGCAGCCGCTCATCTCCAGGCCCTCCTCCACGAGGGTCCCCAGCATGAGGACGGTGCTGTGACCGCCGTCGAGCGCCCACCCGTTGAACGCCTCGGTCACCAACGCCCCGCCCAGATAGACCGCGAGTGCGCCCAGCAGCCCGTACCGCAGGTCACGCGGCAGCCTCCGCGCCCACAACACGGCACACACGGTGCCCGCCACCGCGAGGACCGCGCCGGGCAACACCCAGGCGTGCGTGGGCAGCGAGCCCCCGGCCCACTCCTTCCACGACCGGCCGACCTCGCCGAGTCGCTCGTGCCACGAGACCGTCTCGTCGATGCTGAGCAGGGCCGTCGCGGCGGCGAGACCCAGCCAGGACAACCGCCCGGGGCGCGCGCCGCGCCCGCTGAGCAGCGCGGCGGTCAGCGCCATGCCCGCCACGGCCAGCAGCAGCGTGCTGTTCCACCAGGTGGCGAGGTTGGCCTCGACGTCCACGTTCACCAGCCTGCGGACGGTCGGTATGGGGTCGTAGTGGTTGTAGGCGCGCGTGGCGAGATCGGCGAGGAGCAAGGCCGCGGTGGCGCCCGCGGCGCACCATAAGACGCGGTGGGAGCGGGACGAGGGTCTCGCGAGGCCTCCCGCGACCCGGCCCCGGGTTTGAGAATCGGTCATACGTACGGAGATTAGCCGCTCGGCCGGAGGGCGCAGGGGCTGCGACGCCTCGCGGCGGGCTCCCTCCAGCGAGGCACTAGCGACGCGGTATCAGCGGCGCACCCGCGGCATTCCCAGGCCGATCCAGGAGATGATCTCGCGCTGGATCTCGTTGTTCCCACCGCCGAACGTGAAGATCACCGCCGAGCGGTAGCCGCGTTCCAGCTCGCCGTGGAGGATCGCGCCGGCCGAACCCTCCTTCAGTGCGCCGGCCGCGCCGACGGCCTCCATGAGCCAGGCGTAGGCGTCGCGGCGCGCCTCGGAGCCGTAGACCTTGACGGCCGAGGCGTCCTGCGGGGTGAGGGTGCCCTCCTGGAGGGCGTTGACCATCTGCCAGTTGAGGAGCTTCATCGCGTCGAGCTTGGTGTGGGTCATGGCGAGCCGCCTGCGGACCCAGGCGAGGTCGATGACGCGGCGGCCGTCCGCCAGTTTGGTGTCCATCGCCCAGCGCTGCACGTCGTGCAGGGCGCGAATGGCCATGGTGCCGTGGGCGGCGAGGGTGACGCGCTCGTGGTTGAGCTGGTTGGTGATCAGGCGCCAGCCCTTGTTCTCCTCGCCGACGCGACGGGAGACGGGGACGCGGACGTTCTCGTAGTAGCTGGCGGTGGTGTCGTGCGAGGCGAGGGTGTTGATGAGGGTGCAGGAGTAGCCGGGGTCACTGGTCGGGACCAGGAGCATGGTGATGCCCTTGTGGAGCGGGACGCCCTCCTCGGGGGTGGCGGTGCGGACCGCGAGCCAGACCCAGTCCGCGGTGTCGCCGTTGGTGGTCCAGATCTTCTGCCCGTTGACGACGTACTCGTCGCCTTCCCTGACCGCCCTGGTCTTCAGCGAGGCGAGATCCGTGCCGGCGTCGGGTTCGCTGTAGCCGATGGCGAAGTCGAGCTCGCCGGAGAGGATCCGGGGCAGGAAGTACGCCTTCTGCTCGTCCGTGCCGAACTGCATGATGGTCGGGCCGACGGTGTTGAGGGCCATGAGGGGCAGCGGGACGCCCGCCTGCGCCGCCTCGTCGAAGAAGATGAACTGCTCCATGGGCGAGAGCCCGCGGCCGCCGTACTCCTGTGGCCAGCCGACCCCGAGCCACCCGTCGGCCCCCAGGCGCCGGATCGTCTCCCGGTAGAACCGTTTCTGAGCGGCGGGTTCGCCGTAACGCGCGGCGGAATGGTCCGGCACCAGTTCGGCGAAGTACGCGCGCAGCTCGGTGCGCAACTGCTGCTGCTCAGGCGTGTATTCGAGATGCACGGCCCCTCCAGGCTCTGCTGCCTCACGCTCGGACCGAGAAAATCGCCCGGCCCCGACCTGACGGCGCACACAGTAGAACCCGTTGCAGAAATAGGGAATGGACGGTGCTCAGCTCCGCGCAGGAACCCCTGCGGGACGGAGGCGGCGCAGGGTTCCGATCAGCAGTGGGGGCAGCAGTACGCACTGCAGCGCGACCGCCAGCCAGAACAGGCTCGCGTGGCCGGCCCGTTCGGCCCACGCATAGCCCTCGCCTCCAGCGATACCGCTGGCGAAGGCGCCGATTCCGGCCGCCATGCGCTGGCGGCCGAAGACGACGGCGGGTGAACGGGCGGACCCGGCCAGGGCTTCGAGGTCGTTCTTGAGGAAGAGGACGACCTCGCCGAGGCAGATGAGCAGGGCTCCGGCCAGGATGGCGGCGGGGTGGCCGAGGGCGAGAGCGGCCATGCCGGTGGCGAGCGCCGTGAAGCCGACGCGCAGGGCGCGGGGATAGGGCAGGTCGGCGATCCAGTCCGACAGGAGGGGCTGGGCGACGACGAGCAGCAGGGCGTAGAGCGCGAGGACGAGGCTGTAGAAGAGCGTTGAGGTTCTGCCCACCACGTAGATCGCGAGGTAGTGCTGGAAGAACATGAAGACGTACACGCTCAGCACGGTGATCGCGAAAGGGAGGGACAGAGCGATCGGGCCGTCACCTGGGCGCTCCCCACCCGTCTGTCCTGTCGCTTCCCTCCGCCCCTCGGGCGTCTCCACGGGCAACAGCGCGTGCCCCGCCGTGATCAGCGCGAACAGGACCGTCACAGCGGTGAAGAGCCCTGCCGATGCGGTGAGTATGAACGGGGCGGCGGCGATGGGGCCGAGCGCGATCCCGGCGTTGAGGGCTGAGCCGCTCGCGGAGAGCAGCAGCGGGCGTCGGCTCTCCCCCACGCCGTGCACCAAGTACGCCTTGTTGGCGGGCAGATAGAGCGCGGCCCCGCCGGAGACGAGGAACAGCGCGGTGATCGCGGCCGCCGGTCGGCTCAGTCCGGGCAGGAAGGCGGCGAACCCCGCCGTGCGGACCAGCAGCGCGAGCAGCATGGTGCGCTGCAGGCCGATGCGTTCGGCGATGGCGGCACCGACGACACCGCCCGAGAACTGCACGAACGACGCGACGGCGAGCACCGCGCCGACGGTGCCGAGCCCCATGCCCAGCCGTTCGTGCAGCAGGACCGACATGAAGGGCAGCACGGCGAAGCTGCCCAGGGGTATGAGGAACGAACCGGCCAGCAGGAAGTACTGCGGGCCTGTGAGTTCCGTGAACCGTGCGAGGCGGGAGTCCGGCCGCCCGAGCGGCTTCCGCGACGGCGCCTTTGTCATCCCCGGTCGTCGGCCACGACGGTCGGCCGTATGCTCCCGGCGGCGCTGAGCGCCCGGTGCAGGGCCAGCTCGGCGGTGTCGCCCTCGGCCAGCAGGATGCCGGTGCAGCCGCGCTGGTCGTTCAGGTGCTCGACGCGTCGGCCCGGGACGGCGGTGGGATACCACTCGGGTGATCCGGGGAAGGCGGAGAGGCCGTCGAGCCCGGTCCAGCCGGTGAGGGTGCCGGGACAGTCGGGGTAGACGAGCACGAACGCCGTGGCCGGACCAGCAGAACGGCGCCCGGTGGGCGGGGAGTTCAGCGCGTCCGGAGCGCCCGGCCCTACCACGGCGTCCAGCAGCGCGGGGCGCCTGCCCAGCGCCACGTCGACCATGGCGTCGTAGACGTTCGTGCCCAGGGCGCGGCACAGGGCCTCACCGACGAGCGCGCCGCCGATGCGGCGGTTGATCTCCACCAGCTCCGGGCCGTCCGCGGTGAGGACGAACTCCACATGTGCGAACCCGTTGTCGTGGCCCGCGGCGGCCAGCACACGCCCCACCCAGTCCTCGATCAGGGCGAGTTCGGCGTGCGGGAAGGCGACGGGGAAGGCCGCGGCCTCCTCGCGGACGGAGGGCTCGGGTGACATCTGGCGGCTGAGGACGCCGAGCAGCCTGGTCTCCCCTTCCCAGCCGAGGGTTTCCGCGCTGTAGACCGGGCCGGAGAAGAAGCGCTCGGCGAACAGCCGTCCCTTGAAGGCGCGTTGCGACGCTTCGGCGAGTGCCGTACGGAGCTGCCGCTCGTCGCGTACGGGCCAGACGTTCCGGGAGGAGGTGCCCGCGGAGTCCTTCAGGACGGCGGGCAGGCCGACCGTACGGAGGATGTTGGCGGCCGCGGAGACATCCGCGGGAACGTCGACCGTACCGCTGCGGCTCAGACCCCGCTCATGGAGGAGGGCGCGCACCCGGCTCTTGTCGCGCAGCAGCCGGACCGCGCTCGGGTCCGGCCCCGGCAGGCCGAACTTGGCCGCGAGGTCGGCGCCCGGGACGCCCCACGTGTCGGTCGAGTTGATGAGCCCCTTCAGGTCGGGCAGGGCCGCCAGGGCGGCGGCGCAGGCCGCGGTGTCGTCGGGGTCGACGTCGACGATGTCGAGCGCCCCGGGGTCGAGGTGGGCGAGTTCGTGACGGTAGACGTCACGGTCGCCGGTGAGCAGGCACAGCCGGTGTCCGGCGTTCCCTGCCGCCTCGACGAGGCGCCCCAGGCCGAAGGTGAGTGCTTCGAGTGCGGCGATGGTCACGGTGCCTGGTCCTCCTGGGGCGGCGCGCCGAGCGGGGCAGTCGGCTGCGCGGGTACGGGTGGGTACGCGGGTGCGGGTGCTGGGGGCGCGGGTACGGGTGAGGGGTGCGCCGGTACGGATGACGAGGGTGCCGGTACGGACGGTCGGCGTACGTCGTACCGCCTCCGGTTCCACTCCATCGCCGACCAGGGCGGGGCGAGGTCGCCGAGGTCGGCGATCTGGTGGGGCTTCAGGGTGCGCGGGTCGAGGGCCTCGCGGTGCCGGGCGAAGACGCGATCGGTGTAGCGGTGGCCGGTGTCGGCGCCGATGACCAGGTGCGTGCGGCCGGGATCGCGGGCGGCCTCCCAGCCCGCGACGAGGTGGGCCGCGCCGGTGGACAGACCGGCGAACACGGCGTGCTCCCGCAGCAGGCCGACGGCGCCCGCCATGGCGTGCCGGAAGTCGAGCCAGTGGAGGGTGTCGTAGAGATCGTGGTGGACGTTGTCGAAGGGGATGGAGCTGCCGATCCCGGCGATGATCGCCTCGGGGTCGCTGAACCCCTCGCTGCCGAAGGTGACGCTGCCGAAGGGCTGCACCCCCAGCAGGCGTACGTCGCGGCCGCGCCCGCGCAGCGCCTGGACGAGGCCGCCGCTGGAGGAGCCGGTGCCGACGGCGCCCACCACGGTCAGCGGCACGTCGGGCAGCGCGCGGTCGACGAGGGCGGCGAACTCCCGGTAGCCGGTGTAGTGGACGGCGTCGTGGTACTGGCGCATCCAGTGCATGCCGGGCCGCTCGGCCAGCAGCCGGCGGACGCGCCTGACGCGGCCCTCCTGGTCGAGCCGCAGGTCCTTCGATGGCGGCATCTGGTCCACGGTGGCGCCGAGGACTTCAAGTTGCGCGCGCATCGTGGCGTCGACGGTGGTGGAGGCGACGATGTGGCAGTTCAGTCCGTAGCGGTGGCAGGCCATGGCCAGGGCCAGGGCGTAGATGCCGCTGGAGCTGTCGACGAGGGTCTGGCCGGGATTGACGGTGCCGCGCTCCAGCAGCGTGCGGACCGCGCCGAGGGCGGCGTAGACCTTGAGGGTCTCGAAGCGGGCGAGCACGACGTTGTCGGAGAGCCGCAGCAGGTCGGGCGCTTTGATCGCGTCGGTGATGTGCTCGTGGACCGGGACGGGCGCGGTGCCGGCCGGGGCGGGCGCGGCGCTGACCGGGGCGGGCGCGGGGCTGTGGGCGGGGTGTGTCAGGGGCACGTCGCCGTCACCGCCCGACCGAGCGCAGGTAGCGGCCCAGGTCCTCGGCGCCCGTGACGTTGCGGGGGCCGCTGACGACGTCGCCGTACGACATGACGTGGAAGCGGTTGTTCTTCACCGCGGGGACGGACTTCAGGGACGGCAGCGACTTGAGGTAGGCGATCTTCTCCTTCGCGGGCTGGTCCGCGTAGTCGACGATCACGATGACATCGGGTTTGGCCTTGATGACCGGTTCCCAGCCCACCGTCGTCCACCCCTTGTCGAGGTCTCCGAAGACGTTCGTGCCGCCGGCAGCGGTGATGATGCTGTCTGGTGCGGCGTGCCGGCCTGCGGTGAAGGGCTGGTCGGTGCCCGAGTCGTAGACGAACACCTTGGCCGGGTCCCCCTTGTCGGGCCACGTCTTCTTCACCGCGGCGACGCGGTTCTTGAGGTCCTTCACGAGCTTGTCGGCCCGCTTCTCGACGCCGAAGATCCTGCCGAGGTTGTCCAGGTCGGTGTAGAGCGCCTGGAGCGGTGACACATCGGTGTCACGGGCGTTCTTCTTGCCGTAGTCCCAGCAGGTCTCCGTGTGCAGGTAGCTGGCGACGCCGACCTTGTCCAGCAGGGCGGGCGTGATGCCGCGCTCCTCGCTGAAGCCGGAGTTCCAGCCCGCGAGCACCCAGTCGGCGTTGGCGTCGACGACGATCTCCCGGGTGATGCGCTCGGTGCCGAGCCGCTCGACCTCGGTGTACTTCTCGCGCCAGGGCGAGCCCTTGATGGCGGGGTCGCCGAGCTTGTTCATGACGTATCCGCGCATACGGCCGGCCAGGCCCAGGGCGAACATCTTCTCCGCGCCGCTGACGTCGTAGGCGACCGCCCGCTCGGGACGGGTGTACGTGACTTCCTTGCCGCAGTTGGAGACGGTGACGGTGTCGGGCTTGCCGTCCGCCGCCTTCTGTTCGACCTCGGCGCCGCAGCCGGCGGTCAGCAGGAGCCCGGTGGCCAGCAGCCCTGCGGTGAGGGCTCGGGGAAACGGTGGTCTGGTCACGAGTGTGGTCCTTCCGGGAAAGCGTCGGCGGAGGCCGGTGGTTCAGCGGGAGCCAGGGGCTCGGTGGGGGCGGGGACGGCGGTCGGGTTCGGGATGGCGGTGGGGGCCGGAGCGAGGTCGTAGAGCAGTTGGGGGATGCCGGTACGCGGGTGGGGCACGACGTCCGCGTCGACGCCGAACACCTTCCGCACCAGTTCCGGGGTCAGGACCTCGGCGGGGGCGCCCGAGGAGACCAGGCAGCCGCCGCCGAGCACGGCGATGCGGTCGCAGACCTGGGCCGCCAGGTTGAGGTCGTGCAGCGCGGTCAGCACGGTGAGGCCGGAGCCACGCAGGAAGGACAGCAGCTCCACCTGGTGCCGTACGTCGAGGTGGTTGGTGGGTTCGTCGAGGACGAGGAGGCGGGGTTCCTGGGCCAGGGCACGCGCGACGAGCACGCGCTGCCGCTCCCCTCCGGAGAGGCTCAGCACGCTGCGGTCCGCGAGGTGGGCGACGTCCAGCCGGTCCATGGCCTGGCGGCACAGCTCCCGCTCGCGGCCGGTCAGCGGGTGGTTGCCCTGCGCGTGCGGGGCGCGGCCGAGGGCGACCACTTCCTCGACGGTGAAGTCGAGTTCGGTGTGGCTCTCCTGGGTCAGGGCGGCGATCGAGCGGGCGCTGTCGCGCAGTTTCAGCGACGTCAGGTCGGTCCCGTCGAGCAGGACGGCTCCGGACGTCGGCTTCAGCGCCCGGTAGACGCAGCGCAGAGCGGTCGACTTGCCGCTTCCGTTGGGGCCGACGAGCCCGACGATCGAACCGGCGGCGACGTCGAGGCGCAACCGGTCGACGAGCGCGCGCCCGGCCGCCTCGACGGTCAGGTCGTGCAGGGAGAGGACCATTCACCGGCCTCCGAACAGATAGCCGCGGCGGCGCATCAGGACGACGAACACCGGCACCCCGATCAGCGCGGTGATCACGCCGAGCGGCAGCTCCTCGGGCGCGAACGCCGTGCGCGCAACCAGGTCGACCCAGACCATGAAGCAGGCCCCGGCGAGGGGCGCGACGGCGAGCACCCGCCGGTGCGTGGAGCCGACCCAGATGCGCACCACGTGCGGCAGGACGAGGCCGACGAAGCCGATCGCGCCGCTCACCGCGACGATGAGACCCGTGACGGCCGCGGTGAGCACGAAGAGCCCGCGCCGCAGCGCGTCCGCGTCCACGCCCAGGCTGGCCGCGGTCTCGTCGCCGAGCGACAGCACGTCCAGGGACCTGCTGTGCCGCAGCAGCACCACGACGGCGATCAGCACCGCCGCGGTGACCAGGGGCAGGGACTCCCAGGTCGCCGACCCGAGGCTGCCGAGGAGCCAGAAGAGCACCGTCCGCGCGGCCTGTCCGTTCGGCGCGAGGAACACCAGGACGCTCATCAGCGCCTGGAAGCCGTACGCGAGCGCCACCCCGGTCAGCACGAGCCGCAGCGGTGTCAGTCCCGTCGGACCGCGCGCGGCCAGATACACGAGGACCGTCGCGCCGAGGGCCCCGAGGAACGCGGCGGCCGACAGGGCGTAGACGCCGAGCCCGGCGAAGATCCCGAACACGACGACCCCGGTCGCCCCCACGGAGGCGCCGGACGAGATGCCGAGCACGAACGGGTCCGCGAGGGCGTTGCGCACCAGCGCCTGGATGGCGACGCCCACGACGGAGAGCCCGGCTCCCACGACCGCGGCGAGCAGCACCCGCGGGGTGCGCACGTGCCAGACGATGGAGTACCCCGTCACCTCGTCGGCCCCGATGCCGCCTCCGGTGAGGGCGGCGGTGAGGAAGTGCACGACGTCGCCGAGCGGTACGACGGTCGGTCCCAGCGCGATGCCCGCCAGGACGGACACCACGAGCGTCACGGAGAGCGCCACCAGTGTGGTCAGCAGACGGCCGCGCCCCGCGGGACGGTCCTGCACGAGACCGTCCTCGGGGCCCGGGCGTGGCGCGCCGCGCGAGCGGGCGGCGCGACCCGGAGTCGGCGTCGCGGATGCGGCCTCGGTCATGAAGTCCCCTCGTTCACGTGCGAGTCGGCGGACGCGTCGGGCTCGACTCCGTCCACCGACCAGTAGTCGGCCGCGACCGCCTCAAAGTTCCCGGGTGTTCGCGGCCGGTTCGGGGCGGGTGCCGCTCACCACCAGGCGCTTCGAGTGGTTGTCGTAGGGGCCGCCGTCGAAGTCGCCGTAACAGCGCACGTCGGTGAAGCCGACCGCCTCGAAGAGCGAGCGCAGTTCGGCCGCGCTGTAGAGGAAGGAGGTGAGGGACGACTCGCGCGCCTGCCCGTCCCGCACCAGCGTCCAGTCGGTGCGCAGCCGGGTCCAGCTGTCCAGGACGGTGTCGCGCTGCACGACGTAGGCCCCGCCGTCGAGTTCGACGACCTGCGGCCGGCCGATCCAGCCCGCGAGGACCTCCTTGCCCATCACGTCGACGAGGAGCCGTCCGCCCGGTACGAGGGAGTCGTGGGCGTTGCGCAGCACGCGCTCGTTGTCGAGCGGGTCGTCGAAGTAGCCGAACGAGGTGAAGAGGTTGAGCACCACGTCGTACGTCTCCGGTTCGACGTGGGTGAGCATGTCCGCCCGCACGAGCCGGACGTCGACGTCGGCGGCCGCGCACGCCGCCTCGGCCTGCTTCAGCATGGCCGCGCTGAGGTCGACCCCGGTCACCGCGCAGCCGCGCCGGGCCAGCGGCACCAGATAGAGGCCGGGCCCGCAGCACAGGTCGAGCACCCGGGTGCCGGCCGGGAAGTCGAGCAGCGGCGCCCCGGTGACCAGGGTCTCGACCTCCGTGCGCCTGCGCTCGGAGAACATGGTCTCGGAGAAGTCCGACCAGAATCCGTCGTCCTCGTACCAGTGCATACAGCTGCTACCTCGTTCCACTGCGTGGTGCGCGCGGAGTGCGCGGGGCTCTGGTGCAGTGGTCGGACGGAGAGCCGTTCTGGTTCCCGGCGGGTCGGTGGTCGCGTGATCCCGGTGGTCGCGGGGTCTCGGGTGCTCAGGCCGGTGTGGTCAGGAAGTGCTCAGCCCAGTGTGGTCAGGAAGTCGTCGCACGCCTTCGCGCAGCGGCGGCAGGCGTCGGCGCAGCGGGCCGATGTGGAGTCGAGGTCGCAGAGGGAGGCGCACTGGAGACAGATCTCGCGGCACCACTCGACCTGCATGCGCATCCGCTGCTCGTCCTGGTCGGGCTGTTCGGCGAGGATGCGGGAGGTCGCGTCGCACACGTCCGCGCAGGCGGTGTTGAGCCGGGGCCCGTCCCCGCACTCGGCCGGGCCCTGGCGCACGGCGCAGGCGCGCACGCAGTCGTCGCAGGCCTGGGCGCAGGCGAAGCGGTCCTCCAGATACCGGACGAGGTCCTGGTGGCTCAGCTCCTCCCGCTGCTTCGTCGGCGGGGCTGCGGGCACGGGCGTGGCTGTCACGGGGACCCCTCCCTTCGGTCCCGCACGGGTAGCCGCCACGTGCCGGATGAAACCAGCCGTACCGATGCGGGGCCGCGGCCGTGGCCGCTCGATGCCGCGGAGCCGCTTGCGGGAACGGTCGGCGTGGTCGTACGAGGTCCAGCTTGTCGTCGGGCACGAGCCGACGCTGGATCCAGGTGCCCACAGAAGGCGCGAAGACGAGGAAGGCCCCGCCGCGACGGGGGAGACACGGCGGGGCCCAACAGTCGAGTGCCCGCTGAGGAGGCGCTCACACCCACACGTCGGAATGCGTTCCGATTTCCTCGGTCCGGGCGCGCCCCGCGAGCCACCGTCCGGTCACTGGCCTTCCTTCAGTTTGATGATCTTTCCGTTCTTGTCGAGCGTGTGGTCGCTCCAGTACGTGTCCCACTTGTCCCCCACATGCTCGGGAACCTTGCCCTCCGGGTAGCGGGCGTAGCCCTTCGGCGGCTCCTCCCCGTCGGGCTGGCACGCGGATCCGCTGCCGCCGACCCGCAGGACCGGATACTCCCCGCCGCCGCAGATCGCGTCCTCCGCGGAGCAGCCGGTCAGCAGCGCGGCGGCCGTCGCGCCCGCCAGCGCGAGCCCGACAAGGGATCGCGCGGATCGGCCGCCCGTCGCCCGCGACATCGGACGCGGACGCACTCGCGACACCGGACGGACTCGCATGCTGCCACCCACGGCTGGCTCCCTCTCCACGATCACTTCGACTCTGTACGACCAGCTTGCGGGAGCCGCGTGGAGTGTTCATGAGTACGAGTACTCAGACCGGCGTGTGCAGCCGATGCGCCACCGTGAGCCACACTGGCTCGATATGGCGTCACTCATGTGCCACTTCATGTGCCATGCTGACGTCACAGCGCTTCGTACCGGAGGGGAACACCGATGCAGAACGATTTGTCGACCGATTCCGTCAGCAGCTCGCACACACCTGTCGGCAGCTTTCCGACGTCCCGCGCCGAGGGCTGTCCTTTCGACCCGCCCGCCGAACTGACGCGGCTGTGCCGGGAGCGGCCGCTCACACGGCTGCGCTACCCCGACGGGCACCTGGGCTGGCTGGCCACCGGGCACTCCGCCGCCCGTGCGGTCTTGAGCGACCCGCGCTTCAGCTCGCGCTACGAACTGCTGCACATGCCCATGGCCATGGGGTTCACCGGTGAGCTGCCGCCCGCCCCCACGGGAGACCTCACGGGCATCGACGCACCCGAGCACACCCGCTACCGGCGGCTGCTCGCGGGCAAGTTCACCGTGCGCCGCATGCGGCTGCTCACGGAACGGGTCGAGCGGATCAGCACCGACCACCTCGACGCCATGGAGCGACAGGGGCCTGTCCTCGACCTGGTGCAGGCGTACGCGCGGCCCATCCCCGCCCTCATGATCTGCGAGCTGCTCGGCGTGCCCTACGCCGACCAGGACCTGTTCCAACGGCACACCGAGACGGCCATGACGCTGAGTTCCACCGAGGAGGAGCGCTACGCGGCCATGACCGCGATCGAGGAGTACATGCGGGAACTCGTCCTGCGAAAGCGCGCCGCCCCCACCGACGACCTGCTCAGCGATCTGACCGACAGCGACCTCACCGACGAGGAACTCACCGGCATCGGCGGCTTCCTGCTGGGCGCGGGGCTCGACACCACCGCCAACATGATCGCCCTCGGCACCTTCGCCCTGCTGACCCACCCGGACCAGCTCACCGCCCTGCGCGCCGAGCCCGAACTCGCCGACCGGGCCGTCGAGGAGCTCATGCGGTACGCGACCATCGCGCAGACCGGGGTGCGCGCCGCGCTGGAGGACGTCGAGGTGGAGGGCGAGCTGATCAGGAAGGGCGAGTCCGTCGCCGTGTCGATGGAGGCCGCCAACCGCGACCCGGCGAGGTTCCCCGACCCCGACGTGCTCGACCTGCACCGCAAGGCAGGCGGACATCTGGGCTTCGGCCACGGCGCCCACCAGTGCCTGGGCCAGCAGCTGGCCCGCGTCGAGATGCGGGTGGCCTTCCCCGCCCTCGTCACCCGCTTCCCGACCCTGCGCCTCGCGGTCGCGCCCGAGGACGTACCGCTGCGCGAGGGCATGAACATCTTCGGGGTGCACGAACTCCCCGTCACCTGGGACGCTTCGTAGGCGCCGGCCCGGCACCGAGCGTGTGCGTCAGGAGAGGGTGCGCACCACGTCGCGCACCTGGCCGGCGACGGACTCCGGCAGCGGCGCGTAGTTCAGCCGGGACAGGTCCTTCTGTCCCGCCTTGCTCGCGGTGTAGGTCAGGAAGGACTTGAGCGCGGGCAGGGTCTCCTTGTGGTTCCCCTTGTCGCACACGATCTCGTAGGTGACCTGGACGATCGGATACGCGCCCGGAGTCGAGGCGCCGTAACGGAACTTCAGCTTCATGTCCTTGCCCTCGCCCGCGACGCGGGCGGCGGCCGCGATGCCGGCCGAGGCCGACCCGGGTGTCGGTGCGACCGGCGCGGGCGCCCCCGTGTCGATGCTCACGGTCTTTATCTGACGAGCCCGCGCGAAGGACAGCTCGAAGTAGCCGATCGCGCCGAAGCCGGAGGTCACCGCGGAGGCGACACCGCTGGACCCGCTCGCGGAGGCGCCGCCCGTGCCCTGCCAGGCCTTGCCCACCGGGTGGGGCCAGGCGGCGGGGGCCGCGCCCGCGAGATAGGCCTGGAAGTTCTGCGTGGTGCCCGAGTCGTCGGACCGGTGCACGGGGCGGATGGGCATGGCGGGCAGCTCGGCGCCCGGGTTGAGGCGCCGGATCGCCGGGTCGTCCCACGCGGTGATCTTCCGGTCGAAGATCTTGGCGAGGGTCGGGGCGTCCAGCACGAGGTCGGTCACGCCGGGCACGTCGTAGCCGATCGCGATGGGGCCGCCGACCATGGGCAGGTCGATGGCCCGCCCGCCCCGGCAGACAGCCTTCGAGCGCTCGACCTCGTCGGGCTTCAGCGCGCTGTCGGAACCGCCGAACGCGGTGGCGCCCCGCAGGAACTGCGCGCCGCCCGCACCGGACCCGATCGGGTTGTACGCGATCCGCACGCCCGGGCACGCGGCCTGATAGTGCTTGATCCAGTACTTCATCGCGTTCTGCTGGGCGCTCGACCCGGTCCCCTGGACCTTGCCCGTGGCGGCACAGTCGATCCCCGCGACGGCGGCGGCACCGGCGGACGACGCCCCGCCCCCGTCGTCACCGCCGTCCCCGAGGACACCGCATCCCGTCAGTGACAGCGACAGCAGAGCCGTCAGGGAGACCGCGGTGCGCGCTCTCCCTCCTTGGTACGTACGTCCTGGACGTGGGCGTTGCAACGTTGTCCCCTCGGGGTACCGCGAAATGGATCTCAACCGGACCTCAGATGCTCGCCGATCCACGACATCGCCGGGTAAATCCAGAGCGAACATCGGGCGACACCCCGTGGTACGGAGGTCGATCGGTAGGCTGAACATGACGCAGTGTGAGGTCATACGGTCACTTGGTACACAATGTCCGCATGAACTTACCCGACCAGCTCACTCCCGTACCCGGCGCCGACGGGCTCTTCCTCTGGGCTCCTGACGGCGCGGGCCGTTGGGGATACGCGAACTGCCTATGGATCGTCTCCGGCTCCGAGGCGGCAGTCGTCGACACCCCTTACGACGGCCGGCTGACCGAGGCGATGATCGCCGCGGCCCGGCCCCGGCTCGGCGACCGGACCGTGCGGACCGTGGTCAACACGCACGCGAACGGGGACCACACCTTCGGCAACCACCTGTTCCCCGGAGCGGAGATCGTCGCCACCCGCGCGGCGAGCGACCACCTCCACCACGAGCCGACCCCGCAACAGATGCACGCACTCGTGCAGGAGTCGCCGCCCGACACCCCTCTGGGCCGGTACCTGCGCGAGCACTTCGGCGTCTTCGACTTCACGTCGGCCCGGCTCACCGAGCCCACCCTGACCTTCTCCGGCCGGTACGCGTTCACCGTGGGAGACAAGGAGGTGGAGCTGCACGAGGTGGGGCCCGCGCACCACGCCGGCGACCTCGTGGCCCGCGTCGGGGACGTCGTCTGCACCGGCGACGTCTTCTTCCACGGCGACCACCCCCCGCACTGGGCGGGGCCGCTGCAGAACATCATCGAGGCGTGCGAGCTCGTCCTCGGCTTCAACCCGCGGGTCGTCATTCCCGGCCACGGGCCGCGCACCGATCGGGCCGGGCTCGAAGAGCACCTCGTCTACCTCCGTACCGTGCAGCGCGAGATCCGGCTGCGCTTCGAGGCGGGGATGACGGCGGAGAAGGCGATGGAGGACCTGACCCAACGGGACTTCTACCCGCACCTGGGAATGCCCGAGCGCCTCATGATCGTGACCGCCCTCGAGTACAGCCACCTTCGGGGCGACTCGTCGCCGCCCGGTGTGCTCGACCTCGCCGGCCGAGCTGCGGCCTGGGTGTACCAGTAGTCCACCGTCCGTCGGCCACTCGGAAGCCCCGCCTCCGTTGTCGGCCGGCGCTGGCTACGCTTGTCCGGACGAGCTGTGATCGCACGGGGGCCGACACGATGTGATGCGAGGGGAACGACAAGTGCAGCCGGACGGGCAGGACTTACAGGGGTGGGCGCCGATGCATGGGGTCTGGCGGACGGTCGTCGAGGGAGTCACGGGTTCGATGGCCTACATCGCCGACCGGCGCTGGAACGTCGTGGCGTGCAACGCCGAGTTCGAAGGCCTCTTCCCGGACGGCCGGGCGCCGTCCAACATCATGCGGTGGATGCTGCTGGACGACCGGGCCCGTGAGGGCACGCTGCTGAACTGGGCCGAGGACTGGGCGCGGGGAGCCTGCCCGGCGCTCCGGCAGGCCGTCACGGACCACCCGGCCGACCCCGAACTCGTCGAGCTGGCCAGCGACGTCCGGTTCGACCCCGTCGCCGGGCCCATCTACCTGGCGACGGCGGCCTCGCGCGCCGTGCACCCCGACGGAGCCGTGCGCCGGGTCGACCACGCCGCGCACGGGCCGGGCTGGGTGATCGTGACTGCCGCGAACCCCCTCCCGGACATCGACGCGCGGTTCGTGATGATGCGGTTCCGGCCGGGCACGGTCCGTCCTCAACAGCCCCCGCCCCTGCGAGCCGGACACGCGTCATCGCGTCGGGACGCGCTCGCAACTACTCCTGTCACGTCAAGGAGTTGAGACGCCCGGTGGCGTGAGCACGCGCGTCGATTCGGGGCGTCCGCCGGCCGTCATGGGTGGCTCACAACGGCCCGCCCCCGAGGAGCTGCCCGCCGTCCACGACGAGCGTCTCGCCGGTGATCCACCGTGCGCCGTCGCCCGCGAGGAACGCCACGGCCTCCCCCAGATCCTCCGGTTCGCCGATGCGGCCGAGCGGGGTGGCCGCGGCGACCCGCGCCTCGTTCTCCTGCCAGAGCGCCTCGGCCAGTCTGGTGCGGACGACGCCGGGTGCGATGGCGTTCACCCGGACCTTCGGGCCGAGTTCCAGGGCGAGTTGCTTGGTGAGGTGGATGAGCGCGGCCTTGGAGACGTGGTAGATCCCGACGTCCTGGGCGACCGAGAGCCCGCCGATGGAGGCGGTGTTGACGACGGACCCGCCGTGCTCCCCCATCCACGCCTTCACCGCGAGCGAGGTCCACAGGATCGGCGCCCACAGGTTGACGTCCATCGTCTTGGCGAAGCGCCCGTGGTCCTGGTCGATGACCGGGCCGTACGCGGGGTTCGTCCCGGCGTTGTTGACCAGGATGTCGAGGCTGCCGTACGTCGCGACGGCGTGGTCCACGCAGGCGCGCGCGGCAGCCTCGTCGGTGGCGTGGGCGCCGAACCCGGCGACACTTCCGCCCAGTTGGGCTGCGGCCTCCTTCGCGCGTTCCTCGCTGCGCGAGGTGATCACGACCTGCGCTCCGCGGTCGCGCAGGGCGGCGGCCGCCGCGAGGCCGATGCCGCGTGACGCGCCGGTAACGACGGCGACCCTGCCGTCCAGCGGGCCGCTCATCGCGCGTTCCGCTCGGTCTCGCGGCGCCGCAGCTCGCGCAGCGCGATGGTGCGCTTGTGCACCTCGTCGGGGCCGTCGGCGAGGCGCAGGGTGCGCAGATGGGCGTACATGCTCGCGAGCGGGAAGTCGTCGCTGACGCCCCCGCCGCCGTGCACCTGGATCGCCCGGTCGACGACCTTCAGCGCGACCTCGGGCGCGGCGATCTTGATGGCGGCGATCTCCGTGCGGGCTTCCTTGTTGCCGACGGTGTCCATCAGGTGTGCGGCCTTCAGGGTGAGCAGCCGCGCCATGTCGATCTCGACGCGGGATTCGGCGATCCAGTCCTGGATGTTGGCCCTGTCGGCGAGCGGCGCGCCGAACGTCGTGCGCGACTGGGCACGGTCGATCATCAGGTCGAGGGCGCGCTCGGCCATGCCGATGGTGCGCATGCAGTGGTGGATGCGGCCGGGCCCGAGCCTCGCCTGACTGATCATGAAACCGTCGCCCTCGCCCGCGAGCAGGGCGGTACTGGGGACGCGTACGTCCTCGAAGAGCACCTCGGCGTGGCCCTCGCGGTCCTGGTAGCCGAAGACCGGCAGGTTGCGCAGGACCGTGACGCCCGGGGTGTCGAGCGGGACGACCATCATGCTCTGCTGCCGGTGGCTCGGCCCGTCGGGGTCGGTCTTGCCCATCACGATGAGCACCCGGCAGTTCTTGTGCAGGGCGTTGGAGGTCCACCATTTGCGGCCGTTGAGGACGTACTCGTCGCCGTCGCGGACCATCCGCATCTCGATGTTGCGGGCGTCCGAGCTGGCGACGGCGGGCTCGGTCATCGCGAACGCGGACGCGATCTCACCGGCGAGCAGCGGCTTCAGCCACTTCTCCTTGTGCTCCTCGGTGCCGAAGAGCGTGAGGACCTCCATGTTGCCGGTGTCCGGGGCGTTGCAGTTGGTGGCCTCGGGGGCGAGGTGCGCGCTGCGGCCCATGATCTCGGCCAGCGTCGCGTACTCCAGGTTGGTCAGGCCGGGGCCCCACTCCGGATGCGGGTGGAAGAGGTTCCACAGGCCCTGCTTCCTCGCCTCGGCCTTGAGCTCTTCCAGGACCGGCGGGTGGAAGTGCGGATCGCCCGACTCCGCCATCTGTGCCTCGTACACCGCCTCGGCGGGGTAGACGTGCTCGGCCATGAAGGCGAGCAGCCGCTCCTGGTACTCCTTGGCCCTGTCGGTCACGTCGAACACGCGTCGTCCTCCCATTGCGCCATCGCCCGCTCGGATGCCGCCAACGTAATTGAATCCGGGTTCAACTTCAAGAGTGTCGTGCCGCCGTCCGAGGGGTGCCTGTATGTTTGAATCCAACGTCAAGTTCGCTGGTTTTGACGGAGGTTCCGCACATGCCGACACACATCCCGATCGCCGAGTGGGAGCGCGTCGCGACGCGCGAGGTCACCTCCGGCGACGTCACCCTCCGCGTCTTCGACCACGGCGACGCACGACCGGGCAAGCCCCCCGTGGTGCTGTGCCACGGCTTTCCCGAGCTGGCGTTCTCCTGGCGGCACCAGATCTTCGCGCTGGCGCGGGCGGGGTACCGCGTCCTCGCCCCCGACATGCGGGGCTACGGCGGGAGCTCCCGCCCCGCCGACATCGACGCGTACGACATCCTGACGCTCTGCGGCGACCTGACCGCGGTGCTCGACGACGTGGGCGCGGACGACGCCGTCTTCGTGGGGCACGACTGGGGTGCCATGGTCGTGTGGCAGCTGGCCCTGGCCCACCCGGAGCGGGTGCGCGCGGTGGCCGGGATGAGCGTGCCGGTGTCGCCGCGGCCGCCGGTGCCGCCGCTGCCGATCCTGCGCAAGCGCCTCGGCGACGACTTCTACATGGTGTGGTTCCAGGAGCCCGGCGTCGCGGACGCGGCCCTGAGCCGGAACGTACGCAGGACACTCACCGCGAGGGAGATCTACTCCGCCCGCTGGTCCGAGCAGGAGGACGAGCAGTCGCCGCCCCCGCCGTGGCTCGACGACGAGGAACTCGCCTACTACGTCGACACGTTCGAGCGGACCGGGTTCACCGGCGGCCTGAACTACTACCGCAACCTCGACCGCAACTGGGAGCTCACCGAGCACCTCGCAGACCGGCGCGTCACGCAGCCCTCGCTGTTCGTCACGGGTTCCAAGGACCCTGTCGGCGAGTTCATGCCCGCGAAGGATCTCGACCGGATGCTGACCGATCAGCGCGGCCACATCGTGCTCGACGGCGCCGGCCACTGGATCCAGCAGCAGCGTCCCGACGAGGTGAACGCCGCTCTCCTCGACTTCCTCTCGGCGGTCGGCTGATAGCATCCGCTGCCACCGATACGTACAGTTTCGACCGACAGTGAATGGATCGCAGTGGCTGCCCAGGCCCCGGCCGCAGACGGCGGCCAGAAGCAACCGATCACGCCCCGCAGCGCCCGCGGCGTCAGGACGCGCAACGCCCTGATCGCCGCCGCACGCGAGGTCTTCGAGCGCGACGGGTACCTGGACGCCCGCATCACGGACATCTCCAAGGCGGCGCACGTCGCCTCCGGGTCGTTCTACACGTACTTCAACAGCAAGGAAGAGATCTTCCAGGCGCTCGTCGAGCAGGTGCAGGAGGAGATGCTCCACCCGCACCTGCGCGAGCGCACCGGCATCACCGATCCCCGCGAGCTCATCGACGCGTCGAACCGCGAGTACCTGCGCGCGTACAAGAAGAACGCCCGCCTCATGGCGCTGTTCGAGCAAGTCGCGCAGGTCGACGAGCAGTTCATGGCGTTGCGCATCGAGCGGGGCAACGCCTTCGCCCGGCGCAACGCCAAGCTGATCCGGACCCTCCAGGAGAGCGGCCAGGCCGACACCGAGCTGGATCCGCTCATCACCGCGCACGCCCTGTCCGTGATGGTGAGCCGCATGGCCTACATGGTCTTCGTGCTCGGGCAGCGCATCCCGTACGAGCGGCTCGTCACGACACTCAACACCATCTGGGCGAACGGTCTGCGGCTGCGGGACCCGGCACCGCCCGGGACCTGACCGACGACGGCTTCCCCGCTCCTCGTCACCAGCCGCGCGCGGACTCCAGCAGGTGGTTCCTGACCAGGGCGACGTGCGGGTTGTCCGAGGAACCCGGCCGCTGGACGAGATAGCCGGTGTTGATGGGCGGGTCGTCCGGGTCGTTCAGCAGGACCAGGGCCCCCGACGCCAGTTCGTCGAGGCACAGATAGCGTGGCAGCACGCTGAAGCCGACGCCGCCGACGACGGCGCCCTTGACCGCGCGCAGGTCGGGCATGGTGACGGCGGGCTTGCAGACCAGGCGCTTGCCGAAGACGTGCCGCCAGTAGCGGCGGACGATGGGCAGGTCCTCGGCGTACGCCACCAGGGGGACGCCGTGCAGCGCCGCGGGCCCGTCGGTGGCGATGCGGGCGGGCCCGCCGATCCGCTCCGCCCAGGCCGCCGAGGTGACCAGGACGAACTCCTCGTCGGCCAGGGGGACGGCGGCCAGCGCCCGGCCGCGGGGCCGGGTCGTGGCGATCAGCAGGTCGTGCCGGCCCGCCCGCATCTCCTCCAGGAGCTCCTCCGTCAGACCGGTCGCGATCCGCAGCAGCACGCCCTTCTCCACCAGCGGGGCGAGGCGGGGCAGCACACAGTGCGAGAGGAGCTCCGCAGGGCCCGCCACGTGGACCGGCTCGGCGGAGCCGTCGCCGCCGTGGCCCGCGACCTCCGCGAGGGCGTCCAAGGGGTCGACGATGCGGGACGCCAGCTCGTCGGCGAAGGGGGCGGGGGCCGCGCCGCGCGGCAGCCGCTCGAACAGCTCCCGGTCGAGCTGTCGCTCCAGGGAGCGGATCTGCGCGGTGACGGTGGGCTGCGACAGGCCCAGGAGACGTGCGGCCGCCGTGAAGGACCCGGAGCGGTAGACCGCCAGGAACGTGCGCAGCTGATTCAGGTCGAGCGGCGCGGCGCCCGGCACACCGCCCGGGGTCTCCTCCGCGGGCTCTCCCCCGGCATTCCCATTCCTCTTTCCCATGCTCAGGAGGTTACGGGTGGGCGGGAGGTCAAGGGGTGACCAGGGGGCGCACGTCTTCCGTGACGAAGCGGATGAACCCTTCCGGGTCCGGTTCGTCGGCGGTGGGCTGCAGGACGACCGTGTCGGCGCCCGCCTCGGTCAGCTGCCGGACCGCCTTCGCGACGGCCTCGGCGTCCCCGGCGGCTCCGAGACCGGCCACCCCGTCCAGGCCTCCGCTCCGCTGCTCGGCACGGAGCCGGGCCTCGGCGTCGGGCCCGGTCGCGGTGAGGAGGTAGACCACCACGGGGTGCGCTCCGTCGCGTCCGGCCGACTCCCGCCCCTCCGCGATGAGTTGCCGGGCCCGGCGCACCCCTTCGGGGGCCGTGCTCGCGTCCAGGACGGTGCCGTCGGCGGCCTCTCCGGTGAGCCGCACCGAGCGAGGGCCGCGCGCACCGGCGTAAACCGCGGGGGCCGACGCGGGCGGCCAGTCGAGCGCGACGTCGTCGAGGTGGACGTACCGCCCCCGCGTCGTGACGCGCTCGCCCGCCAGCAAGGCGCGCATCGCGTCGAGATGCTCGCGCAACAGGGTCAGCGGCGACTCGGCCCGCGCGCCCACCTGCCCCATCCAGTCCTGCACCCCGTGCCCGACGCCGAGCATGACGCGGCCCGGGAACAGCCGGTGCAGCGTGGCCGCCTCCATCGTGGTGAGGGCGACGTTACGCAGCGGCACGGGCAGCAGGCCGACCCCCACCCGCAGCCGCTCGGACCACGCGAGGGCGGCGGCCGCGGTCGCGATGCCGCTCTCCAGGAAGCAGTCCTCCCAGAGCCACAGCTCGTCGAGGCCCGCGTCCTCGGCCGTGCGCACCATGGCACGCAGGCGCTCGGGGGGAAGCTGGGGACGGAACACCACGCCGAGAGTCGTCATGACGCCTTCCTATCCCGCTCCTCACCTGAGATCAACAGCCGTACCCGGTAAGGGTTGTGATGCACAAGACCCTTACCTGAGGCTGATCGCCATGAGCCAGCCCACCGAACAGATCACCGGCCGGTCCCACGGCCAACTCACCATGCCCACCACCGGCGTTCGTCAGGCCGTCGAGGCCGACCTCCCCGAACTCGTACGCCTGCGCGCACTGCTCTTCGAGACCCTTGGCGGGGAGTACTTCAACCCCTCGGCAGAAGGGGACGACTGGCGCCACGACCTCGCCGCAGTGCTGAAGGAGAAGCTGACGGCGGACGACGCGCGCATCGTCGTCGTGGACGGCGAACACGGCCTCGCCGCCTGCGGCATCGGCACCGTTGAACAGTGGTTCCCCGGCCCCCACAACCGCAACGGCCGGGTCGGCCACGTGATCGGCGTGGTCACCGACCCCGCGTACCGCCGGCGCGGCCACAGCCGCGCGATCATGCGGGCACTGCTCGACTGGTTCCGCGCGCAGCGGGCCTCTCGCGTCGACCTGTACGCATCGGCCGAAGGGGAACCGCTGTACCGGGACCTCGGTTTCGTCGACCACCCCGACCCAGCGCTGTACTGGCGCCCCTGAAAACGGGCCGGGCGCCGTCAAAGGGATACCGGTCGCCGCCCCTCCGCAGCATGATGAGAGGGAGGCGAAACGGGGGTGTCGCCATGGCTGTCCGCTCCGGTCCCGGCGCCTTTCAGATGCCGGTATGGGCCTTTGCCGTCATCGGGTTCGTCCTGGTGGTGGGGTTGTTCTTCGGGATACGGGGAGTCGCGTCGCCCGACGGAGGGGCGCGGGGAGGCGGCGGAAGCTCCGCGGGCGGGAGCACCGGTACGGATACGGGCACCGTCGGCGGTGGCACGGGCACCACGGGCGGGGGCGACACGACGGGCGGGACAACGGGTGGGCCCTCGGACGGATCCCCGGGCGGATCGACGGACGGGTCCTGGCAGACCGGTGGCAGGGACGGCGGCACGAACGGCGGCACGAACGGAAACCAGGGCGGCGACGGTGACCGGGACGGCGGCGGAAACCGCGGGAACGGGAAGCCGCCCGGCTGGCTCCCGTGGGGGCCCAAGTCGCCGAACACCGACGAGGTACTCGAGCCGGACAGCGCGTACGACCTGCTCCAGCGCGGCGAGTGCCGTCAGGCGTACGAGGCCGCGACCGACCCCGGCAGGCAGCCCGACGGCTCGGCGACCCCGCAGTCCTGGAAGGTCATCGAGGGGCTTGCCGGGATCTGCAAGGCCGCCCAGGGCGAGAGGCAGGGGCTGGACATCGCGGCGAAGGCCGAAGCGGGGCTGCGCGCGGCCGGGTACCGGCCCGCGAACACCGACCAGTTGTGCAAGGACGGGGACGCCTTGGCGGTCCTGCAACGCTTCGTCGCCTACTACCAACGCCACCCCGCCGAACAAGTGGTGTTGCGCCCCGCCCCGGCGGGCGCCGCAGCGTGCGGCAACAAGATCTCCGCCACGGACGCGAGCGTCGCGCCGGGCTCGTCGATCGGCTTCTACGGCACGTGGCCCGACGCGCCGGCCACCGTGGAACTGCGCGCCGCGGAGCTGACGAACCCGATCTCCCTGGAGCCCTTCGGCGACGAGGACGACAAGGCGAGGTGCTGCAAGGACGGGACGGTATCGGTGGACCTTCCGGGAGCCGACCGTTTTGAGGGGCGGCGCCCGACGGCCATCGACGTGACGCTCGTGACGAAGAGCGGCGCCACGGTGACGAAGCGGGCGGCGTTCACCCTCGACTGGAGCGGCGTCCCGCAGCCTCCCTCGCCCTCCTCCGGATCACCCGCCTCCGCCTCGCCCACGTCCGACGCGCTGTCCCGATGAGTGAGCCTCCGGAGCCACGACCGGAACCCGAACCGGCACCGCCCGGCGACCCTGAGCCGACACCCCGGCCCGCCCCCGCACCGGAGCCCACCCCGGCTCCTGATCCGGTCCCGGATCCGGCCCCGTCCCCGTCCCCGGCCCCCTCCCCACCCCCCATCGGCTGGTTGGAGCTGGTCGGCGCCATCGGCTCCCTCGTCACCCTCCTGACCGCGGTCCTCTTCTACTTCGGCTGGGCGAGCACCGACGCCGAGACCAAGGCCCTCGGCCTGCGCGACACCGTCTTCCACTTCTCGACCAGCGACTACCTGTTGCGCAGCGTCGGAGCCCTCTACCTCCCCGCCTGGTTCGCGGCGGGCGTCGCGCTCGGCACGCTCGGACTGCTGCGCTGGGCGGCGGGCGCACCGGAGCGGCTCGCCCGCGCCGTGCGCGTGCTGCGGTTCGCGTGGGCGGTGCCCCTCGCCCTCGTACCGCTGTATCCGCTCAACCCCTGGCTGTTCGACCTGTTGCTGCCGCTCACCGCGATCGCCGGCTTCGCGCTCAACGCGTACGCCCGCACCCGTGACCGCCGGGACCTGCGGCTCTGGGGGCTCACCCTCTTCATCTGCGTCCTGTCGCTGTTCTGGGCCGTGTCGACGTACGCGGCGATCGCGGGCCGCGGCCGGGCGGAGCTGACCGAGCGGATCCTGCTCAGCGACTTCCCGGCTGTCGCCGTCTTCAGCGAGAAGGATCTGATGATCCGCGGCGGCGGCAGCTGCTTCCGTCGCGTCACCGACAAAGGCAGCCAGTACGCGTACGAGTACGGCGGGCTGCGGCTGTTCCACGTCTCCGGAGACCGCGTCTTCCTCGTCCCCCGCTACTGGACGCCCGAGGACGGCACCCTCTACGTCCTCAAGGAGGGCCCGGGACAACGCGTCGACCTGCTCAGCGGGACCGGCCGCCGGGCACAGGAGTGCCGGGGCTAGCCCATCCGGTGGGGCGACGCGTATGGCACCGCGTGTCGCACCTCACTTTTCGGATCCTGCCGTGACCCGGCCCACCGGTGGACGGCGTCGTAAAGTGATCAGCGCAGCTGGTTCGCCCCGTCCGCCAGGCGGGAGCGTCGCAAGAGGGAACCCGGTGGGAATCCGGGACTGCCCCGCAGCGGTGAGCGGGAACGACCGCCGTCACACGCACTGGGACCGGAGACCGGTCCTGGGAAGCGACGGCCAGTAGGCGTCCTCCCCCGTGAGGATGTGCCCGCGAGTCCGAAGACCTGCCCGCTGTCCGCGCGCGAACCGTTTCGGGCGCGGATATCCCGGTGACCTCGAGGGCGGGTCGGCGCACACATCGGACGGACGGCCGCGCCACCCGCGCGATCCCTCCCCCGTCCGGTCGGTCGCCCCTTCGCGCTCTCGTCCCGTCCCCGGGATCTCAGGGATTCATCTCGCGAAGGAGATCTCCGTGACCACCAAGCCCGCAGCCGCGGCAGCACGGGCCACCGTGTACGGCTACCCCCGCCAGGGCCGCAACCGCGAACTGAAGAAGGCGATCGAGGGCTACTGGAAGGGCCGCGTCACCGCCGACGCCCTCCGTACCGCCGCCGCCGACCTCCGCCGCGCGAACTGGCAGGAACTCGCCGACGCCGGCATCGGCGAAGTCCCGACCGGCGACTTCTCGTACTACGACCACGTCCTGGACACCACCGTCATGGTCGGCGCCGTCCCCGAACGGCACCGCGCCGCGGTCGAGACGAACACGCTCGACGGCTACTTCGCGATGGCGCGCGGCACGCAGGACGTGGCGCCGCTGGAGATGACGAAGTGGTTCGACACGAACTACCACTACCTGGTGCCCGAGTTGGGTCCTGGCACGGTGTTCAGCGCCGACTCCACCAAGCAGGTCACCGAGTTCAAGGAGGCCCGGGCGCTCGGCCTTGCGGCCCGGCCCGTCCTCGTCGGCCCTGTCACCTACCTGCTGCTCGCCAAGCCCGCGCCCGGGGTGGCCCCCGACTTCGACCCGCTCACCCTCCTCGACCGTCTCCTGCCGGTGTACGCCGAAGTCCTCGCGGACCTGCGCGCGGCGGGTGCCGAATGGGTCCAGCTCGACGAGCCCGCCCTCGTCCAGGACCGCACGCCGGCCGAACTGAACGCGGCCGAGCGCGCCTACCGCGACCTGGGAGCCCTCACCGACCGCCCCAAGCTCCTTGTCGCCTCGTACTTCGACCGGCTCGGCGACGCACTGCCGGTGCTCGCCAAGGCCCCGGTCGACGGCCTCGCCCTCGACTTCACCGGGGCGGCCGCCGCCAACCTCGACGCGCTCGCCGCCGTGGGCGGCCTGCCCGGCAAGCGGCTCGTCGCCGGTGTCGTCAACGGCCGCAACATCTGGGTCAACGACCTGGAGCAGTCCCTGGCCACGCTCGGCACCCTGCTCGGACTCGCCGACCGGGTCGACGTGGCCGCCTCCTGCTCGCTCCTCCACGTCCCCATCGACACGGCCCTCGAACGTGACATCGAGCCGCAGATCCTGCGCTGGCTGGCCTTCGCCCGCCAGAAGACCTCCGAGATCGTGACTCTCGCCAGGGGCCTGGCGCGGGGCACGCACACGATCTCCACCCAACTCGCCGCGAACCGCGCCGACCTGGCGTCGCGGGCGGGCTCCCCCATCACCCGCGACCCGGCCGTCCGCGCCCGTACCGAAGCCGTCACCGATGCCGACGCACGGCGCTCCCAGCCGTACGCGGAGCGGGCTGCGGCCCAGCGCGCCACCCTCCGCCTCCCCCTCCTGCCGACGACGACCATCGGCTCCTTCCCGCAGACCGGTGAACTGCGGGCCGCCCGCGCCGACCTGCGGGCCGGACGGCTCGACAGCGCGGGGTACGAAGAGCGCATCAGGGCCGAGATCCAGGAAGTCATCTCCTTCCAGGAGAAGGCGGGCATCGACGTCCTCGTGCACGGCGAGCCCGAGCGCAACGACATGGTGCAGTACTTCGCCGAACAGCTCACGGGCTACCTCGCCACGCAGCACGGCTGGGTCCAGTCGTACGGCACCCGCTATGTGCGGCCGCCGATCCTCGCCGGTGACATCTCGCGGCCCGAGCCGATGACGGTGCGCTGGACGACGTACGCCCAGTCCCTGACGGACCGTCCCGTCAAGGGCATGCTCACCGGGCCCGTCACCATGCTCGCCTGGTCCTTCGTCCGCGACGACCAGCCGCTCGGCGACACCGCCCGCCAGGTGGCGCTCGCCCTGCGCGACGAGGTCAACGACCTGGAGGCGGCCGGGACCTCGGTCATCCAGGTCGACGAGCCCGCGCTGCGCGAGACGCTGCCGCTGCGCGCCGCCGACCACCCCGCCTACCTCGCCTGGGCCACGGAGTCGTTCCGTCTCACCACCGGCGGGGTCCGTCCGGACACGCAGATCCACACACACATGTGCTACGCCGAGTTCGGGGACGTCGTCCAGGCGATCGACGACCTCGACGCCGACGTCATCAGTTTGGAGGCGGCCCGCTCCCACATGCAGGTCGCGCGCGAACTCGCCGCCCACGGATATCCGCGCGAGGCGGGCCCCGGCGTGTACGACATCCACTCCCCGCGCGTGCCGAGCGCCGAGGAGGCGGCGGCCCTGCTGCGCAAGGGACTCGACGCCATCCCGGCCGAACGGCTCTGGGTCAATCCCGACTGCGGCCTGAAGACGCGCGGCTGGCCCGAGACCCGGTCCTCCCTGGAGAACCTGGTCGCGGCGGCCAGGACGGTCCGTGCGGAGCTGACCGGCTCCTGACGGCCTGACGCGGTGTGACGGAACCGGGCGGGAGCGGCGTGCTCCCGCCCGGCAGGGCACGCCGGCACAGGGATGTTCCTTCGCGCTCGGCAGCGCGTTGCACTGTGGAAGGATGCGTTCAGCCGGACAGCACTCCCCGCCCCACTTCCAAGGCCGGACGCCATGAGACAAGTTCCCTCCCTCCTGTTCGTCCTGTACGTGGCCTGCGCCGTGTGCAAAGCGCGCGTCGCCCACCTGGAGTTCACGCCTCCCGGCATGGAGCCCGTGAGCATGCCGCGCTGGAGCGCGCTGAGCCGCGCCGCCTACGCCGCCTCGAGAAGTCCCTCGCTCTGGTGGTTCACCGTGGAGAGCGAGGCGTACACGAACGGCGCCGGTGAGAACATCACCGCCGAGGACGCGCGCCGCTACCGCGACGCCTTCCGCTACCCGCGCACCTTCGCCCGCGTCCACACGGCCGGCCTCAAAGGGGACGCGGGCTTCTGCGCGGAGTGCGACGTCCCTTACTGCACCCGGCACTGGCACCTGCGGGACGCGGACGGCGAGAGAGCTCTGTGCCCGCTGGGACACCGGCGCTGACGGGGTACTCGGACCGCCCTTGCGTGGTTCGAGGCACAGGAGGTGCACGTGTTCGAAGGTTTCGCGTTGACGCGCCGTGCGGGCGACGGGGTCGAGCTGCGGGTGCGCCACGGCGGCGACGGTCCCCCGGTCCTGCTCCTGCACGGCCATCCGCGCACGCACGCGACCTGGCATCGCGTGGCTCCCCTGCTCGTCGCGGCGGGGCACACGGTGGTCTGCCCCGATCTTCGGGGCTACGGCGCATCCGAGAAACCCCCGACCGACCCGCGGCACCGCCCGTACGCGAAGCGCGCCATGGCCGCGGACTGCGTGGAGGTCATGCGCGGCCTCGGGCACGAGCGGTTCGCCGTCGTCGGGCACGACCGGGGCGCGTACGTGGCGACGCGCCTCGCCCTCGACCATCCGGAGGCCGTGTCGGCCGTCAGCGTGCTGGACGCCGTCCCCATCGGGGAGGCCCTGCGGCGCTGTGACGCGACGTTCGCCGCGAGCTGGTGGCACTGGTTCTTCCTCGGCCAGACCGACAAGCCCGCCGAGCGCGTCATCAACGCCGATCCCGACGCCTGGTACAAGGCCACTCCGGAGGCGATGGGCGCCGAAGCCTACGAGGACTACAGGCGCGCGATCCACGACCCGGCCACCGTGCATGCCATGTGCGAGGACTACCGGGCGGGGCTCGGTGTCGACCGGGAGCACGACGACGCCGACCGGCAGGCGGGCCGGCGCATCAGCTGTCCGCTCCAGGTGCTGTGGGCCACCCGCGACGACATGACCGATCTCTACGGCGACGTGCTGAGCGTCTGGCGCGACTGGGCGGGCGACCGGCTGGCCGGAGGCCCGATCCTCTCCGGCCACCACATGGCCGAGGAGGCCCCCGCCGAACTCGCCGCCGCCCTCCGCGAGTTCTGGAGAGGTCTCGGCGTACGGCGGGGCCGCACCCACGGATGAGTACGGCCCTGCCGACGAGCCGCTAGTTCACCGTCAGCTCCGCGATCCCTGGGTGCTTCTTCGCCCCCGCGTCGCCGCGCACCGTCACCCGGACGTACCGCGCGAGTCGCGCGTCGTCCGCCTCCGCGCGGTGCCAGTGGCGGCCGTCGAGGGAGAGCTCGACAGTGTGGGCGGCCGGCTCGGTCCCGGTCCAGGTGGGGGTGACCTTGTCGACGCGGACGGGCTTGGTGAGGTCCGTCGTCAGATGGCCGCGCGCCCCGTCCGGGACCCAGGCCGTGGCGGAGCTCCCGTCGACGGCGGCCCCCGCGTACATGCCGGGCTGCTCGGACGAGGCCGTGGCGGTGGTGCAGCGCGCCGCGTTGGTGGTGGGTGTCAGGTCGGGGCGGCGGGTCTTGAGGACGGCCGGGGCACCCTTGCTGACGATCTGCTCGCCCTGCGGGGTGTCGAGCGTCATCGGCGCACCGCCGGTGAGGCGCACGGTGGTGCGGTGGGCGCCGAGCTCGATGTCGTACGTGCGTCCCTGCCAGGCCAGTCCGCGCAGGGTGACACCGCGGTCGAGCTGCGGAGGGAGCATCGGGTCGAGGTGGAGACGGTTCTCCCGCATCCGCATGCCGGTCAGGCCGTTGGTGAAGGTCTGCAGGAAACCGCCCTTGCCGGTGAGGAAGTCGTGCGCGGGCGAGCCCGACAGCGGGTCCTCGGCGCCGGCCTTGTCGCCGCGGGCCTCCGAGAACTGGGCGAACGGGCCGCGCACGAACGGCTTGATGGAACGCTCCAGATAGGTGTAAGTGGAACAGCCGGGCTCACCGATCCCTGCGGCGTCGATGGCGTGCACCGAGTCCGTCATGGCGGGGCCGTCCGGGTCCGTGCGCTGCGCGTAGTAGTCGAGGGTGGCGGCCGCCGCCCCCTCGGGCATCCGCCACTCCAGCGGATACATCAGGAGGACCGTGTCGGCCTGCTTGATGGTGCTGCCGTCATAGCCGTCGTACTGCTGGAAGACCTTGCGGCGCTCGTCGTACGGGATCCGGATGCGGTCGGCGACGGTCTGCCACTCGGCGGGTGCCCGCTCGCCGAGCAGTTCGGCGGCGCGGGTGGCGTGGCGCAGGGCGGTCACGGCACCCGCGTTGGTGAAGACCGCGTCGTCGACGCCGTTGCTGTACTCGTCGGGTCCCGCGGTGTCCTTGATCGAGTAGCTGCCGTCCTTGTTGCGGCTGACGCGGCCCGCCCAGAACTCGGCGATGCCCTTCATCACCGGCCAGCCGCGCTCGCGCAGCCAGCGGGTGTCCTTGGTGGCCAGGTAGTACTGCCAGGTGGCCAGGGAGATGTCGGACTGGAGGTGGATCTGGGTGCGGCAGTGGGGCGGGTCCACGCTGTGGCACTCCTTGGCCAGGTCGCCCGAACTGCCGCTGTTCCAGGGGTAGAAGAGCCCTCGGTAGCCGAGTTCGCGGGCGTTCTCGCGGGCCTTCGCGCGGGTCCGGTAGCGGTAGTCGACCACGGATCTGGCGAGTTCGGGCCGGGTGGCGAGCAGGGCCGGGTACATCCACGTCTCGGCGTCCCAGAAGACGAGGCCCGCGTAGTTGTCGCTGGTCAGGCCTGCCGGAGCGATGCTGTTGGCGGCACCTTCGCGGGTGTTGGAGAGCAGCCCGTACTGCGCGGACCGCACCCACGCCTGCATGTCCCGCCGCCCGCGCACCTCGATGTCGCTGCGCCAGAGCCGCGACCAGGCGGCGGTGTGGGAGCGGAGCAGGGCCTGCCAGCCGCGGTCGGCGGCACGCCGCGAGGTGGCGGTGGCGTCCCGGCGCGGCGCGCGTGAGGTCAGGGCCGTGTCGACGCCCACGTACTTGGTGAAGTCGTACGACTGCCCGCGCCGGACCGGCAGCTCCAGCGCCTGACGTGCGGTCAGCCCCTTGGCCCGGGCCGCCCTGTGCGTCGATGCGGCGTGCGCTCCGCGTCCGGCGCGCAGGGTGGAGGCGACGGCTCCGTCGACCTTCGTGCCGTCCGTGCGGAACGCCACGTCCATGCTCGGTGCGGTCCGGCCACCGCCACGGTGCTCGCCGGTGCGGTCGCCGCCGCCGGTCTGCTGAACACGCCGCGCGCCGCGCCCGTCCAGCATGTCGGTGACGGTCGCCTTGCCGCTCCAGTGCGGGGTCATGCTCATGCGTACGGCGCCCACGTGCGGGTTGGCGCGGTCGGCGAGCACCTCGTACACGAGGTCGGTGCGGCGGCCGTCGGCGGCGGTCCACGTCAGCGACGTCCGGACGAGACCGCAGCCGAGGTGGAGCGACTGACGGTAGTCGGAAATGCGTCCGGACGGCGTCGAAGAGTTGAAGGTATCGGCGTGGGCTCCGCCGGTGCTGAGGGTCAGTGCGGTCCAGGTGGGCAGCGCGGCGACGGCCTGCCGGTCCTCGGCGGTCTTCTTGTTGTGGGCGTACAGGCCGGACACGAAGGAGCCGTCGTAGCGCGGGGTGAACAGCGGCCAGCCGGTCTTGGCCTCACTGTCGGCGTAACCGGCCCCGTTCGGCGGCACGCGCTGCCCCAGATAGCCGTTGCCGACGAAGGCGTGGTGGGTGTCCGTGGCGTCGGAGCGGGTGGTCGTGGTGAGCGTCCAGCCGTCGCCGTTCCCGCCTCGGCAGTCCGGGGCCGCGGCGTTGTCGCTCCGCGCCGGCTGGGAGGCGGCCGGCGGCACCGAGGCGACGAGGGCTCCGGCCAGCAGCACCGCGGTCAGTCGGGCGGCACGCGGCAGCGCACCGAGGGAGTACGTCATTGTTCTCCGTCACTCTGGTCACTCTGGTTCACCTGCGAGGTCCAGGGACCATAAATTTCCTGAACGAGTCACGTCAATAGTTGAGCACTATCAGTCAAGTGTCGAAGACATGAGAGACATGGGCGCGGTGTGGAGGTGGGACGTTTCGGCCCTGGGAGCCGAGCCCGGGCTGCGGTCGCGGCCCTCTCGGCACGAGCAGCGGGCCGGACAGCGCCAAGGCCGTTGTCAGTGCCTCCCCATAGAGTGAACTCATCACTCGGGGAGCTTCGGAGGGGGAGCAGAAACATGTCCGCAAACAGGATCCAGCACAAGGTGAATCACGTCGCGTTGGTAGTGGACTGTTCGGGTTCCATGCGTCCGCACGAGAACCAACTCATCCGCGTCGTGGACGAGTTCGTCGCGGGCCTGAAGGCCGAATCGGACAGCCTCGGCCACGAAACGCGAATCAGCCTCTACTCCTTCGACCACAGGGTGGAGAATTTGGTCTGGGACATGGATGTGAAGCATCTTCCGTCCATGCGGGGCCTGTACCGCGTCAACAATGGAGCGACGGCTCTCATCGAGGCTTCTTTGAAGTCCCTGGACGACCTGGGCCACATCTGGGAGGAGTACGGCGAGCACAGCTTCCTCCAGATCGTCGTGACGGACGGCGAGGAGAACGCCTCCGGAGGCGACCGGCGGCACGACGGTGACATGACCGTCCTCGGCCCCTGGCTCGACAGGATCACGGCGAAGATGGGCGGGCTCCCCGGCCACTGGACCTCCGCGATCCTCGTGCCGAACTCCCTGGCCAAGCGGACCGCCCAGAACTACGGCTTCCCCGCCGGCAACATCGCCATCTGGGACGCGGACTCCCAGAAGGGCGTCGAGGAGGCGATCGGCACCGTGCGCGCCGCCGCCACCAGCTTCCTCCGCGGACGGGAGCAGGGCCTGCGCGGCACGAAGAACCTGTTCGCCGTCGGCCAGGACATATCGGTGGACGAGGTGCGGGCGAACCTCGAACCGATTCCGGCCGACAGATACCGCCTCTTGAAGGTCGACCAGGAGGTCGAGATCCGCCCCTTCGTCAATTCACACCCGGGCGTGACGTACGAACGCGGCGCGTGCTACTACCAATTGGGCGCCCGGGCCCAGGTGCAGCCGAACAAGGAAGTCATCGTGGTGGAGAAGGACACCGACCGCGCCTATACGGGCGACGCCGCGCGCAGCCTTCTGTTCGGCACGGGAATTCAGGGAACCGTCTCCGTGAAGGCGGGCAACAACCCCAAACTGGAGGTGTACGTGCAGAGCCGTTCGGTGAACAGGAAACTCAAGCCGAAGACGCGTCTGCTCATCATGCTCTGAATGCTCTGAAAGTCCTGAATTCCCCGCACACCCCGGAGGTGCCATGTCCCCGCAGATGAAGTTGGCTGCGATAACGCTCGACTGCCCCGATCCACTGGCGTTGGCGGCGTTCTATCAACAGGCCACCGGCTTCGCGCCGCACCCGAAGTCGGACGCCGACTTCGCGGGCCTCAACCGCGACGACGGCCTCTTCATCGGCTTCCAGCGGGTCGACGGCTACCGGGCCCCGAGCTGGCCCGGCCAGACAGTCCCTCAGCAGCTGCACCTCTGCTTCGACGTGGAGGACCTGGACGAGGCCGAGGCCTGGCTGCTGGGGTTGGGTGCGGGGAAGCCGGATCACCAGCCTCACGAGGCCGCGAGGGCGCGGGTTCTCACCGATCCGGCGGGGCACCCCTTCTGCATCTGCCGATCCAACTGATCGAGCTCATCCAGCTCATCCAGCTCATCGAGCTCATCCAGCTCGTCGAGTCGGTCCTTTCTCGACGAGCTGGGCGATGATTCCCTCGACGATCCTCAGCAGCCGCTCCCCCGCCTGGTCGATGCTGCCGTTCTGCGTGCTGACCTGCGCCCCTTCGAGTACGAAGGTGATCGCGGCCGCGGCCTGCTCGGGGTCGGGGAGCCCCGCCGCGGCGCACATGCCGACGAGCCTGCGGGTCTGGCGGGCCTTGTGCTCCTCGATCACTCGCCGGGCGGGGTGGGCGCGGTCGGGCAGTTCGGCGATGGAGTTGATGAACGGGCAGCCCCGGTGCGAGACCGAGGGCAGCCCCTCGGCGATGAAGCGGGCCAGGCCCAGGATCTGCTCCCTGGGCCTGCCGGGGTGTTCCGCCTCGACCCGGTCGAAGGCCGCCTGGTAGTCGGCGGCGACGATCCGCAGCCACTCCGCGACCAGCGCGTCCTTGGTCTCGAAGTGCCGGTAGATCGCCATCTTGGTGGTCTCGGCCCGCTCGGCGATCGCCTGGACGCCCACCCGGCGGATCCCCTCGCTCTGAAAGAGCTCTTCCGCCGCGTCGAGGATGCGCTCACGAGGGGGCAGCTTGGCCACCCTGCTGGGCCTTCTGTCGGTCGATGCCATGTCTGCTACGGTACCAATCCGTCCCGTGCGATACCGATCGGTATCGTTCAGTACTCACTGGTATCGCTTGCTGCGCTGGGAGTGACAGATGAGAGTGACCGAGTACGTGAGCTTCGACGCGGTCGGACTCGCCGAGCTGGTGGCCAAGGGCGAGGTGACGCCTGTCGAGCTGGAGGCAGCCGCCCGCGAGGCCGCAGAGGCGGTCAACCCGCGACTCAACGCCATCGTCGAGACCTGGCCGACCGACGACGAACCCGAGCCCTCCAAGAACAGCGGCAGTGACAGTGGCAGCGCGTCGTCGGGGCCGCTCGCCGGGGTTCCCTTTCTCATCAAGGACATCGGAGTCTCCATGGCCGGGAGGCGGATGGAGTTGGGCAGCCGCCTCGCGGCCGGCCTCGTCGCCGGTGCCGATTCCTCGCTGATGCTGCGTCTGCGGCGGGCGGGCCTCGTGACGTTCGGGCGTACCGCGACGCCGGAGATGGCCTACAGCATCACGACGGAACCGGAGCTGTACGGCCCGACCCGGAACCCGTGGAACGTGGAGCTGAGCGCGGGCGGTTCGAGCGGGGGCGCGGGCGCGGCCGTCGCCGCCGGTGTGGTCCCGATCGCGCACGCCACCGACGCCGCGGGCTCCCTCCGCATCCCGGCCTCCTACAACGGCCTCTTCGGATTGAAGCCCACCCGCGGCCGGGTCTCCATGGGGCCCGACGCCGACGAGGTCTTCAATGGCCTGGCCGTGCACGGCAGTGTCAGCCGCACGGTGCGCGACAGCGCGGCGCTGCTCGACCGGATCCGCGGTCCGGAGCCGGGCGACCCCTACTTCGCCCAGGAGCCGTCCCGGCCGTACGCGGAGGAAGTCTCCCGCCACCCGGGTTCCCTGCGGATCGGTGTGCTCCCCCAGGCGTGGGGCGGACGCCGCACCAGCGGGCCGGTGGCCGACGCGCTCTCTAGGACCGTGCGCCTCCTCGAATCCCTCGGGCATCAGGTGGAAGAGGCGACGGTGGATCTCGGGGTCGGCTGGGAGGAGTTCGTCCTGGCCAACGCCCGGCTGATGACGGCGAACCTCGCAGCGTCGGTCGACGAGTTGGCCGCCGCCTTCGACCGGCCCGTCGACTCCTCGACGCTCGAACCGGCGACCCTCGCCGGCTACCACTACGGGCAGCGGGTCAGCGGCGCCCAGTTCGTCGCCGCTCTCGCGGTCCGCAACCGGGTCGCCCGAAGCCTGGCACGGTACTTCGACACCCACGACGTACTGCTCACCCCGACCGTGCCGGAGCTTCCCATGCCTCTGGGCGCCTACACCGAGGGCGCGGAGGCGCTGGACGGGCTCGGGTGGATCGACCGCCTCAACGACCGTTCGCCGTTCACCATGGCGTTCAACGTGTCGGGCACGCCCGCCATGTCCGTCCCGGTGACGGCCGACGCCGGGACCGGGCTCCCGACAGGCATGCAGTTCGCCGCCGGTTACGGGCTCGAAGGGCGCCTCTTCCGCCTCGCCGGACAACTCGAACAGGCCGACCCGTGGTCAGGCCGGACCCCTGCGGTGTGGGCGGGCGACACCACGGGTCACTGACGGGATTCCGGTGGGTGCTTGTGTGTGGGATCCAGCCGGTAGTCGGGGCATTCGCGGTTCTGACACGCCCCGGGGACCCAGGAGGGCACGTACACCCCGAGGCTCTTGTGCCGGTGAATGGTCAGCGGCACGGTCTTCTTGCAGGTCGGACACGTGTGTGCCTCAACCTCAACCTCAACCTCACGCTTCATTTTGACCATATCTTTACGATATGCCCGAAACGCCCCATCGGAAAGTGGTCCGCTTCCTTCGATTGCCGGGGGCTCCGGCGGTCGTTTGAGGCTGAGCACCACCGAACCCGTCAGGACGACGACGATGACCGCGAGGCTCACCGGTGAGGGGATCTCCGGGATGCCCGGGCTGATCATTTTGTGCGAGGCCTGGAAGATGAGCTTGACGCCGATGAAGGCGAGGATGATCGCCAGGCCCTTGCTCAGGAGGTGAAATCGGTCCAGGAGCCCCGCGAGCAGGAAGTACAGCGCCCGCAGGCCGAGGATCGCGAACACGTTGCTCGTGTAGACGATGAACGCGTCGTCACTGACCGCGAGAACGGCGGGGACGCTGTCGACGGCGAAGATCAGGTCGGCGGCCTCGATCGCCGCGACCACCGCGAGCAGCGGGGTCGCCATCCGCTTGCCGGCCTCCTTGACGAAGAACTTCGCCCCGGCGTACTCGTCGCTGACCGGGATGGCCTTGCGCAGCATCCGCACTGCGAAGCTCTTGCCCGGGTCGAAGCTCTCCTCGTCGCCCTTGAGGAGCTTGTAGGTGCTGTAGAACAGGACCGCCGCGAAGACGAACAGCACCGCCGTGAAGCGGCTGACCACGGCCACACCGAGGCACAGGAAGATGCCGCGGAAGACGAGTGCGCCGATGACGCCGAAGAACAGCACCCGGTGCTGGTAGGCCCGGGGCACCTTGAAGTAGGCGAAGATCACGGCGAAGACGAAGAGATTGTCGACGGACAGGCTCTTCTCCAGCAGCCACGCCGTCGTGTACTCGGTGCCCGCCGTCGTACCGAGGACGACGAAGACGACCGCGCCGAAGACCAGGGCGAGGCTCACCCACACGGCGCTCCAAGCGGCGGCCTCCTTGAAGCCGATGACGTGCGCGCTGCGGTGGGCCAGCAGGTCCACCGCCAGCGACACCACCACGGTCGCGGCGAAAGCCCCCCACAGCCACAGCGGGACCTCGAGCACACCGAACACCCTCGTCACGGCCGGCACGGCACCGGCCTCTGGTAAAAGTGTGCGCCACCGACCAGAAGCGGACCACTCACCCGCTCGCCCTCCCCGGTAGGTTCCCCCGGTGACCTTCAAGGAGACGCGGGGCCTCGCATCGATGACCGACGAGACGCAGTTGAGCTGGACGGCGCTGGGTGACACGAGGCGACGGCCGGCCGTGGTCCTGCTCCATGGCGGCCCGGGGCTGCCGGACTATCTCGCCGATGTCGCGCCCATGGTCGCGGACCTCGCGCCCGTGTACCGCTACGACCAGCGCGGCACGGGCCGCTCCCCCTGGCAGGGCCGCCACTCCCTCGCCCGCCATGTCGACGATCTCGCCGAGCTGCTCGACGTGTGGGACGTGCCGAGAGCCGTACTGATCGGGCACTCCTACGGCACCGATCTGGCGAGCCGGTTCTGCCTGCGGCACGCTGACCGGGTTGCCGCCACGCTGCTGATGTGCGGGCCGTTCGTCGGTGCCTGGCGCGCCGCGGAACGGGCCGAGCGCGCCCGGCGCATGTCCACGGCGCAGCAGGAACGGCTGCGCGAGCTCGAAGGGTTGCCGCACCGCACGGAGGAGCAGGAGGCCGAGCTCCTCACGCTGGCCTGGTTCCCCGACCACGCCGATCCCGGACGGAGGTGGAGCTGGGCCGCTCAGGCCGCTCGGCGGCGCCGCCCGGTCAACTGGGTCATGAACGCCGAACTCGGCGCGGAAGGACGCGCGGATCCGCTGGACGAACACCTTGCCGAGCTGCGCGCGTGCCTGCCCGCGCGGACGGAGCTCCTCGGCGGGGCCGGAGATCCCCGTCCCGTGTCGGCGCTGGAGTCACTGGCGCACCGGCTCGCGCTTCCGTTGACACGGATCGAGGGCGCGGGGCACGAGCCGTGGCGGGAGCGGCCCGAGGCCGTGCGGGCCCACGTACGGCGATTCGTGCGCGGCGCCATGGATGCCGCCTAGGCCTCGGGGCCGGGCCGCTTCCTGCGCGACGAACCCCTCGGCCGCCCGGGGGCGTGCCTCAGTCGGCTCCGGACCCGCCCTCGCCCCCGTCCAGGACCTGCGCGGCCATGCGCAGACAGATCGCGGGCAGCTCTGGAGCGCTGCGCACCCAGTCCTCGGTGTCGACGCCGGCGACCACTCCCGCCGTCCAGATGGTCGCCAGCAGCCGGGTGGCCAGGTCGCGCTCCGCACGCCTGCCCGCCGGAGCCTCGCGGCGGACCGCGACGGTCGCCCGCTCGATCAGCGACGGTTCCAATAACCACCGGATGCCGGCTCCGGCCTCCACGAGGAAGCCGGAGTAGATCGCCATGAAGATGCGCGCGGTGTCGGACTCCTTCTCCAGTCCGACCCGGGCCTGCTCGGTGAGCTGGGAGACCAGGCCCAGATGGTCGCCCAGACGGCTGACGGGGGTCCCACGCCCCCGCCGTTCGCCACTGGCCATGTCCGCACCAACCCGTCTGACCCGTCTGACCCGTCCGATCCATCCGACCCGTCCGACCCGTCTGCCCCGTCGATTCCGGCGTCAGGGTGTCGCCCTGCCGGTCTCGGGCCGACCCTGGCTGTCGCGGGAGGGCTCGTCACCGGCCAGCGCCTCCTCCACGGTGTCGTGGATCGCCAGCAGAGAGTTCAGACCCACCATCCGCAGAACCGCGCGAGGCCACCTGCGGGAGACGACCACCCGCACCGGTACCCCGTGCGTGCCGGCCTGCCGCCGGAAGTCGTCGAGCACCGCGACGCCGGCGATGGTCAGAAACGGCGCGGCCGACCAGTCCACGACCACCGCGGTCGGCCGGTCGTGCGAGGCGGGCTCCAGCAGGGTGCGGCACACGTCACGCAGCTCCTGCCGGAGCGGTTCGGCGTTGCTGATGTCCACTTCCCGCGGCATCTCCACGATCAGACACCCGTGTCTGGCAGAGGTTCGCAGCGTCATCCAGACCACCTCCGTACGGCCAACTCGACTGCAGGAGAGGGAACTTCAGCGCCCAGCAGCAGTATGCCCAATCGTCGAGCGGACTGCAGCCCGCCCCAACTGGACCGCGCACCGCGAACCGTGCGCCCTCATGGATTCGCCGATCAGAAGACGACAGGAGCCGGCCCCACTTCAGCTCCGTACGATCAGCAAAAGCACCGATTGGGGCGACGGGCGTCGATTCCCTACTGAGCCCGCCTGAGCACGGATCAGATCACTAACGTAGGCACCAGTTCCGCAGATTGTGTTACTCGGCGGTCCGTTCGGTGTCTTGGGGGTGAACGATGGCCGCTGCTGATGATGCGGCATCTGCCGGCACAATGCCGGTGCAGCAGCTTCGGGCGGGAGACCACGCCTTTGTCAGCTACGAAGACGATGACGCGGGCCGCGACGTGGTGACCACGTTCGCGTGGACCGGGCTCGCCAAGCGCGAGAAGGTGATGGTCTTCGCCGCGCCGCAGCTGGCCGACAGCGAGGTGTGGAACCGGCTCGAAGTCCCCGGGCCGCTGCTGGGCGCCGCCCGCGAGCGGGGGCAGCTGGTGGTCAGCAGCATGCGCGCGCTGATCCACCCCGCCCCCCACTTCACCCCAGAGCGGCAGTGGCAACGCATCGAGGAGGAGACCGACCGTGCCCTGGAGGAGGGTTTCCGCGGTCTGCGCACCTATATCGACATGCACTGGGTGGGCGACCTGAACGCCGACGTGGCGGTGATGATGCACCGCGAGTCCCACGCCCAGCACCTGTTCACCGACCGCCCGTACACCGAGATCTGTGCCTACGACAGCCGGTGGTTCACTCCCGAGGTGCTGAAAGCCATGCACAGGGCGCACCCTTGTCGGCTGCTGTCCCGCCTCGGAGCCCTGCACGCGGAGCAGTCGGACGGCACCGTGCGGCTGGCCGGAGAGGCGGATCTCGCCACCCGGGAAGAGTTCGTCGCCGCCGTACGCGAAGGGCTGGTGCGCACTTCGGACACGCGGCGGCTGACGGTGGACATGTCCCAGCTCGTCTTCCTCAGCGCGGCCTGCGCCGTGGACCTGCTGAGGCTGGTCGCGGCCTCCGAGCACGACGGAATCCACGTCCACTGTCATCCGGCGGGCGCCCGCATACTGCGCCGGGCAGGTGCCGACAACATGCCCGTCCTGGTGCTCAGCGAGGTGAGCCGCTGATGTCATCACCCGGCTCCCGCGACCTGCCCACCACTCCCCTGCTGGAGTCCCCCCTCACCCAGGAGGACCTGCCCCGGCTGCGCATGCTCATCGACCGGTACGCCGACCGCGAGGGGCTGCCCGAACCACGGCGCGGCGACTTCATCGTGGCCATCGACGCGGTGGCCACCGACACCATCGCGCACGCGGGCGGCGGCGGCACGCTGTCCCTGCAGCGCGCCGACGGCCATCTGGAGTGCCGTATCCACGACCGCGGGTCGGGCTTCACCGCGGACGTCGTTCCCGGGCCGGCCCGCGGGAACGACGGGCACGCCGTGGGGAGCGGACTGTGGCTCGCCGGTCGCATCACCGACCACCTCACGGTCTCCGCGGGCGCCATCGGAGCCGTCGTCACGCTCGTCATGCGGCTGCCCCACTGACGACCGTCTCGTCGTCCTTGACGCGCATGTCCGGGCGTACGGTGACGAGGAGCCACGCGGGCAGCGCCGCGACGCGGAGCGGGCTCGACCCCACACCGACGAGCAGCGCCGGGGTGATCATCGGGGCGAGCGCGCGGGCCTGCCGCGGCACGGTCATGGCGTCACCACGCCTCCGACTCCGATCCGGACCCTGGCCCCGATCGCGACCCCGATCCCGACCCCGAGGACGGTCCGCCGCCCGAGGCAGGGGTCTTCGTGGCTTTCCCCGCCTTGGCGCGCACGCGCAGTGCGAGCAGCGGGAAGACGAGGACGGAGACCATGGCGGCGCCCACCAGGGCCGCCGCCTCCCCCTTCTCCAAGGCGCCCTCGTCGAGGCCGATGGTGGTGATGGCGACGACGAGCGGCAGGCACGTCGAGGAGTACAGGGTCAGGGCCCTGCGGTCGGCCGGGGCCAGATCGCGTGGCGCCAGCGCGTAGGCCGGGAGTCCTCGTACGACGAGGAACAGGAGCAGGAAGACGGGGAGCAGCAGGAGGGCCCGGCCGCCGTCGAGCAGCGAGGCGAGGTCGAAGTTGATGCCGGTGACGATGAAGAACAGCGGGACGAGGAAGCCGAAACCCATCGCTTCCACCTTGCCCAGGACTTCCTCGCCGCTCTCGGGGGCCGCTCCCTGGAAGACGAGCCGGGTCAGCAGTCCCGCCGCGAAGGCGCCGAGCAGCACGTCGAGGCCGAACGCGTGCGAGAGGGCGAGCATCGCGACGAGCAGCAGCATCACGAAACGGACGGCGAACTGACCGCTGGTGTGCAGCGTCGTACGGATGAGCTGGGCGAACCACGGCGGGTGAGGGCGCAGCGCCCAGCGGACCGCCGCCGCGGTGATGACCGCGAAGGCGGCGAGCACCACGGTGGACACCCCTGGCTCGCGGCCGCTGAGCAGCACCGCCATGGCGATGATCGGCCCGAACTCGCCGACGGCCCCGAAGGCCATCATCACGGTGCCGAAGCGGCCGCGCAGGTCGCCGCTGTCGCGCAGGATCGGCAGGACCGTGCCGAGGGCGGTGCTGGTGAGCGCGGTGCCGATGACCACGCTCCGGGACAGGTCCATGCCCGTCAGTGCCAGCGCGATGCCGAGGCCCAGGGCGAGGGAGAGGAGCCAGGCCCGAACCGAGCGGCGCAGGGTGTCGCCCCGGATGGCCGCGAACTCGATCTCGTATCCCGCGAGAAAGATGAGCATGGACAGGCCGAGCTCCGAGAGCGTGTCGATCACCTCGTCGTGGTGCGCCCAGCCGAGCACGTCGGGGCCGATGAGGATGCCGAGGACGATCTCGAAGATGACCAGAGGGACGCGCAGCCGGCGGCCGGCGGCGTGCGCCAGCAGGGGCGCGAGCACGGCGACCGCCATGATCAGGATGAGGGTCCCCGGATGTGTCACGCCGCTGCCCGCTCCCGTGCGCCGGCCTCCGGTGTGCCGCCGTGCACGGCCGGTCAGCCCTTGGCGGAGGCGGCCGCGGCCTCGGCGTCGACGATGCCGAGGCCCAGCTTGGGGAGCTTGTCCGGGTTCTTCGCCGTGCTGCGGATGGCCGCCATGATCTGGTCCGGGGTGCGGTCCTGCTGGTGGAGCAGGGCCGCGACGGCGGAGACGTAGGGAGCGGCCATGGAGGTGCCGTCCAGTTCCCCGTAGCCGCTGTCGTTCTTCAGCGTCTCCTTCGTGCGGTACGTCGGCAGGGTGGAGAGGATGCCGACACCGGGCGCCGAAACGGCTTGCTGTGCGCCGAAGTCGGAGAATTCGGCGGGCTTGGAGTCCTGGGCGCTCGCGCCGACGACCAGGACCGGCGTGGCGGGCTTGTAGGGCTGGAGCGCGGTGCCTTCGTTGCCCGCAGCGGCGACCACGACCGCGCCCTTGTCGTGGGCGTGCGCGATGGCGTCGTTGAGGGTGCCGCCCTTGAGGAGGCGCGCCATCAGGCCGCTCTCGCCGAGGGAGAGGTTGATGACGTCGGCGCCGTGGTCGGCGGCCCAGACGATGCCCTTGCCGATGTGGGCGTTGTCCCCGGTGCCGCCGGCGCCGAGGACCCGCACCGGCATGATCTTGGCGCCGGGGGCGCCGCCCGCGATCCCGACTCCGTTGTCGGTGTGGGCGGCCGCGATGCCCGAGACGTGGGTGCCGTGGCCGTTCATGTCCTTGGGCTCGTCGTCACCGTCCACGAAGTCGTGGCCGTCGACCAGGCGGCCCTTCAGGTCGGGGTGGTCGAGGTCGACACCGGAGTCGACGACCGCGATGACCGTGCCGTCGCCCTTGGTGTCGTCCCACGCGTCGGGCAGCTTCAGCGCGTCGACCGCCCACTGCTTGTCCCGCATCGGATCGGATCTGTCGGAAGTGCCGTCCTCGCCGCCGCACGCGGTAGCGGCCAGCAGCAGCGTGGTGAAGAGGGCGACGGCGAGGCGTGTACGGGTGCGCATGGTCCGAGCGTCGGGGCGGTGGCGTCGTACCGCATGTGGGGGCGGACCGAGCGGGCGATCCGTACGGGCGGAGGACCGTCTATCTGGCCGGGGCCGGGGTGTCGTGTTATGCGACGAACAGGCAGACGCCCCCTGTGAAGAACCCGCGGCATACATACCTTTTGGCTGTTACATCGCTTATGGGTGGGCTTGATGTGAGGTGCGTAACTTCGTGGATGTCGCCGCAACGGGGCGGCCACCCCACGAGAAGACGAGACCCATCCCCAGAAGGGCCCTCTTTCCCATGCGTATGACTCCCCGCGCCCTGCGCACCGGCATCGTCACCGCGACGGCCACCACGGCGATCACTCTGGGCGCCGCCTCCGGTGCTCTGGCGGCCACGCAGCACGTGCCGGCCACCGCTTCCGCCTCGGTGACGGCCGGTACTCACAGCCACACCAAGCCGCACGCCGCGGCAAACTCCAAGGCCAAGACGAAGCGTGTCTACGTGAAGACCGTGCGGCTGGCCTTGAAGGGGCACACGGCCAAGGTGTACAAGCTCGGCAAGAACAAGTACCAGGGCGACATCCTCTTCCACGGCAAGAAGGTCGGCGGTCTGAACGCGTTCGGCAAGACCGCCCTGGGCAACCTGAACGGTCTGCACGTCAAGCTCACCGCACGCGGCGCGCTCTCCTCCTGGGTGGACCGGGCCAAGCCCGCCCCCAAGCCGAAGCCCAAGCCCAAGCCCAAGCCGCAGCCGGGCAAGCGCGAGCTGATCCGCATCGACACGCTGGTGGACGGCTCCATGGCCAAGGTCTACAAGCTCTCTGCCCACCACTGGCAGGCCGACATATTCGCCGGCGGCGCGGGCATCGGCACGCTCGACGCCAACGGTCGCTCCGCCTCGGGCGAGAACAACGGGCTGCATGTCGTCCTGTCCCCGGACGGCAGGCTCAGCTCCTGGTCCGACGACGACCAGGCCAAGAAGGACCCCACCCCCAAGCCAGACCCCACCCCCAAGCCGGACCCGACGCCTGAGCCGGACCCGACCCCCACCCCGGACCCCGAGCCCACACCGGCCCCGGACCCGGACTCCCTCCCGGACAACGACCGGACGCCCGCCCCCGACGTCGTTCCGGACCCCGCGCCGAAGCCCGACGAGGCCAAGCCCGCCCCCACGCCGATCGCCCCGAGCACGGACCCGGGCAAGGTCGAACCGGGCAAGGTCGAACCGGCACCCGCCGCCTGACCCGCGCCGCCCGCAACCGAGGCCCGTACACCCTCGACACCCTCAACTCCCTCGACCAGCCGGAAGGACTGTCCCCGTGCCCGCGCGCCTGCAAGCCCTCCTCATCGTTCTCGGTGCCCTTGCCGCGACAGCACTGCCGACCGTCGCCGCGTTCGCCACCCAGCCGCACGTGCCGCCCACGGTGCCCCACAGCACACCGCGCGAGGAGATCCAGCCCGCCACGAACATCGTCGCCGAGCTCGTCGGCAAGACCGTCGCACGCTCCACCCGCAAGCCGCTGGGCATGGTCCCCGAACGGGCCGCACACTCGATCGCTCCGATCACTCCAGTCACTCCAAACACTCCAATCACTCCGATCGCCCGTTTGGACCGTGTCCTCGGAATGAGCTGATCGTTGATCTTGCCGGGCGTCGGCCGAGTCTGCTGCTCCGGCCGTGTGACAAGTCGCGTTGCGGTCCACCAGGACGCCCCCGGACCGCACCGAACCTCTAGGAGTACTCATATGAAGAAGACGATGAGTGTCGTACTGGGCACCGGTGCCCTTGTGATGGGCAGCGCCGGCCTGGCGGCCGCCGACGCCGGTGCGCAGGGTGCGGCCCAGAACTCGCCGGGCGTGATCTCGGGCAACGCCATTCAGGTCCCGGTCCACGTGCCCATCAACCTGTGCGGCAACACTGTTGACATCATCGGCCTGCTGAACCCGGCCTTCGGCAACACCTGCGTCAACGACTGATCTGGCGCAGCACATTGCGGGAGCCAGCCGGCTCACCGCGACCCGAGCGAGCGCACCGCCGACCTTCCCTTGCGGCGGTGCGCTCGCTCTGCCATGAGTACGGCACTGCTCGCACCGTCTTATTGGTTTGCCGCCCGCCCGTGCGGTCGGATAAGACTCTCGCATGTTGAAGGGGAACAAGATCGGGCTCAGGGCCCGGCACGAGGACGACATACCGGTGCTGCGGACCGAGCTCTACGACGACGTGGTCAACGCCGCGCGGGCCGAGGCCGGGCCGTGGCGGCCGATCACGCCCGGGGCCAAGGACCCGCGGCTCGTCGTGGACGACAAGGAGCAGGGGCTCGTCCCGTTCTCCGTGGTGGAGTTGGACGGCGGCACGCTGGTCGGCACCGCGACGCTGTGGGGCATCGACAACCACCACCGGTCCGCGCACATCGGCCTCGGGCTGCTGCCCTCCGCTCGTGGCAAGGGCTACGGCACCGACGTCGTCGCGACGCTGTGCCACTACGGCTTCATCGTCCGCGGATTGCAGCGTCTGCAGATCGAGACGCTGGCGGACAACGCCGCGATGCTGCGCTCCGCCGAGCGCAACGGCTTCGTACGCGAGGGCGTGCTGCGCTCCTCGGCCTGGGTGCTCGGCGAGTTCCTGGACGAGGTGCTGCTCGGGCTCCTCGCCCATGAGTGGAAGCCGGCCCGGGATTAGCACGACCGGGCGATACCTCCCGTCGGCCAGCCGCTCAGTGGGTTAGTCGATCAGTGGGTTAGTCGATCAGTCAGTCAGTCGATCAGTCGGTGTCCGTTGCCGCCAGTACGGCTAGCCGGCGGTGGTCGGGAGCGAGGGCGGCGATGCCGTAGTCGGAGCCGATCTCGTTGTGGAACCAGTCGCCGTCGGCCTCGAAGTGGAACCACGTGCTCTGCCGGGCGTGGCGCTCCACCTCCTCCGCGCTCGCGCCCGCCGGTGCGCCACTGAGTCCCGCGATCGAACGCCATGCCCACAGCCGGCCGTAGGCGGCCTGCACGCCCGAGCCGCCCATGCCGCCCATCGAGGCGGTGGCGAAGAGCAGGCGCCAGATGTCCGCCAGGGGGCGGACGGCGACTTCGAAGCGGCCGGTGGGGCCGAGGCCGTCGACGCAGGACATGGGCAGCGTCGGCAGCAGCGCGGGCACCCGCTCGGGGGCGACGGGCTCGTCCGGCATGAAGACCCAGGCGTCGCAGGCGCCCCAGTCACCGGCCTGCACGGCGGCCACGATGCTCTCGTGGACGTCCGTGGTGGCGATGTCCCGCAGGGCCGCCCGCTCGGACGTGCGGGGCGTCGGCGGGTCCGTCCGACCGTCGTCGGGCAGCCCGCCCGGCACCCCGCAGGCGGAACCGTGCAGCGAACGGCTCGGGAAGTCGGCGTCGGCCTCGAAGTCGCGGCGGCGCACCGGGAGCCAGGCGAGCGGATGCCAGCCGGGGCGCACGAGCGGCCAGGAGCGCAGGGGCGGGAAGGCGTCGACGTCCACGCCTCGGAGCAGCAACTCGTGGAAGAGGCAGGCGCGGAGCTCGTCGAGCCGTTCCCATTCGGAGCGTTCGAAGACGGTCTCCGCCAGGTCCGTGACCCGATGGTGCTCCGCGAGGAGGGAGGCGACGAAGCGCGGCTGGGCGCCGTGGCCGGACGGGCGTTTCTCGTCGAGGAGTTGGAGCAGCTGGACCAGGCTGTCCGGGCCGGGGGTGAGGGCGAGCACCCTGACCACGTGGGCGAGTTGGCGCTCGTACTCCCGTACCTGCTCGGCGGCGGCCGCGTACCGGTCGGCCAGCAGCGAACCCAGCTCGCCCAGGTACGCCGTGTCACCTTGCGCGGCGCGCTGTTCGGCCTGGGACCACACGAGGTGGCCGAGATCGTCTCTGGCGTCTTCCATGGTCCGTCACCCTATGGCCGGCAACCGGACGCCACCACCGCCCTGCCCGGCGCCCGGGGCGCGGATGTCGAAGGAACCGACGGACGGGACGTACCGCGCGGATTCACCTGGTTCTACGCATAGGCGGTCGGATGGGAGGACCTGTCCGACTGGATTTCTATTAACCCCAACGAGTGGCTCGAATTCAGATTGTCGGGAGCGGACCACAAGAATGACGGACCTCACGGCTGTTGGAGGTCTCGTGTCCCGCTCCGCCTCGCCCCCGTCGAACATGACCACCCTGGGGTGCGCCCTCTTCGCGACCCGTTGGCTCCAAGCGCCCCTGTACTTCGGCCTGGTGGCCGCGCAGGGCGTGTACGTCTACAAGTTCTTCAACGAGTTGTGGCACCTCATCCACCACGTCATCAGCGGGCACGCGGACGAGACGCACGTCATGCTCGCCGTCCTCAAACTCGTCGACGTGGTGATGATCGCCAATCTGCTGATCATGGTGATCGTCGGGGGGTACGAGACCTTCGTCTCGCGGATCGGCCTGCAGGGCCACCGGGACCAGCCCGAGTGGCTCTCGCACGTCAATTCCAACGTGCTGAAGGTCAAGCTGGCCACGGCCATCGTGGGGATCTCGTCGGTGCATCTGCTCCAGATGTTCGTCGACGTGCACCACACGCCTCGGCACGATCTGCTGTGGGGGACGGTCATCCACATGGCGTTCATCGCCTCCGCGGCCATCCTCGCGTACATGTCCGGGCCCATGGCGGCGCACGAGACCAGGGCGCGCACCGTGAAGGAGGGTGCCTACGCCGTGGTCATTCCCGCCCAGCGGGACGGCGGCGCCGCGGACGGCGGCGGGGCGGAGGGCGGCGGGGCGGTGACGGAGCCGGGGTCCGGTGCCGAGGAGCGCATCGAGGCCGCCGGGTTCCCGGCCAGGAAAGTCCTGGAGATGTTCGACGAGGGGCATCTGCGGGCGCCCGAGCCGCATGTGATCACCCGCCTCGGGAAGGTCGACTTCGTCACCCGCAAGGCGAACGTGGTGCTGCTCGGCGGCCCCGGCACGGGCAAGACGCACCTGGCGGTCGCCCTGGGCGTACGGGCCTGTCAGGCCGGCCACCAGGTGCTGTTCGCGACCGCCGCCGAGTGGGGCACCCGGCTCGCGGAGGCCAAGGCCGCGGGGCGGCTGCGCAAGGAGCTGACCCGGCTCGACGCGTACGCGGTGCTCGTCGTGGACGAGGTCGGCTACGTGCCCTTCGATTCCGAGGTCGCCCACCTCCTCTTCCAGCTCGTCTCGCACCGCTACGAACGTGCCTCGCTGATCGTCACCAGCAACCGGCCGCTTAGCCGCTGGGACGAGGTGTTCGGCGACAGCGCCACGGCTTCCGCGACGGTGGACCGTCTCGCCCATCACGCCGAGGTCGTCGCGCTCGACGCCGACAGCTACCGCACACGACGCCTGGAGGGCGCACCGGTCGCGGGCTGGGAGGGCTCCGGGCCGGCCTTCTGACCGCAGGCCGCACCACCCGCTGACCCCAGGCGGCACCACCCTGCCGGGCCCCGGCTTTCACCCCGCTATTCCCTGCGCGGACACCGGTCCGTTGAACCGGCATCAAACCTCGAGCACAAATTCCACACATCCCCTCTCCATAGCCGTCGCGATGGTCTAGATTGACCGTGCTTCAGCTGTTCGGACCTGAAGCAACGAGTAATGATCTATGGGTTCGGCGCCACAACCAGCAAGAAAGCGCTTCCCCGTGCCCTGCGCGGGGTGATCAATTCCTTGTGGCCCGAGAGCGGGCCTCGGATGCGGGGAGCACCCGGGGCCTCGACGGCGGGTTGACCGAATAGCGCTTGAGTGGCCGGAATTGCATGCGCGGGAGGCGGGGGCCTTCCGTGGGGGAGAACGGTGCGGCGCGGGGGACGGTCGTCTCCCGGGGGGAAGTGTGGGCGAACACGCCCAACCACTGGGGACCTGGGGGGTTCTGTGCGGCAGGGGGGATTAGTCAGCCCGATTCCGTCGGCGCGCGGGCGTCTGGCGGACGGGACGATCGACCGGCCCGCGATCGACTGGGAGCAGCGGTACAGACGCACCGTGATCACCAGCGATACCGTTGCCACCGCCTTCGTGGTGGGGGCGATAGGTATCTTCTTCGGGGCCCGGGACGCGGCCAACTGGCATGAGAAGTGGGGAATTCTCGCATTCGGCACCGAGCTGCTGGTGCTGGGGTCACTTGCGGTGAACCGGGCGTGGGCTCCGGCTGTTCTCGGCCAAGGAGCCGAGGAATTCCGCCGACTCGGACGTTCATTGTTTGCGGCGGTCGTCGTACTGGCGCTCGGCGGAATAGCCCTCACCTCGCGCAATATCAAACTCTGGATCTTCGTCGCGATCCCCGCGATCGCACTCGTCACCATGACCGCGCGGTATCTGCTCCGCCTCCGGCTGCACAGACAGCGGAAAGAGGGGCGGTGCCTGATACCGGTGCTCGCCGCCGGGAGTCCGGCCACCGTGCGCGACCTGATCACCCGGTCCCGCAAGCTTCCGCACCTCGGCTGGCGGGTGGACGCCGTGTGCACGACGGACGGCGCCGGGCTCGACGGTGACCACCTGGACGGAGTGCCGGTCGTCGGAGAACTGTCGGACGTCGCGGGCCACGTCCGCCGCGACGGCTACCGCGTCGTCGCCGTCACACCGGACCCGCACTGGTCACCGGACCGGCTGCAGCGGCTCGCCTGGAACCTCGAGGGCAGCGATGCCGAGATGGTCGTGGCCCCCGTCCTGATGGAGGTGGCCGGACCGCGGCTGCACGTCGACGCGGTGCTCGGGATTCCGCTGCTGCGGGTCAGCATGCCGGCCTTCACCGGGGGCCGCCGGGCGGTCAAGGCGGTCGTCGACCGGTTGGGCGCGGCGATCCTGCTGCTGCTGTTCGCGCCGCTGATGGTGCTCGTCGGGCTGCTCGTGCTGGTGGACAGCCGTGGCGGGGCGTTCTACCGCCAGCGCCGAGTCGGCAAGGGCGGCCGCGAGTTCACCATCCTGAAGTTCCGCACCATGGTCCCCGGGGCCGACCGGGCACGTGCCGAGCTGGCCGACCTCAACGAAGGCGCCGGCCTGTTGTTCAAGCTCCGCCGGGACCCGCGGGTGACCCGGGTGGGAGCGGTGCTGCGACGGTACTCGATCGACGAACTCCCGCAGCTTTTCAACGTACTCACCGGATCGATGTCGCTCGTCGGTCCGCGGCCTCCGCTGCCGGAGGAGTCCGCCGCGTACGGCCCGGACATCCGGCGGCGGCTGCTCGTCAAGCCCGGCCTCACCGGCCTGTGGCAGATAAGCGGACGCAGCGACCTGCCGTGGGAGGAGGCGGTCCGCCTCGACCTACGGTACGTGGAGGACTGGTCGCTCGCCCTGGACGCGGTGATCTTGTGGAAGACGCTGCGTGCGGTGCTCTCCGGGCACGGGGCCTACTGATGCGCGGCGGGCGGCGGCTCGGCTGTCCGGCCGACGCGGGGACAGCAGGCCGCAAGGGCCTGCCTGGGGGGAGGGAGAAGTCATGAAGGTCAGCGTTTTCGGGCTCGGCTATGTGGGCTGCGTTTCGGCCGCGTGCCTGGCCAGCATGGGGCACGAGGTCATCGGGGTGGACGTGAACCAGGTGAAGGTCGACCTGGTCAACGACGGCAAGGCGCCCGTGGTCGAGGAGCGCATCGGCGAGCTCATCGCCGAGGTCGTGCGGACCGGGGCGTTACGCGCCACCGGCGACGTCCGCGAGGCGATCATGGAGAGCGAGGTGTCGCTGGTCTGCGTGGGCACTCCCTCGGAGCCCAACGGCAGCCTGTGCACCACGTATCTGGAGCGGGTCACCGAGCAGATCGGCGCCGTGGTGGCCGAGCGGGGCGGCCGCCAGACCGTCGTGTTCCGCAGCACCATGCTGCCGGGCACCTGCCTGAACCTGCTGGTCCCGATCCTGGAGAAGTACGTCGGCGGCACGGCGGGGGTGGACTTCGGGGTCGCGGTCAACCCGGAGTTCCTGCGCGAGGGCACGAGCGTGCGGGACTTCTTCGACCCGCCCAAGACCGTCATCGGCGAGCTCGACCCGGCGAGCGGTGACGCGGTGGCGGCGCTCTACGACGGCCTGCCCGGCGAGGTGTTCCGGGTGCCGGTCCCGACGGCCGAGGCGATCAAGTACGCGGACAACGCGTTCCACGGCCTCAAGATCGGCTTCGCGAACGAGCTGGGCGCGGTGTGCCAGGCGCTCGGGGTGGACTCGCACCAGGTGATGGACGTGTTCCTGGCCGACCGCAAGCTGAACATCAGCCCCGCCTATCTGCGGCCCGGCTTCGCCTTCGGCGGCTCGTGCCTGCCCAAGGACCTGCGCAGCCTGGTCCACGCGGCACAGCGGGCCGACGTCTCGGTCCCCATCCTGTCCCACGTGCTGCCCTCCAACTCCGACCACTTGCAGCGCGCGGTGGACCTGGTCGAGCGGACCGGCAAGCGCCGGGTCGGAATGTTCGGTCTTTCCTTCAAACCCGGCACCGATGACCTCCGCGAGAGCCCGCTCGTCGAGCTGGCGGAGAGGCTCTTCGGCAAGGGGTACGACCTGCGGATCCACGACGCGAACGTCAGCCTCTCCCGGCTGCTCGGCGCCAACCGCGAGTACATCGAGACCCGCCTTCCGCACCTCGCGCAGCTGCTCGCGGGCTCCGTCGAAGAGGTGCTCGAGCACGCCGAGGTGTGCCTGGTCGGGACCAAGGACCCGGCCGTGCTCTCGGCGCTGCCGCACGGCGACGAAGGACCGGTCCTCATCGACCTCATCCATCTTCCCGACGCCGACGCGCGCCGGACCGAATCGGGGTACGTGGGCCTTGCTTGGTGACATATCGCTCGGTGACACGGCCGGCGGCGACCGGCCGAACCGACGCGCACTGATCCTCGTGGAAAACCTGTCGGTGCCCTTCGACAGGCGGGTGTGGCAGGAGTGCACGACGCTGCGGGACGCGGGCTGGCGGGTGGACGTCATCTGCCCGCAAGGGAGCAAGCGGGACACGGAGGCGGAGGCAGAGATCGACGGGGTGCGGATCCACCGCTACCCGTTGCGCGCGGCCACCGGAGGCCCGGCCGGCTACCTGCGGGAGTACGGATCGGCGCTGTGGCACACGGCCCGGCTCGTCCGTGAGGTCGGCCCGGTCCACGTGGTCCACGCCTGCAATCCGCCGGACCTGCTGTTCCTGCCGGCGCGGTGGCTGACGCGGCGCGGCGCGCGGTTCGTCTTCGACCAGCACGACCTGGTGCCCGAGCTGTACCTGTCCCGCTTCGACCGCGGCAAGGACCTGCTCTACCGCGGCGTGTGCGCCCTCGAACGGATGACGTACCGGGCCGCCGACATCGTGATCGCCACGAACGAGAGCTACCGGGACGTCGCGGTCAGCCGTGGCGGCAAGCGGCCGGAGGACGTCTTCGTGGTGCGCAGCGCGCCCGCCGTCGACCGGTTCCAACCGGTGGCGCCCGAACCGGAGTTGAAGCGCGGCAAGTCGCATCTGCTGTGCTATCTCGGCGTCATGGGCCCGCAGGACGGTGTCGACTACGCGTTGCGGGCCCTCGCGAAGCTGCGCGACGAGCTCGGGCGGACCGACTGGCACGCGGTGTTCGTCGGCTCCGGCGACGCCTTCGACGCGATGGTGGAGCTGGCCGGGCGGCTCGGGCTCTCCGACCAGGTGCAGTTCACCGGGCGCATCCCGGATGCCGACCTGGTGCGTTACCTGTCCACCGCGGACGTGTGCCTCTCCCCCGACCCGCGCAATCCGCTCAACGACGTGTCGACGATGAACAAGGTCCTGGAGTACATGGCGATGGGCCGGCCCATCGTCTCGTTCGACCTCCGGGAGGCGCGCGTCTCCGCCGGTGACGCCGCCGTGTACGCGCCCGCCAACGACGAGGCCGCGTTCGCCAAGCTCATCACGGAGCTCCTCGACGATCCGGAGAAGCGGGCCCGGATGGGCGAGATCGGCCGGGAGCGGATCAGCGGGCCGCTCTCCTGGCGGAACTCGCAGGCGGCGCTGCTCGCCGCCTACGCCGCCGCCTGCCGCGGTCGGGCCGCGGTGTCGGCGGGCGGCCCGGGGCGGAAGCGGAGGAGGCCCCTCCGTTGAGTGATGACCCGATACGCCTGGTCATGGTCGGGCGGATCCTCCGTCGGCGCTGGCGGCTGCTCGCCGCCCTCGCCGTGGTCGGCGCGCTCGTCGGCTACGGCGCCTCCGTGGTGTTCCCGCCCCGGTACACGGCGTCCGCGTCCGTGCTGCTGCCGGGGCAGTGGGAGGAGCGCGAGCTGCTCACCCAGGCGGAGATCGCCACCAGTTCCGCGGTGGTCGACCGTGCGGCCGCCTCACTCGACTGGAAGGACGTCAGCGGCGGCGACCTGCGGGACCGAGTGAGCGCCAAGGCCACCGACGGGAACATCATCAAGATTTCGGGTACGGCCGGCTCCCCGGAGCGCGCGCAACGGCTCTCCGACCGGGTGGCCAAGGAGTTCGTCGCGTTCTCCGCGCGGATCGCGGGCGGAAACTCCGATTCCGAAGCGGCCACGGGCCCCGAGGAGCTGCGGCAGAAGGTGGTGGAGACCAACCGCCGCATCAGCGACCTGGCCGACGCGGCCGATCCGGGGCGGACCGTGGAGAGCGTGCAGGCCCGCACCTCGCTGGAGAAGCTGCGGACCTCGCTGGAGGAGGCCATGAAGAAGCTGGACGAGGCCGACCCGGCGTCCAACACGGCCGGCATGGTCGTCATGGGCCCGGCGCCCCGGCCCACCGGCGAGGCGCCGCCGACGAGGACGCAGCTCATCGTCGCCGGGGCGCTGCTGTCCTTCCTGCTCGCGGTCGTCGGCCATCTCGCGGCGGCACGGATGAACCGCCGGGCGCGCACCGAACCGGAGATCGCCGCGGCGCTGGGCTCGACGCTGCTCGGCACCGTCGACGTGCCCGCGGAACGGGCCGCGCGCCGGCCGACGGGCCAGGGGCCGTGGGCCCGGCTCCGCCGGTTCCTCGGCCTCGACACCCGGTGGGACGTGCCGGCTCCACAGGCCTCCGGCGACGAGGCCGGCCGGCGGATCCGCTACCGGCGGGTGTGCGCCCGTCTCCGGACCCGGCTCCCGGCTCCCCGGCGGCTGCTGGTCGTCGTACCGGACGGCGACGAGACCGCCCGCCGGGCCGCCGGTCAGCTCGTCACGGAGGCCAAGAGCGATCCGCTGCTGCGGGTGGTGGACGTGCCGGTGGACCGGCCGATGGTGCCGGACCGCGACACCGAGTCGGGGGCCCTGGTCGTCCTCAGCGCGGGCAGTTGGACCACGGGCGAGCTCGCAGGACTCGCCGAGGCGTGCGCGGAAGCCAGACACGAGGTCGTCGGCATAGTGGTCGCCGGCACCGTCCGAGTCCGTCCGTCGCGGTCCGCCGACCAGCCCGCCGAGAACGCCACGCCGGCGCTCGCGGTCCGCGGCCACGCGACGGGAGGTCCGGAGTGACGACAAGCACGGCTTCGGAGCCGTCCGCGGCCACTCCGCTGCTCGACCTGCACGCGCTGGTGGTCGCGGTGCGCAGGCGCCGCCGCCTCTGGTGCGTCATGGCGCTCCTTGGACTGATGGCCGGGGTGGCGGTGGCCGTCCTGCTGCCGCCCGCGCCGACCGCGGTGACCAAGGTGCTTGTCGTGCACCAGGACGATCAGCCCAACGACACCGGAACGCTGATACGCACCGACGTCGAGCTGCTCGGGACCACACGGATCGCCGGCAAGGCCCTGGAAGCCCTCAAGTCCCCGGAGAAACCCGAAGACTTCATGCAGGACTACCGCGGCACCGGCCTGACCAACAACCTGCTGCAGATCGAGGTGTCGGCCGACAGCGACGCGGCGGCGGTGGCCCGGGCCAAGGCGCTGGCCGACGCGTTCGTCGCGGACCATGTGCGGCGGATGCGGGAGACCGCGAAGGCCGAGGCCAAGGCCCTGCTCGACCAGCGTGACCGCATGCGGGACGAACTGGAGCAGGTCAACAAGGCGATCGGAGGCCGGTCGCCGGACACCGACCCGACGGCGTCGGCCAGCATCGAGTCGCTCTTCGCCCGCCGGGCCGAGCTCAACTCGCGGATCGCCGACTTCGACGAACGCGCCGCCGAGGCCCGTACCGGCACGCCCAAACTCATCGCAGGCACGCAGATCGTGGACGCCCCGCGCGCGGTGCGGCACTCCCTGCCGAAGACCGCTGCCACCAACGCCGCGATCGGCCTCGTGCTCGGGCTCGTCCTCGGGCTCGTGGTTGCCGCGGTCGGCACGGTGGTCGCGGACCGGCCGGTGCTACGCCGGGAGATAGCGGCGAACCTGGGGGCCTCGGTCATCGCGGAGCTGCGCCGCGCACCCCGCAGGCCGGCCTGGCTGTGGCAGCGCCGACGGACCCGGGCGGCGCGCGAACGGCTCACCGCGACGCTGGCCCGTACCGTGCGCGGTTCCTCGGAACCGGTGTCGCTGCTGGAACTTGGCTGCGCGCACACCACGAGCGTGATCGCCATGGACGTCGCCAGGGCTCTGGCGGCACAGGAGCCGGTGGTCGTCATCGACGGTCTGCCCGGCCCGGAACTGGCCGACGGCCGCCGCGAACCGGGAGATCCGAGCGTGGTCAGCGGCGAGCGTGCCGCGGCCGTGCCGCATCGGACGCGCCGGATCGGTCTCGGCTCGGTCGCGCCCGGCACGGCGTGGACCGACCTGCAGTACCTCGGCGGCCAGACCGTGCTCGTCGTGCGTGCCGGGCACGGCAGCGCCGCATGGCTGCACACCGTGGCGCGACAGCTCGCGGACCAGCTCATTCCGGTGATCGGTGTGGTGCTGATCGACCCCGACCCGCGCGACCGGACCGACGGCACGCTGTGGGACGGGCCGCACACCGCGCTGCGCGGACATCAGGAGCGGCCGGCCCGGCAGAACGGTGGGGGCACCGCCCACGCCGTTGAGGCAGTGGGAGAGGGCCGGCCGCGGACGGAACGGCCGTCGAGGCCGGCCGCACGGGTCCCGTACAGCGACCAGGAGGCGCGCTAGATCATGTGTGGCATCGCAGGAACCTACCGCTGGCCGGACGGGAAGGCCGTCACCGACCGGCTCACCGATGTCCTCGCCCACCGCGGCCCGGACGGGGCGGGCCGCTACGGCCACTCCGTCGGTGACGGTGAAGTGCAGCTGGGGCACCGGCGCCTCGCCATCATCGACCTGTCCGAGACCGGCGCCCAGCCGATGGTCTCGGACGGCCTCGCCCTGACGTACAACGGCGAGCTGTACAACGCGCCGGAACTCCGCGACGAGCTGACGGCCGCCGGGGTGCGCTTCCGCGGCACCTCCGACACCGAGGTGCTCCTGGAGGCCTGGCGGCGCTGGGGCACGGACTGCCTGCCCCGGCTGCGCGGCATGTTCGCGTTCGCGGTCTTCGACGAGCGGACCGGTGACCTGGTGCTCGCCCGCGACCAGCTCGGCGTCAAGCCGCTGTTCCTGCTCCGGCGCGGCGGCGGCCTGATGTTCGCCTCGGAGCTCAAGGCGCTCGCCGCGGTGACCGGCGGGTCGCTGCGGGTGGACCATGCGGCGCTGGTGGCCTCGCTGCTCTACTACTGGGTGCCGGACTCACGCTGCGCGTTCAGCGAGGCGGAGAAGCTGCCGCCGGGGAGCTGGCTGCGGTGCGGGCCGGACGGCCGGATCGAACGCGGCCGGTACTGGAACCTCAAGGACGTCGCCCGCGAGGCCCAGGAGCGGGCCCGCGGCGGCGAACTGCCGGACGTGGCCGCCATTGTCGAGGAGTCGACCCGGCGGCACCTGCTCTCCGACGTACCGGTGGCGACCTTCCTCTCCGGCGGTCTCGACTCCAGCTATCTGACGGCGCTGGCGGCCCGCGACCGGCCAGGGATCTCCGCCTACACGATCGGGTTCCGCGCCGAGGACGCCAAGTTCGAGGCGATGCCGGACGACCTGCGCTATGCCCGGCAGGTCGCCGAGCGGTTCGGTGTCGACCTGCACGAGATCGAGATCGCGCCGAACGTGCTCGACCTGCTGCCGCGGATGACGCACCACCTGGACGAGCCGATCGGCGACCCCGCCGCGATCAACACGTTCCTGATCTGCGAGGCCGCCCGGGAGGCCGGGGTCAAGGTGATGCTCTCGGGGATGGGTGCCGACGAGCTGTTCGCCGGGTACCGCAAGCACCTGGCCAACCTGCTCGCGCTGCGTTACCAGCGCGTCCCGCGGCCCCTGCGGCGCGGCCTGTCCGCGGCCGTGGACCGGCTGCCGGTCGCCACGGCCCGCCGGGGGTACCGGTCGGTGCGCTTCGCGAAAAGGTTCCTCTCCTTCGCCGATCTGCCGGAGGAGACCGCGTTCCGGCGCAGCTACACCATGTACGACCAGGACGAGTTGCTCGCCCTGATCGATCCGGACTTGGCCGGGACGGTCGACGACGTACTGACGGAGCACGCGGACGTCTACGAGGACAACGACCTCGACGACTTCGTCAACCGCATGTGCCTGGGCGACGCCCGGATGTTCCTGCCGGGCCTGAACCTCGCCTACACGGACCGCTCCAGCATGGCCGCGTCGACCGAGGTGCGGGTGCCGTACGTGGACGTCGAGGTGGTCAAGGCGGCGTTCACCGTGCCGGGCGACCGCAAGATCGCCGGACGGCAGGGGAAGGCCGTCCTCAAGGAGGCGGCCGCCTCGGTCCTGCCGCGGGAGATCGTGTACCGGCCCAAGGGTCTCTTCAGCGCCCCGCTGCGGGCCTGGATGAGCCGGGACCTGGCACCGCTGGTGCGCGAGGTGGTCAACGACGGGGTGCTCGTCAGCACCGGGATCCTGCGCCGCGACGCGCTGGCGCGGATGGTCGCCGAGGACGCCGCCGGGCAGCGGGACTTCTCCAAGCATCTGTGGCACGTGCTGACCCTGGAGTACTGGTACCGCGGCGCGACTTCTGGCTCCGGCCAGAGCCAGGCGGCTTGACAGTGTGGAAACAAGAGGAGCTCGGGTGAAACAGGTCGTACAGAACTACAAGAGCGGCGAGTTGGCGCTGCTCGACGTGCCGGCACCGGGGTGCAAGCCGGACGGCGTGCTGGTCCGCAGCGCCTACTCGCTGATCTCCACCGGGACCGAGCTCATGAAGGTGTCCGAGGCCGGCATGTCGATGGTGGGCAAGGCCCGCTCCCGGCCCGACCAGGTCGCCAAGGTCATGCAGAGCGTCGCCACCAACGGAGTGCCCGCCACGTACCGCAAGGTGATGGGCAAGCTGGACTCCTACACGCCGCTCGGCTATTCGCTGTGCGGGGTGGTCGAGCAGGTCGGCGCCGGGATCGACGATGTGGCGGTCGGCGACCTCGTGGCCTGCGCGGGCAACGAGCACGCGCTGCACGCCGAGCTGAACTGGGTGCCGAAGAACCTCTACACCCCGGTGCCGGAGGGCCTCGCGCCGCAGCACGCGGCCTTCGGCACCGTCGGGTCGATCGCGCTGCAGGGCGTCCGCCAGGGCGAGCCGCAGCTCGGCGAGGTGGCGCTGGTCATCGGCCTCGGCCTCATCGGGCAGCTGGTGGTGCAGTTGCTCACCGCCTCGGGGGTCCGTGTCGTCGGGGCCGACCCCGATCCGGCGCGCTGCGAGCTCGCCGCGCGACTGGGCGCCGTGGCCTGCGGCGATCCCGCGTCCGGGGCCGTGGAGGCCGCCGTCGCCGAACTCACCGGCGGGCACGGCGTGGACCAGGTGTATCTGGCCGCCGGCGGCGGCAGCAACCAGCCCGTCGAGCTGGCCGCCCACCTGAGCCGGGACCGCGGCCGCGTCGTCGACATCGGCAAGTGCCGCCTGGACCTGCCGTGGAACGCGTACTACGAGAAGGAGCTGGACGTCCGGTTCTCCCGGTCGTACGGCCCGGGGCGCTACGACCCGGCGTACGAGCTCGAAGGACGGGACTACCCGATCGGCTACGTGCGCTGGACCGAGCGCCGCAACCTGGCGTGCTTCCTCGACCTCGTCGCCCGCGGCCGCGTCGACGTGGCGCCCCTTGTCTCCCACATCGCCGACTTCGACGACGCGGTCGACACGTACCAGCGCCTGAAGGACGGCGACCTGAAGGCCGTCGCCGTGCTGTTCCGGTACCCCGGCCGCACCGAGCAGCCGACGGAAGCTGTGGCCCCGACGGTGACCGTGCCCCCGGTTAAACGACGCGGCGACAAGGCGCCCGCCCCGGCCCGCACCGCCAAGGCACCGGTGCGCCTCGCGTTCGTCGGCGCGGGGAACTACGCCACGTCGATGCTGCTGCCGCACCTGGTGGGGCGCGACGGCGTCACCTTGTCGACCGTCGTCACCACGACGGCGCTGTCCGCGGCCAACGCCAAGCGGAAGTTCGGCTTCGACGAGGCGACCACCGATCTCGACGCCGTGCTCGGCGACAAGTCCATCGACGCGGTGTTCGTGGTCACCCGGCACAGCTCGCACGCCGAACTGACCCGGCGAGCACTCCTCGCCGGGAAGACGGTGTTCGTGGAGAAGCCCCTGGCCCTCTCCGAGGACGAGCTGGCCGGCGTGCTCGCGGCCGTGGAGGAGTCCGGCAACGACCGGCTGCAGGTGGGATTCAACCGCCGGTTCGCGCCGCTGCTCCAGGAGGCCAGGCAGCGGTTCGGCGCCCGGACCGGCCCGGCGAGCCTGCGCTACCTGGTCAACGCGGGCCGGCTCCAGCACGGCAGCTGGTACCTCCAACAGGGCACCGAGGGCTCGCGGTTCGCCGGGGAGGGCGGGCACTTCATCGACACGGCGAGCTGGCTGCTCGCGGCCGACCCGGTCTCGGTGTACGCGGTCGCCCCGGCAGGCAACGAGGACCTCCAGGTCGTCCTGCGCTATCCGGACGGATCCACCGCCACCATCAGCTACGTCACCACAGGGCCGGCCGGCTTCCCCAAGGAGACGCTGGACCTGGTCGCGGACGGCAAGGCGCTGCGGCTCGACGACTTCGTCCGCGCCTCGGTGTACGACGGCGGCCGCAAGCGGTGGGTCAGCTCGCGGCTGCCCAAGGCCAGGGACAAGGGCCAGAACGCCGAACTGGCCGCGTTCGTCAGGGCCGTGCGGACCGGCGGGCCGATGCCGGTGCCGCTGGAGTCGCTGGTCGCCACGACGGCGGCCACCCTCGCCGTGCCGGCCGGTCTGGCCGGTGGCACGCCGGTGACGCTGGCGGGCGTGCGATGACGATGAGTGCGGGCTGGTACCTGCGGCGGCTGTCCCGGATGGGGCCGCGGGAGGCCGCGGGGCGGGTCGGTGACGCGGTGCGCAGGCGGCGGTGGCGGTCGGCGCTGCCGGACTGCCCGGACGTGAGCGGCGCCCGGTTCACCTCGGTGCTGCCCGCGGGTGCGCTCGCCGCGGTGCCGCCGGACGCCGCGAAGCGTCTCGTCGCCGAGGCGGACCGGCTGTTGGCCGGGCACGCCGAGTTCTTCGGGGTGGTCCGCGACGACCTGGTCGACCCGGACTGGTGGTACGACCCGAAGACCGGGCTGCGGGCCCCGTGGGGCTACGCCTTCGGCCTGCCGTACCGCGACGAGGACACGGTCGGGGACATCAAGCAGATCTGGGAGCCCTCCCGGCACCAGTACCTCACCGTGCTCGCCGCCGCCTACGCGATCACCGGGAACGAACGGTATGCCGAGCGCGTGGCCGAGCACCTGCGCTCGTGGTGGTCGGCCAACGCGCCGCTGCACGGAGTGCACTGGATCAGCGGCATCGAGCTGGGGATCCGGCTGCTGTCCTGGGTGTGGATCCGCCGGCTGCTCGACGGCTGGCCGGGGACGGCCGCCCTCTTCGAGGACAACCCGGTGGCGCGCAACCAGATCTGGCACCACCAGCGGTGGCTGGCCGCCTTCCCCAGCCGGGGGTCGTCGGCGAACAACCACGTCATCGCGGAGACCGCCGGACAGGCCGCCGCGGCCTGCGCGTTCGGCTGGTTCCCCGAGTCGGCCCGCTGGCGGGCCGACGCGCTGCGCTCCCTCGAGCGGCAGCTGCGCGCCAACACCTTCCCCTCCGGCCTCAACCGCGAACTGGCCACCGAGTACCACGGACTCGTCCTCGAACTCGGCCTGGCCGCGGTGGCCGAGGCGGACGCCGCCGGTGTGCCGGTCCCGCCGACCGTCCGCCTCGTGCTGCTCCGTATGACCGACGCGCTGGCGGCCATGGTGGACAACCGGTTGCGGCCGCCGCGCCAGGGGGACGCGGACGACGGGCACGGGCTGGTCCTGGACGGCGCGGGCACCGACCGCTGGGCGTCGCTCCTCGCCACCGGGGACGCCGTGTTCGGGCGGCTCTCCTGGTGGCCGACGGTGACGGGCACCGATGTGCGCACCCCGCTCCTCGCCGCGCTCATCCGGCCGTACGCGAAGGACGGCACCGCACCACGGGTGACCCGCCCCGCGCACCGGCCGGCCCACTTCGCCGGCGCGGGCATGACGATCCTGCGCGGCCCGGGAGACATCTGGTGCCGCTGCGACGGAGGCCCGCACGGCTTCCTGTCCATCGCCGCGCACGCCCACGCGGACGCGCTGTCCGTGGAGGTCCGGCACGACGGGGTGGACGTGCTCGCCGACCCGGGGACGTACTGCTACCACGGGCAGCCCGAGTGGCGGCAGTACTTCCGGTCGACGCTCGGCCACAACACCCTGCAGTTGGACGGTGAGGACCAGTCCGTCTCCGGCGGGCCGTTCCTGTGGACCCGGCACGCCCGCAGCCGCGTCCTGGTCGCGGACACCTCCGACGCGTCGGTGGCCCGCTGGTGCGCCGAGCACGACGGCTACCAGCGGACCGTGCACCGCCGCCGGGTGGAGCTGACCGCCGCGCGTCAGGAGCTGCGCGTGGTCGACGAGGTGCGCGGCCCGCGCCGGGCGGCGCGTCTGGCCTTCCACCTCGGTCCCGCCATCACCGCGGACCTGACGGGGAACCGGGCCGTGCTCACCTGGACCCGGGACGGCGAGGACCGCTCCGCGGAACTCGACCTGCCCGGACAGCTGACCTGGCGGGCCCACCGCGGCGGGACCAACCCGCCGCTCGGCTGGTACTCCGCGGGATTCGGCCGCAAGGAACCGTCCACCACGCTGATCGGCACCGGCTTCGCCGACGGCGCGGAGGGGTTCACCACCGTACTCAGGTTCCGGGGCTAGGGGGACGCGTGGGGATCACGTGGCGGAAGTGGGCGGTGCCGACGGCGGCGCTGGCCCTCCTGGCGACCGGCTGTGAGAGCACGCCGAGCGCTCAGGCGGAGCCGACCGTCGCGCCGTCCACGTCCGCGACCCGGCCGGTGGCCCGGGTGTGCGCCAAACCGGCGGCCGGGCCGGCGAAGGCGCCCGCGGGCGCGGTGACGGTCGACCCCGCCGTGGTCGGTGACCTGGCCGCGAAGACCAAGAGCAACCCCTCGGGCACCACGTTCTGGCTCCGGCCCGGCAGGCACAGGCTCGAACCGGACCGGCACGCCCAGGTCATCCCCAAGAAGGGGAACCGCTACCTCGGCGCACCGGGCGCGGTGTTCGACGGCCGGAAGACCAACCAGTACGCGTTCGGAGGCGCCGCCCGCGACGTCACCATCCGCCATCTGACGGTGCAGGGTTTCGTCGCGCCGCACGACGAGGGCGTGGTCAACCACGACTCCGCCGACGGCTGGGTGATCGAACACGCCAAGATCCAGTACAACTCCGGCGCCGGGCTGATGGCCGGTGCCCGCCAGCGGGTCCGCGCCAGCTGCCTGCGCGGCAACGGTCAGTACGGCATGAACGCCTACAAGGGCACCGGCCCCCTGCGCGACCTGGTGCTCGACGGCAACGAGATCGTGGGCAACAACACCGGTGACTGGGAGCGGCGGCGGAAGGGCTGCGGCTGCACAGGAGGCGTCAAGTTCTGGGCCGTCGACGGCGCCGACATACGCGGCAACTGGGTGCACGACAACCGCGGAGTCGGGCTGTGGGCGGACACCAACAACAACGACTTCCGCATCGAGGACAACGTGCTGGAGGCGAACGACGGGGCCGCGCTGATCTATGAGACCAGCTACAACGCGGTCATCCGAAGGAACACGTTCCGGCGGAACAACTGGGTCGAGGGCCGCAAGTACGCCGACCGCGGCGACAGCTTCCCGTTCGCGACCATCTACCTGTCCGAGTCCGGCGGCGAGCCACGGGTCAAGGCCCGCACGGACAAGATCGAGGTCTACCGCAACGTGCTGGAGAACAACTGGTCCGGGATCACCCTGTGGGAGAACGCCGACCGGTTCTGCAACAGCCCGGCCAACACCTCGTCCGGCGACTGCACGTTGCTGGTGCCGGACACCGACCGCTGCGCGCGGCCGGCCATCGCCACCGCGCCGCTGTACGCCGACTGCCGGTGGCGGACCCAGCGGGTGGACATCCACGCCAACCGCTTCGTCCTGGACAAGTCCGTCGTCAAGTGCTCGGAGAAGTGCGACCGGATGGCGGTCCTCGCCAACTACGGCACCTATCCGAAGTGGTCGCCGTACAAGGGCGAGCGGGTGGCCGAGGCGATCACCCACAAGCAGCACAACCGCTGGCACGACAACGTCTACCGCGGCCCGTGGAAGTTCGTCGCCCACGATCCGAGCCGGGTGCTGGACTTCGGGCAGTGGCAGAGCACGCCCTACGAGCAGGACGCGGGCAGCACCCTCGACCTGCGGGCCGGTGGTTGAGATGCGCGAAGACCCGTACTCCACCGGCACACCGAGGCTCGTCGGGATCGTCTGGGGGCTGCTGATCCTCAACACCCTCGGCTCCGCCGGGGCGAAGACCATCGTCCCGCTCCCCCGCTCCCTCATCCAGCTCGTCACCATGGGCGCGCTCGTCGTCGCCTTCACGCTGGCGCTCGCGCTCAACCTCCGGCTGCGCGTCCGGGCCAGCGCCTTCGTGCTCCTGCTCACCCTGCTCCTCGTGCCCAGCCTCATCTCCAGCCTGCAGTTGGAGTCCGGATTCGGCGCGCTGTTCCGCTGCGCCAGGCTGGCTCTCTTCGTCGCGACGCTCTGGCTGCTCAGCCGCTGGTGGGACGGCGGCGTGACGTTCGTGCGGCACCACATCCGGATGTACTTCGCGGTGCTCGGGTCGGTAGCCGCGGGAGCGCTCATCTCACCGGGCGCGGCCATGCCCGACCTCTACGGCGGGCGCCTCGTCGGCGCGTTGTGGCCGCTCACCCCGCCGCAGATCGGACAGTACGCGGCGGTGATCATCGGGCTCACCGTGCTCCTTGTCCTCGGCCGCAGGACCGACAAGACCAGCGCGGCCGTCATCGTCGTGCCCTCACTCGTCCTGCTCGCGCTGACCCATACGCGTACGGCCACGCTCGGCCTGCTCATCGGCCTCGCCCTGGCGATCGGCTCGCTCGTCCTGACCAGTGCGGCCGCCCGCCGGTTCTTCACCTGGGCGGTGCTGTGCGCCGCGGTGGCCGCGGTCGGGTTCGCCTCAGCGCTCCGGGCGTGGTTCCTGCGCGGGCAGAGCGAGGAGAACCTCACCAGCCTCACCGGCCGGGCCAAGGTCTGGGACGCTCTCCTTGCCGCGCCCCGGTCGACCTCGGAGAAGTTGTTCGGCACGGGCCTTGGCGACAAGTCGTTCGGCGGTCTTCCGATCGACAACAGCTGGCTGGCCGTCTACCACGAACAGGGCTGGACCGGCATCACGTTGGTGGCGGCGATCATCGTCGTCCTGGCCGGCGTCGCGTTGCTGCGGCCGCCGTCGCTCGCGAGGGCCTGCGCGATCTTCCTGATCAGTTACTGCGGGATCGCGTCGTACACCGAGGCCGGTCTGGGCGACGCCTCGCCGTATCTGCTGCATCTGGCCGTGGCCGCCTCGCTCCTCGCGACACCCGCCCCGGCCGCGCCCCTCGCGGCGCCCGCCCTTCCCCGACGACGCGTCCCGCGCTGGGCCCAGGAAAGGAGGTGACCCCCACCATGCGTGTGCTCGTGGTGCACAACCGCTACTCCTCGGCGCAGCCGAGCGGGGAGAACAAGGTCGTCGATCAGGAGGTGGCGCTGCTGCGCGCGGCCGGTCACCAGGTCGAGGTGTTCGAGCGGCGCAGCGACGACATCGCCGCCATGTCCCTGCCCGGCAAGGTCGCGGTGCCGCTGCTCGTGCCGTGGAATCCGGCGGTCCGCAAGGATCTCGCGGCCCGGCTCCGCGCCGAGCGGCCGGACGTGGTGCACGTCCACAACGTCTTCCCGCTCCTGTCGCCCGCGGTCCTCGCCGCCTGCGCCGACGCCGGTGTGCCCGCCGTCGCGACGCTGCACAACTACAGCCAGGTCTGTCCGCCCGGCACACTGCAGCGGGACGGCCGGCCGTGCACCGAGTGCGTCGGCTCCGGGCCGCTGCCCGCAGTCCGGCACGGCTGTTACCGCGGTTCCCGCCTCGCGACGGTGCCGCTCGCGGTCAGCCTGTCGGTCAACCGGCGGCGGTGGTGGTCCGGCGTGGACCGGTTCTTCTGCATCTCCGCGGCGCAGCGCGACGTCCTGGTGCGGGCCGGCATGCCGGCCGGGCGGCTGGCGGTCAAGCACAACTTCGTTCCCGACCCGGGCGCCCGCCGGACGGGCGCCGGCGAGCACCTGCTCTACCTCGGCCGGCTCGCGGAGACCAAGGGCCTGCGGCTGCTCATGACCGCGTGGGACGAGCTCGCCGCGGACGGCGGGGTGGGCGTGCCGCTCGTGATCGCCGGTACGGGCCCGCTGGAGCGGGAGGTGGCGGCCTGGGCGGCGGGCCGGGACGACGTGCGGTACGTCGGCCTGTACGACCCGGAGCAGTGCCGGCGGGCCGTCGCCCGGTCGGTCGCCGTGGTCGCTCCCTCGACGTGGCTGGAGACCTTCGGCCTGGTGGTCGCGGAGGCGATGGCGGCCGGGGTGCCGGCCGTCGCCGCCGGTCACGGCGCCTTCGTCGAGCTCGTCGAGGACGGGGCGACCGGGCTGCTGCACCGGCCGGGAGAGGCCGCTTCGCTCGCGTCCTGCCTGCGCCGGATCACGGCCGATACGGCCCGCAACCGGGAGATGGGCCAGGCGGCCCGGCGCCGCTACGACCAGGACTTCAGCCCGGCCGTCGGGCTGGAGCGCCTGGTGGACGGGTACCGCACCGCGATCGCCGGGCGGACGGAATCAATGGGGGGCACCACATCAATGGGGGGCAACACATGACACGATGCCGACTCTGTGGCTCGGAGGCGATGGCGAGCGTCGTCGACCTCGGGGCGACACCACCGTGCGAGAGCTTTCTCGCCGCGGAGCAACTGGACGAGCCGGAACCGGCGTACCCGCTGCATCTGCGGGTCTGCACGGAGTGCTGGCTGGCGCAGCTTCCGCCGCTGATCACGCCGGAGGAGACGTTCAAGGAGTACGCGTACTTCTCCTCCTTCTCGACCTCCTGGGTGGAGCACGCGCGCACGTTCGTCGCCGACGCCGTGCAGCGGGTGGGCCTCGGCCCCGACGCGTTCGTGGTGGAGGTCGCGAGCAACGACGGGTATCTGCTGAAGCACGTGGTGGACCGGGGGATCCGCTGCCTGGGCGTCGAGCCGTCGGTGAACGTCGGTGCCGCGGCGCGGGAGGCGGGTGTGCCGACGCTCACCGAGTTCCTCTCCCCCGCCACCGGGGCGGCCGTCCGCGCCGAGCACGGCCCGGCGGACCTGGTCGTGGCCAACAACGTGTACGCGCACATCCCCGACGTCGTCGGGTTCACCGAGGGGCTGCGCGCCCTGGTCGCCGACGACGGCTGGGTCTCCATCGAGGTGCAGCACCTGCTGACCCTGATCGAGGAGAACCAGTACGACACGATCTACCACGAGCACTTCCAGTACTACACGGTCGCCTCGGCGATGCGGGCCCTCGCGAGCGGTGGACTCGCGCTCGTGGATGTCGAGTTGCTGCCCACGCACGGCGGCTCCATCCGGCTGTGGGCACGGCCGGCCGAGGTGGCGGGCGAGCCGTCCCGCCGGGTGGCCGAGGTGCTCGACCGGGAGAAGGCCGCCGGGCTGCGGGAGCTGTCCGGGTACAACGAGTTCTCCGCCCGGGTGGCGAAGGTGCGCAGGGACCTCCTCAAGTTCCTCGTCACCGCGGCCGAGCGCGGCGAGACGGTCGTCGGCTACGGCGCGCCCGGCAAGGGCAACACCCTGCTCAACCACTGCGGCATCCGGCCCGACCTGCTCCCGTACACGGTCGACCGCAACCCCTACAAGCACGGCAGGTTCACCCCGGGCACCCGCATCCCGATCCTGCCGCCCGAGCAGATCGCCGCGGACCGGCCGGACTACGTCCTCGTCCTGCCGTGGAACCTGCGGGCCGAACTGGCCGAGCAGCTGTCGTTCGTGCACGAGTGGGGCGGCCGGCTCGTCTTCCCCATCCCGGAACTGAGCATCGTCGAGGTGAAGTCATGAAGGTCGTCCTGTTCTGCGGCGGTTACGGGATGCGGATGCGGAGCGGCGCCGCGGACGACGTGCCGAAGCCGATGGCGATGGTCGGGCCGCGCCCGCTGATCTGGCACGTCATGCGCTACTACGCGCACTTCGGGCACACCGAGTTCATCCTGTGCCTGGGGTACGGGGCCCACCACATCAAGAACTTCTTCCTCAACTACGAGGAGACGACGTCCAACGACTTCGTGCTGAGGGGCGGGCGGACCGAACTCCTGTCCACTGACATAGCCGACTGGACGATCACGTTCGCGCAGACCGGCATCGAGTCACCGATCGGGGAACGCCTCCGCCGGGTGCGGCACCACTTGAACGGCGACGAGATGTTCCTCGCCAACTACGCCGACGTGCTCACCGACGCCCCGCTGCCGGAGATGATCGACAACTTCAGCCGGCGCGACGCCGGTGCGTCGATGATGGTGGTGCCGCCACAGTCCTCCTTCCACTGCGTGGACCTGGGCGAGGACGGCCTGGTCGGCGGCATCACCGCGGTGAGCGATCTGCCGCTGTGGGAGAACGGCGGCTATTTCGTGCTCCGTCAGGAGGTCTTCGACCACATACCGGAGAACGGGGACCTGGTCGCCGACGGATGCACCGAACTGGCCAAGCGCGGCCGGCTGGTGGCACATCAGCACCGCGGCTTCTGGAAGCCGACCGACACCGTGAAGGAGCGGGCCGCGCTCGACGACGCGTACGCCCGCGGGGAGCGCCCGTGGGCCGTGTGGGAGCGGGACGCCGCCGGGGTGGGCGCGTGATCCGGCTCGGCGCGGGGCGCCTTGAGGGGATCGCCGCGGTGGGCGCGCACTGCGACGACATCGCCATCGGCGCCGGCGGCACGCTGCTCACCATGTGCCTCGCACACCCGGGCCTACGCGTCGACGCGCTGGTGCTCTCCGGTGGCGGCGGGGAGCGGGAGCAGGAGGAACAGGCCGCGCTCGCCGCCTTCTGCCCCGGCGCCGACCTGCGCCTCACCGTGCTCAAGCTGCCGGACGGCCGGCTGCCCGTGCACTGGGACGAGGCCAAGGCCGCCGTCGAGGAACTGCGCGAGCGGACCGATCCTGATCTGGTCCTGGCCCCGCGCACCGACGACGCGCACCAGGACCACCGCGGCCTCGCCCGGCTGATCCCCACCGCGTTCCGCGACCATCTCGTACTCGGCTACGAGATCGTCAAATGGGACGGCGACCTCGGCCGTATGGCGGCCTATCAGCCGCTGTCACCGGAGACCGCCGAACAGAAGGTGCGGCTGCTGCAGGAGCACTACCCCTCGCAGCGGCACCGTCCCTGGTACGACCGGGAGGCCTTCCTCGGCCTCGCACGGATCCGCGGCATCGAATGTCACGCGCGGTACGCCGAGGCGTTCGCCGTCACCAAACTCACGCTCGATCTCGGCACTTCCACTCTGGGGGAATGAACCTTGCGCGTACTGCTCACCGGACACCAGGGGTACCTGGGCACCGTGATGGCCCCGGTCCTCGCGGCCGCCGGACACGAGGTCGTCGGTCTCGACGCCGGTCTGTTCGCCGACTGCGTCCTCGGTCCGCCGCCCGCGGACCCGCCGGGGCACCGCGTGGACCTGCGCGACGTCACGGCCGAACACCTGGCCGGGGTGGACGCCGTGATCCACCTGGCTGCGCTCTCCAACGACCCGCTGGGGTCCCTGGCACCGGAGCTCACCTACGACATCAACCACCACGCTTCCGTGCACCTCGCCCGGCTGGCCCACGACGCCGGGGTGCGGCGCTTCCTGTACGCGTCGACCTGCTCGGTGTACGGCGCCGCCGGCGGCGGTGACCTGGTGGGCGAGGACGCCCCGCTGCGCCCGGTGACGCCGTACGCGGAGTCCAAGGTGCGGGTGGAGGACGACCTGCACGCCCTGGCCGACGACGGCTTCAGCCCGGTGTTCATGCGCAACGCCACCGCCTTCGGCTACTCGCCGAGGCTGCGCGCCGACATCGTCCTGAACAACCTGGTGGGCCACGCGCTGCTGTCCGGCGAGGTCCTCGTGATGTCCGACGGCACCCCGTGGCGCCCGCTGGTGCACGCCGCCGACATCGCACAGGCCTTCGCGGCCGCGCTGACCGCGCCGCGGGACGCGGTGCACGACCGGGCCTTCAACATCGGCAGCGAGACCAACAACGTCACGGTCGCCGAGATCGCCGAGCAGGTCGCCGAGGCGGTGTCCGGCTCGAAGGTCGTGATCACCGGGGAGACGGGCGCCGACCCGCGGTCCTACCGGGTCGACTTCTCCCGCTTCCGCGCCGCGGTGCCCGGCTTCGAATGCGAGTGGACAGTGAAGCGAGGCGCCCTCGAACTCGCCGACGCCTACCGCAAACACGGGCTGACGCGGGAGGACTTCGAGCAGCGCTTCACCCGCCTCGCCGTGCTCCGCGCGGCGTCCGAGTCCGGCGCCGTCGACGACACCCTGCGGTGGCGCCCGTGAGCACGTCCGGCGAGAAGATGTACGAACTGGTGGAGCGGCTCTACCCGCTCTGCCGGAGCATCACGGGCGACGGTGTCCGCGCCACCCTGAGCATCGTCGACGAGTACATCCCGCTGCAGGTGCACGAGGTGCCGACCGGGACGCAGGTGCTCGACTGGACGGTGCCGCAGGAGTGGAACATCCGGGACGCGTACATCGCCGACGCCGACGGCAACCGGGTCGTCGACTTCGCCGCGTCCAGCCTGCACGTGCTCGGCTACAGCGTGCCGGTGTCGACGACCATGCCGCTGGCCGAGCTGCGCGAACACCTGCACACCCTGCCGGACCGCCCGGCCTGGGTGCCCTACCGCACCAGTTACTACAAGCCGGAGTGGGGCTTCTGCCTGGCCCAGGAGACCCTGGACGCGCTGCCGGACGGCGACTACGAGGTGCGCATCGACTCCACACTCGCCGACGGTCACCTCACTTACGCCGAGCACGTAGTACCCGGGCAGGTCCCGGACGAGGTGATCGTCTCCTGCCACGTGTGCCACCCGTCGCTCGCCAACGACAACCTGGCCGGCATCGCGGTGGCGACGTTCCTGGCCCGGGCGCTCGCGGAGACGACGCCGTACTACACCTACCGGTTCGTCTTCGCGCCCGGCACCATCGGCGCGATCACCTGGCTGGCCCGCAACGCCGAGCGGATCGACCGGGTCAAGCACGGGGTGGTGCTGGCCTGCGCCGGCGACCGGGGGGACCTGACGTACAAGCGGAGCAGGCGCGGCGACGCGGAGATCGACCGGGTGATGCGGCATGTGCTTGCCGCGTCCGAACGCCCGCACCGCGTCACCGAGTTCACTCCGTACGGCTACGACGAGCGGCAGTACTGTTCGCCCGGCTTCGACCTCGGGGTGGGCTCGCTCACCCGCACGCCGTACGCCGGATACCCCGAGTACCACACCTCGGCGGACAATCTGGACTTCGTCTCCCCGGAGGCGATGGCGGACACGCTCGCCGTGTGCCGCGAGGCGTTCGCCGTGCTCGACCGCAACCGGCGGTACGTCAACCTCAGCCCCTACGGCGAACCCCAGCTGGGCCGACGCGGGCTGTACGACGCGCTCGGCGGCCGCAGCGACACCAAGCAGGCCCAGATGGCCATGCTGTGGGTGCTCAACCTCTCCGACGGCGAGCACAGTCTGCTGGACGTCGCCGAGCGGTCCGGGCTGTCGTTCGACACCGTCGCGGGCGCGGCCGACGCCCTGCGGGGCGCCGGGCTGATCAAGGCATGAGGCCGATGGCCACCGAGGGGAAGGATCCGGGTCCGGCGGCGCCGACGCCGCCGGCCGGATCCGCCCGGCGGGCCCTCGCAGGCCGGCTGTCCTGGGGCCTTGCCGACCAGGCGGCCTCCAGCATGAGCAACTTCGTGGTGGGGGTCTACGTGGCCCGCTCGCTCGGGGTGACCGCGTTCGGCGTGTTCAGCCTGGCCTGGGTGACCTACGGCGTAGTGCTCAACGTCTCCCGCGGCGTTGCCACCGACCCTCTCGTGGTGCGCTTCAGCGGCGTGTCGGACGTGTCCTGGCGCGGGGCGGTGGCCCGTTCGTCGGGTACGGCGCTCGGCGTCGGCACCGGCCTCGGTGTGGTGTCCGTGGTGGCGGGACTCGCTCTCGGCGGCCGCCTTGGGACCGCGTTCGCCTGCCTCGGCGTCGTCCTGCCGGGGCTGTTGCTGCAGGACGCGTGGCGGTTCGCGTTCTTCGCCGCCGGGGCCGGGCGGAAGGCGTTCGTCAACGACCTCGTGTGGGGCGCCGCGCTCGTCCCCGCCATGGTGGTGGCGGCCCAGGTGGGCACCGTGACCGCCTTCGTGCTCGCCTGGGGCGGGTCCGCCGCGGTGGCCGCGGGGTACGGCTGGTTCCAGTCCGGCATCCGGCCCCACCCGGCCGGAGCGCGCGCGTGGGTGCGCGAGCACCGTGACCTCGGCTACCGGTACCTGGTCGAGAACGTCAGCAACAGCGGCGCGAGCCAGCTGCGGGCCTACGGGCTCGGCGCGATCGTCGGGGTCGGCGCGGTCGGTGTGATCAGGGGCGCCGAGCTCCTGCTCGGCCCGTTCATGGCCGTGCTGATGGGTCTTTCCCTCGTCACCGTCGCGGAGGCGGCCCGGGTGCTGCGGCGGGCCCCGCACCGCCTCGGCGCGTTCTGTCTCCTGCTGGGCGGCGGGCAGGCCGCCGCCGCGCTGCTCTGGGGCGGGGCGCTGCTCCTCGTGCCGGACCGGCTCGGCGAGCTCGTGCTCGGCGGCGTCTGGGGCGCCGCCTCCGAACTCATCGTGCCCGTCACGCTCGGTGTCGCGGGCGCCGGGCTCGGCACCGGCGCGGCGGCGGGCCTCCGGGCGCTCGGCGCGGCCCGGCGCAGCCTGCGCAGCCAGCTGTTCGCCTCCGCCTGTTACGTGGGCGGCGGGCTCGGCGGGGCGGCCGCCGGCGGCACGGTCGGCTCGGCCTGGGGCGTCGCCGCCGCCACCCTCGTCGGCTCGGCCGTGTGGTGGCTGCAGCTGCGGGCCGCCCTGCGTGAGCACCACCGCAACTCGATTCCCGAAGTGAGGACTTCATGACCGCGCACCCCAGGCTGAGCATCGGCCTGCCCGTCTACAACGGCGAGGAGTACCTCGCCGAGGCGCTCGACGCCCTGCTCGGCCAGACCTACGAGGACTTCGAGCTGGTCATCTCCGACAACGCCTCGACCGACGGGACCCAGGACATCTGCCGCCGGTACGCCGCGCTGGACCCGCGCATCCGCTACATCCGGCTGCTCCGGAACATCGGCGCCGCGCCGAACCACAACTACGTGTTCACCCAGTGCCACGGCGAGCTGTTCAAGTGGGCCTCGCACGACGACCTGTACGCCCGGGACCTGCTGCGGCGCTGCGTGGAGGCGCTGGACGAGCGGCCCGAGCTGGTCCTCGCCCACTCCGGCCAAGCGGTCATCGACGGCGAGGGACAGGTGAAGGTGCCGTACGAGTACGGGCTCGCCACCGACTCGCCGCACGCGCCGGAGCGCTTCCGCAGTCTGCTGTTCGAGCCCGGTGGCGACGACTTCTACGGGGTGATGCGGGCCGACGTGCTGCGCCGGGTGAAGCCGCACGACAGCTACCACCACGCGGACCGCACGTTCGTCGCCGAGATCACCCTGCACGGCCCCTTCCACCAGGTGCCCGAGCTGCTGTACTTCCGCCGCGACCACCCCACCCGCGCCGAGCGTGCGAACCCTTCCAAGCGCTCCCGGTGCGTCAACCTGGACCCGCGCCGGGCGGGCCCGCTGCACCCGACGCCCCGGCTGCTCGCCGAGTACGTCTGGGGTTTCGTCGCGGCGATCCGGCGGGCGCCGCTGTCCCCCGCCGACCGGCGTGCCTGCTACGGCCACCTGGCCGCGTGGATGACCAGCCGGGTCAGGCCGGGCGCCGGCGAGCGGGTCGAGGACCGCGCCCCGGTCGACCCGGCCGAGCTCGCCGTCTCCGTCGACGCCCTCGTCGCGGGCCGCGAGGGGAGGCGGCCGTGACCCCGGTGCGGGTGGGGGTGTTCGGCCTGCTCGGCTCCGGCAACCTCGGCAACGACGGATCGCTGGAAGCCGTGCTCGGATACCTCCGCGCCGAGCACCCGGAGGCGGTCGTGGACGCGCTGTGCGGTGGGCCGGAGGTCGTCGCGTCCCGGTACCGGATCCCGGCGACGCGACTGCACTGGTACCGGGGCGAGTACCGCACTGCCTCCCGCGCGGGCGCGATCGCGGGGAAGGGGCTCGGCAAGCTCGTCGACGTCTTCCGCACCGCCGCCTGGGTGCGCCGGCACGACGTGGTGATCGTGCCGGGCATGGGCGTCCTGGAGGCCACGCTGCCGCTGCGGCCGTGGGGCTTCCCGTACTCGCTGTTCCTGCTCTGCGCGAGCGGCCGGTTGCTGGGGACCCGCGTCGCGCTGGTCGGGGTCGGCGCCGCTCCGATCACGGACCGGCCGACCCGGGCCCTGGTGCGCCGGGCGGCACGGCTCGCCGCCTACCGCTCGTACCGGGACACCCTGTCCCGCGACGCGATGCGGGCGATGGGCGTGGACACCGCGCGCGACGAGGTCCACCCGGACCTCGCGTTCGCCCTGCCCGTGCCGGCCGCCGCCGCGTCCCCGGGCACGGTCTGCGTCGGTGTCATGGACTTCCACGGCGGCAACGACGACCGCGCCAGAGCCGAGGAGATCCACCGCCGCTACCTCGCAGGGACGACCGCCTTCGTGCGCGCCCTGGTCGAGGACGGCAGGACGGTCCGGCTGCTCACCGGCGACGCGTGCGACGCGCCGGTGGCCGAGGCCATCCTCGCCGCGGTGGACTCGCCGCTGGTCACCGCCGCCGAAGCGGCCTCGCTCGCGGACCTGTTGAAGGAGACGGCGGCCGCCGACAGCGTCGTCGCGACCCGCTACCACAACCTGGTCTGCGCGCTGAGGGCCGGCACCCCGACGCTCGCCGTCAGCTATGCGGCGAAGAGCGACGCGCTCATGGACCGGATGGGCCTCGGCGCGTACTGCCATCCGGCCCGCGAGGTCGACGCCGACCGGCTGCTCGAACAGTTCCGGGCCCTGGAGAAACACGCGGCGGAGCTGCGCCGGACCCTCACCGAACGCAACGAGGCCGCCGCCCGGCAACTCGCCCGCCAGTTCGCCGCGTTGACCACGGCCCTGTTCCCGCCGACCGCCCCGCAGGAGACCCGATGAAAGCGACCGAAGTCCCGGCGATCGCCGGGGCGTACCTCTTCGAGCCGACGCCGTACGCCGACGAACGCGGCTTCTTCTGCCGTACGTTCGACGCCAACGTGTTCCGCTCGGTGGGCCTCGATCCGCACGCCTTCGTCCAGGACAGCCTGTCCCGCTCGGTCCGTGGCGTGCTGCGCGGCCTGCACCTGCGCTCCGGCGCCGGCGAGGCCAAGCTGGTGCGGTGTTCGTACGGGAAGGTCTTCGACGTCGTCGTGGACCTGCGGGCGGACTCGCCGACGTACCTGGGCCGCGCCTTCTTCGAGCTGTCCGGCGAGACGCAGACGACCCTGTACATCCCGGCGGGGTGCGCGCACGGCTTCCAGGCGCTGACCGAGACCGCCGACACCTCGTACCGGATCGACCGCCCGCACGATCCCGCCGAGGACGTGACGATCGCCTTCGACGATCCGGAGCTCGCCATTCCGTGGCCGCTGCCGGTCACCTCGATGTCCCAGCGGGACCGGGAGGCGCCGAGCCTCGCCGAGGTCCTGAAGCAGAAGGAGAGCTGAACCCACCGTGGACGACGAAGAGTTCTCCCTGCCCCGGTCGTGGGCGGCGAACGAGCGGCTGCACGCACTGATCCCCGGAGGCGCGCACACGTACGCCAAGGGCGACGACCAGTACCCCGAGAACCTGGCCCCGGTCATCAGCCACGGCCACGGTGCCCATGTGTGGGACATCGACGGCAACCGCTACATCGAGTACGGCTCCGGCCTGCGGTCGGTCAGCCTCGGCCACGCCCATCCACGCGTACTCGAAGCGGTGCGGCGGGAGATCGACCGCGGCGGCAACTTCGTCCGCCCGTCCATCGTGGAGGTCGATGCCGCTGAACGCTTCCTGGCCACCGTGCCGACCGCCGAGATGGTGAAGTTCGCGAAGAACGGCTCCGACGTCACCACCGCCGCGGTGCGCCTCGCCCGCGCCGTCACCGGGCGCCCGCGGGTGGCGATCTGCGGCGACCATCCGTTCTTCTCCGTCGATGACTGGTTCATCGGCACCACGCCGATGTCCGCCGGCATCCCGGCGGCGACCACGGAGCTCACGGTGGCGTTCCCCTACGGAGACCTGGCCGCGACGGAGGAGCTGCTCACCCGCCACCAGGACGAGGTCGCCTGCCTGATCCTGGAACCCGCAGGCCACACCGAGCCCCCGCCCGGCTACCTCGCGGGCCTGCGCGAACTGGCCGACCGGCACGGCTGCGTGCTGATCTTCGACGAGATGATCACCGGCCTCCGCTGGTCGGAAGCGGGTGCTCAGGGCCTGTACGGCGTCGTGCCCGACCTGTCCACGTTCGGCAAGGCGCTGGGCAACGGATTCGCCGTCTCCGCGCTCGCCGGGCGCCGCGAGCTGATGGAGCGGGGCGGCCTGCGCCACTCCGGTGACCGGGTGTTCCTGCTCTCCACCACGCACGGCGCGGAAACGCACGCGCTGGCGGCCGCGATGGCCGTGCAGACCACGTATGTCGAAGAGGGCATCACCGCGCGGCTGCACGCGCTCGGCGAGCGGCTGGCCGCCGGTGTCCGCGAGGCCGCGGCCGGCATGGGCGTCGGCGACCACGTCGTCGTCCGGGGCCGGGCCAGCAACCTGGTCTTCGCCACCCTCGACGAGAACCGGCGGCCGTCGCAGGAGTACCGCACCTTGTTCCTGCGCCGGCTCCTCGCGGGCGGGGTGCTCGCCCCGTCGTTCGTGGTGAGCAGCGCGCTCGACGACGCCGACATCGACCGCACCGTCGAGGTGGTGGCCGAGGCGTGTGCGGTGTACCGGAAGGCGCTGGACGTCGCCGACCCCACGCCCTGGCTGGCCGGACGACCGGTGAAGCCCGTGTTCCGCCGCTTGGCGTGACGCGACGTCAGCGGCGGCCGTGCCGACGGGAGTCCGCCACCCGGTCGACCAGCCACGCGGTCGCGGGTACCACCGCCAGCGCGGTGCACCAGCCGCCGAGGACGTCGGTCGGGTAGTGCGCGCCCAGGGCGACCTGCGCCCAGCCCATGGCGGCACCGGCGACCAGCGCCGCGGCGAGCACGAGCGCCAGGGCGGCGGCCCGGCCGAGGCCGAGCCGACCTGCCGCGAGCAGCGCCACCACGAGGGCGAGCGCGGTGAGGAAGGCCGTGTGCCCGCTCGGGTAGGACAGGTTGCCCTCACCGTGGATGGTGCGTCCCACCACGGGCTTGAGCAGCGTCGTCGCCCCCACGGTCAGGGCCGCGCCGGCGACGACGAGCACCGCCGCGCGCGGCCACCGAAGCAGCAGACAGCCCGTCACGGCGGCCACGACCAGCGTCGCCGCTCCCCCGGGCTCCCCCAGGAAGTCCGTGGCCAGAGCGGCGTACCGCCACGGGGGCCGCACGCTGTCCGCCGTCGGCTCGACGAACCACCCGTCCACCCGGCCGGGCTCGCTGTGTCCCGCGTACAGAACCCCGAGCACGAGGACTCCCAGCGCGGCGAGACCGGCGATCAGCCCGAGCCACGCGCGCAGCGACGGCGGCAGCAGCGGCGTGGACGCGGGCCGGTCGGCCGGCTCCCGGCCCGGACTTCCCGGGGCAAGGCAAGGCTGCGCGTCCTCGTCCGACCGGTGGACAGTCATGAACCAGCGCCTCCCTGGCGGCCCGGGCCCATGCCGCGCATTTCGCGTTCCGAGCCCACCCTAACCAACAACGCGTGTGCGGCACATCGGCGTTGAGGAGTCCGCGCGGCGACACGCGGGCCGCACAGCCGAGGGGGGCGGACGGAGACCACCCGGTCGAAGGTGTGGCGTGCCGCCCTCCGCCGTGTGGCCGACCCTACGCTGCCGTTCACGTCCATCAGCTCCCGCCCGGAAGGGGCCCTCGGCATGAGTGAGTCGGGTCTTCGCACCAAGTACGTCCGTCGTTTCCACATCCTGGATTCCGCAGGTGACGGGTATGTCGACCGTTCGGATGTCGAGGAGCGCGCGCAGCGGCTCCTCGACGGGGTGGGCGAGCCCGCGGGGACGCCCAGGGCGGCGGCGGTGCGGGAGGGAGCAGTGTCGTTCTGGCAGCAGTTGGCCAAGCACGCCGGCGTCCAGGACGGGGACCGGCTGGACGAAGAGGCCTTCGTGGGCGCGCTGCTTCGTGCGCGTGAGCTGGGCACGATCGGTGACCTGGTGGGGCCTTCGGTGGAGGCTCACATCACCCTGATCGACAGGGACGGGGACGGCAGTGTCAGCCTGGAGGAGTTCCTGCGCGCGCAGGTGGTGTGCGGGCTGCCCGAAGCCGACTCCCGGCGGGCGTTCGAGCAGCTCGACCGGGACGGTGACGGCCGTCTGGACGTCGACGAGTGGCAGCGTGCCGTGGTCGACTTCTACACCAGCACGGACGCGGACCTGCCGGGCGACCTGATCATGGGTGTGCAGGGCTGAGGACACCGAGCAGGGCGGAGAGCTTCCGCGCCGTTTCGGCGTGTTCGGCGTCCGGGCGTGAGGCAGGCAGAACGCCCGCGCCGGCGTGGAGCCGCAGGCCCTGCTCACCCAGCGTTCCGCAGCGCAGGGCGACGACCCACTGCCCGTCGCCGTGCCGGTCCGTCCATCCGACCAAGCCGGTGTAGTACTCCCGGGGTTCCTTCTCGAACTCGGCGATCAGTTCGCGTGCCGCCGTCCGTGGTACGCCGCAGACGGCGGCGGTCGGGTGGAGCAGCGCGGCGAGTTCGAGCGAGGTCGGGGCCGGGCGCCGCAGCCGGGCCCGGATGCGGGTGGACAGGTGCCACAGGGGTCCGGCCGCCGTCAGAGAGGGCCGGGCCGGCAGGTCGAGGGTCACGCTCAACGGCCGGAGGCGCTCAGCCAGTTCCTCCGTCACCAGTTGGTGCTCGCGCCGGTCCTTGGCCGAACGCAGCAGGCCGTGCGCGTGGGCGCGGTCCCTGGCCGGGTCCTGGTGGCGCGGGGCGCTGCCGGCCAGCGGATTGAGCACGACCCGCTCCCCCCGGCGCGCGAGCAGCAGCTCGGGGGAAGCACCCAGCAGTACGCGCCGTGAGCCGGCGGCGGACAGGTCGACGCCGAAGACGTACGCGCTCGGGTAACGGCCGATCAGACGGGCCACGATGCTTCCCGCGTCGTCGATGCCGGGACCGCTGATGTCCAGGGTCCTTGCGAGCACCGCCTTCTCGGCGGCTCCCGCCCGCAGGCGGCGCACCAGGCCGGTGACCGCGGCGAGGTAGGCCGGGTCGTCCGGGGGCACGGCGACGGCTCCCGGGACGACGGGCCGCGTCGGCTCGCACAGCCGGGGTGAGGTGGTGACCGTCGTCAGCGCCAGTATCGCCGGGACGTCCTCGTCGTACGGAATCGCGCCGGTGACGACATGGCCGTCCGGTGCCTCGGCGAGCACCCGAGCGGCCGCGTGGGCCAGCCGGGCGTACAGGCCCGGCCCGGCCCGGACCGGAATGGGTGTGCCGGTGCCGGCCCGCAGCACACGTCGCGGGGTCGCCAGCAGCCAGGGCTCAGCCATGCAGAGCGGCCCCGCCGTCCACGTACAGGCTGTGCATCGTGATGTGCTTGGCCTTCTCCGACAGCAGGAAGACCACCGCGTCGGCGACGTCCTGGGGAGAGGCGACCCGCCCCAGCGGGATTCCCGCGCGGAAGACGGCCGGGTCGCCGCGGACCGCAGCCCCCGCCGCGCCCGGTCCCATGGCGGCCAGCATCGGTGTGTCGGTGGAGCCCGGGCACACCGCGTTGCACCGGATCCCGTGCCCGGCGGTCTCAAGCCCGAGGCCGAGGGTGAATGCCACGGCCGCCGCCTTGGACGCGGCGTACGCGGCCATGCCCGCCCGCGGCACGCCGACGGCGTTCGAGGCGACCGTGACGATCGACGCGCCGGGCCGCCCCGCCATGCGCCGCGCGGCCGCCGCCGACCACAGGAACACCGAAGTGGCGTTCACCGCGAACAGCGCGGACCAGTCCTGGAGCGAGCAGTGCGCCGCCGGGCCTCGCCGCAGCACCCCCGCCACGTTCACCAGGGCGTCCACGGGCCCCAAGTCGCGTTCCACGTGATCGAGTACGGCTTCCACTCCGTCGCCGTCCGCGACATCGGCGACGTACGCTGCGACGACCCCGCCCGCCTTGCCCGCCGGGTCCCCGGTGAGAGCGTCCAGCGCGCGCGTATCGTGATCGACGGCGGCGACCAGGGCCTTGCCGGCCGAGAGGCTGTGGCAGACGGCCGTACCGATGCCGCCCGCTCCTCCCGTGACCACGACCACTCGACCGTCCAACCCGTCCAACCCCGGTACCTCCCGTCGCGTGCCTCCGTCCTCACCGGACCGTCCTGTCAGTCGAGCACGCACCGGTGCGGCCCGGCAGGGCGCACGTAGGGAAGCAGATGGCCCGTCAGGGGCGCATGGACGGCGCGCGGGGGCGGCACGACCCTTCGTGTTCTCCTCCTACCGGACAGCGCCCGGCGCACACCTCGCAGGTCAATGCTTCCGGGCGCCCTTCAGCAGGCCTGGACCCGCCCCTGGCATGCCCACGACCGTGAAGGGCGGTACCGCCTCCCCCAGCCCCGACGCGAGGAAGCGACATGATCCACATCAGCGAGACCCTGGTCCTGCAGACCGTCGAGGACTTCCTGTCCCAGGACGAACTCACCCACCTGCGCAAGATCATGAACGCCGAACTCGACGCCACGGGCTGGACACCCCGCCATCAGGCGGAGGTGCTCGCCGCCCCGCCCGCGGCCCAGTACATCCTCCAGCACGCCACCTCCCGCGCGCTGCCCGCCATCCGCCGCGCCATGCCCTCCATCGCCGCCGCCGCTCCCTGGGCGTACACCGAGCTGGCCGTCGGCCAGGAAGTCCCCACCCACCTGGACGGCATCCCCGACCCCGGGACCGCGCCGCGTCGGCTCGGCCGCATCGGCGTCACCCTCGACGACGCCGAAGCCGGCGGGGAGTTCTACATCGAGACGACGTCGAGCCCCGGCATCTGGACCGGCGAGCACCTCGGCCGGGCCGAGGGCTTCCTGCCGGACACACCGCTGTCCCGCAGCCTGCCCCATGCCCCGGGGCCGGACGTCCACGCGCACGACGCCGCGCCCGACTGGCTCACGTCCGCCGACCGCACCCGCTGGATCACCGACGCCGTCGCGGGTACGGCCGTCTTCTACGGCTCGCAGGTGATCCACGGCGTCCGGCCCGTACGCGTCGGCCACCTGCGCAAGTTCGTCACCGACCTGTTGGACACCGCCCCCTGAGCAGGGCGGCTGCCCCGGATGTGACATTGAAAAAGGGCCGGGCCACGGGAAGTGTTCCCGTGGCCCGGCCTCATGACGTGGCCGCTGGGCCCGTCACTGATGTGGACGTCGCGTCACGGCGCCAGCCGGTACGCGTTGGTGATCGTCTCGGTCACGGTGTTGCCCGCCGTGTCCTTCAGGTACACGCGGTACGACACGGCCTTGGCCGTTGCCGGGTGCTTGACGCTCGCCGTGTGCGCCCCCGTGGTGCCGGTCGTGACAGGGGCCGACTTCCATGTGCTGCCGCCGTCGTAGGAGACCTTGACGGTCAGGGTGGCGATCCTGTCGGAGTCCGCCGCCGCGCCGGCCACCTTCAGCGGCACCTTGAGCGTGCTGCCCGCCGGGGCCGTGCCGTTCAGTGCCAGTTTCGGGGCGAGGCGGACGGTGGAGAGGGGCAGTGTGGTGGGCGGCTCGTCGGGCGTCTTCGCCGACTTGAACGTCCAGACCGCGGCCACCTTGGTGCTGGTCGTGGCGACCTTGGCCGCGCGGGTGGCCTCCATGGTCAGGCGGTAGGAGGCGGAGGCGGCCGGGAGTTCGGCGTTCACCGCGCCGGGGCCGCCCTCGGCGAGGACGCGGCCGCCGGACTCGAGCCGGGTGAAGCCGCCGGTCGTCACGGAGCTTCCCGCGTGCCCCGCGCCGTCGCTGAAGAGCTGGACGTACGCGTCCATGGCGTTGCCCGCGCGGCGCGCTCCCTGCCCGTCATCGGCGTCGAGGTCGGGGCCGACGACGCCGGTGTTGAAGTTCAGCGTGTAGCGCTTGCCCGCCTTGTACGCGACCGTGTCGGTGCCGTAGTCGATGGTGGACTCGCCCGCGTCGTCGAGCTGTGCCATAGACCAGGTCCAGCGCATGTCCTTGGTGCTGACGAAGCTCGTGCCGGAGGCCGGGAGCTTCATCGCGGTCATGGGCTGGAGAGGCGGGTAGTAGTCGTTCTTGCCGATCGGCATGGCGGACAGCGTGCCCTTGCGCCCGGCGGCGGAGGAGCCGACGCCGTACTTCACCTCGGCGAGTTCGGCCCTGGTGGCGGCGTGCTTCAGGCCCGAGAACCAGCTGCCGCTGCGGCTGAAGGCCAGCCGGTAGTCGACCTTGTTCGCCGCCGTGCCCGAGCCCTTCCAGACGCCGTTGTACTGGGCGTTCAGGGTCGGCGATTCGGCGCCGATGCCCAGGGTGCGGATGACGGTGCCGTCGCCGAGGCTCCAGCTGCTCGCGATGCCGAGGGCCGTGTCGTCGTAGCTGATCTGCGACTGCGTGAGACGCGCGCCGGCGTTCGGGGTGGTGACGGCGACCGGCTTGGCCTTGCGCGAGTCGAGCGTGACCGTGGCGTTCGCGCCGATCTTCAGCTTCGGCTGGACGAAGACCGCGAAGCTCCTGCTCGCGCCGTAGACGGAACTCTCCAGCGCGTACGTGCCCTTCGGCACCCGCAGGGTGACCGGCCCCTCGCGGAAGGGCACCTCGATCTTCCGCTGCGTGCGGTCGGTGAGCGTGGTGGTGTAGTTGGACGAGTTCCTGCCGTTGACGTCGAGGTGCTTCAGGGTGAGGTCGTACGACTCGACCTCACGGTCGACGACGAGGCCGGTGCGCACCTCCTGGCCGTCCCCGGCGGCCAGGAGTGTCCCGCCGTAGATGCCGTCGGCGGTGCCGAGCCTGGTGTCGGCGGTGACGGTGGTCTTCGCGGTGCCGCCCGCAGGGACGGTGAGCTTGGCGTCCTTGACGGTGAACATGCCCGCCGGGCCCGGGCGGCCCTTGGGGTCCAGGGCGTCGGCGGAGAGCGTGAGGGTGACGGGCTCGGTGCCGAGGTTGCGGTAGGTGACGGTCTTGGTGACCGGCTTGTCGTCGGTGTGCGGCCAGGCCTGTGTGCCGAAGCCGACCGTGCCGGGCTCGGGGACGACGGACGCGGTGACGGCGCGCGTCAGGTCGACGCGGCCCGCTCCCTGCTCATAGGCGTTGAGCTTGGGGTGGGGCTTGGCGGAGCCGGTCAGTGCGGCCTTGAGCTGCGGTCCTGTCCACTTCGGGTGCTGCTGGAGGAGCAGGGCGGCGGAACCGGCCACGTGCGGGGTCGCCATCGAGGTGCCCGACATGGCGACATAGGGGTCGCCCTCGGAGCCGTCGGACATCTGCGTGGAGCGTGCGGCCGTGATGTCGTCGCCGGGCGCGGTGAGGTCGGGCTTGGTGACACCGTCGGCCTGCGGGCCCCGGCTGGAGGTCTCCGCGATGTTGTCCTGCTTGTCGACGGAGCCGACGGTCAGGGCGTCGGGGGCGCTGCCGGGCGAGTTCAGCGTGCCGGCCTCGGGGCCGTCGTTGCCCGCCGCGATGACGAAGAGGGCCTTGCCGGAGAGCCGTGCGACGGCCTCCTCCAGCGGGTCGACTCCCGGCGAGTCGAGGCTGCCCAGGCTCAGGTTGACGATCTTCGCCTTGCTGTCGACCGCCCACTGCATGCCTGCGGCGATGCTGGACTCTGTGCCCGTGCCCTCCACTTCGGAGATGACCTTGCCGTCCAGGACCTGTGCGTCGGGCGCCACGCCCTTGTACTTGCCGCCCGACTTGGCGCCGGAGCCCGCGAGGGTCGAGGCGACGTGGGTGCCGTGGCCCATGCGGTCCTTGGCGTCGGGCGAGGACTCGGTGAAGTTCTTCTCGGTGACCTCGACGTTCTTGAGGTCCGGGTGCGTCTGGTCGACCCCGGTGTCCAGGACGGCGACCTTGACGCCCTTGCCGGTGTAGCCGGCCCGCCACATGGTGGGGGCGCCGATCTGCGGCACGCTCTTGTCGAGGGCGGGGCGGACCTTGGCGTCCAGCCAGACGTGCGCGATGGACGGGGCCGCGGTGGTACGCGCGTTCGTACGGCTCCCCGTCCCGCTGCCCGTACCGCCGGTGAGCTCAGCCCAGACCTTCTGCGTCCCGGACTTGGGCGCGTCGAACGCCTCGCCGCCGATGGCGGGCAGCGTACGGCGGTCGCGGGCCAGGCCCCGGAAGGTGTCGCCGGAGCGGCTGTTGACGCGGCCCGGCCGGTACTTGACGATCAGCGGCAGCGACGTGCGGCGGGCGTCGTCGTACTTGTCCCTGACGAGCCGGGTGACGTCGAAGAGACGCCGGTCAAGTCTGCCGGCGCTGATCAGCGACTGGGCGTCCTGCGGCACGACGTATGTGTGTCCGGCCTCGCGCCGCACCGCGATCGCGACCTCCTCGCGGCCCTCGCCGCGGATCAGCCGGACGACCTGCTTGCCCCCTGCCCGGACGACCACGCGGTCGCCGGTCACCAGCGTGACGGTCTTCGTCTTCCCGCCCTGCGCGGCCCGGCCGGCCTTCGTCTCCCCACCGGTACCGGTCCGTGTGTCCGCGGTGCGGTCCGGCCCTGTCCCGGAGTCGGCCGAGGCCGCCCCCGCGACCAGAGCGCCGGACACCACGGCGGCTATCGCCGCCGTCCCCACCCTCGATATGACTGCCACCCGATTTGCCTGTCTTTTGAGCGTGCCTGATGTGGTCGCCCGTAACACGTGATCTTGCAGGCGTTTGGTTCTGGGGAGGCGGAAGATTCCTGAGATATTTTTGGGAACGGCGGTCGATATACCGTCAGAGACGGTCAAATCCCCCCAAGTGCGGGGGCTCTACGGATTCTGGTCGGGCTCCGTGATCCCGAGGTCGACACGCATCACTCGGCGCATCCTCCACAAGGGATCCCACAGCTCGTCCATCTTCTCCAAGGCTGCGTCCAGGTTCTCTCCCTCCTGTGCCGTGCCACCGTCGAGTCGCATCAGCAGGCCGTAGAGATCACCAAGATGACGGTTCGCCGTACTGGCCGCCTCCGCCACCGTGTCGGGCAGCACCATCTGGGCCTCCGCATGACGCAAGCGGTGCTCACGTCGCGCCCGGTCCAGATCCGACCGCAGCTCCTCGGTGACTTCGCCTCTTTCGAGGGCGTGGAGGACCTTCGCCATCACGTTGGCCAAGTCGCGCGTACCTGCGCTCAGCGTGGCGTAACACGTGCGCCGCGCCTCGAACTGTGCCTGACGCGTGGCGTGTTCGCGCTCATCCTGCTGGAATTGCCTGGTGTGCTCCAGCTCGCGGGCCCTGGCGCGATCGGCACCGCGCTGCGTGATCAAGGCGGCTGCCAGCGTGCCGCCGATGCCCAGGACCGCGATCACGATCTGGCTGATTGCACTGTTCAAACTACCCCCCGGCTCCGAACGGCTCGCCGGGACTGTACCGCCGGGCCCGCCACGCCTGCTCCGTACCGGTGCCGGCGTGGCTCAGGCCGTCAGCGGCGCAGGGTCAGCAGGCCCGGGCGGTAGGGCAGGAGGCCGTAGTCGCCGCCGGAGTTGGGGTTGCGTCCCTGGTAGAGCAGTTGCAGGTTGCAGGGGTCGACGGTCATGGTCTGGTCGGCGCCGGTGCGGAGCAGTTCGCCGTGGCTGATGTCGTTGGTCCACGTGGCGCCGCTGTTGGCCTTGCCGGCGAAGGGATTGCTCTCGGTCGCGGCCTGGGGCGTCCATGTGCCGTTCAGACTCGTGGCCGTGAACGAGCGGAAGTAGCGGCCCTGCGAGCCGATCGCCTCGACGATCATGAGGTAGCGGTTCTGGCCCTGGAGCTTGTAGACCTGCGGGGCTTCGAACAGGTTGTTCGTCGTATCGCTCATGACGACCGTCGAGGTCGCGCCGAAGCTGCCCGGGAAGTTCCCGATCGGCATACTGGCCCGGTAGATCTTGCCGTTGTCACCGGCGAAGAACAGGTACATGTTCGTCCCGTCACCGATGAGCGTCTGGTCGATGGGTCCGGTGCCGGAGCCGGGGATGCTTCCGGAGAAGAGCACCTGCTCGGACGACCAGCCGTTCGGGTTGGTGGGGTCGCTCGACGTCCGGTAGGAGAAGGAGGTCCCGCCCCACTGGTAGGCGAGCACCCAGATGTTCTTCGGCGCGAAGTAGAAGAGCGTGGGCGCGACGGTGGACGTCGACATCGCGTTCTGACTGGCCGAGCCCATTTCCGACCAGTTGGTGAACAGGCCGAAGTTCATCGAACCCCAACGCGTCCCCGTGTCGTGCGTCGTCGCGTAGACGAGCTGCTTGCCGTTGTACGGGACGACGGTGAAGTCCTTGAGCGAGACCCACCCCGGCTTGGGCTGCGCCAGCGCGCCCGTGGAGCTCCAGCGGTATGTCGACGGAAGGTCGCACGGGCCGGGGTTGCCGCTGCCGACCTTGACGAGCTGCCACTGCTGGTTGGCGCCGCCCCAGTCGTCGTACTGGACGATGTTCGCGTTGTCGGCGGTGGAGGCGCCCTGCACTTCGAGGGCCTTGCCGCTGTGGCGCGCGATGAACCGCACGTAGCCGTCCGAGCTCTCGGCAAGGCGCCACTGCTGGTTGGTGCTGTTCGAGTCGGCCCACTGGACGATGGAGCCGCCGTTGGCGGTGGACCGGTTGGAGACGTCCAGCACCTTGCCGGAGTGGCGGGACTTGATGCGGTAGTTGCCGTCACCGGAGTCGACGAACTGCCACTGCTGCTGGTTCTGGTCGTTCCTGGCCCACTGGGTGATGCGCGCGCCGTCATGGGTCGCCAGATTGTGGACGTCCAAGGCCTTGCCGCTGTTGCGGTTGAGCAGCACATACCAGGCGTTGGTGTCGACGGTCGGCGCCGCGGCGGCGGGCGGGGCACCGAGGAACGTGGCGGCGAGCAGCAAGGGCGCCAGAACGGCGAGTAAGCGTCTCAGGTGGGTCATGGGCGGATGGCGGAGCGACATCGGAAGACCTCCCGAAAACTTTCGGAAAACTCTCGAATCAACTGACGCCACAAGCTAGGTAGGTGGGTCCTCTCGGTCAAGACCTGTCACCGAGCTGTCCGCAAACAGCGGTTCTCCCCCAAGCAGGAGCCCCCTTTCGGGCTCGATCAGCATGCCGGGCCGACCGGAAAACTTTCGGAAGTTCATGACCAGGCAGGTCAGGCCCTGGCCGTCACACCGTCAACTTCCCTATGCATCCGCACCTGTTGACGACCGTCCCGCACCTCATTACTGTCCGCCTCGAATCTCCGACGTACCGACCGTGGTTCGATATTTCGACTGGGAGCGCTCCCAGTCTCCGGCGCCGCGCCCCCTCCCCCCATCCCCCCTCCTCCCAACACCGGAGCCGCTCATGTCCCCCGCCCCCACCCTCGCCACTTCGTTACGCAGACCCAGACGCGTCGCCGCCACCCTGCTGACGAGTTCCCTCCTCGTCGGGGGCCTCCTGACCGCGCCCGCAGCGGCAGCCGTCCCCTCCACGGCGACCGCGACCACGGCCGTACGCGTCAACCAGGTCGGCTATCTGCCGGACGGACCCAAGCGCGCCACCGTGGTCACCACGGCGACACAGTCGCTCGCCTGGCAGTTGCGCGACGCGTCCGGAAGGGTGGTCGCCTCCGGTGCGACGGTCCCGCGCGGCGCGGACGCCCCGTCCGGGCAGTCCGTTCAGGTGGCCGACTTCTCTTCGTACCGAGGGTCCGGCTCGGGGTATGTCCTGGCGGTGGACGGCAGCGGCAGCGTGCCCTTCGACATCCGCGCGAACCTGTACGACGCTCTGCGCTCCGACGCGATGGCGTTCTTCTACCACCAGCGCAGCGGCATCCCCATCGACGCCTCCCTGGTGGGCTCCGCCTACGCGCGCCCGGCCGGACACCTCGGTGTCGCGCCCAACAAGGGCGACACCTCCGTTCCGTGCCAGGCCACCGTGTGCGACTACAAGCGGGACGTCAGGGGCGGCTGGTACGACGCCGGCGACCACGGCAAGTACGTGGTGAACGGCGGCCTTTCCACCTGGCTGGTGGTCAACTCCTTCGAGCGTGCCGAGCGGGCGGGCAAGGACGCGGCACTCGGCGACTCGACCCTGCGGGTCCCCGAGCGGGACAACGGCGTACCCGACGTCCTGGACGAGGCGCGATGGGAGCTCGACTTCCTGATGCGGATGCAGGTGCCGCGGAACAAGCCGTACGCGGGCATGGCGTTCCACAAAATCCACGACGCGGAGTGGACCGGCATACCGACCCGCCCCGAAGAGGACGCCCAGCCCCGCGAGCTGCACCGTCCGTCCACGGCGGCGACCCTGAACCTCGCGGCGGCCGCGGCACAGTGCGCCCGCGTCTTCCGGCCCTACGACGCCGCGTTCGCCGACCGCTGTCTGTGGGCCGCTCGCCGGGCGTGGACGGCGGCCCGGGCCAACCCGGCCCTGTACGCGCCGGATTCGGACAGCACGGGCGGCGGAGCCTACGGCGACACCAAAGTCACCGACGAGTTCTACTGGGCGGCCGCCGAGCTGTACGCCACGACCGGCGACAGCCGTTACCGGGACGCGATCACCGAGTCGTCCTGGCACACCTCCCCAACTGACTTCTCTGCCTACGGATTCGGCTGGGCGGACACAGCGGCGCTCGGCCGGCTCACCCTGGCCACGGTCCCCAACGGACTGCCCACCGCGGACCTGGCCCGCGTCCGCTCGTCGGTGACCTCCGCCGCCGACGGCTATCTGTCCAGGATGGCCGGCCACGGCTACGCGGTGCCCGTCCCTGCGGACGGCTACTTCTGGGGCTCCAACGGTGAGGTCGCCAACGACGCGATCGTCCTGGCCGTCGCCGGGGAGTTGACCGGCAAGCGGCGCTACCGCGCCGGCGCGCTCGAGGCGATGGACTACCTGCTGGGCCGCAACGCCATCGGCCAGTCCTACGTATCCGGTTACGGCGAGACGTCCTCGCGCAACCAGCATCACCGCTTCTGGGCACACCAGGCGGATGCCTCGTTGCCCCATCCTCCGGCGGGGTCCCTGGCGGGCGGGCCGAACAGCGCGCTCCAGGACCCGGTGGCGCAGGAGAAGTTGGCCGGCTGCGCGCCCGCCGCCTGCTACATCGACGACATCGGCTCGTACTCCACCAACGAGGTGGCGGTCAACTGGAACGCCCCACTTGCCTGGCTCGCCGCGTACGCCGCCGAGCGGCCGTGACGCGTCCCGCTGCTCTTCAGTCCTTCCGTGATGTCTACCTTGGAGGCACAGTCATGTCTTCGCATGCCATTCCCCCACCTGCGTCTGCTGCGCCCGCACCCGCCGTCCGCCGGAGGTTCGGCGGTCTCCTCATAGCGCTGATCGTCGGCGTCCTCGGCGCGGTCGCCTCGCCGGTCGCGCCGCCGGCCGCACACGCCGCCGAGAGTGCGGCCGAGAGCACGCTCGGCGCCGCGGCGGCGCAGAGCGGCCGCTACTTCGGCACCGCCATCGCCTCGGGCAGGCTGGGCGACTCGGCGTACACGACGATCGCGGGCCGCGAGTTCAACTCGGTGACGGCCGAGAACGAGATGAAGATCGACGCCACCGAACCCCAGCGGGGCCGGTTCGACTTCACCGCCGGTGACCGCGTCTACGACTGGGCGGTGCGGAACGGCAAGCAGGTGCGCGGCCACACCCTGGCCTGGCACTCCCAGCAGCCCGGCTGGATGCAGAGCCTCAGCGGCAGCTCCCTGCGCCAGGCGATGGTCGACCACATCAACGGCGTGATGTCCCACTACAAGGGCAAGATCGCCCAGTGGGACGTCGTGAACGAGGCCTTCGCCGACGGCAGTTCGGGCGCCCGGCGCGACTCCAACCTGCAGCGCACCGGCAACGACTGGATCGAGGTCGCCTTCCGCACCGCGCGCGCCGCCGACCCGGCCGCCAAGCTCTGCTACAACGACTACAACGTCGAGAACTGGACCTGGGCCAAGACCCAGGCCATGTACTCCATGGTCCGGGACTTCAAGCAGCGCGGCGTACCGATCGACTGCGTCGGCTTCCAGTCGCACTTCAACAGCGGCAGCCCGTACAACAGCAACTTCCGCACCACACTCCAGCAGTTCGCCGCCCTCGGCGTCGACGTGGCCATCACCGAACTCGACATCCAGGGCGCCCCGGCCTCGACCTATGCCGCCGTGACCAACGACTGCCTGGCCGTCCCGCGCTGCCTCGGCATCACCGTGTGGGGTGTGCGCGACACCGACTCCTGGCGGCCGGAGCACTCGCCGCTCCTTTTCAACGGTGACGGCAGCAAGAAGCCCGCGTACACCGCCGTCCTCAACGCACTCAACGCCGCCTCCCCCACACCCCCCGGTGATGCCGGACAGATCAAGGGCGCCGGTTCCGGCCGCTGCCTTGACGTGCCCGGCACCGGCACCACCGACGGCACCCAGCTCCAGCTGTGGGACTGCCACAACGGCACCAATCAACAGTGGACCCGCACCGCCGCGGGTGAGCTCAGGATCCACGGCGACAAGTGCCTGGACGCCGCCGGCACCGCCAACGGCACCAAGGTGCAGATCTACAGCTGCTGGGGTGGCGACAACCAGAAGTGGCGTATCAACTCCGACGGAACCATCGTCGGCGTCCAGTCCGGCCGCTGCCTCGACGCCACCGGGGCCGGCACCGCCAACGGCACCCTGATCCAGCTCTACTCCTGCTCGAACGGCAGCAACCAACGCTGGACCCTCACCTGAGGGACCCGGCTGATCAAGCTGTCGTGTCGTCCGGTGGCGGCGGCTGCGGTTGCGTTGCGGCCGCAGCCGCGTCCGGCGGCGTCGGGGCTGGTCAGACGGCGATGGTGGCGAGGTTGCCGGGCTCGTAGGTGCCGCCCTGGTTGTTGAGGATCACGCCGAGCCGGTTGGTCGCGTTGATCATGGCGATCAGGGAGACCAGGGCGATGGCCTGGTCGTCGTCGTAGTGCTTACGCACTCGGGCCCAGGTCTCGTCGGAGACACCCTCGTAGCCGTCGATGATGCGTGTGCCCTCCTCGGTGAGGGCCAGCGCGGCCCGCTCGGCCTCGGTGAACACGGTGGAGTGGCGCCAGGCGGCGACCAGGTTCAGCCGGGCCGAGGCCTCACCGGCGGCCGCGGCGTCCTTGGTGTGGATGTCGACGCAGAAGCCACAGCCGTTGATCTGGCTGGCGCGCAGCTGCACCAGCTCCTGGGTCGGCTTGGGCAGCGGCGACTCCTGGATCACCTGGCTGACGGCGAAGATCCGCTTCCCGATCTTGGCGCCGATCTCGTGGGCGAACAGGTTCATACGGGGTTCCATCACAACGTCCTCGCTTGTGGAAGCGTGTGCCGCGCGGATCGTCCGCGCGGCGTCCTGACGCCCATAAGGCGCCGGTCGCCGTGGGGTTGTGACGGTCCGGCTGTGTGATGAGGGCCACCAGGGTTCGGTGTCACAGGGGCGTGGCGGGCGGCGTCTTGTGCGCGACAGGGGCAAGAGACGCGACAGGCGGGAGCCACGATGGACGAGGACACCGAGCGAGCGACCGGCGTGACGGGGCACAGCCCTCACGCCGATGAGGCGGACTCCGCCACCGAGGCGTTCGTCGCCCACCGCAATCTGCTGTTCACCGTCGCCTACGAGATGCTCGGCTCTGCCGCCGACGCGGAGGACGTCCTTCAGGAGACCTGGCTGCGCTGGGCGGACGTCGACCACGACACGGTGCGGGACCCGCGCGCCTTCCTGGTTCGCATCACCACGCGCCAGGCGTTGACCCGGCTGCGTACGCTGCGTCGGCGCAAGGAGTCCTACGTCGGACCCTGGCTGCCCGAACTCCTGCTGACCGCGCCCGATGTCGCCGAGGACATCGAGCTGGCCGACAGCGTCTCCATGGCGATGCTGCTCGTGCTGGAGACGCTCACGCCGACCGAGCGGGCCGTGTTCGTGCTGCGCGACGTCTTCGACCTCGGGTACGACGACATCGCACAGGCCGTCGCAAAGACCCCCGCCGCGGTCCGGCAGATCGCCCACCGCGCACGGGCCCACGTCGCGGCACGCCGGCCGCGCGAGGTCGTCTCCCCTGATCAGACACGCAGTGTGCTCGCGGCTTTCCAACGGGCCGTCGAAACGGGGGACTTGCGGCGCCTGCTCGACGTGATCGCTCCGGACGTGGTGCTGCTGACCGACGGCGGCGGAGTCGTACGGGCTGCGCTGGAGCCCGTCGTGGGAGCCGAAGCGGTGGCCGACGTGTTGTGCAGGCTCACGTCCGCGACCTTGCAGCCGGCACAGGTCAACGGCCACCCCGCACTGATCCTGCGCACGGGCGGCGAAACCGACACCGTCCTGGCGGTACACCTCGAAGGCGGCCTCATCGCCGGGCTCTACGCCGTCCGCAACCCCGAGAAGCTGTCACGTATCAGCCGGGTGACCGCAGTGGGCCGCTGAGCCGACCCGAACCCCAGAGAACTCTTCGCAGAGGATTCTTTGCGAAGAACTCTTTGCGAAGAGTTCTTCGTGGAATACCGTGAGGGTCATGGCTGATGCAGTGGAGAGGCCGAACGGCCCGAACGAGGAAGACGATTCAGTGGTCCTGGATGCCAAGGGGCTGCGCGCCCTGGCGCATCCGGTGCGCGTGCAGTTGGTCGGGCTGCTGCGCAAGCACGGCCCGTCGACGGCCACCCGCCTCGCGGAGCGGCTGGACGTGAATTCCGGTACAGCGAGCTACCACTTGCGGCAGCTCGCCGCGGCCGGCTTCGTGGCCGAGGACACCGGAAGAGGGAACGCGCGGGAACGGTGGTGGCGTTCGGTCCACCAGCTGACGCGCTTCAACCACGAGGACCTCGCCGAGCGGGAACCGGAGGCGGCGCTTGCCTACCTGCGGTCGGTGCACAACGCGCACGTCCTGCGCACCCAGCAAGGGCTCAACGGCTTGCAGACCCTGCCCCGGCCGTGGCGGGAAGTCTTCGACATGAGCGACGCCACGCTCCGGCTCACCCCCGCACAGGCCCAGGAGTTGCGTACCGAGATCCTGGCGGTGATCGACCGCTACCCGCGCGCTGCGGCTGACGAGGAACCCGAAGCCACCGAGCGGGTCTGGGTGAACTTCCAAGTCCTGCCGGAAGCCGACATACCCTCGCACGAGGTGGGCTGATGCGGTACGAGAAGACAGCGGAGACCGACCGGGGCCGGTTAAGGCCGCTCGCAGGAGTACTCGCGGCGCTGCTGGTCGCGCACAGCGGCACCAGGATCTCGGCCATCGCCATTCCGTGGTTCGTGCTCGTGACGACCGGCAGCGCCACGCAGACCGGTCTGGTCGCGTTCTGTGAGATGGCGCCCTATGTGGTGGTCAAGGCCTTCGCAGGCCCACTGGTCGACCGGGCAGGGCCCCGCCGGATCTCCTGGATCGCGGATGTCGTCAGCGCGGCCGCCGCCCTCCTGATCCCCCTCTTGCACACCGAAGGCCTGCTGTCCTTCGGCGTGTTGCTGGCCCTGGTGGCCGTCATCGGCACGGTCCGCAGCCCCGGGGATCTCGCGAAGGACGTCATGATCCCGGAGGCGGCCGAACGCAGCCGGGTGCCGCTGGAGCGGGCGACGGGACTCCAGGGCGTGTTCGATCGCCTGGCAGGAACCGTGGGGCCTGCCGCCGGTGGCACGCTGGTGGGGCTGGTGGGCCCCATGGTCGGGTTGGGCGTCAACGCCGCCTGCTTCGCGCTGGGTTCGCTGATCATCGCCGTCGCGCTGCCCGGCGGTATGGGGCAACCGCAGAAGCACCCTGCTGGGGAGGGCACGCGAGAAGCCGAAGAAACAGCGGAAGCCGAAAAGCCAGCGGAGGCTGCGGGAACCCATGATGCGCGGGACGGCTACTGGCACAGCCTGCGCCAGGGCTTCGCGTTCCTGCGCCGGCAACCGATACTGCTCGCCCTCTACACCATGCTCGGCATCACGAATCTGCTGGACGCCGCATATGTGGCCGTGCTCGTTCCGGTCTGGGCCTCGGAGTCGGGTTACGGCCCCGGCACGATCGGACTGGTGCTGGCATCGTTCAGCGTCACGGCGACCGTCGGCAGCCTCGTCGCTGCGGCGGTGGCCCATCGGCTGCGGCGCCGGCCGGTGTTCTTCCTCGGCTGGCTCGTCACGGGCGCGCCGCGGTTCCTCATCCTGACGACGGACGCGCCCTTGTGGTGCGTGGCGATGGTGATCGGTATGGGTGGCCTGGGGGGCGGCTTCATCAACCCGATCATCGGTGCCGTCACGTACGAACGCATCCCGCCCGACATGATGGGCCGAGCTCAAGGCATCGGCGACGCCATCACGTGGGCCGGGATTCCCCTGGGCGGTCTGCTCGCGGGCGCCGTCGTGGCGGGCGTGGGCCTCACCCCCGCGCTGTTGGCCGCGGGCGCCGTGTATTTCCTGACGACCAACCTCACGGGCCTGCGCCCGGAATGGCGGGAGATGGACCGCCATCGCGGCAAGGGGCGGGCCGGGCAGACCCCCCACGCGACCCCGGCGGAGCCCGCATCGTCAACGTCCTAGAGACCGGGGTTTCGCCCCGTGTGACGCGGCCCGCCGGCGCACGCGCGGTCCCTGTCCCCCACCGGGTGGAACCGAATGGGAACTTCCTCCCCCGGGAGGAGACAGAGCGGCGCTGATCAGCGGACATGCCCACACCCGCAGAGGTCCGCAGCGCTTGTGCGAGGCCACTCGCGAGTGCGGCGCCGACTCGTCGACACCTATATTCCACGCGTCCGCCGCGGCAGCTTCCCGCACCCGGCGCCGGCCGGGCTGCGCGAACGCGGGATTGAGTCAGATTTCGGCCGGTCAAAGCTTGGAGAAATGATGACGGAGTCCAGCGAGTCGACATCTCTGGTTCTATCGGCCGGGCCCGGCACGGCGGTGGCCACCCCCTCGGCGGAGGCCGGTGCTCACGGGGCCCCGGCACCCCAGGGCCTCCTCTCGGGATGGGCCCCGCGCCGGGTCATCCGGGCCAAGACGATCCATGGCGGGTTCGAGGCCCAGGCCTCGCGCGTTCCGCACAGCATCGCGGTACGCGCCCGGGGTCTGACCCTGACGTACGAGGAACTCAACACCCGGGCGAACGTCCTGGCACGCCAACTGCGCGCCCACGGCGTCAGGGCCGAGTCCCTGGTCGTCGTATGCCTGCCGCGGTCCGTGGAGTTGCTGGTCAGCTTCCTCGCGGTCATGAAGGCCGGTGGGGCCTATGTCCCTCTGTCGCCCGGTGACCCGGTTCAACGGCGGCGGCACATCGTGGAGGACGCGCGGCCCACGGTCGTCCTCACGGACGCCACCAACCGTGACGCCGAGGAGTTCGCCGACTCGACGGCCCTGTGCGTCGACGAGCTGCTGGAGTCGGTCGCGACCGCGAGCCCGGCCGAACGGAGCGACCTGGCCGAAGAGGTCAGGCCGGAGCAACTGGCCTACGTCATCTACACCTCCGGATCGAGTGGCCGGCCCAAGGGCGTGCAGTGCCCGCACCACGGGGTGGCGAACTACCTGGACTGGGCCGTCGAGACCTACACCACGCTCGGCACCGACGGCGCTCCGCTCTTCTCCTCGGTCGGCTTCGACATGGTGGTGCCCAACATCTACGCGCCCCTGTGGTGCGGCCAGCCGGTGCGGCTCGTCCCCGACGACCAGGACCTGCCTGCGCAGATCTCCGAGGTGCTGTCCAGCGGCCCCTACGGTTTCATCAAACTGACACCCGGTCAGCTCGACCTGATCACCTCGATGACCGATGCGGACGGGGCGCGGAGCCTTGCGGGGCTTCTCGCCGTGGGGGCGGACCTCTTCCCGGTGCAGTCGCTGCAGCGTTGGCGCGCACTGGACACCACGACACCCGTGCTGAACGAGTACGGGCCGACGGAGGCCTCGGTGGCCAATGCCTTCTTCATGATCCCGCCCGGCTTCTCCAGGGCGACCATCCCGATCGGCAAGCCGATCGAGAACACCTCCATGTACGTCCTGGACGACGATTTCCAGTTGGTTCCCGAGGGCGCGGAGGGCGAGATCTTCATCGGCGGGGTGTGCTGTGCCCGCGGCTACCTGGGCCGGCCTGAGCTGACCGGGGAGAAGTTCGTTCCAGACCCCTACTCCCCCGAGCCCGGGGCCAGGATGTACCGCACCGGAGACCGGGCGACCCGGGACGGCCAGGGCAACGTGGTCTTCCTCGGCAGGTCGGACCGCCAGCTGAAGATTCGCGGCTACCGCGTGGAACCCGGCGAGACCGAGTCGGCACTCCGGCGGCACCCGGACATCCATGACGCGGCCGTCGTGGGCCACCGCGCCGACCCCGATGCGCCGCTCGTGCTCAAGGCCTACCTCGTCGTCGACGGGGCCGTACCGGAGGGCCTTGTCCCGTGGCTGTCCGAACAGGTACCGGCCTACGCCGTCCCGCGGCAGTACGCCACTGTCGACGCGATACCGCTCGACGCGAACGGGAAGGTCGACCGCTCCGCACTCGCGCGGCAGGACCCGGAACCCGACGACACCACCGAAGGACCGGGGACGGAAAGCGTCGAAGACGTGCTGCGCGAGGCGTGGAAGTCCGTCCTCGGCGTCACCTCGGTGGCGCCCGATGCGAACTTCTTCGAGCTCGGCGGCGACTCGATCTCCACTGTCCGCCTCGCGTCGAAGCTGCGCGAGCAGGGTTACGAGCTGAGCCTCACCGATGTCTTCCGCTGTCCGACGCTGCACGACCTGGCGTCGTCGGTGGTGCGCTCGGACACGGTGGCCGAGGCCGCGCTCGACGTCAGCGGGCCGCTGCCCCCGACACCGATCCAGCAGTGGTTCTTCGATCGCGAGCCGGTGGACCAGGACCACAACAACCAGTCGATCCTCCTGGAGTGGCAGGGCGAACCCGAGGTCTTCGCACTGGAGTCGGCTCTCGAGGCACTGGTCGACGCCCACGACGCACTCCGGCTGCGCTTCACGCTCGTCGACGGCCGGTGGCAACAGGAGGCCGGCGAGGCACCGCCCGGCTTCGAGCTGCTGACCGAAGTCTTCCTCGACCAGGACGCCGATGGCGACCGCGGGCTCCAGGACGTCGCCACCGAGTTGCAGCGCTCTCTCGACATCGAGAGCGGACAGGTGCTGCGCGCCGCGCTGATCTCCGGCGCCGGACGCCCGAGCCTGCTGCTGATCGCCGTCCACCACCTCGCGGTCGACACCTTCTCGTGGCCGACGATCGTGCGTGATCTCGACGTCGCCTACACGAACCTCGTCGCCGGGCGTGAGCCCGGACTGGCCGAGGACTCTTACGTCTTCTCCCAGTGGGCGAGCGCGCTGGCCGCCGTACGCCCGCGCGAGGCCGCACTGACCGGAGGCGGGCAGGACACGCGGTCCGAGCCGGTGTCCCTGCCTCGGGACATCGCGGACGGCGCCAACACCGTGGGCGGAGTCGCGTGCGTCGACATGCGGCTGCCGGCGTCCACCACCAGACATCTGCTGCGGGTGACGCCGAGCGACTACAGCAGCCCTGTGGAGGCGGTGCTCCTGACGGCGCTCACCGACGCGCTGAGTTCGGCCCACGACGTGCCGGCTGTCTCCTTCGACGTGGAACGGCACGGTCGGGACAGCCGCGTTCCCGGCCCCGACCGCTCCGAGGCGGTGGGCTGGTTCGCGGGAGTGCACCGAGTGACGCTCGGTTCTTTCACCCTGGACGCGGAGAGCGACCCCGGGCTGCGCGACGCGGTGCACCGTGTGCAACACGCGCTCGCCACCGGGCCTTCAGACCGGCTGGGGTGCGACATCGAGGCCGCTCCGGCCAACCCGGGCCGGATCATGTTCAATTACTCGGGCCATCTGGAGACCCAGTTCCAGGCGGAGAACTTCAGCGCGGCGCTGGGCGCCGCCGGCGAGGAGCGCTCGGCCCGCCAGGAGCGCAGCCATGACATCGAGCTCGAAGTCGAGGTCATCGACGACCGGCTCACCTTCCGCTGGCTCTACGCCCCCACGCTGCACACACGGCCGACGATCGAGTCGGTCGCGCGGCGCTGCCTGAGCGCCGTCGAGCTTCTGGTCCGGCGGGGGGCGGGGGCACGCACGGCACGGGTCCCGTCGGACTTCCCGCTGGCATCCGTCACACGGGAGCAGCTGGACGCGATCCTCAAGGAGACCGGTCCCGCGGACGACGTGTACGACCTCACGCCCCTGCAGAGCGGAATGCTGCTGCACAGCCTCATGGGCGGCGGCTACGGAGGGTGCCACCTCATCGACTGTGCTCCCGGCCTCGACGAGTCCGTGGTGGTCGAGGTGTGGCGCGAGCTGGTCCGACGCCACCCGGTGCTGCGGAGCAGCGCGCACTGGCAGGGCCTGGACCGGCCGGTCCAGGTGGTGCACCCGGTGGAGTCGGTGGACGTCGCGATCGCCGACTGGTCGGAGGACCTCATCGACACGGCGAGCGACCCGGCCCGGGACTGGCGCCCGCTGGTGACGGTGGCGCGCACCGGTGAGGGCCGGCTGAAGGTGGTGCTCAACTGCCACCACCTATGGATCGACGGCTGGAGCGTCGGTGTGCTGACCGAGGAGGCGAGCCTGCTGTACGCGGCGCTGACGGGCGGCGGAGAAGAGCTGCCGGCGCCGGTGCCGTACCGCCGTTTCGTGGAGTGGCTGAGCGACCCGGAGCGGCAGCACGCGGCCCGCACGTACTGGACGGGCCGGCTCGCGGACAGCCGTGCCTGCTATCTCGACTCGTCCGGCCGGGCCGCCGGGGGCGAGGAGCGGCTGCTCACCGTCGATCTGTCGGCGGCCACCAGGACGCACTTCCAGCGGCTGGTGAGCGGGCACGGTGTGACGCCTGCCGTCGCCACTCTCGCGGCGTGGGCCGTCACGGTGTCGGCGGCCGTCGGCCGGGACGACGTCATGGTGGGCTGCGTGGTCGACGGGCGTACCTGGGACCTCGCGAAGATCGACCGCGTCGTGGGGCTGGTGATGAACACCGTGCCGGTCGTCTGGGATCCGGCCGATGCGGAGACGGTGTCCGCGGCGCTGGCCGGTCTCAGGGACCAGCTGAGCGACTCCGTGCGCCACGGTCATCACTCCCTGGCCGACCTCCAGCGGAGCGTGTCGGACGCGCAGGGCGAGCCCTTCGACACCCTCTTCGTCGTCGAGGACATGTCGGACGGGAGCTCCGCCCTGACGTTCCGGCGGGCGCTGGGGTACGAGGAGGTGCACTACCCGCTCTCGCTCACCCTCCTGGTGGAGGACGGCCGGCCGGTCGCGCTCCGGTTCGCCTTCCACGAGGGCGGACTTGACCCGGCGTGGGTCCGGACGCTTGCCGACCGTGTGGTGGTGGCGCTCGAGTTGCTGGAGTCGCACGCCTCCGGGCCGGCGGCCGCGCTCCGGACGATGCTGTAGGGAAGCCGGGAGGAGGCGCCCCCCGTGCGCGGTATTCGCGGGGGCGCCTCCTCCCAAAACGTGTGGGGCCGGCCGGGACACAAGTCCCGGCCGGCCCCACCACGTTTCCGGCTATCGCGCGGGCAGCAGATCGGCGAAGTGGACGGCTTCGCCCGTGCACCCCCGGCGGAGTTTCGGTGAGTCATGCCCGATGCCGAGCTCCAGCCGGTGTGCCCCGCGCTCGATGGCTGCCCGCAACGGGCCCAGCAGACAGCCGAAGTGGTAGACCGCTCCGCGGTCGAGGCCCGGTGTGTCGAGGATTCCCAGGGTGTGTGCGTCCATGGTGTCGTCGAACATCCGGCACAGCATGTGCGCGATCACCCTCCCCTGCCACCGGGTGCGGACGAAGAAGTGCTTCCCCGGGCGCCGGCGGTAGTTGCCGATCCGCCACCTGACGACGTCGGGGGATTCGTTCATGTCGTTGCGCTGCGAGACACTGGCGATGCCCGCGGCGGCCTCCGCGACGACCTCGTCCGAGAAGGGCACGACGTCGTGCTCAAGGCCGAGTTCCTCGGCTTCGCGGATGTCCCGGATCCAGTGCCGTCGGCGCTTCGCCGGAAGGCGCTGCAGAAACTCCTCCATGCCGGTGGCCCCGCCGATCTCCAGGGTGCACCAGACACCGTGCTCACGGAGGGCGGCCGACGGCGCGGCGTCCAGGTACGCCGGCAGGTCGGTGGAGGTCAGGAACGGGGACAGGACCGCGTCGGACGTCTGCGCCGCACGGTCGACGGCCTCGGCGACCAGTGCGGCCAGCAGCTCCCGGCGCTCCTCGGGCCCGATGCCCGCTAAGGAGCTGCCGGACCGCAGGCGGGCCGGCCCTCCGCCGATGAAGGCCGCCGACCCCTGGTGCGACGTCAGGCCGAGGTACTGGCGGTAGTCGCCGTTGAGGGACTCGACCTGCTTGACCGTCACCACGGGGAGCCGTCCGCGCCCGCGCCCGGTCCGTGCCTGGACCTCGAAGTAGTCGAGCCTGACGTCCAGTGCGCAGAGCGCCCTGTCGTCCCTCATGGCGAGAGCGTTGCGGGCCAGGACGGGCTCGGTGACGGCGTCGGGGGACGGGCTGGTCACCATGCCCTTCGCCCGTTCCACAACAACTCGCGTACGTCGTCGGGCCATTCGGCGGGGCGTGGGCCGTGGGCGGACACGAGCGCGAAGGCGAGCCGTTCCAGGCCGAAGCCGACACAGGCGCTGTGGACCGGCTCCCCGTCCGCCGAGCGGATGTCGAAGATCCGCCCGAAGTGATCACGGTGGTAGTTGATCGACGCGACCGCGACAGGGTGATCGCCGATCGGGACGACCACCTCGGCCTTCATCCCCTCCTCCCGCTGGTTCTCGGCCATGACCTGGCCGCTCGTCCCGAAGAACGGGTCCGACGCGGCCTCGACCTCCACCTTGAGGCCGAGCCGCCGCACGAAGGCGGACGCTCGCTCGTACCACTGGCTGAACCAGGCGGAGGCCTCGGCCGGACTTCCGATCCGCACGAACTCGCGCAGCCGGAACGACACCAGGCGTCCTGGTTCGGTCGACGGCTCGTGCCGGAAGCAGAATCCGCTCGCGTCCACCGTCCGGCCCTCTGCCACCACGGTCCCGCCGAACAGGGGGTACACGGAGTAGCACACGGCCGGAGCCAGCACGAAGTCGGTCAGTCGCGTATGCCCACTCCAGTCCTCGCCCGTCGTGACGGCCCGCTCCAGGCTCTCGTGTGCGCACTCGTCGCCCTGGAACGCGTGTACCGCACCGAAGAGTTGGGGGAACGAGGCCACGTATTCGCTCTTCTCGAACACGGCACGCGGAATGACGGGCGGGAAATGGAGTTCGGTGGGCCCCATTTCCGTCACTTCCACGGACAGCGCCTTCGTCAGGCCTGAATAGATTGATTCGAGTTCCGCACCCCATCCGTACAGTCCGGTGGCCGTGTTGACCAGGAGACCGTGGTTGCGCAGCTCATCCGGAAGGCTGGCCGGAACCCTCTCCCCGAGCCCCTTCATCGTCTCGTCCGTCATCTTTGCTCCATCCTGGAGGGGAGTTCGATCACTGACTGCCACCAGTTCGCAGTCGCGCCTCGACTGGCGCCTGGAATATAGGCTCGACCCGCCCGATGCCGCACACGGCAGCGCCCTCCCGGAGGCTTTCCTTCATCCGCCCCGGCACGACGTATGCGCAGATCACAGTGGTTGCGCCTCCTCCACGAAGATGAACTTTTCAACCAGTTCAGCCCGGTGGTGGATGGTGATCCGCCTCGCCCGGAAGCTAACTTCTCCACCGAATGGTTCGACTCCCCGCGAACAATGCGGGGCCTTCCCGCTTCTCGCTCAGAAATTCATGGAGTGGCCATGCCCATTGAGGAAAAGTTCACCGTGGTGGTCAACCACGAAGAGCAGTACTCGATTTGGTGGTCCCATCGACCGCTGCCGCCCGGTTGGGACGACGCCGGCTTCAGTGGAAGCCGGGAATCGTGCCTCTCCCACATCTCCGAGGTATGGACCGACATGCGTCCGCTCAGCCTGCGGAAGCGTATGGAAGGAGCGCCCGCGTGACGAACGGGAACAGCGTGTCGGTCACGGAGGAGCAGGCACAACCGAGCGCGCCTGCCACCGACATCGAGAAGGTCATCGGCGGAATCTTCCAGGACGTGCTCGCCACGGACGACCCCGTGGACGTCACACGCGACTTCTTCCGCATCGGCGGCACGTCCATCCTGGCCGCCAAGGTCGTCGCCCGTGTCTCGGCCCGCTACCGGGCCCAGTTGTCCCTGCGGACCATCTTCGAGTTCCCGACCGTCCGAGAGCTGGCGCGGGTGGTCGAAGCCGAGATCCGAAGTGACGTTTCCGGCCTCTCGGACGCCGAGGTCGTCGCACTGACGACGCGTGAGAAGTGAGGACAGGCATGGCCGAGAACATTCAGGCCCTCCGAGACGACATCCTGAGAAGCCGCCTCGAAGGCACCGCGACAGCGGCGGCCCCCACCACACCCCTGACCGGCCGCGGCGATCGCGTGCCCCTGTCGCCCAGCCAGCGCCGGCTCTGGTTCCTCGACTCGATCAACCCGGACAGCGGCGAGTACCACGTGCCCATGGTGCTGCGGCTGCGCGGTGCGGTCGACGCCCCGGCCCTGCGGCGGGCCTGGGCGCGGGTCCTGGAACGCCACGAGGTGCTGCGGACCCGCTACCGCATGGAGCGGGAAGAGCCGGTGCAGGAGGTGACCGGCGGTCCGGAGAACACCTTCGTCCACAGTGACCTCCGCGATGAGGCCGTCGAGCTGCGGGAGAGCCGCGCGCAGGAAGCGGTGCGGCGGCTGGCCCGCTCCCCGATGTCCCTGGCCGAGGGCCTGGTGGCGCGTGCGGGCCTGGTCACGCTGGCAGCGGACGACCACTACCTCGTGGTGTCGATCCATCACATCGCCTTCGACGCCTGGTCCGAGCCGATCCTCTGGCGGGACCTGGCGCTGGCCTACCGGGCCGAGACGGGCGACGGCAGCGTGGAATTCCCGCCCCTGCCGATGCAGTACGCCGACTACTCCGAGTGGCAGCGCACACGCCTTCTCGACGGCACGCTGGCGGAGTCCCTCGCGTTCTGGAAGCGGCAGCTCTCCGGTGTCACGCCCCTGGAGCTGCCGACGGACCGCCCGCGCCAGGCGGTGCGGTCCTCCGCGGGCGCCTCACTCCCGATCACCGTCCCGCCGGCCGTCGCGGAGGCCGTCCGGGCAGCCGCGGCGGAGCACGGCACCACTCCGTTCCTCGTGCTCCTGACGGCCTTCCAGATGCTCCTGAGCCGCTACACCGGCCAGCGGGACATCGCCGTGGGCGTGCCCATGGCCGGCCGGGACGAGCAGGCGACGCAGGAGCTGATCGGCTGCTTCGTCAACACGGTCGTCATCCGCACCGGCTGGTCCGACGGCCCCGCCTTCGCCGATCTCCTGCGCCGCAACAAGTCGCGGTTCCTCGACGCGGTGGAGCACGCGCAGATCCCGTTCGACGTCCTCGTCAACGAGCTGGCGCCGGACCGCGACCTCTCCACGCCGCCGCTGGCGCAGGTGATGTTCAGCTACGGGAACGGAGACCCGGAGGGGATCGCGCTCGCAGGGGTCGAGGCCACCCGCGTGACGCCCCTCAGCGAGAGCTCCAAGCTGGACCTGACCCTGCAGATCGACTCCGCGGCCGACGGCACCATGTCCGGTGCTCTGGAGTACTCGACAGCGCTTTTCGACCCGGACACCGTGGAACGGTTCGTCGGCAACTTCTTCGAGCTCCTGCGGAGCGCGACCAGCAGCCCCGGCACGCCGCTGTCCGATCTCCCGTACATCACCGAACAGGAGCTGGGCGAACTGCTCGACGCGGCGGACGGCGGCACCGCCGACCGGCCCCGGGGAGCGCTGCACGAGTTCATCGCCGAACAGGCCCGGCTCGCGCCGGACGCGCCGGCCGTCCTGGCCGGTGACACTTCCCTGACCTTCGGCGAACTGGACGCCGCAGCGAACCGTCTCGCCCAGCACCTGCGCAGCCGCGGTGTCGAATCCGGCTCCGTCGTCGCCGTCCATCTGCCGAGGAACGCCGACCTCGTCGTCGCGCTCCTCGCGGTCCTCAAGGCCGGCGCCGCCTACGCCCCGCTGGACCCCGGCGACTCCGCGACACGGCGCGGCTACATCCTGAGCGATGCCGGTGCCCGGGTCGTGGTGACCGACGAGCCCGGCGCCGACGCCCTGGCCGACGGCCTGGACGGGCTCACCGTCGTCCTGGTCGACCGCGACGCCCGGCTCATCGGCGTGCAGCCGAGCGACGATCCGGGCCTTCCCTTCGCCCCCGACGCTCTCGCGTACCTCATCTACACCTCGGGAACGACCGGGCTGCCCAAGGGAGTCATGGTCACGCACCACGGGCTGATGAACTACCTGTGGTGGACGGTCGACACCTATCTGCAGGCGCCGGGCGGAACCGCGCTGTTCTCCTCCGCGGCCTTCGACCTGGGTGTCCCGAACCTCTACACCTCGCTCCTGCGGGGCCGCCCGGTCCACCTGCTGCCCGACGGCGAACCCGCGGAGCTGGGTGCGCGCCTCCTCGCGTGCGGGCCGCTGAGCTTCGTGAAAATGGCACCGGGACACCTCGAACTCCTCGCGGAACAGCTCGATCCGGAGCAGCGCCGAGCACTCGCAGGCCTCGTCATCGCGGCGGGCGACCGCTTCACCGGCACGCTGGCCAACAGCTGGCTGGCCGACGCCGGTCCGGGCAGTGTCGCCGCCGAATACGGCCCCACCGAGATCACGGTCGGCAACAGCGGCTGCCGCCTCGAACGGCCCGTCGACACGGAGCTCGTCTCGATCGGCACGGCCATGCCCAACACCACGATGTACGTCCTGGACGCGCACATGCGCCCCGTGCCCTTCGGTGTCGTCGGCGAGGTCTACATCGGCGGGGCCGGAGTCACCCGCGGCTATCTGGGCAAGCCCCACCTCACGGCGGAGAAGTACCTGCCCGACCCGTTCTCCGCGGAGCCGGGCGCACGGCTGTACCGCACCGGCGACCTCGTGGCCCTGCGGCCCGGCGGCGACGTGGACTTCGTGGGCCGCGTGGACAAGCAGGTCAAGATCCGCGGCTACCGGGTGGAGCCGGCCGAGGTGGAGAGCGCCATGGCCGCGCATCCCGGTGTGCGGACCGCCGTCGTGGTGGCGCGGCAGACCGACGGCGGCAGGCCCGAGCTGGTCGGTTACGTGGTGCCGGCGGCCGGTAAGGACTCCCCCGGCCAGGCCGCCCTCCGCGCCTTCGTCGGCGAGCGGCTGCCCGAGTACATGGTGCCGTCCGCGATCGTCGTCCTGGACGCGCTCCCGCTGACCGACGTCGGGAAGATCGACACCGATGCGCTGCCTGCGCCCGACCGGCAGTCCCGCGGCATCAGCAGCGACCTCGTGGCACCCCGCTCCGACGCCGAGGCGGAGATCGCGGCGGTGTGGCGCGAGGTGCTCGGCACCGGCGACTTCGGAGTCCGCGACAACTTCTTCGTCATCGGCGGGGATTCCGTGCGCGCGGTGGCCGTGGTGGGCGCCCTGCGCAGGGAGGGGTACCGCGTCACCGTGCGGGACGTCTTCGAGCACCGCACCGTCGAGGCCTTCGCCCGGATCCTGGGCCCCCGCTCCGCGGACAGTGTCGACGCGCCCGTGGTGCAGCCGTTCGCGATGCTCGACCCGGCCGACCGGGCGCGCATACCCGACGGGGTGACGGACGCGTACCCGCTGTCCCGCATCCAGCTCGGGATGATCCTCGAAATGGAGTCCTCGGGCAACGAGGGCAACTACCACAACGTCACCTGCTATCTGGTCCGTGACGGCCGCCCCTACCGCCACGACCTCTTCCAGGCGGCCATCGACGCCACCGTCGCCCGGCACGAGGCCCTGCGCACCACGATGGACCTCGCGACCTACAGCGAACCGCTCCAGCTCGTGCACAGCGAGGCGTACCTGCCCGTCGGGTTCGCGGACGTCCGTCGGCTGTCGCCACCGGCGCAGCGGGACGAGGTGCGCTCCTACATGGCGGCCGAGCGCGACCGCCGGTTCGACCTGAGCACGGCGCCGCTGTTCCGGTACTTCACCCACATGTGCGAGGACCAGTGGTGGGTGACCTTCACGGAGTTCCATCCCATCCTCGAGGGCTGGAGCTTCCACGTGCTTCTCTCCGAGGTGTTCGGCCGGTACCACGCCCTGCACGACGGCACGGAGTACACGCCCCAGCCCCTGCCCCAGATCCGGTACGCCGACTTCATCGCCCTGGAGCGGAAGGACCTCCAGGACCCTGCGCACGCCGACTACTGGCGCGACGTCGTGGCGCACCACGCCAAGCTGGAGCTGCCCTCCGCGTGGGGCGGCGGCTCGGGACCCGTGAAGCAGCTGGTCACGCCGTACGACGATCTGCTGGACGACTTGGCCAAGCTGGCCCGTACGGCGGACGCGTCGCTGAAGAACGTGATGCTGGCGGCCCATCTCTCGGTGATGAGCATGATCACCACAGAAGAGGCGTTCTCCACCGGCCTGGTGTGCGACACCCGGCCCGAGGCCGAGGGCGCGGACCGGGTCGCGGGCCTGTACGTCAACACGGTGCCCTTCCCCTTCCGCCGTGGCGCCCGGACCTGGCGGGAGCTGGTCCAGCAGGTGCGCGACACGGAGATCGAGATGTGGCCGCACCGCCGGTATCCGCTCGGCGAGATCCAGGAGGGCAGCCGCCATGCCCGCATGATCGATGTCGCTTTCGTCTACCTGGACTTCCATGTCCTCGACTGGGACCTCATCGACGACGACGCCGTCGTCGACGAGAGCCCGAACGAGTTCCGGCTGATGGCCGTCGCCCAGACCGGCCAGCTCACGGTGTACAGCCGACCGGGAGACGCGGGTCCGCACGCCCAGGCCATGCTGGGCTCCCTGTACCGCGCGGTCCTGGAAGCGATGGCGGCCGACCCGGACGGTGACACCGACCAGGTGCTGACGCCTCCGGCGTACCACTCCGTGGCCTATGGGCCGGAGTCGACCGTGGCGCTCGGCGAGCGGGCGGGCGCGCCCGTCACCGCCGCTGACGAGGAGCCGTCCGTCCACGGACTCGTGGAACGCCAGGCCGACCGCACACCGCACGCGCTCGCGGTGGTCTGCGGCGAGGACGAACTGACCTACCGCGAGCTGAACGCCCGCGCGAACCGGCTCGCACGTCGCCTGATCGCCACCGGTGTCGGCGCCGAAGCGGTCGTCGCCGTCCACCTGGAGCGCTCCGTCGACCTCGCCGTCGCCTATCTGGCCGTCCTCAAGGCCGGTGGCGCCATCCTCCCCGTCGATCCGGAATACCCACTCCAGTGGCGACGCGCGTTGCTGGCCCAAGCCGGGCCCGACGCGCTGGTCACCGAGGAGGCGTGGCTGCCCGAACTCGGCGACATCCGGATACCGGCCGTCTGTCTGGACGCCGATCCCGGCCCGCTGGCCCACGCGGCGGACTCCAACGTGCCGGGCAACGGTTGCGAAGGCGACCGGCTCGCGTACGTGATCTACACCTCCGGATCGACGGGACGTCCCAAGGGCGTGGAGAACACCCACCGTGGGCTGGTCAACACGCTGGAGTGGGGGCAGCGGCGCATCCCGCTCGGACCCGACGACGCGGTGCTGCAGATGGTCCCGATCAGCTTCGACGTATCGCTGTGGGAGATCTTCAGGCCGCTGACCGTGGGCAGCCGGCTCGTGCTGGCGCGGCCCGGCGGTCACCGGGACACGCACTATCTCGCCGACCTGGTGGCCGACCAGCGGGTCACGGTGATCCACCCCGTGCCCTCGGTGCTCTCGATCTTCCTGGACACGCCCGGGGTGGCGGGCAAGTGCGCCGGTCTGCGCCACATCGTGCCCGCCGGCGAGGCGCTGCCGGTCGAGCTGCGGCAGCGGACGATGCGGGAGCTGCCGGGGGTCCGGCTCCACAACCACTACGGCCCGGCCGAGACCGCGATCATCGCCACCGCCTGGGAGTGCCGGTCGGACGACGGACGGACCACGGTGCCCATCGGCCGCCCCATCGGCCGCAGTTGGGCTCTCGTGTGCGACCGCGACCTCAATCCGGTGCCGACGGGCGCGACGGGTGAGCTCTGTCTGGCCGGCGATCTGATGGGGCGCGGGTACCGCGGCGCCCCCGCGCTGACCGCGGACCGGTTCGTTCCCGCGCCGCTGGGCCTGCCGGGCGAGCGCATGTACCGGACCGGCGACCTGGCGAGGATGGGGCCGGACGGCGTCATCGAGTTCCTTGGCCGCATCGACCGGCAGGTGAAGCTGCACGGCGTACGCATCGAACCGGGCCAGATCGAGACGGTCCTGGTCGAGCACCCCGCGGTCCGCGACGCCGTCGTGGTGGTGGACGGTTCCGGCGGCGGGAAACGGCTGCTGGCGTACGTGGTGCCGCACACCGAGGTGCTCGTCGCGGACCTCCGCGGCTGGTGCCAGGAGCGGCTTCCCCAGGCGCTGGTGCCGAGTTCCGTCGTCCTCATGGACGCCTTCCCCCTCTCCCACAACGGAAAGCTCGACCAGGCGGCGCTGCCCGCACCTGCCGCGGTGCCGGCCGGCCCGCAGTCGGCCCCCCGCAGCCGGACGGAACTGGAGCTGCTGCACATCTGGGAGCGGATCCTGCGGACCACCGGCATCGGTGTCGAGGACGACTTCTTCGAGGCCGGCGGGAACTCCCTGCTCGGTGTGCGCCTCATCTCGATGATCAGAAAGGAGCTGGGGATCAGCCTGCCGATGGCCAGCCTGCTGGAGGCCCCGACCGTGGCGGCCCAGGCCGCCTCCCTCGTCGCCCAGCGCCCCCGGCAGCCGCGGACCTTGCTCCCGCTGCGACTCGGCACCGGACGCCCCACGTTCTGTGTCGCGCCCGTCGGAGGCACCGCGTTCTGCTATCTCGACCTGGCACGGTCCCTGCCCGGCGACGGCCCGGTCCTCGGGTTGCAGTCGATCGGCGTCGAGCCGGGCGAGGAACCGCTCACCAGCGTCGCCGACATCGCCGCGGGCCACCTCGCGGTCGCCAGGGAGGCCCAGCCCGAGGGGCCGTTGCGGCTGGCCGGCTGGTCGTTCGGCGGTCTGGTGGCGTACGAGATGGCCCGGCAGTGCGCCGAGAGGGGTGAGGAGGTCGAGCTGCTCGCTCTGCTCGACCCGGCCCTGCCGCCCGCGCTCCTGCCACACCCGCCGACCGCGACCCGGCCCGGCGAGGAGGAACCGGACGTCATCGCGGCCTATCTCTCCTTCCTCGACCGGCTGCACGAGGTCGACTTGGCCGTCGACGCGGAGACGCTGACGGCGATGCCGTCGGCAGCACGGCGCCAGGAGCTGGTGGCGCGGATGCGCGCCGCGCAACTCGTCCCGGCGGACGCCACCACGGGTGAGGAGCTGCGTCTGTTCGAAGTCTTCCGTGCGAACTGGCGGGCGCTCAGGGGCTTCCGGCCCCTGCCCTATCCCGGCCGCACCCTGATCTTCAGCGCCGGCGACGCGGCCGAGGACGAGCAGGCCGCAGCGGCCGGCCGGCAGTGGCTGCGGCTGTGCACGGGCGATACGACTGCCCTCTCTCTCACCGGCGACCACTACGCGGCCGTGAAGGCCCCCAACACCGACGTCGTGGCCCGTGCCGTGGCGGCGTCCTGATGTCCCTCTCGGATCGCGCACTGGAGCAGAAATGACGGAAAACAGCCCTCTCACCACGACCCTGGAGAAGGACTCGATCTACCTCGACCTGGACGTACGACGGGAGGTCAAGCGGCTCGCCGAGCTCCTCGCGGAGAGCGCGCCGGGCCTGCTGGACGAGCCCCGCTGGCTGGCGGCGGCACGTGATGTGTCCTGCGCCCTGCCGACCGCCCTGCGCACGGCGCTGCGGAACTTCTCCGCCGACTCCGGCCAGGCGGGCGTGCTGCAGATACACGGCCTGCCGGTCGGACCCCTGCCCCCCACTCCCACCCGGCAGGAGTCCGTGGAGCGCCGGGCCACCGTGCCGGCGTCGGCACTCGTCCTGTGCGCCATGGCGCTGGGTGAGGTGGTCGGCTTCGAAGGCGAGAAGAGCGGCGCCCTTGTGCAGAATGTGGTTCCGGTGCCCGGCGAGGAGCGGAGCCAGAGCAACGCCGGGTCCGTCAACCTGGAGATGCACACCGAGAACGCGTTCCACCCCCACAGGCCCGACTTCGTCGCCCTGTACTGCCTGCGCCAGGACTCCGACGGGGAGGCCGGACTGCGTATCGCCTCGCTGCGGCGGGCGATCGGTCTGCTCTCCGCCGAACAGCGCGAGACCCTCGCCGAGCCCCGCTTCAGGACCGACCCGCCGCCCTCCTTCAACGGATCGGGCTCGACGGTGGCGCACGGGGCCATCTCCGGTGCGTACGAGGATCCGGACGCCCAAGTGGACTTCCACGCCACCACTCCCCTGGATGCGAGTGCCGGACGGGCCATGGCCGCTCTCCGGGAGGCCCTCGAAGCGGTCGTCGACACCGTCTACTTCGCCCCGGGCGACCTGGCGATCGTCGACAACCGGGTCGCCCTGCACGGACGTACGCCGTTCACCCCGCGGTACGACGGCCAGGACCGCTGGCTGCACCGCGCGTTCATCCACACCGACGCCCGCCGGTCCCGGGCCAGGCGCAACGGAGGCGGACATGTCGTCAGCTGAGCACCCGTCCGCACGGCGCGCCCGAACGCAGCACGTCCCGACCTCACACTCCTCCTGGGCCGGCGCACGCCCCCAGAACCGGATCGCCACGACAGGTGGTAACCATGCCTGACTCTCTGACCGTTGCCGGCACGTCCCGCTCCCGCACCTCTCCGCGGATCGACGGCGCACGGCTGCTCGACCGGCTCGACCGCCTGGCCGCCATCGGCGGCGGCGAGGACGGCGGCGTCACCCGCATGGGCTTCAGCGACGCCGACCAGGAAGGGCGGGCCCATGTCACCCGGCAGGCGGTGGAGGCCGGGCTGACCGCCACCGTCGACGCCGGCGGGAACCTGCTCATGCGGCGCCCCGGCGACCACCGCCGCTCCACTCGCCCTCCGGTCCTCGTCGGCTCGCATCTCGACACCGTCGCCAACGGCGGCCGGCTGGACGGGGCCTACGGCGTCATCGCGGCGCTGGAGGTGCTGCAGACCCTGCACGAGGCCGGCGCCGAAACGGACCACGAGACCGTCGCCGTGGGGTTCGCCAACGAGGAGGGCGCGCTCTTTCCCCAGCCGTTCTGGGGCTCCATGGTGCTCGCCGGGCGACTGGACGCCCTGCCCAGCGAGCCGGAGGACTACGCCGGCAGGCCGCTGCGGGAGGCCCTGGCCCGAGCGGGCGGCGATCTGTCCCGGCTCAAGACGGCCGCGTGGGCGCCGGGCTCCCTCACCGCGTACCTGGAACTCCACGTGGAGCAGGGGCCCGTCCTCGAACGGCTGGGCAGGTCCATCGGCGTGGTCGAGTCCATCACCGGTCGGGTCCAGATGTCCGTACAACTGCACGGCAAGGCGGGCCACGCGGGCACCACTCCCATGGAAGGGCGCCAGGATCCCTTGGTCGTGGCGGCGCGCCTGATCAGCGCCGTCCAGAGCCTCGGGCAGGAGGAGAAGCTGTGCCGCGTGGCCACCGTGGGCCGGATGGAGGTCCAGCCGAACTCCCCCAACACCATTCCGGACGTGGTGCGGCTCGACATCGACCTCCGGGACAGCGACCCCGTCCGGCTCGATGCGGCCGAGCAGACCGTACGCACGGCACTCGCCGCCCTGGCACGCTCGGGGAACGTCCGCGCGGAGATCGAGTCGACCATGCGCAGCGCTCCCGTGCACACGGACCCGGGCATCCAGGAAGCCATCGCGATGTCGGCGGCCGAGCTCGGACACGCCCACGCGACGCTGCCCAGCGGAGCGGGACACGACGCGCAGATCGTGGCCGATCTCGCGCCCGTCGGAATGATCTTCGTGCCGAGCATCGACGGCGTCAGCCACGTCCCCTCGGAACGCACCGCTCCCGAAGACCTGGTCGCCGGTGCCGAGGTGCTGCTGCGCACGGTGCTGAAGCTCTGACGCCCCCCCTTTCCGCGTCGTGCGGAGCGATCCGCACGACGCGCTCCTCCTCAAGCTGTGAATCGGAGACACGTATGCCCGACATTCATCGACGTGCCGCGGTCATCGCCACGTTCTGCGGCGCACGTCCCGGCACTGACCCCGCGTACGTCGCTCTCGCCGAGGACTTCGGTGCCGCGCTGGGCCGCCGGGGCTGCGGACTGGTCTACGGTGCCGGGGGCGTCGGCGTGATGGGGGCGGTGGCCGGAGCGGCACTGGCCCACGGCGCCCCCGTCACCGGAGTGGTCCCGCACGACCTGCACGAACGGGAGCGGTCCCAGAAGGCGCCGGGGCAGATCTTCGTCGTACAGAGCATGCACGAGCGCAAGGCGCTGATGTACCGGCTCGCCAGCGCCTTCGCGGTCCTGCCCGGTGGCTTCGGAACCCTGGACGAACTCATGGAGGTGGCCACCTGGAACCAGCTCGGCATGCATCGCAAGCGGGTGGTCCTGGTCAACGCGAAGGGTTACTTCGACTCGCTCCTGGGCTTTCTCGACATCGTGGCGCGGGAGGGCTTCATGACCTCCGAGGAACGCGACCTCATCCATGTCGCCGACCATGTCGACGAGGCCCTCGACCTGCTGACGGCGGAGCCGTGGGAGTCCGTCGCGGCAGCCACCGTCCCGGCGGCAGAACGCCTCCCCCTCACGACGTGATCCTCCGGCGCCCCTGCACGGATGCGCCAGGCCCCGAAAAGGCCTGGCGCATCCGTGCAGGGGCCGTCCGCTCAGGCCGCGGCCCTGCCGCGGGCCCTCTGCCGGAACACGGTGGACGGTGCCGGGCGGCGGAGCGGAGCGTGGACGAGCATCACCACGTCGAGCCGGCTGGTCAGTCCGAGCTTCTTGAGAATTCCCCGCACATGTGTCTTCACCGTCGAGTGGGCCAGTGTGAGCGAGGCGGCGATCTCCATGTTGGACCGACCGCGGGCGAGCAGATGGAAAACTTCCCGCTCCCTGGGGGTCAGGAGACGGATGTGTGCCGCCTCACCCGCCCTCGCCTCCAGCGCACGGTGGGCGAGCTGTTGCGCGAGGCGCCGCTCCACTGGGAGATAGCCGGCGGCGAGGAGTCTGACCGAGGAGACCAGGTCCGCGGAGCTCAGGCGTGATCTCTCGAGGACGCACGCCCCCAGCCTGAGCAGCTCCGGGTCCGACTGGACGCCGTCGTCGGCAAGGAGGACCAGCGGCCGGTCCGCCAGGTCGACGAGCGAGCGGATCCGTTGCGCGTGGACTTCGCCGGCGCCCCGGAGCCCGGAGGCGTCGATGACGAAGAGATCCGGATCCCCTCGTCGTCGCACTTGCGGTATGTCGGCGAAATCCGCTGCTTCGCCCACCACGTCGACCGTCCGGTCGACCGACAGCATGGACCGGATCCCGTCCCTGACGAGTGCTTCGGCGGCGATGATGGCTGCCTTGGTGTGCATCACCCGACTCCCTTCTTGTCACCACAGGTGTCTTGTCGTCACAGCTCTCTCGGCGTCACGGCTCTTGTCGCCACGGGCTCCTGTCGTCACAGGTCGATCAGTGAGGACGACTGCCAGTCCGCGACGGCCGCGTCCGGCCCATCGCCGTGCACCAGGAACCCGAGCAGCGACTGGAGATCGCGGGCGAAGCGCTCCACGGACGCCGCGTCGAAGAGGTCGGTGGCGTAGGTGAACGAGCAGGAGATCTGCTCCTTCGACTCGACACAGGTCAGATCGAGATCGAACTTCGACGAGGACATCGGCCAGTGCCGGTGCGTCGCCGTGGCGCGCGGCAGCTCCCAGCGCGGCATGTCGTCCGGCGTCTCGTGGGAGAAGAACACCTGGAAGACGGGGTTGCGGTCCAGATACCGTTCGGGACGCAACTCCTCGACGACCTGGTCGTAGGAGACCCGGTTGTGCTTCATGGCGCCGAGGGTGGCCGCCCGTACCTCCCTCAGGACGTCGCGGAAGGTCCGGTCACCGGAGACCGCGCTGCGCAGCACCATGGTGTCGGTCAGGAAGCCGACCAGCTGGTCGAGTTCGGGAAGGGAGCGGCCTGTCATCGCCGCGCCCACCGCGATGTCGTCCTGCTCGCTCCAGCGGGCCAGCACGGCCTGGAACGCGGCCAGCAGGACCATGAACGAGCTGGCGTTCTCCTCGCTGCCGAGCTTCCGCAGGCCGAGGACCACGTCGGGCGCCAGCGTGCACTCGACCGACGCGCCGTGTCCCGACCAGTAGGGAGGCCTCGGGCGGTCGACGGGCAGCTCCAGGACGGCCAGGTCCTTCAACTGACCGCGCCAGTACGCCAGATCGGCATCGGCCTCCTCGGCCGACCGTTGCCGGGCCCACACGGCGTAGTCGAGGAACTGAAGTCGGGGCTCCGCAAGCCCGTCATGCTGCTCGCCGGCCGCCTGCCGGTACAGGGCCTCCAGATCGCGCAGCACTGTGGAGAGCGAACTGCCGTCGATGGCGATGTGGTGGAAGACCAGCAGGAACAACGCCTCGCCCGCATGGCGGTGGTCCGTGAAGAGCCCGGCCCGCAGGAGCGGTGCCGCGCCGAGGTCGAACGGCTCCTCGGCGAAGGCGCGCACCTTCTCGGGAATACCGCTCCCGGCGAACTCCACGGAATCTCGGGCCAGTTGGAATGAGCCCCCATCGGCCGGTCGGACAACCTGGCGGGGGCCGTCCTCCCCGGCGACGAACACGGTCCGCAGGATCTCGTGGCGCCGGACCAGCGCGTCGAGCGCCTCCTCGAGTGCCGCGGGGTCCACTTCCCCCGACAGGTGCCACAGCGAGGGCACGTTGTAGTGGTAGCCCGCGGGGTCGAGGCTCTGGATGATCCACAGCCTCTCCTGACCGGCCGAGAGGGGTCCCTCGGTCCGCCCCGCGCTCCGCGTGGGCCCCGGGGTGCTGCCCGCCGCCTCTTGGAGGGAACCGGTCGCGGCGGCCATGCCGGCGACCGTCGGGTGCTCGAAGACCACCTTGAGCGGTATGTCCCTCCCGGTCGCGGCGCTCGCCCGGGAAGCGAGCTGGAAGGCCAGCAGGGAGTGTCCACCGAGGTCGAAGAAGTTGTCGTGCACGCCCACGTCGTCACGCTTCAGCACGTCGGCCCAGATCGCCGCCAGCAGGGCCTCTGCCGGGTTCGCGGGCTCGGCGGCAGGTGTCGCGGAGGCGCGTGCCGGGACGGGGTCGGGCAGGGCCTTGCGGTCGATCTTGCCGTTCGGCGTCATGGGGAAGGCGTCAAGCTCCACAACGGCCGCGGGCACCATGTGGGCCGGCAGCACCGCTTGGAGCGCCTTGCGCGGCTCGGCACTTCCCCCGGCCCCGGCGGTCCTCGTCACGTACCCGACCAGTTGGGCATCGCCCGTGGCATCGGGGCGGGCGACGACGGCCGTACCGGTCACTCCGGGCAGTGCGGCCAGCGCTGCCTCGACCTCTCCCAGCGCGATTCGGAATCCGCGGATCTTCACCTGGTCGTCGACGCGTCCCAGGAATTCCAGCGCACCGCCGGGCAGCCGCCGGGCAAGGTCTCCGGTCCGGTAGAGACGACCGCCCGGCGGGCCGAAGCGGTCCGGCACGAACTGCTGCTCGGTCAGCGCGGGTTGGTTGAGATACCCGCGGGCGACTCTGTCGCCGCCGATGACGATCTCCCCCACCTCTCCCGGTCCGACCTCTGTTCCGTCCTCGCCCAGCAGATGGACGCGGGTACGGGGCACGGGCCGCCCGATGGGAACGGTGTCGCCCTCCGCCACCGCACCGACCTCCTGGACCATGGCGGTGATGGTCGTCTCGGTCGGTCCGTAGACGTTGAGGACGCGCTTGCCGGCGAGTCGGGTGCGGGCCGCCCGCACGATGCCGGAGCGGATCACGTCGCCGCCCGAGATCACCAGCCGGACGGTGTCCAAGCCGGTGCTCTCGCGCAGCACCGCGTCCAGGTAGACCGGCGTCATGTTGAGGACGGTGACGGCATGCTCGTGCACGTAACGGATCACGTCCCGGGGCGCGACGACGTCATCGGGCTGGATGACCGTGGTCGCCCCGCAGATGAGGGGTGTGAGCATCTGCTCGATGGACACGTCGAACGCGGCGCTCACCGTGACGAGGGTCCGGTCGTCCTCGGTGTAGCCGAAGGCCTCCGCGATCGCGGTCAGGTGACTGCTCAGGGCGGCGTGCTCGACCATCACGCCCTTCGGTTTCCCGGTCGAGCCCGACGTGTAGATGACGTACGCGAGATCTCGCGGACCGAGCGCCGGCCGGCCGGCCGTACGTGTCCCTTCCCGGCCCGGCTCGTCGAGGACGACGGTCCGGGCCGGGCCGTCCGCGAGCCCGGGGGCGAGCGCCCGTGTGGTCAGGACGACCGGTGCCGCCGTGTCCCGCAGGACGAACGCGTTGCGCGCCGCGGGGTACTTCGGGTCGAGGGGCACATAGACGCCCCCCGCCTTCAACACGCCGAGCAACGCCACCACCAGGTGCGGCGAACGCTCCACGCGGACCACCACGGGAACCTCCGGTCCGACGCCGGCGTGCTTCAGCCGCCCGGCCACCTCGTCGGCCCGCGCGTCCAGCTCGGCATAGGTGAGCGACCGCGTACCGGAGAGCACCGCCGGGGCGTCCGGCCGGGCCTGGGCCCGGGCGGCTATCAACTCATGGACGAAGCCCTGATCGGGCATTGAGGTAGTCAACGCTCATTGCTCCAGACGTCATCGAGGGGTTACGGATGCGGAGTTGCTGGGACTACAGGCGGGGGGTTACGGCGGCTGCGGGCCGTGCCGTGGTGGCCTCAGCTGTCCGGCAGCCGCCAGCGTGCGAGGCGGGGGGTGCGCTCGATCGCCCGCTGGCATGCCGCGCGGGCGACGAGCAGTGCCTCGGCCTCGTTGTCCGCGAGGAGGAAGAACGCCAGGTCGACGTTGCCCGCGGTGGGGCGGGTCCACAGGTGTTCGATGCGGTCGCCGGGGATGAAGTGGTCGCGAAGCAGCTCACCGATATCGGCTGCGGCGGCTTGCTCTCCGCGAGGGACGGTTAATCGGAAGGTGATCATGTGCATGGCGGTCTCCGTGGTGACTGCCGTGCTTCATGGGACGGATCAGGCCGGGTCACCGTCGGCGGGCGAGCTCCACCCGAATCCGTCGTCGGCGACGGTGTGCTGAGTGACCGGCGTGTCCTCGACCGTCACGACGGAGGTTCCCGCAGCGACAGCGACGAGCAGGACAGCGGGGGCAAGCAACAGTGCGGCGATCCGAGGCATGGCAGACTCCACCCGTTGAGGAAGCAAGGGATTTACCGCTTTTGGCGGCATTTACGCCCTGAAGGGCGTTGCGTTCGATGGGCAAAGCTTTGCCCACCCGGCCGGGCCATGTCACGAGCCCGGCACCGACACCAAGGTGCCTGGCACCTTCGGGACACGTCGGCACACGCTTCTACGACCGCATGTCATCCGGCCAACCGGCGATGCCTTCCAGCCGCGGCCAACGCCCTCTTCAAATAAGGCTGGTGAATGAACAACAATCATTCGTCGCGATCAAAAGCAGTCACGAGGAGGTCCGTCATGCTGCAGATTCTGGGACTGTCACAGCGATCGGAGACGGTGTACCGGGCCATGCTGCGTCACCCCGACCATGGTGTGGCCGCTCTTGCCTCGGACACCGGACTGACCGAGAGCACGGTGCGCGAGGCCCTGAACGAGCTGGCGTCCTTGGAACTGCTCAAGCCGTCCGACCAGGAGGCGGGTGCCCTGCGGCCGGTCAGTCCCACGGTCGGCCTGACCGCTCTCCTCGCCGACGCCGAGGCCCAGGCCGTCGCGCAGCAGGCGCGGGTCGACTCCACGCGCGTCGCGATCGCCTCGATCGCCGCCGAACAGGACCGCCCGTACGACGACGACCGCGCCCTGCGGTTGGAGGGGCTCGACGCGGTGCGGGCCCGCCTCGAAGAGCTCCAGCAGGCCACCACGTTCGAATGCCTGTCCCTCAACCCTGGCGGCGCCCACCGCCCCGACGCGCGGCAGGCCGCCGCCCCGCTGAACGAGGCGGCGCTCGAGCGCGGTGTCACCATCCGGGCGGTGTGCCGCGAGAGCTTCCGCAACGACGCCGACACCCTCGCGTACGCGCGGTGGCTGACCGGGTACGGCGGCCAGATGCGCACCGTTCCCCTGGTGCCGATCCAGATGATCGTCGTCGACCGGAAAACCGCCATCGTGCCGATGGATCCCACCAATCCCAGAGCCGGCGCCCTGGAAATCCATACGCCCGGCACGGTGAGCGCCCTGTGCGCACTGTTCGAGCAGGTCTGGGAGCACGGAACGCCCTTCGGCGAACAGCCCCCCACCGACCCCAACGGCTGCACTCCCACCGAGCGGGTCCTCCTCCACATCATCGCCGCCGGCGACACCGACGAGACCGCCGCCCGCCAACTCGGCGTCTCCCTGCGCACCGTCCGCCGCATGATGTCCAGCCTGATGGAACGCCTCGACGCCACCAGCCGCTTCCAAGCCGGCCTGAACGCCGCGAAGCGCGGCTGGCTGTGACCGCGAACCTCTCAGGAAGTCGAGAGCCTGTCATGGCCCCGGAGCCTGGCCGGACATGTCGCGGATGCCCTTGCTGCGCGTGGCCGTCACCGCGGCGACGGCCACCAGGGCGGGAAAGACCAGCATGGCCGGTGTCGGGCTGAAGCGGGCGAGGAGGGCACCGGCCAGGGCGGGGGCGAGTGCGGCGGCAGACCCCGCGGCGAGCAGTACCCCGCTGACCACGCGGCCTTGCAGGTGGTCCGGTGTGACGGCGGCCTGGTGGGCGAAGAGCGCCGCGTTCGCCGTGGGCCCGAGGAAGACAGCGGCGGCCAGCGGTACGGCGGCCGGCACACTGCCCGCGAGGAGCGTGCTCACCGCCATCAGCGCGGCGGTCGTCCAGCACAGCAGCCTCATCAGGACGGGCAGCCGCAACCGCCGTTGCAGCGCGGGCGCCACGAGGGCGCCGAGGAAGCCGCCCAGCGCGAAGATCGTGGAGGCGAGGCCCACCAGGGCCGGTGAGACGCCCGCGTCGAGCAGCGCGAGTGTCATCGCGAAGATCATGCCGGTGAAGGCCATGTTCAGCGGGGCGGCGATCAGCAGCAGTGCGCGCAGGAAGGGATGGCCGAGGAGGAAGCGCAGGCCTTGCGCCGCGGAGACGGTGACAGGCTGGGCCGCCTCCCGCCGGGCCTCCCGTTCGGTCTCCTGAAGAGGCCGCCGGATACAGGCGACGGCCACCAGGGAGAGCAGGTGGCTCAGCGCGTTGCCGAGGAAGGGCAGGGCGCGGCCGAGCCCGAAGAGCAGGCCGCCCAGCGGCGGACCGCTCAGTGAGACGGCGTACGCGCGCGCCTCGTTGCGGGCGACGGCCGCGGTGAGCTGGTCGGGGCGGACCAGGCTGCGTATCGAGGCGTGCTCGGCCGTGCTGAAGACGGCCGTGGCGGCGGCCGTGGCGATCACCACCGCGACGATCACGGGCAGGCTCGCGGTGTCCGTGGCCACTGCCCAGCCGAGCAGCGCGTACCCCGCGAGCCGCAGTACGTCGCAGGTGATCATCAGGCGGCGCCGGTCGAGGCGGTCGGCGAGGACGCCGGCCGGCAGCCGGCACACGAGGGTGGCGACGAGTCCGGCGGTGCCGACGAGCCCGGCCTGGGCAGGGGATCCGGTCTGTTGGAGCACCAGCAGCGGCAGCGCCAGTTCCACCATGGCGCCGCCGAGGTCGGACAGACACTGCCCGGACCACAGCAGGTTGAAGTCGCGGTTGCGCCACAGCCCCGGCGACCGGTCGCCGTCCGCCGTCGCGGCGGTTCCCCCGCCGACGGACGGCCGGCTCATACCGGTCCCCTGGCGGGCCCGGCCCCGGCAGACCCGGCCTCGGCCGTCCCAGCTGTCCCGGCTGTTCCGGCTGCTCCGGCTGTTCCGGCTGCTCCGGCTGCTCCGGCTGCTCCGGCGCCACCGTCCGCGTCGGACGTGCCTGAGCCGGACGTACCTGCGCCTGCCGCCCCGCCTCGTACCGGCTCCGTGCCGTCCGGCTCCCCGGCACTCCGCTCGTTTCCGAACTCCCGGCGTCCGGTGTCGGATGCCACCTCATTCGGATCCGGACACGGAATGACCATCATCTTCGTGACGGAGCCGTCGTCGCCGACGACGTCCCGGACGTGGCGGAACCCCAGGCGGCGGCACAGGGCGAGGCTGGCGGTGTTCTCGGCGCCGACCATGCCGTAGGCCTCGCTGAGTCCGAGGTTGTCGGCGGCGTGCCGGAGCAGGCCGCGCACGGCCTCGCCGCCCAGCCCCTGTCCCCAGTACGCGGGGGCAAGCGCGGTGACGAGTTCATGGCCGTCGACGTTGCCGGTGGGCTTCACCTCCGCGTGCCCGACGTAGGCGCCCGCCAGCCACAGGCCCCACACGTCGAACCGGTGCGTGGGGTAGACGTCGGTAAGGATGGCGCGGAACACCTCGCGCAGCTGTGGTTCGGGCACGAGGTCCTGGCCCATCCAGCGGCACACCTCCGCGTCCCGCAGCAGCGCGACGAAGTGGTCCTCGTGTTCGGGTCGGTACGGGAGGAAGTCCAGGCGTTCGGTGCGCAGGACGGGGGTCATGGCGGGCTCCTCGGGAGTGGTGCCGTGCGGTGGTGGGCCGAGGGCGGTGGGGCGCCGGAACGGCGACGCGTGGGGGGCGCCGGGCCGCCGCGGGTGCGGTCGGCCCGGCGTGCGTTCGCGGGTGCGGGTGCGGGTGTGGGTGGCCGGTCAGGCCCCGGCGTTCTCCATGCGCTCGCGCAGGCTCTTGGGCCGCATGTCGGTCCAGACCTCGTCGACGTAGGCGGAGCACTCGGCCTCGGTGCCCTCCTTCCCGACGGGCTGCCAGCCCGCGGGCACCTCGATGTCGGCGGGCCAGAGCGAGTACTGCTCCTCGTCGTTGCGCAGCACCTGGTAGCGGGTGTTCTCGTCCATGTCGCCTTCTTTCGTCGTCCGTCGTTCGTCGTTCGTCGTTCGGTTCGGTTGGGTTCGTTTCGGTTGGTCGATGAGTCGTCGAGGGTGGGCGGTCGGGGCGCGGGGTGCGCGAGGGCTGTGCCGGGCGGTCCGCCTGGACGGTGCCTCGCGGGGGCGGAGTGTCGTCACCTGCCTCCCCGGGCGTGCCGGGCGAGGTGGCGCAGGGCCTCGGCGAAGTCCTCGGCTGCCCGGCGCACGGTCGCCGTGTCGTGGAGGCCCGGCCGGTGGTGCCACGTGAAGGCGAGTCGGCCGTGCTGCACCGCGCCCACGACTTCCACCGGGTGCGAGCCGGGGTCCCGGGGGTCGTGGTCCTGTCCGAAGGAGCCGTGTTCGGCGCGGACCAGGCCGCCGTTCGCCGTCTCGGGGCGCGCGTCCCACTGGCCGAGGTAGTTGAACACCACCTGGCTGTGGGCCCGGTCGCCGAGGCGTTCGCGGACCTCGGGCGAGCCGAAGGTGCGCAGGGCGCCGTATCCGATGCCGTTGCCGGGCACGGCGCGCAGCTGGCGGCGGACCGCCTTGACCAGGGATCGCCAGTCGCGGTCCGGGCCGAGGTCGCCGGGTCCGGGCACCTGGATGGCGACCGGGTAGACGGTGGTGAACCAGCCGACGGTGCGCGAGAGGTCTACGTCGTCGAGCAGGTCCTCCCGGCCGTGGCCCTCCAGGTCCAGGCGGACCCGGTCGTGGCCGGTCCAACGGGCCAGTGCCAGGGCGAGCGCGGCGAGCAGTACGTCGTTGACGCGGGTGCGGTAGGCGGTGGGCGCGGAGCGCAGCAGGGCCGTGGTGTCGTCCTCGTCGAGTTCCACGCTCACCGTGGCGGCCGGCTCGTCGCCGGTGGCGGTGGCCGGGTCCGCGGGGGCGGTGGCGGGGGCCGGTTCGGCGCCCGTCGTCTGCTCCCAGTGCGGCAGTTCGTGGTCGAGGCCGCCCTCGGCGACGTGTTCGGCGAGGCGCCGGGACCAGGTGCGGAAGCTGGTGCCGCGCTCGCCCAGCGCGACCGGGTCTCCCTGGAGGGCCTGTCGGTAGGCGCTCTCCAGATCGTCGCGCAGGATGCGCCAGGAGACGGCGTCCACGACCAGGTGGTGCGCGACGAGGAGGAGGTACGCGGGCCGGCCCGGGTCCCCGGTGAACAGAGCTGCCCGCAGGTGCGGGCCGCGGGCCAGGTCGAAGCCGGCGTGGAGTTCGTCGGCGGCCTTCGCCATCGCCGCGTCGGCCTCCTCGGCGGACAGACCCGTCAGGTCGTGACGTACGAGGATGTCGTCGCCTGCGGCGGGTGGTGGGTTGAATTGCCGCCAGCCGTGCTCGTCCTGGGTGAAACGCATGCGCAGGGCGTCGTGGTGCTCAAGGAGGGCGTCGAGCGCGGCGCGCAGCGCCCCCGGGTCGGGGCGGCCGTCGAGTTCCAGCAGTGCCGACTGGTTGAAGTGGTGGTGGGCCGCGCGGGGTGTGGTGAGGAACCACTCCTGGATCGGGGTGAGCGGTACCTCGCCGGTCACGGGGCCGCCGGCGGAGCGCCGGGGCGTGGTGCGGACCACGGTGGCGAGTTCGGCGACGGTCTGGTGCGTGAACAGGTCCCGGGTCGCCACGTGCAGTCCGTCGCGGCGCAGCCGGGAGACGACCTGCATGCTCAGGATGGAGTCGCCGCCGAGCGCGAAGAAGTTGTCGTCGGCGCCGACCTCCTCGATGCCGAGCACATCGGCCCAGATCCGGGCGATACGGCGTTCGGTGTCGGTACGCGGCGCGGTTCGCGGACCGTGGGCGGCCTGGGCGGGCCCGGGCGCGGGCAGCGCCCGCCGGTCGGTCTTGCCGTTCGGGGTGAGCGGCAGCCGGTCGAGCGGCACGAAGACTGAGGGCACCATGTGCGGTGGCAGCGACCCGGCCAGGTGCAGCCGCAGTTCGGCGATGGGCAGGGCGGGGGTGGGCGGAGCGGTGCGTGAGGCGCCCGTTCCGGGCAGGTCGGCGCCCGGGGAACCCATCCCGGGCAAGTCGGCGCCCGGGGTACCCGTTGTGGACAAGTCGGCGCCCGAGGCCGCGTTTTCGGGCGGGTCGGTGCGCGAGGTGCCGGTTCCGGTCTGATCGGGGTGGGCGGTGACGGGCGGTTCAGCGCCCGACGGCCCGGTGGCGGCCGGGTCGGTGCCCGAGGAGCCCGTGTGGGACGGGTCGGCGCCGGACGGATCGGCGCTCGACAAGCCGGCGCCTGACGGATCGGTGCCCGACGAACCGGCGCCTGACGGTTCCGTGCCCGAGAAGCCGGTGCCCGACGAACCGGTGCCCGACGAACCGGAGCCCGACGGGCCGGTGCCCGACGGGCTGGCGCCGGACGGGTCGGTGCCGGACGGGTCGACGCCCGACGGATCGGTGCCCGAGAAGCCGACGCCAGACGAACCGGCGCCCGACGAACCGGCGCCCGACGGATCGGCGCCCGACGGTTCCGTGCCCGAGGAGCCGGCCCCCGACGGATCAGGGTGAGCCGGTGTCGTAGCGGACGGCGGTGTCGGGACGACGTAGGCGACGAGCCGGGCCGGCGCGCCGGCCCCCTCCCCCGCGCGGACGACCACGGCCGCGTCCCGCACCAGCGGGCTGCGCCGCAGCGCGCTCTCGATCTCCCCGGGCTCGATGCGGAAGCCGCGCAGTTTGACCTGGTCGTCGGCGCGGCCGGCGAACCGCAGCCGCCCGTCCGCGGTCCAGCGGACCAGGTCCCCGGTGCGGTACATCCGCTCCCCCGGCGCGCCGAACGGGTCGGGCAGGAACCGCTGGGCGGTGAGCTGCGGCCGCCCCAGGTAGCCGCGGGCGAGGCCGGGCCCCGCGATGTACAACTCGCCGGTCACGCCGGGCGGTACGGGGCGCAGGGCGGCGTCGAGCACGTACACGCGCGTGGCGCCGGACGGGCGTCCGATGGTCGGGGTACCGGTGCCCGCGACCAGCGGGCCGGTCCAGGTGGCGACCACGGTGGCCTCAGTCGGGCCGTAGGAGTTGACCATGCGGCGGCCGGGAGCCCAGGTGTCGACCAGGTCGGCCGGGCAGGCCTCGGCGCCGACGATGAGGGTCCGCAGGTGGGGCAGGGCGGCGGCGCTCTCCGGCGGCAGCGTGGCCAGTGCCGCCGGCGGGATCAGCGTATGGCTGACACGCCGTTCGGCCAGCACTTCCGCGAGCCGCTCCCCGACCAGTGGCCCTTCCTCGCCCGTCACCAGCGCGGCCCCGCTGAGCAGGGAAACACACAGTTCGAGTACGGACGCGTCGAAGCTCGGGGAGGCGAACTGGAGCACCCGGTCGCCGGGTCCCGCCGCGTACTGCTCGGCGGCCGCAGCGGCGAAGGAGGCGAGGCCCCGGTGGGTGACCACGACGCCCTTGGGCGTGCCGGTGGAGCCTGAGGTGTAGATGACGTAGGCGGGATGGGCAGGGGTGAGGGCGATGGTGCGGTCGGCGTCCGTGAGTGCCGTGTCCGGCCCCTCGGTGGACCACACCTCGGCCGGATCGTCGAGGACCAGGTGGGCGCCCGCGTCTCGGATCATGAACTCCCTTCGCTGCGGCGGGTAATCGGGATCCACGGGCAGGAAGGCCCCACCGGCCTTGGTGACAGCGAGCTGCGTGACCACGGCCGCCGCCGAGCGCGGCAGCGCGAGGGCCACCACACGCTCGGGTCCGACCCCGTCCCGGACGAGCCGGTGGGCCAGCCGGTTGGCGGCCCGGTCCACGTCGGCGTACGTCAGCTCCCGGTCGCCGTCGATCAGCGCCACGGCATCCGGGGTACGTGCCGCCTGCCGTTCGAACAGGGCGGGCAGGGTGGCTTCCGGCACGGGGCGGAAGGTGCCCCGGCCCTGCGCCAGCAGGTCCCCTCGCTTGTCGTCGGAGGCGAGTGGCAGCGCGCCGAGCGGACGGCAGGGGTCCTCGGCGACGGCGTGCAGCAGGGTACCGAGCTGGCCCGCCATCCGGTCGGCCGTGGCCGCGTCGAACAGGTCGGTGTTGTAGGTGAGCAGGGCGTGCAGCTCGCCGGAGTCGGTCTCGGCGAACTCCAGTGTGAGGTCGAACGCGGTCTGCTCCGACTCCGGTTCGACGTCGGTGACGTCCAGGCCGGGCAGGTCGAGGGCGACGGCCGGAGTGTTCTGGAGGACGACCATGACCTGGAAGAGCGGGCTGCGGCTGGTGTCGCGGACGGGCTGCACCTCGTCCACGACCCGTTCGAACGGCACGTCCTGATGGGCGAAGGCGTCCATGACGGTCTGCCGTACGTCGCCGAGGAACGCGGTGAACGGCCGGTCGGTCTCGACCCGGGAGCGCAGCACCAGGGTGTTGACGAAGAAGCCGACGAGGGCCTGCGTCTCGGGCCGGTCGCGGCCGGCGTTGACGGTGCCGACGGCTATGTCCTCGCTGCCGGAGAGCCGGGCGAGGTAGCTCTGGGCGGCGGCCACGAGCGTGGTGAACAGGGTGGTGCCGTGGTCGCGGGCGATCCGGGTGAGCCGCCGGGCGGTGGAGGCGGGCACGACCAGCCGGGTGTTCGCGCCGGCGCTGGTGCGGACGGCAGGCCGGGGCCGGTCGGTGGGCAGCTCCAGCGGTGCGGTGTCGGCCAGTTGCTCCTTCCAGTAGGCGAGGTGCCCGTCGGCCTCGGTGTCGCCGGTGGTGCGCTGCCAGTGGGCGTAGTCGGCGTACTGAACCGGCAGAGGCATCAATTCACCTACCTCTACGCCGAGTTCGGTGCGGTAGAAGTGCGCGAGGTCGCCGAGCAGGACGGAGGTGGACCAGCCGTCGGTGACGATGTGGTGCAGGGTGAGGGTGAGTACGTGGTCGTCCTCGGCGAGCCGGAGCAGGCAGGCGCGCAGCAGCGGACCTTCGCGCAGGTCGAAGGGGCGGAGGCGTTCCTCGGCGAGCAGTCGGCGCACGGCGGGTTCCTGCTCCCCCGCGTCGAGCCGGGACATGTCGTGCACGGGCAAGGGCACGCCCTGGGGCGGGTGGACACGTTGAATCCCATGCCCGTCGATGCTGTCGAAAGTGGTGCGCAACGACTCGTGCCGGGCCACCACCGCGCCGAGGGCGGCGCGCAGCGCGTCTGCGGCCAGGGTGCCGCGCAGCCGAAGAGCGAGTGTGGTGACGTACTCGGCGCTGTCGGGCTCGAACTCGTGCAGGAACCAGAGGCGTTGCTGGGCGTGCGACATGGGTGCGACCGCGTCGCGGGCGACCGGGACGAGCCCCGGGCGGCCGGAGCCCCGACGGTCTTCGCCGAGCAGGCGGGCCAGGGCGGCCGGTGTCGGGTGGGTGAAGACCGCGCGCGGTGTGAGGTCGGTGCCGAAGGCCTCGGCGAGGCGGGAGGCGAGCCTGATGCTGAGGATCGAGTCGCCGCCGAGCTGGAAGAAGTCGTCCTCCACACCGGGCGGTTCGCTGCCGAGCACCTCGCCGAAGACGTCCGCTGTGCGACGCTCGGCCTCGGTGCGGGGCTCGACCCGCTCGCGGCACGGCGCGGCGTCGGCGTCCGGCGCGGGCAGGGCGGCCCGGTCGACCTTGCCGTTGCGGCTGAGCGGCAGCGCGGTGAGCGGGACGACGGTGGTGGGCACGAGGTAGTCGGGCAGGGTACGGGCGGCGTACGCCCGCAGCGCCTCGCCGTCCTCACCGGCCGGTCCGACGACGTAGGCGACGAGCCGCTTGGCGCCGGGGCGGTCCTCGCGGGCCAGGACGGCCACGTCGACGACGTCCGGGTGGGCGGCGAGCACGGCCTCGACCTCGCCGGGCTCCACCCGGAAGCCCCGGATCTTCACCTGGTCGTCGGCGCGGCCGAGGAACTCGACGGTGCCGTCCGGGCGCCGCCGGGCCAGATCGCCGGTGCGGTACATGCGGGCGCCGGGCGGACCGAGCGGATCGGCGAGGAAGCGGCCTGCGGTGTCGCCGGGTCGGCCCAGGTATCCCCGGGCGACCCCCTCCCCGGCCAGGTACAGCTCACCTGGGCAGCCCGGCGGTACGGGCCGCAGCCGGGAGTCGAGGACCAGCGCCCGCATGTCGTCCAGCGGCCGGCCGATGGGGATGGTGCCGGGCACCGCCGCCGGGTCGGTGAGGGCGAAGGAGGTCGCGAAGGTGGTGGTCTCGGTGGGGCCATAGCCGTCCACGACAGTGAGGCCGGGGCAGGCGTCGAGCACCCGGCGTACGGCCTGCGCCGGTACGACGTCACCGCCGGTCCACAGCTGCGCGAGGCCACGGAAGCAGTCGGGCGCGTCCTGCGCGAGCAGCCGGAACAGACCGGCGGTCAGCCACAGCGCGGTCAGTCCGCCGTCGGCGGCGATCCGGCGCAGCGAGGCCGCGTCGACGGTGCCGCCCGGCGCCACGACCACGCAGCCGCCGTTGAGGAGCGGCGCCCACACCTCGAAGGTGGCGGCGTCGAACGCCACCGGCGAGTGCAGCAGCACACGGTCGCACACCCCGCCGGTGAACCGACTGTCGGTTGCCAGCGCCGCCACGTCCCGGTGCCGCACCGCGACCGCCTTGGGCAGCCCGGTCGACCCGGAGGTGAACATCACGTAGGCGAGTTGGTCGGGGTCAATGGTCGGCACGGGCCGACCGTCTCGCTGCGGGGTCCCGGGCCGGGCCGCCGCTACCTCCACGGCGGTGAGCCGGCGGGTCGCGCCCGCCTGGGCGAGCAAGGTGCGGCGGCGTTCCTCGGGGGCGCGGGTGTCGACGGGGACATAGGCCCCGCCGGCCATGAGGACGGCGAGCTGGGCGACGACCAGTTCGGCGGAGCGGTCGAGGAGCAGCGCCACCCGCTCCTCGGGGGCCAACCCGTCGGCCCGCAGCCTGGCGGCCAGCGAGTGTGCCCAGTCATTGAGTTGACGATAGGTCAGTTGCCGGTCGCCGTCGTGGATCGCGGGTGCGTCTGGCGTGCGTCGGGCCTGCTCGGTGAACAGGTCGACGGGGCTGCGCGGCGCGGTCCGGCGGGCGGTGATGTTCCAGGTGGCCAGCAGCTCGCGGTCCGCCGGGGCGAGCACGTCCAGGTCGGTCAGGTCGGTGTCGAACCCGTCGGCGAGGGCGGTGAGCAGTCCGGCCAGTCGGGCAGCTGCCCGCTCGGCGGTGGCGGGGTCGAACAGGTCGGGGTCGTAGGCCAGGTCGAAGCCGAGCCGTTCGGCCAGGTGGGCGCGGAGGCACCAGGGGAACGTGGTGGCGTCGTCGGCGCGCACCTCCTCGACCTGGACACCGGTGCGAGCCGTCGCCGACTCGTCCACGGGGTAGTTCTCGAACACCACCATGCTGTCGAACAGCGCCTCGCCGGAAGGGACTTCACTCACGGCCTGGATGCGAGGCAGGGCGAGGAAGTCGAAGCGGCGGGCGTCGCTCTGCCGTTCCTGGAGGTCGCGCAGCCACGGCAGCACCGGCCCGCCGGGTATGCGGACCCGGGTCGGCACCGTGTTGATGAACATGCCGATCATGCCTTCGACACCGGGCAGTTCGGCCGGGCGGCCGGAGACGGTGGTGCCGAAGACCACGTCGTCGCGTCCGCCGGAGCGGGCGAGCAGCAGCGCCCAAGCGCCCTCCACCACCGTGTTCACGGTGAGTCCGGCGCGGGCGGCGGTCTCCCGCAGTCGCCGTGAGAGACCGTCGTCCAGCTCGTGGTGGACGGCCGCCGCGGAGCGGGCCCGGTGGGCCTCGGTGGGCGTACGGTCGTACGGCAGCGGGGTCCTGGCGGTGAACCCATCCAGGGCGTCGGCCCAGTGCCGCTCCGCCGCCGCCTCGTCCTGCTCCCCCAGCCAGTGCAGGAAGTCCGCGAAGGGCCGCCGCAGCGGGGGCGCCTGGTCCGGTCCGCCGGTGAGTGCGGCGTAACGTTCGCACACTTCAGTGAGCAGCTGCCCGGTGCTCCAGCCGTCGAGGACGATGTGGTGGGTGGACCACACGAGCAGCACCTCGTCGCCGGGCAGGGCGGCCAGGGCGAGCCGGGTGAGCGGCGCCGTGCCGAGGTCCATTCCGGCGGCGCGGTCCTCGGCGAGCAGCTGATCGGTGGCCGAGGCGCGCTCGGCGGGTGTGAGCGCGCGCCAGTCGAGGTGGCGGACGGGCAGTTCCGCGTGGCGGTGGACGACCTGGACCGGGTGCGGCAGGCCGTGCCAGTGGACGCTGGTCCGCAGCACCGGGGTGCGATCGGCGACCTGCTGCCAGGCGGCGGCGAAGGCCTGCGGGTCGGCGACGCCGGACAGGCGTACGGCCGTGCGGTCGAAGTAGGCGTGCTCGGTGTCCACGAGGCCGTGGAAGAGCATGCCGGACTGGAGCGGCGTGAGCGGCAGGACGTCCTCGACGTGTTGGCCGTTGCCCAGGAGCCGGTCGAGCTGTTCCTGGGCGAGGTCGGCGAGGGGGAAGTCGGAGGGGGTGCGGCCGCCCGCCTCGGGGCGGGCACAGTGCGCGACGATCTCCCGCAGGGCCGTGAGCATGTCCTCGGCGAGTCGCTCGACGGTGGCGTGGTCGTAGACGGCGGCCGGGTAGGTCCAGCCGAGTTCGAGCTGCCCCTCCTGGACCACGCCGGTGATGTCCAGGAGGTAGGGCCGTGGTTCGTCCGGGTCGGTGTCGCGGCCCGCCGGGGGCAGGGCGCCACGGAACAGGCCGTCGGCGGTGTCCGTGTCCCACTGGCCGTGGTAGTTGAAGCCGATTTGCGGGGCTGGGGCCGTGGCGAGCGGGCTGCCGGGCACGAGGTGGCGCAGGGCACCGTGGCTCAGGCCGTGCAGCGGCACCGCGCGCAGCTGTTCCTTCACAGAGCGGAGAGTGTCGTGCCAGCCGCCGTCCGGGGCGACGCGCAGGGCGAGCGGGAACTCGGCGGTGAACCAGCCGACGGTCCGCGACAGATCCACGTCCGCGAACAGTTCCTCGCGCCCGTGGCCCTCGACGCCCAGCAGGACGGTGTCGCGTCCGCACCAGCGGGCCAGGGTGCGGCCGAGGGCGCTGAGCAGGACGTCGTTGACCTGGGTGCGGTAGGTCGGGGGGACCTCGCGCAGCAGGGCGTCGGTGGTCCGCGCGTCGAGGGTGACGGTGAGGGTGGTGGCGGTGCCGTGGGTGTTAGGGCCGGGTCGGCCTGCGGGCAGTTCGGCTGGTGCCGTGCCGGTGCGAGTCCAGTACGGCAGGTCGGCGTCGAGTCCGCCGGAGCGGGTGTGCCGGTCCAGTCGGGTCGCCCAGTGGCCGTACGACGTGCCGGTGGGAGGCAGTTCCACGGGCAGGCCGTCCGCCGCCGCCCGCTGGGCGGTCTCCAGGTCCGCGATCAGGATGCGCCAGGACACGCCGTCGATGACCAAGTGATGCGCGGTGACGACCAGTTGCCCGGGCTGTCCGGGGCCGCGGTCGAAGAACAGGACGCTGACGACCCGTCCGGTGGTGGGGTCGAGAGCGGCCTGCGCCTCGTCCGTCAGCCGCTGGACCTCGGCCTCCAACGACGCGTCGTCCAGACCGACCGCGTCGTGCCGGGTGAAGACGCCGTCCGGCGCCTCGGGCAGCACATCCTGGCGCCAGCCGTCGGCCGTGCGGCGGAATCGCGTGCGCAGGGCGGCGTGGTGGCGTACGAGGGCGTCGGTGGCGGCCCGGAGCGTCGGTCCTGTGGTGTCAGGGGCGAGTTCGAGGCGCTGGGTCATGGTGAAGCGGAGCCGCCGTTCCCCCGGGTCGCGGCCGTCCAGGTACCAGCGCTGGATCGGGGTGAGCGGCGCCTCGGCAGGCTCCTCGACAGCATCCTGCTGCGGGGCCGCCTCCCGTACGCACAGAGCGAGTTCGGCGACCGTCTGGTGGCGGAAGACGTCCTTGGTGGCGAGGGCGAGTCCTGCCTGCCGGGCGCGGGAGACGATCTGGATGCTCAGGATGGAGTCGCCGCCGAGCGTGAAGAAGTTGTCGCGGGCGCCGACGCGTTCGACGCCGAGCACCTCCGCCCAGATCGCGGCCAGGCGTTCCTCCGTGCCGGCCCGGGGAGCGACGTAGGGCGTGCCGCTGTCGGGCTGTGCGGGCGGGGCGGGCAGGGCGCGCCGGTCCGTCTTGCCGCTGGTGGTGCGCGGTATGCGGGCCAGCGGGACGAACGCGGCGGGCACCATGTGGTCGGGCAGGGTGCGGCGCAGTGCGAGGCGCAGGTCGTCCGGGGACGGCACGCGGTCAGCGGTGGCGGGCACGACGTAGCCGACGAGCATGAGGCGGCCGGCGTTCTCGCGGGCGGCCACCGCCGCGTCGGCGACGTCCGGGTGGTCCAGGAGGGCGGCCTCCACCTCACCTGGTTCGATGCGGAACCCTCGGATCTTGACCTGCTCATCCGCCCGGCCCAGGAATTCCAGAAGGCCGTCGCGGTCCCAGCGGGCGCGGTCGCCGGTGCGGTACATCCGCTCGCCGGGCGCCCCGAACGGGTCGGCGAGGAAGCGGGCCGCGGTGAGGCCGGGCCGGTTCAGATAGCCGCGGGCGACCTGCGCCCCGGCCAGGTACAGCTCGCCGGGCGTGCCGGGCGGCACCGGGCGCAGGGCGCCGTCGAGGACGTACGCGCGCAGGTTGCCGCCGGGGCGGCCGATGAGCGGACGATGCGGCTGGTCGGAGCAGCGGCCGTAGACGGCGTCGACGGTGGTCTCGGTGGGCCCGTACATGTTGTACACCGCCACGCCCAGGTTCTGTTCGGCGCGCACGAGGTCGCGCCAGTCGGCCGTGGTGACGGCCTCGCCGCCGACGAGCAGCAGGCGCGGGTGGTGCCGGTCGGCGGCGAGCAGCCCGGCGGCGATGAGTTCGCGCAGGTAGGACGGGGTGACGTTGACCAGGTCGAGGCGGTGTTCGGCGACCTGGGCGCAGAACGCCCGCGGGTCCAGGCGTACGTCCTCGTCGATCAGGTGGACCTCGTGGCCGAGGGCGAGGAGCAGCGGTCCTTCCCAGGAGGTGTCGAAGGAGAAGGAGGCGCTGAGCGCGGCCCGCAGCCGCTGCCCGTCGGCGGTGTGCGGGGCGAGCAGGCCCGCGCGGTGGTCGTGGCAGAGGTTGACCAGGTTGCGGTGTTCGACGCTGACGCCCTTGGGGCGGCCGGTGGAGCCCGAGGTGTAGATGACGTACGCGGTGTTCTCGGGCAGCAGGGGCCGGACGCGGTCGCCGTCGGTCGGGTCGTGGGCGGACAGCCGGTCCCAGGGCACCGCGTCGAGGCCGGTCAGCAGGGTGTGCGGGCGGGCGTCGGCGAGGAGGAACTCCTGGCGTTCGACGGGGAGTTCGGAGTCGAGGCAGAGCAGGGTGGCGCCCGCCTTGAGGACGGCGAGCACCGCCACCATCAGGTCGCTGGTGCGCGGCAGCCGGACCGCGACCACATCTTCGGGCCCCGCGCCTTGAGCGATGAGGTGGTGGGCGAGCCGGTTGGCGCGCTGGTTCAGCGCGGCGAAGTCCAGCGTGGCGTCGCGGGCGACCAGGGCGGTGTGCTCCGGTGTGCGGGCGGCCTGGGCCTCGAACAGGGCGGGGAAGGTGGTGTCCGGCTCGGGCAGGCGGATGCCCTCACCCTGGCGCAGCACGCGGTGCCGCTCGTCGTCGGTCATCAGCGGCAGCCGGTCCGCGCTCTGCCCGGGATCCGCGGCGACGGCCTCAAGCAGAACGCGCAGCCGGGTGGCGAGGCGTTCGGCGGTGTCGGTGTCGAAAAGGCCGGTGTTGTACTCCAGGTGGGCGGTGAGTCCGTCGTCGCCCTCCACGAAGTCGAAGGCGAGGTCGTACGTGGCGACGCGCACCGGCGGGGTCACCGGCTCCGCCGTCAGGCCGGGCAGCCGGAGCGGCTCGGCGCCGAGGTTGTGCAGGGCGACCATGACCTGGAACAGCGGGGTGCGGCTGGTGTCGCGTTCGGGCTGGAGGGCGTCCACCACGCGCTCGAAGGGCACCTCCTGGTGGGCGAACGCCTCCAGGGCGGTGTCGCGCACCTCGGCGAGCAGTTCCCGGAAGGGCACACCGGGGCGGATCCGGGCGCGCAGCACCAGCGTATTGACGAACATGCCGACCAGGTCGTGCAGTTCGGCCCGCTCGCGGCCGGCGGTGACGGTGCCAACGGTGACGTCCTCTTGGCCCGCCCACCGGGCGAGCAGGGTCTGGCAAGCCGCCACCAGGGTCATGTAGAGGGTGGCGTCGGCCTCCCGTGCCCGCTCGCGCAGCCGCTCGGTGAGCGCGGCGGGCAGGGTGAAGGTCAGCAGGGCGCCGTCGCGGGTGCGGACGGCGGGGCGCGGCCGGTCGGTGGGCAGCTCCAGCGGGGTTACGCCGTCCAAGGCCCGGCGCCAGTACGCGAGTTCGGTGTCGGAGCGGTCGGCGCGGGAACGCTGCCAGGCCGCGTAATCGGCGTAGCGGACGGGGAGCTCGGGCAGCTGCGGGCGGCGGTCCTCCAGGGCGGCCGCGTACAGCTCGCCCAGGTCCCGGGCCAGTACGCCGACGGACCAGCCGTCGGTGACGATGTGGTGCACGGCCAGGACGAGGACGTGCTCCTCGGGGGCGAAGCGCGCCAGATGGGCCCGCAGCAGGGGGCCGGTGGCCAGGTCGAAGGGGGTGGTGGCGACCCGCTCCACGAGGGTGTCCAGGGCGGCGTCGTCCGGGAGGTCAAGGACCGGCAGGTCCACGGGCCGGGGCGGGTGGACGATCTGCCGGGCCTGACCGTCGTGCTCGGCGAACGTCGTCCGCAGCGCCTCGTGCCGGGCGACCAGGCCGTCCAAGGCGGTGCGCAGGATTGCACAGTCCAGCGGACCGCGCAGCCGCAGCACGGACAGAGTCGTGAACTCCGTGCTGCCCGGCTCGAACCGGTCGAGGAACCACAGGCGCTGCTGGGCGTACGACAGGGGCGCCGGGACGTCCGGGTCGGCGGCCGGGATGACGTCGGCGGTGTCCGCGCCGCCCGGCTCGCCGAGGGCGGCGGCGAGATCGCGGAGCGTGGAGTGGGTGAACAGCATGCGGGGCGAGACGTCCGTGCCGAAGGCGGCGCGCAGCCGGGATGTGACACGGACGGCGAGGATGGAATCGCCGCCGAGGGCGAAGAAGTCGTCGTCGGCGCCGACCTCGTCGGTGTCGAGTACGTCGGTCCAGGCGGCGGCGACGAGCCGCTCGGCACGGGTGCTCGGCGGGGTCCGCGTGCCGTCGGCGGCGAAGCCGTCGGGGCCGGGTGCGGGCAGGGCACGGCGGTCGAGCTTGCCGTTGGCGGTGAGCGGCAGGGCGGCCAGCGGCACGTAGGCGGCAGGCACCATGTGCGCGGGCAACAGTCCTTCGAGGTACGCGCGGAGTTCGGCGGCGGGCGGCGGCGTGGCGCACTCCCGGCGCTCCCCAGTGCCGGAACCGACGACGTGGGCGACAAGCCGCCGCGTCCCCGCGGAGTCCTCGTACACGCCTACGGCGGCCGCGCCGACGCCGGGGTGGCCATGCAAGGCGGCCTCGATCTCGCCCGGTTCAATGCGGTAACCGCGGATCTTGACCTGCTGGTCGGCGCGGCCCAGGTACTCCAGGGTGCCGTCGGCGCGCCAGCGGGCCCGGTCCCCGGTGCGGTACATGCGGGTGCCCGGCCGACCGAAGGGGTCGGCGAGGAAGCGGGTAGCGGTCAGCCCTGGCCGGTTCAGGTAACCGCGCGCCAGCCCCTCACCGGCCACGAACAGCTCGCCCACGGCGCCCGGCGGCACCGGCTGGAGCGTGTCGTCGAGGACGTAGAGCCGCAGGTCGGGTATGCCGGTGCCGATGGGGCTGGCGGCGGCGGTGTGGGCGTTCGAGCTGTCGAGGTCCGCGTACGTGACGTGCACGGTGGTCTCGGTGATGCCGTACATGTTCACCAGACGGGGCGCGGTGTCCGGGTGGCGTGCGTACCAGTCGGCGAGCCTGCCCACGTCCAGCGCCTCACCGCCGAAGATGACGGTGCGCAGCGCCAACCGGTCGCCCGCGCTGGGCAGTTCGGCGTCCGCGCGGATCAGCGGGTAGAACGCGGACGGCGTCTGGTTGAGGACGGTGACCTGTTCGTCGGCGAGCAGGCGCAGGAAGTCCTCCGGGGAGCGGGCGGTGTCCTCGGGGACGATCACGAGCCGGCCGCCGTGCAGCAGCGGACCCCACAGCTCCCACACCGAGAAGTCGAAGGCGTACGAGTGGAACAGCGTCCACACGTCGTCGGCTCCGAAGCCGAACCAGTGCCGGGTGCGGGTGAACAGCCGGACCACGTTGGCGTGCGGGACGACGACACCCTTGGGACGGCCGGTGGAGCCGGAGGTGTAGATGGCGTAGGCGGGGCTCTCGGGCAGTGCGCGCGGGGCCGGTCCTGCGGCCGGGCGGCGGGCCAGGTCGGCGGACACCTCCGGGTCGTCGAGGAGCAGGCGGGGCACGTCCGGGACGATCGGCGCGGTCTGCTGCGTGGTGACCAGAGCGACCGGTCCGGCGTCGGCGAGCAGGTGCCGAACGCGTTCCTCGGGCAGCCGGGGATCGATGGGCAGGTAGGCGGCGCCGGTCTTGAGGACGGCGAGGACGGCCACGACGAGGTCGGTGGAGCGGGGCAGCGCGAGGGCGACGAACGTCTCGGGCCCGGCGCCGAGTTCGACGACCTTGTGGGCGAGACGGCCCGCCCGCGCGTCCAGGGTGGCGTAGTCGAGCCGTTCGTCGCCGCAGGTGAGCGCCTCGGCGTCGGGGGTGCGGGCGGCCTGGGCGGCGAACAGCGCGTCCAGGGTGTCGGCGGGCCTGCCCTCCTCGGTGCCGTTCCAGTCGGTGAGCATCCGCCGCCGTTCCTCGGCGGTGGTCCAGGCCAGGGAACGCACGGGCCGGTCCGGGTCGTCGGCCAGCTCCGTGAGCAGCAGGCAGAGCCGGTCGGCGAGGGCGCGTACGGTCGTGGCGTCGAACAGCTGAGGGTCGTAGGCGAGGTCGAAGCCGAACCGCTCGCCCTGGTAGGCCCGCAGCACCAGCGGGAAGTTGGTGGCGTCGCGGGAGGAGACGTCGGCCAGGCGTATCCCGGTGGTGGCCGAACGAGCCTCGTCGAAGGGGTAGTTCTCGAAGGCCACCATGCTGTCGAAGAGCGGGCTGCCGGCCGGTACGTCGCTCAGCGAGGTCAGCTCGGCGAGGGACACCGCCGCGAACCGGCGCGCCTGCGCCTGCTCCTCCTGGAGTTCCCGGAGCCAGGCGGCGGCCGTGCGGTCGCCGTCCACGCGGACCCGGGTGGGCAGCGTGTTGATGAACATGCCCACCATCGACTCGGCGCCGGGCAGGTCGTCGGGCCGTCCGGAGACGGTGGTGCCGAACAGCACGTCCCGTTCGGCGCTGTAGCGCGACAGGAGCAGCGCCCAGGCGCCCTGCACCACGGTGCCGAGGGTGAGTCCGGCGGTCCGGGCGGTGTGGGCAAGGCGGGCGGAAATGTCGTCGGACAAGGCGCCCGTGTGCACGTCGGCGGACCGGGTCTCGTGCCCGGGGCGCCGGACTCGGTCGACGGGCAGCGGGGTCGGGGTCGCGAACCCGTCGAGGACGGTCCGCCAGTGCGCGTGGGCGGCCTCGGTGTCCCGGTCGGCCAGCCAGCGCACGTAGTCGCCGAACGGCCTCCGCGCCGACGGCCGGGGCTCGGCGCCGGTGGTGAGTGCCCCGTACTCCTCGGATACGTCGGTGAGCACCTGGGCGAGGCTCCAGCCGTCCAGGATCAGGTGGTGGGAGGTCCACAGCAGGTGCAGCCGGGCATCGGGGAGGCGGACGAGGGTGAGCCGCATCAGGGGTGCCGTGCCGAGGTCGAGGCCGCGCGCGAGGTCGTCGGCGCGCAGCCGGTCGAGGCGCTCGGTCCGCTCCCCCGCGTCCACGTCACGCCAGTCCAACTGGGCGACGGGTACCTCGACGCGCCGGTGCACGACCTGGAGCGGCACCGGGACGCCCTCCCACACCACCGAGGTGCGCAGGGCGGGGGTGCGGTCGGTCACCCGCTGCCAAGCCAGGGCGAGGGCGTCCGGGTCGCTGACGCCCTCGAGGAGCAGGGCGGCCTGGTCGACGTACACATCGTCGTCTCCGCCGACCAGCCGGTGGAAGAGCATGCCTTCCTGGAGCGGAGTGAGCGGCAGCAGATCCTCGACGTCACGGCCGTCGCCGACGAGCCGGTCCACACCGGCCTGGTCCAGGCGGGCCAGCGGGAAGTCGGAGGGCGTACGTCCGCCCGTGCCGGGACGGGCGCAGTGCTCGGCGATGGCGGCGAGCGCCCGCACCATGCCGTCGGCCAAGTTCCGGACTGTGCCCTCCTGATGGACCTGGTCGCTGTAGTGCCAGGTGATCTCCAGTTGGCCGTCGGTGACCAGGGCGGACACGTCGAGGAGGTGGTCCAGCGGCGCGTCGGGGCCCATGTCCCGGCCGGGCACGTCGGCGACGGGCGCGAAGTCGCCTCCGGCAGCCGCCTCCCACTGCCCGTGGTAGGTGAAGCACACGTCGGGCAGCGGCAGTTGACCGAGCGCGCGGGCCTCGGGCGCGGGTGAGCCCAGGTGGCCGAGCGCCTGGTAGCCCAGGCCGCGGCGGGGCACGGCGCGCAGCCGTTCCTTGACGGACTTGAGAGTGGTCCCCCAGTCGTCCGGTCCGGCAGGAGTGAGGGTGACCGGGTACTGGGTGGTGAACCAGCCGACCGTACGGGACAGATCGGCGCCCTCGTCCAGTTCCTCTTCCCGGCCGTGGCCCTCCAGCGCGACGGTCACGTGCTCGGCGCCTGTCCAGTCGGCCAGTACGCGGCTCAGTGCGCTCAGCAGCACGTCGTTGACCTGCGTGCGGTACGCGCCCGGCACCCGCCGCAGCAGTGCCTCGGTGGTGTCCCGGTCCACGCGCGTACTGACGGTGTGCACGGACCCGGCGAGCGGGGTGCCCGGCAGATCGACGGGGAGCGGGGTGCGCGGCGCCTGCGCCTCCTGCGTCCAGTGGGGCAGGTCGGCGTCGAGGTCGCCGGCCCGGACCCGTTCGGTCAGGGTCCGCGCCCAGTCGGCGAACGGGGTGTGCTCGGGCTCGGGCGCGGGTTCCTCACCCGCAGCGGCCTGTCGGTACGCGTGCTCCAAATCGGCGAGGAGGACGCGCCAGGAGACGCTGTCGACCGCCAAGTGGTGGGCGGTGAGGAAGAGTTGCGGCCGTTCGCCACCGGGCAGCAGGGCCGCGCGCAGCAGGGCGCCGGTCGCCGGGTCCAGGGCGGCGCGGGCCGCTTCGGCGGCTTCGGCGGGCGGGGTCGTGGGGTCGTGGCGGGTGAGCAGTCCGGTCGCGGGGCCGGTGCCGGGGTGTTGCTGCCAGGCCCCGTCGGTGTGGGTGAAGCGGGTGTGCAGGGCCGGGTGGCGGGCCACCACGGCGTGCAGCGCCCGGTCCAGGGCGCGTTCGTCGAGGTCGTACGGAAGGTCGAGCAGCATCGACATGGTGAAGTGCCGCAGCGGCCCGTGCGTGGCGAAGAACCACTCCTGTACGGGGGTGAGCGGGGCGGGCCCGTCCTCGTGCGGGCGCCGGGGCGCGGGCACGGCGGCGGTACGGCGGGACGCGGCGGCGGCCAGGTCGGCGACCGTCTGGTGGCGGAAGACGTCCTGCGAGCCGATGTGCAGGCCCGCCGCGCGGGCGCGGGAGACGGCCTGGATGCTCAGGATCGAGTCGCCGCCCAGCTCGAAGAAGTTGTCGGTGACGCCGACCCGGGCGACCCCGAGCACTTCGGCCCAGATTCGGGCCAGGGTCTCCTCGCCAGGTGTGCGCGGGGCGACGAACTCCCGCTCCTCCGCGGTGTTTTCCGGTGTCGGCAGAGCGCGGCGGTCCAGCTTGCCGCTGGTGGTCAGCGGCAACGCGTCCAGTGAGGTGAAGGAGGACGGCACAAGGGCGTCGGGCAGCACCTCGCGCAGAGCCGCCCGCAGGTCGGCGGGGGCAGGCCGGGGCGCGTCGGGCACGGGGACGACGTAGGCGGCGAGACGGGTGTGGCCGTGCGGGTCCGGCAGGGCGACGACCGCGGCGGCGACGACGGCGGGCAGCGCGAGCAGGGCGGCCTCGATCTCGCCGGGCTCGATGCGGTGGCCGCGCACCTTGACCTGGTCGTCGGCGCGTCCGAGGTAGTCCAGGCGGCCGTCGGCGGTCCAGCGGGCCAGGTCGCCGGTGCGGTACATCCGCTCCCCCGGCCCGCCGAACGGGTCGGGCAGGAAGCGGGCCGCGGTCAGCCCCGGCCGGCCGGCGTAGCCGCGGGCGAGCTGGCCGCCCGCGAGGTACAGCTCGCCGCCGACACCGGGCGGCACCGGCCGGAGCCGGTCGTCAAGGACGTACGCCCGTACTCCGGGCAGGGGGCGGCCCACCAGCGGGCGGTCCCCGCCGTCGATACGGCAAGACAGCGCGTCGACCGTGCACTCGGTGGGGCCGTAGAAGTTGTGGGCGGTCACGTCCGGGTGGGCGGCCAGTTCACGCCAGAGCGCGGGGCCGACCGCCTCGCCGCCGAGCATGAGGACGCGGGGGTGGTGCCGGGGGTCGGTGAGCAGCCCGGCGGGCAGCAGTTGCCGCAGGTAGGACGGGGTGACGTCGAGGAAGTCGACGCGGTGCTCGACGACGTACTCGACCAGCGCGGCCGGGTCCATCCGGGTCGTCTCGTCGACCAGGTGCAATGGGTGGCCGTCGGCCATAAGCAGCACGCCTTCGAGGGAGGTGTCGAAGGAGAACGACGCGGTGAGCGCCACCCGCAGCGGGCCGCCGCCCGCCTCGGCGACGAAGCCGGCCCGGTGGGCTGCGAGCAGGTGCGCCGCCGCGCGGTGGGTGACGGCGACGCCCTTGGGGCGGCCGGTGGAGCCGGAGGTGTAGATGACGTACGCGGTGTGGTCCGCCAGCAGCGGGACGCGCCGCTCGGCGTCGGTGGGGTCGGTTTCGGGGGCCTCGGCGGGCACGGCACGCAGGGCCGGTTCGTCGAGGACCAGGGCCGGGCGGGCGTCGTCCAGCAGGAACCGGACCCGCTCCTCGGGCAGAGCCGGACCCAGAGGGAGATAACCCGCGCCTGACTTCCAGACGGCGAGGATCGCGACGATCATGTCGGCGGTGCGCGGCAGCCGCAGGGCGACCAGTTGTTCGGGGCCTGCGCCGTGGGCGATGAGGTGGTGGGCGAGCCGGTTGGCGCGGGCGTTGAGTGTGGCGTAGTCCAGGCGTTCGCCGCCCGCGACGAGCGCGAGGGCGTCGGGGGTACGGGCCGCCCGGCGTTCGAACAGCTCGGGGTAAGTGGTGTCCGTGACGGGGAGCGGGGCCGGGTTCCAGTCGTGGACGACGCGCCGGGTCTCCTCCTCGGAGAGCAGCGGGAGGCTGCCGAGGGCGCGATCCGGCGCGGCGCAGGCGCCTTCGAGCAGGCGTATCAGCTGTCCGGTCATCCGCTCGGCGGTGGCCGCGTCGAACAGGTCGGTGCGGTACTCGAGGAGACCGGTCAGGCCGTCCCCTTCCGGTACGAACTCGATGCTCAGGTCGAAGGTGGCCGCGTGCCGGGGCACGGTGACCGGGGTGGTGGTGAGCCCTCGCGGGGCGGTCGCGGCGGGCGGTTCGGGGTGCAGCAGGACCAGTACGTCGAACAGAGGGTTGCGGCCCGCCTCACGGTGCGCGCCCACCGCTTCCACGATCCGCTCGAACGGGGTGTCGCCGTGGGCGAAGGCGTCGCCCACCGTCTCGGCCGCCCGGGCGATCAGCTCGCGGAAGGACCCGGACGCGTCGACCGTGGTGCGCAGCACGACGGTGTTCACGAAGAACCCGACGGTGCGTTCCAGGTCGGTGCGGGAGCGGCCGGGCGTGAGGGAGCCTACGGTGATGTCGTCCTGGCCGGACCAGCGGGCGAGCAGCGCCTGGGCGGCGGCGACGAGGGCGGTGTGCAGGGTGGTGTGCTGCTCTCTCGCGAGGTCGCGCAGGCGCGCGGTCAGCGGGGCAGGGACGGCAAAGGTACTCACGGCGCCCTCGCCCGCCTCCTCGCCGCGCCGCGGCCGGTCGAGAGGCAGCTCGGGCGCCACCGCTCCCGCCAACTTCTCTCGCCAGTGGGCGAGTTCGCTTTCGAGGCGAGCGCCCGAGAGCCGGGCACGCTGCCACACCGCGAAGTCCGGGTACTGCGTGGCCACCGGCGGCAGGGCGGGCGCGCCGCCCTGCGCGAGGGCGTCGTAGGCGGTGCACAGCTCGTCCAGGACGACGCCCATCGACCAGCCGTCCGTGACGATGTGATGCGCCGTCAGCAGCAGGACGTGGGAGGTCGCGGACTCGCGCAGCAGCAGGGCGCGCAGCAGCGGTCCGTTGCGCAGGTCGAAGGGCCGGGAGTACTCCGACAGGAGGTCCTTGTCCAGGTCACCGACGTCCCGGACCGGCAGCGGCACAGGACCCGCCGGGTGGACGCGCTGCACCGGGCGGCCGTCGGTCTCCTCGAAGGTGGTGCGCAGCGCCTCGTGCCGGGCCACGACGGCGGTCAGGGCCTTGCCGAGCGCCTCCTGGTCAGGCGCGCCGGTGAGGCGGAGCGCGACCGCGCTGTTGTAGCGGGCGTCGCCGGGCCGCAGCCGGTCCAGGAACCACAGCCGCTGCTGGGCGAAGGACAGCGGCAGGGGGCGCTCCCGGTCGGCGCGCGGGATGCCTTGCCGGGCGGCGGGGGCGGCACCACCGGCCGCCCGGCCGGCGAGCCGCCGTCGCAGCGCTTCCCGCATCTCCTCGGGCAGGGCCTCGGCGCGGGCCCGCCGGGACGGCCGTGCGGAGTCGGCGGGGCCCGAGGCCGAGTTCGAAGCGGGGTTCGAAGGGGTCGAAGACGTCATGGTCGTCGGATCCTCACCGTTCGTGGTCGTGGTCGTGGCCGCCGGACGCGGCGTCTTCGGAGTGGTGGCCGCCGTACGCGGCGTCTTCGTCGTACCCGACGTCGCCGGACGCGACGTCCTCGCCGTACGCGCTCTGTTCGAGTTCGCTCAGCACCTGCTCCTCCACCAGCTCCGCCAGGGCGGCGACGGTGCGGGAGACCAAGACGTCGCGAGGGGTGAGCGTGACGGCGAACGCGTCGTTGGCGCGGGAGGCGATGAGCAGGGCGCGCAGCGAGTCGCCGCCGAGCAGGAAGTAGTCGTCCTCGGCGCCCACGGCCGTCTCCAGGGTCTCCTCCCAGATGGCCGCGACCGCCTCCTCGGTGGGGGTGCGGGGTGCCACGTACTCGGGCCGTGCCCGTTCCCCTTCACGTTCCTCGGCCGGTGCCGGGGCGGGCAGGGCGGCCCGGTCGGTCTTGCCGTTCTCGGTGAGCGGGAAGCGGTCGAGCACCACGAACGCGGACGGCACCATGGTGGCCGGCAGCGAGCGTGCGGCCAGTTCGCGCAGTTCCGCCGGGTTCGCCGGTTCCGCTTCGGGGGCCGTGAGCAGGTGGGCGACCAGGCGCGGCAGGCCCGGTTCGTCTTCGCGTACGGTCACCACGGCGTCCAGCACGCCCGGATGGCGGACCAGGGTCGCCTCGACCTCGCCCGCCTCAATGCGGTGGCCGCGCAGTTTGAGCTGGTGGTCCGTGCGGCCCAGGTAGTGCAGTTCGCCGGCGCTGTCGCGGCGCACCAGGTCACCGGTGCGGTACATGCGGGTGCCGGGCGGCCCGAACGGGTCGGCGGTGAAGCGCGACGCGGTCAGCCCGGGGCGGCCGAGGTAACCGCGCGCCAACGCCGGTCCGCTCAGCCACAGTTCCCCGGTGACGCCGTCGAGAACCGGCCGCAGGCGGGAGTCGAGGACGTAGGCGCCGGTGGCGGGCAGCCGGCGGCCGATCGGCGGTGCGCTGCCGCCCGCGGTCAGTGGTGCGGACCAGGTGGCGACGACGGTGGCCTCGGTGGGGCCGTAGGAGTTGACCATGCGGTGGTGCGTCGCCCAGCGTGCGACGAGTTCTGGGCCGCACGCGTCGGCGCCGACGATCAGGGTCTTCAGGTCCGGCAGCGTGCCGGGGGTGTCGGGCGGCAGCGTGGCGAGCGCGGCGGGCGGCAGCAGGGTGTGCGTGATGCGCCCGGCCCGCAGGACGTCGGCGAGTTCGGCGCCGAGCAGCGGTCCCGGCCGGGGTACGACGAGTCGGGCACCGTGCGGCAGGGACGCGCACAGTTCAAGGACGCTGGCGTCGAAGCTGGGCGTGGCGAACACCAGCACCCTGTCCCCCGGGGCGACTTGGTAGTGGGCTGCCTCGGCGGCGCTGAACGCGGCGAGCCCGCGGTGGGTGACGACGACTCCCTTGGGCGTACCGGTGGAGCCGGAGGTGTAGATGACGTACGCCGGGTCGTCCAGGTCGAGCGGGCGGGTCCGGTCGGCGTCGGTGGGCCGGTGTCCGGGGGTGCCGTCCGGCGGTGCGGCGAGCAGGTCGGCGACCTCCTGGGCGTCGAGGGTGAGGGCGGGGGCGGCGTCGCTCAGCATCAGGGCGATCCGCTCCTTCGGGTAGGCCGGGTCGACGGGCAGGAACGCGGCACCGGCCTTGGTCACCGCCAGCTGTGCGAGCACCATGTCCGTGGAGCGGGGCAGGAGCAGCGCGACGAGGTCGCCGGGCCCGGCGCCCCGGGCGATGAGCCGGTGCGCGAGCCGGTTGGCCCGGTCCTCCGCCTCCGCGAAGCCCATCGACGCGCCGACCGCGTCGGGCTCTGCGAGTTCTTCGAGCGCGGTCGCGGTCGGCCACCGGTCGACGGCGGCCTCGACGAGGGCGGGCAGGGTGGCCGCGGGCACCGATCCGGTCTCGGGCCTGGCCGGGCCGTGCAGCAGCCGGTCGCGCTGCGCGGGCGGCAGGACGTCGAGGTCGTCCAGGCGGACGGTGCCGTCCGAGGCGGCCAGGGCGTCCAGGGTGTGCAGCAGCTGCCCGGCCAGCGATTCGGCGCTGGACTCCTCGAAGTACCGCGGGTCGTAGCCGAGTTCGACGGTCAGCCGGTCGCCAGGCGAGACGACCACGGTGAGCGGGTAGTTGGTGGCCTCCCGGGCGTCCAGGTCCCGCAGGGCGAGTCCGTGCGCGCCCGCGGTCGCGTCGCCGACGGGATAGTTCTCGAAGACCACCAGGCTCTCGAAGAGGGCGGTGCCCGGCGGCAGTTCGCCGAGGGCGTTCAGGGCGGTGAGGGGCAGGTGGTCGTGGCGGCGGTCCTCCGCGCGGGCCTCCTGGAAGGCGCGCAGCCAGGCTCCGCAGCCGGCGCCGCCGTCGACCTCGGTGCGGGCGGGCAGGGTGGTGATGAACAGGCCGGTGATGGTGTCGGCACCGGGCAGATCAGCGGGCCGTCCGGAGACGGTGGTGCCGAAGCAGACCTCCTGTTCCCCGCTCCACCGGGCGAGGAGCAGCGCCCAGGCACCCTGCACCACGGTGTTGAGGGTGAGCCGGTGCTTGCGCGCGAACTCTTGTAGCTGGCCGGACCGTTCGGTGTCGAGCCGCTGGGACAGCCAGGTGTCGGAGCGCGCGGTGGCGTCCGGGGCGGGCCGTCGGTCGTACGGCAGCGGGGTCGGGCCGCGCAGCCCGGCGAGGGCGGCGCGCCAGTGCTCCTCCGCCCGGCGGGTCTCGCGGGCGGCGAGCCAGGCGGCGTAATCCGCGAAGGGCCTGCGTTCGGGCAGGTGGGGCCGCTCACCGCGGGTGAGGGCGGCGTGCGCGGCCGTGACGTCGGACAGGACGTGGAAGACGCTCCAGCCGTCCAGCAGGACGTGGTGGAAGGTCCACACCACGCGGACCGCGTCCGGGCCGAGCCTGACCAGGGCGAGCCGCATCAGCGGGGCGCTCTCCAGGGCGACGCCTCGGGCCCGCTCTTCCGTGAGCAGCCGCTCCAGCTCCGCGTCGCGCCGGTCGACCGGGAGAGCACTCCAGTCGTGCTCGGTGACCGGCAGCGTCACGTCCCGGTGGACGACCTGGAGCGGCACGGGTACGCCGCGCAGCGCGACGGAGGTACGCAGCACGGGGGTGCGGTCGACGACGTGCTGCCAGGCGGCGGCCAGGGTCCGAGGGTCGTGTGCGCCGTCCGCCACGAAGGTGATCTGCTCGACGTACAGGCCGTTTTCCGCCTCGTCCAGAGCGTGCATGACCATGCCGGTCTGGGTGGGCGTGAGCGGGTAGATGTCCACCACGTCCGTCACGTCCGCTCCGGTGCCGACGAGCCGGTCGACGCCCGCCTGGTCCAGCGGGGCGAGCGGGAAGTCGGCGGGGGTGCGGCCGCCGGCGCCGGGCTGGGCGCAGTGCCGGACGATCGCGCGCAGTTCGTCGGTCAGCTCGTCCGCGAGGCGGGCGACGGTCTCCCGGCTGTGCACCTGGCGGGAGTACGACAAGGTGAACTCGAGCCGGTCCGCGCTGACTTGGCCGAGCACATCGAGGAGGTACGGCCGCTGCGCCGAGCGGTCCATGCCACCGGCCAGACCGCCGTAGGGCGCATGCAGCAGGCCGCCCGGCGTGCCGGTGCGGTCCTGTCGGCCCAAATAGTTGAAGCAGACCGGCGGCAGGGCAGGCAGCTCGCGGCCGGCCGTGGGGTGCAGGAAGCGCAGGGCGCCGTAGCCGAGTCCGCCGTGGGGCACGGCCCGCAGGTTCTCCTTGACGGCCTTCAGCACAGTGCCGGTGTCGGCGTCCCGTGGCACGTCCAGGGCGACGGGATACATGGCGGTGAACCAGCCGGCGGTCCGGGCGAGGTCGGTGTCCTCGAACAACTCCTCGCGGCCGTGCCCCTCCAGGGTCACCGCCACCCGGTCCTGCCCGGTCCAGCGGGCCAGGACCCGGCCAAGGGCGCACAGCAGGACGTCGTTGACGCGGGTGCGGTACGCGTCCGGCACGTCCTGGAGCAGCCGGCGCGTCTCCTCGGCGTCGAGTCCGACGGTCACGCTCTCCTCGTCGGCGACGGTGTTGGCGCCGCCGGGGCGGTCGGCCGGCAGCGCGGTGGCGCCGTCGTCGACGCCGCGCCAGTGGGCGAGCTCGCCATCGAAACCGCCCGCCTCCGTGTGCTCGGCGAGCCGCCGCGCCCACGTCCGGAACGACGTGCTCTTCGGGGCGAGAGCGGGCCGCCCGCCGTCCCGCAGCGCGTCGTAGGCGGCGTCCAGATCCTCCAGAACCAGCCGCCAGGACACGGCGTCCACGACCAGGTGGTGGGCGGCGAGCAGCAGCACCGGCCGCCTGCCGTCGCCACCCGGCCGGCACAGCGCGGCCCGCAACAGCGGCCCACCGGCCAGATCGAAGCCGGCACCCAGGGCGCCAGCCACCTCCTCCGGCGCCGTCCGGTCGTGCACCTCCAGATGTACGTCATGGTCACCTGGCGGAGTGCCGTACTGCCGCCACCGTCCGTCGCCGAGCGGCTCGAAGCGCATCCGCAAGGCGTCGTGGTGCTCCAGTACGGCGGAGAGGGCGGCGCGCAGCAGTGCCTCGTCGGGGTCGACGGCCAGCTCGAAGGAGACCGTCTGGCTGAAGTGGGCGGGGTCGCCCGTGAGCGTGTCCAGGAGCCAGTGCTGTACGGGAGTGAGGGGGACGTCGCCGGTGACAGGCCCCTGTTCGGCGCTGGCTGTGGCGGCCTCGGGCACCGGCTCGGCCGCGGCGGCGAGTTCGGCGAGCGTCTGGTGGGTGAACAGGTGCCGAGGGGTCAGGGCGAGTCCGGCCCTGCGGGCGGCGGAGACGATCTGGATGCCGAGGACGGAGTCACCGCCGAGCGTGAAGTAGTTGTCGTCCGCGCCGACTTCGGGCACGCCGAGCACCTCGCACCAGATGGATGCGAGGGTCTGCTCTGCCTCGGTACGCGGCGCCCGGCCACCCGTACCGGCGGTCGGCGCCGCCCACTCGGGCACGGGCAGCGCCCGCCGGTCCAGCTTCCCGGTGGCCCCGAGCGGCAGCCGCTCCAGCGGGACGACGAGGGCGGGCAACAGATGGTCGGGAAGACTCCGGGCGAGGAAGGCGCGGAGTTCACCGGTGTCGGGGAGGGCAGGTGCCACCGGTTGGTTGGCGGGGCCTGCCGCCGGTTCGTCGGCTCCCGCTTCGCCGCCGGGCCCGGCCGGAACCGCCGTGTAGCCGACGGCACCCGCATCGCCGGAGGGGCTGGGCAGAACCGACGTACCGCCGACGGCACCCGCAGCACCAGAAGCCCCGGGCAGAACCGCCGCGACTCCCCCTCCCCCGGAGGACACAGGCAGCGTCTCCGCAGCTCCTCCCCCATCGGAGGACACAGGAAGGGCCCGCGCGTGAGGCACCACGTACCCGATCAGGCGCCGATGCCCGTCCTGCTCCACCACCCGTGCCGCTGCCGCCGCCACCCCCGGGTGGCGGGCCAACGCCGCCTCCACCTCGCCGAGTTCGATGCGGAAGCCGCGTACCTTGACCTGGTCGTCTCCCCTGCCCAGGTAGACGAGGTCGCCGTCGGCCGTCCAGCGGACCCGGTCGCCGGTGCGGTACATGCGGTTGCCGGGCGGGCCGAACGGGTCGGGCAGGAACCGGGCGGCGGTCAGGCCGGGGCGGCGCAGGTAGCCGCGGGCGACGCCGGTTCCGGCGAGGAACAGTTCGCCGGGCGCGCCGACGGGCACCGGGCGCATCCGCTCGTCCAGGACGTAGGCGCGGGCGCCGCCGAGCGGGCGGCCGATCGGCGGATCGCGGTCGGGGTCGGCTGGGTCGCAGGTGAAGGCGGTGGCGTAGACGGTGGCCTCGGTGGGACCGTAGATGTTGAGGATCTGGCTGCCGGCCACGGCCTCGCGGACCCGGCCGACGGTCCGGGCGGGCAGCCCCTCCCCCGCGAGGACGACGGTGTCCGCGGTGACGTGGACGGCGCCCTCGGCGAGCAGCCGGTCCAGGGCAGAGGGCACCGCACTGAGCAGCCCGGCCCGCCAGGGCCCGGAGCGCTCGGCGAGGGCCAGCAGATCACGCACGATCTCCACGCAGCCGCCCGACAGGAGCGGCGAGAAGATTTCGAACACCGATACGTCGAAGTTCAGCGAGGTGGACGCCACCACGTGCTCCAGGCCGCGCCCGGTGAATTCGGCCGCCGCCCAGTCGGTCAGGGCGCGCACGGACACGTGGCTGACGACCACTCCCTTGGGGCGGCCGGTCGAGCCGGAGGTGTGGATGACATAGGCCGGGTGTGCGGGCAGCAGGGTGGTGTGGCGTTCGGCGTCGCCGACGGGGGTGTCCGGCAGGTCGGTGCCGGGCTCCTCGTCGAGGAGGATCCGGGTGTACGGCCCTTCGGGCAGCCGGCCCGCGGTCTCGGCCGCCGTGATCACGGCGTCCGGCCGTACGTCGTCGAAGAGGAACGCGACGCGCTCGGCGGGGTACTGCGGGTCGACCGGCAGGTACCCGGCGCCGCTCTTCAGGACCGCGAGGAGCGCCACGACCAGGTCGGCGGTGCGGGGCAGGCAGAGGGCGACGAAGTGCTCGGGTCCGGCGCCGGCGGCGATGAGCAGCCGAGCCAGCCTGCTGGAGCGGGTGTCGAGTTCGCGGTAGCTGAGGCAGGTGTCGCCGTGGCGGACGGCCGGGGCGTCAGGGGTGCGCTCGACCTGCCGCCTGAATGCCTCGGGCAGGGTGTCGTACGGCGCCACGGGCACCGTGTCGTGCGGCACCTCGGACAGGGTGTCGTACGGCACCTCGTGCCGGGCGTCGTACGGCACCTCGGACAGAGCGGCGTACCGCGCGTCGCCCACCCGCCCGCCGAACCGGGCCACCAGGTCGCGGCCCTCGGCCGGGTCGAGGAGGGCCAGGTCGGCCAGGCGGCGGTCCGGCGCGTCGGCCATGCCGGTCAGCAGGGCGCGCAGGCTCTCGCCGAGCGCCTCCACCGTGCCGGTGTCGAAGGCGGCCGGGTCGTAGTCCAGGTTCACGGCCAGGGTCTCGCCGGGCGCGACGACCACGCTGAGCGGGTAGTTCGTCGGTTCCAGGTCCCGCTCCGCCTCCATCGCCAGACCGTGCCGGGCGATGGCGCCTTCGTCGAAGGGGTAGTTCTCGAAGACGACGATGGAGTCGAAGAGACTGGTGCCGCCGGGCACCTCGCTCCACGACTGCACTTGCGCCAGCGAGACGAAGTCGTGGCGCCTGGCCTCGGCCTGGGCGTCCTGCAGTGCGCGCAGCCAGTCGAGCAGGGCGCGCCGCCCGTCGACACGGGCCCGGGTGGGCAGGGTGTTGATGAACAGGCCGACCATCGAGGTGACGCCGGGCAGGTCGGCGGGGCGGCCGGAGACGGTCGTGCCGAACACGACGTCCTCGCCGCCGCCGTACCGGGACAGGAGCAGCGCCCACGCGCCCTGGACGACCGTGTTGAGGGTCAGTCCGGCCCCTTGGGCGGTCTCCCGCAGCCGTGCCGAGACGTCCGCGCCGAGCGCCATCCGCACGGATCCGGAGGAGGAGGCGCGGTGGGCCTCGGCGGGCCGCCGGTCGCGGGGCAGTTCGGTGGGCGCCTGGAAGCCCGCGAGGGTGGTGCGCCAGTAGTCTTCGGCGCGGTCGGCGTCCTGCTCGGACAGCCAGCGCAGGTAGTCGGCGAAGGGCCGCCGGTCGGGCAGCTGCGGGCGGTGCCCCGCGGTCAGGGCGGCGTACCGCTCACACACCTCTTCGAAGACCTGGGCGGCGCTCCAGCCGTCGAGCAGGACGTGGTGGAAGGTCCACACCAGCCGGACGCGGTCCGCCGCCAGCCGGATCAGCGTCAGCCGCATGAGGGGCGCGGTGCCCAGATCGATGCCGGTCTCCCGGTCCTCGGCGAGCAGGCGGTCCATCTCCCGTGCGCCGCGCTCGGCGGACCAGCCGGACCCGTCGTGGTGGGTGACGGGCACGGTGGCCCGGTGCCGGACGACCTGGAGGGGTTCCGCGGTCTCCTGCCACACCAGGTGGGTGCGCAGCACCGGGTTGGCGTCGGCGGTGTGCTGCCACGCCTCGGCGAGCGCGTGCGGATCGGTGACGCCGGACAGCACGAGCTGCACCTGGTTGACATACGTGCGGTTGTCCGCGTCGAGCAGGCTGTGGAAGAGCATGCCTGCCTGCATCGGCGTCAGCGGGTAGATGGCCGCGACGTCCCTGCCGTCCCCGGCGATCCGGTCCACGGCGGCCTGGTCGAGGCGGGCCAGCGGGAAGTCCGACGGGGTCCGGCCGCCCGCGTCCGGCAGGGCGCAGTGCGCGACGATGTCGCCGAGCGCCCGCAGCATGGCGTCGGCCAGCGCGCTGACGGTCTCCTCACGGTGGCGTCCGGCGCTGTAGTACCAGGTGATCTCCAGCTGGTCGTCCTCGACACGGGCCACGACGTCCAGCAGGTGCGGCCGTTCGGTGTCGGGTGCCTCGGCTCCGCCCAGGCCGCCGGGCACGGCCGCGACGAGGGTGCCTTCGTCGGCGGACCAGTCGAAGCGGCCCAGGTAGTTGAAGCTGATGCCGGGTTCGGGCGCACCGGTGAGCCGTTCCTCGCGGGCGAGATGGCGCAGCACGCCGTAACCGATCCCCCGGTCGGGGACGGCCCGCAGCTGCTCCTTCACCGACTTCAGCGCGGTACCCCAGGAGCCGGCCGGGACGGACAGCGCGAGGGGGTAGAGCGAGGTGAACCAGCCGACCGTGCGGGACAGGTCGACGTCCTCGAACAGCTGGTCCTCGCGGCCGTGCCCCTCCAGGCCGACGGCGACGGTGTCGCGTCCGGCCCAGTCACCGAGGACCCGGCCAAGCGCGGTGAGCAGGACGTCGTCGACGCGGGTGCGGTAGACGCCGGGGACGCGGCGCAGGAGGCCGTCGGTGTGTTCGCGGTCGAGGCGTACGGTGACCTGGCGGACGTCGGCCGTGGTGTTGCCGCCGTCGAGATCCACGGGCAGCGGGTCGGCGCAGACCCGGGCGGTGCGCTCCCAGTGGCCGAGCCGCGCGGCGAAGCGGTCGTCGTCGCGCAGCCGGTCGGCCCACTCCCGTACGGAGGTGGTGCGAGCGGGCAGCCGTACGGGTTCACCGGAGACGGCCTGCCGGTAGGCGGTCTCCACGTCTTCGAGCAGGATCCGCCAGGACACGCCGTCGACCACCAGGTGGTGGGCGACGAGGAGCAGCCGGGCGCTGTCGGCGGCGAAGAGGCGGGCGGTGAACAACGGGCCGGTATCGAGGCTGAGTCCGCTGTGCGCTTCCGCGGTGACGCGTTCCTCGTCCGCCGGGTCGTGCACGTGGAGCAGCTCGGGTACCGGTCCGTCGGCGGCGGCGATGTCCTGCCGCCAGGCGCCCACGTCGTCGAGGAGGAACCGGGCGCGCAGGGCGTCGTGGTGCGTCCACAGAGCGGTGAGGGCAGTGCGCAGGGCGTCCTGGTCGACGGGGCCGGGCGTCTCAATGACGACGGACTGGTTGAAGAAGGCGGGGTGCGCGGGGCGCGGGTCGAGGAACCAGTGCTGGATGGGGAGGAGTTCGGCCGCTCCGGTGACGGGTGCGGTACCGGCGACGGAGCGCGCGGCGCCCTCGGTGGCGGCGGCCAGTTCGGCCACGGTGGGGTGCCGGAAGAGGTCGCGGGGGCTGATCGCGAGCCCTGCGGCGCGGGCCCGTGATACCACCTGGATGCTGAGGATGGAGTCGCCGCCCAGCATGAAGAAGTTGTCGTCCGCGCCGACCCGTGCCACGCCGAGCAGCTCGGCCCAGATCCCGGCGAGGACCTGCTCCGCCTCGGTGCGCGGGGCGCGGTGGGCCTGTTCGCCGCCCGCCGCCCAGTCGGGCGCGGGCAGCCGCCGCCGGTCGACCTTGCCGTTGGCCGTCAGGGGCAGCTCGGGCACGGTGACGAACGCGGCGGGCAGCATGTAGTCGGGCAGCCCGGCCGCCAGGTGGGTGCGCAGCCCGGCGGCGGAAGGCAGTTCGGCGGCGCAGGACGGCACGAGGTGGGCGGCGAGCCGCTTGCGTCCGCCGTCCTCGTACAGGGAGACGACGGCCTCGGCGACGGCCGGGTGCGCGGTGAGCCGCGCCTCTATCTCGGCGGGTTCGACGCGGAAGCCACGGATCTTGATCTGGTCGTCCGCGCGGCCGACGAAGTGCAGCTCGCCGTCGGCGCTCCAGCGCACGACGTCGCCGGTGCGGTACATGCGGGTGCCGGGCGGGCCGTAGGGGTCGGCGAGGTAGCGGGCGGCGGTCGCGCCGGGCCGCCCCGCGTAACCCCGGGCCAGTCCGGCGCCGGCGATGTACAGCTCGCCGGGGATGCCGGGCGGCTGCGGCTGGAGGGTGCCGTCCAGGACGTACACGCGGGTGTTGTCGAGCGGGCGTCCGATGGGCAGTACGGCGGGCAGCGGGTCGCCGGAGCGGAAGACGCGGCGGGTGGCGAAGGTGGTGGTCTCGGTGGGGCCGTAGCCGTCGACGACGGTCAGGCCGGGGCAGGCGTCGAGGACCCGGCGCACCACCGCGCCCGGCACGGCCTCGCCGCCCGTCCACACCTCACGGGCACCGCGCAGGCAAGCGGGGTCCTCCTGGGCGAGCAGGCGGAACAGGCCCGCGGTCAGCCACAGGCAGCTCACCCGCTGCTCGGTGGCGGCGTGCCGGACCTGGGCGGCGTCGAGGTCGGCGGGCGGGGCGAGGACGGCCGTCCCGCCGCGCAGCAGCGGCACCCACACCTCGTAGGTGGCGGCGTCGAAGGCGTGCGGCGAGTGGACGAGGACCCGGTCGTGCCCGACGAAGGCCCGGTCGAGGGCGAGCGCGACGACGTCCCGCTGGCGCACGGCGACGCCCTTGGGGGTGCCGGTGGAGCCCGAGGTGAACATCAGGTACTGGATGTTGTCGGGGTGCACGGCATGGTGGGGCACCGGGCCGGTGGGCGGCTCGAAGGTGCCGTCGGCACGCAGGACGCCGTCGCCCGGCAGCACCTCGCGGGCCGTCGCCTCCCAGGCGGCGTCGGTGAGCAGCAGGTCGGCCCCGGCCTCGGCCAGGGTCCGGCGCAGCCGCTCGGCCGGTGCCCTGCCGTCCAGCGGCACGTACACGCCGCCGGTGCGCACGAGCGCGAGCTGGGTGACGATCAGGTCGACGGAACGGTCCATGAGGACGCCGACGGGAAGTTCCGGGCACACCCCGGCATCGGTCAGCCGCGCCGCCAACTCCGCCACTCGCGCGTCAAGTTGACGGTACGTGAGATGGTCGTCCCCCGCTTCAAGGGCCACGGCGTCGGGCGTGCGGCGCACCTGGGCGGCGAAGAGGTCGGCGACGGTGTTGTCGGGCAGGTCGGTGGCGGTGTCGTTCCAGGTGCGCAGGACCTGTTCGCGGCGGTCCTGGCCGAGCAGCGGCAGCCGGGCGGGCGGGCGCAGTGAGCCGGTGGGCATGCCGGTGAGCAGGACGGTGAGGTACTCCGCCATGCGCCCGGCCGTGTCGGCGTCGAACAGCTCGGGGTCGTAGCCGAGGCGCAGCCCCAGCTCCGTGCCCGGGTAAGCGGTCAGGCTCAGCGGGTAGTTGGTGGTCTCGACGCCTTCCAGGCCGCTCAGGCGCAGGCCGTGGGTAGCGGCGAGGTCGTCGTCCACCGGGTAGTTCTCGAAGACGACGATGCTGTCGAAAAGACCGACGCGCTCGGGGAGTTCGGTGAACGTCTTCATGCGGGTGAGCGGCAGGTGGTCGAAGCGCCGGTCCTCGCTCTGGTCGTGCTGGAGTGCGCGCAGCCAGTCGAGCAGGGTGCCGTTGCCGGGGACGGTGACTCGGGTGGGCAGGGTGGTGATGAACAGGCCGGTCATGGCCTCGGCGCCGGGCAGCTCGGCGGGACGGCCGGACACGGTGGTGCCGAACACCACGTCGTCGCGGCCCGCCTGCCGGGCCAGGAGGAGCGCCCAGGCGCCCTGTACCAGGGTGTTCAGGGTGAGGCCCGAGGTGCGGGCGAGCTCTTCCAGTGCCCGGGTCGCGGCCGCGGGCAGCGTGCCGTGGACCGCGTGCGTGGACTCGGCGCGGTGGGCCTCGCGCGGCTCGCGGTCGTACGGCAGCGGTGTGGCCTCGGTCAGGCCGGACAGGCGGCTTCGCCAGTGCCGTTCGGCCGCGTCCTGGTCGCGCCGCCGCAGCCAGGAGACGTACTCCCGGTAGGGCGGGCGGTGTTGGAGCGTGGCGGTGTCGGGTCCGGCGTGGTGGGCGAAGACGTCCGACAGCACCTGGAACATGCTCCAGCCGTCGAGGAGCAGGTGGTGGAAGGACCACACCACGCGCACGGCGGTGTCGGAGACGCGGGCGAGCAGGAGGCGTTGGAGCGGGGCCCGCCCGAGGTCGATGCCGGCGGCACGGTCCCGGACCAGCAGGTCGTCGAGGCGGGCGCGGCGCTCGTCCTCGGTCAGGTCGCGCCAGTCCAGGTGGGTGACGGGTACGGCCGCGTGGCGCGCCACCACAAGCAGCGGTTCGGGTACGTCCTGCCAGACGACCCGGCCGCGCAGCACGTCGGTGCGGTCGGTGACGTGCTGCCAAGCGGCGGCGAGGGCCGCCGGATCGGGCACGCCGTCCAGGACGAACGTCAGCTGCTGGACGTAGACGCCGCGGTCGTCCTGGGACAGGCCGTGGAAGAGCATGCCCGCCTGGGTGGGTGTGAGCGGCAGGACGTCGGCCACCGCGGCCGGGTCGGCGCCGGTGATCCGGTCCACGGCGGCCTGGTCGAGGCGGGCCAGCGGGAAGTCGGACGGGGTGCGTCCGGCGGTGCCCGGCCGGGCGGCGTGCCGGGCCAGGTCGCCGAGCGCGTCGTTGAAGCGCCCTGCGAGGTCCGCGACCGCGTCCTTGCGGCCCGGCAGGTCGGCGTAGAACCAGGTGAACTCCAGTGCTTCGCCGACGAGTTGCCCGACGAGCTCAAGGGCGTGCGGGCGCTCGGCGGCCGGGTCGGCGTCCAGTTCCAGCGGGCGTACGGTGCCCCGGTAGAGGCTGTCGGGGTCTTCCGGTGCGTCCATGCGGCCCAGGTAGTTGAAGCTGATCTGGGTGGCCGCGGTGCGCGGTGCCGCCCCGGGGCCGGCCAGCTGGAGCAGCACGTCGTGGCCGAGGCCGTTGCGGGGTACGGCGCGCAACTGCTCCTTGACCTGTTTCAGCATGGTGTCCCAGCCGGCGTCTTCCGGGACGGCGAGCGCGACGGGGTACCGGGTCGTGAACCAGCCGACCGTGCGGCTGATGTCCAGCTCGCCGAAGAGCTCCTCGCGGCCGTGGCCCTCGACGTCGACCACCACCCGCTCGCGGCCGCTCCAGCCGCACAGCGCCCGGCCGAGCGCGCTGAGCAGCACGTCGTTGGCCTGGGTGCGGTAGGTGTCGGGCAGGGTGCGCAGCAGGGCCGCGGTCGCCTCGACGCCGAGGCGCACGGTGAGCGACCTCTGCTCGGCGTAGGTGCCGGGGCCGCCCGGCAGTTCGGCGGGCAGGACGGTCTCGGTGGCGGGGACCGCCTCTTCCCAGTACGCGCGTTCGTCGTCGAAGCCGCCGTCCGCCGCGTGGGCGTTGAGCCTGCGGGCCCACTGTCGCAGCGGCGAGGACTTCGCGGGCAGTGCCGCGGCGCCGTCCTCACCCGCGCGGCGCGCACGGTAAGCGCGATCCAGGTCCTCGAGCAGCAGCCGCCAGGAGACTCCGTCGACCACCAGGTGGTGTACGGCGAGGTGCAGCAGGTGGGACACGCCGTCGTCTGGAGCGTGCAGCACGGCGCGGAGCAGCGGCCCTCGGGCGAGGTCGAACGGGCCGAGGTGCGGGGTGTCCGTCTCCGGGCCGGCATGGTGGGCCAGTTGGAGGCGGGGTGCCCGCTCGTCGATGTGCCAGCCGACCGGCTCGCCGCCGGTGAAGCGGGAGCGCAGGGCGTCGTGGTGGGCGACCAGGTCGTTCAGCGCATCCTCCAGCGCCGCCGGGTCCAGGTCGGCGGGCATCCGGAGGGACAGCACCTGGGAGAAGTGTCCGGCGCGTTCGCCGACGGCGCCGAACAGCCAGTGCTGGATGGGGGTCAGGGGTGCCGTGCCGGTGGGCGCCTGCGGTGCGGGCGCGGCTTCGCGCGGTCCCGCCGACGCGTCCGCGCGGTGCGCGAGGGCGGCCACGGTTTGGTGCTGGTAGAGGTCCCGGGAAGTGAGCGGCAGACCCTCCTGCCGGGCGCGGGCCACCACCTGGATGCTGAGGATCGAATCGCCGCCGAGTTCGAAGAAGTTGTCGTCGACGCCGATGCGTTCCTCCCGCAGCACCTCCGCCCAGACCCGCGCGAGAGTGCGCTCGGTGGGCGTGCGGGGCTCGACGTGGCGCACCGCGCGCACGGCGGGGCCCGGGCTGGGGAGCCGGGCGCGGTCGAGCTTCCCGTTGGGGTTGAGCGGCAGGGCGTCGAGCACGACGACGGTCGACGGGACCATGTAGTCGGGCAGCGTCCGGCCGAGTTCCCGGCGCACCGCATCGGATTCGGTGTGCTGCCCGGCGGCCGGGACGACGTAACCCACCAAGCGGCGGTTGCCGTCACCGTCGGTGGCCGCGACGGCCGCCGCCTCGGCGACGCCCGCGCAGCCGCGCAACGCTTCCTCCACCTCGCCCAGTTCGATGCGGAAGCCGCGCACCTTGACCTGCTGGTCCGTGCGTCCCACGTATTCGAGTCCGCCGTCGGGACGTCGGCGCACCAGGTCGCCGGTACGGTACATGCGCTCTCCCGGCGCGCCGAACGGGTCGGCGACGAACCGGGCGGCGGTCAGTCCTGGCCGGTTCAGGTAGCCGCGGGCCAGGCCGCCGCCCCCGAGGTACAGCTCGCCGGGGACGCCGACGGGCTGCGGCCGCAGGGAGGTGTCCAGTACGTAGGTGCGGGTGAGCGCCACCGGGTCGCCGATGGGCGGGGCCTGCTCCGGCAGCCGGTCACCGGCGAACCAGGCGGTGGCGTACACGGTGGCCTCGGTGGGGCCGTAGACATTGGCGATCCGGCAGCCGGGCATGGCGGCCCGCACGTCCTGTGCGGTCTGCGCGGGCAGGGCCTCGCCGGCGAGGACGACGGTGTCGGCGGTGAGGGGTGCCGTGCCGTCCGCGACGAGCCGGGAGACGACGGACGGCACGCCGCTGAGCACAGTGGTGCGCCGGGGCCCGGCGCCGTCCGTGAGGGCCGGCAGATCGGCGACCACCTCGACGGTGCCACCGGCCACCAGGGGGCAGAGCAGTTCGAACACCGAGACGTCGAAGTTGAGGGAGGTGGAGGCGACCACATGGGCCAGGCCCTCGGCCCCGAACCGCTCCCCCGCCCACTCGGCCAGCGCGGCGACGCTGCGATGGCTGACCACCACGCCCTTGGGGCGGCCCGTGGAACCCGAGGTGTAGATGACGTACGCGGGATGGTCCGGCAGCAGCGGCCGGATCCGGTCGGCGTCGGTCACCGCGGTGTCGGCCAGGGCGGCGTCGGGCGCGGCGCAGTCCTCCAGGAGCAGCGGTACGCACTCCGGGGGCAGCGCGGAGGCGGTCTCCCGGGTGGCGAGGACGAGGGCGGGCCGGGCGTCGTCGAGCATGAAGCGGACCCGCTCGGCGGGATAGGCCGGGTCGACCGGGAGGTAGCCGGCGCCCGATGCGAGCACCGCCCACAGCACGGGCACGAGCTCGGCGGAGCGCGGCAGGCAGAGCGCGACCAGCGTCTCGGGACCGGCGCCGCGCGCGACGAGCAGCCGGGCAAGGCGGGACGCCCGCCGGGCGACTTCGGCGTAGTCCAGCCGGATCTCGCCGCAGACGACGGCGGTATGGTCCGGGGTCCTCGCCGCCTGGGCGTGGAGCAGTGCGGGCAGCGTGCCGTACTCGTTCTTCCGCATGACGCGGGCGGGCGGATTCCAGCTGTCCACCAGTGTGCGCTGTTCCTCGGCCGTGAGCATGGGCAGTTCGGCCAGCCTGCGACCCGGCCCTTCCGCCATGCCTTCGAGCAGCCGGTGCAGGTGGGCGGTCATTCGGGCCACGGTCGCCGCGTCGAACAGGTCCTTGTTGAACTCCGCGGTCAGCACGCAGCCGCCGTCCGTGTCCGGCGTGAACTCCAGGACCAGGTCGAAGCGGGCGGCGGGGCGCGGCAGCGGATGTCCGGTGACGCGCAGACCACCGGCGGGCGGTAGTGCGGGCGCGGCGGTCTGCTGCACGACGAGCACCTGCACCAGCGGGGTGCGGCTCGGGTCGCGGGGCGGGGCGAGCTCCTCCACCACCCGGTCGAACGGAACCCCGTCGTGGGCGAAGGCGTCGAGGACCGTCGTCCGCATCGTCTCCACGAACCGGTCCACGGTCGTCCGTTCGTCCACGTCGCCACGGAGCACCACGGTGTTGGCGAAGAAGCCAGGGACGTCCTCCAGGTCCCGGCGGCCGCGCCCGTTGGTGACGGTGCCGAAGGCGATGTCCCGCTGGCCCGAGTAGCGGGAGAACAGCAGCGCGGCGGCGCCCGCGTACAGGGTGAACGCCGTGGTGCCGCGGCCCGCGGCCAGTTGCCGCAGCCGGGACGTCAACTCCGCGGGCAGCACGTGCCGGTGGGCCCCGCCGACGGTGGTGCGCTCGGCGGGACGCGGCCGGTCCGTGGGCAGCTCCAGGTGCTGGAGGCCCGCCAAGTGCCGCTTCCAGTACGCCAGATCGGCGGCGTCCGCGTCACCGGCCCGCTGCCGGCGCTCCCAGACCGCGAAGTCGGGGTACTGGACGGCGGGTCGTGTCAGTCCGTCCGGCTCGCCGGTGGTCTCCGCGCGGTAGAGGGCGGCGAGTTCGCGGGTGAGGATGCCGACCGACCAGCCGTCGGTGACGATGTGGTGCTGGGCCAGGAGCAGCAGGTGGTCGTCATCGGCGAGCCGGACGAGCAGCGCCCGGGTGAGCGGTCCGGCCGCCAGGTCGAAGCGGCGGCCCAGCTCCTCGGTGAGCAGTTCCTCGGCAGCCGCATCACGCCGTGCGTCGGGTACGCCGGTGAGATCGGCCGTCCGCAGAGGTACGTCCGGCTCCGGCGCGACACGTTGGACGCCCTGGCCGTCGACCGTGGGGAACGTGGTGCGCAGGGAGTCGTGCCGGGCCGCGAGACGGAGCAGGGAGCGGTGCAGGGCGTCCGGGTCCAGGGCGCCGCGCAGCCTGAGGGAGACGCCGGTGTTGTACTCGGTGCCGCCCTCGGTGAGGTCGTCCATGTACCACAGGCGCCGCTGCGCGCTGGACAGCGGCAGGCCGCCTTCGCGTGGGGCCGGTGGGATCGGCTCCGGCGGCGCGGCGGCCGACGGGTCGGCGAGCAGGGGCGCGAGCGCGGCGATCGTCCGTGCGGTGAACACGTCCCGTACGGTCAGCCGGACGCCCAGGTCGTCGCGGACGCGGGCGAGCACACGGGCGGCGAGGATCGACTCTCCGCCCAGGTCGAAGAAGTCGTCGGTGACCCCGACCTCCTCGACGCCGAGGGCATCCGCCCAGATCCCGGCGAGGACCCGCTCCTCGACCGTCCGCGGCGCCACATGACCGGCCGACACCGTCCGCTCCGGCGCGGGCAGGGCCCGCCGGTCGATCTTGTTCTGCGGGGTGAGCGGCATCCGGTCGAGCACCACGACGGCGGACGGCACCATGTGTGCAGGCAGCACGGCGGCGACGGCGGCGCGCAGGGCGGCGGGGTCGAGGGAGTGCGCGGCGCCGGTAGGACGGTCGGGCTCGGTGGGACCACTGCGGCTGGTGAGGCCGACAGAGCCCGGTGGCACGTTAGGTGAGGTCCGGGTGGCCGCCGTGACGTAGGCGACGAGACGCCGATGGCCCGGCACGTCCTCGCGTACGACAACAACAGCCTCGCCGACGGTGTCGGCGCCCGCCCGGCGCAACGCCGCCTCGATCTCACCCGGCTCGATCCGGAAGCCGCGGATCTTCACCTGCCGGTCCAGTCGGCCCAGGAACTCCAGCTCCCCCTCGGCGGTCCACCGCACCCGGTCACCAGTGCGGTACAGGCGCGCTCCGGGTGTGCCGAAGGGATCGGCGACGAACCGCGCCGCTGTCAGCCCGGGGCGCCCCAAGTAACCGCGCGCCACCGCGTCACCGCCCACGAACAACTCGCCGTCGGCGCCGGGAGGAACCGGCCGCATCGCGGCGTCCAGGACGTACACCCGGGTGTGCGGCAGAGCGCCGCCGATCGTCGGCGTACCGCTGCCCGCGGTGAGCGGCCCGGTCCACGTGGCGACGATGGTGGTCTCGGTCGGACCATAGGAGTTGATCATCTGACGGCCGGGTGCCCAGCGGTCCACGAGTCCGGCCGGGCAGGCCTCGGCGCCGACGATCAGCGTGCGCAGGTGGCGACCGGTGCCCCGCGCGGGGTCGGGCAGAGAGGCCAGCGCGGCGGGCGGGATGAGGGCGTGGGTGATGCGGTGCTCGTCCAGGACCGCGGCGAGTTCGTCGCCCAGCCAGGGCCCGTGCGGCGGTACGACGAGGGTGGCGCCGGACAGGACGGAGATGAACAGCTCCAGGACGGAGGCGTCGAAGCTCGGCGAGGAGAACTGGAGCACCCGGTCGCCGGGTCCCACCGCGTACCGCTCGGCGGCGGCCGAGGTGAAGCCGCCGATGCCGCGGTGGGTCACCGTCACGCCCTTGGGGGCGCCGGTGGAACCGGAGGTGTAGATGACGTACGCCGCGTGGTCCGCGTCGACGCCGGGGCTGTCCGCCGCGTGGTCCGGGTCGTCGCCGGGGCTGCCCCCGTGTCCCGCTGCGTCTTCGGTCTCCAGCAGTTCGCGCACCTGACGCGGATCGTCCAGGGTGAGCGCGGGCGCGGCGTCGGCGAGCATCAGCGCGCGGCGCTCGGCGGGGTAGGCCGGGTCCACGGGCAGGAAGGCGGCGCCCGCCCGAGCGACGGCCAGCTCCGCCGCGATCAGCTCCATGGAGCGCGGCAGGACCAGGGCCACCACCCGGTCCGGCCCCGCTCCCCGGGCTATCAGATGAGCGGCCAACTGGTCGGTACGTTCGGCCAGTTCACGGTACGTCCAGGTCCGTCGGCCGTCGGTGAGGGCCGCTGCGTCCGGGGTTCGGGTCACCCAGGCGGTGAACAGCTCGCCGAGCGTCGGATGCGCCGGAGCCGCCGAGTTCTCCGGCGTGTCGGCGGCGGGGCCGCCCTGCGGAAGGGAGGACGCCGGTGCGGGCTTGTCGTGCAGGTCCGTCATGGGTGAAGTCCTTCTGGAGAGCGGGGCGATGCGGCGCGGGCCACGCGGACGATCCCGGCCCCGCCTCGTGGACGGTGCGCTGGATCGGACGTGACACACCGGGTGTGCGCGGCGGTGCGGTGGAACGGGATGGTGGCGGCGTGGTGCGGAGCGGATGGGATGGGATACGGCGGGTGTGCGCGGCGGTGCGGTGGAACCGGGTAGTGGCGGCTTGGTGCGGAGTGGACGGGATACAGCGGGCGGGGTGGTGCGGTGACCGACGGGCGTGGGCAGGTGATTGAGCCGTGGCTGCGACGAGCGACTCGCCGGTCCCGGTGGTGACCCACCCCGGCGAGCGGCCCACCACCGGGACCGCCAGGGCCACCCGGGCCGCCGGGAGAGCCACGGCATCCGGTGACCGCGGCCACCGCGACGCGCGAGCGCGCTGGGCTTGGCGATCCGGCCACGGAGCTGGTTGGCCGAGCCCCCGGGCCGGTTGGCCGAGCCGCCAGGCCCGGAGGCCCGACCACCGAACCCGGCGGCCCAACCACCGAACCCACCGGCCGGACCACCAAGCCAGGAGAGCGGACCGCCGAGCCCCGTGGCCCAACCACCGAACGCGATGGCCGGATCGCCGCCAAGCCCGAAGGCCAGACCCCCAGGCCCGGAGGCCGGAGCGCCGAACCCCGTGACCCAACCACCGAACCCGATGACCGGACCACCAAGCCCGGAGGCCGAACCACCGAACTTCGTGGCCAAACCACCCAACCCGGCGTTCGAAGCACCAAGCGTCGTGGCCCAACCACCAAGCCCGGAGGCCGGAACGCCAAGCCCAGTGGCCGGACCACGGAATCCGATGGCCAGACCGCCAAGCCCGGTGGCCGCACCACCAAGCCCCGTAGCCGAACCACGGACCCGAAGGCCAACACACCGGCACCGGCACCGGCAGCCGAACCACCCAGCCGCAGTGACCGGACCGGCACGGCCCGAGGATCGAGACCACTCGGCCCACCGACCGGCCCGCCACCCGAACCACCGCCCGATCCGCCACCCGAACCACCGCCCAGGCGACCGACCACCACCTCCCGGCGACTCCGATCCCCCGACCCGCCACCGGCCCCGCCTGCGGGCCCGGTCAGCGTTCCGGTGACCGGAATACGCCGGAGCCGAACGGCGCCCGGCAGACCGGCGGACCGCTGTGCCGCCACCGTGGCCCGGCAGCGACCCCACCGGACGCCACCGGAGTGGTCCGGCCACGGCGAACCGCCACCGGAACCGGTTCCGCACGGCAAGGCGGCCACACGCCCCAGCCCCCGGGCAACGGGTGCTGGGCCCGCGGCCGACCCCCGAGGGAGCCGGGACCAACACGCCGTCAGCCCTAGACCGAACCGGACCGGACGGGCGCCGACACCAGCACAAGCACCGGCACCGGCACCGGCACCGGCACCGGCACCGGCACCAGCCGACAACCCGCCCCCCCAGCCGGAAGAAGGCACGCCCGTCGAAGCCCGCGACGACGGCGACGACCGTGCTCAGCCGTCGTCGGCGCGGCGCGCGGTACGCCCGGATATCTGCACCCGATCGATCGTGCCGGTGGCCGGATCGCGGTGGAACCGGCCACCGGGTTCGACACGCCCGGTGGCCGGATCTCGCAGATCGCAGGACAGGTCGGCGTAACAGACCAGCGGCAGGGCCAGGTCCCCGTCGACGGACAGGGCCGGCGTACCGTCCGGTCCGGGCGCGACGCGGTAGGTCGTGGTGCCGTTGCGGTACGTGCCCGCACAGCCGGGCAGGACGACGGGTCGGCCGCGGTCCGTGGTGAGCGCCTCGGCGGGCACCCGGATACCGGTGAGCCGGGCCAGAAACTCGGCGAGGTCGCGCCACAGTGCGGTGGCGCCCCCGGCGTTGCCCGTGAAGGCCACCACGACTCCGCTCTCCGGGTCGGCCCGCAGGTGGCACGACGTACCCTGGGCGTTGCCGTCGTGGCCGCACCACACCCGGCCGTCCCGCTGGTACAGGGCGAGTCCGGCGCCCCAGCCGTCGGCGAGCGTCCCCGGGTCGGCGGCGGTCTCGGCCCGGCGCATCTCCTTGGCGACGGCGGGCGGCAGCAGATCCGAGCGGCCGGTCAGCGCGTTGCCGAAGGCGACCAGGTCCAGGGCGCTCGCGAGCAGCGCGCCGGCCGGTGCCTCCAGCGGTGCCAGGTTCTGCCGGGCGGCGACGGCCTGCCCGGTGACGGTGTTGACGGCGTGCCCCGCGGCCACCGGACGCAGGGGCGCGGCGTCGCCGACGAACACCGGCAGGACACCGAGGGGTTCGAGGAGCAGCGCCCGCACGGCCTCGGGCCAGGGCATGCCGGTGACCGTCTCCACCAGCCGTCCGGCGGCGACGTAGCCGGCGTTGGAGTAGGAGAAGTCGGTCCCGGGCGTGAACAGCAGATCGCGGGCGGTGCAGACGGCCGTCAAGTAGCGCGCCGGGGTGGTCGCGGCGGCGGTGTCGGAGTCGGGACCTGTAGGCAATCCGCCGGTGTGGGACAGGAGTTGACGGATCGTCACATTCGGAGTGTCGGCCAGTTCGGCCAGGTGCTCGGCGGCCGGCTCGTCCAGGTCGAGGTCGCCGTCGTCGGCGAGGAGCATGACGAGCGCGGCGGTGAAGGGCTTGGTCAGTGATCCCAGCGGAACCGCGGTGTCCGCGGTGAAGGGGCTGCCGGTGGTGACGTCGGCGGTACCGGTGTGCACGGCGACGACGCCGCTGCCGGTGTCCACCGCCAGTTGGGCGCCGGGTACCCGGTGGGTCCGGGCCAGGTCGTCGAGACGGTCTTGCAGCTCGCGGCGTAATAGGGCCGGTTCCCGTAAGGCGACCGGGGCGGGCAGGATGCTGTACGGCATGAGAAGGGGACTCCCGTTGGGTGGGTCTCATGTGGCGGGTGTGCCGATCCGGCCCGGGCACGAGCGGTGCGGGCCGGCCGGAGGGGGCGCTGCGTGCGCCGGGGACTACGGTCTTGCGACCTCTACAGGCAGATGTCGTACGCCGATGAGGACGGCCGGGTTCTGGTAGACGACGTCCTCGTAGGAGGGGATCGTCAGTTCGCGGAATCGTTCATGCAACATGTGAAGAGCGATCCGCGCTTCCAGCCGGGCCAGCGGCGCGCCGAAACAGAAATGGATGCCGTGCCCGAAGGTCAAGTGGGGATTGGGACTTCGGGTCACGTCGAAGACGTCGGGCGCGGTGAAGCGGGCGGGATCCCGGTTGGCGGCGCCGAGATGGGCCATCAGCATCGTGTCGGCCGGGATCTCGTGACCGCCGAGGACCACGGGTCGGGTGACCCTGCGGCCCAGTTCGGGGAAGGGCGGCAGCCAGCGCAGGACCTCCTCGACGGCGGCCGGGACGCGCGTGGGGTCGGCGCGCAGCGCGGCATCCGTGTCGGGATGCCGGTCGAAGGTGACGATCGCGTTGCCCAGCAGCGCGGTCGTGGTGATGTGCCCGGCCACAAGGAGCAGGGCCACGAAGCCGACCATCTCCTGGTCGGCGAGGCGCACACCGTCCACCTCGGCGGCTATGAGTCTGCTGGTGAGGTCGTCACCGGGGGCGGCGCGGCGGGCGCGGATGTGCTCCAGCATGTAGCCGTTCATCTCGCGCACCGTGGGGGCGATGGCTTCCAGCGCGCGCTCCAGGTCGGCCATGTCGGGCGCCTCGCCGAGCTGGTCGCCGCCGAAGAGAACGCTCGCCCATTCCTGGAAGCGCCGGTGTTCCTCCGCGGGGATGCCGAGGAGTTCGGCGATGACGATGATCGGCAGCGGGTAGGCCAGCGCGTCGACCAGGTCGAACCGGTCGCGGTCGGCCACGGCGTCGAGGAGCCGGGCGCAGACGGCCTCGATGCGGGGTTCGAGGCCCTGTACGACACGCGGCGTGAACGCCTGGCTCACCAGGGTGCGGAGCTTCCGGTGCTCCGGGGGGTCCATGCCGACGAAGTTGCCCTGGGTGAAGGTCTCGAAGTCGGACTGGGTGGGTGCGAGAGTGGAGAGCTCCGAGGAGTACGTCGCCGGGTCGGCGAGCACGGCGGAGACGGTCTCGTGGTCGAGCACCTGCCAGACGCTTTGGGTCTCGTCGTACCGCACCGGCCCGGTATCGCGTAAGCCCCGCCAGCGGTCGGGTAACTCCTCCAAGAGGGGTCGCTCGCCCGTCGGTTGCTTGCTGATCACCTTGTCTCCCTTGCTAGCGGCTGGCGCGTGCGGGCACGTTGGAGTCACGCGCACAGGGGTGTGGTGGTCCGGGTCGGCCGGGGCAGCACGGCCCCGGGCACAGCTGTGTCACTGTCGCCTGGACTTGAATCAGAACGGCATGTGCCCCGCGGAGTCCTCGTACGGCGGGACGGTCAATCGACGTCAGTCCGACGCCGGAACGGACCCCCGGGCCTCAGCACATGCGGTGCCCTCAACACATGCGGTGCAGGGTGCCGCCGCGGCTGCACGGTCGACCACGGCCCCGCAGTCGGCCCAGTCGTGCGGCGCGCCAACCCGACATAACCATCCCCCTCGGCGATACCTCCCGCGCACCGGATACGCGCGGGCCCCTCCCTGTCCTGGCGGACAGCGGACCTCCAGTCCCGGCCGTTCGAAACAGTGTGTGAGAGTACGCAATCGCGGCACGTGCCGTGCCTCGATTGGCATGATGCGTCCCCTCGGAACACCTTCGTTTCGATAGAACTCGGCAGAACTCGGCCACAGTCTTCACGGCGAGTCACGTGCAAGCAACCCCCTGAGGTTGAACGGAGAGTGTTCCGCCGGTGCTTTTGCGTCACCACTCAGCCAATTCGTCCGGCCGACCGCGCATCGAGGCCGATCGCCGAATGCCGCACCGCCGCGTGTGCCCCGGCAACTCGGCCGCAAACCGGACCGCGCGGAAAAGAACGCGGCCAGTGCGCGCACAGGCACGCCGAACACCGCCGGACCGGACCGGATGGACGCACCACCGCGCCGTCGACATTCCGGCCGGGATCTCCCCGATCTGGGGTGATGATTGAGCCAGCGGGCACCCCCTGCCCCGCCCGAAGGACCGTGGCTCAACACGGTGTGGGCGAATCCGATCCGCGGCCGACGCTCTCCGGTCGGATATGCGCCACTGCCGCACCGCTCGCCCACTCCACGAACGTCCGGAAGACACCCCTCTCTGCCAGTACACAAATTCGGCCAATTGGCGTGTGCCTGACGTAACCCTTATTCGGCGCGATCGGTCACCGTGCGCCCTCGAAGGCGCGCAGGAGATCCGCGGCGACGCTCACGGCGATCGTCGCGGGCTCCTTGCCGGTGATGTCCGCCAGCCCTATCGGGGTCTTGATCCTGTCGATGGTGGCGTCGTCGTGGCCGCCCTCGGTGGAGAGGCGCTTGCGGAAGCGCGCCCACTTGGCCGCCGAGCCGATCAGCCCTATGGAGCCGAGGTGGGTGGTGCGCAGGGCCGCGTCGCACAGAGCCGCGTCCTCTGCGTGGTCATGAGTCATGATCAGGACGTGCGTGCCGTGCGGCAGGGCCTCGAGCACCTCCTCGGGCAGCAGCGGCGTGTGGTGTACGTGGACCTGCGCCACCGCGTCCGCCAGCGCGTCGAGCCGCTGCGGCGCGAGCATGTCCGCGCGGCTGTCGACCAGATGGAGGTCGAGGTCCTGGCGGGCCAGGATGCGCGCGAGTTCGAGGCCCACGTGCCCCATGCCGAAGACGGCCACCGCCCGTACCACCGGCAGGGGTTCGAGCAGCACCGAAACCGTGCCGCCGCAGCACTGCACACCGTGCCGGTTGGTCACCTTGTCGTTCAGGGCGAAGTCCATCAGCTCCGGCTCCGCCGTGTCCGCGGCGAGCATCTCCCGGGCCCGGTCGATCGCGACGGCCTCCACATTGCCGCCTCCGATCGAGCCCCAGGTCTCGCCGCGCACCACCACAAGTTTCGCGCCCGCGCCGCGCGGGGCGTGGCCGCGCACGGTCGCGACGGTGACCAGCACGCCGGGCTCCCGGCGTGCCCGCAACCGCGCGACCGCGGCGATCCACGTCATGTCAGGCACCGTTCAACGCTGCGGCTTCGGCCGCCCGGTCCCGGCCGTCGGCGCTCCCGGCGTCGGCGCTCCCGGCGTCGGCGCTTCCGGCCTCGGCAGGCGCGTCGGGGGCGTGACCGTCCGGGGTGGCGGCGGGCGCGCTGCGTGCCGCCTCGATCGCCCAGAACACGGCCTCCGGTGTCGCGGGCGAGGCCAGTTCGACGCTGACTCCGCTCGGCCCGAACGCGGCGGCGGCCTGGCGCAGCGCCTCGCGCACCGAGAATGCCAGCATCAGCGGCGGCTCGCCCACCGCCTTGGAGCCGTAGACCGCGCCCTCCTCGGTGGCGTGTTCGAGCAGCGTCACGTTGAACTCCTCGGGCATCTCCGAGAAGCTCGGCAGCTTGTAGGTGCTCGCCGCCTGGGTCAGGAGGCGGCCGCGGTGGGGTCCTTCGCCGGTGTCCCAGCGCAGGTCCTCCAGTGTCAGCCAGCCCGCGCCCTGCACGAAGCCGCCCTCCACCTGACCGATGTCGATCATCGGGGAGAGGCTGTCGCCGACGTCGTGCACGATGTCCACGCGCCGGATGCGGTAGGCGCCGGTGAAGCCGTCGACCTCCACCTCGGTGGCTGCGGCCCCATGGGCGAAGTACTTGAACGGCGAGCCCCGGAACGACTTCGCGTCCCAATGGAGGCCCTCGGTCCGGTAGAAGCCCGCGGCCGACAGCTGGACCCGCTGGAAGTAGGCGGTGCGCACCAGGTCGTCCCAGGCCACCTCCTTGTCGCTGCCCAGGGCCCGTGCGACGCCCTCGACGATGCGTACGTCCGAGGCGTTCGCGCCCAGTTGGGTGGCGGCCACCTGCAGCAGGCGCTCGCGCAGCTGCTCACAGGCGTTCTTGATCGCCCCGCCGTTGAGGTCGGTGCCCGCGCTGGCGGCGGTGGCGGAGGTGTTGGGCACCTTGTCGGTGCGCGTCGGGGCGAGGCGCACCTTGTGCAGCGGGATGCTCAGCGTGGTCGCGGCCACCTGCATCATCTTGGTGTGCAGGCCCTGGCCCATCTCGGTGCCGCCGTGGTTGATCAGGACCGAGCCGTCCTTGTAGATCAGCACCAGGGCGCCGCCCTGGTTGAAGGCGGTGAGGTTGAACGAGATGCCGAACTTGAGGCCGGTGACGGCCAGCGCCCGCTTGGTGTGCGGGTGCGCGGTGTTGAACGCGTCGATCTCGCGCCGGCGGTCGGCGACACCGGCGCTTTCCTGCACCTGCCGCCAGACCGCGGAGATCCGCTCGGCCTGCGTGACGGGTTGTCCGTACGGCGTCGTCTGGCCCTGGCCAGGGCGGTAGAAGTTGCGTTCCCGCAGCACCATGGGGTCAAGGCCGAGCTTCGGCGCGCAGCGGCCCAGGATGTCCTCGATCACCAGCATGCCCTGGGGGCCGCCGAAGCCGCGGAAGGCGGTGTTGGAGACCGTGTTGGTCCTGGCGATACGGCCCGCCACGCGGGCGTTGGGGATCCAGTAGGTGTTGTCGATGTGGCACAGCGCCCGGGCGAGGACCGGCTCGGAGAGGTCGAGGCTCCAGCCGCCGTCGGCGACCAGGGTGGCGTCCAGGGCCTGGATGCGTCCTTCGGCATCGAACCCGATCTTCCAGGTGGCGTGGAAGCCGTGCCGCTTGCCGGACATGGTGAGGTCCTGGGTCCGGTTGAGCCGGAAGCGGACCGGCCGGCCGGTGAGTTTCGCGCCGAGCGCGGCGACGGCCGCGAACCCGTGCGGCTGCATCTCCTTGCCGCCGAAGCCGCCGCCCATCCGCAGGCACTGCACGGTCACTTCGTGCGCGGGCACGCCGAGCACGTGCGAGACGATCTCCTGGGTCTCCGAGGGGTGCTGGGTGCTGCTCTGGACGAACACCTGTCCGTTCTCGTCGATCTGGGCCAGCGCCGCGTGCGTCTCGAGGTAGAAGTGCTCCTGCCCGGCGAACTGGAACTCGCCGCTGAGCACGTGTGCGCTGTCGGCGAAGCCCGCGTCGATGTCGCCGGTCTCCATCAGGGGCCGCGCCCCGTGGTAGCTGCCGGCCTCGATGGCTTCCCGCAGCGTGACCAGGGAGGGCAGTTCCTCCAGGTCCACCTCGACGGCTGCCGCGCCGAGCCGGGCAGCTTCCAGCGTCTCGCCGAGCACCCAGGCGACCGCGTGGCCGTGGAACATGACCTCGTCGGGGAAGAGCGGTTCGTCGTGCTTCATGCCCGCGTCGTTGACGCCGGGCACGTCGGCACCGGTCAGCACGCGGACCACGCCGGGCACGGCGAGCGCGGGCTCGGTGCGCAGCGCGGTGATCCGGCCGCGGGCCTTCATGACCTGGACCGGGTAGGCGTGCAGGACGTCCTTGGTGCGCTGGACCAGGTCGTCGGTGTAGAGGGCGGCGCCGGTGACGTGCTGGACGGCGCTCTCGTGCGGCATCGAGATTCCGACGACGGGCTTCTCGGGACGCTGGGACAGATGACTCATGACGACACCGCCTCGGTGGTCTGTGCGTGCAGCTTGAGCAGGCTCTGGCCGAGCATCGCGGAACGGTAGAGGGCGCTGGCGCGGTGATCGCTCATCGGTGTGCCCTCCCCGCGCAGCACCCGGGCCGCGGCTTCGGCGGTCCGCGCCGACCACGGCTTGCCCTCCAGGGCGGCCTCGGTGGCCAGGGAGCGGATGGGCGTGGCGGCCACGCCACCCAGGCCGATGCGCGCCTTGCGGACGATCCCGTCCTCGACGTCGAGCGCGAAGGCGACGGCCACGCTGGAGATGTCGTCGAAACGCCGCTTGGCGATCTTGTGGAAGGCGGTGACGGGTGACAGCGGCAGCGGGACGCGCACCGCGCGGATCAGCTCCCCGGGACGGCGCACGCTCTGCCGGTAACCGGTGAAGTAGTCCGCCAGTGGGACCACGCGCTCGCCGTCGGCGTCGGCGAGCACCAGCGACGCGTCGAGGGCGAGCAGGACCGGGGCGCTGTCGCCGATGGGCGATCCGGTACCCAGGTTGCCGCCGAGGGTCGCGCCGTTGCGGATGAGCCGGGAGGCGAACTGTGGAAAGAGTTCGGCGAGCAGCGGAATGTCACCATCGAGGCGGCGCTCGATCTCCGTGAGCGTCAGTGCCGCGCCGATCTCGATGTGGTCGGACTCGACGCGCAGCTCCCGCAGTTCGGGCAGCCGGTCGATGGCGATGACGCAATCCGCGCGCCTCGAGCGGATGTTGACCTCGACTCCCCAGTCGGTGGACCCGGCGACCACGACGGCGTCGGGCCGCTCGCGCAGCACCCGCAGGGTCTCGGCAAGAGTGTTCTTACGCAGGAACACTCGGCCGTCCAGGGCGTATTCGGTGGCGACCGGCGCGGGCGGGGGCAGCTCGCGGCGCCGGGCCAGCGGGTCGTCATCGGTGGGCGCACCGACGGCGAACGCGGCGTCACGGATGGGTCGGTAGCCGGTGCAGCGGCACAGGTTCCCACTGAGGGCGTGCAGGTCGAAGCCGTTCGGGCCGTGCTCGGGGTCGGGGCTCGGGCCCGTCTCCGTACGGTCGGCCGCCCCCGTACCGGAATGTTCACAACGGCCGGGGCGGTAGTACTCCGCGGCCATGCTGCAGACGAATCCCGGCGTGCAGTAGCCGCACTGGGAGCCGCCGCGGACCGCCATCTCCTCCTGTACGGGGTGCAGGGAGGACGCCGTGCCGGGCGCACCGGCCGTCGCGAGCCCTTCGGAGGTGATGATCTCCTGGCCGTCGAGCGCCGCGGCCGGCACCAGGCAGGCGTTGACCGCCACCCAGTCGGTGGGCTTGTGCACTCCGGGACGGGCCACCATGACGGAACACGCACCGCACTCGCCCTCCGCGCAGCCCTCCTTGGTCCCGGTGAGTCCGCGCTCGCGGAGGAAGTCCAGCGCCGTGGTGTGGGGTGCGCACGGTGAGATCGGTGTCTCTGTCCCGTTCACCGTCATCCGCGCCCCGGTCGTGCCGGGCATCGCTTCAGGTGTTTCCGGTGTCCGTTCCGGCGCGTGATCGGTCACATTCATGTTCGCCAATTTCAGGCAGCTTTCTGTGTTCAGACGCGCCTCACCCGAGCGGCGGGCGCGGCAGGGCACGGGACAGCGACGTGCCGGAAGACGGTGAAGGGCAACAGGGAAACCCGGAGAGTGCCGCAGCGGGGCACATCAGGACGGCGTACTCAGCAGCCGTGCGCGATCCGACCCGGTACCCAGGCGGTGCACTGGGCGAGACGACCGAGGTCAGAGCTGGTGCACATCTGCTGGTCGCCTCCTTTCGTCACCACGGGTCAGTGGCTTGGGAACGTAGTGGCTGCGTCGCCGCAGGTCAAGGGGTGGACCACAAAACCGAAAAGGCCCGGAGACGGCGCGCCGGCCGCCCCGGGCACTCACGGCTACCTGTCAGGGCCCGTACTGGGGATCATGCCCCCGGCAGGAAGAGGCAGAACAGATGACCGTGCGGATCCCGCAGAACTCGTACGTTCTTCTGCGGCTGATGCTCCTCCAGCGTCGCGCCCAGAGCGAGGGCCCGCTCCGTCTCCGCCTCCAGATCGTCGACCTGGAGGTCCAAGTGGGCCTGCATCTGCTGTGCACCCGGGCGTTGAGGCCAGACCGGGGGCGTGTGGTCGGTCTCCAACTGGAAGCTGAGACCGGGCCGTTCCCGCTCCGGGTCGCGCAGGCGGACCCACTCCGGCCGGCGATCCACTTCGCGCCAGCCCAGCAGGGCCTGGTAGAAGTCGGCAAGCGCGGGCGGATCCGGAGTACCGAGCACAAAGGCACCAAGCGTCGTCGTCATGCCCTAACGGTGCCCCCGCCTTCCGGAATTTCACCTCCCAGGCTCCCGCTCCGGGACCGCATCACGACAGCTCGTAACCCGAGGGAGACTCATGCACGTCGGCGAACTCGGAGGCGTCTGGCGCGTCACACAAGACGCGACAGGGCCGCTTCGGACGGACTCCCGGCCGTCGCCTGGTACACGATGATCACTTGTTGCTCGGCGCCGCCGACGGTGAGTGCCTGCCTGCGCAGGGCGAGGCTGCCGACGACCGGGTGTGCGAAGCGCTTGAGTTCGTCACGGGCGGGCCGCGTCTCGTGCCGCAGCCACAGACGACGGAACTCCTCCTCCGTCTCCAGCTCGGCGACCAGGCGGACGGTTCTGGGGTCGCGCGGGTCGGCTTCGGCCCGCAGGGCCGCCGCGGTCTGCGCGGCTACCTCCGCCCAGTCGGGGAAGAGCCGACGGGACGCCGGGTCGAGGAACACCGCTCGGACCAGGTTGCTCCCGGGCTCGTACATCGGGGCGAGCGCACGGGCCTGCTTGTTCGCCGCCAGCACGTCGAAGCAACGGTCGCGGACGTACGCAGGGCGGTCCGCCCACGCGTCGAGCAGCCGGTGCACGTCCTCCGAGGCCTCGGTCCGCGACGGCGGCACGGGGGCAGGGTCGACGAGTGCGTGCAGGTGAGCGGAGGCGTCGGCGTCCAGCTCCAGCGCCCGCGCGAGGGAGCGCAGCACCTGGGGCGAAGGGTGCCGGTCGACGCCCTGTTCGAGCCGGACCAGGTACGGCTCGCTGATGCCGGCGAGCCGGGCCAGTTCCTCCCGGCGCAGTCCCGACACCCGGCGACGTCCGCCGACGGGTCCCGCCACGTCCGCCGGAGCGACCCGTCCGCGCCGGGCCTTGAGGAAATCTCCCAGAAGATTGTCGGCCGCCATGGTGCGAGGGTAACCCTGCGAGGGTGCTGGCTGCCGAGGTGGAAACGACGCAGGCTCGATGCCATGAAGACCTGGTTCATCACCGGCGCGTCCCGCGGCTTCGGCCGTATCTGGGCCGAAGCCGCACTCGAACGCGGCGACCGCGTCGCCGCCACCGCACGCGATCCCAAGACCCTGCAGCCCCTCGTGGACACCCACGGGGACGACGTCCTCCCACTCCCCCTCGACGTGACCGACCGCGCCGCCGCGACCACCGCGGTGCAACGGGCCGCCGAAGTCTTCGGCCGCCTCGACGTGGTCGTCAACAACGCGGGTTACGGCCTGTTCGGCATGGTCGAGGAAACCACCGAGGAACAGGCCCGCGCACAGCTCGACACCAACCTGTTCGGCCCGCTGTGGGTGACGCAGGCGGCCCTGCCGTACCTGCGGGCCCAAGGCAGCGGCCACATCCTGCAGGTCTCCAGCCTCGGTGGCCTCGCCGCCTTCCCCACGCTCGGGCTGTACAACGCCTCCAAGTGGGCCCTGGAGGGGATGAGCGAGGCCCTGGCCCAAGAGGTGGCTCCGTTCGGCATCAACGTGACCCTCGTCGAACCCGGCCCCTACGGCACCGACTGGTCGGGCGCCTCCGCGGTGCACACCAAGCCGCTCCCCGCCTACGAACCCGTCCGCGCCGCGCGCCGGGCCGGCGCGTCCGCCCGCGCGCCCCAGGACGCGCGAAGCACCGCCACCGTCGTCCTTGACCTCGTCGACACCGACGAACCGCCCCTGCGGCTCTTTCTCGGCACCTACCCCTATCCGATTGTCGAGTCGGCCTATCGGAAGCGGCTCGACATGTGGGACGAATGGCGCCACCTCGCCTCCCGTGCGTGACCGGCACGGACAACCCTGCGGCCTCCAAGGTCTCCGCGCGTCACCCGCTGCATGCTGTCACCGGCAATGCGTGCGGGACGCCTCGACGGGCGCATCGCCTGGCCGCCCGCCAGGCCGCCCTGGCGTCCCATCCGACTAGGGCGCGAGCGCTTTCAGGAGTTGGCGCTCTCGCTCGCCGCTGAGGCCGGCCCGGCGGGGCCGGTCCAGGCCCTGCTCCCGCTCCCAACGCAAAGTGTCCGCCAGCATCTCCGCCCGTGGCCGGTGTCGCAGACCTGCCGCGCTTGCCGCAGCGCCGTTGCGAGCGCTGAAGCCGACCCAGTTCGGGTCGGCCACCCACAGCGCGAGCGACTCCGGGCCCATGGCCTGGACCACGTTCTGTCCGAGCAGCCAGGCGTCGTCGGCCTCCATCACCGGGCCGGTGTGCCCGCCGATCTGCCGCGACAGGGCGACCCATTCCCCGAAGGGAACGATGGGGCCGACCGCGTTGTACGTCCCCGTCGTTCCCTTCTCCGCGCAGTCGAGCAGCCATGCTGCGAGGTCTCGCGCATCGATCACCTGAGTCGGGATACCTGGGGAAGCCGGGACCAGAAGCGGTGCCAGCGGCTCGCGGGCCGCGCGGGCGACCCAGTACCCGGAGCGTCCACTGTGATCACCGGGACCGCCGATCAGCCCTGCTCGCGCGATGAGAAGCCGGTCGCCCACCGAGGCCGCCGCAGCCTCCTCGCAGGCCACCTTGGCCTCCCCGAACTCCTGGTGGTCGACCTCGTCCCGCTCGGCCGCCGGGAGCAGTTCCGCCGACTCGTCAGCGTGTGGCTGCGCATGCGAGGCGTATGCGCTGACCGACGACACGTACGACCAGTGGCCCGCCCGTTTGCCGAGCTCCGCGAGCGCCCTGCGGACGAAGCCCGGCTGCCACGACACCTCGACCACTGCGTCCCAATACCGGCCCGCCAGACTTTCGTACGCCGTCAGGTCACGCCTGTCCGCAGCAACCAGCACCGCACCGGCGGCCACTTTGCCGCTCTCTCCACGGGCCAGACAGGTCACCCGATGCCCACGTTCCAGTGCCTGCCGCGAGATTTCGCGGCCCACCCACGCCGTTCCGCCCAACACCAAGATGTTCATCAGCGCACTCAAACATGGACAGGCCACCACCGCGTCCCTGTTCTGCTGAGAGCAGGGGCCCGCAAAGGTAGACAACGGCAAGGAGAGTTCCCGGCCCGGATGTCCCCCTATGGGCAACACCTCAGGCTCCGGCCCTGCGGACGCATGAGGTATGAAGACGTCCGTGACCGAACCGCCCCAGACCGCCACCCAGCACGCCTTTATCGCCCTTGCGCCGCCCGATGGCGCGAAGAAGGAACTGGCGGCTGCCCTGAGCCCGGCCTATGCCGCCTATCCCGACCTGCGCTGGAACCGCATCGAGGACTGGCACATCACCCTCGCCTTCCTGGGCGAGCTTCCGGTGCGGGTCGTCCAGCGGCTTCGTTCGCCCCTCGCCGACCTGACGGTCGCCCGCCCCTCTCTCGAACTGGCGTTGATCGGTGGTGGACACTTCGACGAGCGCGTGCTGTGGAGCGGCATCGAGGGCGACCTCGGCCAACTGCACGACCTGGCCGACGCAGTAAGGGCGTTGGTCAGGGACTGTGAGGTCGACTTCCCCGAACGTCCGCTGCGTCCCCACCTCACGCTGGCCCGCGCTCGCCGCAACGACAACGCGTCCGTGAAGGCTGCGGCCGCCTGCCTCGACGGCTTCACCGGACGCCCTTGGCAGGCCGAGCGCCTCCACCTGGTCGGCAGCACGACAAGAGGCCACTCAGGCCCGCGGCGCTATCGCGACATCGACGCGTGGCCCCTGGCCACTGCCCGCCTTGGGCAAGCAGCCACGCGCTCCGGGCCAACTGCACAACGGTTCTCGCCGGATGAGGGTTGACTACGCACGCCATATGGAACCCCACGCCTCGTTCCCGTCCAGGACCAGGAGAGCAGGACCCGGGACCAGGACCAGGACCAGGGTCCTGGTTTTCGTTCCTGAATGGGTGGAGCTAACTCCCGGGCGGTTCGGGGGGCGCACTGGATGGTCCGGAACATGCCCTCGCGGCGAGAGTTGGGCTCATGAGAACGCACAAGGCCCTGCTCGCCGCCCTCCTCGTCCCGCTCGGTGCCACCCTGGCCGTCGTCCCGGCCGCCTCCGCTGCCACTCCGCCCGCTTCGCCCGCCGCATCGGTCTCCGCCGATGCCGCCGCACCCGCCGGCCCGAAGGGGGCCGCGCCCGCCGCCTTCCGCTCCCCAGCGGCGGCCCTTGGCCGGGTGGCTCACCCGCTGCGCACCACCGAGCCGCGCGGTGGCCTGGCCGATCTCGGCCCGTTCGGCCAGATGGTCGGCGGCGCCCGGGTGGTGGGCCTGGGCGAGGCCACCCACGGCTCGCACGAGTTCTTCACCGTCAAGCACCGAATCTTGCGGTACCTGGTCGAGAAGAAGGGCTTCCGGGCCTTCGCCCTCGAAGCCCCCTGGAGCACCGGACTGCGGCTCGACGCCTACCTCACCCGTGGCGAGGGCGACTTGAAGCAGATCATGGACGAGGAGTTCCAGGGCACCTACCAGTTCTGGAACACCAGCGAGTACCGCGATCTGCTCCAGTGGATGCGCGCGTACAACGTCAAGCACCCCAAGGACCCCCTCCGCTTCGTCGGCGACGACAACGGGTTCGCCGGTGCCGAGCTGTACGACAAGGTGAGCGCCTACGCGGCCGCGGCCCGGCCCGAACTCGGCCCGCGGCTCACCGAGTTGTACCGGGGCCTGCGGCCCACCACCGACGCCGAGACGTACGTCAATGACTACCTGTCGAAGCCGCTGGCCGAACGCAAGGAGCTCGCCGAGCGGACCGGCCGGGCACTGGACCTGCTCGAACAGCGGCCCGGCAAGGACGCCGACGGGCACGCCTGGGCCGTCCAGCACGCCACCGCGATCCACCAGATGACCACCATGTACGCCTTTGACTTGGACGATCCACAGGTCGTCCCTGACGCCATGCGCTACCGCGACCAGGTCATGGCACAGAACGTCGCCTGGTGGCAGCGGCAGACGGGCGACAAGATCCTGCTCTCCGCCCACAACAGCCACATCGCCCTCAAGACGTACGTCCCGAATACGCATCCGAAGGCCCAAGGCGACTTCCTTCGTGAACAGTTGGGCCGCCACTACCTGAGTGTGGGCCTCACCTTCGACCGGGGCTCGTTCAACGCCTTGGGCCAGGACGGCGGCGTCCACCGGTTCACCGTCGGGCCGGCCGCACCCGGCACCACCGAGCACACCCTGGACCGGGTACGCCACCGCGACTTCATGGTGGACCTGCGCAACACCCCCGCCCCGGCCCGCGCCTGGCTCACCGAGTCACGCACCGTCAAGAACATCGGCGCCACCTACCCCTGGAACGGCAACGCCGCCAAGATCCGGCTCGCGAAGACCCACGACGTTCTGATCCACCTTCACCGGGTGAACGCGGCCGACATGCTCAAGTAGCGTCGGACCCGCACTGCGAACAGGCCCGCGCCACTGGCCACAGCACCGCGTCCTCCGTGCGGACGCGGACGGCGAGCCAAGGCGTGTTGGCGATGGTGAAGAGCACGGCAGTGATCCATGCGGTGTGGACGAGGGGCAGGGCGACGCCTTCGAACAGGACGATGAGGTAGTTGGGGTGCCGCATCCAACGGTAGGGGCCGGTGGTGACCAGCGGTAGGCCGGGCACGACGATGACGCGGGTGTTCCATCGGGGGCCGAGCGCCCTCATGCACCAGGCGCGGCCTGCCTGTACGAGGACGAGGACGGCCAGCGCCGGCCAGCCGATCAGAGGGACGAAGGCACGGTCGGCGAGGGCCACCTCCGCAACGGTCCCGACGAGCAGGCAGACATGAAGGGCGATCATGACGGGGTAGTGGCGTTCCCCGTACTCGATGCCGCCGCGGTCGATGGCCCATCGCGCGTTGCGGCGGGCAGTTGTCAGTTCGACCAGGCGCACGACGGTCACCGCGGTCACGAGAACGTACAGACTTACGGGGATCGTCACCCAACCCAGGGGCATGTCGGATCGTCCTTCTCACTCCCGGACAGCGGAATCTTCGTCTTACGCGTTCGCGAGCCGGTCGAGGCGTTCGGCCAGGGCGCGGTATCTGCCGGCACGGTCCTCTGATGCGTCCATGTGCGCGGCGATCTCCTCCTGGGCGCGCTGTCCGACCGGTGTGAGTCCGGAGGTGTCGAGAGCGCCGAGCATGCGGACGAAGGGAAGGGCGATGTCCTTGTAGTAGGTCTCCGGTGAGAGGATGCCCGACCTGGCCAGGGAGCTGACCAGCCGGCCGAAGCCGGGTGCGGCGTGGCCGGGGGGACGGAATGTCTTGAGCACTGTGGCCACAGCCTGCAGCGTGCGGTCGGGGTGCATGCGCATACATGCCTGGAGGGCGGTCCGGTAGAAGAGCATGTGCCGGTTCTCGTCGTGGGCGATGCGCTGCATCAGAGCCCCGCACACCGGCTCGTCGCACAGTCGGCGGATCCCCTGGTAGCTGACGCGGGTGCCGAGTTCCTGGAGGGTGACGTAGACCAGAGAGGCGATGAGGTCGCCGCGGTAGTCGATGTCGTAGCCGTGCTGCACATGCGCGGCGCGGGCGTCCTCCAGAAGCACCGGGTCGGCGCTGCGGGTGACCACGAGGTAGTCACGGATGGCGGTGCCGTGCCTGGCTTCCTCCATGGTCCATCGATTGACCCAGACGCCCCAAGGTCCGTCGAGCGACAGCATTTCCCCGATCACCCGGTGGTAACTGGGCAGGTTTTCCTCGGTGAGCAGAGTGTAGAGAAGGCCGTCCCGAGCGGCCGCCTTCAGTTTCTGCTGGGAGGAGTCCCATGGCTCTCCCTCGAGGAGACCGTCGTAGTCACGGCCCTGGCTCCACGGGACGTACTGGTGCGGGTACCAGTCGACGGTCGTCCGGAAATGCGTGTCGAGAGCGTCGGCAACCACTGGTTCGAGGTCGATCAGGATGCGTACGTCTGCGGGGATGGCGGGCACGGTCCGTGACACCTTTCTTGTCAGGCGGTCGGCAGGTTTCGGTGGCGGCGGGCGGCCTCTACCAGCGGAGGAGGACCAGTTCGATGGCGAACCCCGGTCCCATGGCGGCGACCAGGCCGGGTGTGTTCGCGGGGGGCGGTGTCTCCATGGCCGCGTGCAGGATGTCCAGTACGGAGACCGAGGAGAGGTTGCCCCGCTCGGCCACGGAACGCCTGGTGAGCTCCAAGGCGCTGGGCTGCAGGCCCAGGGCTTGCTGCACACCGGTGAAGACCTTCGGTCCGCCACCGTGGATGATCCAGCTCGCGATCTGGTCCGGCGACAGTTCATGCCGCGCGAGGAGCCCTTGGACGGCCGTGGGCAAGTGCTTCTCAGTGAGCGTCGGGACCTCGGGCGACAGCAGGATCCGGAAGCCGTGGGAGCCGATGTCCCAGCCGAGGACGTCCTCGGTGCCGGGGACCAGCAGGCTGTGGGTGTCCACCAGCTCGGGCCCGGCTGTGCGGCCGCCCCGCCGGGCTCCGAAGGCCACGACGGCGGCCGCACCGTCCCCGAAGAGGCTGCCGGCGACGATGTTCGCGACGGAGCCGTCCGCGCGCTGGTGCGCCAGTGTGCACAGTTCCACAGCGAGCAGGACGGCCACTTGGCCGGGGTGGGCCAGCAGGTAATCATGGAGCCGGGCCAGACCTGCGGCGCCTCCAGCGCAGCCGTTGCCGAACAGCGGGATGCGTTTGACGTCAGGCCGTAGCCCGACCCGGTGGGCGAGCCGGGCCTCCAGCGACGGCACGGCAAGGCCGGTGACGGTGGTGCTGATCACCGCGTCGACCTCCTCGGGCCGGACGCCTGCGGTGCGCAGCGCGCCGGTCAGCGCCTGTTCCCCCAGCTCCATGGCGGTGTCGAGCCAGATGCGGTTCTGCTCGGTGAAGTCCTCCCGGTGGGCGAGCTCGACGAGCTTCTCCAACGGCAGGGACAGCGAGCGGGTCTCCACACCCGAGTTGGCGTGGATTTTTCGGAGTACCAGAGCGCCCGTCTCGGACTCCAGCAGCGTCGTGCGGGCCAGGGCGGCCAGGATCTCCTCCTGCCGGTACTGATACGGCGGGAAAGCCGTCCGGATCGCCACCACCTGTGGGCCGGCGGCCCCCGACTGCCGGGTGCGGTCATGCGTCGCCTGACGCGTCGGCATCAGCTTCCGCCTTTCTTCACAGGTGTAGTGATCAACAACGGGGGCCTGATGCGGGCCGGGGCCCACCAGTTCGCCGGGCCGAGGGCCGCCATGACGGCGGGCACCAGGACTCCCCGCACCAGCACGGCGTCCACGAGCGCGCCGAGTGCGACGCCGATGCCGATGAACTTGAGCAGGGCGACGTGGGAGGTGGCCATGGCCGCGGTCGAAATCGCCACGGCTGCCGCAGCGGACGTCATCAGCCGGCCGGTGCGGGCGACGCCCTCGACGATCGAGGTGCGGTTGTCGCCGCAGCGGTCGTACTCCTCGCGGATACGGCCGAGCAGGAAGACCTCGTAGTCCACCGACAGGGCGAGCGTGATGAACAGGACGAACAGCAGAGTCGAGGCGTCCAGTGTTCCCGTCGCCGTGAAGTGGCCGAGTACCGCGCTGCCGTGGCCGTCCTGGAAGAGGACGACGAGCGCGCCGAGGCTCGCCCCGAGGCTGGCGGTGGCCACGAGCAGGGCTTTCAGGGGGGCGACCAGCGTGCGGGTGAAGGCGCCGAGGAGGGCCAGGAGCCCCACCGTCAGCAGAAACAGGCACCACGGGAGGGCGTCGAGGACGGCGTCCGCCGTGTCGACGACCTCGGCGGCTCGCCCGCCCACCGCCACGCTGCCCGGGGCGGAGGTCTGTCGTACCTCGCGCACCACGGTGTTCGCCTCCGGCGTGCCGGGGGCGGCGGACGTGGCCGCCAGCAGCACGAGGGCCTCACCGGACGGAGCCACACGCACCACGCGGACGCCGGTGATGCCCGGGACACGGCTGAGTCGGTCGCCGTATGCAGGGTCACCGTCCGTCGCCCGTGGTCCGGTGACGACCACGGTGAGGAGCCGCTCCGGTGGCGCGGTGAACTCGGCGCGTACACGCTCGGCCGCGACGGCGGCCGGAGCCGACGAAGGCAGCGTGCGTTCATCCACGACGCCGAGCTGTGCGTGGGTGAAGGGCAGGGCCAGCAGGGCAAGGAGCAGCACCGCCAGGCCGCCCGCCAGGAGGGGCCGTGCGGTGACCGTGGACGTCGTGCGATGCCAGAAGCGACTGACGTCCCCGGTACGGGCACGCCGCCACCGCGCCAGCGGGTCCCACGCCTGGGCCCGGGGGCCGAGCAGGCGCAGACAGGCGGGCAGCACGGTCAGGGCGACCAGCGCCGCCAGTACGGTGACGATCATGCCCGCCAGGGACAGTGCGCGCAGCATCGGCACCGGCACCACCAAGGCGGTGGCGAGGCATACGGTGACGGCGGCGGCGGAGAACGCGATCGAACGGCCGCTGGAGCGGCGGGCGGCCGCCAGCGCCGTGTGCAGGTCCGCGCCCCGCGCGGTTTCCTCCCGTACGCGGGCCAGCAGGAAGAGGCTGTAGTCGACGGCCAGGCCGAAGCCGATCGCCGAGGCGGCGTTCACCGCGACCCGTGACACGTCGGCCACCTGCGCGAGCAGGCCCAGGACCGGGATGGTGCAGCCGATGGCCAGCGCGGCCACGACGACGGGCAGCAGCGCGGACACCACGGACCCGTAGGCGAAGACCAGGACGATGAAGAGCACCGGCGCGGCCAGCAGTTCGGCCCGGCTCAGATCGCGCTCGATGGTCTCGTCGATCTCCCGGTTGGCCCACACCTCTCCGCTGGGCTCCACCCGCATCCCCGGGACGGCCGAGCGGGCGGCCGCCACCACACCGGGCGCCACCTGTCTGCGTTCCTTGTCCGTGCCCTTCAGCCGTACGGCGACCAGCTGGGTCCGTCCGTCCTTGGAGCGCAGCCATGTGTCACCGGTGGTCTGTGCCGACCACACGGTCTTGACGTCGCGCTGCCCGGCCAGCTTCTCCGTCACCGCTGTGGTGCCGTCCCGGACGCCGGCCTCGCGTTCACCGCCGCCGCGCTGGGAAACGGCCAGGAGCAGATCGGGCGTGGGCACGCCGAGCCGCTCTGCCTGCCGTCCGGCACGCGTCGCCTCCGTGTCCGTCGCGACGGCGCCGCCCGTGCTCAGCGCCGACAAGGCAACCGGGGCAAGTGCCCCCGCGCACACCGCCGCCAGCAGGGCGATCACCACCACGAGCCAGGCCCGGCGCCGCACCGCATCCATCCGTGTGCCTCCGTCCCGCATCCGCCGGAGACGGCGTCCGGCTCCCACTAGGAAGCCGTGAACAACAGAACGGCGTTCTGGCCGCCGAAGCCGAAGGAGCAACTGATGCCCACACCGCCGCGCGTGGGGCGGGGACGGCCGGCGACGATGTCCAGCTTGTCGTCCCCGTTCTGGCCGTCGAAGTTCGCCACGGGCGGCACGGCCGCATGGCGCAGCGCCAGAACCGTGTACGCCGCCTGGATCGCCCCGGCCGCCCCCAGCGCGTGCCCGATCACGCCCTTGGACGCGGTGACCGGCGGCCCGTCGTCACCGAAGACGCGGACGAGGGCGCGTGCCTCGGCCGCGTCGTTCAGCGGGGTGGAGGTGCCGTGCGCGTTGACGTGGCCGATGTCCCCCGGCCCGCACCCGGCGTCGGCGAGAGCGGTGTGGATGGCGCGGACCGCGCCGTCGCCCTGCGGGTGCGGGGCGACGGGATGGTGTGCGTCGGCGCCGGCACCGTAACCGCGCAGCAGTGCCAGGACGGGAGCCCGGCGGGCCCGAGCCGCGCACGCGCGTTCGAGGACGAGGATGCCGGCGCCCTCACCCAGGACGAAGCCGTCACGTTGCGCGTCGAACGGCCTGCTGGCCAGGGCCGGTTCGGCCCTGCGCCGGGACAGTGCCCGCATCCGCGTGAAGCACGTGGCCGTCATGCGCGAGCGGGCCGACTCGCTGCCGCCCGCCAGCACGATGTCGCAGGTACCGGATCGCAGCAGGTCCCGGGCGACGCCGAGCGCGGTGGCACCGGACGCGCAGGCGCTGGCCGTGGTGAAGTTGGGGCCGCGCACGCCCAGGTCGATGGCGACCTCGCCCGCGGCCATGCTCGGCACGCTGCGCGGCAGCGCGAGCGGCGAGACCCGCTCCGGCACCCCGGCGCCGAGGTGGCCGAACTCAGTGACGTAGGTACTCAAACTGTTCGACCCGACACCCAGCACGACACCGACCCGCTCCGCTTCCCAGGTACGACGATCGAGGCGCGCGTCGGCGACGGCCCGCCGGGCGGCGACGAGGGCGAACTGGATGAAGCGGTCCAGGCGCCGCGCCGGCGCCCGGCCCAGCTCCGTCTCGGCGTCGAAGTCCGTCACCCGGCAGGAGAAGTCGACCGGCAGCCCCGCCAGGTCGGGGTCCGTCGCGGCCAGCGAGCGCCCCCGGCACAGGGCCGCCCAGTTCGCCTCCGCCGTGTGCCCGGCCGGAGTCACCAGCCCCAGCCCGGTGACCGCGATCTCAGCGCGCATGCTCGAACGCCCGAGCCGCCTCGCCCAGGGTCGAAGACGGGCGCAGGTCCAGGGTGTTCTCGGGCAGGACGATCCCGTACTCCTCCTCCGCCGCCACCACCAACTCGAACAGCGACAGCGAGTCCAGGCCGAGACTCTCGAACGTCATCCTGCCGGAGAGCTCACCGGCATCCGCCTTCACATCAAGGTGGCCGGTCAGCAGGGCCACCAATTCCTCGGGAAGGTCCGACTCCGTCGCGTTCTCCGCCGCCTGCGTCATGCCTGGGTCTCCTGTTCCTCGCCGCGAGAGGGCCCTGCGGCGCGCTGCCCGCGTACATCCGTCTGAAGGCCACGCGCGGGAACCTTGCGTCTCAAGCCACCCCACGTGCCGACCGAGCCGGTCCTACGCCTGCCGCCCGGCCGCACCCAGCTTGAACTGCGCGCCACTGTGTGAACACCAGCGACGGGTGGAGGGAACGATCTGTCACTCGTTAGGCCCCGTAAGGCCGTTCCAGCCATGGCCATCCAGGACCAGTACTTGCAGGCGGGGTCTTCCGGCGCCGGTCCGCGCCGGAAGACCCCTTACCCACAGGGATCTCAGGCGCGGAGGGTCACCAGAACGATGCCGGCCGTCGCGGCGCCGAATGCCACGGCAGCGAGGCCGTGGGAAAGCCGGTGTGCGCGCAGTACGGGGAGGAGCCGGTCGGCCGCGAACCTACCGGGTCCGGTCAGTGCCAGGCTCGCGGCGGCGGCGAGGAGCAGCAGTTCGAACTCGATGCCGGCGGGGCTGAAGAATCCGCCGCCCCACTTGACGGCGACGACGTTGAGCATGACGCCCACGACGCCCGCCGCGGCGAGCGGGGTGAGCAGGCCGATGACGAGCCCCAGGCCGCACAGGGTCTCGGTGAGCCCGGCGATCACGGCCATGGTGTGCGTGGCCTCGTAACCGTTGCCCGCGAAGAACCCCGCGGCGCCGTCCAGGCCGCCGCCGTCGAACCAGCCGAAGAGCTTCTGGGTTCCGTGGGCGGCCATGGTCAGGCCGACCGTCCAGCGCAGCAGCAGGAGCCCGAGGTCACTGCCGGACCAGGAAGGCGCGGGAAGGGATGTGGCGTCGTTCGGGGACGTGGCGCCGGCAGGTGTGCTGTTACTGGCGAAAACGGACATGAGTGTCTCTCCTGTAGGGAAGGGCGTACGTGAGGCTGCTGCTCCCGGAGGCGCAGCGAAGCGACGCCGACCAGCGCTGTCGGGCACTGTCGGCTTGCGGGTGGAGAGACCCGTCTACGTTCTGATGATCTGGATTCCGTACAGGTCGACCGATGTGACGTCCTGGTGCGAGGTTCCGGCGAGGACCGGGACGACGTGCGGAGGGCTCGGCGGCGTGGACGTCGACTTGGGGGTGTGCGACCCCGGCGGGTCGGGACACGGCACGACTCCGCCCCTCGGATCCGCCGGCTGCCCCTCGTGGCAGCCGCGGTCCTCGGCCTGGGAGTCGGCCCGAGGCGCGACGGAAACGGCGGTCGCGCGGCGTGCGGTCTCGGGTCCGACAGAAGCGGAAGCCGATGCCCCGTCGATGCCGAACAGGGGAGCCAGGAAGACGAAGATCAGGGCGATCAGCGCCACGCGGACGGCGTGCCCCCGGGGTCGTGCCGTCCGCGTCGTCATGCCCCGGCCGGTGCGGGGACGGCGCGGGCAGCTCTGGCTCATGGCGGACACGCTACTAGCCTTGAACTTTCAAGTAAAGCGGCGTGAAGATCGGCGGACTCGTCCGCGATGCTCACCGCTCGGGCCCGGAGCTCTGCTGCGACCGGCTGAACGCCGCTAGCCGCTCGTGCTGCTCGCCTACGCTGTCGGTCATGAGTCGTTGGGAAGAGTTGACCGGTGGGACGTCCGGAGAGGACTACGCCGCCCGGTTTGCCGCCCTGGCCGGCAGCGGCAGGGACATGCACGGTGAGGCACGGCTGTGCGCCACGCTGGTGCCCGCCGGAGCGAGGGTGCTGGATGCCGGGTGCGGTACCGGCCGGGTCATGATCCGGTTGGCGGAGCTCGGGTATGACTGTGTCGGAGTCGACCTCGACGCTTCCATGCTGGCCGTGGCGCGCAAACAGGCACCCCACCTGCCCTGGATCCAGGCCGACCTGGCCACGTTCGACCCGGCTGAACTTCATGGTGGCGCGGACTTCGACCTCGTGGTGGCCGCCGGCAACATCTTCCCGCTCCTTGCCGCGGGCACGGAGGCCGCGGTGGTCAGCCGCTTGGCCCGGAGCCTGCGCCCGGGCGGCCTCATGGTCGCCGGATTCGGCCTGGACGAAGCCCACCTGCCGGTATCGCCCACCCTGACCCTGCCGGAGTACGACGCCCACTGCGCCGCGGCCGGCCTCACCTTCGTCGACCGCTTCGCCACGTGGGACGCCCACCCCTACGAGGGCGGCGGCTATGCCGTCAGCGTCCATCGGGCGCATCACGGCTGAAAGGGAACGACCGAGAAACCGTCAGCGCCCGACGGTTCCCGAGCTTTCGGGGTGCGCCGGGGCGGGGGCTCCGTCGAGCTGAACGGGATTAGCCGGCCCAGTAGTGCAGCAGGGCCCGGACCGCGCGTCGCGGTCCGGGCCCTGCCCCATGTGGTGCCGCCCCGCGGCGGCGGTGCGTCAGTTCTGTGCGGTGTCGTCGCTCGCCTGCCCGGCGTCGCCCTCGGCCGTGCCGACCTTCTCGCGCATCTTGCGCACCAGCTCCGCCTTCTGGTCGGCGGCACCCTGACGGTCGAGGTTCCGGTGCGGACCGTTGTTCTGCCGCTCGGCGCGGGACAGCCTCTTGCGCTTGCCGCCGCCCATGCCCACAGGGTTGTTGATGTTCTTGCTCACAAGTTCTCCCAAAATGGTGTGAAGTGCCTAAGTATTCATCGGAGGGGACGGGCGCGGCCCCGTCGAAGGACGTCAGCGGAAGCCCGTCACGCTCTCACTCGTAAATCGGCGTCTGGAAGAACATGGCCAAGACGTTACCTGGTTCCGTCGGCCCCGCACACCAAGTTGTTCGTGCCTAAGCGAGCCGATCCGACCCCCGTCGACACATGGCCCCTGTCATCCGGTGTGGACTTTCAGTGCTGTGCGGATCGCGGATTCGAGGGCTCCTTCGATCCATGCGGGCTTGAGGGAAGTGTGGCAGCCCGCGAAGTGCAAGGGGCCCTCGGAGGCAGGGATGTCGGGGAAGAGTTCGGTGTGCTGACCGGGAAGGAGGACGGATGCTTCCCCGTAGGCGTAGGGGTCGCGCATCCATGACTGGGTGCGGCCCTTTCCCGTGTAGAAGATTTCGGTGCGCTGGCCGTACACCTCCTGAACACCGGTGAGCGCCAGGGGGTAGCGCTCCTCGTCGTCGTAGGCGTCCCACTTCAGGGCGTCGTCGGACCAGGTGTAGGAGGCGAGCAGAACTCCACCCGGACTGCCGGGAACGGGGTGGGAGGGTTCATAGATGAAGCGATTGGGATTGTCGGTGATCGAGCCGCCGCCGATGACCCGCGCCGCTTCGGGTTGGTTTCGCTGGGGGGAACGGTGCGCTGCGTAGTGGATGCGCTGGCGCTCGGAGACCTGGCCCTCGGGGACGGAGGGGTGGGCGCCGAGCAACGAGCCGTCCGTAGGCGCTTTCCCGGCACGGTATGCCTCGTACAGACCGGGGCGTACGGCGTCGAGTTCGCGTTTCCAGTCCTGTTCGCTGAACTCCCACCAGCGGCGTGAGAACTCCAGGAGCACCTTGGTGGCCGCGTCGTAGTGGAGTTCGGTGATGGCGCGCCGTTTCCGGTAGGAGATGGCGGGTGTGAAGGTGACGTGGCGCAGCCCGGAGAAGGGCACGGTGATGATCGCCTCGTCGCCGGTGAACTCTTCGGTCACGGGCCGGCTCGTGCGGCTCTCGGAGACGGTGTGCACGGTGACGCCGCCGCCGGGCCGGTAGTCGATGCGCACGGCGCGCCGGTCCAGGTGTACGAGATCCCTCACTTGCTCGTAGAGGGCGTCGACGAGAGTGGCGGTGCCTCCGGGCAGCTCGTAGAAGGCGGTGCCCGGGCTGATCAATGCCGCGGAGAGGAAGCTGTGGAGGAAGGAGAGATGCAGGCGCGAGGTGAGGTTCTGGACGGTGCCGATCAGGTCGATGGTGTTCTCGTCGAGTCCGGCTCGTTCTTTGAGGTAGCGGTACATCGACCAGTGCCCGTACGTGTGGAGCACTCTCGCCCAGCCTTCGACGAGTTCGCGGCCGCTCTTGCCGTCGACCAGTGCTCTGGCCGGTGCCAGTGCGGCGCGCAGCAGGTCGGCCGCCGGGGTGTTCTCATGTCGCGCGGGGACGCCGAAGGAGCGGTTGATCCGCCGGGGCCTGTCCTGATAGTCGGAGCGGCGGGCGCGGATGCCGTTGACGTGGATCCATGTGCGGTTCGCGGGCTTCCCCGAGGCGTCGATGTCGATGAGGTGGAAACGTCGACGCTCGAGGCCGAGCGCTTCCATCAGCCCGGTGACCAGAGGGTGGCTGTCGGGGATCCGCATCGCTCCGGCCTCCGCGTACTGAGCGGGGTCGGCGAACGGCTGGTCGGCATTCTCATGGCCACCGGCGCGGAACGTCTTGATGCGCCCGCCGACCCGGTTGGCGTTGGCTTCGAGCACGGTGACGTCGTGCCCGGCCTCGCGCAGGAGGTGGGCGGCCACCATGCCGGCCGGGCCGGCCCCGATGACCAGAACCTTCCTTCTCACGCCCCCACGGGGCAGGCCCTTGCGGAGCAGGATGTCGGTGTACGCGGGGGTGAGGGGCCTGTTGTCCTCGTCAAGGACGAGGATGGCCCGGGCGACTGCCAGGCAGGTCTGCCAGTCGGCGCCCCCGGCCGGCGTGGAGGGTGCGGCCAGGGGCGCGAGAGCGGGCGCGGCGGCCGCCTGCGGGGCGGAGCCGATGAGGCCGGCAGTCAGAGTGGTGCTGCCGGCCGCGGCCATGACGGCGCGCCTGGAAGGCTGTGCGTTCATGGTCACAGCCTCGCCCGGCGACCGTGTTGTCCTGGCCGGGACACCGCGCCGGAGAGCGCGGGTCACCCGGTCGGACACACGTCCTTCCTCACAGGCCTGACTCCGCGCAGGATCCTGCCCGGCGACCGGGCCGACCCGCAACGCAAAAAGGCCATGTTCCTGGCCATCTCGCTTCTTGGGGACCCGAGCGGCGCAGAGCCGCCACCCCGGCGCTCAGGACTCGTCGTGTGTGCCGGCCGACAGAATGATGATCTGGTCGTCCTTCGTGTAGCTGACCCGTTCCGCCTTGTCAGGGTTGATCAGAACCCCGTAGTCGGGAGGCAGTTGGGCCCGGGCGCGAATGCGGTGGCCGAGGGCGATCTCACCGCACCGGGCGGCCGCGGCGGTCACCGTGAAGAAGTCGGTGTCCGCCCCGGTCCGTACATAGCAGGCCATGGGGCGCAGGCTGATCTGGACGCCCCGCGGTCCGAACAACTCGTCGAAGATCTGGCTCAGTCGGGGGTTCTCGGAGAGCTGGGCGAGGCACAGGCTCACCAGCTCGCTGCTCACGATGAAGTCGTCCGCCTTCGCCGCCCGGGCCAGGGCGCGGTTGCGGTCGTCGGCGATCTCCGTGGCCAGGGAGAAATCGTGGGAGTGCCGGGCCGCCAGATCGCGTAGCTTCAGCAAGGTGGTGAGGGTGCGGGCATCGGAGCCGCGGGGGTCCCGCTCGTTCGGGCAGACGACCATGACGTGGTCGTAGGCGCCGAGGCCGGCGGACTCCAGCACCTCCCGACGGGTGGTGTCGGCCTGGCGGAAGGACACTTCGGGGACGCTGTCGCCCGCGCCCGTGAGCACTTTCTCGGCGCCGGTGAGAACTTTCGCGGCGCCGGTGAGGTCGGTATCGGCGATCACGTCCACCCGGGATCCGGCAGGCAGCTGCGTCTGAAGCTGGCGGACGATGTCGGGCGCGTGTCGACTCCAGCCCACCATCAATACCCGGCGGCCCGGCCGCTCGGGGACATCGGGGGGTGAGATCGCCGTCTCGTCGACGACGGGCACCGTTTCGGACAACACCACTGTGCCGTCGTCCTCGCTGATGGCGACGATCTGGTCCTGTGTGCGGAGCACTGTGTCGTGGCGGGGGTTGAGCCGTACGCGGCCGGACGCGTCCATCAACCCGATCACGCACGAGGTCCGGTAGGCCCCCAGCGTCTCCCCGAAGGTCCGCCCGACCAGTTCGGGCTGCGGCTGCATGTAAATCTCATCGCCTTCGAAGTCCAACAGGTCGGTATAGACCGCGGACAGGCCGCACTGAAGGCTCATCTGCACCATCAACCGGGAGATGAACCCCTGAGCGCTGATGACATGGCAGGTGGCACCGCCGGCCAGGCGCGCCACGGACAGGTTCTGTGCCTCCTGGACGCTGGCCACGATCACCGGTGCGGCACTGGCCCCGCTCCGCCCCCGAGGAGCCTGGCTACTCCCCACGGCCAGCAGCGACTTGACGACCGCGATGTCAGGGTCGTCACCCTCTGGCGGGATCACGATGATCGAGCGTGCGGTCGAAGGATTGACGATCGCGATGTCGACCGGGTCGGTGGGGTCACCGCTGCGGCACACAACTCTGGTGGTTGCGGTATGTCCCACCCGTTCCCGGATCGCGGCTTCCATCTCCGGGCGGTCCTTCTCCGCGAGGATGGCCACACAGGCACGGCGCCGGCTGCGATTGGCCTCCACCAACTCGCTGAGCACGGTGTAGACATGGGGAGACCAGCCCAGTACGACCGTGTGCCCGCTCTCGGCGACGGGTGAGCGGCCGCGGCGCAGGCGGGCCAGCTGGTTCTGGAGCCCCGCGCTGATCACCGGGATGAGCGTGCTCATCAGGAAGATCCCGCCGAAAGCCATCAGCGCCGCAACGGCCAGGAACGGAGCCGGACCCCTGTCCCTGGCAATCACCGCTGGGCTGATGACCCGCAGGAAACCGGACCACAGCCACGATTCCCCACCCTGCGAAAACGCCCCCGTCGGAGCGAGCAACAACAGCAGCGCCCCATTGAGCAACACGAGTACACAGCAGGCAATGGCCAGCACTCCGATGAGGGCCGGCGTTCCGCGCGCCATGACATTGTCGAATCTGTACTGCAACCGCTGAAGCAACGTCGCCCCTCGACCTCGGCCCCGACCCGCGTCTCTTCCGCCACCCGAGCTCAGCCCAGCTTGCGCCCCACCCCGAGGCTTGATCATTCGGCATGGGCCCGATCGCCCGCTCGGACGATGTCGTTCATCCATCCGCCCCACACCGACGACGGAGAGGCCGACCGCGTGGCGACCTCGTTGGAGTCGTGGGTGCAGCGGTGTGCTGGACCGGCTGTCGGCACCCCCGACCCTCGGACCGGGCCGTTCGGGTGACCGGCCCGGGGCCTGGCGAGGAGAGGAGACGGGGCTTCCCGAAGGGCCCCTGATGCGCTACCTGACGGCTCTGGAAACGTTCGACCGGCACTTTCCCACGCCGATGAGGTGAGGTCGGCACGAGGCCACAAGGGTGATTGTCATACCGCAACGGAGACAGCGGGCGCGTTCCTTTCCGTGGGCAATGCGGTCCTCGTCGAGCATGGCGGCATGCGTATCCGCTGGAGGAAGGCGTTGGTGTGGCCCTTGCACGTATCCGCACTGCTGATTCTGGCCTGCGCTGTCGCGGTGCCCGGTGGAGGACGCGCGAAGGCCGACGGCGCGGGGAACGGCGGTCTGGCACTGCAAGTGAACGTCAACTCCCGGCCGGGCACCGGGGCACTGCATCCCGGCATCCGGGTCGGTGACCCCGTTCACAAGGTCTACCGCCTGATCAATCGTACGGGGGCCGACCTGTTGAACGTGCGGGTGACCGACCCTGCCCTCCCCCGGGGCGTGGCCGTCAACTGCGGGGGACGGCACACGGTGGCGATGCTGCGGGGTCTCAGCTCGGCCACGTGCATGGCCGAGACGCGGGCCGCCCCGGGCGTCCAGGCAACGGACGTCACCGCCGTCGGTGCTGTCCGCGCCATGAACACGGAGTCCCGGGCCCGCGCACGGGCGGGATACCGGGGGGTGGGAGGAGTCCTGGCCCTCGTCCAGACGGTCGAGGTGGCCCCGCAGCGGGGCGTCATCAATTACACGGTGACGAATCGGGGCGACCTCACCGTTCACCAAGTCCGCGTCAGTGACGCGCTGCCGCAGGCGAAGGCCGTCGACTGCGGGGCCGGCCGGCCGGTGGTGCCCCAGATCGCTCCCGGGCGCTCCGCTTCATGCCGTTCCATCGCCCACGCGGCGCCGGGCATCTATGAGAGCAGGGGCTTCGCCGAGGCCAACGACCTCACGCGGACGCTGGGACGTACCGGCGCGCTGGTCCCTCCCCCGCGCCTCACGGCACACTCCTCGGTGCGGTTCACCCTGCGGGCCGCTGCTGTTCGGCCCCCGCCTCCCCCTCCGCCCGGCGCCCGGACCGGGCAGCGGACCGCTCCTCTTCCTCCCGGCGCGCGACCTGTCCCCGCAGTGCCCGCGCCCGGCCCGCTCCCCGTTCCCCCGGAGGCCCGGCTCGCGCCACCGCGTCTCTCCGTCGCACCCCCGGGGATCCCACGCACCACGCCGGGTCTCTTCCTCGCGCCACCAGCGGCGCCGCCCGCTCCGCCGGGGCCGCCGGGGCCGCCGCTCGCCCCGCCGGGTCTCTTCCCCGCTCCCCCAGGTACGGTCCCGTTCGCGCCACCGGGTCTCTTCCCCCTGCCTCCGGGCACGGCCTCTTTCGCGCCACCGGGTCTCGCGCGACCTCCAGCCGCTGCGGTCCGGCCACCTCTGCTGCAGCCAGTGGTCCCGCCGCCTCTCCTGGACCCCGATACCTCCAGCGTGACACCGGTGCGCCCCGAACACACCGCCCAAGATGTGGAGCTCCTGGACCGCCTCTATCGTCCAGGACACGGGCCCACCGGGACCGGCCTGGTGGCCCTCCTGTTCCTGATCGTGTTTCCGGCGGTCCTGGCAGCAGTCCTGCTCGGCTCGCGCCTGAAGTGACGCACGGACGCCCCGGTAGCCGCGCCGTACGCAGAAGGAGCGCTCATGACCGAAACGATCGCGCTGGTCCTGGGTGTGTCCATGCTCGCGGCCGCGAGCGTGCTCCTGCGTCACCGCTACTGGCCGAACGACGACGCCGAGCCGCGGGAGGACGTGGCCGAGTACATCGCCATGATGGTCGGCGTCCTGTACGCGTTGCTGCTGGGACTGTCGCTGGTGTCGGTCTGGGAAGGTAGGTCCAGCGCGGAGGAGCACGTCCAGAACGAGGCGAACGCGGCCCACGAGATCTACCAGCTCGCCGGGGGCCTGCCCGAGGCCGACGCGGTGCGTCTGCGCGAGAGTGTGACGCAGTACGTACACCACGCGGTGCGCACCGAGCTCCCTGCCATGGCGGCAGGAGAACCTCCGGGGCAGGAGGGCTGGCGTCTCCTTCAGAATGTGCGCACTGCGAACCGGGCTCCCGCCGACGCGAAGGCAGTGGAGCAGGTCACCGTGCAAGAGGTGGCCAACCAGGTCTCGGTCATGGGGGACGCGCGCCGGGGCCGGGAAGCTGACGCACGTAACGGTCTGTCACCGGTCCTGTGGTTCGGCCTGCTGAGCGGCGGAGTGCTCACCATCGCCTTCATGTTCATGTTCGGGATCCAGCGCAGCGTCTCCCATGTCGTCATGGTGATGGGTCTCACCGGCCTGATCACCCTGACTGTTCTGCTCGTCTACCAGTTGGACCAGCCTTTCACCGGCCTCATGGCAGTCGACTCCTCATCCTTCAACCGGTACTTCCCCGGCGCGTAGCCGATGTGCCTCCGGGACGTCGCGAGGGTTCGCTGATCAGGCCGCCGTTCGCCGTGACACCGAGGCGGGCCAGGTTCGACAGCGTCCGCGCCACCGGGGCCGCGGCGCCTACAGCCCACGGCCCACAGCCCACGGTGGGCGACGCAGGGCGCGTGTCGAGGCCGCTGTCGCCGACCACCCTGACTACTCGTCAGGAAGGTCAGCAACCTCCGAACTTGCAAAACCCGCCGCACGCGACCGGTGTGCCGGTCCCCCCCCCGGGGGGGGAGCCCGTCGGCCACCACGGGATGACCTGGGTCAGGCTCGGACGAGTGAGTCGATGAGCCCGCCCCATGCGGGGCCGTCCCACGAGATGATGACGTGGGTGCCGTCCTTGAACTCGAGGGTCCCTCGGGAGCGATCGGGTTCCTTGGTCTGGCAGTTCAGGGTGATGACCGTTTCTTTCTTGTTCTTGTTCGGCTTGAGGGTGCCCGGGCAGGCGAGCTTGCCCGTGGTGGTGACCTTGTTTCCGGCGATCGTCATCGTCGCGATCGGGCTCTTATTGATCGGCTTCCACGTCCCGTCCATGCCGGCGGCTTCCGGAGCGGCGCTCTTCCTCTCCTCCTGCTGCGGCTTCTTACTGCTCTGGGCGGCCGGCTTCTTGGCCTCGTCGTCCTTGGAGTCGCTTCCGCCGCAGCCGCTCAGCAGCATGGCGGAGAGCCCCAGTGCTATCCCGGCGGTGGTCTTGCGCATCGAGTTTCCCCTTCATGACGGCGTCGCCGCACCGTCTTGTACGTTCGCAAAGTCTGTACTGCCGGTCGCGAGCTCAGCCCGAAGTCACGTCAGCACCATCACGCACGCTATCGCCTGGCCTGCAGGCGCGACCGCCTTGGTGGGTTCGTCAGGCAGCAGTTGCGGCGCGTGATGGAGGAGACTGCAGTGTTCCTCGCATACGTTGCCGGACTGCGCGTGACATCGGCGTGCGGGTGATCAGCTGCGGTCTGCGGCGCTGTTGTCGGTGATCGCTCGGAACAGCTGGCGAGCCCGCTCGCAGAACTGCTCGACCTCCGTGATGTCCGGCTCGTCTCCGTCCACCAGCATGCGGGCCTGGAGTTGCTCGGACCGCAGCCCGCCGTAGCGGGCCCGCACCTCAGCGGTCACCGGCTGGACCGCGATGTGCAGGTGCTTGCGCGCGTCGCGGCCGTGCGACCACATGCAGACGTAGGTCTGCTCGGGCCGGCACAACGTCTCCACGACACGAGCGGTATCGCGCAGCAGGGGGCCGAGTTCCGCCGCTGCCATATCGTCGAGCTCCGCGATGGCCACGACGTGCTCCCGCGGACCGACGATCAGGGTGCCGAGATTCATCGGGCCGACGACGTGGTTCACCACCCAAGCGGCGGTCTCATGCAGGACGCCCCCCGGGTAACTCCCGGCGCCCGGTCAGCAGGTCACACCCAAGACACCCCGTCACATCCACGCGCACCAGCCTATACAGAGCCCGCAGCGACGATGTCGATGGCCAACTTGGCTGCCGAATCTGCAGGTTGGCCTGCGCGTGCGATGGATCTCCCGCAGCGCACGCTGGGGACATGAACGGTGCCCTGATCGTCGTGCACCCGCCATCCGGCACGGGAGGCCGGCGTGGGTGACGTGGCGGGCCGGGCGGGCGCACCACTACGAGGCAGCCTGACGCTGCTCTGGTGATGTGCCGCGCCGGAACGCGGGTAACCGACCAGCAGCGGCCACGGTGGACGGAGCGTGGCTCGCCACCGACGGAGGAGGCCAGGCTGTGGAGCACGTGTACTTAGCCGCCGATAACCCCACGCCGTTCTGGCCCACGGGGGCAATCATGCTCGTCGTCATCACGCTCATATCCGGATCGATCGGAGTCTGGCGAACCCGCAGGATGAAGAGGGGCAAGAGGTACTGATCGCGACCGAAGGGCCGAGCCCGGGGCCTCCTGGCTGCCTAACGCTCCGGGGTGGCCGCCAGCGACGGCACGTGGACCGCCGCCGGAGCCCCCCTACGAGAAGGTGGCCCCCAGGATCCTCGACTGGGCGCAAAGCCCGGCCTCGGAGCGGCGCACCAACCAGTTGACGCTCGAGGACCTCAAGGCGATACAGCGCGGCTGACTGACCGTGCCGGCACGCGCAAGCCGCGATCCGCAGTCGGGCCGATCACATCTGGGATCGGCCCAACCCTTGGGTCCGGGCTGCGCCCGCTGGATCTCGATGTCGAGGTCCTCAGCTGGGCGCCACCGACCGCCCCGTCCGGATGCCTCCGTGCGGTGGGTGTGCTTTGGGTGGCACCTTGCCGAGACCGAGCTCTCGCACCGGGCGGCCATCCGCGCGCGGGTCGGTGTCAGGTCCAGCTCACGACCGTCCGAGGGTCGGTGAACCCCATGATGAAGGAGACAGTCGTACGGTTGCCGGTGTTGGCGTCCACCGCGTGCACGAAGGCACCGTTGAAGGCGTAGATGTCACCCTCGCGTATCTCCAGGCGCAGCTCCTCGAAATCCGCCAACGCCTCGGCCGCGTAGGGCAGCCCCGTCCGCTCGATGCCGAGCGAGTGTCGGGTCTCGTCGTCGGGACGGATGTTCCAGATCACCAGCCGCCCCCCGTCGCTGTGTTCCGTGCACATGTTCACCGCGCAGATCTGGTGGTCCAGGACCCGCTGGATCTCGAAGCCGACCTGTCGTGGGTCCTTGCACTGCGCTTCGTCCTCGTGCGGGTCGAGGGAGAAGTCCCCCTCCTTGTCCCACGCGCGGATCAGTGCGGCGCACGCCGAGCGGCCGTTCGTCCGGGCCACCCGCAGGGACGCGCCCTCCTCACGGAGGGCCTCGTTCACGCCCTGGCGGAACAGGTGCCAGGGCGAGTCCGGGGCGTCGATCACCTTTCGGACGTGCTCGGCCACCTCGGCGGCCTCGCCGAGGTAGGTGTCGGTGTCCTTGTTCCAGTGGTAGGCGCCGACATAGTGCGACGGCTCGCCCTCGCGGTGCTGCCGGGCCGGGCTGGCCCAGAACCGTTCGGTCAGGCTTTTTCGCGCCGCCGGAGGGATGACGTCCCGGAAGATCACTCCGAGCCTGCGGCCGTGCAGGACGTCCAGGACGAGTCCGTAGTCCAGTTCACCGCGCTCCTCGAAGCGGAAGAACTCCTTGTCGGCCTGACGTCCACTCAGTCGTATGGTGCTCTGGTGCATTTGTTCTCTCTCTTTCACGCGTACACCACTGCCTTCACTTGAGCCAGGGTGGGGAGAGGGTGAGCGGGCAAGGCCCCTGAATCAGCTCTGCTGTTCGTATTCGACGAAGAGGGTCCGGGCGAGGTGGGCCCGGTAGGCCTCGGCCTCGGCGTCCGTCGTGTGCCGGGAGATCACCATGACCGGGTAGCCGGAGAAGTCCGGGTAGGGGCGCAGCACTGCGCCGGGGCCCACTGCCTGCACCACGTAGTCCACTCTCGGGTCGTCACGCACCGAGTCCAAGCCGCACACCTGCTTGACTCGCCCCCCGTCGCCCACTGGCACCTGATAGGCCGCCACGTGCCCGACCGGTACGGGCTCCGCACGCCAGCAGAGCGGTTCCCTGCCGATGTGGATGCGCAGCGCCTCAGCGGCGAGGTCGACCCCGCTGCTCAAGTGGACCAAGTGGTGCATAAATCCCCCGCCACCGATGCGGGCGCCCATCTCCAGCAGCACCGGCCGCACCCCGCCGACCAGTCGCAGTTCGGTGTGCGTGGTGCCTTCCGTGACCCCGAAGGCGTGGTGGGCGCCGATCACCTCCGCCTCGATCGCGGCGAGTACCTCGGCGGGCAGCTGGGCGGGGGCCCGCAATGTGGTCTCCTCGAAATAGGGCCCCACCAACTGTCCCTTCCAGCTGATGCCGCAGACCCGTACCCGCCCCTGGTGCACGAGGGATTCGGCGGAGACCTCGGGCCCGTCGAGATACTCCTCGACCAGTACGCCGGTCTCCGGAGCCGATCCGTCGGCGGCGCCCAGGTGGTGGGTCTCGATGAGCTTCCAGGTGCGGGCCACAGCTTGCTCAAGGCCGTCCCTGTCATCTACACGGATGACCCCGAGGCTGGAGTGGCCGTTCGCGGGTTTGACCACGACGGGGAACCGCAGGGACAGCGCGTCGGTCCAGGCGTCCGGAACGTCGACGACCACGAAGCCCGGGACGCCGAGGCCCGTTTCCAGTAGCCGACGGCGCATGCTGCGCTTGTCGCGGACCACGGCCGCCGCCTGCTCGGTGAGGCCGGTGAGACCCAGCTCCCGAGCTGCGCGGGCCACGAAGGGCACGACCCTCTCGTTGCCTGCCATGATTCCGTCGAAGGGTTCCCGCTTGTAGCGGTCGGCGAGCGCGGCCAACGCGCTCTCCGGGTTCTCGTCGATGTCCAGGGGCAGCAGTTCGACCACCGCCTCGGCCCGCTCGGCGGACTCCGCGGAGTCGTCGCCCCTGGGGACGAGGATCAGGTCGATACCGGCACGCACGGCTGCCTCGAAGACCCAGGGATACGAGGACAACTGGCCGACGAGAACGAGCTTCGGGCGCTGTGGCATGGTGGTTCTCCAAGATTCGGTTCCGGGACGGGTATGGACGGGGTGCGTCAGCGGGCGGTGGGTTCGTGGCACGTCGGAATGCGTCCGTGCCAGCCGCGTGGCCGTCAGGCCGAGCACATGACCGACCCTTCGCTCTGCCGCGCCGCGAACCGGCGTATCCCGGGCTCCCACTCGTAGGAGAACCGGCCATTCGCGCACGGCCGCCGTGCGCGCAGCAGATAGCTCTCCGACAGCTCCTCCAGCAGATCCTCGGCCTGCTGGTCGCCGATCCCCAGCGACGCAGCGACAAGCGCCGGGGTGAGCCGGTCGGGGATACCGGGAGACAACAGCGTGTAGGCCGGCCCCCTCGACGCGGCGGGCAGCATCGCGAGCGTCCGGTCGAAACCGGCTCGTATGCCGAGCGGATCGTTGTCGGCGCTCCCGGACGCGAGGACCCACGCGGCGGCCTGCCGCGCAGTCCAGTGCGGACGGCGGCGCAACTGCGCGGCGACCGCGAAGAGCGCGCCCGGCAGCCCCTGGCACAACCCTGCCAGCCGTCGCAGCCCCGCCGGGTCCCTGGTGGTCCGGTGGCTCGGCACGGCGGATCCCAGCAGGTGCAGACAGTCTTCGAAGGGCAGTCCCGCCAGTTCGACGTGGACCGCCGACGACGACACGAACAGCCGCCGTCTGCTGGCGATGAGCACTCCGCAACCACTCCCGGACGGCAGCAGCGGCGTCAGCTCCCGTAGGTCGCAGACGTCGTCGAGCACCACCAGAACGCGCCGGTCGGCGGTCCAGCTACGGAACAGCAGGCTCAGGTCGGTGGTCCCCAACCGCAACTGCTCCTCCGTCGCGCCGAGTCCGCGCAGGAACGAACGGAGCGTCTCGGCGGGCCGCACCGGTCGGTCGACGCCGTCACGCAGACGGGCGTAGAGCCTTCCGTCCGGGTAGTGACAGCTCACCTGGTGCGCGGCGTGCAGGCACAGCTCGCTCTTCCCCGTGCCGGGAGCGCCCCCCACGATCACGACCGGCCGGTCCGTGCCTGTCCGACCGGCCAGCACCGCGGTGACACGGACCAGTTCGTCGGCGCGTCCTGTCAGGCGTTCGCGTGGGGCGGGCAGATGGCAGGGCGCTCGGGTGTCGGCAGTCATGGCCGTGGACCGCCCGGTGGGACGCAGTAGTCGCTCGTCCGACGTGAGCACGGCCGTTTGCAGGGCCTGGAGTTCCGGGGAAGGGTCGAGGCCCAGGTCGGCGGCGATCCGCGTGCGTGCCCGTTGGTAGACCTGGAGCGCCTCCGCCCGGCGGTTCAAGCGGTAGAGAGCCGTCATCAGGTTGCGCTGGGCCCACTCGTCGGTGGGCTCCCGTCCGGCCATCGAGGTGAGCTCACCGAGCACCTCGTGGTGCCGGCCGAGGTTCAGGTCCGCCTCTATCCGCAGGTGGTGCGCGCTGGTACGCAACTCCTTGAGACGGACCGCCTCGACCCGCAGGGCGGGACCCTTGCGCACATCCACCAGGGCGTCGTCCCGCCACAGCCGCAGCGCCGCGGCGGCCGTGTCACGGGCCCGTGCGAAGTCCTCGTCACGGAACTCCGCGCGGGCCCGGGCGACCAGTGGTTCGCACCGGAAGACATCGACGTGGTCGGCGGGCACCGACAGCTGGTAGCCGCCGTCGACCGTGCCCAGCAGTGGGCCTGCCGCACGCACCGCGCCGCCGCTCCTCGGGTTGCCGAGGGAGAACCGCTTCCTGAGCTGGTACACGTACGTCTGCAGAGCGGTGTGCGCGCTGGCCGGCGGATCGCCGTCCCACAGTTCGTCCATGAGTTGCTCGAAGCGCACCACCCGCCCTGTGTTCAGCACGAGCAGTGCCAGTGTCTGCCGTACTTTCTGGGCGGCCGGCGCCAGGTCGACGCAGTGATCGTCCCCATAGGCCTGGAGCGGCCCGAGAAGGTTGACTCTCATGAAATTCGCCTTGCCTCATGTTCCTTCGGCCCCGTCGGAGATGTCCCGGCCCGTATGGGGCTTCACTGCCGGTGTGCGGCTCCCGGTCAGGCGTTCTTGGACCCCGCCGACGCGGCCAGCGTCGGGTGGTGCCTGGCCACGATCTCGGGGAAGGAGCGGACCAGCCCCTTCATGACGTTGTCGCCGTACAGGGCGAACAGCGGGTTGTCGGCGTCGGCGACGACTCCGCCGGAGGCCGCGACGTAGGGGCTGGGCAGCGGTTGCATCGTGGCGTCCAGCCGGGGGTTGTAGAAGAAGGGGATGGAGTATCGGTCGACGCCCGGGGCGGGCCGGATCACCCGGTGCTTGGTGGCACGCAGGTAACCCCGGGTGGCCACCTCCAACAACTCGCCCAGGTTCACCACGAACGCGCCGGGTATGACCGGGACCTCGGCGAACCGGCCGTCCTCGACCGCGACCTGGAGACCGCCGGTGTCGTCCTGGACGAGCAAGGTGAGCAGGCCGAGGTCGTTGTGTATGCCGGTCCCCTGGCCGTTGCCCGCCTCCTCGTCGGTCCGCGCGGGACCGGGATAGTGCAGGAGCTTGAGGTGGATCTGCGGGTCCGGGTCGACCACGTCGTCCAGGAACCCGGCGGGGGCATCGAGCGACTCGAGCAATAGCCTCAGCAGCCGGTGCGACAGGTCGGTCAGCCGGGTGATCCAGGATTCGACGGCCGGCCGCAGCTCAGGCATCGCCCCGGGCCACCGGTTCGGGCCGATCAGGCACTGGTGGGCGGGATCGCCGGGCGCGGGCGGTCGCGCGGGCTGCTCGGGCCCGATGTCCAGCTGTAGGCGTTGGTCGGGGATGCCCTTCGTGTGTTCGCGTCCGAGCTCCGAGTAGCCCCGGAAGAGCGGCGAGTCGAGGATGTTCAGCGCGAGCCGGTCGGCCTCGGGGAGGGCGAAGAACCGGCGGGTCAGGTCGAGCATGTCGTCGGCATCGTCGACGCCGTGGCCGACGAGCTGGAAGAAGCCGACCTCGTGGACGGCCACGCGCAACCGGTTCAGGAACTGTGCGCGTGCTTCTTTCGAACCGGTGGCGTCACGGAGGTCGAGCACCGGAAAGGTGTCGGTCATGGCAGCTCCTTCGCGGGGCTCGTGCGGTAGGTCGTCGGGTCGGTCACGCCGGCGTCTCGGAACGCTTCCTGCCGGTCCCAGCAGGAGGCGCACCGGGCGCAGTGCCGCGCACCGCCTCGCATGCAGGTCCAGGTCTCGGTCCAGGGGACGCCGAGCTCCTCCCCGAGCGACACCACGCCGCTCTTGCGCAGCTCGGCCAGCGGTGCCAGCAAGGTCAGTTCGGGGTGTGCGTATCCGCAGGTCGCGATCTTCTCCATGGCCAGGAAGGAGTCGAGGAACGCTGTATTGCTGTCGGGGGCGGCCTGCGCGTCGTCGATGACGCCGATGGCCACCGCTTCCGCCTTCTCGGCGACGGCGAGCGCGAAGGCGACGGACAGCAGCAGGGCGTTGCGGTTGGGCACGACGTTAGGGCTCTCGCCGGGCGACTCGCTCTGCTGGTCCGGCACGTCGACGGCCGGGTCGGTGAGCGAGGAACCGTGCATGAGTCTGCCGACGGGGCTGAGATCGACGATGTCGTGCGGTGCCCCGAGCGTCCGGGCCGCCTTCGCGGCGAACTCGTGCTCGATGAGATGGCGTTGTCCGTAGTTCACGGACAGCAGGTGGAGTGTGTGGCCTTGTGCCTGGAGGTGGTAGGCCATGGTGACCGAGTCCAGGCCGCCGGACACGATGGCGACAGTTTTGGGCATGCGTCACCTTCCGGTGGGTGAGAAAGGAGGGGGCACGGTGGCGGTCAGGCCGCCGGTGTGGCGGGGACGGACAGCCGGCTCGTCCGCCGGCCTCTCCGGTAGGCCAGTTCGACGTGGGCCCGTGGGGCTGCCGGCCGCGTCGTCACGGTTCGCTCCTCGCTCCACCCCACCAGGCGGTACTCGCCTCCGCCCAGGGGCACCAGCGGGAACAGGTGGTCCCGGGGGGAACGAACGGCCAGGCCCGTATCGGTATCGACGATGCTGAAGGTGGCCTGCGGCTGCGGGCCGGTGAGTGACCCGAACTCCTCCACCTCCAGCAGGTGCGCCGGCGCGTCGAAGGAACACCGGGCAACTTCCCGCTCGGCGTCGGTGAGTGCCACGGCGGGCCGGTTGTGGAGCACGTCCGAGCCGTTGAAGTAGTCGGCCCAGTCGGCCGGGAACAGCTGTGCCAGCTCGGGCGTGACGAGCACGTCCACGACAAGGTGCACCCGGTGCTCGGTGCCGAGGTTCTGGATCTGGTGCATGCGGCTGAAGTCCCCGAACCAGAACTCACCGGGCTGCCACTGATGGGTCACTCCGTCAAGAACGAGGGTGGCCTTCTCGTGGGTGATGACCGGGATGTGCAGCCGGGCGACACCCCAGTCCGGGGCGAACTTGTGGTCGCGGTGGGGGTATCCGACGGTGTCGGGTCCGAGATCCATGAACCGGGCCGCGAAGAGGGGCCCCGGAATCGAGCGCAGGACCTCCCGCACGTACGGCATGTGGTCCAGCCACTCGGTGTCGGCGAACTCCGCGCCTCCGGGGCCGCCCGGGTCGGTCCGCGTCTTGTCGCCTCCGGGACTGCGCACCGCGAGGCAGCGCCAGTCCTCTTCGGCCTGTCTGACCACGACCCCGTCCCGGTACACGCGCTGTTGGTCCCAGAGGTGGTCGCGCGCGGTCATCAGGTCGGCCACCAGCCGGTCGGCGTCGAGTACGGGGAGAAGACGAACCGCTTCCGCGGGCGTCGAGGAGCTGTACGTGTTCATCGTTGTCCTTCCATGTCGACCCGCGGTCGAACGGCTGGTCACACCCGGAGCAGGTCGAACAGCTCGGCCCGGAGCCCGGCGTCCGTGCTGAACTCCCCGCGGTACGCGGTGGACGTCATCTGCGCGGGCGCCTTGATGCCGCGCATCGACATGCAGAGGTGCTCACCCTTGGCTATGACCGCGACGTCCGGAGTGCCGCTCAGCGTGCTGATCTCCAGCGCGATCTGGTCCACGAGACGCTCCTGTACCTGGAGCTTGTGCGCGTACTGATGGGCGACCCTGGCGAACTTCGACAGGCCGAGCAGCTGGCCCGTCGGGCGGTACGCGATCGTCACCGAGCAGTTGAACGGCAGGAGGTGGTGCTCGCACAGCGACCAGACCTGAATGTCCGAGACGACGACGAGCTGGTTCGTGCCGATGGACTCGAATAGCGTGCCGAGCGAGCCCGGCTCGTAGTCGATGAACTCTCGCCACCAACGAGCGAACCGCGCGGGTGTGTCGCGCAGTCCGTCGCGGTTCGGGTCCTCGCCGATCTCCTTCAGCAGTTGGCGGGCGATCCCGATCAGCGGGTCTTCGGTCGTCTTCGAAGCCGATGAGCCATTGTGTACATTAAATTCCGTCACCGACATGCGGTCACCTTTCGTCCGGGATGCTTCGAAATCACTGGCCTCACGGCCGGTACTCGGCCCACGTCTTGGGCGTTTCTGATATACGCACGCAGGCCAGCTCGGGAAACTCCATCGACCATGTCTTGTATATCCAGGACGCCATGTTCTCGGCTGTCGGATTCTCGTCCATCACATCGTTCAGGTGGCGATGATCGAGGTGGTTGTCCAGCCACGCCTTGAACGCGGAAAGGTCTCCGTAGTCCCGGACAAAGCCCACCGGCAGGAGATCGGCATCCTCGGACTTGAGTTCAAGCTCGATCACATAGTTGTGCCCGTGCATGCGGGCACACTGATGCTCAGGAGCAAGGCCGGCGAGCTGGTGACTGGCCGAGAAATCGAATTTCTTCGTTATGGTGAATGCCATCTGTCCGGGTTCCTTTTTTCTCTGCTTGTACCGCTGTTCACACACCGCGTTTTTCGTCCCACAACAAGGTGTGCAGTCTGGTGGTCAGGTTCCAGCCGCGCTCTATCACCGCGTCGGCCAACTCGCTCAAATGCTTGGTGACCTCGTCGGCGGTACGCCCGATCGGCATGATCCACACCGAGGGCAGCTCGAAGGCGGCGACCAACTGGGCCACTTCGTCGAGATCGCGGGTGTTGCGGCAGACGAACTTGAACGTGCTGCCCGGAAGTGCCGCGAGGCTGGTGAGCGCGTGAGGAACGATCCTGCGCCGCAGGAGATCACCCGAGTGCGACAGTTTCGGCGAGACGTTGAACCTGACACCGGCGGCGACAAGTTCGGGGTGCGCGGCGTGCGTCCCGTTGGTCTCGATCTCGATCTCTCTGCCGCGTCCGGTCAGGGCCGCCACCAGAGGGATCAGTCGCTCCTGCTGGCCCAGGGGCTCTCCGCCGGAGATCACGATCAGCTCGGTGTCGAATCCGAGCAGCTCCGCGAGGACGTCCTCGACCGGGCGGCGGTGCAGTTCCTTGCGCGGATCGTGGGCAACCCCGCTCTCACCGGCTCCTGTCCAGTCCCACGTGTAGGGCGTATCGCACCACGAGCACGACAGGTTGCACCCGCCGAGTCGCAGGAAGGCGCATCTGCGTCCCAGTGACCGGCCCTCGCCCTGGACGGTCGGACCGAAGATTTCATTGACTACGAGATCCATGGCCACCGTCTCCTATGCGTGGGACGGCGCGATGGCGGCGGGCTTGCGTGCTTCCACGATGAACCAGTGCCGGCTCAGGCGGACTCCCTGATCGGTGGCCATCGTGGCGACATAGCGATCGAATGCCTCCTTGTCGGCCGCCGTGTCGTAGGTATCGACGATCGGAACTTGGTGCAGAAAAGTGTCCAGGTCGTCCGCCGAGTGGTAGAACTCCTCGAATCGGAAAGCCTGGTTCGTGGTCACGACAAGACCCGCGTCCGACAGCTCTTGTGCCGGCTCCTCCGACAAGGGCCTGCCGTTCCAGCTGCCGAAGTTCTGGCCGCGTCCGAGTGTTTCCTTCAGCTCGCGCGCGTCCTGCTCACCGATTCCCATGTACAGAAAGGAACCGCCGGGGCGGAGCACTCGCTCGAACTCACGGGCAATCAGCGGACCGCGACGGGAAGTGACCACGTCGATGGAGCCATCGGGCAACCCCGTGTCGGTGGCATCGCGCAGCTCGAACGTGACGTGTTCAAGGCCCGCATCCGCTCGGTGCCGTGCGGCGCATTCCAGCATCGCCGGCGACAGATCCATCCCGATGACGGAGCTGTACGCAGAAGAGACGCGCAGCAGACTGCGGCCGTCGGCACATCCGACATCCAGCAGCTGGGCGTTCTGCGCTCCAAGTGCGGTCACCAGTTCATCGAAGACGGCGTCCGGACGGCCGTCGGGGAATATGTCAGTGCTCCGTGCGTTGCTGAAGTAGCCGCCGAACCGCTCGGCCACCCGCGAGTAGAACTCCGCATCCATCATTCAATCCGTCCTGCTTCATTGATTGGGCAGCCTTTGATGTAGTGGACAACCCGCGATGGAGTCACCTCGGCTTTTCGCTTTCTCAGAATGCGATTTCCGCGGTGCCGCCGTCCAGGTCACTCTGTGCCCAATGACTGTTCACTCCTGTCCGTCGAGTGCCTCGGCGAGGCCTTCGACGGTGGGGTTCCTGAAGACCAGGACCGGAGGGACCCGGCGCCCCAGTCGCTCGCTGAGCCGGCCCGCGACCGCGGCGACGGTCAACGAGGTGCCACCGACGTCGAAGAAGTCGTCCTGCGGCCCGAAGTCCTCCTCGACGCCCAGGCACTCGCGCCACACGTCGGCGACCAGGAGCTGCTGCCCGGTGAGGGCCCGGCCGGTCGCCGGGGCTGCGGCGGACGCCGGGCAGGGAGCGGGCAGTGCGTTCCGGTCGACCTTGCCGTTCGGGGTGAGCGGCATCGCTTCGATCACGGTGTAGCTCTGCGGCATCATGTACGGCGGCAGTCGCTCCGCGAGATGGGCGCGTAGTTCCGCCGGGTCAGGGGCGGGCCGGCCGGGGTGTTCGAGGATCAGGTAGGCCGCGAGCTGGTCGACGGCCGCGCCGGTCCGGCGCACGGCCACCACGCAGTCGGCGAGGGCCGGATGGCTCTGGAGCGCGGCCTCGATCTCGCCGGGCTCGATGCGGAAACCGCGTACCTTCACCTGGTGGTCGTTGCGGCCGAGGAAGACCAGGTTTCCGTCGGGCAGCAGCCGGACCACGTCGCCAGTGGCGTACATACGGGCGCCAGGCTCCCTGGCGTACGGATCGGGCAGGTACGCCGATGCCGTGCGGCCGGGCCTGCCGAGATATCCGCGGCCGACCGCGCCGCCGCCGACGTACAACTCGCCCCGGCAGCCCGGCGGGACCGGACGCAGCCGCGGGTCCAGTACGTAGAGATGTGCGTTGTCGGTCGCCCACCCGAACGGGACGCTCGGGAGGTGGCTGTGCCGGTCAAGCAGTTCCTCGGTGATCGGGCAGAACGCGGAGGTGACGGTCGCTTCGGTGGGCCCGTACTCGTTGAAGACCTGGCAACCCGGCGCGGTGACGGACAGGACGCGGCGGGCCACGTCGTGCGGCACGGTCTCGGCGCCGGTGAACACCAGGCGCACGGAGGCGAGTTGTGGCGCGGGATCAGCACCGGACTCCAGGAGGATCCGCATCTGCGAGGGTGTCGCGTTGAGCGTGGTGATGCCGCGCTCGGCGACCTCTCGCAGGAACTGCTCGGGGTCGTAGGCGGCGGTGGGGCTCGCCAGGTGCAGTTCGGCGCCGGATATCAGGCACTGGAAGATCTCCCAGACCGAGTTGTCGAACGCAACCGAGTGGTTGAGCAGGGCCCGGTCCCTGCCGGTGAGCCGGCACAGCCGCTGATTCCACTCCAGGAATCCGGTGATGTTGGCGTGGGTGATCGCGACGCCCTTGGGGTTGCCGGTCGAGCCGGATGTGTAGATCACGTAGGCGAGGTGGTGCGGTTGCGGCTCTGCGGCCGGACCGGCATCCGTGACCGGCCCGTCGTCGGCCCCGGACTCCTGGTCCACCGCCACGAGACGCACGCCGTCGCAGAACAGGGCCGAGGCGGGGTGCTCCGGGTCCGCGACGACCAGGCGTACACCCGAGTCGGCCAGCAGATACCGCAGCCGCTCCGTCGGGTGGCCGGGGTCGAGCGGTACGTAGGCTCCCCCCGCCTTCAGCACCCCCAGCAGGGCGACCACCAGCTCCACCGAGCGTTCCAGGCAGACGCCGACCAGGCTTTCGGGGCGTACTCCCCCGGCTCGTAGTTCCCGGGCCAGGGCCGAGGCCCGCTCGTCGGTCTCGGCAAACGTCAGCGACCGGCCGTCGCCCACGACGCACCGCGCGTCCGGCGTGGCACGCACCTGGCTGTCCCACCGGCGGACCAGCGTGGTCGGCTCGGGCAGCCGGCCGGCCCGGTCGCCCAGGGTGAGGGCGTCGCGCAGTTCGTCGGTCGGGACGATCTCCACCTCGGACAGCCTGGCTGTGGCGCCGGACACCATCTGCTCGATCACCCGCAGGAAGTGTCGGCCGAGACTCCGGACGAAATCGGCTTCGAACAGGTCGGTGGCGTACTCGATGGAGATGCTGAGGTCGCCGGCCCCTGTCGCATGGTCCGTGACGTCGAAGGCGAGGTCGAAGCGGGCGGTGCCCAGCCGTCCTTCCAGCTCCTTGCGGTCGTACAGTTCGGTGACGTGACCGGCCACCGGCTCTTCGTGCAGGGCGAGCAGTACCTGGAAGAGCGGATTACGGCTCAGGTCGCGCTCCGGGGCCAGCTCCGCCACCAGCTTCTCGAAGGGCATCTCCTGGTGCTCGTACGCCTGCCGTGCGACGTCCCGGACGCGGCCCAGCAACTCGCGCCAGGACGGGTCGCCCGACAGATCGGTGCGCAGGACGACAGTGTTCACGAAGTAGCCGACCACGCCCTCCAGTTCCGTGCGCGGCCGAACTCCTGTCAGGGTTCCGACGGCGATATCGGTCTCGTCGGCGTACCGGCCGAGCAGTACCTGCAGCGGGGCCAGCAGCCCCATGAACAGGGTGGCCCCCTCGGAGCGGCACAGCGTGCGCAGCCGGTGCGCCAGGTCGACGGGGACGCGCAGGAGTTCGCGGCGACCGCGATGGCTCGCGACGGCCGGCCGTGGGCGGCTGGTCGGCAGCTCCAGGACGGGCACGCCGGACAGCCGGGTGCACCAGTGGCCGAGCAGCCGCTCCAGCTCGGAGCCGGTCAGTCGTTCGCGTTGCCAGGCTGCGTAGTCGGCGTAGGTCACGGGCAGCGGTGCCGGGGCGGGGCGGCGGCCGGCGGCGAGCCCTGTGTAGAGCTCCCCCAGTTCTCGCACCATGAGGTCCAACGATGGCCCGTCGCACGCTATGTGATGGAACGTCAGCAGGGTGATGTCGCGGGTCGGGGTGCGCAGCACGTCCGCGCGCAGCAGCGGTGGGTGGTCGAGGGCGAAGGGAGCGCGGATCCGCTCTGTCATCAGCGCGTCCAGGTCCTCCTCGGCGACGTCGGTGCGGCGCAGCGGTACCGGTCCCGGCTCGTGCAGTTCGGGGTGGGCCCGGCCACCGACGGTGACGAAAGCCGTGCGCAGCGCCTGGTGCCGGCGCACGAGGGCGGACAGGCAGTTCTGCAGCAGCGTGAGGTCGACGCGCCCGCCGGGCAGTCCCAGGGCGACCGGCAGGTGGTAGGCGGGTACGGCGTCGTTCAACTGCTCGAAGAACCAGATCCGCTCCTGGCCGAAGGAGAGCCGGGAGGTCGCGGCCGTGGGGATCGGTTCGTCCCGCGAGGGCGCCATGCCGTCCAGGGCGGCGGCGAGCATGACGGGGGTCGGATGCGTGAACAGCGACTGCGTGTCGACCGGTATGCCGAGCTCCGCGCGCAGCCGGGCCACGGCTCGTACCGCGCTGAGCGACTGGCCGCCGAGGGCGAAGAAGTCGTCGTGCGGGGACACGTCGTCGAGCCCGAGCACCTCGGCCCATACGCGGCGCACCGCCGCGGTGTGCGGCGGCAGCGAGGTGCCGTCGGGCGCCGGTTCGCCTGCCAGAGCCGGGCTGTGCGGAACCCGCCGCACTGCGGTCCGGTCGGCCTTGCCCGCGGGGGTGCGGGGCAGGGCGTCGAGCACCGCGTAGCCCTGGGCCACCATATGGGCGGGCAGCCGCCGTGCGAGGTGGGCCCGCACCTGGCGGGGCAGGTCCTCGGGTGGGGTCCGCGCGTCGTGCGCGGGCACGAGGTATGCCACCAACTGGTCCCCGCCCACGGCCTCGCGGTCGACGACGACGACCACGTCCGCAACGAGGGGGTGGCTGCGCGCGCAGGCCTCGATTTCGCCGAGCTCGATGCGAAAGCCGCGCACCTTCACCTGGTGGTCGTCGCGCCCCAGCACTTCCAGGGTGCCGTCGGTGGACCAACGGGCGAGGTCGCCGGTCCGGTACAGGCGCCCGGAGGCATCCGCGAACGGGTCGGGCACGAACCGGTCGGCGGTCAGCGAGGGCCGGCCGACATAGCCGCGTGCCACACCCGCGCCCCCGATCCACAACTCGCCGGTGATCCCTGGTCCGACCTCCCGCCCGCTCTGGTCGACGACGTGCAGCCGGGTGTTGGACAGGGCCGTTCCGACCGTGATCCGGTCGGCCACGGTGTCGATGCGGGCGGCGGTGGCCCACACCGTCGCCTCTGTCGGCCCGTACAGGTTCCACAGGGTTCCGCCGGTGGCGAGCAGGTCGCGGGCAAGCTGCGGATCGAGCGGCTCACCGCCGGACAGCAGTACTCGGCCGTGCCCGTCCGCCCAGCCGGACGCCAGCAGAATCCGCCAAGTGGTGGGGGTTGCCTGGACGACGCCCACGTCCGCGTCGGAGATGGTGGCGGCCAGCAGCTCGGGGTCGGCGTTGGCGGCGTGGGGGGCCATCACCACCGTCCCTCCCCGGGTCAGCGGCCCGAACAGCTCCAGTGCCGAGATGTCGAACGACAGCGGGGTCAGCGCGAGTACCTGCTCGTCCGCCTTGAGGCCGAGGCGGTCGGCCGCACTCTCCAGGAGTGAGGCGATCGCCGCGTGGTCGACGGCCACCCCCTTGGGCAGGCCGGTCGAACCGGAGGTGTAGATCACGTACGCCAGATGGTGCGGGCGGACCACCTGGTCCGGCGGTGTGTCGAGCGCTTCCGTGGCGAAGTCCTCGACCAGCAGGACGTCGGCAGCGCCGGACGCCACAGCCTGCGCCCGATGGTCCGCGTCGCACAGGCACCACTTGGCCCCCGAGTCGGCGCTCATGTATCGGAGCCGGTCGGCCGGATAGTTCGGGTCGAGGGGCAGGTACGCGGCGCCCGCCTTCAGGATGCCCAGCAGGGCCGCGACCATCTCCAGCGAGCGGCCGAGACAGACGCCGACCAGGTCCTCCGGTCCGATGCCGCGTGCCCGCAGCCCGGCGGCGAGCGCCGCGGCCCGGCGGTCCACGTCGGCGTAGGTGACGCGGTGTGCTCCCGTGACGACGGCGATCGCGTCGGGGGTCGCGGCCGCCTGCCGCTCCCACAGGGCGACCAGGGTGGTCGGGGCCATGAACAGATCCTTTCTCAGCCCCGTGCGGGGAAGGTGAGCGTGATCATCTGCGCCAGGTGCCGTTCCGCGCCGCGCACATACAGGTGGGGAGCGCCCGGGAACAGGTGCAGGGTGAAGTCAGCCGAGGTGTGCTCGCGCCAGCCGGCGAGCTCCGCCCCGTCGACGCTGTCGTCGTCTGAGCCCGCCAGCACGGTCAAGGGGCAGGGCAGGGGTGCCTCTCTTCGGTGCGTGTACGTCTCGCAGAGAGTCAGGTCTGCACGGAGCACCGGCAGCAGCAGCTCCCGCAACTCGGCGTCCAGGACGTCGAGATCGCTTGCGGCGAGCAGTTCGTCGTCCGGCAGCCCGTGCCGCGGGTCACGGTCCGGCAGGCCGGGGGCCCGCATGCCCGACAGGAACAGGCGCTCGGGCAGAGGAGCGCCCAGTGCGCGGAGTCGCCGTGCCGTCTCGAAGGCGATCAGGGAACCCATGCTGTGCCCGAAGAAGGCGTACGGCAGGTCCGAGTGGCCCGCGATGAGCGGCGCGAGCGCGGCCACGGCGTCGTCAAGAGACGTCAGGGCCGGTTCGGTGAACCGGTTCTCCCTGCCGGGCAACTGGACCGTGCAGACTTCGACGGTGTCCGGTAGGTGCGCCGCCAGCCGGTAGGCGGAGGCGCCTGCTCCGGCGTGCGGGAATACGAAGAGGCGCTGTCGTGCGGTCCGGTCACGGCTGCCGAGCCCGCGCAGCCAGACCGCCGCGAGGTCGGTGGCCGTCATCGTGAAGCTCTCGCCGAGCGCGGGGTCAGGTCGGTCCACACCTGTTCGATGTGGTCCAGGCACTGCCTTCGGGTGCCCTGCGCGCCGGTGGCGGTCCAGCCGGCGGGCAGCGCACGGTCGGCGAACCAGACCGAGTACTGCTCCTCGTGGTTCACCACGACGACATACTGGTCTTCGGTGGATCCGGAAGTCGGTGAGACGGTCATACGTCAGGCCTCCGCCCCGGTGAAGAAGTCGGTCACGCGGTGGCCCCGGCCCGCGGCGACCACCCGGTCGTGCACCCACTTGCCGACGGCGAGATCGAGTACGCCGAGTCCGAACGGCGAGAAGACCGCCGGCCGTTCGTGATGTCGGACCAGTCGCCCGCAGAGCAGGTCGGCGAGGGTGCCGTCGATGAAGTCACGGTTGCCCGTGCGCAGTTCCGTCAGGTGCAACGAGGTGCGTTCGCGTACGGCGTGGTCGACGTCGTCGGTGAAGTTCTGTGCGGTGAGGATCACTTCGGGGGTGAGGTCGCGCAATGACAGGTGGAGGACCACCGGGTTGTGGGCCAGCAGCCGTGGATCATGGACGTGGGGTTCGGCTGCCACCGTGGTCAGCACCACGAGGTCGCAGTCGGTGAACGCGTCCTCCACCTGGTCGGCGACCACGACCTCGGCCTCCGTGTGCTCGGCCAGAGCGGCACCGAAACGGCCCGCCGCCGCCGTGTCGAGGTCGAAGAGCCGAAATCCCTCGATCACCCAGTCGAGATCGCGCAGGAACCGCCATACGTGCCGGGCGATCAGACCCGTTCCCACGATGCCGACGCGCCGGGCGCGGCGCGCGCCGAGCAGGGTCTGCGCGCCGAGCACCGCGGAGGCCGCGGTCCGCGTCGCCGAGACGATCGAGGACTCCATGCAGGCGAACGGGTAGCCGGTGGCACAGTCGTTGAGCGTCAGCGTCGCCGAGGCCCGGGGGATCCCGTGCCGCGTGTTGTCCGGGAAGCTGGCGATCCACTTGTTGCCCGCGATCTCGAACGCCCCGCCCAGGTAGGCCGGCAGGGAGATGATGCGCGACCGGTCCTGGTGCGGGAAGCGCAGGAACGAGCTGTGCGGGTTCGAGCTCTGCCCTGCATCGTGTGCGAGGTAGGCGGCACGGACGACCTCCAGGAGTTCCGGGCGGTGGCGATCCGTCTCGGCGGCGATGTCGCCCGCACCGATCACGGTCAGGGGCGGTGGGACTGCGTTGGTCACGGAGTGGTGCTCCTTCATTTGACGGCCAGGTTCTCGACGCCGGGAGGCTGTGCCGCTTCGGCGCCCAGTTGCCGCAACCACATGGGGTCATAGACGGTCCCGGCATAGGCCTGACCGCGGTCGGCGGCGATGAATGCGACCCGGGGACGACGTGGTCCGGGACGGTGACGTGCGAAAAAGTCCTGAACGGCGGCGTAGACGCTGCCGGTCGAACCCCCTGCGTACAGGCCGTACTCGGCGGCCAGCACGCCGCACGCCTCAGCGGTACGCGTCTCGGAGACGATCTCGACCCGGTCGATCAGCGCCTGACCGCACAACGGCGGCACGATGCTGGAACCGATGCCGGGGATACGCCGCTTCTTCGGCGGCCCTCCGAAGATCACCGACCCTTCGGCGTCCACCGCGACGACCACACAGCCCGGATGTGTCTCCTTGATCCGGTGAGAGAGGCCGGCGATCGTGCCGCCCGTGCCCACACCGACGAAGAGGTAGTCGAGCCGGCCGGCCTGCGCGAGCAGCTCAGCCCCGGTGAACCGGTAATGCGCCTCCCTGGCATCCGGGTTGGCGTACTGGTTGGGCCAGTAGACCGAGCCCAGTTCGACGAGCACGTCCTGAACCCGGGACAGCCGGCTTTCCAGATAACCACCCGTCGTGTCACGGATCGACACCTTCTCCACCCGCTCGCACAGCAACTGAAGTTGGGCTTCGGTGGCCTCATTGCAGTTCGGGTCGATGACCGGGACGAACGAGATGCCGAGCATTCGGCAGTAGAAGGCCAGGGCCAGTGCGAAATTGCCGGACGACGACTCGACCACCGTGGTGCCGCGCGCTATGTCCCCACGGCCGATAGCCTTTTCCAGGATCCACAGCGCCGAACGGTCCTTGCTGCTTCCGGCGGGATTGCAGAATTCCAGTTTGGCGACGAGGTCGCACCGCTCATCCCGCAGCGGAATCAGCGGAGTTCCCACAAGACCCCTGCGAATCCGGCTTATCTGTTCGATCAGGGACTGATCAGCACGCCTGTGAAGCATGGGCCGAGTGTGGCACGGGAGCTATTCGGGCGACTCAACCACGACTCAATCGCGACGCGCCGAGGCGCTAGCAGTAAGGCTCCCAGAGCTCGTCCTCCAAGGCTTCGGATATCGCGGGAGAGGAGTCGCGCAAGCCGGTGAGCAGTGCGCGGTTGTGCTCGCGGATCTCGTCGTCGTACCCGGCCAGCGGGCTGTCCTCCGACAGGTCCAGCAGCCACAGCGGCCGGAGTGTCGCGCCGCGCAGTGCCTTTCCTTCCGCGGTCCCGGTGCCCGCGTGGAGTCGGCGCACCCCTGGGAGCCTTGCCTGCATGTAATAGGTCAGGTTGAAGTACTCGGCGGCCGACGCGAGTCGGTCGTGGTCGAAGCCGAGCGCCCGCAGGTAGACGGTGTCGCCCCAGCGGTAGTACAGGCAGAAACCGACAGGCGGTTCGCCGGGGCGCGAGCACAGCACCACTTCGGCGCGCGAACCGGCGAGATCGCCCTGCTTGCGGAACGACTCGGCCACCGCGGCAGCGTCGACGGTGTTGCCGTAGCGCAGCAACGAGCGGACCAGCAGCCGGGCCACGTCCCGCCAGGACTCGGCGAGCGTCCGGTGTTCCACCTCGTATCCGACTCGCTCGAACTTTCGTATCTCGCTGCGGATACGGCGGGCCCGGTGCGCCGACATCGAGGCCACCCAAGCCTGGTGGCCACCGGGCGGGATCTCGATCCAGGCGTCGGTCTGCAACGCGACCGGGGCGGTCCGCACCCCCGCCGCGCGCAGCGCCCGCACGTCCTCGGTGGTCAGGTACATCGCCACGCGGGCGATCTTCGAGTCCTCGTGCAGCGGGGAGCGCAACGTCCGGATCGCGTCGAGCACCGCGGCGGCGGCCTCGGTGCGATCGGTTCCCTCGCCGGTCAGCAGGTGCGTCAGGTAGCCGCGGCGCTGGCCGATGAGCAGACCGCCGGGCTCCGGTGCCGGCAGGCCGCGCGCGGTGAGCACATCGTGCCACCGCAGGTGCGGGTTGGGCTCGTCGGTCACCGCTGCCACGGGGATCGCGGCCCGGCCGCCGCCCGGGGTGTCCACGTGGAGTCCGCCGGAGACCGATCCGGGGTCGAGGGCGCACAGCCGCAGCCACAACGCGGACGAGTAGAACCTGCCGCCGGCGAGCCGGTCCCACTCCGTGTCCCCGAGCCCGCCGGTGGCGTCGGCGAAGGTGTCCGTCATGGCGGTCATGTGGCGCCTCCCATGGTTTCCGTCCGACCGTGCCCGCGAGTGCACCGCGCGATCGGACTCCGAGTGTGCCGAACAGAAAAAGGCAACTGGTGCCGAGCCGAATTCCCCGGTCGACACAATGCGTTCCTTGACCGGACGCTCTGTTGGCAGAACCATTTCTTTCGGGGCGCTCAAGCACTCTAGTGTTAACACAGGAATGCCGTGCCCATGAGGGACGCCAGCGGGTGATTGAGTCGTGGTTGAGTCACGCATGAGATCGCGGTGAGAAGGTGATTGCTACGGGCCGAGAGGCCTGTTCACCATCGAGCAGGAGTGGGGATTGATGTCGGCGGAACGGGTAACGGCTCAGTACAACGAGGAGTTCCGCACCCCGGGCAGTGAATTGCCCGGGGTCGCCGCACACGTCAAGGACTTCCGCACGCTCGCACCGTGGCATGGCGAGTATCTGCCCAGACCCCTCTTCGTCGCCGAGCGCGAGATCCGCGAGTTCGCCGATGACCTGCAGAACCTCATCGACATACTCTTCTCGTTGCCGGACCGGATGTTCGGCGGTGATCTAAACGCTTTCCGGTCGGTGCTGGGCATCAATGACGCCCACTGGGAGGCGATACGGCAGTTCGGTGACGTGCCGCCCCCCTCTTTCGGCCGGGCCGACATGTACCACGACGGCACCTCGTTCAAGCTCCTGGAGTTCAATCTGGGGAGCGAGGCCGGCGGCTGGGGCCTCGCGAGTGAGATCTCCCGGGCGACGATGGAAGTCGGCGCCTTCGCCGACTTCGCACGCCGGAACCGGCTCGGCCACGTGGACCCCATTCGCGCCGTGGCGGAGGCACTGCGTGGCTTCGGCGCCCGGGTGGCACCCGGCCGTGAGCCGGTGGTGGCCCTGCTGGAATGGCGCGGTGGTCTGGCCGACTACGGCGAACTCTGGCGCAACTTCCAGTCCGCACTGCTCTCGGTGGGCCTCGAGATCCTGGTGGCCGAGGTCTCCGACGTGCACGAGCGCGACGGGGCGCTCCACCTGGGGGACACGAGGATCGACGTGGCCTACCGCGCCTTCGTCCCGGACCAGATCGCCGAGGAACCCGGCGGCTGGGACCTGATCGCGCCCCTGGTGCGTGCGCACCGGGCGGGCGGAACGCTGCTGTGGACCCCGCTCTCCAGCAACATGTATGCCAACAAGGCCTGCATGGCGCTTCTTTCGGACCCCGCGTGGCGCGGCTTCCTCAGCGCGGCCGAGTGCCGACTCGTCGACCGGGTGCTCCCCTGGACCCGGATGATCAACGCTGACGTGCTGCGGAACGACGCCGGTCTTGTCGACGAATGTGTGCGGCGGCGCGAGCACTTGATCCTGAAGGTCAACGCGCGTGGCGGCGGAGCCGGCGCCGTGGTGGGCTGGCAAACGGACGAGGCCGCTTGGCGGCGGGCTCTTGAGGACTCCGCAGCTGAAGGATGCGTCGTACAGCAGCGAGTGGTCCCCCGGGCCGAGCCGGTGGTGGACCCGGTATCCGGGGAAACCAAGGTATGGCATGCGGCCTACGGCTTGTTCTACACCCCGCAAGGCTGTGCGGGCTCATTCGCCAAGGTGGTCCCTGCCGGTTCGGGCGGCATCATCTCCATCGCGGCCCACGCCGAGGCGTGCAGCGCGGCCGTCTTCCATCAGAGCGACCCGTCCGTCGACGCGGCGGAGTAGAGCGCTCATGCTGCCGCGGCTTCCCTCTCCGCCCTCCACGTGGCGGCGCATCCAGACGGCTTGGGGTCTGCCGGACCTCGTGGGACAGGGCCGCTTCGTCACGGCCCATCTGATCGACAGCCTGGGCAACGGGTTGGTGATGGCGTTCACCGTCGTCTTCTTCGTGAAGACGACGTCGCTGCCCCTGGTCGCCGTTGGGGCCGCACTGACCACAGGCCAGTTGCTCGCCCTGCCCGTGCCGCCCGTCATCGGGCCCCTGCTGGACCGATACGGCCCGCGCGCGGTGGTCGCTGCGGGCAACTGGCTTTCAGTGGCCGGGTTCATCGGTTTCCTGTTCGCGCACGCGGTCTGGCAGATCGTGGTGTGGCAGTTCGTGGTGCAGCTGGGTGCCACCGCCTTCTGGATGGGCAGCAGTCCGCTCGTCGTGCTGGTCACCCGGGGCGTCGAGCGGGCCCGTTGGTTCGGCTTCGTCCGTGCCCTGCGCAATGTCGGCGTCGGTTTCGGCGGCGCCGTGTCCGCCGTGGCGCTGAGCATGGGAACCGTCGCCGGGCTGCGGGCGGTCATGGTGATCAACGTGGTCAGCTTCGCCGTCGCGGGCTGGCTGGTGATCACTCTCCGGGCCGCGGACACGGACGCGGTGGCCGGCGCCGGGCCCGCGGAGCCGGAGCGGACGGCCGGCGAACCCGCCGGAGGGACCTCGGGCGGCTATCGCGCCGTGCTGAAGGACACCCAGTACCTGCGGTTGGTCGCCGCGAACATCTCCTTCGTCTTCGCCTCCACGGCGCTCACAGTGCTGCTGGCCGTATACGCGACGGACGATCTCGGGGTCGGCGGCTGGATCGTCGGTGTGTTCGTCGTGCTGAACACGGCCATGGTGGCGCTGCTCCAGACGCTCGCGAGCCGGTGGATCGAGGCTCACCGGCCGACGGCTGTGCTGGTGCTGGCCCTCTTGTTCAACACAGCGGCGTTCATCGTCTTCGGCACGCTGCTCGTGCTGCCGGGGCGGGCGGTGATCGTCGGGCTGCTGATCGCGATGGTGCTCTACACCGTGGGTGAGATCCTCGGCTCGCCGCCGACCGGAGAACTGAGCGTGGTGATGGCGCCCGAGGAGTTGCGGGGCCGCTATCTGGGGGTCTACCAACTCTCCTGGTCGGTCGGCGGTGCCCTCGCCCCGGCGCTCCTCACGGCGCTCTCGCAGGGCGGCGCGGCGCTGCCCTGGGTGTTCCTCGCCACGATCAGCCTGCTGGCCGTACCGCTGGTGCTCGGGCTCGACGGTGAGGCGTCCACCAAGCCGGGAAGTTAGCGCTTCCGCGAGGCCGTGGGCACGATGCCGGCGATCGGGTCAGCGGCCCACGTGGTGGCCGCCCTCCGCCGGAAGCACCGCCCCGGTGGTCCAGCGGCTCTCGTCGGAGAGCAGGAACAGGGCAGCCCGGGCCATGTCGTCGGCCGGGGCCACATGGTTCATCGGTGACATGGCGGCGAGATGGTCCTGGACGGCGGCGGGGAGCATGTCCCACATCTCCGTGCGCGTGGAACCCGGCGCCAGGGCGTTGACGCGCACATCGTGCGCGGCGAGCTCCAGGGCGGCGCTCTTGGTGAGGCCGTGGACCGCCCACTTCGAGGCGACGTACTCCGAGATGCCCGCCACGCCGACCATGCCTCCGATGGACGAGACGTTGACGATCGATCCGCCGCCGTTGGCGAGCAGAGCACGGATCTCGTGCTTCATCGACAGGAAGACGCCTCTGGCATTGACCTCCATGACCCGGTCGTAGACGTCGGTGGGCTTGTCGTGCACGGGGGTGCCGTCACTGGTGACGCCGGCGGCGTTCAAGGCACCGTCGAGGCGGCCGAACCGCTGGACCGCGGTGGCGACCGCCGCCTCGACGGAGGCTTCGTCGGTCACATCGAGGGGGACGGCGACAACATCGGTGTCCTGATTCGACGATTCGGCGGCCAGCTCCTCCAAGCGGTCGAGGCGCCGCGCGCCGGCGATGACGGTCGCCCCTTCGGCGGTGAAGCGCCGTACGGCGGCCTCGCCCATGCCGGCGGACGCACCGGTGATGAGAATGACCTTGCCCTCCAGTCTCCGGGCCCGGAGGGTGAGCGGTGCGGGATTGCGGTGGGAACGCGTGGTCATGCGAAGGCTCCAAAAAGGGCGGCAACGGGTGAGGAGACGGTCGTGGACATGCACCACGTCTGCGACGACCGCTCCCCTCGACGATGAAGGCCGCCCGACTCCAGTACCAGAGACCGCGTTTGGCTAGGACCGGCAGGGCGACGCTGCCCTGCCGGAACTGGGTGACCATGGACGCATGAAACGCAAGGAACTCGCCCGTTGTCTGCGCGGCTGGCGCGACCGCCTCACTCCGGCGAGCGTCGGACTGCCCCCGGGAGGGCGTCGACGCGCACCCGGTCTCAGACGCTCGGAGGTCGCGCTGCTCGCCGGGCTCTCCGTGGACTACCTCGCCCGCCTCGAACAAGGACGAGCGGGCAACCCGTCGCCGTCGGTGGTGGAGTCCCTGGCCCGGGCGCTTCGCCTGTCCGACGACGAGAACGCGTACTTCTTCCGGCTCGCGGGGCACGCCGATCCGCGCGTCAACGGCATCAGCAGACACATGTCGCCCGGGGTGCGACGCATGCTGGACCGGATGACCGACACCCCGGTCCTCGTGCTGGACGCCGCGTGGCAGGTGGTCGCCACCAACCCTCTGCTCACAGCCCTGTTGGGAGAGCTGTCCGCGGGCACGGCACGCGACCAGAACCTGTTGTGGCGGCACTTCACCGGCGTCCCGTCCCGCGTCGCGACCTCCGCCGCCCAGGATGCCGCTTTCGAGTCCGCGGCCGCCGCGGACCTGCGGGCCGCCGCCGGACGCCACCCGGACGATCCGCTGCTGCGCGACCTCATCGCCGACCTCCGCCGAGCGAGTCCGCGTTTCGAGTCTCTGTGGCAGGAACGCGCCGTGGCCCGCCATGCCTCCAGCCGCAAGACGATCCACCACCCCCAGGTGGGTCCCCTGACACTCGATTGCGACGTCCTCACTGTCGAGGGCAGTGACCTTCGTGTCGTTCTTTACACAGCCGTCCCGGGGTCTTCCGACGATCACGCGCTCGAACTGCTGCGGACCATCGGTACCCAGTTCTCGCAGAGCGCGGCGTAGCCGTTGCTTCCCGCCGGTCCGGCGTGGAGCCGGGCCGCAGGGAGAGGCGCGGCAGGAAGTAGGCGACGAGCGGTCCGATGCCGAGGGCGTACACCGCCGTGCCGATGCCGACGGTGCCGCCGAGCAGCCATCCGCCCACCAGGACCGATGCCTCGATGAGGGTACGGGCGACGAGGAGCGGAACACCCAGCCGCGCGAGTCCGGTCATCAGCCCGTCCCGGGGGCCCGGCCCCCAGCCGGCCCCGACGTACAGCCCGGTGGCCACCGCGGTGCCGACGACGCCGCCGAGGAGGAAGAGCAGCCGCCACGGCCAGGGGTGTGGTGCCGGCAGGATCCGCAGCGTCTGGTCGAGGACGGGGCCGACGAGGGCGGCGTTCGCGAGGGTGCCGATGCCGGGGCGTTGCCGCAGGGGGATCCAGAGGACGAACACGGCGGCCGAGACCAGGACGACTACGAGCCCGAGAGTCAGCCCGGTGGTGCGGGCGACGCCCTGGGTGAGCACCGTCCACGGGTCCGTTCCCAGGCTCGCCCGGACGAGTAGGGCCGTGCTGGCGCCGTACAGGGCGAGACCTGACAGCAGGAGGGCGGCGCGCCGCGCGATCCGGTCTCCGGCGTGCCTCATCGCGTACCGGCCTCCAGCAGGACGGCGGCGGCGTCCGCGGCGTCGGCCACCGCTCGCGCGGCGGCCTGCGGCCCCTCGACGACCACCCGCCCGGCCACGCCGTCGATGAGCAACAGGAGTTGTGAGGCGATGGGTTCGGGCGCCGTTGTCCCGGCCTCGGCGCACAGCGTGATGAGCAGTTCGCGCAGCCACCGCTTCTCCCGCAGGACAGCCTGCCGTACGGGATCCTCGGGGTCGACCACCTCGGCCGCGGCGTTGAGGAAGGCGCAGCCCCGGGCGCCCTTGGAGTCGTACCGGCGAGCCAGCCAGGAGAACACGGCTGTCGGCCGGGCGGCCGGATCCTCCACACCGGCCAGCCACTCCGCCAGTTCCGCGGCCGCCTCGTCGTGCCGATGCCGCAACGCCGTCGCGGCGAGGTCGCTCTTGCCGCTGAAGTGGGCGTACAGCGTCGGCTTCGACACACCGGCTTCCTGCGCGACCGTGTCCACCCCAGTGGCTGCGAAGCCCCGGTTGTAGAAGACCTCCTCGGCGCTACTGACGAGCTGGCTCCTGGCACTCCTTCGAGGACTCATGAAACTTAACTTACCAGTAAGGCAAGTTTCACGGCGGCCGAGTCACCGGCCGCCCTGCTCACTGGTCGTCGACCGCCGCGCCCTCGTCCGGTGCGGCACGCTCGGTGATCCTCGTGGCCACCCCGCTCCTCAGGACCACGTCCGCCGCGACCGACCCGCTCTTGGTGCTGCTCTCCAACTCGGCCAGGAAGCAGCGCGTCGTGGCCCGCGTGCTGTGCTCGCCGCACAGCACGCCTGCGCCGTACACCCCGGTGCTGCGCGCGACGTAGAACTGCTGCTCCTTGCCGTCGGCACTCACGATGTACTTCTCCGGTGCCAGGTACTCGACAGTCCCGCCCGCGAAGGTGCCGCTCACACCTGCGCCGCCTCCGGCAGGGCCGTCGTCCGCGACGGAGTCGTCGGCCGCGCCGTCGTCCGCCGCGGAGTCGTCGTCGGCCGAGTTGCCCGCGTCGGTGGTGACCGTGGTGGAGGCCGTGCCCGCCTTCGTATCGGCGTCGTTCTCCTGACAGGCCGTGAGGGTGCACGCTCCGGCGACGACGACTGCGGCGACCAGCAGGCTTCTGGCACGACGGGTGTAACGCATGGTGTCTCCTGTACGAGATTGGTGCACCTGAAAGCGGTGAGCTGACAAGGCAGTTGGGTTTGGGGGCTCCTCGTCGTGCCTGAAGGTGACATCGACGGAGGGGACAAGGCAGGTGGGCGGGTGCCCCGTACCGTGCTGCGCGCGTCAGCGGCCTGCTCCGGCCACCGGTCCTCGTCTAGTACATGAAGTAGGAGGAGATCTGGTTGTCCCACTCGGGTGTAGCCACCCAGCTCTGACGCGGGCCGATCTCCAGCCACTCACCCCGGTAGTTCGCGTCCTTGAAGACGCGGACGCGGTAGTCGGAGTCGTTTACGATCGATGAGATCTTGTCGTTCTTCCCGGCAGACAGCGCAGGCGTCCATACCGGCCGGTTCTCCAACAGCCCGCTGAAGTCGGCCTCGTCGAAGACACACACGGGGGTCACCGTCGGAGTCGGCCGGGGACACACCTCGGTGCCCGTCACGGCGGAAGCTGCCGGTGCTCCGGCCAGCAGCAGCGCACCGGCCAGCGCACCGACGCCGATGCCGGCGCCGAATCCCTTGGTGCGGAACATTCGCATCACTCACACCTCTGCGTCTAGGAGCTTTCGAACCTCTGGACGGACGACAACCTACGCATCACATACGGCGGGATGGGACGCTACGAGCCATGAACGAGCAGCATCTGATCAGCGAGTGAGCAACGCACCGGTCGGGGCCGGCCCCTTTTCCCGCACGTCCCGCTTCCCGAGCGTCCGGTTTCCGACACATCCGGCTCCTGCTCAGTCGGGCACGTGTCCCTGCGTCTCCCATAGCCACACCCGTTCGCGTACCTCGTCGATCCCCCGCGCCAGATGACGGCGGTACGTACTGAACGCCATGTTGAGACGGCGTGCCGCGGCCTCCTGTGTGAACGAGGACTGGAAGGTCGACGTCAGTACGGAGTGCAGGTGGCTGGTACGGGGGTTCGCCCGGAGCCGCTGAACCGCCTTGTCGAGCACCTCCTGCAGCGCCGTCACCGCATCGGGGCCGGCGGACGACTCGATGATCCTGAACCGCAGCAGCGGGCTGACGGCGAGCGCGTCGCGGTCGAGCCAATTCCGCAGCGCGTCACGGACGGCGGCGTCGGCCTCCTCACGCGTCAGAGCGGCATCGGCGCTGCGAGGTCCCTCCGCCGGTTTCTCCGGAGGTCCGCCCAGCAGACGGGTGTCGATGCCATCTGCCCACTCGTCGACCCGCACCGCCCGCCAGTCGTGGCAGAAGAGTCCCGGTACCCGCCCGGACCGTCCCGGCAGCAGGAACATGTCCATGTAGCTCATCAGCGGCGCCCAGAAGTCCGGGTCCGCCATGACCACACACGACCAGGCACAGTGCCTCACCCGCAGGAGTTCGAAGATGATGCGCATGTGCACCAGGTCCCATGCCCGGGACGGACGGTGGGGGGTGTGCCGATGCACCATGAAACGGGCGACACCGATGTGTTCTCCCTGGCGGGGTGGCGCCAGGGCGCTGACAGCGTCCCATGCCTCCGCGGTGACGGGATCGGCCCGCCGCGTGACCTCGTCGGGTGACTCGACGCGCAGCCAGACCATGAAGCCCAGGAGTTCGTTCGAGCTGTGGCGGCGGTGCACCTTGAACGCCTCGGGCTGCCTGCCCAGCCAGTATTCGACGACGGCCGCGCCCTGCTCGCCCTCGATCTCGCGTGCCATCCTCACCAGCTCGGCGGCGTCCTCTGGACGCGCCGTGTCCTCGTAGGCACCGCCCTCGTCACGGCTGCCGTGGAACTTCCGGATCCAAGGAGCCCTGGAAATGATGTAGTTGTAGGCGCCCGTCGCCCTCAAGGCCTCGTGCTCGGGCGCGTTACGGATGCGTTCGACGAGGTGGCGGCGGAGCGTTCGGTGCATCACCATGTACCGCTCCGGGTCCCGCCAACGGAAGTCGCTGTCCAACGAGTCGCGGATGACGTCGTGCGGGTACACCCCGAACCGGCCGGAGCGGACGAACGGCAGCTGCCTCAGCCATGCGAACAGCTCGGTGGCGTCTTCGTCCGGGAGCACCACCCGCAGCAAGTCCTCGGTCGTGTCCAGCGCGTGGCCGCAGATTTCGAGTGCGCGGCGGTGGGCAGGGGAAGGCAGCTCGCCGACGAGGTGTGACAGCAGTTGCTCGACGACCGTGCGGGACGGCGCCCAGACCGCGCCGTCCGTGCTGCCGTGAGCGGCGACCTCGGCGGCCAGCCGCAGGGCGAGCGGGTTGCCTCCCGCGAAGCCGAGGAGCTCACCGTGCGCGGCCGGGTCGACGCCCTGTCCCGCCAGCAGCGCCTCGGCGTGTTTCCAGTCGAGTTCGGCGAGCGGCACGACTTCCATGAGGTCGCTCCACCCGAGGTCCGCACGCCACAGGGGGTCCGGCGGCACTCGGCCGGCGAAGACGACGAGCGCGCCCGCGGGCAGGCTGGGAAGGAAGCGGTTGCGTACCCACTCCTCCATGTCCCGGCACCGCTCGAAACCGTCCACCAGGAGTACGCAGTCGTCCTGCGAAAGGGCACCGGCCGCCGCCTGCGCGAAGGCGGTCGGGGAAGGGTGGGTCGTGCGGATGTCGACGGTCATGACGGGCCTGCCCGCGCCGCTGGCCTCGACCGCGTAACGCTGGAGCAGAGCGCTCTTGCCTATGCCGCCCGGTCCGTGCACGACGATGACCGACGGTGCGGACGGCCCTCCCGTCAGAGCCCGCCTGAAGAGTTCGACCTCCTTCTCGCGGCCGACGAAGTTGTGCATCCTCGCCGTGGCGAGTCTGTCAGCGAACCGGTCTCGCCGGTCCGGGGCGTGCGGGCGAGTGCTCTCACCGGCGGAGCGGGAGGCGGAGTCTTCCGTCGCCATTCCGTTCCTGTCCTTCCTCACTGTGCACCGCGCCGGGCTGGATCGCCGTCAGCGGCTCGATGTCTGTTTGCGCTGGAGCAGGGGCACCCGACGGGTAGCCGACAAACCGGTATACGGGCCGACGGCCCTCGGCTTCACACCATCGCTCCCGTGTGACACGCCGTGAACAATGCAGCACACAGGCCGTGTCACACGTCGTGATGAGGTGTGCCGCGGCGCCACATTCACGCTCTGACGTCCGCACCCGCCCTCGTACAGATCGATCACCTTATAGGAGCAGAAGCACCTTTCTTCCCGTCGCCGGCCCGCTCCGGCTGCCGCGCGCGGGACCGGCCTGACCGGAGACGCCACCGGAGACGCCACCGGGGCGGACGGCGAGGCGAAATGCCCTCCTTGACATCCTTTACGACGTCCATGCCAGGTCATGCTCATCCATTCGCCAACTACTGCCCACTTCCGCCCACTTGCCGGCCGGAGGCGGGTCACCGGCCGGCCGGGTCTTCGATTTCCCGTCATGCCGACGCCCGGGCCCGACGGCGAACTGGCCTGCCAGTCACGCCAGTTCGCCGCCTTCGGATGAGCCGCCCGGACGAGGCGTCCTCCTGCCGGATCACCTACGGGGCATCGGCCGAGGCTCCCGTGTCACACGCCGGGCGGGGTTGCCGCGGTGATGGCTCGCCGAGTGTCCTCTGTGATGAGGTCCAGGTTGAGGGCGGCGGCCGCCTTCAGTCCGGCGGCGGCCGAGCCGATGGCGGTCTCCGTGAGGCTGGTGACGTTGCCCGCCGCGTACACACCCGGCGTGCTTGTCGCTCCTTGCCCGTCCGTCACCACGTGACTGCCCGCGAGCTGCCCGAAGAGCCACAGTTCGGCGGTCTCGACGTCCAGGTCCGCCAGCCCGTCGACGCGTGCGGTGAAGCGGGGGGCGACCACCAGGCGGGTCAGACCCACTTCCCGTCGCGGCCCGTCGGCCAGTACGACACCCCGCAACCGGTCTTCGTGCACATCGAGGTGGTCCACCCGGCCCTCCACGATCCGCACGTTCCTGGCAGCGAGACGTGCGCGCGCCGCGTCGTCGAGCGGCGGCCCGGTGTGCGTGAGCAAGGTGATGTCGCCGCTCCACTGGCTCCACAGCAGCGCCTGCTCCACCCCCACCGGGCCGGTGGCCAGGACGCCGATCGCCTCGTCCCGCACCTCCCAGCCGTGGCAGTAGGGACAGTGGAGCACCTCGCGCGCCCAGCGCTCGGCGAGACCGGGCACGTCGGGGAGTTCGTCCACCAGGCCGGTGGTCACCAGCAGGCGGCGCGCCCGTACGACGGTGTCGTTGTCGAGTACGACCTCGAAATTCCCCTCCGCGGCGCGCTTCGCGGCGACGACCGACGCCTGGACGATGCGCGTACCGAAGCGGGCAGCCTCGCGCCGGGCGAGAGCGAGGAAGTCGGCCGGAGCGATGCCTTCGTGGCCCAGGTAGTTGTGCATGCTGTACGCGGGGGCGTTGCGCTGCTGCCCGGCGTCGACGAGCAGTACGGTACGGCGGGCGCGACCGAGAGTGAGCGCCGCGTTCAGGCCGGCCGCGCCGCCGCCGATCACCACGACGTCGTGGACCCCGTCGGTGTGCTCGTCCGTCGTCTGCCGGTGGGTACTGTGCGTGAGTTCCATGATGTTCCTTTCGCTTGGCGGTGATCTTGAGGGCGGAGAGCGGCCGCGCCCTAGGCACCTTGCCGACCCGGCAAGATGTGGGGGTGAACCACGGTGAGCTGGAAGAAGTGCTGCGCTCGGTCGGCGGGCGGCTGCGGACGCTGCGGCAGCAGCGCGGTGCGACGCTGGACGACATCAGCGAGCGCACGGGCATCTCCGCGAGCACGCTGTCGCGCTTGGAGTCGGGGCAGCGCAAGTACACGCTCGACCTGCTGCTGCCGCTCTCGGACGCCTATGGGCTGCCGCTCGACGAACTGGTCGGCGCGCCGCCGAAGGGTGACCCGCGTATCCACCTCCGACCGGTCGTCGTGTCCGGGCAGGACCAGACGGTGCTGCCCCTGACCCGCCACTACGGCGGCTCGCACGCCCACAAGCACGTGCTGCCGACTGGGGCGACGACCGCCTCCGGCCACGGGCTCCACACCCATCAGGGCCACAGCTGGATCTACGTCCTGCACGGGCGACTGCGCGTCACCGTCGGCACCCGACAGGTGGTACTGGTGGCCGGGGATGCCACCGAGTTCGACACCCGGCTGCCGCACGCGCTGGCCAACGCGGGTGAGCAGCCCGTCGAATTCCTGAGTCTCTTCGGCGCCCAGGGCGAGCGGATGCGAGTGGTCACCTCGTGGCGGGAGACGACCGCGGACGACCATCCCGGGAACGGGAAGGACGGGTAACGGTCAGGACGGCCGCCGCGGCCAGCAACAGCGCCACCTGGCGGCCGCGCAGGGACGGCACGGCCGTGCCGTCCACGGACAGGGTCATCTGCGCGAGCACCGTGCCGATCACCGAACTGGACAGACTGGTCCCCACGAAACGCATCAGCGCGTTGAGGCCGTTGGCCGCGCCGGCCGAGCAGCGGGAGCAGGCGGAGCGCCTGCTCGGCCTCACCTTCGACGGCCTGAGCGTCCGTTCCTGAGGCGTGCGGGCCGGGCACGGCCGACCCGCACGCCCTGATCCCTCGCGCGCTCCTGCTCCTTCGCTCCTTCACTCCTTCATTCCGATCGCTTCCACCGGACGCGTCCGCAGCATCAGCCGTGCGGGCAGCATCGCCCCGGCCACCGCCAGTACGGCCGTGGAGCCCAGGATGGCCAGCCAGCCCAGCACTGGAGTGGTCGGCGTCGGAGTGCCCGTCAGGGCGGTCGCGACCAGCATCAGCGGGGGCAGAGCCAGTACGGCACCCACCACGGCGCCGACGGCGACCACCGTCAGGCTCTCGCGTCGCATCATGGCGAGCACCTGGTTGCGATCCGTGCCGGTCAGCCGCAGCAGGGCGAACTCCCGCCTGCGGGCGGCGGTGTTCATGGCCTGGGTGTTCACGACCGTGATGGCCGTATAGGCGATGATCAGGCCGACCACCAGGTAGTTCACCCAGGCGGTCGCCCGCTGCTCCTCGACCTGGGCGTCCGCCGCCAGGGCGCCGCTCAGGGCGGTGCCCGGGTAGTCGCGCGCCAGCGCCGCGAGCTGCCGCGCCGCGGCGTCGGCGGACCCTGCGGCCGACCGGACAAGGACGGACCGGTCGACGGCCTCCGTGGTGTGGGACAGCAGCAGATCGTGGTCGAAGGTGAGGTCGGCGAAGCCGAAGCCCCGGCCGTACACGGCGATCACCTTGCCGTCGAAGGCCGTGCCGTCCCCCAGGTACAAGTGGGCCCGGTCGCCGACGCCCAGCCCCAGCCAGGAGGCCGCCGTCGCGCTGAGGGCCACCGTGTCCCGCCTCAGAGCGGACAGGTCGCCGTCCCGTTCGTCCAGGTCGAGTGTCTCCGCCAACGCTCTCGGCTCGACGCCCTGGGCACTCAGTGACACGGCCTCCTCCTCCCCGAGCAGCGAGCCCACCCCGACGGCCTTGGAGCGCACCACGCCGGTCGCGGCCGCCACCCCGGGCAATTCCGCTGCCCTGCGCGCCAGTTGCGGCGACATGCCGGACGGAGCGGTCAGCACGTGGTCGGCGACCGTGCCGGAGCGGATCTCGTCGGCCGACTGACTCAGTTGGGTGGTCTGGGTGAACACCACCGTCGCGGCGAAGGAGACGGCCAGGACGAGCGGGGTGACGGCGCCCGCCGTCCGGACCGCCGCGCTGCGGGTGTTGGCCGCGGCCAGCCACCCGGTGACGCCCGTCCGGCGCAGCAGCGGTGCAAGCAGGCCGATCGCCGCGCGGGTGAGCAGCGGTCCGAGCACGGCGGCGGCGACGGCGAGCAGCAGGACAAGGGAGTTGGCGAGCCCCACGAGGGTCAGGAAGTCGGCCCGGTATCCCAGGCCGATGCCGCACACCGCCGCGGCCAGGGCCAGCAGCACGCCACCGGTGACCACGCGCCCCCGGCCGAGGCGGGCGGGCTCGGACGCCGCCTCTCCCAGGGCTTCACCGGGCCGGACGCGGGCCGCCCGCCGGGCCGCGACGAAGGCCGCCACCACGGCGGTCAGCACGGTCGCGACGACGGCGACGAGGAACGGGAGCGGACCGATCACCGGCCGGAAGTCCGGCGGGACGATGCCCCGGCCCGCGAACTGCGCGCTGAGCCAGTACACGACACCGGCACCCAAGGGGCACCCGAGCACACCCGCCACCAGGCCCGCCACCGCCGACTCGGCGGCGATCATCGTGTGCAGCTGACGCGGTGTGGTGCCGATCGCCCGCAGCAGCGCCAGCTCGCGGCGGCGATGGCGTACGGCGAGCGACGTCGTGGCACACAGCACGAACACGGCCACCAGCAGGACGTTCCCCCCGATGCCGGTGGCGAGCTCGACCACGCGCGCGGCGCCGACGGCGACATCGGTGAACTCGGCCCTGCCGCGGTCACCGCCCGTGTACACGGTGACGGACCGCTCTCCCTTGAGGGTCCGCTCGATGTCCGAGGCCGCCGCGGAGGGTGTGGTCCCGGGGGTGGTCAGTACACCGAAGGCGTACACGTCGCGTGCGGTGTCGGGGGCCAGTCGGTCGAGGGCGGCGTCGGCGGCGAACAGCACGGACTGCCGGGGGGTTCGGCCGCCGTCGAGCGCGACCAGGCCGGCCACCTCGAACGTGACGGGAGCCGCGTGCGTCATGAGCCGTACGGAGGAGCCGGTCCGCAGTCCGCTGCGGGCGGCGAGGTCGGCGTCCAGCACGACCTCGCGGGCGCCGCGCGGCTGGTGGCCCGTGACGAGACGGAAGCCGCCCAGTGTGCGGCTGCCCCAGTCGTGCAGCTGCGGCGACGCGCCGTTGTGACCGGTCACCGGCCGGCCGCCGGCCAGCAGCCGGACCGCGGTGCCCCGGTCCGGCACCACGGACGCGACGCCGTCGACCGCGGCGAGGTCGTCGGCGAGGTCCGCCGGCAGCACGAGGCGTTCGGGCAGCGGCTGGGAGCTGCGGTAGGTCGAGCCGTCGGCGGACTTCACGTCGAGTTCCGCGTGCTGTCGCCCGGCGACGATCAGCGGTGCCTTCTCGTAGCGTTCGGGAGGCGGAGCGGAGCGCAGCCCGGACTCCAGGAGCACTCCACAGGCGCTGATCACCGCCGCGCCCAGGAGCAGGGCGACGAAGGTCGCGGTGAACGGCCCCTTGCGGGCGCGGAGCGTCGCGAGGGCGAGGCGCAGCATCAGCGGACCCTTCGCAGCTCGGACATCACGCGCTTGACCTGGTCCGCGGAGGGCCGGTCCACACGGTGCGCCACGCGTCCGGCCTCCAGGAAGACGACCCGGTCGGTGTGCTGGGCCGCCACGGGGTCGTGGGTGACCATCACCACGGTCTGGTGCAGGTCGGTCACCGCCTGCCGGAGCAGGTGCAGGATGTCCTGGGCGGTGTCGGGATCGAGCGCGCCGGTGGGTTCGTCGGCGAAGACGACCTCCGGCCGGGTGATCAGAGCGCGTGCGATGGCCACTCGCTGCTGCTGCCCTCCGGAGAGTTCGGCGGGTCGGCGGCGCAGCAGCCCGGTCAGTCCGACACCGGCCGCGACGCCGTCGAGCGAGGCACTGTCGGCGGCGGCACCGGCCAGTCGCAAGGGCAGGGTGATGTTCTGCTCCACGGTGAGGGACGGGAGCAGGTTGAAGGCCTGGAAGACGAAGCCGATACGGGTCCTGCGGTACGCGGTGAGCTCTCTCTCGCCCAGTTCGGCGAGGTTCTGGCCGTTGAGCTGCACGACGCCGGAGGTGGGCCTGTCGAGGCCGGCGGCACACTGCAGGAAGGTGCTCTTGCCCGAGCCGGACGGGCCCATGACGGCGGTGAACGTGGCGGCGGGGATGCCGAGGCTCACCTGGTCGAGGGCCATGGCCGCCGACTCGCCGTCGCCGTAGCGCTTGGTCACCTGGGTCAGGCGTACGGCGCTATCAGTGGTGGCGGCGGGGGTGTCGGCCGGTGTGTGCCGGCGGCGTGCTCTGAGCATGAAGGGCCTCGTCGAGTGAGGTGGCGGGTGGTGCCTCAAGTCCATCGGCCACGAGGCGCCGACTTCTCCGCCCTCGCGTCGAATCCTGCCCTCCGCCCGTCGGGGGAGGCGAGGCGAGGGCTCCGCCGAGAGGACGAGCGGGACCGGCCGCCGCCCGGGGCGGTACTCACCTCTCCTCCTCCCTGAGGAGGGGCCGCCAGGGAGGAGGAGCGACGGGTGGGTCCGCCTTGCGGACGGCGGGGACGGGCAAAAGTTCGCTTTAAAGTTGAACGATGAAGGTGACAGGCTCCCTCGCGGGGCGCGGCGTACCGGCCGCGTTGACGGACATCGTGCTGGCTCTCCTGGCCGTGGGGGGATGCCTCTCGCTGCCCTCGGTGATTCCCGCGGACAGCCAGGGCCTGCGGGCGCCGGACGCCTGGTGGTTCGTCCTCATCCTGCTGGTCGCGCTGCCCATGACGGTGCACCGCCGCCTGCCGCTCGGCACCTTGCTGGTGACGGCGGCGGCGGCGAGCACGATGCAGGCGCTGAGGTACGTTCCGCAGCTGTCGGGACCCGAGGGCACCTCGATCGGGCCGACGTATCTGGCCGTCGCCACCGCCGTGTTCCTCACGGCCGTACGCCGTGACCCCTGGATCACCACCGTCGTGGCAGGAATGTTCATCCCGCTCGACTCCCTGGTGGAGGGGCTCATCGCGCCGGCGGGGCACCGGGTCACCACATTCCTGACCCAGGCCGTCATCCTGCTGGCGGCCTGGGCGCTGGGCCGCCTCGCGAAGGCGCGTGCCGCGATCAGGGACGAGGCCGTGGCACGCGCGGCGGCGCTCGAACGGGAACAGGCCGCCACCGCCCGTGCGGCGGTGATGCACGAGCGGGCCCGCATCGCCCGGGAGTTGCACGACATCGTCGCCCACAACGTGAGCCTGATGGTCGTGCAGACCATCGCCGCCGACCGGGTCCAGGACCGTGACCCCGGGAAGGCCCACGAACTGCACGCGACGGTCGAGCAGACCGGTCGGGACACCGTCACGGAGCTGCGGCGGCTCCTGGACGTGCTGCGGACGGACGAGGAGGCACCGGCCGACCCCTCCAAGGAACCGCCGCAGCCGACCGTGGACGGCCTCCCCTCGCTGATCGACTCCGTGCGGGACACGGGCCTGGACGTCGAGTACAGCGTGCTCGGCACACCGCTTCCCCTGCCGGCCGGCTCCCATCTGACGGCCTATCGCGTCGTCCAGGAAGCGCTGACCAATACGATGAAGCACGCCGGTCCGACGCGGACCCGCGTACAGCTCATCTGGGGGGACGGACCGGAGCGCCTCACCATCCGGGTCTGCGACGACGGCCCGGACACGGCCGCCGGGCGGGTCTCGGTGGCACCCGCGAACGGCAGCGGGCACGGCCTGGTCGGCATGCGGGAACGGATCGCCGCCGTGGGCGGCACCCTGCACACCGGTACGCGGCCCGGCGGCGGCTTCTGCGTCCACGCCGTCCTCAAACCGTCCTGAAGCCTCCCGGCAGCATCCGTGCGCCCGTTCCGACCATCAGCACCGACCATCAGCACCATGACAAAGGAATCGAACCGATGCGGCGTATCAGCGTTCTGCTGGCCGACGACCAGCCCATGATCCGGACCGGTTTCCGGCTCATCCTGGAAGCCGAGGGGGACATTGACGTCGTCGGGGAGGCGTCCGACGGCCGGGAGGCCGTTGCGGAGACCGAGCGGCTGACGCCCGACGTCGTCCTCATGGACATCCGGATGCCGAACATGGACGGCGTGGAGGCCACCCGGCTCATCACCCGCAGTGTTCCGGCCAGCCATGTCATCGTCCTCACCACCTTCGACCTGGACGCCCACGTCGTGGACGCGCTGCGGTCAGGGGCCAGCGGCTTCCTGGTGAAGGACGGTCCCGCCGACTCCCTGGTGGAGGCGATCCGGACGGTGGCCACGGGCGACGCCGTGCTCGCTCCTCGCGTCACGCGCCGGCTCCTCGACCGGTTCGCCGGCATGCCGGCGGAGACCGCACCCGCCGTGCCGCCCCGGCTCGACGCGCTCACGGCCCGCGAACTCGATGTGCTGCGCGCATTGGCGCGCGGCCTGTCGAACGCGGAGGTCGGCGCGGAGTTGGGCATCGGCGAGACGACCGTGAAGTCCCATGTCGCGCGCATCCTGGAGAAGTTCCAGCTGCGCGACCGTGTGCAGGCGGTGGTCATGGCGTACGACTGCGGCCTGGTGACACCGCGCTCGGCCCCCGCCCCAGACGTCCGTTGACACTCCCGTCCTCGGCACCCGGGCGCGGGCCCGCCGGGCCGGAGGAGGGGGCCATGGCCGCCCGTGGGCGGATCTGAGCAGAGGCGAGCAGTCGCCGCGCCCCGGAATGAGCAGCCACGACACGCATGATGAAACGACGAGGTCCGGAACAGGCCGCCGGGTCTGCGACGACCGGACTCGTGCGGGCACTGTCGCGTCCCTGACCACACGGGGCGCTCCGCTCAGGCCCCTGTTCTCTCTGCTGAAGGTGTTCCATGCGCATCCTGTTCTCCGGCACGCCGGCCCACGGCCACCTGCTGCCGCTGCTCCCCCTGGAGAAGGCGGCCCGTCAGGCCGGTCACACCACCGCGTTCCTGACCCACGCCTCCCTCGGCGACCTGGTGGCGCCCGCCCCCGTCCTCGCGGCGGGCGCCACGCTCGAAGAGACCCTGGGCGAGTTCCAGCGGCGCACCGGGAAGAACGCCGCCACCGACATGAGCCCGGCCACCGCGGGCGAGTTCTTCGGCGGCACCCGTGTCGACCTCGGCGCGGACGACGCCCTGGCAGCGGCCCGCGACTTCGCCCCGGACCTGGTGATAGCGGAGACCGCGGACTTCCTCGGTCCGCTGGTGGCCTCCCGGCTGGGCGTGGCGTGGGTGTCCCACGGCGTGGGCATCGCCCTGGACGCGCCCTTGGCCGATGCCATGTGGGCGACGGCCGCCGCCCGCGCGGCGGAGCGTGGCATCGTCCTGGCCCGGCCGTCGGCGACGGTCGATCCATGGCCCGACTGCCTCCAGCGCGACGACTGGGAGCCGGCACCGGACCGCGTCACCATCCGCCCCCAGGCCCACGGGACCGAGACCGCGACCGATTGGCGGGCTCCGTCCTTCCCCGGCCGTGAGCACCTCCCCCGCGTCCTCGTGACGCTGGGCACGATCATCGACGACACTGACGCGCTCACCCGGATCGTCGCCTCGCTCACCGAGCACGACGTGAACGTCGTGGCCGTCCTTCCGCCCTCGGCCACGGACGAGACGCTGCCCGTCGGCGGGAGCGGCGTCCACGTGACCGGGTTCGTCCCCATGGCGCTGCTGCTCCAGGGTGTGGACGCGGTCGTCTCCTCCGGTGGTGCCGGAACGGTGCTCTCGGTGCTCGGTGCCGGCGTCCCGATGGTGATCCTGCCCATGGGTCTCGACAAACCCCTGAACGCCGAGCGAACGGCCGCGCTGGGTGCCGCGGCGGTCATCGGCTCGGCGGAGGAAGCCGGTGAGGCGGTCGTACGGGTGGTGCGGGAGCCGTCGTTCCGGGTCGCCGCCGGGGCGGCCGCCCGGAACATCGCCGCGATGACCCCGGCCGCCGAGGTCGTGTCGCTCCTGACCGACCGCCGTGGCTGAGCCCCTCCCGGGCGCGGACAGGAGGCCGGCCGCCGGGCGAACCGACGACGGAAAGCCGGCAGAGGAAAGAGGAAGAACCATGTACGCGATCCGTCAGCACGCCTTCGGCGCACCCGACAAGCTGGTGTACGAAGAGGTGGCCGCACCGTCGCCGGGCCCGGGCGAGGTCCGTTTCGCCGTGTCCGCGGCGGGGGTCCACCTCATGGACACCGTGCTGCGCGCGGGGCGCGAGATGGGGATGGCGCTGCCGCGCCTGCCCATGACACCGGGCCGGGAGGCGGCGGGCGTCGTGGACGCGGTCGGCACGGGGGTCGACGAAGCGTGGCTCGGGGCGCGGGTGGTGGCCTATCTCGGGCACGAGCGCAACGGCGGTTACGCCACGCATGCCGTCACGGCGGCCGACTCCCTGCACCGGATTCCCGACGGGCTCGACGACGACGCAGCCGTCGCCATGATCGGAACCGGGCGGACCGCGGTCGGCGTCCTGAAGCAGGCCGCCCTGTCGGCGGAGGATGTCGTCGTGGTCACGGCGGCCGCCGGGGGCCTGGGCACGCTGCTGGTGCAGGCGGCACACCATGCGGGTGCCGTGGTCGTGGGCCTGGCGAGCGGTCAGCAGAAGCTCCACGTGGTGCTGGAGCAGGGCGCGGACGGTGCCGTGGACTACACGCTGCCCGGCTGGGAGGAGCGACTCGACGAGGTGCTGGGCGGCGAACCGTCGACCGTCGTCCTCGACGGGGTGGGCGGCCGGCTCGGCCGGGCCGCCGCCGAGTCGCTCGGCAGGGGAGGACGGCATCTGTACTTCGGCTGGGCCTCCGACGAGGGCCGGTTCACCAGCTTTTCTCCCCCGGAGTTGGAGCAGTACGGCATCACTTCCCGGTTGGCGGTGGGTCCCTCGCTGTTCGGGCTGCCGGGCGGTATCAGAGGGCTGGAGGAGACGGCGCTCCGGTGGGCGGCGGACGGACGGCTCAGCCCGGTCGTCCAGTCCTTCCCCCTCGCCCGTGCGGCACAGGCCCACCACGCCCTGGAGACCCGCGCCACGATCGGCAAGGTGGTTCTGCGGCCGGAGACCGACGCGCGTTTGTGACCGAGGGGCGGGGCAGTCGGGGGGGGGGGCGCCCCGGGGGGGGGGGCCCCCCCCCCGCCCCCCCCCCGGAGGGGAACCCCCCCCGCCCCGGCACACCCAGAGCCCCCAAAAAAACACAAACCCCAAGGG
>NZ_JBIRFV010000005.1:222754-684228 GCF_044327655.1 Streptomyces sp. NPDC018029 | reverse complement strand
AGCAGACGGCCCTCGGACAGCACGATCAGCACCTTGCCCTCGGGGAAGGTCCAGGTGTGCACCTGCGGCTTGACCTCGTCCTTGACGATCCCCGGAATCGCGGCGAGGCCGGCCATGTCGATCTCGTTGTCGAAGTGGCCGATGTTGCCCACGATCGCCTGGTGCTTCATCCGGGCCATGTCCGAGGCCATGATGATGTCCTTGTTGCCGGTCGTGGTGATGAAGATGTCGGCCGTCTCCACCACCTCATCCAGCGTGGTCACCTGATAGCCGTCCATCGCCGCCTGCAGCGCGCAGATCGGGTCGATCTCCGTGACGATCACCCGGGCGCCCTGGCCGCGCAGCGACTCCGCACACCCCTTACCGACATCGCCATACCCGCACACCACGGCGGTCTTGCCGCCGATCAGGACGTCGGTGGCGCGGTTGATGCCGTCGATCAGCGAGTGCCGGCAGCCGTACTTGTTGTCGAACTTCGACTTGGTCACCGCGTCGTTCACATTGATCGCCGGGAACAGCAGGGTGCCCTCGCGGTGCATCTCATACAAGCGGTGCACGCCGGTGGTGGTCTCCTCGGTCACCCCGCGGATCTCCGAGGCCAGCTGCGTCCACTTCTGCGAGCCCTCGCTGATGGTGCGGTTGAGGACCTGCAGGATCACGCGGTGCTCGTCGTTCTCCGCCGTCTCCACCGCCGGGACCTTGCCGGCCTTCTCATACTCCACACCCTTGTGGACCAGGAGGGTGGCGTCGCCGCCGTCGTCCAGGATCATGTTCGGGCCGCCGGTGGGGGTGTTCGGCCAGGTCAGCGCCTGCTCCGTGCACCACCAGTACTCCTCCAGGCTCTCGCCCTTCCAGGCGAAGACCGGCACACCCTGCGGGTCTTCGGGGGTGCCGTTCGGGCCGACCGCGATCGCCGCGGCCGCGTGGTCCTGGGTGGAGAAGATGTTGCAGGAGACCCAGCGCACCTCCGCACCCAGCGCCACCAGCGTCTCGATCAGGACGGCGGTCTGCACGGTCATGTGCAGGGAGCCCATGATGCGGGCCCCGGCCAGCGGCTGGGAGGCGGCGAACTCCTTGCGGATCGCCATCAGACCGGGCATCTCGTGCTCGGCCAGAGTGATCTCCTTACGGCCGAACGCCGCCAGGGAGAGGTCGGCGACCTTGAAGTCCTTGCCGTTGATGAGAGTCATGAGTGAGCTGCTCCTCGTGGATGGGTCGAGGGTGGACATGGCTGACCTGCGGCATCGGGTACAGGGTGCACCGACGCGCGCAGCGCAGTCCGTCGGAGGCCCTCTCTCCCTCGGACAGTCCGTGCGTGGACCGCCCGACCGCCATCAGCAGCGACGTCTGGCTCGGTCACCAAGCTACACCGATTGGCCCAGCAAGCCCCAGCCCGCCTTCGCGTACCCGATGTTCGGCGGATAGGCCGTCAGAGGTGGACGTTATGGGACCTTTGCGCCTTTGATCCTGCGGTTATGTGTTGCAGGATGCCTTGAGATCGGGAACATATGCGCGATCTTGTGCGGCAAAGGCGTTAGGAGATCCACGTGACCAGTCCGGCCGATCCCCCCATGGGCGGGGGCACCAGCGGGCAGCGGAGGCTGAAGCTGCTCGCCGTCACCGCCTGTCCGACCGGTATCGCCCACACGTACATGGCGGCGGAGAAGCTCTCGCAGGCGGCGGAGAGCCTCGGCATCGACATGAAGGTGGAGACACAGGGCTCCATCGGCGCCGAGAACGTCCTTTCTGACAACGATGTCAGAGATGCCGACGGCATCATCATCGCAGCCGACAAGGACGTGGACCGCAGCCGGTTCGCCGGCAAGCGCGTGCTGTCCGTCGGGGTGTCCGAGGGCATCAGCCACCCCGAGCGGCTGATCGAGCGGGTGCAGAGCGCTCCTGTGCACGGCGGCGGTGGCGGCGGTGCGACAGAGGCTTCCGCCGGGGGCCTTGGCGGTGCGGCGGAGGCTCCCGCCCAGGGCAGTGGAGGCGGCCGGGAGCGGAGCGTCGCGTACAAGGCGCTGATGAACGGCGTCTCGTACATGATTCCGTTCGTCGTGGTCGGTGGTCTGCTGATCGCGATCTCGCTGGCGCTGGGCGGCGACGCGACGTCCAAGGGCTATGTGATCCCGGAGGGGACCTTCTGGGCGCACGTGAACGCCATCGGGGTCATCGGCTTCACGCTGATGGTGCCGATCCTGTCCGGGTACATCGCGTACGCGATCGGGGACCGGCCCGCGTTGGTGCCGGGCATGATCGGCGGGTGGATCGCCAACACCGGTGAGCTGTACGACTCCAAGGCGGGCGCGGGCTTCATCGGGGCCATCGTCACCGGCTTCCTGGCCGGCTATCTGGTGCAGTGGATCAAGAAGGTCGAGGTCCCGAAGTTCGTCCGGCCGATCATGCCGATCATCGTGATCCCGATCGTCGCGACCACCGCTCTCGGGCTGTTCTTCATCTACGTCATCGGCAAGCCGATCTCCTGGGTGTTCGAGCATCTGACGAGCTGGCTCAGCGGGATGACGGGCACCAGCGCGATCCTGCTCGGGGCGATCCTCGGCCTCATGATCGCGTTCGACATGGGCGGTCCCGTCAACAAGACCGCGTTCCTCTTCGGTACGGGGCTCATCGCGACCGGCAACCAGACCGTGATGGGCATGTGCGCCGCGGCCATCCCCGTGATGCCGCTCGGTCAGGGTCTCGCCACGTTGCTCCGCCGCAAGCTGTACTCGGAGCAGGAGCGCGAGACCGGGATGGCGTCGCTCTTCATGGGCTTCTTCGGGATTTCCGAGGGCGCCATTCCGTTCGCCGCCGCCCGGCCCGCGCAGGTCATTCCCGCCAACATGCTGGGCGGTGCCGTCGCCGGTGCGATCGCCGGCATGGCGAGCGTGAAGGACGCGGTGCCGCACGGCGGACCGATCGTGGCGGTGCTTGGCGCAGTGGGCGGCGTACCCATGTTCTTCGTGGCCATCGCCATCGGTGCGGTCGTCACGGCGCTCACGACCGTGACTCTGGTCGACCTCGGTGAGCGCAAGCGGCGCGGGGCTCCCCTGGTCGAGGTGCCGGGCGGGCCCGAGCCGGTGCTCGCCGGGGCTCCGCGGAAGGCGCCGTCCGCCCCTTCCGCCAATACCCGAACCGAACACCCGAAGCCGGAGCCGGAGCCGACGCAGCCGGCCGACGACGTTCTCTCTGGGTACCTCACCCGGCAGACCGTGAAAGTCCGGCTCGACGCCGGCGACAAGGAGGCCGCCATCCGTGAGATGGCCGCGCTGCTCGCCACCACCGGCAAGGTCAACGACGTGGAGGAGCTGGTGCGGACCGCGCTGCGGCGCGAGGAGCAGGGCACCACAGGGCTCGGCGAGGAGATCGCCATCCCGCACGCCAAGACCGATGCCGTGGACGCCCCGGTCGTCGGGTTCGCGCGGTCGTCGGAGGGCATCGAGTGGGGTTCGCTCGACGGTACGAAGGCCAAGCTGATCTTCATGATCTCCGTACCGGAAGCGGCCGCCGGGGACGAACATCTGCGGATTCTCGCCCTGTTGTCGCGGAAGCTGATGGACACCGGCTTCCGGGAGCGGCTGGAGGCGGCGCCCGACGACGCGGCGATCCTCGACGTACTGCGGGAGGTCCGGTAGCAATCAGCGGCCGGGAGCTTCCCGGATACGCGGACGGGGCCCCGCACCACCCGGTGCGGGGCCCCGTCCGCGTACGGACCGGAAGGCTCAGTGGCCGCCGGGCGCCTTCGCCGGGTTCTGGCCCGCGGCGGCCGCCGACTCGCTGTAGATGTCGGGTTCGAGGTAGATCACCCGGGCGATCGGTACCGCGGCGCGGATGCGCTCCTCCGCGGCGTTGATCGCGGCGGCGACCTCGGTGGCCGTGTCGTCGTGCTGGACGGCGACCTTGGCGGCGACGAGCAGTTCCTCGGGGCCGAGGTGGAGCGTGCGCATGTGGATGACCTTGGTGACCGTCTCGCCGTCGACCAGGGCCTTCTCGATCTTGCCGACCTCTTCGGTGCCCGCGGCCTCACCGAGCAGCAGGGACTTGGTCTCCGCGGCGAGGATGATCGCGATCGCGATGAGCAGGACGCCGATGCAGAGCGTGCCGATGCCGTCCCAGACGCCGTCGCCGGTGGCCAGCGCGATGCCGACGCCGCCGAGGGCGAGGATCAGGCCGACGAGCGCGCCGAGGTCCTCCAGGAGGACGACGGGCAGCTCCGGGGCCTTGGCGCGGCGGACGAACTGCGTCCAGGTGAGGTTGCCGCGCGTCGCGTTGGACTCCTTGATGGCCGTCCGGAAGGAGAAGCTCTCCGCGATGATCGCGAAGACCAGGACGCCGACGGGCCAGTACCAGTGCTCGATCTCGTGCGGGTGCTTGATCTTCTCGTAGCCCTCGTAGATGGCGAACATGCCGCCGACCGAGAAGAGGACGATGGAGACGAGGAAGGCGTAGATGTAGCGCTCGCGGCCGTAGCCGAACGGGTGCTGCGGGGTCGCCTCGCGCTGCGCCTTCTTGCCGCCGACGAGCAGGAGTCCCTGGTTGCCGGAGTCGGCGAGGGAGTGGACGCTCTCGGCGAGCATCGAGGACGAGCCACTGAAGATGAACGCGACGAACTTCGCCACCGCGATCGCGAGGTTCGCGGCCAGTGCCGCGACAATCGCCTTTGTTCCGCCTGACGCGCTCATGAGTGCGGGGTACCCCTTCGCCTTCGTACGTATCGACCACGCTGTCGGCGGTGCTTTGCCCGCCCTTTGCGGTGGGTCATTGTTGCAGCACGGGACGGCTCCGGTGTGTCAGGCCACCACGGTGGCTCGGAAAACCGTGCCGGGACCGGACACTTCGGCCTTTTCGTCGGCGGGGACGAATGCGGACTGACCGGGCGTCAGGGTGAGTTCGCCCGCGCGGACCGAGCCCGCCGTGCAGAGCAGGATCTGCGGTGTGGGGGCCGTGAGGTCGTGCGGGGCGGCGCCTTCGGGCAGGACGAAGCGGGAGAGGCGGAACTCGTCGATCGGGGTTTCGTAGACCTCTTCGCCGGTCTCGGAGGCCTCGGGGCGCAGGACGCCGGGGTCGGTGGCGTCGAAGCGGACGATGCGCAGCAGTTCGGGTACGTCGACGTGCTTGGGGGTCAGGCCGCAGCGCAGGACGTTGTCGCTGTTGGCCATGATCTCGACGCCGAGGCCGTCGAGGTAGGCGTGCGGGACGCCGGCGCCGAGGAACAGGGCCTCGCCGGGCTGCAGTCGGACGTGGTTGAGGAGCATGGCCGCGATGACACCCGGGTCGCCTGGGTAGTGGTGGGCGATGCCCGCGTACGGCTCGTACACCCCGCCGAGGCGCTGGGCGGCGGCCGTGACCTCGGTGACCGTCTCGGCCATCTCCTCGGGGTCGGCGGTCAGCACGGCCGTCAGGACCTCGCGCAGGGCGGCCTCTTCGGGCTGGGCGCGCAGCAGGTCGACGTACGGCTTGAGGCTGTCGACCTCCAGGGCTTCCAGGAGGGCCGCGGTCTCGGCGGGGGCGCGGAAGCCGCAGAGGCCGTCGAACGGCGTGAGGGCGCAGATCAGTTCGGGCTTGTGGTTGGCGTCCTTGTAGTTGCGGTGCGGCGCGTCGACCGGGACGCCGCGGCGCTCCTCGTCGGCGTAACCCTCCTTCGCCTGCGCGAGGTCGGGGTGGACCTGGAGGGAGAGGGGGGCGCCCGCGGCGAGGATCTTGAGGAGGAAGGGCAGGCGCGGGCCGAACTTGGCGGCCGTCGCCGTGCCGAGCTCGCGTTCCGGGGCCGCGTCGATGACCTCGTTCAGCGCGCCGCGCTCCGTGCGCGAGGGCGCGCCCGGGTGGGCGCCCATCCACATCTCGGCCTGCGGTTCGCCGCTCGGCTCGGCGCCGGTGAGCTCCGCGATGGCGGTGGTGGAACCCCAGGCGTAGGGGCGGATGGTGTTGGTGAGGCGGTCCACGGAGGGGCTCTCCCTTACTGGGTACTACTGCGTACTTACTGGAAACTGCTGCGTACGCGAGTGCTGGACTGCGGTGGTGACCCGTGCGGTGACCGCGGAGGTGACCGGTGCAGTGGTCATGATCCGGCTCCCGAGGCGAGCGCCAGGTAAACGGCGGCGAAATCCGTGACGGCGATCAGCTCGGCGAGCGCTTCCAGTTCGCCGCCGTCCTCCGGTTCGAGTTCGCTGAGCGCGACGTCGTGGCCGTGTGCCAGTTCGCGGGCGGCGGGGGCCGCGGTGAGGCCTCCGGCGTCCACAGGACGGTCGCGGAGCAGCACCACGCGCGCGCGGAGGGCCGCCGGGTCGTCGACGCGGTCGCGGAAGAAGTCGTCGGTGTCGTCGCCGCCGGTGGGGCTGCCGGCGAGGACGGCGCCGTGCGCGGGCAGTGCCTCGGGCAGTTCGGCGGCGAGTGCGGCGTGCCCGGCCTGCTCGGCGAGGGTGGCGGCGAAGCGGCGTCCCGCGGCTCCCGCGGACTGGCCCTCGGTCCAGATCAGCGGGAGGGAGTCGGCCAGTTCGGCGGCGAGCGTCTTGGCGGGGTTGCTGTACGTGGAGATGGCGGGGCCGCAGCGCTCCGCGACGCGGTCGAGGCGGTCGGCGACCTTCTGCAGGGTGGCGTCGGGGGCGGCGACCAGGCCGGTGCGGTCGAGGAGCATCAGCAGCGGGACGAGGAGGGCCCACAGGGTGCAGGGGGCGCCGGGTGCGGCTTCGTCCTCGACGCGGCGTGCCTCGTACGACGCGGAGCCGCGGGTGGCGTCGTCGTGCGGGCCTTCGTAGGCGCCGTAGGGCGAGGTGGCCATGGGGACGGTGAGGCCGTGGCTGCCCTCCACGCTCTCGGCGAGCGGGGTGCGCGCGGGGGTGACGGCGACGACCGTGCAGCCGCGGCGGTACGCCTGGTCGGCGAGGAGGGAGAGGCCCGGTTCGGTGCCGTCCGGGGTGGCGATGAGGAGCAGGTCCACGGGGCCGACCCAGCCGGGCAGGGTCCAGCGCAGGGCGCCCGCGGCGGGGGCGACACCGCTCGGCGCCAGCCGGATGACGGGGCAGCCGGTGCCCACGAGGCCGTCGAGGATGTCGGCGACGCAGGTGGCGGCGGTCCCCGGGCCGGCGATCAGGACGGCGCGGGGGCGGCCGTCGGGCTTGAGCTCCGTGAGACCCGCCTCCGCGGCGTGCCGGGCCGCGGTGCGGACGCGGGCGCCCGCTTCCGCCGCGCCGCGCAGCAGTCCGCGGCGGTCGGCGCGGGCGAGCGCCTCGGGGTCGTCGAGCAGCGACTCGTCGAGCATGGGTCAGGTCTCCGATCGCCGTGCGCGGCTTCCTGCAGGGTGGCCCGGGGTGTGCCGGGCGGGTGCCGCTATGCGGGGCGGCGTGCCTCGTCGACCAGGAGTACGGGGATGCCGTCGCGGAGCGGGTAGGCGAGGCCGCACTCCTTGGCGTCCGCCGTGCAGATCAGCTCGGTGTCCGTCTCCTTGAGGGGGGCGTGACAGGCCGGGCAGGCGAGGATCTCCAGGAGGCCGGCTTCGAGCGGCATGGGGTGGGTCCCTTCGAGCGGATGCGGTGGGGTGTGCGCTGTGTCGGCGCACAGGATGCGGCCTGGTCAGCCTACCTCCGTGCGCGGCGCCGCGTGGGGGTGCGGGAAGGTCGCGGCCGGACTGCCACGACCGTCCCGCTCTCCGTGCGCGACCGCCCTCTGGTGGCGGGTGTCAGCCGCGGATGATGGCGAGGGCCTCGTCGCGCACCTTGGCCATGGTCGCCTCGTCGCGTGCCTCGACGTTCAGACGGAGGAGGGGTTCCGTGTTCGACGCGCGTACGTTGAACCACCAGTCGGCGGCGGTCACGGTGAGGCCGTCCAGCTCGTCGAGGGTGATGCCGTCCTTGCCGTCGTACGCCGTCTTGATCGCGGCGAGGCGGGCGGTCTGGTCGTCGACCGTGGAGTTGATCTCTCCGGAGCCGGCGTAGCGGTCGTACTGGGCGACGAGGGCGGAGAGCGGTCCTTCCTGGCCGCCGAGGGCCGCGAGGACGTGGAGCGCGGCGAGCATGCCCGTGTCCGCGTTCCAGAAGTCCTTGAAGTAGTAGTGCGCGGAGTGCTCGCCGCCGAAGATCGCGCCGGTCCGCGCCATCTCGGCCTTGATGAAGGAGTGGCCCACGCGCGTGCGCACGGGCGTGCCGCCGTTCTCCTTCACGACCTCCGGGACCGACCAGGAGGTGATGAGGTTGTGGATGACGGTGCCCTTGCCGCCGTGCTTGCCGAGCTCGCGGGAGGCGACGAGGGCGGTGATGGCCGACGGGGAGACCGGGGCGCCGTTCTCGTCGACGACGAAGCAGCGGTCCGCGTCGCCGTCGAAGGCGATGCCGAGGTCGGCGCCCTCTTCGCGGACCCGCTTCTGGAGGTCCACGATGTTGGCCGGGTCGAGGGGGTTGGCCTCGTGGTTGGGGAAGGTGCCGTCGAGCTCGAAGTACATCGGCACGAGCTCCAGGGGCAGGCCCTCGAAGACGGTGGGGACCGTGTGCCCGCCCATGCCGTTGCCCGCGTCGACGACGACCTTGAGGGGGCGGATGGCGGTCAGGTCGACGAGGCCGCGGAGGTGGGCGGCGTAGTCGGTGAGGGTGTCGCGCTCGGTGAGGGTGCCGGGGGTCGCGGCGCTCTCGGGGGCGCCGGACTCGCTCCAGCGCTCCACGAGGGCGCGGATGTCCGCGAGGCCGGTGTCCTGGCCGACGGGGGCGGCGCCCGCGCGGCACATCTTGATGCCGTTGTACTGGGCGGGGTTGTGCGACGCGGTGAACATCGCGCCCGGCAGGTCCAGGGCGCCCGACGCGTAGTACAGCTGGTCCGTCGAGCACAGGCCGATCTGCGTCACGTCCACGCCGAGAGCGGCGGCGCCCCGCGCGAAGGCGCGCGAGAGGCCGGGCGACGAGGGGCGCATGTCGTGTCCGACCACGATCGCGTCCGCCTCCGTGACCTGTGCGAACGCCGCCCCGAACAGCTCGGCGAGCGACTCGTCCCACTGGTCCGGGACCACCCCGCGGACGTCGTACGCCTTCACGATCTGGGACAGATCAGCAGTCACGGCCAACCCTCTCTGCAGGTTCTGCGAGTCAAACGAGTACGGAGAGCCCTCCGCGGTCACCCCAAAAGTACCCGCTGTGACCGACAGCAGGCCGCGTCTGTGGAGAGCGCGCTCACGGCAGCATCCAGCCGAGCACCACGGTGCTCTGTCCGACGACGATCAGGCACATGACGAGGAGCAGTCCGAGGCTCCAGGGCAGCACCTTGCGCAGCAGGTCGCCCTCCTTGCCTGCGAGTCCGACGGCGGCGCACGCGATCGTCAGGTTCTGCGGGGAGATCATCTTGCCGAGGACGCCACCGGAGCTGTTGGCGGCCGCGAGGAGTTCCGGCGACAGGCCGGACTGCTGAGCGGCCGTCACCTGGAGTGCGCCGAAGAGCGCGTTGGCCGAGGTGTCGGAGCCGGTCACCGCGACGCCGAACCAGCCGAGTACCGGTGACAGGAAGGCGAGTCCGGCGCCGGCGGCGGCTACGTAGTGCCCGATCGTGGCGGCCTGGCCGGAGAGGTTCATGACGTAGGCGAGCGCCAGCACGGAGGTCACGGTGAGGATCGCGAAGCGCAGTTCGTGGACGGTGGCGGCCCATTCGCGCATCGCCACGCGCGCGTGGACCCCGATGACCACCGCGGTGCCCACCCCGGCGAGCAGCACGAGCGTGCCGCCGGTCGCCACGAGCGGCAGCGAGAAGACGTTGCCGCCGACCGGGTCACCCGAGGGGTCGCCGACGTTCAGGAAGGGCCAGTCGAAGGTGCGGGTCGCCTTCGCGAGGAGGTCCTTGACGGCCGGGATCTGGGCGACGGAGAAGACGGCGACGATCAGGGCGTACGGGGCGTAGGCGCGCAGCACTTCGGGGCGCGGGTCGTCGTGGTCGAGGTCTTCGCTGCGGGCGCCGGTGAGGACGGCGGCGCGGACGGGCTCGGGGGCCGGCCTGCGCGCGTGCGGGACCGCCATCAGCGCGCCCGCGCCCGCCAGCGCGGCGCCGATGTCGGCGAGTTGCGCCGAGACGTAGTTGGAGGCCGCGAACTGCGCGACGGCGAAGGCGGCTCCACAGGCCAGGGCGGGCACCCAGGTCTCGCGAAGGCCGCGCCGCCCGTCCACGAGCGCCACGAGGAGCAGCGGCACGACGAGGGCGAGCAGGGGTGTCTGGCGGCCGACGACCGTGGCGACAGTGTCCAGTGGCAGGCCCGTCACCTGAGCCAGGGTCAGTACGGGGGTGCCCATGGCTCCGAAGGCGACGGGTGCGGTGTTGGCGACGAGGGCGACGACCGCGGCGCGCACCGGGTCGAAGCCGAGGGCGACGAGCATGACCGCGCTGATCGCGACCGGCGCCCCGAACCCGGCGAGCGCCTCCAGGAGCGCTCCGAAGCAGAAGGCGACGACGAGGGCCTGGATGCGGGGGTCGTCGGAGAGCCTGCCGAAGGAGCGGCGCAGGATGTCGAAGTGCCGGGTGCGGACCGTCATGCGGTACACCCACAGGGCGTTGACGACGATCCACAGGATGGGGAAGAGCCCGAAGAGGGCGCCTTGCGCGGCGCTGGATGCGGTCTGGCCGAGCGGCATGCCGTACGCGAGCCAGGCGACGAGGACGGCGACGGCGAGGCCGATGAGGCCCGCCCGATGCGCTTTCATGCGGACGGCGCCGAGGAGGACGAGGACGGTCAGGAGGGGCAGGGTCGCGACGAGTGCGGACAGGCCGAGCGAGTCGGCCACGGGCTCCAGTTGCTGCACGAACACGGAACGCCTCCCGGCTGTGGGGTGGCGAAATCGTCAGTGCCCGGGAGAACGGACGTCAACGTGCCGGACGGGGAAGATCCGGTGAAGGGCGCGTCCGTGGAGCGTCGGTCAGGAGTCCGGTGAGCGCAGCACCCTGAGGTGGCCGCGGCGTGCGACCTCCATGGGGTCCGCCCGGCGGGCGCCGCCGCCGGCCTCGGCCGCGCGCTCCTGCGGGCGGGCCGCCTCGCGCACGGCGTTGGCGAGCGCTTCGAGGTCGTCGCCGGAGGGGCGGGCCGGACCCGAGGCGTCGGCGAGCCGGACGACGTCCCAGCCGCGGGGTGCGGTGAGGCGCTCGGAGTGCTCGGCGCACAGGTCGTAGCAGTGGGGTTCGGCGTAGGTGGCGAGGGGGCCGAGGACCGCGGTCGAGTCGGCGTAGACGTACGTCAGCGTCGCGACGGCGGAACGGCCGCAAGCGGTGCGCGAACAGCGACGTACAGGGCTCACGATGTTGGACGGTACCGCACTCTTGAGCGGGCCGCGACGACTCTCCATCAGGTCACTCCACCGTGTCGTGTCCGGTCCCGTGCGCCGACGCACCGCACGCGCACGCCGTTGACCTGCGTGGACGCCAGTGACCACAGGGGCGCGTGGTGTTGAATCCGGTCACCACATGGCGCGGATCACGTCATTTGGCGTGAGATCGACGGTCCAGGAGAGATACGGAATTGAGTCCAACCGCGACCGGAACGGTCAGGAAGCGACATGTCGCGCTCCACATGGAACATGCCGTGCCCCACATGGAAAGGCCGATCTCGGGGACTACTCTTCGTCAGTGATGGACGACCCCGTACAGCCCCGCTCCGCAGACCCGAGGCCCCGCCGCCGCGACCGCCACGGCAGGGGCATGCGCGGCCCCGTGGCGCCGCCTCAGGTTCCGCTGTCCGCCAGCCGGGGCGAGGCCTTCACCGATCTCGTGCAGGACTCCGTGGAGCGTCTGGAGCGGCGCTGGCCGCAGCTCACGGAGATCGAGTTCATGGTGCTCGAGGTGCCGCCCCTGGGCCGGGCGGGCGTCGAGTGGCAGGACGAGGTGGTGCCCTTGGGCGGCACGATCACGGCGTCCGAGGGGCGGCCCGCCCGCGTCGTCATCTACCGCCGCCCCGTGGAGATCCGCACCAAGGGCCGCGACGAACGCGCGCACCTCGTGCACGAGGTGGTCGTCGAGCAGGTCGCGGAGCTGCTCGGCATGTCCCCGGAGTCGGTGGACCCGCGCTACGGCGACGGCGAGGACTGACGCCCCGTCCTTCCGGCACCCCCTTGGTGAGCCCTCACTTCTGAAGCACCGCCAGGTCCCGCTCGGCCTTCGGCACGGCCACCGTCCCCCGGTCGTCCGGCAGCGTCTGGACGGTGAACATCGGGACGCCGCCCTCCGGCTGGGACAGCGTCCGTGCCGCGTGGACCGGGCCGCCGGAAACCGGCTCCACCGTGAGGGCGTAGGCACCCTTCAGCCCGTCGGGCCTCGGCGGGTCCGCGATCTCCAGGGTCGTGCCGCCCTTGACCGTGTACGTCTTCGTCACCGGGGAGCCGCCCTCGGTGCCGGACGACGCCGTGACCTTCACCTTCGCCGACTTCTCCGGCGCGACCAGCGAGAGCGTGGAGCCCTTGGCGCGGTTGCCCGCGGCCGTCGCGCGCGTGCCCACCTCGCCCGTCGCCGGGATGAACGCCGTCTCCTGCTTGCTGCCCTTGCCGCGGGTCACCCGCAGCGCCGCCACCACGGGGACCGGCGTGTCGGTCGGCGACAGGAGCAGCGAGCCGGCCTCGCCCTTGGTGACGTCGCCGAGGTCGACGGCGGCCGTCATGCCGGACTTGACGTGCAGGTTCTCGTTCCCGGCCGGGGTGAGCGTGCCGTTCGGGGAGGCCAGCTGGACCTTCAGGTCCGCGTCCCGCGCACCGGGTGCGTAGGCGACCAGGCGCACCGAGGTGGCGTCCTTCGGGATGCCGGGCAGGACGAGGCGGTCCGCCGGATCCGTGGACGCGGGCAGCCAGTCGCCGCCCAGCTTCTCGTCGGAGGACTGCACGGCGGCCGCGACCCGGCCGCTGCGCGCGATCACGTGCATGGTGAGGTTCGGGTACGCCTTGTCGGCGAGCGTGGAGAGCAGCACCGGGACGCTGGAGTGCGGCTGGACCTGGATCGAGTCGCCGACCGCGGACGTGACCTCGCCGTCCGGGCCGAACAGCTCGACGTCGATCACGGCGGCGGAGTCGTCCGGGTTCGTCAGGTGGATGTAGTCGCTGCGGTCCTTGGCGGTGCTCGCGCCGGGGAACCAGAAGTCGGTGTCGGGCGCCGTGCAGTGGGTGCCGTGCATGCCGCGGCCGCTGCCCGCCGCGTACGTCGTGGTCTGCTGCACGGTCCAGCCGGGGGCGAGCCCGCCGTCGGCCGTGCCGATGAGGGCGGGCGCCTCGGCTCCCGACTCCTCGCCCGCGACGGGCTCGCCCGGCGTCTTCTGGGTGAGGAAGGGCTTGGCCTTCTTGTCGTTCTGCTTGGCCGCGTCGGTCAAGGCCTTGCTCACGGGCAGCAGTTCCGCCTTGCCCGTGGCCTCGGCGCCGCTCGCCTTCGGTGTGAAGGCGGTGTACGAGGTCTCGGCGAGGTCGGAGGAGCTGGGCACCGGGCAGAGGAGGCTGGTGCGCTCGACGGGGAGCCGCGCGGCGGCCTTCGCCCCGGCGTCGTCCGTGCCGTCCTTCCCGCCGAAGGCGGCGAACCCGGTGACGGCGCCGAGCGCGACGACCACGGCGATCAGGGACTGGGTGGTGCGGTTCACTGCTGGCTCCCGTCGGGGCGCTCACTGTCGGTGCCGTGGGGCGGGGTGCCGCGGGGCGGCTGCGGGGGCGGGGGCGGCATCGGGGGCCGACCCTGGTCGTACGACGGGTCGTACGAGGTGTCGTACGACTGCCCGTACTGCTGGTCGCTTGCCTGCCCGTACTGCTGATCGCCCGACTGTCCGTACTCCTGGTGGTCTCCCGACTGCCCGTACTGCTGATCGCCTCCGTAGACACCGCCCGCGCCTCCGTAGGACGCGTACGGGTCGTACTGGCCGCCCTGGTAGGCGTCCGCCTGGTACGACGGCTGTTCGTACGCCCCGGCCGGGTACTGCCCGCCCTGGTACGCGCCGCCCTGGTACTGGCCGCCGTACGTGCCCTGCTCGGCGCCCGTGTGGGCGGGGGCCTCCCACTCCTCGTAGGACGACGACTGCTGGTGCGGGACGGCGGCGAGGGCCTCCTCCGAAGGAGGAGGCGGTACGTCCTGGCCCGCCTCCTGTGCGGCCTGCTCGCTCTGGGCCCGCAGCCTGCGCGCCCTGCGGCCCTCGCCCTCGACGGCCTGGGCCGGGACGACGGGCTCTTCGGGGAGGTCGTCGTCGACGTCGCGGCGGCGGCCCGGCAGGGCGAGCACCACGAGGACGACGGCGAGCGCGCCCTGCGCCCACAGCCAGGCCGTGTGGCTCAGCGGGGCGTCGAAGGTGACGTCCAGGTGGCCGCCCGCGGTGGGCAGTTCGAAGCCCTGGGCCCAGCCGTCGACGGTGGTGCGGGGCAGCGGGTGGCCGTCGAGGGTCGCCGTCCAGCCCGGGTCGGCGGAGTCGGCGAGACGCAGGACGCGGCCCGCGTCGCCGGACTCGATCTTCGTGTGGAGCTCGACGGGGCCGGCCGCGACGGGCTCCGGGTCGCCGGTCTTGTGGAGGATTGCGGCGCGCGCCACCTGCCGGTCGACGCGCCACAGGGCGCTGCCGTCCTCCTGGCTGAGCCGGGTGAGGCCCGGGGTGGCGTCCAGGGTGCGGCTCATCTGGCGGGGTGCCCCGTCGCGTACGAGGACGTACCGCACGGCGAAGCCGCCGAGCTGGTCGGCCTGGTCGGCGCCGGAGCCCGCGATCAGCCGGGCGACGATCTTGTCGAGCCGCTCGTCGTCGGGGGCCGCCGCGGCGAGTTCCGCGTCGCCGAGCCGGGCGCCGGAGCCCCGTACGAGCGTGTAGGAGACCTCGGCGGCGGAGTCGCTGCCAAGGACGAGGGTGCGGGCCTGGTCCTCGGTGCCGCTCTCCTCCGCGACGAACGCGGGCACCTGCACCGGGTCGCGCCGCTCCAGAGGGCCGTCGGCGCCGCCGATCATCCAGCCGGCGGCGACGAGCAGCGGTCCGGCGGCCGCGGCGAACGCGATGAGCGCGGCCACAGGCTGGCGCCAGCCGAAGCTCTGTTCGGCGACACGCGCGCGTGCCCCGTCGGCGCCGAGCGCGGCGGCGGCCAGGAGCGCGATGCCGTAGCCGAGGGTGGCCGGTCCTGCCCACGCCGAGCCGTTCGACAGGACGGCGAAGACGAGGGAGACCAGGGCGACGGCCCAGGCGGTGCGGACCGCGAGCTGCCGCTCACCGCGCAGCAGGGCGCCGAGCGCGGCGAGGACGATGCCGATGAGCAGCAGGCCGTGCACGGTGCCGGGGCCGCCGGGGCTGGCGCCGAGCAGGTCGAGGGCGGTGGCGGAACCGGTGCCGAACTCCAGGCCCGCTTCCTGGAAGAAGCCGAAGGGCAGCAGCGAGAGGGACCAGGGCGCGAGGACGAGAAGCGGGGTGCCGAGCGCGGCGAGGAAACGCAGTCCGTACGCCGTGATGTCGCCGCGGCGCACCACGAGGAGGGCGAGGCCGAGCACCAGGGCGATCGGCCAGACGATCGGCGTGAAGGCCGTGGCGAGGGTCAGGAGCAGGGTGTACGCCCAGGTGGCGCGCCAGGTGCCGCGGGTGCCCCGCGGGGTGGCGAGGCCGCTCGCCGCGATGCCCGCGCGCGCGATGAGCGGCAGCAGGACGGCGAGGACGGCGGTGCCGACGCGGCCACCCGCGAGAGCGCCGGTGACGGCGGGCAGGAAGGCGTACGCGATCGACGCCCACGCGCGGAGCAGCCGCGAGGTGACGAGCGGGCGCGAGGCGAAGTACGCGGCGAAGCCGGCCAGGGGGACGGAGCCGACGAGCAGCACGGTGACCGCGAGCCCGGTGGAGCCGAAGAGGAGGGAGGAGAGGCTGGCGACGAGCGCCACGTACGGCGGGGCGCCTTGGGTGCCGCCGGTGCCGACGGGGTGCCAGGCGTCGGCGTAACGCGCCCAGAGGTCGGAGGAGTCGGCGGGTGCGGGCAGCAGGGCGCCGCCCGCGAGCGCACCGGTGCCGAGCAGGGCGCGGCAGGCGATGAGCGACGCGAAGAGGAGTACTACGAAGAGGACGGGTCCCGGTCTGCGGGCGACGCGCTTGAGGCGGGCGAACTGCTCGACCTCCAGGAAGTCGGCGTCGTCGCCGCCGGGTCCTGACTCGACGGCTCCGTGCCGTCCCGCGCCGGCCGGGGCGTCGGCCTCGGTGCGGCCGATGAGGCTGCCCGCGGCCTGTTCGACGGTGGCCCGGACGGTGGCGCCCGGCGGTGGGAAGAGGGGCCGCATCTCGCCGGCGTCGGGCAGCGGCTTGCCGCGCTGCTTGCGGGCGCCGAGGATCCGGCCGGGCCGCAGCAGTGTGGCGAGGAGGCCGGCGACTTCGTCCAGGGCCTGCCCGGGGGCCTTGCCGACGAGGTACGCGAAGGTGCGCACGAGCGTGCCGACGACGATGCGGAAGAGCACCCAGGGCAGCACGGCCGATCGGGCGTTGACGAGCAGGGTGTAGGTGGCGCCCGCCTTGTCGACGCGGTGCGGCGAGGTCGCCGTGCGGCCGACGCAGTCGACGGTGCGGCGCTCGCGGGAGGATGCCTCGGCGTGCCGGACGACGGCGTCGGGGGCGACGAGGACGCGGTGGCCCGCGGCGTGCGCGCGCCAGCACAGGTCGACGTCGTCGCGCATGAGCGGCAGGCGGCGGTCGAAGCCGCCGAGCTGTTCGTAGACATCGCGGCGGATCAGCATGCCCGCGGTGGACACGGAGAGCACGGGCCGCACGTGGTCGTGCTGGCCCTGGTCCTGCTCGCGCCGGTCGAGGCCGGTCCAGCGGCGGCCGCTGTTGGCGATGGAGACGCCGACTTCGAGGAGCTGCCTGCGGTCGTACCAGCCGCGGAGCTTGGGGCCCACGACGGCGACTTCCTTGCCGAGCTCCTGTTCGTTCTCCACGACGCGGAGCAGTTCGGCGAGGGCGTCGGGCTCGGGCGCGCAGTCGTCGTGCAGCAGCCAGAGCCACTGCACGGGCTCGCCGTGCGGCAGCTCGGGCATGTCGTACGCGTCGTCGCGCCAGCTCCGGCTCACCGGGTCCCAGCCGCTCGGGCGCTTCAGATAGGGCAGCTCTTCGGGGGTGAGCACGGCGGCGCCGCGGACGGCCTCGTCGACGGCGGTGCCGAAGCCGGAGCGGCGGGCCAGGTGCAGCACCCGGTCGGCGCCGAGGGCCTCGGTGACCAGCTGGGCGGAGTCGTCCGCGCTGCCGGTGTCGGCGGCCACGGCGCTCTGCACGGGCCGCTCCTGCCCGAGAAGCCCCGCCAGGGCGTCGGGCAGCCAGCGGGCGCCGTCGTGGGAGACGAGGACGGCGGTCACGACATGCCGCGGGAACTCGGGCGGGCGGGTCGGGTCGAACCCGGTGGCAGCGTCGTGGGCTGCCGAATGGCTGTGCACGGACATCGAGGTACGGGCCCCGGTTCGCTGGACTGCGGTGGACGCCCGCGCCCCGCTGGGGCGCCGGGTCGTCTCGGACGGGGCCCCACACTAACGGCTGGCACAGGAACGGCCCGCCGCCTGTGGATAACCCACGGGTGACGGGCCGTTCGTCGCGCTTCGTTCGAGGGAGTCGTGTGGCGAATCGATCGTCGGCACGCGGGTGTGAGCGTGTCGCTCAGACCGCGGCCTTCTTCAGTCGTCGGCGTTCTCGCTCCGACAAGCCGCCCCAGATGCCGAAACGTTCGTCGTTCGCAAGTGCGTACTCAAGGCATTCCGAGCGGACTTCGCAGGCGAGGCAGACCTTCTTGGCCTCGCGAGTGGAGCCGCCCTTCTCGGGGAAGAAGGACTCGGGGTCGGTCTGGGCGCACAGTGCGCGCTCCTGCCAGCCGAGTTCTTCGTCCGCGTCCTCGACCAGCAGTTCCTGAACCAGCTCGGTCATGTGCGCCCCTCGTCTGTCTGTGCGTCCCCGTGGTGCGGCCGTCACCGGTTTCGGATGAACGACACGAGTGAAATTACAAGTGCGCCGATCCGGGCCAGTCAAGCCGAGATCTGCTATTGGGCCCCTTATTCACTCTGCGGAACCAAGGGTATGCGGAAAGTGTTCAAATCGGCCTAAACCATGACACCCTCGATGACTCGTCCGGCGCCCCGCCAACGAGTTCCCCCGAAATTCGATCTCAGTCGGATCTCGCTCGGGTCACATCAGGGAGGACGTCGATGTTTGAGTGCCGGTTGCTGCGCCATGTGTCCGGAGGGTCGGCTGCACAAACCTTTCGCCTGACAGAACAACCGGATGAGGTGAAACATAGCCCACATAGTGGACACCGAGTTGACAGTTGTAGGTGTGAGCGGCTGTTCTGGTGGGCATGCTCGCGAACCTGGCTCTTTCGATGACCCGCACCTGCGGTTCCATCGGTGCTGCCCACGCGCGCTGTCGCTGTTCCTGCTCCAGCTGTTGAGCCCATCCAGCTGTTGAGCCGCACGTCCCTTTGTATGCCGCGCCTCGTTTGCATGCCGTACCCGGCTTGCACGCAGAGCCGCACCCTCCCTCGCGACACCCCAGCACTCTTACGTTGAGGAACCACCGCACCATGAACAGCGACAGCGACCTCCAGATCGCCGGCGACATCCTCGAAGTCCCGCACCTCCTGCAGCCCGCCCGCGAGCACCCCGCCACCGTGGCCGAGTTCGTCGGCCTCGCCCGCACCATCGCCGCCGACCGCTCCCAGTGGGCCCACCTCGTCCAGTACGACGCCACCAGCCGCTGGTACCACCGCCTGCGCACCGGGCCCGGCTACGAGGTGTGGCTGCTCTCCTGGGTGCCGGGACAGGGCAGCGGCCTGCACGACCACGGGCGCTCCTCCGGCGTACTCACCCTCCTTGAGGGTGAGCTGACCGAGCACACGGAGCGGGGCACCCGGGCGCTCGGCGCGGGCGCGCAGCGCGTCTTCGCCCCCGGGTACGTCCACGAGGTCGTCAACGACTCCCTGGAACCGGCCGTCAGCCTGCACGTCTACTACCCCGGCCTCACCGAGATGCCGATGCACGCCGCCCGGTGCGCCGCCTCCGCCGCCCCGGACGCCGCGGAGGATGTCGTAACCGCCTGACGCGGTGTCGTACCCGCCTGACATGCTGGGGGCCATGCGCATTGTGGTTCTGGCCGGCGGCATCGGCGGCGCCCGATTCCTCCGCGGGCTCAAGAAGGCCGCGCCCGACGCGGACATCACGGTCATCGGCAACACCGGTGACGACATTCACCTGTTCGGGCTGAAGGTCTGCCCCGACCTCGACACCGTGATGTACACGCTCGGCGGCGGCATCAACGAAGAACAGGGCTGGGGGCGTACGGACGAGACGTTCAAGGTCAAGGAAGAGCTCGCGGCGTACGGGGTCGGACCCGAGTGGTTCGGCCTCGGCGACCGGGACTTCGCCACGCACATCGTGCGGACGCAGATGCTGGGCGCCGGATATCCGCTCAGCGCCGTCACCGAGGCACTGTGCGAGCGGTGGCAGCCCGGAGTGCGGCTCATCCCCATGTCCGACGACCGCATCGAGACGCACGTCGCCGTCACGATCGACGGCGAGCAGAAGGCCGTGCACTTCCAGGAGTACTGGGTCCGGCTGCGCGCCTCCGTGGACGCGCACGCCGTGGTGCCCGTCGGCGCCGAGCAGGCCAAGCCCGCGCCCGGCGTCCTGACGGCCATCGCCGAGGCCGACGTCGTGCTCTTCCCGCCGTCCAACCCCGTCGTCAGCGTCGGGACCATCCTCGCCGTGCCGGGGATCCGCGAGGCCATCGCCGACGCGGGCGTGCCGGTCGTCGGCCTCTCCCCCATCGTCGGCGACTCCCCCGTGCGCGGCATGGCCGACAAGGTGCTCGCCGCCGTCGGCGTGGAGACCAGCGCCGCCGCCGTCGCCGAGCACTACGGCAGCGGACTGCTCGACGGCTGGCTCGTCGACACCGTCGACGCGGGAGCGGTGGACCGGGTGGAGAGCGCCGGCATCCGGTGCCGGGCCGTTCCGCTGATGATGAGCGACGTCGACGCCGCCGCGCAGATGGCCCGCGAGGCCCTCGCCCTCGCTTCGGAGGTACGCGCGTGACCTCACCGTCCTACCGGGTGTGGGCCGTCCCCGGGCTGCCCGAGGTGCGGGAGGGCGACGACCTCGCCAAACTCATCGCGGCCGCCGAGCCTGCGCTCGCCGACGGGGACGTCGTCCTGGTCACCTCCAAGATCGTCAGCAAGGCGGAGGGGCGGATCGTCGAGGCGGCCGACCGCGAGGCGGCCATCGACGAGGAGACCGTGCGGGTCGTGGCGCGGCGCGGGCCCCTGCGCATCGTCGAGAACCGGCAGGGGCTCGTGATGGCCGCGGCCGGTGTCGACGCGTCGAACACCCCGGCCGGGACCGTGCTGCTGCTGCCGACCGACCCCGACGCCTCGGCCCGTGCCGTACGGGAGGGGCTGCGGGGCGCGCTGGGTGTGGACGTCGGCGTCATCGTCACCGACACCTTCGGGCGGCCCTGGCGGGCCGGGCTCACCGACGTCGCCATCGGGGCCGCGGGGGTGCGGGTCCTCGACGACCTGCGGGGCGGCGAGGACGCGTACGGCAATCCGCTGAGCGCGACCGTCGTCGCCACCGCCGACGAGCTCGCCGCCGCGGGTGACCTCGTCAAGGGCAAGGCGGCGGGGCTGCCTGTCGCCGTGGTGCGGGGGTTGCCGCATGTGGTGGGCGGCTCGGTGGAAGGTTCGAAGGGCTCCGCGGACGACGGGGCGCGGGCGTTGGTGCGGGCCGCGCAGGACGACATGTTCCGGCTCGGGACGTCCGAGGCGGTGCGGGAGGCGGTGACGCAGCGGCGGACCGTGCGGGAGTTCACGGACGACGAGGTCGATCCCGGTGCCGTGCGGCGGGCCGTCGCCGCGGCGGTCACCGCGCCGGCGCCGCACCACACCACTCCCTGGCGGTTCGTCCTCCTGGAGTCCGCCGCGTCGCGGGTCGAGCTGCTCGACGCGATGCGGGACGCGTGGATCGCGGATCTGCGGCGGGACGGCAAGTCGGAGGAGTCCATCGCCAAGCGGATCCGGCGCGGGGACGTGCTGCGCAGGGCGCCCTATCTGGTGGTGCCCTGCCTGGTGATGGACGGCTCCCATACGTACGGGGACGCGCGGCGGGATGCCGCCGAGCGCGAGATGTTCGTCGTCGCGGCGGGGGCCGGGGTGCAGAACTTCCTGGTCGCGCTGGCCGGGGAGCGGCTCGGGTCGGCGTGGGTTTCCTCGACGATGTTCTGCAGGGATGTCGTTCGGGAGGTGCTTGGGCTGCCCGGGTCCTGGGATCCGATGGGGGCGGTTGCTGTGGGGCGGGCTGCGGGGGAGCCGGGGGCTCGGGGGCGGCGCGAGGTGGACGACTTCGTCGTCGTCCGGTAGCGCCCGCCCCGGGGCGGGGGTCTTTTTGCGCAGTTCCCCGCGCCCCTGGGGTCCGTTCCCCCGGCACGGTTGCCGGTGCGGGTCGTGGGTTGTTTGCGCAGTTCCCCGCGCCCCTGAGTCGTTTCCCCCCGCGGTGTGACTTCGGGTGCGGGTCGTGGGTTTTTTGCGCAGTTCCCCGCGCCCCTGAACCCTCGGCCCTGAGCCCCCGCCCTAGCCCTCGGCGCTGAGCCCGCACCCTGAGCCCTCGGCGCTGAGCTCCCACCCTGAGCCCTCGGTTCTGAGGCCCCCGGCCTTAGCCCTCAGCTTTGAGCTACCGGCCTAAGGCCCCCCGGCCTCAAGTGGTCCCTTCGGTGGAGGGGGTTACCACGTGGCGATGTTTGTTTTGCGCATTCGGGGGGCCCTGCGGGGTGGGGTTCGGCCGCTTAGGTAGATGAGGCGGGTGGCTCTGTGGCGTTGGGTGGTGTAGGGAGTGAGGAGGGCGAGCATTTCGGGGTCGGTGGCGTCGCGGTTGTTCGCCAGGGCGTAGCCGACGATGCCCGGGAGGTGGAGGTCGCCGACGGTGACCGCGTCGGGGGCACCGTGGCTGCGCTGGACCGTTTCCGCCGAGGTCCAGGGGCCGATGCCCGGGATCAGTTCCAGGCGGGCCTGGGCCTGTGGCGGGGCCATGGATGACGCCTCTTCCAGGCGGGCCGCGCAGGCCACCGCGCGCAGGATCGTGGAGGCCCGCTTGTTGTCCACGCCCGCCTTGTGCCACTCCCAGGAGGGGATCAGGGCCCAGGTGCGCGGCTCGGGCATCACGTGCATGCGGGCCTCCGCGGGCGTGGGGCCCGGCGCGGGATCGCCGTACTTGCGGAGCAGGAGGCGCCAGGCGCGGTAGGCCTCGTCCGTCGTGATCTTCTGTTCCAGGATCGACGGGATCAGGGACTCCAGGACCAGTCCCGTACGGGTCAGTCGCAGGCCGGGCCGCCGGTGGACCGTCGCGGCGATCAGGCGGTGGCGCGGGACGAACGCGCCGGGGTCGTCCGACGCGCCCAGCATCTCGGGCAGTCGGTCGAGGAGCCAGGTCGCGCCCGGCCCCCAGGCCTCCGCCTCCACGGATCCGGAGCGCAGGGCGACCCGGAGGGTGCCGGGGCCCTCCGGCGTGCGGCTGGCGCGCCAGACCGAGCCGTCGGGGGTCGTACGGAAGGCGGGATCCGCCGGGCCGCGGCGCAGCGGGCCGAGGGTGAGGCGGAGGTCCAGCGGGTAGGGCGGCCGCCAGGTGCGGGTGTGCGTGGCCGTCGAAGGGCGCGGGACGCCGTGGGGTGCGGCCGTCGCGGGGATCGCCGTTTCGCCGCCGCGCACGGTGGTGCGGGTGGGGCGCGGGGCGAAACGGGATGACATCTGTACGAGGGTAGGGGACGGCGGGCCGCATCCGCCCCGGAGTCGTCCTACTGGTCCGAGGAGAAGCGGACCGCGCCCGCCGGGAGTGTGGCATCGCACCAGACGCGTACGCCCGCACGCAGTTCGTTGTCGGCGCCGACGGTCGCTCCGTCGCCGATCACCGTCCCCGAGAGCACCGAGCGTGCGCCGATCCGCGCGCCCGCGCCGATCAGGGAGTCCGTGATGACCGCGCCGGGTTCGACGACCGCTCCGGCGAGGATCGTGCTGCCGGCGATCCGGGCGCCCTCGCCGACGCGTGCGTTCTCGCCGACCACCGTGCCGCCGGTGAGCTTCGCGTCGGGGGCGACGGAGGCGGTGGGCAGGACCAGCCGGTCGCCGCAGCGGCCGGGGACCGCCGGGGAGGGCGCGCGGCCGAGGACGAGGTCCGCGGAGCCGCGTACGAACGCCTGGGGCGTCCCCAGGTCCAGCCAGTACGTCGAGTCGACCATGCCCTGGAGGTGGGCGCCGGAGGCTAGGAGACCGGGGAAGGTCTCGCGCTCGACGGAGACGGGACGGCCCGCGGGGATCGTGTCGATGACCGAGCGCCGGAACACGTACGCGCCCGCGTTGATCTGGTCGGTGACGATCTCCTCGGGGGTCTGCGGCTTCTCCAGGAAGGCGGTGACCCTGCCGGACGGGTCGGTCGGGACCAGGCCGTAGGCGCGCGGGTCGTCGACCTTCGTGAGGTGCAGGGAGACGTCGGCGCCCGAGCTCTCGTGCGTGGCGACGAGGGCGCGGATGTCCAGGCCCGTGAGGATGTCGCCGTTGAAGATGAGGACCGGGTCGTCGGGGCCCGAGTGCAGGCGCGCGGCCACGTTGCGGATGGCGCCGCCGGTGCCGAGGGGCTCGGTCTCCGTGACGTACTCGATGTGGAGGCCGAGCGCCGAGCCGTCCCCGAAGTACGGCTCGAAGACCTCGGCGAGGTAGGAGGTGGCGAGGACGATGTGCTCCACGCCCGCCGCGCGGGCCCGCGCCAGCTGGTGGGTGAGGAACGGGACGCCCGCCGCCGGGACCATCGGCTTGGGCGTGTGCACCGTGAGGGGCCGCAGCCGGGTTCCCTTGCCGCCGACCAGGAGGATCGCTTCTGTCACCTGTCGTCTCTGCTTCCTGCTGGGGCCGGCCGAACTTGAGTTTCGGCCGGCCAGTGTATGCAGACGGATTTGCAGATCGTGCAGTTCGCGCGGTGCCTCGGAGCTCAGCGGCCCTGGAGTCGGGCCGAGGTCGAGCGGGTCGTGCCGAGCTTCTGGTAAAGGCGCCTACCGGGGCACTCGGTGCGGAACCCGTCCCGATGCCCGGAGATCACCCGGAGCCGGACTTTCCTGCCTTTCTTGTAAAGATTGCCCCCACCCGACTTCAGGTATGTGGTGCCGCGCGGGTTGCCGCCGTACAGGCCGAGCTTCCACGCGGTCAGCCGGGCGACGGCTTTCACGGCCGCCTTCGGCGGGTTGACGGTGCTGTACGAGCCGATGACGGCGATGCCCGTGCTGTTGCTGTTGAATCCGAGAGTGTGGGCCCCAAGGACCGGCTTGGCCACACCTCCGGCACGTCCTTCGTAGATGTTTCCGCACTTGTCGACCGCGAAGTTGTAGCCGAGGTCACGCCAGCCGCCGCTCTTGACGTGGTAGCGGTAGATGCTCCGCAGCACGGATCCGGCCTGCGAGCAGCGGTAGCGGTTGCCGGACGCGCTGTGGTGCACGAAGGCGACCTTCACGGTCTTCGTGTACGCGAAGTTCTTCTCCCGGAGCTTCTCGTTGGCGCCCCAGCCCTTGCGCGTGATGATGCGCGGGCGTGGGCCGACGTACGGGCGCGCCTTGCCGACGGCGTCGGGTCCGCCGCGGGCGGCGATCAGGTCCTCCTCCGTCTGCCGCTTCGTCAGTTCGGGGATGGCCGCGGCGTCGAGGGGCGCGAGGTCCGCGTTGACGGCGGAGGCCGCGGCGCTCTCGGCGGACAGCACGCTGGTCCGCGGCGCGTCGAGGACCTGGGTGGCGCCCTGCGGCGGGGGCTCGTCGCCCGGGTCGACGAGTTCCAGGCGCAGCCCTTCGGGGAGCAGGCCGTTTTCGGAGGGGGTTGAGGTGGTGGAGGAGGTGTCGGGGTGTCCGGTGGCGGTATCAGGGTGTGCGGTGGCGGTGCGGTCCGTGGGTGAGTGGCGTTCCGCCCGTACGCGGATCTCGACGCCGTCCGAGGCGCCGACCCACAGGGGCGCGGTCGAGCCGCGGACCGCGCCGGAGCCGCGTTCGGGGGTGCCGGGGTCGGCGGCGTGTTCGTGGTTGTGGGTCTCGACGCTCTGCCAGCCGGACCAGGTGGTGGTGCCGACCGCGCGGGTGCGGACCTGGACGGTGCCGTGCAGGTCCACGTCAGGGTCGTTCCAGACGACGCCCACCAGGGAGAAGGGGCGGACGTCGCGCCGGGCCACGCCCTGCTCGCTCGCCCCGGCCGGGCCGAGGGAGCGGTCGGAGGCGAGCGGGGCGAGGGGGAGGGACTGGGTGCTGCCGGGGATCCCCTCCGCGGCGGGGCCGGCGGCCGACGGTACGCCGGACGACGTCGCGGCTCTGGCGCCGGACGCCGGCAGGGTCAGGGGCAGGGTGAGGGCGGCCGCGCACGTGACGCCGATCGAGGAAGCTAGAAGTCCACGCATACAGCTGATCGTTGACATAACGACACATATCTGTCCATTGGGGAACTGACGGGTCGTCGGCCCGGAGCGGGGGTTCCCGGCGTTCCCGCTCCCCCGCCACGCCGGGGGGCGCGCGGACGCCCGCGTACCCTTGCGCCCGTGAACGCCAACGACCGCACCCCTGCCGACCTGCTGCGATCCGCGCTCGCCTCGGACCCGGGCCGGCCCCTTGTCACCTTCTACGACGACGCCACCGGTGAACGCGTGGAATTGTCCGTGGCCACCTTCGCCAATTGGGTGGCCAAGACCGCCAATCTGCTCCAGGGCGATCTCGCCGCCGAGCCCGGCGACCGGGCCGTCCTGCTGCTGCCCGCGCACTGGCAGACGGCGGTGTGGCTGCTCGCCTGTTCGTCGGTGGGCGTGGTCGCGGACGTGGGCGGCGATCCGGCGTCGGCCGACCTCGTCGTCAGCGGGCCCGACTCGCTCGATGCCGCGCGTGCCTGCTCCGGGGAGCGGGTGGCGCTCGCGCTGCGGCCGCTCGGCGGGCGCTTTCCGCAGCCGCCGGAGGGCTTCGCCGATTACGCGGTCGAGGTGCCGGGGCAGGGGGATCAATTCGCTCCGTACGCGCCGGTGGATCCGGACGAGGTCGCCCTCGTGGTGGGCGGGGTCGAGCTGACGGGGGCGGAGGTGGTGGAGCGGGCGCGTGCCGAGGCGGGGGTCCTCGGGCTGGGGCCCGGGTCGCGTGTTCTTTCGGGGCTGCCGTACGACTCGTGGGAGGGGCTTGTCGCGGGGCTGTACGGGGCGTTGGCTGTGGGTGGGTCTGTGGTGCTGTGCCGGCATCTTGATGCTTCGGGGGAAGGGTTGGGGAAGCGGGTGGCGGATGAGCGGGTGACTGTCACCTTGCGGTGACTGGCCGGGGGCCTTGGGGGGTTCTTTCGGGTGCGGGTTCGTCGTGGCTGGTCGCGCAGTTCCCCGCGCCCCTGGACGAGCCCCCGGCTCGTCACCTGCCGTAGGGCCCCCCTTTCGGGTGCGGGCCCGTCGTGGCTGGTCGCGCAGTTCCCCGCGCCCCTGAGGTCGCTCCCCTTTCGTCGCTGGCTGCGGGCCGGTTCGCCTGCCCGGTCGCGCCCACGCACGCGGCGCAGCCGCACATGTCACGGTCCCGCGCCCCTGCACCGGGCCCCGGCACACCACCTGCCGCAGGGCTCCTCTTTCGGGTGCGGGTTCGTCGTGGCTGGTCGCGCAGTTCCCCGCGCCCCTGGGGTCGCTCCCCCCCTCGTCGCCCGCTGCGGGCCGGTTCGACCGCCCGTCGCGCCCACGCGGCGCAGCCGCGCATGCCACAGGTCCGCGCCCCTGGACCGGCCCCCGGCACACCACCTGCCGCAGGGCCCCCCTTTCGGGTGCGGGCCCGTCGTGGCTGATCGCGCAGTTCCCCGCGCCCCTGAGGTCGTTACCCCTTCGTCGCCAGCTGCGGGCCGGTTCACCTGCCCGGTCGCGCTCACGCGGCGCAGCCGCACACGTCACAGCCTCGCGCCCCTGGGATCGCTCCCCTTTCCTGGCTAGCTGCAGGCCCGGCTCGCCTGCCGGCCGCGCCCGCGCGGCGGAGCCGCACATGTCACAGCCCCCGCCCCACCCCAGCCCCGATAAATCCCCCGTTCGGCGCACGGGTGGTGTGGGTCCGGAGGCCCGGGGGCGGTTGGGGGGGCATGGTCGTCGGTACGGGCCATGCACCGACGGAGCCATGAGGGGTGGACGCTCACGTGACCGAGGACGCAGGGATGCCTTCCGGAGGGGGCGGGGAGACGGGGGCGTCGAAGGCGGCGTACGGGCCGGGGGCGGGGGCGAGTCCCAGTGGGGTGGGGGTCGCGCGGCGCAGGCATCGCTGGCTGCGCTACACCGCGCTCGGCGCAGCCGTCGTCGTGCTCGGTGCGGGCGGCGTGGGCTGGATGGCGTACGAGAAGCTCAACGGCAACATCACCAAGGACACGGACGCGGCCGCCGAGCTGGCCCGCTTCGAGAAGGAGCGCCCGACCGCACTGGTGCGGGGCGCCCAGAACATCCTGCTGCTCGGCTCCGACACCCGCGCGGGGCCGGACAACAGCAAGTACGGCAAGGACCCCGGCACCCAGCGCTCCGACACCACGATCCTGCTGCACCTGGCGGCCGACCGGCGAAGCGCGACCGCCGTGTCGATCCCGCGCGACCTGATGGTGGAGATCCCCGGCTGCCGGGGCACGGACGGCTCCCGGGCCGAGCCCCGCTTCGCCCAGTTCAACTGGGCGTTCCAGCTCGGCGGGACGGCCTGCACCATCCGTACCGTCGAGAAGCTCACCAAGATCCGTGTCGACCACCACATGGTCGTGGACTTCGCCGGGTTCAAGGACATGGTCGACGCGGTCGACGGCGTACAGGTCTGCCTGCGGGCGCCGATCGACGACAGCGACGCGCACGTGAAGCTCGCGCCTGGGCTGCGGACGCTCGACGGCGAACAGGCGCTGGGTTACGTACGCGCCCGCAAGAGCCTCGGCAATGGCAGCGACACCGAGCGGATGGACCGCCAGCAGGAGTTCCTCGCCGCGCTCGTCAACAAGGTGCAGAGCAATGACGTCCTGCTGAATCCGACGAAGCTCTATCCGGTTCTCGACGCGGCGACTTCTTCGCTGACGACCGACCCCGCACTCGCGAGTCTGCGGGGTTTGTACGAACTGGTGCGCGGGATGCGCAATATCCCCACAGAACGGGTGCAGTTCCTCACCGTCCCCCGGCAGTCGTACACCTACGACGCCAATCGCGACGAGCTCGTCGAACCCGCCGCGGAACAGCTCTTCACGCGGCTGCGCACCGACACCCCGGTCGAGGTGGCCCCGCACCAGCCCGCCGGGCAGGCGCAGGAGGAGCCTTCCGGAGAGGAGGCCTCTGGCGAGGAGGCCTCTGGCGAAGAAGGGTACGAGGACGAGTACGGCGGGGGCGGTGAGTCCTGGAGCGACGAGAAGCCGGACGACCCCTCGCATACGCCCTCCCCCGCACCGACATTCCGGGGCAACACGGCCGCACGCTCCACCTGTGAGTAAAACGATCCCCAAGGGAACGCCGCGCGCCACTAAGAAATAGGGCGGATTGCCCAGTTGTAGGGGAGTGGAATTTGTCACCGGCGTCGCTCGGCGCTGAACTGGGCGGATAGTGTGAGCGATCCGGTGCGCCGGGCCTTTCGGCCACGCACCGCTGGAACGACTGACCGAGCGCCTTCTTGAGGGGGGAAAGGCGCCGCGTGGCCCCGACGGAGGACGCAGAAAACCGTGGACGCGCAAGGCCGTGGGCGGGCAGAGAACATCGACCCCGCAGACCAGTGGGTGCTCAACCCGGACACCGGCGATTACGAACTGCGACTGAGCCCTTCCGCAGGGCAGTCGGCGGTCCCGAAACCCCGTGCTTCGTCACCCCGTCAGAGCGGCCGCGGCCGCTCGGCGCCGGGACGCGAGCGTCCCGGTCAGGGCGAGCGCGACGAGCGCCGCGAGGTGCCCGGGCAGCGCAGACGGCGCGTCAAGGAGCCGGAGCCGGGGGGCGGCGGCCGGCGCAAGCAGAATCCGCGCAAGTCCAAGGGCAAGAAGACCACCAAGGGCAAGAAGGTCCTGGTCTGGACGGGCGGCACGCTGGCATTCCTGCTCGTCGCGGGCTGCACCGGCGGCTACCTCTACTACCAGCACCTCAACGACAACATCACGTCGATAGACGATGACGGCGCGGGCACCGGCGGCTTCAGCAAGGACCGGGCCATCAACATCCTGGTGATGGGCACCGACAAGCGCAGCGGCAGCGGCAACAAGGGGTACGGCGACGAGGGCAGTGCCGGGCACGCCGACACGACGATCCTGCTGCACGTCTCCAAGGACCGGACGAACGCGACCGCGCTGAGCATCCCGCGCGACATGATCGTCGACATCCCGGACTGCCCGACGAAGCAGGAGGACGGCAGCACGAAGAGGATCCCCGGCACGCCGAACGCCCGCTTCAACGAGAGCCTCGGCCAGAACGACCGCACGCCCAGCTGCACGATGCGTACGGTCAAGGCGATCACCGGGATCACGCCCGACCACTTCATGGTGGCCGACTTCAACGCGGTGAAGACGCTCTCCAGCGCGGTCGGCGGCGTGGAGGTCTGTCTGGCCAAGGACATCGACGACCCCAAGTCGCATCTGAAGCTGGCCAAGGGCAAGCACACGATCGAGGGCGAGGACGCGCTCGCGTTCGTCCGCACGCGCCACTCCGTGGGCAACGGCGGCGACTTGAGCCGCATCGAGCTGCAGCAGCAGTTCCTCAGCTCCCTGATGCGCAAGCTCAAGTCGAGCGACACCCTCTCCAACCCGAAGAAGATGTTCAGCCTCGCGGAGGCGGGCACCGAGGCCCTCACCGTCGACTCCAAGATCGCCGACATCATGAAGCTCAAGAACCTCGGCATGGAGCTCGGCAAGCTCGACATGAAGAACCTGAGCTTCACCACGGTGCCGGTCATCGACAACCCCGCCGAGAAGGTGCACACCACGGTCGTGCCCGCGCCGGGCAAGGCCGAGCAGCTCTTCGCGATGATGCGGGCCGACGAGTCGCTGACCGCGGTGAAGCAGAAGCAGAAGAAGGAGAAGGCCGCGGTGGCCGCCCGCCTCAAGGGCCCCAAGGCCGACGCCGCCGACGTGCGGGTCGACATCTACAACGGCAGCGGCAAGACCGGCGCCGCTCAGACAACTCTCACGTGGCTGCAGAACGCTGAGGGCGTGCTCAAGTCCAGCCAACTGGGGAACGCGCCCTCGGTCATCAAGAAGACGACGCTCGAGTACGCGCCGGACCAGGCCGACCAGGCCCGTCGGCTCGCCGACATCATGGGTCTTTCGGGCGGCGCCCTGAAGCCGGGCAAGAGCGAGAAGAACGCACAGGGTCTCCCGACCATGAAGCTGACACTCGGTGGCGACTTCAAGGGCGCGGGGGTGCCCATTGATGCACCGACGAAGGCGCCGAAGGACCTGAAGAAGGTCGAAGCGGACAAGACTGTGTGTGCCGAGTGACCTGAAGCGGTTGTTCTACGTCTAACAATGCGCCAAGGCGCCGTGGAACGGCCGCAGTTCAGGAACGGGGCGGGGAGGGGCTGGGGATGAGGCAGGACAGCGTGCGTAAGGAGGGGGCGCGACGGCGTGCCCCGCGCGCGAGTGATCGCGGTCGGAGCGGCGGTGCGCGCGACGGCGCGGCGGGCTCCGGCAAGCCCGCGGAAGGCGGCGAGCCGCCGGAGGGCAATGGCCGGCACCGGCGCGGCACGAGCGGCGGCGAGCGGCCGCCGCGCCGCAAGCGCGGCATACTGCGCTGGTCGGCGACGGTCCTGTCCGTGCTGATACTCGGCACGGCCGGCGCCGGATACCTCTACTACCAGTACCTCAACGGCAACATCGAGACGGACGACCTGAACCTCGGCGAGCACCGGGCCCCCGAGCCCACGCCCAACGCCGCCGGCCAGACGCCCCTGAACATCCTGCTCATCGGGTCGGACGCGCGGGACTCCAAGGCGAACCAGAAGCTCGGCGGCGCGAAGGACACCTTCGGCTCGCCGCCGCTCGCGGACGTGCAGATGCTGCTCCACCTCTCGGCCGACCGCAGCAACATGTCCGTGATCAGCATGCCGCGCGACACCCTGCTCCAGATCCCCAAGTGCACGGACCCCGACGGCAAGGTCTATCCCGAGACCGGGCCGCGGTACATGACGAACGAGTCCCTGGGCCGCGGCGGACCCGGCTGCACGGTCGCCACCTGGGAGAAGCTCACCAACATCCACATCAACCACTTCATGATGGTCGACTTCGCGGGTGTGGTCTCCATGGCGGACGCCATCGGCGGCGTGCCGGTCTGCGTGGACAAGAACATCCACTCGCGCACCAGCACGGGCAAGGGCTCGGGCCTGAAGCTGAAGAAGGGCACCACGGAGATCCAGGGCGAGCAGGCCCTGCAGTGGCTGCGCACCCGCTACGGCTTCGAGGGCGGCACCGACATCAGCCGCGCCAAGGCCCAGCACATGTACATGAACGCGCTGGTCCGCAAGCTCCGCGAGAACACCGGCCTGACCAGCCCGAACCAGCTGCGCAAGCTCGCCGACAAGGCGACGAGGGCGCTGAAGGTCGACGACGGCCTCGGCAACCTCAAGAAGCTGTACGACCTCGGCAACGAGCTCAAGAAGGTCCCGCCGTCGCGCACGACGATGACGACCATGCCGTTCGAGTACGTCGGCGCGCGCGTGATCCCCAAGCCCGGCGACGCCGAGCAGCTGTTCCGTCTCGTACGCGACGACATCCCCCTGGACGGCAAGGGCAAGAAGAAGCCGGCCAAGGAGAAGCCGTCGGACGACCCGGCCGCCGCGGACGACAAGATCGCGGTGCAGGTCCAGAACGGCACGCGCAGCGACGTGGAGCCGCCGGTCAGCGGCCGGGCGAGCACGGTGGCGCAGCTCCTCGTCGGCAAGGGCTTCACGAAGGCGACACCGGACTCCGCGACGGCGCTCGCCGAGAAGAAGACGGTCGTCCGCTACCCCAGCAAGGAGCTGGAGGGCGATGCCCAGCGGATCGCCAAGTCGCTCGGTCTTCCGCTCAGCGCGGCGAAGAAGTCGACGGACGTCTCCGGGGTGACGCTGGTCGTCGGCGCCGACTGGCGCGAGGGCGACGCCCCGCCCAAGGCGAAGAAGAAGGACGACACGACGCCGGACTCGGCGGACGCGCTCAGCGGGTCCGACAAGAAGGCGTGCATGAAGGTGGACCCTGCCTTCACCTGGTAGCCGCCCGGGAGCAGTGAGAAGGCCCCGCGAGGACACGAAGAGGGCCCCGGCTCGTGCCGGGGCCCTCTTCGCGTACGCGTATCAGGCGGCCCGCTGGGTCTCCCCGAGCACGGCCGGGCGGCGCGAGGCGATGACCTTCTTGGCGAGCGAGCGCGGGCTGGTGAGGAAGCCCCAGCCCCACGACATGTGCATGGTCGCGAGCGCCACCGGGATCCGCAGGCGCGCCTTCAGCGGCAGGCCCTTGCCCGCGGGGACGGAGCCGGCGACTATCGCCGCGAGGTAGCCGCCGGGGACGACGAAGCCCCACGGGGTGAGGGCCGCGCCCACGACGACGCCCGCCGCGATCGCGCAGACCGCGGTCGGCGGCGCGAGGTAGCGGAGGTTGATGGAGCCCTCGTGGTAGCGGGCGACGACGTGGCGCCAGCGGCCGTAGTCCTTGTACTGCTTGGCGAGGGCCTTGACGCTCGGGCGGGGGCGGTACGAGACCTTCAGCTCGGGCGAGAACCAGATCAGGCCGCCGGCCTCGCGGATGCGGAAGTTCAGCTCCCAGTCCTGGGCGCGGATGAACTCTTCGTTGTACCCGCCCTGCTGCTCCAGGGCCTCGCGCCGGAAGACGCCGAGATAGACGGTCTCGGCCTGCTGGGCCTCGCCGCCGGTGTGGAAGGCGGCGTTGCCCACGCCGATCTTCGACGTCATGGCGGCGGCGACCGCGTGCTCCCAGTCGTTCTGCCCCTCGGCGTGCATGATGCCGCCGACGTTCATCGCGCCGGTCTCCTCCAGGAGGCGGACGGCCGTCGTGATGTAGCCCGGCGAGAGGGCGGCGTGGCCGTCGACGCGTACCACGATCGGGTGGCGGGACGCCTTGATCGCGGCGTTGAGCGCCGCCGGCGTGCGCCCCGTGGGGTTGGGGACCGTGTGCACCCGGGGATCCTCCGCGACGAGCTCCGCGGCGATCTCGTCCGTGCGGTCGGTGGAGGGGCCGAGCGCGACGACGACCTCCATCTCGCCCGCGTACTCCTGCTGCAGGATCGCGTGCACGGCCTCGCGCAGGTGCCGCTCCTCGTTGAGGACCGGCATGATCACGGATACGGCTGGAGGCTGCGCCTCGGACTTCGCGTTCATCACGCGTCACGTTACCGCGAATGGGGGACACGGGTGCGCGCCGTCCGGGTCGCTACCCCGGGCCGCATTTCGTATGGGCTTACGTTTCTCGGGTCACCGGCTCGTCCACGCCCGCGCCACGGCCCGTCACGCGGAGGTGCTCCCCAACGTGCCCACACCGCCCCGCTCCCCCACGCCACGACCGCGCCGCCCCGGCCCACCGGGCCCACCGGACAGAAGGCCCGTCCGGAAGCGCGCGGGGCGGGGGAAGCGGCCGCGCTGGGTGAAGCGGGTGGTGACCGGGCTGTCCGTGGCGGTCCTCGTCGCGGCCGGCATCGGGCACTCCGTGGTCACGAGCCTCGACACGGGCATCAGGCGGGTGGACGCCTTCCGGGACATGAAGAACAGGCCCAAGCAGGGCAACGGCATGAACGTGCTGCTCGTCGGCACGGACGGCCGCGACAAGATCACGCCCGAGGAGAAGCAGAAGTACCGCCTCGGCGGCGCCCCCTGCCACTGCACGGACACGATCATGATCGTGCACATCTCGGAGGACCGGAACCGCGCGAGCGTCGTGAGCCTGCCCCGGGACAGCTACGCCGATCTGCCCGCGCACACCGACCAGACCACCCGCAAGAACCACCGCGCGCACCCCAACAAGCTCAACGCGGCCTACGCGGAGGGCGGCCCGAACCTCACCGTGCGCACCGTCGAGCACATGACGAAGGTCAAGATCGACCACTACCTGGAGGTCGACTTCCTCAGCTTCATGAAGACCGTGGACGTGCTCGGCGGCGTGGAGATCTGCACGACGCGGCCGCTGAAGGACTCGCACACCGGGCTCAGCCTGGGCGAGGGCACCCATCTCATGAACGGCGGCGAGGCGCTCCAGTACGTCCGTTCCCGGTACGTCGACGGGGCGTCCGACCTGGGCCGCATGCAGCGCCAGCAGCGTTTCCTCGCGGCGCTGATCGCGAAGGCGACGAGCGGCGGTGTCCTGCTGAACCCGGTCAAGTTCGGCGACGTGACGCGGACGCTGCTCGGCTCGGTGCGGGCGGACGGCGGCTTCGGCACGGACGAGATGCTGGATCTCGGGCGGGCGATGCGGGGCTTCTCGCCGTCGTCGTCGGAGTTCACGACCGTGCCGCTGGCCCCCCAGGGGCAGGTCGTGCCGGGCATCGGCTCGACGCTGAAGTGGCACCCGGAGAAGTCCGCGCGGCTGTTCCAGGCGCTGCGCGAGGACCGGCCGCTCGCGCCCCACCGGGTCCGGGCCAAGGGCACGCTCGTCGATGTCGCCCCGCAGCAGATCCGGGTCCAGGTGGACAACGGCACCGGGGCGCCGGGGCTCGGTCAGCAGGTCGACGCGGGGCTGCGGGCGACCGGCTTCCGGACGACGGGGGTGCCGGGGAACGTGCCGGGCGCCCCGGCGAGGCCCGTCGAGCGGACCGTCGTCGCGTTCGACCCGCGGTGGGACCGGTCGGCGAAGACGCTGGCCACGGCCCTGCCGGGGTGCGAGATGCGGCAGGTGCCCGGGCAGGGCGCGACGTTGAAGGTGATCGCGGGCAAGGACTTCAGGGCGGTGCGGCCGGTGCGGGCCGAGGACGTCCAGCAGGGTGAGTTCGGGGCGGTCACCGGGGATCAGGTGGTCTGCCCGTAGCGGCGCGCGCTCCGGGCGGGCCTTTTCGGGCACCCGGGCCGCGACCGCCGGGTGCCTCAGTCGCCTCAGTCGTCGAAGCCCTCGGCGGCCCGGGCCTCCCGCAGCTCCTTGATCGCCCGGCGGCGGGCCAGGCGGTGGGTGCGGCGGATCTGGGCCTCCTGGTAGCGGCGGCGGTCGCGGTCCGTCTCGGGGACGACCGGCGGGACCGTGCGGGGCTTGCCGTCGGCGTCGACCGCCGCGAAGACCAGATAGGCCGAGCCGACCTGCTGGGCGGGCGTCGACTCGTTCCAGCGCTCGGCGAGGACCCGGACGCCGACCTCCATGGAGCTGCGTCCGGTCCAGTTGACCTGGGCTTTCACATGAACCAGATCGCCCACGCGGACCGGCTCGAGGAAGACCATCTCGTCCATCGAGGCGGTGACAGCGGGCCCGCCCGAGTGGCGTCCGGCGACGGCTCCCGCCGCGTCGTCCACCAGTTTCATGATCACGCCGCCGTGCACCGTGCCGAGGAGGTTGGTGTCGCTGTGGGTCATGATGTGGCTGAGCGTGGTGCGGGACGCCGAGGTCGGCTTGCCCGGAATCGCCCCGGGGGTCCGGTCGGTTTCCCCCGAAATGGACGCTGCCGAACGGGGAGCCTGGTCTGTCATGCCCTCCACCCTATGTCGGACGTATGTCCGACCTCTCCTCGGTCGCTTTGCATCAGCTCTGCAACAGCCCTGCCTCGAATTCCCGACCGCCCTGTAAGGCGCGGGTCCCCGCGCGGCACACTGGGCCACATGAGCGATTGGCCTGACGATCAGGGTGGCGGCCGGGGATACGGCCGCGGCAGCGGGAACTCCCAGCCCGAGGGAGCCCGCGCGATGCGGCACGTCCAGCGCGGCCGGCCCTCACGTCCGGCCGGGCCACCGCCCGGCGGGGTCCCGCAGCAGCCCGCGTACGACGACGGGTACGGCGACCGGCAGTACGGCGACGGGCAGCCGTACGGCGACGCCCGCGACGAGGTCTTCGAGCCGCGCACCCCGCGCCGGGACCCGTACGGCCAGGGCCCCGACAACGCGTACGACAGCGGCTACAACACCGGCCAGGTCTACGGCCAGCCCGCCGGGGGCAGCGGCGGCGGCCCCGGACGCCCGGCGCGCGCCGCGCGCCCCGCGCCGAACTGGCGCAAGCGCATCAAGTGGGGCTCGATCACGCTCATCAGCGTGCTGGTCGTGACCTCCGTCGGCACGTACTTCTGGGCCGACTCCAAGCTCAAGCGCGAGGTCGACCTCTCCAAGGTCATCGAGCGGCCCGAGGGCGGCGCGGGCACGAACTACCTGATCGTGGGCTCCGACAGCCGCGAGGGCATGTCCGACGCGGAGAAGAAGGAGCTCCACACGGGCTCCGCCGAGGGCAAGCGCACCGACTCGATGATGATCCTGCACGTCGCGGACGACGGCGGGAACACCATGATCTCGCTGCCCCGCGACTCGAACGTCACGATCCCCTCCTTCAAGGGCGCCGAGTCCGGCAAGCTCTACCCGAACCAGGGCCGCCAGACGAAGCTCAACGCCGCGTACGCGGAGGACGGCCCCGAACTCCTCGTACGGACCGTGGAGTACAACACCGGCCTCCGGATCGACCACTACGCCGAGATCGGCTTCGGCGGCTTCGCCAAGATCGTGGACGCGGTCGGCGGCGTCGAGATGGACATCCCCAAGGCCTTCAAGGACAAGAAGTCCGGCGCCGACTTCGAGGCCGGCAAGCAGACGCTCGACGGCCAGCAGGCCCTCGCCTTCGTCCGCACGCGGTACGCGCTGCCCGGCAGCGACCTGGACCGCACGAAGAACCAGCAGAAGTTCCTCGCCGCCCTCGCCAACCAGGCCGCGACGCCCGGCACGGTCATGAACCCGTTCAAGCTCTACCCGACGATGGGCGCGGGCCTGGACACCCTGATCGTCGACAAGGACATGGGCCTGTTCGACGTGGCCTCCATGTTCTGGGCGATGAAGGGCGTGACCGGCGGCGACGGCAAGTCGATGAACATCCCGATCGCCGGCATGGCGGGCGGCAACGTCCTCTGGGACAAGGCCAAGGTCAAGCAGCTCGTCGAGCAGCTGAACAACGACGAGAAGGTCACGGTCTCCGGGTAACCGAACCCGGCGGGTACCCCGAACGCTCCGTCCGCCGCGAAGCCGTGGCCGCTCCGTGCCACGGTTTATTCGAACTGCCACCCGCCGACGTCCGGAGCACCCGCCATGGCAGACCTGCAGGAGGAACTGAACACCACCGCCGAGGCGGGGGCGCTCGACCCGCCCCTCGTCCCGCCCGATACCGAGCCCGATCCTGCCCACGAGCCCGAGCCCGAGCCCGCCCCCGGCACCGAACCGCGGCCGGAGCCGGGCCGGTGCGCCGAGCCGGCCGACCCCGCCGAGCGGGCCCGCGCGCTGCTCGCCGCGCATCCGGTCGCCGACGGATACAGCGGCCTGCCCTGGGCGCTGCGCCAGCTCGCCTGGTACGACTTCGAGACGGGCGACAGCGTCCTGGAGAGCGACGTCCCGCGGCTGCGCGGGGGCCGGGTCGGCGCGCAGTTCTGGTCCGTGCACGTGCCCGAGGGGCCCGCCACCGACGGCGTGGACCGCACCATCGGCGCCACGCTCGACCAGATCGACCTCGTGAAGCAGGTCGTCGCCGCCCACCCCGAGGCCCTGCGGATGGCCCGCAACGCCTCCGAGGCCGCCGACGCGCGCAACTGCGGCCGCATCGCCACCCTCATCGGCCCGGCCCGCGGCACCGCGCTCGGCGACTCCCTGGGCACCCTGCGCATGCTGCACAGCCTCGGCCTGAGCGTGGTGACCCTCTCGGGCACGACGTGGGCCGGCGCGGGCGGCCTCACCCCGTTCGGCGAGGAGGTCGTCCGGGAGATGAACCGGCTCGGGGTCCTCGCGGACCTGTCCGGCGCGGCCGAGGTGACGGCGCGGCGGGTGCTCGCCGTCTCGAAGGCCCCGGTGGTCTTCATGCGCTCGGGGGCCCGCGCCCTGAACGACCATCCGGCGAACCTCACGGACGAGATGCTGGCCGCGGTGGGCGCCGCCAAGGGCCTGTGCCTCGTGCCGCTGACCGCCGAGCGGACCGGCCCCTCGGTGCGGGAGGTGGCGGACCACCTCGATCACGTACGCCGGGTCGCGGGGCCGGAGTGCGTCGGGATCTCCGGGACGTACGACACCTACGAGGCGCACCCGCACGGGCTCCCCGACCCGTCGGGCTATCCGCGGCTGATCGCCGAGCTCATCGAACGCGGCTGGCCGGAGGCCGAGTTGGCGCTGCTCACCTGGGGCAATGTGCAACGGGCCCTGCGCGGCGCGGACTTCACGGCGCGGGCCGCCAGGCAGCGGCGGCCCGCGTCGACGGCGACGAGGGACAGCTTGGACGGCTGACCTGCCGGCCCGGGGGCCGGAGTCAGGGTCAGGGTCAGGGTCAGGGTCAGGGGATCTTGCAGAGGCAGAACGGGTGGCCGACCGGGTCCGCGTAGACGCGGAAGTCGCGCTTGCCGCCGTCGTCGTCCAGGTCGAGGGGGCGCGCGCCGAGCGCGAGCACCCTCTCCTGGGCGGCGTCGAGCTCCTCGACGGTGCGGCCCGCGTCCAGGTCGAGGTGGACCTGCTGCGCGTTCACGTCGGCGCGCGGCCACTCCGGCGGGTGCAGGTCCTCGACCTTCTGGAACGACACCTTGACGCGGCCGGGCGTCACCAGGTCGACCCAGTCGCCGTCCTGCTCGATGGTGCCGCCGATGAGCTCGGCGTAGAACTCGGCGAGGGCGCGGGGATCGGGGCAGTCAAAGACGACGTTGCGCAGTCGGGCGATGGGTTCCGTCGTGTCCATCTCGTCTCCTCGTGTCTCTCGTGCTTCCCCGGGTGCACATCGGCACCGGGACTGGACGAGTGCCCACTCACCCCATCATCACCCCTAGGCCGCTGGACGTCCCATCGCGCGGTACGTCCAGCCGGCGGCCCGCCACGCCACGGGGTCCAGCGCGTTGCGGCCGTCGAGGACGATGGGGGCGGCCGCCACGGAGGCGAGCTCCGCCGGGTCCAGCTCGCGGAACTCGCGCCACTCCGTCAGGTGCAGGACGACGTCGGCGCCCCGGACGGCGTCCAGCGCCGTGTCCGCGTAGCCGAGGGTGGGGAAGAGCCTGCGGGCGTTGACCATGCCCTTGGGGTCGTACACGGTGACCTGGCCGCCCTGGAGGTGGATCTGTCCCGCCACGTTCAGGGCCGGGGAGTCGCGCACGTCGTCCGAGTCCGGCTTGAAGGTGGCGCCGAGGACCGCGACCCGCTTGCCGAGGAAGGAGCCGCCGCCCAGCGCCTCGCGCGCCATCTCGACCATCTGGCCGCGCCGCCGCATGTTGATGGAGTCGATCTCGCGCAGGAAGGTCAGGGCCTGGTCGGCGCCGAGCTCGCCCGCGCGCGCCATGAAGGCCCGGATGTCCTTCGGCAGACAGCCGCCGCCGAAGCCGATCCCGGCCCGCAGGAACTTCTTGCCGATCCGGTCGTCGTGGCCGAGGGCCTCCGCCAGCTTCACGACGTCGCCGCCCGCCGCCTCGCACACCTCGGCCATGGCGTTGATGAAGGAGATCTTCGTGGCGAGGAACGAGTTCGCCGAGGTCTTCACGAGCTCGGCCGTCGGGAAGTCCGTGACGACGAAGGGCGAGCCCTCCGCGATCGGTGTCGCGTACACCTCGCGCAGCAGCTTCTCCGCGCGCTCGCTGCGCACGCCGACCACGATCCGGTCGGGGTGCAGCGTGTCCTGCACGGCGAAGCCCTCACGCAGGAACTCCGGGTTCCAGGCCAGCTCGACCTCGTCGCCCGCCGGGGCGAGCTCCGCGAGGCGCGCCGCGAGCCGGTCCGCGCTGCCGACCGGGACGGTGGACTTGCCGACGACGAGCGCCGCCCTGGTGAGGTGCTTGGCGAGCGACTCGAAGGCGGTGTCCACATAGGACATGTCGCAGGCGTACTCGCCGTGCTTCTGCGGGGTGTTCACACAGATGAAGTGGACGTCGCCGAAGTCGGCGGCCTCCGCCGGGTCCATCGTGAAGCGCAGCCGGCCGCTGGAGCCCTCGATGCCCGTGACGTGCTTGCGGAGGAGCTCTTCGAGGCCGGGCTCGTACATGGGGACCTCGCCCCGCTGCAGCATCTCGACCTTCTCGGGCACGACGTCGAGACCCAGCACCTCGAAGCCCAGTTCGGCCATGGCCGCGGCGTGCGTGGCGCCGAGATAGCCGGTGCCGATCACGGTGATCTTGAGGGCCATGCGCTGCTCCAGGGGTCTGCGGCTTCAGTGCGCTGACGAGCATAGTTCGCGCGTGTCCCGCCCTCTCACCGGGCACGATTCCCGCTGTCGCCAAGCTCACGTATCCCTCGCGCCGGAGGCACCACTAAAATTTGGGTTACTTAACGGTAATTAGCATCCTTGGAGCGTGAGAGACCTTGGCCGGATCGGCTGATTTCGACCTGTACCGCCCGTCCGAGGAGCACGACATGCTCCGGGACGCGATCCGCTCGCTGGCCGAGGCGAAGATCGCCCCGTTCGCCGCCGCGGTGGACGAGGAGGCCCGCTTCCCGCAGGAGGCCCACGACGCGCTCGTCGCCAACGACCTGCACGCGGTCCACGTACCGGAGTGCTACGGCGGCGCGGGCGCCGACGCGCTGGCGACCGTCATCGTGATCGAGGAAGTGGCGCGCGTCTGCGCGAGCTCCTCCCTCATCCCGGCCGTCAACAAGCTCGGCTCGCTGCCCGTCATCCTCTCCGGCTCCGAGGAGCTGAAGAAGAAGTACATGTCGCCGCTGGCCGGCGGCGAGGGCATGTTCTCGTACTGCCTCTCCGAGCCGGACGCCGGTTCGGACGCGGCGGGCATGAAGACCAAGGCCGTGCGCGACGGCGACTACTGGGTGCTCAACGGCGTCAAGCGCTGGATCACCAACGCCGGCGTCTCCGAGTACTACACGGTGATGGCCGTCACCGACCCGGAGAAGCGCTCCAAGGGCATCAGCGCGTTCGTCGTCGAGAAGGGCGACGAGGGCGTCTCCTTCGGCGCGCCGGAGAAGAAGCTCGGCATCAAGGGCTCCCCCACCCGCGAGGTCTACCTCGACAACGTCCGCATCCCCGCCGACCGCATGATCGGCGAGGAGGGCACGGGCTTCGCGACCGCCATGAAGACCCTGGACCACACCCGCATCACCATCGCGGCGCAGGCCCTCGGCATCGCGCAGGGCGCCCTCGACTACGCCAAGGGGTACGTCAAGGAGCGCAAGCAGTTCGGCAAGCCGATCGGCGACTTCCAGGGCGTGCAGTTCATGCTCGCCGACATGGCGATGAAGGTGGAGGCCGCGCGTCAGCTGACGTACGCGGCGGCCGCCAAGTCGGAGCGCGGCGACAGCGACCTCACCTTCCAGGGTGCGGCCGCGAAGTGCTTCGCCTCGGACGTGGCGATGGAGGTCACCACGGACGCGGTGCAGCTCCTTGGCGGGTACGGGTACACGCGGGACTATCCCGTCGAGCGCATGATGCGTGATGCGAAGATCACGCAGATTTATGAAGGCACGAATCAGGTGCAGCGGATCGTCATGGCCAGGAACCTGCCGCAGTAGGGTTTTCGCAGGTCAGCGGCTATTTTCGATGGCTCGCGGGCTGTGATCGGCTTCCGGCCCGTTCGGGTCCGTATCGGACTGATCATGGGCGTCATGCTGGGGAAATCCTGGGCTGACACTGGGCCGGACACGGCGCCTGACCTGCATAAACGCAGCGGCCCCCGGCGCGATGCCGGGGGCCGTTCGTATGGGCTGGGTCAGGCGACTTCGGCCCGCTCCGTGGGGTCGTCTGCGCCGGGAGTGAGCATCGTTGCGATGGCCGCCCGGCCGCGCTGCTCGGCTCCCTCAAAGATGTAGTGGTAGTGCTCCCTGAGCACGTCCGTACTGCTGTGGCCCATCCAGTCGGCCACGTCATTCTCCGGGACGCCCGCGTACAGCAGACGGGACCCGTAGTAGTGCCGCATGGAGTGCGGCTTGCAGTACTCCACCTCTGCCTTGTTCAGGGCCGCAAGCCAGATCTGCCGGTAGAAGTACGAGGCGTACAGGTAGCCGGTCCGGGTGACGTTGGGGAATAGGAGTCGTTCCGGCCCCCACACTCCGTGGTTCTTGATGTGCCGCCGCAGCTCGAACGCCACGTTCGGAGGCAGGGGCACGACGCGCCCCGGCTCCTCTTCCTCTCGGGCCTTGATATGCCGCCGCTGGAGTGCGCTGTTCTTCCCCGACTCCGTTTCGCCGTCCTCGGCTATCTGGAAGTCCACCCGAAGGACCTCGGCTTTGAAGTCGATCTGATCCCGAGAGACCGCCATCGCCTCACCGAGGCGGAGCCCGCAGCCAGCCATCAGCCACAGCATGCCCCGGTACCGGGCCGGGGCCGCGTCGAGCATCGCCAGGACTTCGCGCGTCGTGAGCCGTCGAGCCTTGCTCTTGTGCTCGCGGATCTCCTTGGCGCGGCTGCCCGCGTGCTTGATCTTTTTGCACGGGTTGCGGCCGATGATCTCGTTGACGACGGCCCAGTCCATCATTCCGGAGAAGAACGAGAACCGCTGGCGCCGGGTCCGGGCCGCTAGCTTGCGGTCTTTCTCCATCCACAAGAGCCACTGCTCAATGTCGGCAACCTTCAGGGACACAATGGAACGGGCCTTGAAGAACGGCTCCAGGGTCGTGTTCTGGATCGAGCGGTACTGCTTCTTGGTGCTGTTCTCCAGCTTCCTTTGATTCGTCCACTGCTCCCAGACCGCCGTCACCGGCTGCTTCCCCAGCCGGTCATCCAGGTAGGTCCCGGCGTCTAGTTCTTGCTCCTTCCGCTTCCGGTGGTCGTCGGCGCGCTTTTTCGTCTCGAACGACTTCTGCCGCTGCTTGCCGTCCGGGTCGTACCAGAAGGTTGTCCACTTCTTCGGGTCGTCTTTCGAGCGAGCTACCCATGCCCTTGCCACTGGCGATAGTCCCTGCCGTGATCGGGGGCCACGTCAGCCCCACCTGCGGCCAGTCTTGGGCCGTCCACCGGTGGTTGTCAACTGATGGTGGACCACCGCCTGTGGTACATTTTTGCCATGGCAGATGAGAACGGGTTTGAGATCACCCAGCACCAAGGCGCGTGGGACATCCGTATGTGGTGGCCGAGCGGGCCGGTAACTGGTGGCCCGCAGCGCATCACGATCGAGCAGGCGGAGAACGCCCCCGCCCGCGACGTGGCCCGCGGAATCTCTACGACCGTGCTCCGCAGGCTCGATCTCACGGAAGCAGTCCGCGCGGTGCAGGAGCGTGCTCCGAGTCTCGAAGAGCAGGCGCGGAAGATCGGCCAGGCGATTGAGGAAACGGGCAGGGGGGCCGGGCAACTGCTCGCGCGCCAAGGGGTCTCGGCCCCTTACCTCGTGGTGCTCTCAACCGTGTACGTCCAGATGGCGAATATGGGCGCGACTCGTCCTGTCGATTGGCTGGCGCAGCTGATCGAGCGTCGGCCGGAGACCGTGCGGGACCATCTCAAGAAGGCTCGCCGAGACGGGTACTTGAGTTCCCTTGCTGGGAAGGCCGGCGGGGAACTGACCGACAAGGCCAGAGCCGTGCTCGATTCCCTGCCGGAGGAGGGAGAAGCCGGGTAGCCCCGGTTCCTGCACACCCGCACAACCATGCCCCCGAGGCCCCTCGGGGGTTTTCCTTTCCCTGGAGACTATGTGACCAAGCTGATGACCGTCGATGACGTTGCTACGTATCTCCGCGTGCCGAAGGGCTGGGTGTACGAAAACTGGAAGCCGAAGGCAATTCCGTTTCGGAAGGTGGGGCAATCCCTCCGCTGCCGCCCGGTCGACTTGGAGAAATGGCTAGACCGCCAGAACTGAACAGCACGGCAGACAGCGCCCCCGAGGCAATCGGGGGCTTTCTTATTTCCCGAGGGGCCTGTGTGAACGTTTCCCGCGATTGCCATGAGAACGAGTTCATCCCGCCGACCGACGAGAAGCACCGGGGCAGGTTGGAGCGCAAGGCGGACACATTCCTAGAGGCGGCCGGAGACGAAAAGCGAGACGACTGGCCTGGGGCCTGGAACCAGCGGTCGGAAACGGAGTTCGAGCGGATAGCGGCGGCGCATACGGGAATGGTTCCTTTGACGGTGGCGTCGCTGTGCGCTTCGCTGCCCGAATTCGCCCCGGAGGCACGGCGTCATGCGGTGGAAAGCATGATGCGGGAGCGCCCGGGGCTAGAGGCGGCGGAACCCGGCGTGCAACTCCTCGACGCGGTAGACGATTCGGCGGAGTTCGGTTCCGGTTTCGCGATGGAGCGTCGGGCCTTCCCGCCCGAGACGTGCCGATGGGGCACCTGCCAAGAGCCGCTGTATGCCCAGGAGGCGGCCCGAGGCAGGGGCAACCCCCGCAAGTACTGCAATCCCCACAAGCGGGAAGCCAAGAGCCACACGCAACGGCTCAGGCGCAAGGGAATATACGTCGGCGTTCACCGAAACATGTCCTACCGACCGGACGGCCAGAAGCCAGCCGTAGCGGCCTGGCTGAAGACTCCGACGATCGGCGGCAAGAGTACTGACCAGTATCAGCAGTCCCGGGATGTGTGGGAGAGGCTGAACGTTCCTCAAGTCCTGTGAAGCATTTATTCAGAGTCTACGGAGAGGCGTTCTCTCTGGGGCCATGCACACTCGGCGGTGTGCCTCTGGCACGGCCTAGCGGCCGGGCAGTTCCTAAGTCGTCATGAGGCTCTGCGGATACCTCCCTGTGAGGGGGACAACGGAGAGAAACACTGGCCCCCTTACTTCCTGCTGATCTCGTTCACAGTGGGGGGTAAGGGGGGCAGTGTTTCTCTCACGTTGTCCTCTTGTGAGGTGTGAGGGGCCGCCTTGAGAGCGGCCCTTACTACTTCTTGGTTACCTAGATTCTTAGGAGGTGTCGCCCGTGAGCGACCCCCAGACTGATTCCCATTCTCCGGTCCCGGTGCCGGCCGACGGTTCCGATTCCGTCCGGGCGGAGGTCCAGCGCGAGTACGCGGCCAAGCTCGCCCATGCCGAACTCAGGACCCAGGCCGCCCAGGCCGGTATCAAGCTGGGCGACGGCTTCACCGATTACCTGGACGCTTCCAAGCTCCTTGGTGAGGACGGCACTCCTTCGGCCGAGGCCATCGGTAAGGCCCTGGCCCCGTTCGCGGCGGCACAGCAGCCGCAGTTCCCCCACCTCGTCGGCGCTGGCTTCCACCGTGACGGCGACCGCGTACCCGCCCGCCGCGTTTCCCTCGACATCCGCAAGCGCTAACCAGGAGTACCCATATGACCTTTGCCTACCAGAACCCCGCCACCCATACCTTCGTCCCGGAGATCTGGGATGCCGAACTCCTCGTCGCCTTTGACCCGCTGCTGGTGTGGGGTTGCCCGATCGTCGCCAACAACAAGTACGAGGGCGACATCCGGAAGCAGGGCGACGTTGTCCACATCAACTCGCTTCTGCGGCCGACCGTGGGCAACTACACCATCGCGGACGGCATGACGGCCCAGCGGCCGGAGACCGTTGATCAGAAGCTCCCGATCACTGAGGCCAAGTACCTTCAGGTACTCATCGAGGACGCGGAGCGGGTTCAGCTCGCCGGGGGCTTGGGCTCCCCGATCAATCAGCAGATGATCCGTTCCCTTGCCCGCGAAGCCGACACCTTCATGGGCAAGGTGATCGCGAACAGTGCCACGGCCCTTCCCGCCGTCAAGGCCACGGCCGAGAACGCCCCCCAGGCGCTCTACAGCGCCATCCTGGACATGATGCTGGCCCTGGACGACAACGACATCCCGGCAGGCCGTTACGTGGTCGTCTCGCCCCGCGTAAAGCGGTACCTGATCGAACACCCGGCCGTTGCCAACGCTGCTGCGTACGGCGAGGGCGGCGTGACCGCGAACGGCGTTGTGGCCAAGCTGGCGGGCTTCACCATTCTGACCACCACGGCCATGCCCAAGGGCGTGGACATCGTGGCCGGACACAAGGACTTCGCCACCTATGCAAGCCAGTTCACTGGGTTCCGTGAGGGCCAGTCGGAGAAGTACCGCGCCGACTACATCGACACCCTCCACCTTTACGGCGGCAAGATCGTGCGGTACCCGGAGCTGGACACCAAGAAGGCGGACAACACCTTTGATGAGTCCAAGCCGACCAAGGGAATCGTGAAGGCCGCCGTGGAATGGGTCACCGCGGCCTGACCCTGGATTAGTTCGGGCCCCCGCCCATCGGCGGGGGCCCGTTCCCGTTCACGCACCGCAGCGCCGGCCATCGACGCCCCGTAACCAGAACCGGAGGAAACTTGCCCAGGATGCGCAACCCCAATTCGCCACACTCCCGTTTCCGGGATCAAATCGTGCTGCCCCTGCAACATGACCTTCCCGCCCCCGAGATGCCCGCAGGCCGGGACTGGACGGACGCCGAACGCGCCCTCTGGGACGACCTCTGGTCCACGTCTCAGGCATACATGTGGGATGACTCGACCGAGCACGTTGTAGCCGCCCTGGTCGTCTACTGGTCAGCCATTCTCGCCGGAACTGCAAGCAACACGCAGCACATGGAATACCGACACCTTTCGGAATCACTCGGGCTGACTCCGAAAGGAATGAAGACGCTGGGATGGGTGATTGCCGATGAGTAAGCGTGCTGCCCTCGCTGGTCGTGCCGGTGGCCCCGGTGGGCCTCGCAGCAGGGACCGTTACGGCTATCGCACCCGTTGGGACTGGAAGGACTGCCAGCGCCGCTGTTCTCCGAACCCTGGCCCCCGTGACCATGGGCCCGAATGCCAGGGGTTCGTCATCCCGTACTGCTCAGCGGGCGGAAATGCCTCGTGCCACTGCACCCATTGCGATACCGAACGGGCTGGTTCACTGGCCGATGCAGAATCGGATCAGGAGCTATACGAGAGGCTGAATCGGGAGTGAGAGACGGGGCCCGGGAGGGCCCCGTTCCTGGCTGCGAAAATTTGATTGGCAAACATGGTTGAAGGAAGGCACCCCCGGTGGGTCCTCATTACTTACTAAAACCCATTACCCCCGTTATTGAATTCATGAGAGTAATACTCTAGATATCCATCCGTTACCGTTCCGTGATAGGGGATTGGCAGAGTTGATCTCACGCCGCACCACCGAGTGCGGAGGCCGTCAGAGACTCACTCCGGCCGCTCACTGAGACTTCCTCCTTCACGCGAACGAACAAAGGATTCCCGGCAATGCGGAAGACCGTCCTTGTGCCCGTTGAAAAGACCTACTGCGACGCTCACCTGTCGAAGTCGGGGGCCGAAGTGGAGGCGGCGGAAGCGCTCGTACTGGGAACCGGGCGCTGGGACCTATGTCTTGAGCACTCGGTGATCTTCGGGCGGTACCTCTGTGACGCTCTGGGGGTGCCTGGCGTCGATGAGCCTGCACCGGTTGAGCCGCAGCCTGATCTGTCCCCGGTGCCCGAGCCTGCCCCGGCGCCCGTGGCCGAGCCGGAAGCGCGGGACGTCAGTGAAGACGTCGCCGATGCTGATGTGCCGGAGTCTGCCCCGTCCGTGATGCTGGCCGGTGAGGTGCCGGGGTACGAGTGGGACGCGGCACGGGAGGCCGTACGCAACCTGGGCTATGAGGTAGTGGGGCGGGCCGATGCCTCCACCGTGCTCCTGATCCTGGGAGAGGGCGGAGAGCGTAACGGGACCAAGCTGCGGGACGCTGCCGAGCGTGGCATCCCGTGCATGGACGTACGCGCCCCGGGCCGCTTCCGGGACGCGATCCGTGCCGGGGAACTGTCAGGCGGCGACCCGCTTCCGGAGCCTGCCAAGGTCGGCCCCAAGACCATGACCGAACGGGAACGCAACAAGGTCATGCGCGCATGGGCACGGGAGCACGGCTACACCGTGCCCGTACGCGGCCGTATTCCGATGAACGTCCGGCACGCCTACGAGCTGGCCCACAAGGACGCGGCGGGAAAAGCGGTAGCGGCCTGAGCGCCGCGCCCACAGTGACGGCCGCAGGGGGCGGCCGTCACCCCGGCCCCCAGGATCTGAGCGTGTGGAAGCGCGCCAAGGGATACGGTGCGGAGTCCAAACCGTCGCGGGGGCAGTACGCGCCCGGCTCATGGGTCATCTGGACGACGGCTAAGGGAAAGCCTCGTACTGGGGTCGTCAGCTCTGACCCGTTGGCAGTGGCAGCCGTCCGTAGGGTGATCCCCTCCGACAAGGTGACCCGCTGCACCGCCGTGATCATCCCGGCGGATGGGGGAGACACGCTCCCCCTGCTGCGAAAGTCAGCCAAGGAATCCCACGCCCTGACCAAGGACAACGGCCGGTGGCGCGAGGTCACCCCGGCCCACAACCAGACCGCCCGTGAGGAACTGACCGCAGCATGAGCACCCCCGATTTCCGCACCCTGAGCACAGGCCGACTCCGGGCGGCCGTGGCCTCCCTGGCACCCCACGTGGAGTGGTCCCCGGTCGGCCTGCTCGGCGGCCTGCTGTGCGTGTTCTCCGCGATGCTGCCCGAAGTCCGCGTGCAGCGCGGATCCGGGACCATGCCCCTCATGCTCCACGTGCTCCTGTGCGGCGGCACCGGAGAGGGCAAGGGCCAGTCCTGGGGCGTCGCCGCCCAGGTGGCGAAGGATGCGAACAGTACGTTCATGTCCGGCCACGTCATCAACGGCGTGGTCGGCGGAGCCGGACTCATCCAGGCCATTGACGACCGCGACGGACACGCGTTGATCGTGGATACCGAATACGCCCGCGTGCTGCGGGCGGGGCGTAGACAAGCCAATCTGTCTCAGGTGCTGCGGGACCTGTGGGACGGGGCCACGGTCGCCACGTCCCGGGCCAAAGAACCGGTCCAGGTCGATGACCCCCGGGTTTCGATCATGGGGCACATCACACCCGAAGAGTTCCGGGCCAGCATGTCCACCACCGAGCGCGACGGCGGTAGCTACAACCGGCTGCTCATCCTGCCCGTGACGCAGGTGCGATGGCTGAGCGAGCGTGAGCAGATGCCCGCCCACCTCATTCCCGCAGCCGGGGAAGCGATGGCCCGTGCGGTGCGCTTCGGCCAGCGGGCCGGGCTGGTCACCCTGTCCGAGGACGCTTACGACACTGCCGACATCATCCGGCGGGACCTGCTGACCAAGGCCCGGGAGTCCGAAGGGCTCAAGGCGTTCGCCGCCCGCTGCAATGAGCAGGTCCGCCGCATCGCGGCCCTATACGCCCTCTTCGACCTGCGCTCCGAGATCACAGCGGCCGACCTGGAAGCGGCAGCAGCTCTGGTCACCTACGCCATGGACGCGGTGGAAGAGATCACCGGCGGCATGGCCGCCCCGCAGGGGAAGCGCCAGCCGCTGTCCCTCCTGGAAAAGGTCCGCGCCCGGATCGAGATGCACGGCGGTCGGGCCACGTCGTCTCAGGTACTCCCGTACGTGGGGGCCACGGCCGATGAGGTCAAGGCACTGCCCGGAATCGTCGTCACCGTGGAACGGGAAGGCAAGACGGGACGACCGAAGACCGTCCTCACGGTCCGCGATGACGCTACCCAAACCGTCGCGGAACCGGTCTCCCATTCTCGGATGCTCATGCCGGCCGACCCTGAACCGGAGCCGCAGCGCGCCACGGTGGTCCAGATGGACGCCTACCGCCCGACTCCCAAGCAGGCCCCGGAGCCCGCGCCCGAACCGAAACGCCCGGAACCGCTTGACGCCAACCCCTTCCTGGCACTCCTCTAATCAATCAAAAAGCTGCCCCGGCCCGTGATGAGCCGGGGCAGTTTCATTGCTTCGGCTTGCTCTACTCGGCCCGTTCCACCAGGGCGACCGATGTGCACAGGCGCCGGAACCGGGCGTGCTGGGTGCGGCCGGTGTGGCTCATGCACTCCATGTCTACGGCCGCACCATCCGACGAAGGCGCGGCCTTCCAATCGCACGTCAGGCATTTCGCCTCGAACGTCGCCTCTGTGTCTGGATGCTGGGTGATCCGGTGCTTCACATACCGCTGGGCCGTGCGGGGCATCGTGTGCGCTCCCCCTCGTCAGGTGTGGGCGGTCGTCGGCGGGGCCTGGGTGTGGTACTCACCTCATCGGGCAGTCCTGGCCCGGCATGGCGCGGTTCGGGGAGCAGCACACCAGGGCCAGGGACAGGAACGAGGGGCGTTCGAGATAGAAGCCGTGGGACACGTCGCCGCCCCATGCCAGCCGTTCGACGGCGGAGCTGACGACTATGGCCAACCGCGTCGTGTCGCGGTCCTCTTCGGAGTCGAACCGGGGCGCGTACGCGGCGAGCTGTTCCCCGAGCCACTGCGCGGCCTCCTTCGGCTCATCCCAGGTGCCTCGTGCCAGCCTGCCGGGCTTGGTGAGCCAGCGCGCCGTTTCCAGCGGGGGCAGGTCGCTGACGGGGAACTCTGCCCGCACTACCCGATAGCGTTCGACGAGCCGCTTTCCTTCGGTGTCGTCGTCACCGGCTGGGGCTGGAGGCGGATCGGGATGGGGAGGGCGCCGCAAAGCCTCCTCGTCGAACCGCTTCTTCGAGCCCGTCCACAGGTAGCCGTGGTAGTGCAACTGGTGATCCTTGTCAGAGCAGTTGAAGGCGGCCCCCGCACTCCCCAGAGAACGGGGGCCGCCGGTCAGGGAGCGGCTGTTCAGGCCGAGAGACCGAAGCGGGCCGGGTCGATCCCGGCTGCGTTCAGTTCGGCGGTGGTGAACCTCAGCGGCTCCGCACCGGGCCGCTTGCTGTCACCCAGGGCCCACGCATCGGGGCCGATCTTCGCCAGCGTGGCGCAGGACTCGCCGTCCGGGTGCGTGTTGCCCCCGCACGCCTTGAGGAACGTGGCTCCGTCGATGGGCAGGCTGTACAGGTCGGTTCGGGCCATGGCTGTGCCTTCCTGATAGATCAGTGAAGGGCAGGCTCAGAACGGGTACTGCTCCGGCTTCTGTACGTAAACGACTCCAGGGGCAAGAGCCGTCGCGGACTCCCGAAAGAGTTCGTCCAGCATCGACCTGGGGCCGTCCCGCATGGCATTGGCCAGGTTCTCCGCCAGTAGAGCGGCCTCGGACGGAAGCAGGACCATTTCTGTGTCTGCCATGTGCCGACCGTTCTTCGTCAACCACATCGGGACACGAATGTTCCCATCATCATCCCGGTAAGCCCGGCGGCTCGGGATCGGGTCCATCCGCCAACCCTGCGGGCCGCTCTGCCTGTGGTTCTTCGGTTCGGTTGGCATGGAGGCATCGTTCTCTCAGGCGATATCACCGGTCCACCTACTTGCATGGGCTTGCACCGCAATTGGCCCGACTGGCCGCGGTATTGACGACATGCCCGCTGGCCGACGATGCTCGTGCAAGTCCAAGCAAACACTTAGCTCAGGGAGTCAGCTATGGCCGCAGAGTTCGTCGGCATCGACCCTGACACTGACAGGGACCACTGCCCCACTGTGTGGGCGGACGCAGAAGCTCAGGAGATCCTGTTGCAGGGGTGGAAGCCGACCCCCGAGACTCAGGCGGAGTGCGAGGGAACCAGCCCCGCGAACGGTCCGGTGCCTGACAGCGAGGCCATCGTCAGGCTTCCGGCCCGGATGATTCCGATGATTAGGGAGGCGTGTGATGCCGTCGAGCGAGCTCAGCTTCGCTGAGCTGCTTGGCCAGTGCGAGCGATCTGCCATTCACCTGGAGTTGCGCGACTCGTACGCTGCCACGGACCGGTTCGAGGCGTGGAAGCGGGGAGAGCGGATCAACTGGGAGGATCGCGAGTCGTGGTGGCATCCCTATGACCAGTTGATCGCTGACACTGTGGCCAGAGGCGTGGTGATCCGAAGGGCGCGGGTGGTCTCCGAACCGGTGTCGGAGTACATCCGCTGGGAGTACTACGTCACCCGTGCCAATGTCACGGCGGGGGAGCAAGTCCGCTGGCTGCCACGGCGACGAGCCACGGCCATTCCCCTGCCGGGCAATGACTTTTGGCTGTTCGATGGCGCGCTGCTCCGGGTGCACCACTTCTCAGGTGACGGCGCGGTGGTGGAGGACGAGATCACGGCCGATCCGGAAGCAGTGAAGCTGTGCTCCGCTGCGTTTGAAGCAGTCTGGGAGCGAGCGATCCCGCACCACCAGTACAAGGTCTGACGAAAGCCAGCTCCATGCCCCCGCACCCCTCTTCACGCGTTCAGAAGGCCCGTGAAGCCCTGGCCGGCCGTCTGCGTGAGATCCGGAGAGACGCGGGGATCAGCGGGCGGGAGCTGGCCGTCAGGTGCGGCTGGTCCGAGTCCAAGTCGTCCCGGATCGAGAACGCCAAGACGCCTCCATCCGATGCCGATATCCGGGCGTGGTGCCGGGCCTGTGCCGCTGAGGGCCAAGCCCCGGACTTGATCGCGGCCAACCGGCAGTCCGCCGACGCACATGTGGAGTGGAAGCGGCTCCAGCGGACCGGTCTCCGGAGACTCCAAGAGAGCACCGGCGACCTGTACCAACAAACTAAGACCTTCCGCGTCTACGTATCCGATGTGATTCCTGGCTTCCTCCAGACACCGGGGTACGCCTCCGCGCTGCTGTCCTCCATTGCGGATTTCCGGGGGACACCGGATGACGTGAGCGACGCCGTGACAGCTCGGATACGGCGTAACGAGGTGCTGAGCAAGGGCGGGCGCCGGTTCTCCTTCGTGTTGGAGGAGTCGGTGTTGCGATACCGGCTGTGCAGCGCCGAAACCATGGCGGCACAGCTCGGCCACCTGCTCGGGGTCATGGAACTTCAGAACGTTGCCATGGGCATCGTCCCGTTCTCGGAACAACGGGCCGTGTGGCCCATGCCGACCTTCACGATCTTCGATGACCAGAGGGTGCACGCTGACACTCTGGACGCCGCCTCCACTCTCACGCAGCCGAGTCAGGTCGAGCTGTACGCCCGTGCCTTTGAACGTCTCTCTCAGCAGGCCGTACGGGGAGCGGCGGCCCGCTCCCTCATTGCGGGCGCGGTGGCATCCCTGGGCTGACCAGCGACCACGACACCGCGCGTACAGGCGATCATGGGGAAATGCTGGGGAGGTGCCCCACGGAAGGGGTATCTCCCCAGGTCATAGGCTTGTCCTCTGTAAAGCACGCAGATCTACGAGGGGACGAATCAGGTTCAGCGCATCGTGATGGCGCGGAACCTGCCGTAACGCTCCCCCGGCGCCGGGGCTGGACCCTGCTTTCCAGCACCCGGCGCCTTCGGGCTGTGCCCACCCGTTCCGCCGTGCGGAACGCCTGCCCACAGCGGAAACAGCTACCCGTCGAGTTGCTCCAGGGTCGCGATCGACGGGCCCCTGCGGGACCGGAGGTCCCGTGAGACGTCCTCTGCCGCGCCGAGGACTCGCACCGTGTTCTGCCACGTCAGCTTCGCGAGGTCGGGCTTGGACCAGCCGCGGGTCAGGAGTTCCGCGAGCAGGTTCGGGTAGCCCGACACGTCGTCCAGGCCGGCCGGGGTGAACGCCGTGCCGTCGTAGTCGCCGCCGATGCCGATGTGGTCGATGCCCGCCACCTCGCGCATGTGGTCGAGGTGGTCGGCGACCGTGGCGGCCGTGGCGACGGGGCGGGGGTTGCGCTCCTCGAAGGCCGCGTGGACCTTCATGGCCTCCGGTGTCGTGTCCAGGTGGTGGAAGCCGTGCGCGCGCATGTTCTCGTCGGCGGCCAGGGTCCAGTCGACCGCCGCCTGGAGGACGAACTTCGGGACGAACGTCGCCATCGCCACGCCGCCGTTGCCCGGCAGCCGCTCCAGGACGTCGTCCGGGATGTTGCGCGGGTGGTCGCAGACCGCCCGCGAGGACGAGTGGGAGAAGATGACCGGCGCGACCGACGTGTCCAGGGCCGCCCGCATCGTCGTCGCCGCCACGTGCGAGAGGTCCACGAGCATGCCCATGCGGTTCATCTCGCGCACGACCTCGTGGCCGAAGGGCGAGAGGCCGCCGACGCCGGGATCGTCCGTCGCCGAGTCCGCCCACGCGATGTTGTCGTTGTGCGTGAGGGTCATGTAGCGGACGCCGAGCGTGTGCAGCGCCCGCAGCGTGGCCAGGGAGTTGTTGATGGAGTGGCCGCCCTCCGCACCCATCAGGGAGGCGATGCGGCCCTCGCCGCGGGCCTTCTCCATGTCCGCGGCGGTCAGGGCGCGGGCCAGGTCGGAGGGGTGGCGCGTGAGCAACTGGTCGACGCAGTCGACCTGTTCGAGCGTGGCGCTGACCGCGGCGTCGCCGGTCAGGTCCGTACGGACGTAGACCGACCAGAACTGCGCGCCGACGCCGCCCGCGCGCAGCCGGGCGATGTCCGTGTGGAGCTTGCCCGTCTGGTCGGCGGCGATGTCGAGGCGGCCGATGTCGTAACCGGCCTTCTCGCGCAGCGCCCACGGCAGGTCGTTGTGGCCGTCGGCGACGGGGAACTCGGCGAGCAGGGCCCGTGCTTCTTCCAGCTTCTCCGGATGCGTCATACCCGTCACTGTGCCGGTCACTTCCCCGAGCCGAAGCCGAATCCGGAACCCGCTCCCTCGACCTTGGCGCGCAGCCGCTTGCCCTTCTCCGTCGCCTGGTCGTTCAGCTCCTGCTGGAACTCCCGCATGCGGGCGAGGAGTTCGGGGTCGTGCGCCGCCAGGATGCGGGCCGCGAGCAGGCCCGCGTTGCGCGCGCCGCCGACCGAGACCGTCGCCACGGGGACGCCCGCGGGCATCTGCACGATGGACAGGAGGCTGTCCATGCCGTCCAGATACTTCAGGGGGACGGGCACGCCGATGACCGGCAGCGGGGTCACCGAGGCCAGCATGCCGGGCAGGTGCGCGGCGCCGCCCGCGCCCGCGATGACCGCCTTGAGGCCGCGGTCCGCGGCCTGCTCGCCGTACGCGATCATCTCGTGCGGCATGCGGTGCGCGGAGACGACGTCGACCTCGAAGGGGATCTCGAACTCGTCGAGGGCCTTGGCGGCGCCCTCCATGACGGGCCAGTCGGAGTCCGAGCCCATGACGATGCCTACAACAGGTGCGGTCATTCGGTGATCGTTCCTCTGAGGTAGCCGGCTGCGTGGCGGGCGCGGTCGAGGACCTCGTCCAGATCGTCGCCGTAGGTGTTCACGTGACCGACCTTGCGGCCGGGCTTCACGTCCTTGCCGTACATGTGGATCTTGAGCTGCGGGTCGCGGGCCATGCAGTGCAGGTACGCGGCGTACATGTCGGGGTAGTCCCCGCCGAGGACGTTGGCCATCACGGTCCACTTGGCGCGCGGGCGCGGGTCGCCGAGCGGCAGGTCGAGGACCGCGCGGACGTGGTTGGCGAACTGCGAGGTGATCGCGCCGTCCTGCGTCCAGTGGCCGGAGTTGTGCGGGCGCATCGCCAGTTCGTTGACGAGGATGCGGCCGTCGGGCGTCTCGAAGAGCTCCACCGCGAGGTGGCCGACGACGCCGAGCTCCTTGGCGATGCGCAGCGCCAGCTCCTGGGCCTCGCCCGCCAGGGCCTCGCTCAGGCCGGGGGCCGGGGCGATGACCGTGTCGCAGACGCCGTCGACCTGCTGGGACTCGACGACGGGGTAGGCGACGGCCTGGCCGTGCGGCGAGCGGACGACGTTCGCCGCCAGTTCGCGCACGAAGTCGACCTTCTCCTCCGCGAGCACCGGGACACCGGCCCGGAAGGGGTCTTCGGCGTCCTCGACGGAACGTACGAACCACACCCCCTTTCCGTCATAGCCGCCCCGCACCGTCTTCAGGATGACCGGAAACCCGTCGCCCTCGGCCGCGAAGGCGGCCACGTCGGCCGGGTCCCTCACGATCCGGTGGCGCGGGCACGGCACGCCGATCTCCGTGAGCTTCTCGCGCATCACGCCCTTGTCCTGGGCGTGCACCAACGCGTCGGGCCCCGGGCGCACGGGAATGCCGTCCGCCTCCAGGGCCCGGAGATGCTCGGTGGGTACGTGTTCGTGATCGAAGGTGATCACATCGCAGCCCCGCGCGAAGTCACGCAGCGTGTCGAGGTCGCGATAGTCGCCGATCACGACTTCGCCGACGACCTGCGCCGCGGAATCCTGCGGGGTGTCACTGAGGAGCTTGAATTTCAGGCCGAGGGGGATGCCCGCCTCGTGGGTCATGCGGGCGAGCTGACCGCCGCCGACCATGCCGACTACCGGGAACGTCACGCCCCCAGGGTATCGGCCGGTATCGGCCACCCCGCAACGGCCGGAACCAGCACCTCACGGTGCCTGTCGTCACAGGGCGGGCACAGTGTCCGGGCGCCCGCGCGCGCCGGGCAGGCCCGCTGGTTAGCATGGCTGGGTCGACACGACCGAATCACCAATCCGTCGGCACGTACACGACCGGTACGAACGACCGGTACGGAATCGACGGGGGCTGGGGCGACACCATGACGGAACGGGGCGCACTGCGCGTGCGGCTGGACCAGGTCTGGCGTGAAGTCGCCAAGTTCGGGGCCGTGGGGGCGGTCGGGACGCTGGTGAACTTCGCTGTCTTCAACCTCGTGCGGCACGTCACCGACCTCCATGTGGTGCGCGCGAGCGTCGTGGCCACGATCGTCGCCATCGCCTTCAACTACGTGGGGTTCCGCTACTTCACGTACAGGGACCGTGACAAGACCCGCCGCACCAAGGAACTCTCGCTGTTCCTGCTGTTCAGCGCGGTCGGCCTGGTGATCGAGAACGGCGTGCTCTACGCCGCGACGTACTGGTTCGGCTGGGACGGCCGCCTCCAGGCCAACTTCTTCAAGTTCCTCGGCATGGGCATCGCGACGCTCTTCCGCTTCTGGTCGTACCGGACCTGGGTGTTCAAGGCGCTGCCCGTGGGCGAGCCCGTCGCCCATGCCGAATCGTTCCTGGAGACGCCGGGCGGCGGGCAGGCCGGCGAGCAGGCGGACGGGAAGCCCGCCAGGCCCGTGGCCCGCTAGCGAACCGTCCTGCCCTTCTCCTTCTCCCTGTCCTCCGCTTCGCCGTCCGTGTCCTTCGACGGCGGCGTACGCGACAGGAAGAGCCCGAAGACCGGCGGCTGCGTCTGCAGCATTTCGAGGCGGCCACCGTCCGCCTCGGCCAGATCCCGCGCCACCGCGAGGCCGATTCCCGTCGAGTTGCGGCCGCTGATGGTCCGCTCGAAGATGCGGGCGCCGAGGTCGGCAGGGACGCCCGGGCCCTCGTCCGTGACCTCGATGACCGCCTGGTTGCCGGTGACGCGGGTGCGCAGCGCGACGGTGCCGCCGCCGTGCATCAGCGAGTTCTCGATCAGCGCGGCGAGCACCTGGGCGACCGCGCCCGGCGTGCCCACCGCCTCCAGGTGCCGCTTGCCGGAGCTGACGATGGCGCGGCCCGCGCTGCGGTAGGCCGGGCGCCACTCCTCCAGCTGCTGCTTGACGACCTCGTCCAGGTCGAAGGCGACGGCCGAACCGGTGCGCGGGTCACGGGAGTTGGTGAGCAGCCGCTCCACGACGTCGGTCAGCCGCTCGACCTGGGCCAGCGCGATCGTCGCCTCCTCCTTCACCGTGTCCAGCTCGTCGGTGACGGTGATCTCCTCCAGGCGCATGGACAGCGCGGTGAGCGGGGTGCGCAGCTGGTGCGAGGCGTCGGCGGCCAGCCGCCGCTCGGCGGTCAGCATGCGGCCGATGCGCTCGGCCGAGGAGTCCAGGACGTCGGCGACGCGGTCCAGCTCGGGCACCCCGTAGCGCTTGTGCCGGGGCCTGGGGTCGCCCGAGCCGAGGCGCTCCGCGGTCTCGGCGAGGTCGGTGAGGGGCGATGCGAGGCGGTTGGCCTGGCGTACGGCGAGGAGCACGGCCGCGACGATGGCGAGGAGCGCCACGGCGGCGATGATCAGCAGGGTGCGGCCGACCTCGCGGGTGACCGCCGCCTTCGGCTCCTGGACGGTGACCTTCTCGCGCTGCTCGCCGGGGCGGGTGGCGCTGATGACGTCGCCGGTGGGGCGGGTGCCGATCTCGATGGGCTTGCGGCCCGGGATCTCGATGCGTGCGTAACGGTCGGTGGCGACCTGGTCCCGCAGGATGGCGCCGGTGATCTTCTCCTCGCTGATCAGCCGGCTGTCGACGATGCTGGCGAGGCGGAGGGCCTCGGAGTCGACGCGTTCCTGGGCGCTGCTGCTGATGGTCCTCGTCTCTACGATGACGAGGCTCACCCCGAAGACCGCGATCACTACGAGGACGACGGCGAGAGTGCTGTTGATCAGGCGACGGCGCATACACACAGTGTCGCGGATCGCCCCTCACCCTTGACGGGGGCGCTGCCGCAGGCTCCCTTCAGGGGCGCGCAGACGCGTCTGCCTCCGGCGGTGCAACGGCGGGTGCGGGTCTGTTCTTGGTTGCTCGCGCCGTTCCCCGCGCCCCTGACGGGGCGCTGCCGCAGGTTCCCCAGGGGCGCGCAGACGCGTCTGCCTCCGGCGGTTCAACGGCGGCTGCGGGTCGTTTTCGGTTGCTCGCGCAGTTCCCCGCGCCCCTGGCGGGGCGCTGCCGCAGGTTCCCTAGGGGCGCGGGGAACTGCGCGGTCAGCCCGCGACAAGCCGCAGACGCGTCTGCCTCCGGCCGTGCAACGGCGGGTGCGGGTCTGTTGTTGGTTGCTCGCGCCGTTCCCCGCGCCCCTGACGGGGGGCTGCCGTAGGCTCCCGGGCCCGGGGGGAGAGCGGGGCGCCGCCCCCGAAGGGGTGGCTGTCAGCTTTTTTCGAAGCGGAAACCCACGCCCCGTACCGTAGCGATGTACCGAGGATTCGCCGCGTCGTCCCCGAGCTTCTTGCGCAGCCAGGAGATGTGCATGTCGAGGGTCTTCGTGGAAGACCACCACGTCGTGTCCCAGACCTCGCGCATCAGCTGGTCACGGGTGACGACCCGGCCCGCGTCGCGCACCAGGACCCGGAGGAGGTCGAACTCCTTGGCGGTGAGCTGGAGCTCCTCGTCGCCCATCCACGCCCGGTGCGACTCGACGTCGATGCGCACGCCGTGCGTGGCGGGCGCCTCCTTCGGCTCCGTGGCGCCGCGCCGCAGCAGGGCCCGGACCCGGGCGAGCAGCTCGGCGAGCCGGAAGGGCTTGGTCACGTAGTCGTCGGCGCCCGCGTCGAGCCCGACGACGGTGTCCACCTCGTCGGCGCGCGCGGTCAGGATGAGGATCGGCACCGTGAGCCCGTCGGCCCGCAGCCGGCGGGCCACCTCGAGCCCGTCCATCCCGGGCAGCCCCAGGTCGAGTACGACAAGATCCACACCGCCCTGCAGACCTGCGTCGAGAGCGGTCGGGCCGTCCTCGCGGACTTCGACCTCGTAACCCTCCCTGCGCAGGGCACGGGCCAGCGGCTCCGAGATGGACGCGTCGTCCTCGGCGAGCAGTACACGGGTCATGGGGTGATGGTAGTCCGCGGTGGACAACCCCCGGGAGGTGATCGCACAGTGGAGCGGTACGCCTGCGGCTATGGGACGCGATTCCGGTAAACACCTTTGATTGTGCGCTGTTGGTTGCGGCGAAACCTGTGATCCATCTCTCAAGTCCTTCCATATGCATCCCTGCCGTGTCGTATGGTGACCCAACGCCTCATGCACTACTCAAGGACCTTTGGCCCGCTGTGCGGCCTTAGGTCTCTTTTATGTGCGGGCCGGCTCTGCTGGTCTTGAAAGGAATGACCTGTGGTCGGGCCCTGCGCGCGAGGATGCGCCCAGGGTGTGGATCCCGGAGTCACCGCTCCTCACCTCCCCACGCGGGGGTGAGAACCTCCCCCGGGCGTGGGGCCGGGCGGTACGACGACGGTGCCGACCGCCCCCCACCGGGCGCGCTCACGCTCCTGCCGCGCGCGTCCCGAACCCACGAGGATCGACCCATGGCGTCCAGCCTGACGAAGGACTCCGCCAGCACCCCTGGCTCCGAGAAGACCTTCTTCGGCCACCCCCGCGGACTGGCCACACTGTTCATGACCGAGATGTGGGAGCGGTTCTCCTACTACGGCATGCGCGCCCTGCTCGTGCTCTACCTGGTTTCCGGCGGCGCCGACGCGGCGACCGGCAGCCAGGGCGGCGGCCTTGCGTACACCGCGGCGGCCGCCACGGCCATCTACTCCGTCTACGTGGCCATGGTCTATCTCATGGCCATGCCCGGCGGCTGGATCGGCGACCGCATCTGGGGCGCCCGCAAGACCGTCGCCATCGCGAGCTGCGTGATCGTCGCCGGTCACGTCTGCCTGGCGCTGCCGAGCTCGGCGATGTTCTTCGTCGGCCTGGCCCTGGTCGCGGTCGGCTCGGGTCTGCTGAAGGCCAACATCTCGACGATGGTCGGCCAGCTCTACAGCGACCCGAAGGACCTCCGCCGCGACGGTGGCTTCACCATCTTCTACATGGGCATCAACCTCGGTGCCTTCGCCGCGCCCTTCGCCATCGGCATTCTCGGCGAGAAGGTCAACTGGCACCTGGGCTTCGGTCTGGCCGCGATCGGCATGGCGCTCGGCGCGATCCAGTTCATGGTCGGTTCCCGTCACCTCTCCGCGGAGAGCAGCCTGGTCCCGAACCCGCTGTCGGCCGAGGAGAAGCGCGGCGTCATCGTCAAGACGCTGGGTGCCGTCGCCGTCATCGCGGCGTTCTACCTCGTCGTGGCCTTCACCGACGTCTACCGCCTGACCCTGAACTGGGCGCTGCTCCCGATCACCGTCGCCGGTCTGCTGATCCCCGTCGCCGTGCTGGTCAAGATCAAGCGGGACAGGGAGCTCAACAACGAAGAGCAGACGAAGATGACGGCGTTCATCTGGTTCTTCGTGGCCGCCGCGATCTTCTGGATGATCTTCGACCAGGGCGCGTCGACGCTGTCGCTCTTCGGTGACTCCCACACCTCCCGGGACATCTTCGGCTGGGAGATGCCGAACACCCTGTTCCAGTCGCTGAACCCGGGCTTCATCATGCTGCTCGCCCCGGTCTTCGCGGCCCTGTGGATCAAGATGGCCCGCAGCAACCGCGAGCCCAGCACCATCGTGAAGTTCTCCTTCGCCCTGGTGATGGCCGGCGCCTCGTTCTTCGTGTTCCTCGTCCCGATGGGCATGGCCACCGGCGACACGAAGGTCACCATGTGGTGGCTGGTGCTGATCTTCCTGATGCACACGGTCGCCGAGCTGTGCCTGTCCCCGGTGGGCCTCTCGCTGACCACAAAGATGGCGCCCGCGAAGTACGCCTCCCAGATGATGGGTGTCTTCTTCCTCGCCGTCACCGCGGGTGACAGCGTGACCGGCATGCTCGCCATCGCCGGCGTCGACCTCAACGGCCGGGGCATGGTCGCCCTGGAGGCCGCGGCCGCGGTGGTCGCGGGCGTCTCGGTCTACATGGCCCGCAAGAAGGTCAGCGGGCTCATGGGCGACGTGCGCTGACCCGTACACACCGCAACGGTTGACTCGCTCGAACTGAGGGCCGCCGCACCACCCGGTGCGGCGGCCCTTGGCGTTTCTCCGGTTCCGGGGGCGCGGGGCGGTGCAGCATCTGGGGCATGGCCATGCGTCGTACGTTGCTGACCCTCACCCTGTGCGGGGCGTTGCTCTCGTCCAGTGCCGCCGCCCAGGCGGCCCCCGAGCCGTCGCCGGGGCGGCTCTTCCACTACGGCGGCCATGCCCGCCAGAACATCACCGTGTACGGCGACGGGGGCCCCGCGCTGATGATCGTGCACGGCGGCTACTGGTCGAAGGACACCGACTGGAGCGGCCGGGCGCGGTGGTTCGCGGCGCGCGGCTTCACCGTGTACGACACGGACTACCGCCTCACCTCCGATGCCGTCTGGCCCGCGCAGCGCGACGACGTGCACGCGGCGCTGCGCTGGGTGCAGGGCTTTCACGGCGGGTCCCTGCCCCTCGTCCTCGGCTCCTCCGCGGGCGGGCACCTGGCGCTCCAGGCGGGGGCGTACGGGGCGGGGCGTGCGCGGGTACGGGGTGTCGTCGCGCTCTCCCCTGTCGCGTCGCCGTACCGCGCGTGGCTCGACGGCGCGAGGCGGGGGGCGTCCGCCGAGCGGCGGGCGCTGCGGAGGGCCGCGGAGCGGCTTGCGGGGTGCGTGCCGACGTGGGCCGCGGGGCGGGGCTGTTCGGCCCGGTGGGTCGACCTGAACGTCGCCTCCCACGCGTCCGGCGCGGATGACGCGCCGCTGCTGCTCGTGCACTCGGCGGATGACTTCGTCCCGCCGGCGCACTCCGCGGAGCTTGCGGAGGCGCAGCGGGAGGCGGGGCTTTCCGATGTGACCGTCCGTACGGTGGGTGGCCCCGCGCACGGGGGCCCGCTCCTTCGGGACCCGGCCACGTCCCGCTCGGTCCTGCGCTGGCTCCGCGCCCACGCCTGACCCCTGACGGCGGCCCGCCGCCGCGTCTGCCTGCGGCGGCTCGCGGGCGAGTGCGGGTCTGTTGTGGCTGGTCGCGCAGTTCCCCGCGCCCCTAAAAGCCCGCCCACGCGTCTGCCTGCGGCCGGCTCGCGGGCGCGTGCGGGTCTGTTGTGGCTGATCGCGCAGTTCCCCGCGCCCCTGGGGCCGCCTGCGGTGGCATCGGGCTGGCCTGGGTTGCTCGGGGGCGCTGCTGCGGGTCACCTCAGGGGCGCGGGGAACTGCGCGACCAGCCGCCCACGGCCCGCGGTGGCCCACAGGCCCCGGCCCGGCAGACGGGTCCGGGCTAGCGCAGGCCCCGGCGCCTGGGGAGGAAGGTGAAGACGGCTCCGCCGAGGAGGATCACTGTGCCGGCGATCAGTCCGAGCGCCCGCAACGCCCCGTTGTCCTCCGCGCCCGTCTCCGCGAGGCCGCCGCCCGAGGACGACGAACCGCCCCCCGTGGCCGGGGAGCCTCCACCCGTGGACGGGGAACCGCCGTCGGAACCGGACGTGCCGCCCGGCTGCGCCGCCGTGTCCAGTTCCAGGGAGACGTCACTCTTGACCGGCGTACACGTCGTCGTCGTACCCAGTGCCTTGACCGTCAGGACACCCGGCGACAGCGTCGACTTGCCGTCCGCGCCCGGCTTGTACGTGCCGGTGAGGTCGGGGATGGTCATCGGCTCGCCGGACTTGATGGGCTCCTTGTTGGTGGGGCCCTCCACATGAACCGTGCCCTTGTCCGCGCCGCCCAGCTGGACCTCCATCGACGGCTTCACCGAGTCCGCGGGGATGTCGGCCGGGCTGTCCATGACGGACTTCTTGAACTCGACGGTGAGGCCGTAACTCCCGCCGTCCTTCTTGGCGTTGATCTGGACGGGCGAGGTGGCGTCCTTGTCGCCGATCGGCGTCTTGCACTTGTAGGGCGTCTGGACCTCCTTGCCGGGGAAGTCGGTCTGCCCGTCTCCCCCGCCACCGGAAGCACCACTAGAGGTACCACCAGAGGTACCGCCGCCCGAACTGCCCCCCGCCCCCGTCACCTTGATCGTCGCGCCCGCCTTCACCTGCTCCTTCGGCGTGCACTTCGTGTCGGTCGAGATCGGCTTGTTGACGTTGATGTTGTACGCGTCCGGGGTGAGCGTCACCTCCCCCGCCGCCGTCAGTTTCAGTCTGCCCTTCATGTCGGACAGGATCATGGGGCTGTTCTTCTTGATGGGCGGGTTCTTGCGCTCACCCGTCACCTTGAGGTCCCCGCTCTGGCCACCGGCCAGCTTGATCGTGCCGGTCGGCTGCACGGTGTTCTCGGCGAGGTCGAGTACGTCCGGGTTGCTGGACGCGGCCTGCGTCGTCTTCCACACGATGTCGACCTCGTCGCCGACCTTCGCCGTGGCCGGCGCGGTGATCTCCACCTTGGTCGTGCCCTGCACGGGCGGCAGGTTGGAGATCGGCGGAGGGATGCACTCCGTCTTGTAGGCGACTTCGGCGGCCTGTGCCGGGCCCGCGCCGAGCAGGATGCCCGCTCCGCCCAGCAGGAGCGCGACCGAGGCCGCGCCCGCTCTCCGTCGTAGCGTGATCACGTGGTTCCCTTCGTCGGACTGTCGTCGGACGGTGCGGAGAGCCGGCCTGCGGGTGCGCCGGGGTCTGTGTCGGGGGTGAACCAGGGCAGGGAGGCGGTCGGCGACCCACCGGTGCCGTCCTGCGCGCCGGAGCCCGGTGCGCCGGATCCGCCCGCCGCCCCCGGTCCCCCCGCCGGTTTCGTACGAGGTGTGGGCGCCGCGTGCGACGCACGCGGGCCGCCCGGCGCCCGGGCCTTCCGCCGGTCCGCGTCGACCGCCCCTTGCGGCAGTCTCAACTGCGGCAGGCGGCGGGTGAGTTCAGCGAGCCGGCGCCCGGTCCGGTGCCGACCGCCGCGCGAGACGCGGCGCCGGTTCGGGCGGAGCCGGTCGACGATCGCCATGCCGATGCGGAAGACGGCCGCGGGCACCACGACGCCGAGCAGGATCCAGAAGAGGGTGACGCCCCAGGGGCGGCCCACGCCCCACGGCTGCTCGGCCAGGACCTTTCCGCCGAACTTCAGCGAGACCAGATAGTCGCCGTGCGACCCCGCCGCCAGCTCCACCGGCAGCTTGATCTGCGCCTTCTTGCCGGGCGCGATGGTGCCGCGCCACTGCTGTTCCTCCCACTCCGGGGCGAACACGCCGTGGGAGGTGCCGACTTGGAAAACCGGGTCCTTGACGGGGGCGGAGCCGACGTTGCCGACGGTGAATTCGAGGGTGCGCTGCGGCGGGGCGCCGAACCAGGTCAGCACTCCGCTGGAACCCTCCAGGCGGGTGTCGGTCAGGACGGACAGCTTGCCGCCGCCCGCCTGCCGGGGCAGCGGCTTCACGGGGTGGCCCGCGACTTTCAGTACCGCGTCGACCTGCTGCTTCTCGCCGGTCACCGTGGAGACGTGGACGACGCAGGGGCAGGGCTCTGGCGGTTCGGCCACGGGGAGCTTCTTGTCGAAGGTGCCGTTCTTGTCGGTGGTGACGGCCCGGCCCTCGGAGTTGGCGCAGGAGTTGGTGCCGCCGATGACGCCCTTGCCGGGCGCGGACTGGCCGCAGACGAGCATCATCAGCAGGGCGTCCGGCCGCCAGCCCTCTCCCCTGACGGTGACCGAGCCGCCTTTGCCGGCCTCGGAGGTGGAGAGCTTCACGGTGGGTTTGTCGGCGGCGGTGGCGGCGGCTGCGTTGGTCTGCGGCAGCAGTACGAGGGTGAGGAGGGCCAGTACGGCGAGTACGGCGGGTACCGCCCCGGAGGCCGGGCCGGGACTCTTCTTCCGGTTCACAGCTCGTCTCCCGTCCCCGCCCGAGCCAACTCCTTCTGCCCTTGCCCCTGTTGCTCTCTCTGTTCGACCACCGGGCCGGGCGACTCCTCGTGAAGCGATCTCCGTCTGCGTACGAGATATGTCGTCCCGGCCGCGGCGGCGAGCAGCAGGGCGCCGCCGCCCACCACCGCGCCCCAGGGCACGAAGCGGGCCGAGGCCGTCGCCGTGTCGCGGGCGCCGCCCGCCGCCGTGGCCGTGAGTTCGACGTCGACGGCGTCGAGGGCCGGCGGGTCCGGCCACGGCTCGGTCAGGGAGATCCGGCGGCCGGGCAGGAGCTCGACCGGCAGGGTGCGCGCGGGGCGGTCGATGAGCGTGCCGCGGACGCCCTCCGCGTGCACCGCGAGCTTCGGGGTCAGCACGGTGTTGCCGCGGTTGACCAGGTCGTACGTGATGCGCTCGGCGTCGGTGTCGACCTTGACGCGTTCGACGGTGAGCGCCGAGAGGGTGGGCCCGCCGACGCGCAGGTGCACGCGCACGCCCACCGTGCGGCCGCCGGCGCTCGCGACGATCACCCCCGGGTGGTCGCCGGGCACGGCGCCCGCGGGCACCGTCAGCGTGAACGGCACCTCGGCGCGGGTGCGCGGCGGGACCTTCACCTGCCGTTTCGCGAAGGTGATCCACGCGCCGGTCTTCCTCGGCCTCTCCTTGGCCGGGGTGACGGAGAACGCGCCGGATCCGGTGTTGCGGACGTCCGCGCCCCGCAGGGAGATCGTGCGGGGCTTCGGGCCTGGGTTGGTGACGGACAGGGTGTCCTGGAGCACCGCGCCGGGGGCGCCCTCCGCGTAGAAGGAGGGCCGCCCGTCCTTCGCCGGACGCGTCCCGGCGCCCGCGGAGGGCGCGACGGACCAGTCCGCGGAGCCACCGCCGTCCGCGTGCGCGGGGGCCATGCCCGCGGCCGCAAGGATCAGGGCGGCCGCGCACAGCACGGCCCGTGCGGAGGACGTCATCGGCGGCTTGCCCGTCATCGGCGGCTCCTGATCCTCTGGCCTGTTCTTCTGGCCTGTTCCTCTTGCGCGTGGCGCGCGGCGCGCGGTCCGGCTCCGGTGTCCCGCGCGCTACCGCGAGCGCGCCGCCTGGTTCCTGCGGGTCAGCCAGAGCGCGCCCGCCGCGCCCGCGAGCAGGACGGTGCCGCCGAGGGTGCCGAGGGCGACGGCGGAGTCGGCGGGGCCGGTCTGCGGGAGTTCCGCGCCGCCGGACGCGGCGCTGTCGGAGCCGCCGGTCGCGTCGGACGTACCGCCCGAGGTGCTGCCGGTGTCGGACCCGCTGTCGGAGCCTCCGGAGCCGCCGGTGCCGCCGCCCGAGCCCTTGACGTCCAGTTCCAGGGAGGGCTTGGGGTTGTTGGACGGGGTGCACGTCGTGGTCGTACCGAGCGCCTTGATCGTGAGGACGCCGGCCGTGAAGGTGACCTTGCCGCTCTTCTTGGGCGTGTACGTGCCCGACAGGTCGCTGATCTTGATGGGGGTGTTGGCGGGGATCGCCTCGGAGTTCGGGGCGCCGGAGACGGGGACGGTGCCGCTGTCGGCGCCGCCCACCTTGATCACGGCGCTCGGCTTCATCGCGCCCTTGCCGAGCTCGACGGGGCTGGAGGAGACGCCCTTCTGGAAGGACATGGTGAGCTTGTAGCCGCTGCCGCTCTTGACGCTCTTGATGTCGATCGGCGAGACGGCGCCCTTGTTCCCGATGGGCGTCTTGCACTGGTAGTTGACGTCCTGGACGGTGGCCTGCGCGGCGGGGGCGGCCAGCAGCACCGCTGAGCCGCCGGCCAGGACGGTGGCGAGCGCGAGCGCGGCCGGTTTTTTCGTGTGCGACACCTCGTTTGTCCCCTCATGCCGGTCGTGGCGTGCCGCGGTGCGGAGTTGCTCGTGTTACTGACGGCACATCAGATTGGGCGCTCAAGGTACGCCCGGGACCTTGCCGAGGGAAGACAAAGGACGCGCCGGATCCGTGCTGATCCGACGCGCACACTAACCGTGGGTAACAGCCGTGGCCCCGGCTGAGCACGGGCAGGCGACCGCCCCCTGCCGTGCGAACAGCCGGGCGGGCCGGCCAGGCAGCCCGACGGGCAGAGAGCCCGGCGGGCGGGCAGCCAGGCGGGCGGGCAGCCCGGCGGGGCAGCCAGACAATCAGCGGGCCTACGAGCAACCAAGCGCCGCAGACACCAGACGGGCGCATGGGCGCCGGACGGGAACCGGGCGAGCGCACCTGGCAACGGACGGGACCAAGCCAGGCAGCAGGAACCGGGCGGGCGGCGACGCGCACCAGGCGGGCGGCACCTGCCGGCGGGAGCCGAGGTAGCAGCAGGACAGAGTGGACCGCGGCGCGCGCCAAGCGGGCGGCACCGGTCGGCGGGGGCCGAGGGGGCGGCGGCGGGCCGCGGCGCGCGGCTAAGTGGGCCCGCGCCAGGTGGCGGGGGCGAGAGGGCGGCGGCGCGTGCCATGCAGGCGGCGCCGGGGTGGCGGGAAAACCGAGAGGGTGGTGGTGGGCGCTAGGACGGGGCGCCCAGTTCTGCCCAGACTGTTTTGCCCGTGCCTCCGGAGTTCCGGACCACGCCCCAGTCCAGGCAGAGCCGCTGGACGATGAACATTCCGTGTCCGCCGGGCCGCCCCGCGCGGTGCGGCGTGCGCGGCGCGGGCTGCCCCGTGCCGCGGTCGGAGACCTCGATGCGCAGCACCTTGCCGTCACTGGAGAGCCAGAGCTCGTCGGGGCCCTCGGCGTGCAGGCAGGCGTTGGTGACCAGCTCGGAGACGACGAGGAGGACATCCTCGGCGGCGGCGCGCCGGTCGGCGCTCTCCGCGGGCAGCCAGCCCCACGCGTGGAGCGCCTCGCGCGTGTAGTCGCGCGCGAGGGGAACGATGCCGCTCGCCCCGTTCAAGCTCAGCCTGCGGACCTGCCGGGAGGGCGTCCCGGAGATCCGGTCCGCAGGAGCGTCCGCGACTGCGGTCTCGGAATCCGGGCCGCGGTCGCCCGGCGAGTAAGGCCGGGTGGTGCTCATCAGCGCTTCACCTCACCGACAAGAGGACTGAGGGCTCTGAACTCTGGACAAGTTGAGAACTCTGGGCGAGTAGGGGACATCGGCTGCTTGCCGTTCTGACTGTTGATTTTGCGGACCGCCCGTCGACGGATCCAGGTCTCTCCTGCCCGGACGAACCGTGAGAACACCCACTTGTTCGGCACGGTCCGTGTGACGCTGGTAACGCCATGATCACGCAGAGGCAACTGACGCGTAACGGTCGCGTGTGACCAGCGCGGATTCATGCGTACTCATTCGTCCAGAGCCGCTTCGAGCGTCTCGTGAAGCGTGAAGACCGCCTCGGCCCCAGTGATCTCGAAGACCCTGGCGACCACCGGCAGCATTCCCGCCAGATGCACGCCGCCGCCCGCCGCCTCGGCCTTGAGCCGGGCACCGAGCAGCACATTGAGCCCGGTGGAATCACAGAACTCAAGGCGTGAGCAGTCGACGACCAGTCGTGCATAGCCGTCCGTGAGGCAGTTCTCGAGTGGCTCACGCAACACGTCGGCGGTGTGGTGATCCAACTCACCCGCCGGGGTCACGACGGCACTCGTGCCCACCTTCCGGACTTCGACCAGAAGTCGGCCCCTGTGTGCGCTGCCGACCGTCCCGCGGTCCATCGTCACTCTCTTCCGACCGTCGTGGCTGTTGATGACGCCCCTGAACATTACGCCCTCCTGGCGGTCCGGGGTACCCGAACATCCCCCCGAATTCGGACATTTAGCCACAGAACGCACTTGCGACCGGCACGCGGAAGCGGGTAGGGGTAGAAGAGACATCAATCGACACGGACGGCTTTGGAGGCGCCGCACACCGCAGTGCACGTATTGGCATCGGCAGCCATATGCCGAGAACGATGGAGGACACCATGTCACCCCGGCTCGACGAATCGCATACTGACCAGGCGACGTCGACACTCCCGCCGCACCACTCCGCCACCGAGATCCCGGGCCCCGCTCCCGAGTCCGTACCCGCTCAGCGCGGGACCATACCCACTCAGGACGGACTCGAAGGCCTCGACGACCTCCCCGAGATCCCGCCGTTCGACGAGGTGGGGCCGCTGGACGCGAGGGCCCTGTCCAAGACCCTCTTCGAGCGCCTCGAATCGCTCGAGGAAGGGACGCACGAATACGCGTACGTCCGTAACACCCTGGTCGAACTGAATCTCGCCCTGGTGAAGTTCGCCGCCTCCCGGTTCCGCTCCCGCAGCGAGCCCATGGAGGACATCATCCAGGTCGGCACGATCGGCCTCATCAAGGCCATCGACCGCTTCGAGCTCAGCCGCGGCGTCGAGTTCCCCACCTTCGCCATGCCGACGATCGTCGGCGAGATCAAGCGCTTCTTCCGCGACACCAGCTGGTCGGTGCGGGTCCCGCGCCGCCTGCAGGAGCTCCGACTGGACCTCGCCAAGGCGGGCGACGAACTCGCCCAGCAGTTTGATCGCGCCCCCACGGTGGGCGAGCTCGCCGAGCGCCTGGGCATCTCGAACGACGAGGTCGTCGAAGGCATGGCCGCCTCCAACGCCTACACCGCGAGCTCCCTGGACGCGCAGCCCGAGGAGGACGACTCCGAAGGCGCCCTCGCGGACCGCATCGGCTACGAGGACCACGGTCTCGAGGGCATCGAGTACGTCGAGTCGTTGAAGCCGCTGATCGCCGAGCTGCCGCCGCGCGACCGCAAGATCCTCTCCCTCCGCTTCGTCGCCAACATGACGCAGTCGGAGATCGGCGAGGAGCTCGGCATCTCGCAGATGCACGTGTCGCGCCTGTTGTCGCGAACTCTCGTCAAGCTCCGCAAGGGGCTGACGGTCGAGGAGTGACCGCCGCAGCCGCGCCCCGCGTGAACGGCCCTGTGGGGCCCGCCCCTTGAAGGGGGACGGGCCCCACTGCCGTTCCGGTCACGCGCGCGCGTCCGGTCACGCGCGCGTGTCCAACGCGGCGGCGACCGCGGCCTCCGCGTGCAGCCGGGTGGTGGGAAACACCGGCACCGGACTGTGCTCGTCCTTGATGAGCAACTCGATCTCCGTGCAGCCGAGGATCACGCCCTCGGCTCCCTCGCGCACGAGGCCCGCGATGACCTCCTGGTAGGCGGCCCGGGACTCCTCCCGTACGACGCCGAGGCACAGCTCCTCGTAGATCACGCGGTGCACGACGGCCCGCCCCGCCGCGTCCGGCACGAGCACGTCCAGCCCATGGCTCGCCAACCGCTCCCGGTAGAAGTCCTGTTCCATGGTGAACGCGGTCCCGAGCAGCCCCACGCGGCGCACCCCCGCACGCAGAACGGCCTCGGCGGTGGCGTCCCCGAGGTGCAGGAGCGGCACGGAGAGCGCGTCCCCCACCTGGTCGGCGACCTTGTGCATGGTGTTGGTGCAGATGAGGACGAGGTCGGCCCCGGCGGCCTCGACTCCCTTGCCGGCGGCGGCGAGCACGTCCCCCGCCCGCTCCCACTCCCCCACCACCTGCAGCCGCTCGATCTCCGCGAAGTCGACGGAGTACAGCACGCAACGCGCGGAGTGCAGCCCCCCGAGCCGCTCCCGCACGAGCTCGTTGAGCAGCCGGTAGTACTCGGCACTGGATTCCCAGCTCATGCCGCCGATGAGCCCGATGGTCTTCATACGGCCAGGATGCCGCACGGTTTCACCCCCTCCGGAGGTGGTCCGCCCTCACGCGGGGAGCGGCATGCCGTGCACGACGGCCGGCCCGGCGGCCTCATGGGCTGCGCGGGCCCGGACTCGGCTGCGGCGCCGCTTCCGCCGTTGCGGGTGCCCGGCGCGCACCCGTACCGGGCAGCAGTCGGGCCAGGAGCCGGTGCGCGAGCTGCCGCAGCACCTACGGCTCCCCCAGCTCGCACCAGACCGTCTTGCTGTCGGCCCCCTGTTCCACGCCCCACCGCAGCGAGACGGCGTCCAACAGGGCGAGGCCGCGTCCCGTCTCGTCGTCCCGGCCCGCGCGGCGCAACAGTGGCCAGGCTCGCGGGTCAGGATCGGTGACGGCCAGGCGGATCCGTCCGGCGCCGCCGGTGACTCTCACCTTCACGGGCGTCCCCTCGCCGAGGTGCAGGATCACGTTGCTGAGCAACTCGCTGGCGCAGAGCTGCAGGTCGGGGTGCGGGCCGTAGGGGGACTCGCTCAGGGTGCGGCGGAGTTCGGGGACTGCTTTGGGGATGGCGAGCAGGGACAGTACGAAGTCTGGGTCTTGCATGGGGGGCACCTTCCGTGCGCTCTGTGACGAGTTGGTCACACAGTGACGTTGGGCGGCGTAGCGTGACAGGGGTTTGGGTTGCGCAGGGCAAGTGGCGAATGGCGGTGGCGGGTTGTGCCTCCTCGTAAGGATCCCGACGCGTCGGCGAGCGTCCCGGCTTTCTATGGCGCCGAGTTGCGCTTCAAGAGGGAGGAGGCGGGCCTCACTCTCGAAGGGCTGGCCGAGGGCAGTTACCGAGGAGTGTCCTTCCTCAGCCAGATCGAGCGCGGAGAGCGACGCATGCCGCTGGATCTGGCCCAGCACGTCGACGGGAAGCTGAACACTGACGGCTTTTTCCAACGCCGCTGTGAAGATGCGCGCAAGGCCCGGCAGGGCGGCCACGCGGAGTACTTCGCGGACGTCGCGGAGATGGAGAAGTTCGCGGAGTCCATTGAGGACTGGGCTCCGATGATCGTCCCCGGTTTGTTGCAGACGAGGGTGTACGCGCGAGCGATCGTACGGGCGGCGATGCCCAGGGCGGCAGTCGACGAGGTCGAGGAGAAGGTGGACGCACGGATGGGCAGGGCCAATCTCTTCGAGCGGGACAAGCCCCCAGAGCTGTGGGCCATCCTGGACGAATCGGTGATCCGCCGCAGGGTCCTTCCACCGGAGGAGATGGCGGAACTGCTGGAGCACATCGCGGAGACGGTCCAGAGGACCCGCGCCGTTCTGCAGATCGTTCCGGAAACCACTGCTGCCCATCCGTTCATGATGGGCATGACCAGGGCCATGACCTTCGCGGATGCACCTCCGGTGGTGTACACCGAAAGTCTGCACAGCGGTCAACTCATCGATTACCCACCGCTCGTGAAGCAGTACCGAGGGTCGTACGATCTGCTCAGGGCCGCCGCACTGCCGCCGGAGGCGTCCCTCGCCATGATCGAGGATGCGGCTAAGGATTACCGAAATGGCATGCTACGAGGTTGACTTGACCAGCGCCGTGTGGCGCAAGAGCACACACAGCAACGGCACCGGCGGAGAGTGCGTCGAGATAGCCGAACACTTCCCCGGCGCCGCCCGCTGGCGGAAGAGCCCTTACAGCAACGGCTCCGGCGGCGACTGCGTCGAGGTCGTCGACGGGCTCCCCGGTGTCGTCCCCGTCCGGGACTCCAAGGTCACGGACGGCCCCGTGCTCGTCGTGCCGGCGGCCGCGTGGGCGCCCTTCGTCGGCGCCGTGGCCAAGGGCGAGCTGCTGGCCTGACAGGGAGGCCACCGGGCCCCCTGTCGCCCCGCACCCCCCCGAAGGAGACGTTGATGGTCGCCGGGGCCGCCCGGTTTTTTGCGGAGTGTGGCGGTTCCAGGCCGGCCGTAAAGGGCGCTCCCTGCGGTCGCGTCGGCTGCGCCGATTCCGCTTCGCTCCACCCTTGACTCCCGCCCCTCCACCGCACGTTGACCTTGACCCGGACGGCCAGGGGTGGGGCCGACGGGGACTGTCTGTCGGGTCATCCCCTTTCATCGCCGGGTGCGGACCGGCCCAACGTGTGTCGACGTCACCGTCGGGGCTCGGCCCCCGGCTTCGCCGCTCGGGCCATCGGCTCTCGCTGCCGCGTGCGGACCGGCCCATCGTGGGCAGACGCCACGGTGAGGGCTCGGCCAGCCGCGCGGCCTCTCCGCTCGGTCATCACCTTTCGCCACCGGGCGCGGACCGGTCCATCGCGGGTGCGGGGCGTGGTCGGGGCTCGGTCTTCCGCATGTTCTCGCGTCCTCTCGTGTGGCCGTGCCGGTCGGGGACCTACTTTGGGAAAGTTGCGAATCAGGTCGGCGCGCGCCCCCTGCCGCACCCCGCGCGCCTGTTTCTTACGCCCGTCCGGCGCGGGAATCCGACGCGGCGGGTCTGCGTGCCGGGGGCGCCTTGGTCGCGAAGGGGGGCGCGCGGCACACACATTCGCAACTTTCCCAAAGTAGGTGCCGCCGAGCGGCGAAGCCGGGGCGGCTGACCGAGCCCTCACCGTGGCGCGCGCCCACGTTGGGCCGGTCCGCACCCGGCCGCGAGAGCCGATGACCCGAGCGGCGAAGCCGAGGGCCGCGCCCCGACCGTGACAGGCACCCACGTTGGGCCGGTCCGCACCCGGCAGCGAAAGGGGATGACCCCACAGACAGTCCCCGTCGGCCCCACCCCTGGCCGTCCGGGTCGAAGTCAACGTGCGGTGGAGGGGCGGGAGTCAAGGGTGGAGCGAAGCGGAATCGGCGCAGCCGACGCGCAGCGCAGCGGAGCGCCCTTTACTGCCGGCCCGGAGCCGCCACACTCCGCAAAAAACCGGGCGGCCCCGGCCACCATCAAAGACGCAGGCCCACCGAAGGGGACGACAGTTGACCACCACGACTACCTGTGAGAGTGATCCGGCTCTTCACCCCTTTGGTCGAGTTGATCCGGTTTTCGAACACGCCCTACGCTTTTCGGTGCGAGAGACAACGGCTGTCGCCGGATGGGGACGTTGCGGGGGCGGGGGCGGTCGTGGGCGTGGGGCCGGAGGAGGATGGAGGCGGGCAGGGGCTGCTCGGGCGGGGGGAGTTCCTGCGGGCGGTGCGGGCCGAGTTGGAGCGGGCCCGTGGGGGGCGTGGCGGGCTGCTGTTGGTCACCGGTGAGGCGGGGATCGGCAAGACGGCTCTCACCGGTTGCGCGGTGCACGAGGCGCGGCGCGCGGGCATGGCCGTGCTGCGCGGGTCGTGCTGGGGCGCCGACGGCACGCCGGGGTACTGGCCCTGGACGCAGGTCATACGCGGTCTGCGCAGGTCTCTGCGGGCCGAGGCGTGGGAGGCCGCGTCGGAGGCTGCCGGTGTGGTGTGGCAGGTGCTGCTTGACGGCGGGGGCGGCGGGGCGGAGGAGTCGGGCAGGTTCGAGCTGTTCGACGCGGTCACGACCATGCTGGTCACCGCGGCGCAGCACCAGCCCGTCCTGGTGGTCCTCGAGGACGTGCACTGGGCCGACCCGGCGTCGGTCGCCCTCCTGGAGTTCGCGGCCCAGCACGTGTCGCTGGAGCGGGTGTTGATCGTGGCCACGTGCAGGCTCGTGGAGGTCGAGCGGCCTGACCACTCCCTGCGCGACCGGCTCCGGTCACTGACCGCCCGGGCGACGACGCTCACGCTCACGGGACTCGGCGCCGACGACGTCGCCGAACTGATGCACCGTACGGCGGGCAGCGCACCGGACGGCAAGCTCGTCGCCGACGTGCTGCACCGGACGGGCGGCAACCCCTTCTTCGTACAGGAGACAGCGCGCCTGTGGGCCGGCGGTCACGAGGTGAGCGGGATGTCTCCGGGCCTGCACGCCTCCCTCCGGCAGCGGCTGCACCTGCTGGACGGCGCCGTCGCCGACTGTCTGGGGGCCGCGTCCGTGCTCGGGCGGCGGTTCCGCACCGACACGCTGGCGAGCGTCATGGGCGCCTCGCCCGAAGAGGTGCGCCGGTGGCTGGACCAGGCGGCGGACGCGCGGCTCGTGGCGTACGAGTCCTCCAGGGAGGGGTCCGCCCAGAGCGTGCTCTTCGAGCACGACCTCGTGCGCGAGACCCTGTACGGCGGCCTGGACACCCGGCGCGTACGCCGACTGCACGCGGCCGCCGTCCGTGCGCTGCGGAGCAGCACGGACGAGCAGGACGTGACCCTCCCGGTGGAGCTGGCCCGCCACGCCCATCTCGCCTTCGAGGAGCTGGGCCGCGACGAGGCCGTGGACCTCCTGCTGTCCGCCGCGCGGCACGCGGAGAACCGCATGGCGCACGAGGAAGCGGCCGGGCACTACGAACGCGCCCTCGACCGCCTCGGGGACGCGGCCCCCGCACGCCGGGTACTCCTCGGCCTCCACTTCGGGACGGCGCTCCAGATGCTCGGCGAGCACGAGCGGTCCTGGCGTGTGTACGCCGACGCCGCCACCCTGGCGCGGGGCCTGGACGATCCCCTGCTGATGGGGTGGACGGCGCTGACTCTGTACGGCTCCGACGGCCGTGGCGACACCGCGCTGCTGAAGCCGCGCGCCCTGCGGTGGGCCTACGAACAACAGCGCGCCGCCGCCGGGGAACCGGCGACGGCGGGCGACGACGGCGGACCGACCCTGTCCCAGTCCTCCCTGGCCCGGCACGTGGCGGCCGGCGTGATCGACGGGGCCCGCGCGGCGGGCGACGACGACACGTTGCACATCGGGCTCTGGGCACGGCTCCAGTCGGAGTGGGGTCCGCGGACGGTGGGCGACCGGCGGGCCCTGGCGGACGAGCTCGTTGCGGTGTCCCGGCGCCGTGGCGACCGGTGGACGGAGCACGTGGCGATGTCCATGCGCTGGGTCGCCGCACTGGAGGCGGGCGACCCGCGCTTCATGGCGGACTTCCACGCCATGGTGGCGCTGGGCGCCGCCGACGGCTCGGCCCGACTGCGGCTGCACTCCGTGATCGACCACAGCATCGTCCACGCCCTGACCGGCAGGTTCGCCGAGGCGACCGAGCTCCTCGAAGCCTCGGAGTCGATGAGCACCCCGGGCGCCAACTACTACCACTACTTCGTCTCCCACCACCGCTGGAGCCTCCTCGTCCTGCGCGGCAGGTTCACCGAGGCGCGACAGCTCCTCGACACGCTGCGGGCCCAGCAGCATCCGTACGTCGACCTCGTCGAGGCCCTCGCCGAACTGGAAGCCGGCGAGTGCGGGGGCGTGCCCGTCCCCCGCCCCGGCGCGGGCGCCGGCGGCGACACGGTGCTCCACCGCAGCGTCACCCCGCTGTGGCTGCGCTACCAGGCGCAGGCGGCCGCCGCGTCGGGCGACCCGGCGTGGTGCGACAACGCCCACGCCGCGCTCGTCCCGTACACCGGCCAGTGGCTGGTCTCGCTCTTCGGGTGGGACATCAGCGGCCCGGCCACGCTCTGGCTGGGCATCCTCGACGCCGCGCGGCAGCGCTGGGACCCGGCCGTACGCCATCTCACCGAGGCGTGCCGGTCCGCCGACCGCTTGCACGCCCTGCCCTGGTCGCTGCGGTCCCGCCTCGAACTGGCGGCCGCGCTCGCGGCGCAGGGCGCCCACGACGAGCGGTATGTGGCCGGTCTGCTCGGCGAGGCGGAGTCACAGGCGCACGAGCTCGGCATGACGCATCTGCTCGCCCGCGTCGAGCACTTGGGCGGCGGCCATGCGGACGCCGGCCATGCGGACGCCGGCCATGCGGACGCCGGTCGTGCGGACGCCGGTCGTGCGGACGCCGGTCGTGCGGCCGATGCCGGTCATGCGGACGCCGTTCCTCCCGGCCCGCACGACACCCCCGCCGCGTACGAGTTCCGGCGCATCGGCGAGGTGTGGCGGCTGACGTACGAGGGCCGCACCGTCCACATGCCCGACGCGAAGGGCCTGCGCGACCTGCACTGCCTGCTGAGCCTGCCCGGCCAGGACATCGCGGCCGTCCGGCTGCTGAACCCGGACGACGACACGGTCGCCACCGTGCACGGCATGGGGGCCGACGACGTGCTCGACGACGAGGCCCGCACCCGCTACCGACGTCATCTGGAGCGCCTGGAGGAGGAGATCGACCGGGCGGTCGAGCAGGGCGACGAGCAGCGTGCGGCCGCCTACGACCAGGAGCGCGCCGACCTCCTGGAGGAGCTCCGGCGCTACGCGGGCCTCGGAGGCCGCCCGCGCCGCCTGGGCGACTCGCGCGAGCGCGCCCGCAAGAACGTCACCGGCCGCATCCGTGACACCTTGCGCAAGCTGGACCAGCGGCACCCCGACCTCGCGGCCCACCTGCGCCGCGCCCTCTCCACCGGGACGATGTGCCGCTACACCCCCGACCGGGACCTCCGCTGGAAGCTGTGACCGGCCGTGGGGGGGGGCGCCCCCCCCCGGGGCCCCGGGGGGCGGCGGGCCCGGGGGGGGCGCGCGGCGGGCCCCCCGCGCCCCGGGGGGGGGGGGGGCCCCCCCGCCCCCCCCCCCCCCGGGGCCCCCCCCCCCCCGCCCGGATCTGCGAAGGCAGGGTCACAGCGGCTGCCAGTCGAGCCAGGTGCTGCCGGGCTGGTGCTGCCAACGGTGATGTACGCCACCGGGGTTGTTGGCGAAGATCTCCAGCCGCCCGTCCCGATTACGCAGCGCCCGGATGAAGTAACCCCCACCGCCGAAGTCCTGCCAGGTACGCCACGCCCCCGAAGCGTCGACCTGGTAGTTGTGCTGCAGGACGTCGTCGTTCATCGCGAACACCTCGATCCGCTCGTCATGCGACTCCACCACCGCGAGGCGCGCGCTCACCGGACCACCCAGCGGCTGCCAGTCATGCCAGTCACCGGCCGGCACGTTCTGCCAACGGTGGTGCACTCCGGCCGAGTTGGTCGCGAAGACCTCCAACCGCCCGTCGCGGTTCTTCGCCACCGCCAGATGCTCACCGCCCAGACCGAAGTCGACCCACTCCCGCCACGTCCCCGCCAGATCCGTCTGACACGTGTGCCGGAAGATGTCGTCATTCATGGCGAACACCTCGATCCGCCCGTCCGACGCCGGAGCCGCCGCGAGCCGCGCACCCGCCGGACCACCCAACGGCCGCCAGTCGTGCCACGTCCCACCCGGCGTGTTGTGCCAACGGTGATGCACACCACCGGAGTTGGAGGCGAAGACTTCCAGCCTGCCGTCATGATTGCGCCCGACCGCCAGGTGGTCCCCGCCGCCGCCGAACGCGTACCAGTCGGCCCACTCCCCCGACACCTTCGCCTGATACCGGTGCATGAACGTGTCACCGTTCATGGCGAACAGCTCCAGGCGCCCGTCCGGCGACGCCGCCAGCGCGACCGTCGCCGACGCCGGGCCGCCGAACGCCTGCCAGCCCGACCACGCACCACCCGGCTCGTGCTGATACGTGTGGTAGATCTGGTCGACCGCCGCGTGGAACACCTCCACACGGCCGTCCGCCGACATCCCCACCGCGAGCCGCTGCCGCCGGTCCGGCTTTCCCGGGCCGACCGCCTCCTTCGCTTCGTCGAGCAGCGCGCGGGCCTTGCCCTCGGCCTGGTCGTACCGGTCGGGGAACGCGGAACGCTGCACTCTCTGGGCCGTCTGCCCGGCCGTCAGGTTCGGGTGCTGCTGCTCGACGCGGATCGCCCGCGTGAAGAACTGCTCGGCGGCGTACGGCACGTGCATGATCTGTTGCGGTGTGCCCCAGCCCTGGCTCGGGCGCTGCTGGAAGACGCCGAGGGAGTCGCGGTCACCGCAGTCGAGGTTGTTCATGTGGGACTCGACCCAGCCGGCTTCGAAGCCGGCCAGCATCACTTTGTCGGAGACGCCGAGGTCGCGCCCGACGGTGTACACCGTCTTCGTGACGTCCAGGTCTCGGTCCGGAGGTACGCGGCAGGGTGCCATGGGAGTGTTCCTGTCTGTGCGAGGCTCTGTGCGAGGCCGATGGGGCTTGGGTGAGGGCGTCACAGCGGCTGCCAGTCGAGCCAGGTGCTGCCGGGCTGGTGCTGCCAACGGTGATGGACGCCGCCGGGGTTGTTGGCGAAGATCTCCAGCCGCCCGTCCCGGTTACGCAGCGCCCGGATGAAGTAACCCCCACCGCCGAAGTCCTGCCAGGTGCGCCACGCCCCCGAAGCATCGACCTGGTAGTTGTGCTGCAGGACGTCGTCGTTCATCGCGAACACCTCGATCCGCTCGTCGTGCGACTCCACCGCCGCGAGGCGTGCGCTCACCGGGCCGCCCAAGGGCTGCCAGTCGTGCCAGTCACCGGCCGGGATGTTCTGCCAACGGTGGTGTACCCCTGAGTCGTTGGTCGCGAAGACCTCCAACCGCCCGTCGCGGTTCTTCGCCACCGCCAGATGCTCACCCCCCAGGCCGAAATCGACCCACTCCCGCCACGTCCCCGTCAGGTCGGTCTGGCACGTGTGCCGGAAGATGTCGTCGTTCATCGCGAACACCTCGATCCGGCCGTCGGACGCCGGAGCCGCCGCGAGACGCGCACCCGCCGGACCACCCAACGGCCGCCAGTCGTGCCACGTCCCACCCGGGGTGTTGTGCCAACGGTGGTGGACGCCGTCGGCGTTGGAGGCGAACACCTCCAGGCGGCCGTCGTGGTTCTTGGACACGGCCAGGTGGTCCCCGCCGCCGCCGAACGCGTACCAGTCGGCCCATTCCGCCGACACCTTCGCCTGGTAGCGGTGCATGAACGTGTCACCGTTCATGGCGAACAGCTCCAGCCTGCCGTCCGGTGACGCCGTCAGCGCCAGGGCCGCCGACGCGGGGCCGCCGAACGCCCGCCAGCCCGACCACGTCCCGCCCGGCTCGTGCTGATACGTGTGGTAGATCTGGTCGACCGCCGCGTGGAACACCTCCACACGGCCGTCCGCCGACATCCCCACCGCGAGCCGCTGCCGCCGGTCCGGTGCCACCGGACCCTTCCACCAGCTCGTCTCCTTGCGGGCGCCGGCCCACGAGAAGCTGAAGTGGATGTGGTTGGTGTGCGGGTTGGCGCCCCGGTACGGCTGCCAGCCGGCGTCCGGGCGGTTGGCCATCCAGATGCGCCGGTTCCAGATCATGTACATGATGCCGAAGCGGCGGGCGAGGGCGTGCGGGTTGCCGTGCCGGTCCGTGGCGTGCAGCCAGTTGATGAGGTCGTCGGCCAGGTGTTCCTGGCCCTGCACGTTCACGCCCCAGTCCCAGGCCCGTCCCTCCTTGTGCTCGCTCTGGCCTCCGCTGCCGCAGGCCCTGCTGATCCCCATGTTGGTCGTACCGGGGTAGGCGGCGAGCACCAGGTCGCGGAAGCCGACCAGGCCGGGCTTGGCCTCGGGGTCGCAGTCGCGCTGCGGTTCGTAGGGCGCGTACGGGTCGATGTCAGGACCGAATTCGGGTGCGGTGGGTGCCATGTCAGGCTCCTCGGGTCTCGGCCCCCCGCCCGGTGCGGAGGATCGTCGTACCCGTAGGGCGCGTGATGGGATCGCGCGGCCGCCAGACGCGATCACGCGCCTGCCCCGTGGCAGTGGCGCGGGCCCGTCCGACCGGGCCCGTGCCTCGTTCAGGTCGTCCTCGGTGCGTCCGCGCGCCGGGACGGGCACCCACGAGGAAGGCTTCCGTCGTGATCCATCGCAGAACTCCCCGCCGGGCGGCCGTCGCGCTGACGGCCACCGCCCTGACGTTCACCGCGCTGCTGTCCGCCCCGCTCACCTCCACGGCGAATCCTGGCTCCGGCGCCCACGAGCCCCCGCTCGCCGGCGACACTGTGCGCACCGACGCCGGTCTCGTCCGCGGCGCCCGGGCGGGCGCGCACCGCGTCTTCCGGGGCATCCCCTACGCGGGCGCCCCCAAGGGGCGCCACCGCTGGGCGCCGCCCCGCCCCGTACGGCCGTGGAAGGGGGTCAGGGACGCCACGAAGCCCGGGCCGCTGTGCCCGCAGGTGCCGTCGGCGTACGCGCAGATCTCCAGCACCGAGGAGGACTGCCTGGTCCTGAACGTCACGACGCCGCCGGCCGCGGACCGGCACCCGCGGCGGCCCGCGCCCGTCCTCGTGTGGATCCACGGAGACGGCTCCGTGGGCGGGGGCGGCTTCTTCGACGGACGCCGGCTGGCACAGCGCGGCCTGGTGGTCGTCACCGTCAACTACCGGCTCGGCGTCTTCGGCGGTCTCGCTCTGCCGGGTCTGCGGGGGTCGGGCACCTTCGGCCTCCAGGACCAGCGTGCCGCCCTCACCTGGGTACGGAACAACGCGCGGGCCTTCGGCGGCGACCCGGGGAACGTCACCTTGGCCGGTGTGTCGTTCGGCGCGTCCGCCGTGGCCGGACACCTGACGTCACCCGCCTCCAAGGGCCTCTTCCACCGGGCCGTCATGGCGAGCGGCGAGGCCGTGATGGACATGCCGGCCGGTGCGATGGGCCCCGGTGTGCCGGGCTATCCGTGGTACGTGTGGCGGGCGGGCCGCGAGATGGAGGACATCACCACGGAGATGACCTCGACCCTCGGCTGCCGGGACCGCCGCCCGCAGCGCACGCTCGCCTGTCTGCGCGCCCTGCCCGTGAAGACGATCCTCAAGGTGCCGCACATCATGAACGCCTTCCAGGCGTTCGGATACGGCAACGCCACCCTGCCCGAGCTGCCCCCGAAGGCCCTGAGCGCCGGGCGTTTCCACCGCGTGCCCGTCCTGTCGGGCGCGACGCTCGACGAGCACCGGACGTTCGTCGGGATGACGTACGACGCGGTGGGCAGGAAGTTCACGGAGGCCGACTACGGGCGGGCGCTGCGCACCGCGTTCGGCAGGGAGCCCGCGCGTCGGGTGCGGGCCGAGTACCCCACGGCCGCGTTCCCCTCCCCCGCGCTGGCGTGGGCCACCGTGATCACCGACCGCATGTGGGCGCGCGGCACGCGGGCCCAGCACGAGGCGCTGGCCCGGCATGTCCCTGTGTACGCCTACGAGTTCGCCGACCGCGACGCACCGATGTTCCTGCCGCTGCCCGGCGACTTCGACTTCGGTGCCTTCCACGCGGGCGACATCCCGTACCTGTTCGAGGACGAGACGGCCGAGCCGCAATTCACCCCGGCGCAGCGGCGCCTGTCGGCCACGATGAGCGATTACTGGGCGGCGTTCGCCCGCACCGGCACGCCGGGTGCCGGTGGCCTGCCCGCCTGGCGGCCCTACACCCCACACACGCCGTACACACAGTCACTGGCGCCGCACCGGATCGGGCCCGTCGACTACTACCGGGAGCACAACCTCGCCTTCTGGGGGGCCGCCCGCGAAGGTGGCCCCCCGGCAAGGTGATCAGCAGGGATCAGCGGTGCTCAGCGGTTCGGCGGCTTGACCCAGCCCTTGCGGACCAGCTGGTCACAGTGCCACTTGCCCTGCGCCGGGCTCTCACCCTTGTCGGCGGTCGCCTTGAGGCAGTCCGCGTAGGGGAAAGGAGGTCCCTGAACAGGGGCGGCGGGGGCGGCCTGGGCGGTCGCGGCCGACAGGCCGAGCCCGCCGGCGGCCACGGCCAGGGCGATGGCCATGCTCATTCGACGCACAGATCTCTCCACTTCTCGGGTTTTCTCGCGTCTTCGCGTGCCGGAGCGGAACGCTCCGGCACATCGCTCAACGAGAGAGGCCGTCAGCGGGGAATCACCCATCCGCTGTAACTCGGCTGCCCCGCTGCCACACCTCGGCGACCAGCGGCACCCCCGGCCGGTACGCCAGGTGGACGTGGCTCGGGGCGTCGAGGAGGGCCAGGTCCGCGCGGGCGCCCTCGCGGATGACGCCGATGTCCGTGCGGCGCAGGGCCGCCGCGCCGCCCGCCGTGGCGGACCAGACCGCCTCGTCCGGGGTCATGCCCATGTCCCGTACGGCGAGGGCGATGCAGAACGGGACCGAGGACGTGAAGGACGAGCCCGGGTTGCAGTCCGTGGAGAGGGCGACCGTCGCGCCCGCGTCCAGGAGGCGGCGGGCGTCGGGCCACTCGGCGCGGGTGGAGAACTCCGCGCCGGGGAGCAGCGTGGCGACCGTGTCGCTGTTCGCGAGGGCGTCGACGTCGGCGTCGGTGAGGTGCGTGCAGTGGTCGGCGCTCGCCGCGTCCAGCTCGACGGCCAGCTGCACGCCGGGGCCGTACGAGAGCTGGTTCGCGTGGATGCGGGGGTGCAGGCCCTTCGCCTTGCCCGCCGTCAGGATGGCGCGGGCCTGGTCGCCGTCGAAGGCGCCCTTCTCGCAGAACACGTCGATCCAGCGGGCGTGCGGGGCGCAGGCGTCCAGCATCTCGCCGGTCACGAGGTCCACGTACGCCGCCGGGTCCTCGGCGTAGTCCGGGGAGACGATGTGCGCGCCGAGGAACGTGACCTCCTCGGTGTGCTTCGCCGCGATGCGCAGGGCGCGGGCCTCGTCCTCCGTGTTCAGGCCGTAGCCCGACTTCGTCTCGAAGGTGGTCGTGCCCTGGCGGAGGGCCTCGCGGAGGTAGTGGGTGAGGTTCGCCTCGAGTGCGGCGTCCGTCGCGGCCCGGGTCGCGGCCACCGTCGTGCGGATGCCGCCCGCCGAGTACGCGCGGCCCGACATGCGGGCGTTGAACTCCTGGGTGCGGTCGCCCGCGAAGACGAGATGGGAGTGGGAGTCGACGAAGCCGGGGATCGCGGCGCGGTGCTTCGCGTCGTGGATCTCGTCCGCCGCCGGGGCCTTGGCCGCCGGGCCCACCCAGGCGACGGTCTCGCCGTCCAGGACGACGGCCGCGTCCGTCAGGAGGCCGAGGGGGCTGCCGTCCCCCTGGGCGGGGTCGTTCGTGACGAGGCCGGCGATGTTGGTGATGAGGGTGGTGGGCATCAGGGTCTCCGGGAGGGGGAGGGGCTGAGACTGGCGGGATCAGGGCAGCGTGTCAGTCCCGCAGCGCCGCGATCGCCTCCGTCAGGGCCGACGCGACGTCGGGGACCGCCGTGTGAGTGCCGTCGCGGACCACGTGGCGGCCCGCGGCGACCGTGTGGCGGACGTCCGCCGCCGTCGCGGCGAACACCGCCGTCTCGGCGGCCAGGCGTGGCACCGGGCCCGCCGTGCGGACCGAGTCGAGGGCGATCGTCGTGAGGTCGGCGAGCGCCCCGCGCTCGATGACGCCCGCGTCCGGCCAGCCGAGCGCCGCGTGCCCGTCGGCCGTCGCCGCGCGCAGCAGCGCCGCCGCCGTCCAGTGGCCGCGCGTGTGCGAGCGGAGGCGTTCGTCCAGCTCCATGGCGCGGGCTTCTTCGAGGATGTCGATGACGGCGTGGCTGTCGCTGCCCAGGGAGAGGGGGCTGCCCGCCCGCTGGAGGTGGAGGGCGGGGCCGATGCCGTCCGCCAGGTCGCGTTCCGTCGTCGGGCACATGCAGGTGCCCGTCGTCGTGCCGCCGAGCAGCCCGATGTCCTCCTCCGTGAGGTGCGTGTTGTGGACGCCCGTGGTGCGGGGGCCGAGGACGCCGTGGTCGGAGAGGAGCTGCGTGGGCGTGCAGCCGTGCACCTCCTGGCACGCGTCGTTCTCCGCGGTCTGCTCGGAGAGGTGGACGTGGAGCGGCGCCTGACGGGCCGCCGCCCAGTCCGCCACCGTGCCCAGCTGCTGTGCCGGGACCGCCCGTACGGAGTGGATCGCCGCGCCGATCCGGGCGTGCGGGCGGTCCTTGAGGGACGAGACGCGCTCCGCCCAGGCCTCCGTCGTACCGTCGGAGAAGCGGAGCTGGTGGCGGTTGGGGGGCTTGCCGCGCCGCGCGTCGAGGAGTCCTGACGCCACGTACGCCGTGTCGAGGAGCGTGATGCGGACGCCCGCGTCGGCGGCGGCCTGGATGAGCGCCTCGCCCATCGCGTTCGGGTCCGCGTACGGGGTGCCGCCGGGTGCGTGGTGGAGGTAGTGGAACTCCCCCACGGTCGTGATGCCCGCGAGCGCCATCTCCGCGTAGACCGCGCGGGCCAGTGCGTGGTACGTCTCCGGCGTCAGCCGGTCCGCCACCCCGTACATGACCTCCCGCCACGTCCAGAATGTGCCGGAGCCGACCTGCACCGTGCCGCGCAGCGCGCGGTGGAAGGCGTGCGAGTGGGCGTTGGCCAGGCCGGGGAGCGTCAGGCCGCGCAGCACCGTCGCGCCGGGCGGGGGTGCGTCGACGCCCTTGCGGACGTCCGTGATCCGGTCGTCCGCCACGTCGACCGCGACGCCCGGCTCGACATGGGTGCCGAGCCAGGCGTGCTCCAGCCAGTACGTCGTCATGCGCAGGCCAGCCCTTCCAGTACGTCGGCCAGTGCGGTCACCCCGGCCAGGCAGTCGTCCTCGGCGGCGTGTTCCGCCGGGGAGTGCGAGACGCCCGTGGGGTTCCGCACGAACAGCATGGCGGTGGGGATCGAGCCGGACAAAATACCCGCGTCGTGTCCCGCGCCCGTGCCGAGGACGGGGAGCGGGCGCTCCGCGCGGGCGCCGAGGATCGCGCCCAGCTCGTCGCGGAGCGCGTCCTCGAACTCGATGACCGGTGTGAAGGACTCGCGGACGACGTCGAGGTCGATGCCGTGCCGGTCCGCGTACTCGCGGGCCGCCTTCTCGATGCCCGTGACGACGGTGTCGAGGGTGGCCTGGTCGGCGGCGCGGGAGTCGAGCCAGCCGCGGACCAGGGACGGGATGGCGTTGACGCCGTTCGGCTCGACGGAGATCTTGCCGAAGGTGGCGACCGCGCCCGCCAGTTCGGCCTCGCGGCGGGCGGCGAGGACCGTCTCCGCGTAGGACAGCATCGGGTCGCGGCGGTCGACGAGGCGGGTGGTGCCCGCGTGGTTGGCCTCGCCGCGGAAGTCGAAGCGCCAGCGGCCGTGCGGCCAGATGGCGCTCGCGATGCCGACGGGGTCGCCGGACAGGTCGAGGGCGCGGCCCTGCTCGACGTGCAGCTCCACGAACGCGCCGATGCGGGCGAGGCGTTCGGGGTCGGGGCCGATGGCGTACGGGTCGTAACCGGCCGCCTCCATCGCCTGCGGCAGCGATACGCCGTCGCCGTCGCGGAGCTTGTGCGCCGCCTCGACGGTGAGCTGTCCCGCGGTGAGCCTCGACCCCACGCAGGCCAGGCCGAAGCGGGCGCCTTCCTCGTCGCCGAAGTTGACGATGGCGAGGGGCTTGGTGAACTCGGCTCCCCGCTCGCGCAGTTCGTCTAGGGCCGCGAAGGAGGAGACGACGCCGAGGGGGCCGTCGAAGGCGCCGCCGTCCGGGACGGAGTCCAGGTGGGAGCCGGTGACGACGGCGTCACCGGCCGCGGGGTCGCCGAGCCAGGCCCACTGGTTGCCGTTGCGGTCCAGTTCGTAGGTGAGGCCCCGGGTGTCGGCCTGCGCCTTGAACCAGGCGCGGCAGTCGGAGTCGGCCGCAGTCCAGGCGTAGCGGCGGTAGCCGCCCGAGCCGGCGTCGCGGCCGATGGAACTCAGGTCCCGCCACATTTCCTGGAAGGACACGGGGCTCCGCCCCGGACCCCGCTCCTCGATCGCCGGAGGGGCTGAATTACTCACTCCCCCTCCCGCATGGGAACCCGCACGCCCCGCTCGTCCGCCACGCGCTCCGCGATGTCGTACCCGGCGTCCACATGCCGGATGACGCCCATCCCGGGGTCGTTGGTGAGCACCCGGCGGATCTTCTCGCCGGCCAGCTTCGTGCCGTCGGCGACCGAGACCTGGCCCGCGTGGATGGAGCGGCCCATGCCGACGCCGCCGCCGTGGTGGAGGGAGACCCAGGAGGCGCCGGACGCGACGTTCACCATGGCGTTCAGGAGGGGCCAGTCGGCGATCGCGTCGGAGCCGTCGAGCATGGCCTCCGTCTCGCGGTACGGGGAGGCGACGGAACCGCAGTCGAGGTGGTCGCGGCCGATCGCGAGGGGCGCGGCGAGGGTGCCGTTGCCGACCATGTCGTTGAACATGTCGCCGGCCTTGTCGCGCTCGCCCTGACCGAGCCAGCAGATGCGCGCCGGGAGGCCCTGGAAGTGGACGCGCTCCCCCGCCATCCTGATCCAGCGGTGCAGCGACTCGTTCTCCGGGAAGAGATCGAGGATCGCCTTGTCCGTCTTGTGGATGTCGGAGGCCTCGCCGGAGAGCGCCGCCCAGCGGAACGGGCCCTTGCCCTCGCAGAAGAGCGGGCGGATGTAGGCGGGCACGAAGCCGGGGAAGGCGAAGGCGCGGTCGTAGCCCGCGAGTTGAGCCTCGCCGCGGATCGAGTTGCCGTAGTCGAAGACCTCGGCGCCCGCGTCCATGAAGCCGACCATCGCCTCGACGTGCCTGGCCATGGACTCACGGGCACGGGTGGTGAAGCCCGCCGGGTCCTTCGTGGCGTACGCCTGCATGTCGTCGAAGGCGACGCCGCTCGGCAGGTACGAGAGCGGGTCGTGGGCCGACGTCTGGTCGGTCACGATGTCGATGGGCGCGGACTCGGCGAGCATGCGCGGGACCAGGTCGGCGGCGTTGCCGAGGAGACCGATGGAGAGCGGGCGGCGGGCGTCCCGCGCCTCGACGGCCAGCTGGAGCGCGTGCTCCAGCGAGTCGGCCTTCACGTCCAGGTACTTGTGCTCGATGCGGCGCTCGATGGCGCGCGGGTCGACGTCGATACAGATCGCGACGCCGTCGTTCATGGTGACGGCGAGCGGCTGGGCGCCGCCCATGCCGCCGAGGCCCGCGGTGAGGGTGATGGTCCCCGCGAGGGTGCCGTTGAACTTCTTGGCGGCGACGGCGGCGAAGGTCTCGTAGGTGCCCTGGAGGATGCCCTGCGTGCCGATGTAGATCCAGGAGCCCGCGGTCATCTGGCCGTACATGGTGAGGCCGAGCTGCTCCAGGCGGCGGAACTCCTCCCAGTTCGCCCAGTCGCCCACCAGGTTGGAGTTGGCGATCAGGACGCGCGGCGCCCACTCGTGGGTCTGCATGACGCCGACGGGGCGGCCGGACTGGACGAGCATCGTCTCGTCCTGCTTCAGGGTCTTGAGCGTGCGCACCATCGCGTCGAAGGAGCGCCAGTCGCGGGCCGCCTTGCCGGTGCCGCCGTAGACGACGAGCTTGTCGGGGTGCTCGGCGACCTCGGGGTCGAGATTGTTCTGCAGCATGCGGAGGGCGGCTTCCTGCTGCCATCCCAGGGCGCTCAGTTCCGTACCGCGCGGTGCCCGTACGGGGCGGGGTCCTGACATGGCGATGCCTCCTCGAAGCTGTGAGCTCGACGCTGTGAGCTTGACGCTGTGACCTTGCTGCTGTGACCTTGTTATTCACATCCTGGGGTTCTGAATAGGGCTAGTCAATAGCGAACGAATGCGCGAGTACGCCAGCGGGGTCGCGCCCACGGATGATTGGCTGGATCACATGGCTCACGACGAGGACGACGACCAGCAGGCACGGGACGAGACACAGGAGACCCAGGTCCTCCACACCGCTGCCGGCGCCGGTGCCGGTGTCGCCGGTGCCGGTGCCGATGTCGCTGCCCGCCGCGACCAGGCCGTCCTCGCCGCCGTCGAGCGGGGCGTCGTCGGCTCCGCCGCCCCCGTCGTCGGCCTGCTCGACGTCGTCGGCATCCGTGCGAGCGCCGCCGCCCTGCGCGCCGCCTTCGACGCCGTCACCCCGCCCGGCACCCCCGTCCTGCACGCCTTCGCGGTGAAGGCGACCCCGCTCGTGCCGGTCCTCCGGCTGCTGCGTTCGGCGGGGATCGGCGCCGAGGTGGCCTCCCCCGGCGAGCTGGCCCTCGCACGGGCCGCCGGGATACCGCCCGCCGACACCGTCCTCGACTCGCCCGCCAAGACCCCGGCCGAGCTGCGCGAGGCGCTGGCGCTCGGCATCGCCGTGAACGCGGACAACCCGCAGGAGCTGGCCCGCGTCGACGCCCTGATGCAGTCGGCCGCGACCGGCTCGCCCGTCGGCATCCGCGTGAACCCGCAGATCGGCGGCGGCGCGATCGGCGCTCTCTCGACGGCGACGGCCACCTCCAAGTTCGGGGTGCCGCTGCTCGACGAGGGCGCCAGGGAGTGGGTGGTCCGGGCCTGCCTCGACCGGCCGTGGCTGACCCGCCTGCACGCGCACTCCGGGTCGCAGGGCATGCCCCTGGAGATGATGGTGCGGGGCGTCGCGGCGACGTACGAACTGGCCGAGGAGATCAACGAACGCGCCGGGCGGCGGCAGATCGACACGATCGACATCGGCGGCGGCCTGCCCGTCAACTTCGGCTCCGACGACGAGACGCCGACCCACGCGCAGTACGCGCGCCGCCTCAAGGCACGGGTGCCGGGGCTGCTCGACGGGCGGTACGGCATCGTCACCGAGTTCGGCCGCTCGCTGCTCGCCAAGCACGGGACGGTGCTCGCCCGCGTCGAGTACGCGAAGCGGGCGGGCGGGCGGCCCATCGCCGTGACGCACGCGGGCGTGCAGGTGGCGACCCGGACCGTGTACGCGCCCGCGTCGTGGCCGCTGCGGATCGCCGCGTACGACCCGAAGGGGCGGCCCAAGAGCGGTCCCGCCGTCGGGCAGGACGTGGCGGGGCCGGCCTGCTTCGCGGGGGACCTGCTCGCGGAGAACCGGCCGCTGCCGCTGCTCGAAGCGGGGGATTATGTGGCGGCGCTGGACACCGGGGCGTACTACTTCGCGCAGCACTACTCGTACAACAGCCTTGCCCGGCCCGCTGTTTGGGGTTTCTCCGCGGATCCGTCGCGCACCGGCGAGGTGCGCTTCGCGGTCGTACGGGAGCCTCAGACTCTGGACGAGATCGTGGCGGAGGCGGGGGGCAGCGCGGAGCGCGACGCGCTGCGTCAGCTCTAGCCCGCACCCGGGGGCAGACGCGTCTGCAGGGCTTGGACCGTTCGCTGCTGCGGGCCCGTGGTGGCTGGTCGCGCAGTTCCCCGCGCCCCTGGCGGGACCTTCGGCAAGGCCCCCCTTCACCGCGACCCCGTCGCCGGGTGCCCGCGCCCTGAGGGGCGCGGGGAACTGCGCGAGCAACCCACGGCGGGCCGCACCCGCACGAGGCGCCGCCCGGGCAGACGCGTCTGCGGGGCCTGGGCCGTTCGCCGGTGCGGGCTCGCTGGGGCTGGGCGCGCAGTTCCCCGCGCCCCTGACCGCACCTTCGGCAGCGGCCCCGTAAGGGGAAGGGGAAGTCTCTGAGGTTGCTCAAGTTGGGCTTAGTGATCTGGATCACGGGCAGACCCTCAGTCCCGATCCAGTCCCGAACCCCGGGGGAGGCTCCTGTGACGACATCGGACACGTCCGCCGCCGCACCACCACCGGCCGAAGAGCCGGCGCTGCACCGTGCCATCGGCCCCAAGCTGCTGATCCTCTTCGTGATCGGCGACATCCTCGGCACGGGGATCTACGCCACCACCGGCAAGGTCGCCGGGAAGGTCGGCGGCGCGCTGTGGCTGCCGTTCGCGATCGGGTTCGTCGTGGCGATCCTGACGGCTGCTTCGTACGTCGAACTGGTCGGCAAGTACCCGAAGGCGGCCGGTGCCGCGCTCTACACGCAGAAAGCGTTCAAGACCCCGTTCCTCACCTTCATCATCGCCTTCATGGTGATGTGCTCGGGGCTGTCGTCCGCGAGCGCGGCGGCCCGCGCCTTCAGCGGGGACTATCTGGGCGAGCTGACCGGCGACGCGCTGCCGCCCACCCTGATCGCCATCACCTTCATCGTGCTGCTCGCCGCGCTGAACCTGCGGGGCGTCTCGGAGTCGGTCAAGACGAACGTGGTGCTCACCCTCGTCGAGCTGACCGGCCTCGCGATCATCCTCGCCATCGGCGTGTATGCCGTGCTGACCGGGGACGGCGAGCCCTCGCGCCTCACCGAGTTCGAGGCGGGGGGCGGCACCGCGTATGCCCTCATGACAGGCGTGCTGGGAGCGACCGCGCTCGGCTTCTTCGCCTTCGTCGGCTTCGAGGACTCGGTGAACATGGCCGAGGAGACGAAGGACCCCGTCCGCACCTTCCCGCGCGCCATCTTCATCGGCGTCGCGGTGACCGGCACCATCTACGTCCTGGTGGCGCTGGTCTCGTCCCTCCTCGTCGACTACAAGACCCTGGAGGGTTCGAGCGGTCCGCTGCTCGAGGTGGTGAAGGCCGGCGGCGTCGACTTCCCGCACAAACTCTTCGCCCTGATCGCCCTGTTCGCGGTCACCAACTCGGCCCTCATCAACATCATGATGGCCTCGCGGCTCTGTTACGGCATGGCCAACGAACGCATCCTGCCGCGCGCCATGGGCCGTGTCCTCGCCAAGCGCCGCACCCCGGTCGTCGGCATCGTCTTCGTCTCCCTGCTCGCCATCGGCCTGGTGTCGACCGGTGAGATCGAGGGGCTCGGCGACACGACGGCGTTCCTGCTCCTGTGCGTCTTCGCGGTGGTCAACGTGGCGGTCCTGGTGCTGCGCCGCGACCCCGTCGAGCACGAGCACTTCCGTACGCCGACGGTGCTGCCCGTCCTGGGTGCGGTCACCGCCCTGGTCCTCGCGAGCCCGCTGGCGGACCGCCCCGCGGAGGTCTACATCCGGGCGGGCGTCCTGATCGCCATCGGTATCGCGCTGTGGGCGGTCAACAAGGCGGTGCTGAAGGCCCGGGGAGAGGGGTGATTTTCGGCCATTGTTAGTGCAGCGCTCAACAGTCGGCCAGGAGCAGGCTGGTTGGGGTCAGCGGCGATCAATAGCCTGATGCGCGTTGCCTGTACCGACCAAGGAGCTCTATGTCCGCCGCGCAGCAGGTCCCCGACATCCTCTCGCCCGAGTTCGCCAAGGACCCCTACCCGGCCTACCGGGCGATGCGGGAGAACACACCGCTCCTGTGGCACGAGGCGACCCAGAGCTGGATCATCTCGCGGTACGAAGACGTCGAGCGCGTGTTCAAGGACAAGGGCTCGCAGTTCACCACCGACAACTACGACTGGCAGATCGAGCCCGTCCACGGCAAGACGATCCTCCAGCTCAGCGGCCGGGAGCACGCCGTGCGGCGGGCCCTGGTCGCGCCCGCCTTCCGCGGCAGCGACCTCCAGGAGAAGTTCCTGCCGGTCATCGAGCGCAACTCCCGCGAGCTCATCGACACCTTCCGGCACACCGGCGCCGTGGACCTCGTCGAGGCCTACGCCACCCGCTTCCCCGTCGACGTGATCGCCGACATGCTGGGCCTCGACAAGGCCGACCACGCGCGCTTCCACCGCTGGTACACCACGGTCATCGCCTTCCTGGGCAACCTCGCGGGCGATCCCGAGGTCGCGGCGGCCGGCGAGCGGACCCGCGTGGAGTTCGCCGAGTACATGATCCCGATCATCCAGCAGCGCCGCGACCGGCCCGGGGACGACCTGCTGTCCACCCTGTGTGCCGCCGAGGTCGACGGTGTGCGCATGAGCGACGAGGACATCAAGGCCTTCTGCAGCCTGCTGCTGGCCGCCGGAGGCGAGACCACCGACAAGGCGATCGCCTCCATCTTCGCCAACCTCCTGACCCACCCCGATCAGCTCGAAGCCGTCCGGCAGGACCGCACCCTGATCGCCCGCGCGTTCGCCGAGACGCTGCGCCACACGCCGCCGGTGCACATGATCATGCGGCAGTCGGCGGTCGACGTGGAGCTCACCGGCGGCACCGTGCCCGCCGGTGCCACCGTCACCTGCCTGATCGGGTCGGCCAACCGCGACGAGCGGCGCTACCGGGACCCGGACCGCTTCGACATCTTCCGCGACGACCTGACCACCACGACCGCGTTCTCCGCCGCCGCGGACCACCTCTCCTTCGCCCTCGGCCGCCACTTCTGCGTGGGCGCCCTGCTGGCCAAGGCGGAGGTGGAGATCGGCGTCGGCCAGCTCCTGGACGCGATGCCCGACGTACGGCTCGCCGAGGGCTTCGACCCGGTGGAGCAGGGGGTGTTCACGCGCGGCCCGCAGTCGCTGCCCGTGCGCTTCACCCCCGTCACCGCCTGATTCCGGAGCGGGGCGGGCGCCGCCCGGCCGGGGTCATGACACAGGCTCTCAGTGCGTCACCGGCGTGAACTGCACCGGCAGCGACGTCAGGCCGCGCATCCAGATGGACGGGCGCCACCTCAGCTCCTCCGGCTCCACCGCGAGGACCAGGTCGGGCAGCCGCTCCAGGAGCGTCTCGACCGCGGTCCTGGCGATGACGTCGGCCAGCAGGGGGGCCGGGTACGGGCAGCGGTGCTCGCCGTGGCTGAAGGAGAGGTGCGCGGAGTTCTCCGGTCCCACGTGCGACTCGGGCCAGATCTGCGGGTCGGTGTTGGCCGCGGCGAGGCCGAGCACCAGGCAGTCGCCCGCCCGGATCTGCCGCCCGCCCAGCTGGGTGTCGCGCACCGCCCAGCGCCCGATGAAGTTCTGCGTGGGGGTGTCGAGCCACAGCACTTCGTTGAGCGCCTCGCCCACGCTCAGCCGCCCGCCGGACACGTTCAGGGCGAACCGCTCGTCGGTCAGCATCAGCCGCAGCGTGTTGCAGATCCAGTTGGCCGTCGGCTGCTGGGCCGCGGCGATGACGGAGATCAGGTCCTGGACGATCTCCTCGTCGGTGAGGCCCGCGGGATGCAGCAGCATCCGCGAGGTGACGTCCGCGCCCGGCCTCTCCCGCTTCTCCTTGACCAGGAGCTGGATCCGCTCGCCGACGCGCGTGTACGCCGCCACGGGGTCGTCGCCCTCCGCCGCGTCGAGCGAGATCCGCAGGTCGTCCACGAGTTGCTGCGTATCGGTGCCCGACTCGGGCATGCCGCACATCTGCACCGCGGCCCGCATCGGCAGGGCGTGGGCGTACGCGCTCATCAGTTCCGCCTGGCCGCTCCCGGCGAACGCCGCGATCAGCCGGTCGGCGATCCGGCCGCAGTCCCTGGCCAGTTCGAACTGGTCGACGCCCTCCAGCGCCTCCGTGATCACACCGGCCCGGCGCCGGTGCTCCTCGCCCTCGGTGAAGAGGACCGACGGCTGGTAGCCGACGAAGGGCATCAGGGGCCAGTCCGCGGGAATGCGGTCCCACTGGTTCCAGCGGCGCGAGTCTCGGGCGAACAGCTCGTCATGGCCGGTCACATAGCTGACCTCGGAGTACCCGAGGACCAGCCACGCCGGCACGTCCCCGTCGAGCAGCACCGGCGCGACCGCCCCGTGCTCGCGGCGCAGGCCGCGGTAGAGCTGCGCCGGTGTCTGCTGGTACTCCAGACCGCCGAGGCGTACGGCACCGGCGTGAGCGGGACACCCCGGCGGAGGGTCACTCTGCTCGAAAGGGGATCCGGTCGGCTCGGTCACGGTGTCATCTCCTGGGCCATGGCCAGTTTGTAGAGGTGGTCCACGAGGGTGATCAGGACGTCCTTGCCGGACGATCTCACCCTCGCGTCGCAGTCGATCAGGGGCACGTGGGCGGGGAGCGCGAGGGCCTGGCGGATCTCGTCCAGCGAGTGCCTGGCGGTGTCGTCGTCGAACCGGTTCACCGCCACCACGAACGGCGTCCTGTGGTGCTCCAGACGGTCGATCGCGTACCAGGAGTCGTCCATCCGCCGGGTGTCGACCAGGACGACCGCGCCCAGCGTGCCGGCGAAGAGCCGGTCCCACAGGAACCAGAAGCGCTCCTGGCCGGGCGCGCCGAACAGGTAGAGCACCACGCGTTCGTTGAGGCTGATCCGGCCGAAGTCGAACGCCACCGTCGTCGTGGTCTTGGCGGCCACCTCGGACGTCTCGTCGACACCGATGCCCGCCTGCGTCATGACCTCTTCGGTGTTCAGCGGGCGGATCTCGCTGACCGAGCGGACCAGTGTGGTCTTGCCGACGCCGAATCCGCCCACCACGACGATCTTCAAGCCGGTCTCTGCGGTGTCGGACAGCGGAGTGCGGGACGGCAGCTCAGATGTTGCGGAGCCCATGGAGCACCTCCTTGAGAAGGTCGGATTCGGGCATCGAGGCGACCGCGTGGGCCGCGCGGGGATGACGGGCCGTGATCCGGCCCGTCGCGAGCAGGTCGCCCAGCAGAATCCGCACCACGGTGATGGGCAGCTTGAGCTCCGCGGCGATCTCCACCACGGCTGTCGGATGCCGGCACAGGTCGAGGATCCGGGCGTGCTCCGACTGCATCCCGGCCGTGGGCTCGCACTCGCTCACCACCAGCGTGACGAGGTCGAACGAATCGTCGTCGGCCCGGCTGCGGCCACCGGTGACCGTGTAGAGCCGGTCCGGGTCACCGATGTCCACGGGCCTGCGCGGCGTCACGAGGAGCCGCTGCTCTCGGCCTCGGCGCGCGGCTCGGCGCGCAGGTGCTCCCCGATCTGTTCCACGAGCTCCGTCATCTGGTGGCCCACCACGCCCGGGTCGGCGTTCTCGTCGGCGATGACCGCCAGGTGCGCTCCTTGCCCCGCCTCGACGATGAAGAGGAGTCCGCCGTGGAATTCGGTCATGGAGTGCCGGACGCCGCCGGTTCCGTCGCCGAACTCCGCGGACGCGCCCTGGGCCAGGGCCTGGATGCCGGAACAGATCGCCGACAGCTGGTCGGCCTGGTCGAGCGTCAGATGCTCGCTCCAGCACAGCTTCAGGCCGTCCCGGGAGAGCACCAGGGCATGCCGCGTACCGGGGGTGCGCTGGAGAAGGCTCTGGAGGAGCCAGGTCAGGCTGTTGTCAGTGGTCTGCATGGTGGGTAGGGCGAGGTGCTTCGGGCGAGCCGAGCCCAGTCACCGGCCCGTGCCTCCAATCTCACGGTCTTGAGCGGGGGGGGGGAAGGGGGAAGGAGGGCGCCGGACCCGGGCGCCGTGCGGGGAGCGCTTCGGTTACTCGGTCGGGGGCGGGCCGGGTTCGCCGGGGGTGCCCGGAGCGGCCGGGGGCTCGGGCGCCGCCGGGAAGCCCGGGGCCTCGCCCCCGGCGCGCCGCGAGCGGTGGAAGGCGCCGAACCGGGAACCGGCGTCGCGCGCCCGCCCCGCCTCGTCGGGCAGTGCCCCCGCTCCCGTGGCGGAGCCGGCGTCGGCTGCCGCCTTGCGCTGGCGGCGTTCGCGGTCCGCCTCGGCCATGGTGCGGCCGGGTGCGCGCACGGGCAGGCCGTTCGGCGTGGCGGCGGGGGCGGCGTGCGCCGGCCGGGCGGGGGTGTCCGCGGCGGCGGGCGGTGCGACGGCGGCCGGGGGTGTCACGGGTGCCGTGGGTGTCACGGGTGCCGGAGGTGTCAGGGGTGCCGGAGGTGCTTCGGGCAGGGCGGGGAAGGCGGGGGTCGCCTCGGCCGCCCCGGCCGCCGGGGCCGGCGCCGCCGGGAGCGGCGGGGGTGTCGCCGCGGTGGTGCGCCGTACGGGGTGCTGCGGGGCGGGGTCGCGCTGCTGGGCGAGGAGCTGCGGCGGCAGGAGGACCACCACACCCGTGCCGCCCCGCGAGGACGGGCGGAAGTTGACGCTCATGCCGTACTTGGCGGCGAGCCGTCCGACCACGGCGAGGCCGAGGCGGGTGCCCTGGAGCGAGGCGAGGTCCGTCGTCTTCCCGGAGACGGACTCCTCGGCCCGGCGCATCGCCGCGTCGGCCATCCGCAGGCCGCTGTCCTCGATCGTCACGACGATCCCGGCGCTGCGCTCCTCGACGTAGACGTGCACTTCGTCGATGGGCGGCGAGAAGTTCGCGGCGTTGTCCATGAGTTCGGCGAGGACGTGCATGACGCTCTCCGCGGCGAAGCCGGCGACCGCCACGGTCGTCGAGCAGTGCAGCCGTACCCGCTGATACGCGGAGATGCGGCCGACGGCACCCCGCAGGATGCTCTCCATGACGATCGGCTTGTTCCACGCGCGGCTGGACCGGCCGCCCATGAGCAGGGCGAGGCGGTCCGTCATCAGGCCCAGCTGGGACGTGCTGTGGTCAAGCCGCAGCAGGTCGCCGAAGACCTCGACGCCGTGCCGCTCCTGCATGTCCCGCAGGTCGGCGAGCATGCTCACGGCCTTGGCCTGGACGCGGCTCAGCGCCTTGGCCGATGCGGCCTGCGCGGCGGCGGCACGTCGTTCGCTGTGGGCGAGTTCCCGGATGAACGATTCCGCGGGCAGCCGCAGCAAGGGGTTCTGCGGCCACTGGAGCCCGGCCAGGACGGTGTCCGCGGAGGCCCCCTCGCGCAGCTGCCCGATCGCGGTCGGCATGGTCACCTTGGTGAGTACGTCGAACTCTTCGGAGGACTGCGCCAACTGGCCCTGCGCGTGGCCGAGCTGGGCCTCCACGGACCGGGCGTGCCGCACCGTTTCCTCCACCACCGAGGCGAAGGTCTGCACGATCCGCCGGAGCTGGGCGTCGGACGGAGGCGCCGTGTTCGCCAGGGCCTCACCCGCTGCCGCGCCGTCGCGCAGTTGCTTCACGAGGCTCGGGAGGGTGACGTTCACGAGGTGGGCGGACTCGGCTATCTGGTGGCCAAGCTGAGCCCGCAGCGCCTCGGCCTCGGCCTGGGCCGCCGCGGCGGAGCGGGCGAGCCGCTGCCGCGCCACGGAGCCGACGAGCAGGCAGACGGCAAGGCACAGCCAGCCGGCCGCGAGCGAGGCCGCCGTCCAGCCGCGGGCGGCGTCCGGTGCCGCGGCAGCCGCGAGGGCGCCGGCGCCGCCGGTCACCACCAGCACGCCGCCGGGCACGGCCCACGCGGAGCGCTCCGCCTTTGCTGTGCGGCGCGGGCTGGGAGGAGCAGGCACTGACATTCAGCGGTCCCTCGGTCCTTGGGTGCAGGCGGACAACGAGCCGATCGGTACGCATCGGTCGTGGGCCCGGAGGGGGCGCCAAGAGGACGGCGATCTTCCGGACCACGTATCGCGCCATGCTAGCCACCCGTCCGGGTATGAACATCAGCCCGGTGAGCCTGCTTGCCCCTCAGTCGAGTTCGTCGCAATCTCGCCCCCTCGAACGCGCGCCGGTGATAAGGGAGTTCGACTTCTTCGGGGGCGGTGCGGCCCGGATCCCACCGCCGGGAGCCGTCGGCGGAGGCGGCCTCGCCGCTATCGGGCCGCCGCGACGGTGCGGCGCCGCACCCCGCCCGGCCCGGCGTCACCCGCCGCCGGGCCCGTCGTGCGGTAGGCCCTGACCGCCTTGCCCGCGGGGGCGCCGGCGCCTCGGCCGAGCCAGTCGACGCGCACCCACAGGAGCACGTCGTCCGCCCGCTCGCGACGGCCGACCCACGCGGCCTTCGCCCACAGGCCGGCGCCGGCGCCCGCGAGGACCGCGCCGCCCGCCACCGGCAGGGCGAAGGCGCTGCCGAGTGCGGCGAGGAAGGCGGCGGCGAGCCACCAGCGGTGACCGTGCCGCCAGTTGCGCACGCTCACCGACCGGCTCTGGAGCACGTCGTACTTCCCGGCGCGGGTCGCCTCGCGGGCGAGGGCGCCGTAACGCTTCCTGCGGGAGTACGCGACGGCGGCCGCGACGACGATGAAGAGGGCCGCCCCGGTGAGTACGCCGATACGGCGTCCGGTGAGACCGGGCGGCAGCGCGCCGATCCCCGCGGCGAGCACCCCCAGCCACCACAGGGGCGCCGCCCCGGCCCGCACCACCACCGGCACCCGCACCAGCCCGTGCCCACCGCGTCCCACGTCGCCTCCCATGCCTCCCGTCGCGCTTCTTCGGCGGAGGAGGTTAGCGACGGAATCTGAGGACAGGGTGAGAACACCCACCCACCACACCGACTCGGCGCCGGGTCACGCTTCCAGGGAGTGGGCCGCTTGGAATTGCTGTTCGGCCTCGGTCGGGTGGCCCGCTGCCGCGTAGGTGCGTCCGAGGCGGCGGCGGATCTCCGTCTCCAGGGGCCTGCTGGTGTGTTCGGTGAGTGTGGCCAGGGCCTCCTGCTGGAGGGTGATGGCCAGGGGCAGGTTGCCGCAGCCGTGTTCCGCGGCGCCGAGCAGGGACAGGCTCGTCGCGCGCAACTGCAGGTCGCCGACCTCCTGGGCCAGCTCCGCCGCGCGCCGCGCCAGATCCTTGACCTCGGCGTGCCGGCCGAGAGCCGACTGAGCCTCCGCGGTGAAGCACAGGGTCTTGCTGATCATTCTGGGTCGGCCGATCTTCTCGGCGAAGGTGAGGGACGTGGCGTAGTACGTGAGGGCTTCCTCGTGCCGGCCCTGCTGGTCGTGGAGGGCGCCGAGGTTGCAGCTCGACATACCGGCGAGCCAGTCGTCGTCGAGGCGGGCCGCCATCTCCATGGCCTCGCCCAGGTGGGCGGCCGCCTCGGGAAAGCGGCCCAGCGCACGCTCCGCGGCACCCATGCCGGCGGTCGCCCGGGCCTGTTCGCGCAGGTCGCCTTGGTGGCGGGCGATGCGGAGCGCGTCGGTGCACCAGGCGTGGGCCTGCCGGAAGCGTCCCTGGTAGATGTCCGCGATGGCGAGGCAGTTGCGCAGCGAGGACGGCATCCGCCGGTCGTCGGCCAGGTCGGCGCCGGACAGCGCGAGCTCCAGGGCGGAGCGGCACTCGTGGTAGCGGCCCTGGCGTACCAGCGGGTCGAGCAGGGACTCGGCGATCCAGCAGGCGTGGTCGCGCTGCCCGGTGGCCGCCGCGAAAGCGACCACGTCGAGCAGTTGGCCGCCCGCGGCGTCCAGCCACGCGTCGGCTTCCCGCCAGTCCGAGAAGGGGGAGCCGGAGACGTCGGGGCCGGTCGGGAAGCCCTCGGGGCCCCAGTCGCTGGCGATGCGCCCGGCGGCGGTGTAGAGGTGCAGCACGGCGGCGCGGTCGGCCGCGGCCTCCTCCGGTTCGGCGGCGGCGAGGCGGCGCGTGTGGTCGCGTACGAGATCGTGCAGCCGGTAGCGGCCGGGCCGGGGCTGCTGCAACAGGCTGGCGTCGACCAGGCGCTCCAGGAGATCCTCGGTCTCGTCGAGGGGGCGCCCCAGCATGACAGCGGGAGTGAGCCCGTCGAACTCGGCGGTCGGCGACTGGCCCAACGCCCGGAAGCCACGCCTCAGTTCGGGCACGAGGAGGTCGTACGACATCCGGAAGGCGGCTTCCACGCTGCGGTCCTCCGCGCGGAGCTCGCCCAGGCGGCGCTCGTCGTCCGACAACCGGCCGACCAGATGGGCCACGGTCCAGGAGGGGCGGTTCTGCAGGCGGGCCCCGGCGATCCGCAGCGCCAGCGGAAGGCCGCCGCAGCGGCGGGCGAGCTCCTGAGCGGCCTCCGGTTCCTGTTCGGCGCGTGTCTCGCCGAGAAGGCGGGTGAGGAGGGTGACCGCCTCGCCCGTGTCCAGGGGCTCCACGGTGAGGCGCCGGTCGGCGTCGAGGCCGGGCAGGCGCTGGCGGCCGGCCACGAGGACCCGGCTGCCCGGGCCCGCGGGCAGCAGGGGCCGCACCTGCTCCGCGCTGCGGGCGTCGTCCACGACCAGCAGCAGCCGCAGGGAGCTGGTGGCCGCACGCCATGCGGACACCAATTCATGCAGCTCATCGGGGAGTTCCCCATCAGCGGCATTGACGGCACGGAGCAGCCGGTGCAGTGCGCGCTGCGGCCGCAGACTCTCGTGCGGGGCGCCGTGCGTGTGCAGATCCACGAACAGACAGCCGTCCGGGTACTGATCGTGCAGCGCCCAGGCGGCGCGAACCAGCAACGCGGTCTTGCCGACGCCCGCGGTGCCGTCCACAGCGGCCACAGAAACGGAGCCTCGCGGCACCGGCGCGGTGAGCAGGGCGAGTTCCGCCTCACGCCCGACAAGCCAGGCGGTGTCGCCGGGGAGTTCGTTGCGGCGGGGGTGGGGTGGGGGTGGAGAGGCAGGCGATGGTTGGGGGGTGGTGGGGGCCGTGGTGCGGGGGGACGAGGGGTGGCCGAGCAGTTGTAGGTCGTCTCGGCGCAGTACTGCCTGGTGGGTTCGGCGGAGGTCGTCGCCGGGCTCCACGCCCAGTTCGTCGCGGAGCCGGTCCCGTGTCTCCCGGTAGGCGGCGAGCGCTTCGGCCTGTCGGCCGCTGCCGTAGAGCGCGCGCATGCGCAGGGCGGCGAGGGGCTCGTCGTGCGGCCGTGCCGTCGGCGCCGCCAGCAGTTCGTCCAGCGCCTCCGCATACCGGCCCAGGAGCACCAGGCACTCCACCCGCTCCTGGTGGAGGGTCCTCCGCAGCCGGGCGAGGCGCTGCCGCTCGGCGTCGGCGAGCGGTCCGGGCAAGCCGGCCAACGGCTCCCCGCGGAACAGGTCCAGTGCTCGCGTACAGCCGTCGAGGGCGGCGGCGAGGTCACCCGCCGCTCTCGCGCCACGCGCCGCGCCCGCCTCCGCGGTCAACTCCCCTAGGTCCGTGCGGGCTTGTCCGGGTACGAAACGGTAGCCGCCGCGCTCGCCGCGGATCACGGACGCGGCGGGGCCGGTGCCGGGTGCGTCCAGCGTCTTGCGCAGGGGGTAGACGTAGCTGGGCAGGACCCGGTGGCCCGTGCCCGGGGGTTCCGGTCCCCATACGTCGTCCAGCAGTTGCTGCCGGGTGACGAGCGTCTCCGCGCGCAGGACCAGTGCGGCCAGTACCGCCTGACGGCGTACGGGTCCCAGGTCGAGCGGCACCTCACCGCGGTGGGCTGCGACCGGGCCGAGCAGGGCGAGGTGCAGCCGGTCCTTCCCTGTGACCTCTGTGTTCTCGTCCACCCGAACTCCCCCGTCGTTCCTGTGGTTCCCCGTAGCGCCGCGTTGGTCCTCCGCGGCGGCCGAGTCCCCTGCTTCAGCAGGATTTCATCGGCATTGCAGTGTCTCGCGAGAAGGTGCGGCGGGTCATGTCCGGTCCCGGTCGTCGAGGAAGCGAGCTGTTCCGTGAGTGAGAACCCGCAGGTGGATCCCCGGCAGGGCTTCGCCCAGGCGCCACCCCCGGCGCCCGGCCAAGCGCCACCCCCGATGCCCGGCCAGGCGCCGCCGCCCGTCCCGCCGCAGGCGCCCGGCGCGCCCTCGGCCTGGTCGCAGCCGGTACCTGCGGGCGGCCCCGGCGGACCCGGCGGCCCACGCGGCGGCCGTTCCCGCGGCTGGCTGATCGGCGGCGCCGCCGCTCTCGCCGTGGCCGTGGTCGTGGGCGTGGTCGTCGTCGCCACGTCGGGGGACGACGACAAGAGCAGCGAGTCGGCCAAGCCCCCGGGTGCGCCCGGTAGCGGGCCGGGAGGTGCCGCCAAGCCAAAGGCACCGTCGGCGGGCAAGGCGTTCTCCAAGGTGCCCAAGGGATGCGAGCTGATCAAGACGGCCACCATCGAGAAGATCGCGCCCGGAGCCAAGTGCACGCCCGGCCTGATGGACGACGCGGACACGTCCATGATGATCACGAGGATGCCGAGGTGGCAGCCCGCGGACTACAGCCTCTATCAGAGCCTGGACGTCAACCTCACGGTCGGCGCGAGCGTCGAGGGCCAGTACGACCTGAAGAAGAGGGGCCTCCTCAAGGCGGTGACCGGCAACAAGGTGGAGGACCCCCACTCCGTCAGCGGGCTCGGCGAGGAGGCCTTCGCCGCTCACCACGTCGACGCCCGGGGCGGGTCGCTGACCTATGCCAAGGTGGTCGTCCGTGAGGGCAACGCCTCGCTCAGGGTTGAGCTCGTCTACAGCCAGGACACCTCCGAACTCACCCGCAAGCAGGCCGAGGACGTCGTCGTCACCGCCGCCCGTGACGTGCTCGCCTCGATGAGCTGACCCCGCGGCGACGACGTGTACACCCACACCCACGAAGGCAGCGACCCCGCAGTCGTACACAGCCCCGCCCGGATCGGCCCCTACGAGGTCTTCCAGCTCCTCGGCGAGGGCGGCATGGGCAGGGTGTTCCTTGCCAGGTCGCCGGGGTCGCGGCTGGTCGCCCTGAAGGTCATCCGGCCCGAGTACGCCGAGGCGCCCGACTTCCGCGGGCGTTTCCGGCGCGAGGCCGCGTCGGCCCGGCGCGTGAGCGGCTTCTTCACCCCGCCGGTGCTCGACGTGGACGCGGACGCCCCGCAGCCCTGGCTGGCCACCGCCTACGTCCCGGCGCCGTCGCTGCACGACGTCGTACGCCGCTTCGGCGTGCTGCCCGAGGCGGGCCTGCGGGCCCTCGGCACCGGCCTCGCGGAGGCGCTGCTCGCCATCCACGACGCCGGCATCGTCCACCGCGACCTCAAGCCCGGCAACGTACTCGTCGCCGAGGACGGGCCCCGCGTCATCGACTTCGGCATCAGCAGCGCGGTCGACGCCACGCAGGTGACGCGGACGGGCGCCGTGGTGGGGACGCCCGGGTTCATGGCGCCCGAGCAGATCGTGTCGAGCCGTGCGGCCGGACCGGCGGCGGACGTCTTCTCGCTGGGCTGCGTCCTGGTCTTCGCGGCCACCGGGCGGGGCCCCTTCGGTTCCGGCGGGACGGCCGAGATCCTCTACCGGGCGGTCCACCATCCGCCTCAACTCGACGGCGTACCAGCGGCGTTGGTGCCGCTGATCAGCGGCTGCCTCGGCAAGGATCCGGCCCTCAGGCCGTCCGCCGCCTCGGTGCTCGCCGCGCTGGGGCCCGCCGATCCTGCCGCGCTGCTCACCCAGGGCCTGCGGGAGGACGTGGCGCGGCGGGAGGCGCACGCCGCCGTCCTGGTCGCCGCGCCGCCCATGCCGATGGCGCCCCTCGCGCCGCCCGTCGACCCGTTCGCCACCGCCCCCAAGGGGCCGAGCCGCCGCAGATTCCTGTGGCTCGCCGCGGCCGGCACCACCGTCGCGGCGGGCGGCGGTGCCGCCGCGCTGGCCGGGTGGCGGCCGGAGTCCGACAAGGACCCGGCCCCGAGCGGCGGCAAAGGCAGCGAGGGCAGCACGGGGCGGCCCGAGCCCAAGGTCCCTGCCGGCCCGAAGCCACGGTGGTCGGTCCCGCTGAAGAAGCTTCAGAGCGCCCAACTACAGCTTTTGGGCGACCTGTTGGTGCACTGGGACCAGGAGCACGCGACCGCCTATGACACCGCGTCGGGCAAGGAGCGCTGGAAGGGTTCGCTGCGCATGCCCTCCGACGTGTCGACCGGCCCGAAATGGCTGGGCGTGGGCGGGTCGACGCTGTTCGCCACGGCGTGGAGCGGCGAGCGCGGCTATCTGTTCGGCGTCGACGCCGCGGGCCGGCAGAAGTTCGGCCACACGGTCACCGAGCCGGGCGCCGGCGCCCAGTCCGCCGACTTCGTCGACGGACTGCTGTCCGTCGCCGGTTCGGTCGCCGTCATCGGCACCAGTGGCCACAAGGGTTACGGGGTCCTCGCGGTCGATCTCGGCTCGGGTGAGGTGCTGTGGTCGCGCAGGATCAAGGGCAGCGACTTCCAGGCCTACGCCGACGGGGACCGCTGCTTCCTCCAGGACAACGGCACACTCCGCGGCCTCGGCCTGCGCTCGGGCGCCGAGCGGTGGAAGGTCCCGGACGTCGTCAAGCCCGGCGCCTACCCCCACCTGTCCACCGACGGCAGGATCCTGCTCGTCACCAGCACGAAGGCGCAGGCCTTCCGCGTCACCGACGGCAAGAAGCTGTGGACCGCCGTCAACGAGACGACCACGATCAGCGCGGCCAGGGTCCGCGGCGAGCGCGCCTATCTCTACGACGGCCCCGGCACCGCGTTCGCCCTGGACACGCGGAGCGGCAAGCAGGTGTGGAACACCGCGAGCCCGGTGCGCCTGACGACCACCGGTGGCGCGGACGACCAAGGGCCCACCGTCTCCTCGTCCGTGGTGGCCATCGCCACCTGGGCCACCGGCGACGTGCCGGGGTTCGTCGTCCTGCGCGCCTCCGACGGCAAGCCGCTCTGGGCGCACCAGCCGTCCGGCGCCAAGGAGGCGGGCAAGACCGACTGGCTGCTCCAGGTCTCCGGCAACACCCTCTTCGCCGCGTCCGCGTCCACCCTCCACGCCTTCCGGAGCGACACCTCGTGACCATGCCGCCGCCCCCGCCCCTGCCGCCGTCCGCGCCGCCGCCCGCCGGGCCGACGCCGTCCGCACCGCCCCCACCGCGGGCCGCCGCCCCCGCCTCGTACATCGGCCCCTACCGGGTGATCAGGGAGCTCGGCGCGGGCGGCATGGGCCGGGTGCACCTCGCCGCGTCGCGCAGCGGCCGTGCCGTGGCCGTGAAGGTCGTACGCCCCGAACTCGCCGCCGACCCCGACTTCCGCCGCCGCTTCAAGGCCGAGGTCGATGCCGCCCGCGCGGTCTCCGGCGCCTTCACCGCGCCGGTCGTCGACGCCGACCCCGAGGGGCCGCAGCCGTGGCTTGCCACCGCGTACATCCCCGGCCCCTCCCTCACCAATGCCCTGGACGCCCACGGGCCCATGCCCGAGCCGACCCTGCGCGTGCTCGGCGGCGGCCTGGCCGAGGCGCTGGCCGCGATCCACCGGGCCGGGCTCATCCACCGCGACCTCAAGCCGTCCAACATCCTGCTCACCCTCGACGGCCCGCGGGTCATCGACTTCGGCATCAGCCGGGCCGTCGACGGGACGGTGCTCACCGCCGCGGGGCAGGTCGCGGGGTCGCCCGGCTTCATGTCGCCCGAGCAGTCGCGGGGCGGCGAACTGACGGCCGCGAGCGATGTGTTCGCCTTCGGCGCCGTGCTCGCCTTCGCCGCCACCGGCACTCCGCCGTTCGGCACCGGTGCGGTCCACGCCCTGCTCTACCGGGCCGCCTACGAAGAGCCCGAGCTGACCGGCGTCCCGCCCGGCCTGCTCGGCATCGTCGCCGCGTGCCTCGACAAGGACCCCGCCCGCCGGCCCACCGTCGAGCAGCTCCAGGCGTGGCTGCGCCCGGAGACGACCGCCGGCTGGCTCGGCGCGGTCGAGCTCCAGGTCACCGAGGACCAGCGCACGCTCCAGGGCGCGCTGCGCGGCCCGCTGCTCAGCCGCCGCCGGCTGCTGGCCGGCGGCGGCGCGCTCGCCGTGACCGCGGCGGCCGGGGGCGCCTTCTGGTTCCTGCGCTCGCGCGGCGGGGGCGGCGGTGACGCGGCCGCCGCACCCGATCTCGACTGGACCAAGGAGCTTCCGCAGCCCGCCATGTTCCTGCGCGCGGTCACCCGGTCCACGCTGCTGTGCACCGAGAAGGCCTCCGGCGCCTGCTTCGACCGGACTACCGGCAAGCTCCTGTGGAAGGACCTCGGCGGCCAGAACACCGACGCCCTCGCCGACGACAAGCGCGTCTACACGGTCCGCACCGACGGCAAGGTGCACGCGTTCGACGGCCGGTCCGGCAAGAAGCTGTGGGACGCGCCACCGGTCGGCGAAAGCGCGCCGCAACTCCACCTCTCCGACGGCGAGTTGGTCATGACGACGAGCGGCGGGCGCTTCCGGGCCCTGGAGGCGTCGAGCGGTGCGGTGCGGTGGACCGCACGCGACGTGGAAGACGTGAGCGTGGCGCTCGGCACCACTCCGGCGGGCGCGCCGCTCGTCTGGGGCGGCGCGTCGAAAACCACCCCGGGCGCGATGCTCAGGGGTTACTCCGCCCTCGACCGGGACACGGGCGAGCGCGTGTGGGCGAAAGACCTCGTCACCGTCCACCCGCCGGAGAAGAGCAAGGTCCTCTACGCCATCGACGCCAAGATGAAGCTGCTGGCCCTCGACCCCGACGACGGCGGGACCCGCTGGAGCGAGCCCACCGAACTCCCGCCCACGAACGCCGAGATCCTCGGCTGGGAGGGCTCCCTGAGCCTGCTCGAAGGCACCCTCTTCTGCTATCCGAGCACCGGCTTCAGCGGCTCGACCCGCGGGCTGCTCGCCGCCTTCGACCCGGCGTCGGGCAAGACCCTGTGGTCGGTGCGGACCGCCGCCCGCGGCAACCGCGGCTTCGCACGCGCCGGCGCGACCGTCTGCCACCTGGACAAGAAGGTCCTGCACGGGCTGGACGCCCGGACCGGCGCGGCACGCTGGACGGCGGGGGCGGGCCTGGGCGGCCTCGACCTCCTGGGCGCCCTGCACGGACTCTTCCTCGCCGCGGGCGACAAGGGCCTGTACGCCTTCCACGCCGGCACCGGCGAGCAGGTCTGGCACCACCGGGCCACCGGCGGCTCCGGACCGTGGACGGCGCGTGCCGTCGGCGACCACCTGTACGCCACCTGGTCCGGGAAGCTCTTCCGCTTCACCGTGCCCAAGGCGTAGTGGCACACGGGCTGCGCCTACTCCACGAACAGCCCCCGCTCCGCCGCCCGTACGTCGAACTCCTCCAGGCGGGCCTGCGCGTCCGGAAGGCCGTCGCACATCGCCTCCAGGAGGACCCGGCCCAGGAGCATCGGCGCGCAGGCCGTGTCGAAGGCGAGGCCCGTGCCGACCGCGGCCGGCAGGAGGAGGTCGGAGTGGGCGGCCACGGGGGCGAACGCGGAGTCGGCGACGGTGACGACCGTCAGGCCCGCCGACCGGGCGTAGGCGAGCGCGTCGACGACCTCGCGGGGGTGGCGGGGCAGCGCGAAGCAGAGGAGGGCGGTGGCGCCCGCGCGGACCGCCGCGTCGACGCGGTCGGCCAGCATCGTGCCGCCCTCGTCGAGGAGCCGCACGTCGGGGTGGACCTTGGCGGCGAAGTACGAGAAGCCGTAGGCCTGCGAGGCGGCGGCCCGCAGTCCGAGGACGGGCAGGGGCCGGGAGGCGGCGAGGAGCCGTCCTGCCCGCTCCACGGGCGCCGGGTCGGCGAGGGCCTCGGCGAGGTGCCGGAGGTTCTCGATCTCCGCCTCGACGGCCTGCTGGTACTCGTTCGCCAGCGTCTTGGCCGACGTCTCGGGGGGCGCCACGTCCCGCAGGTGCCTGCGCAGGGCCGGGTAGCCGTCGAAGCCGAGGGCGACGGCGAAGCGGGTGACCGATGGCTGGCTCACCCCGGCGAGCTCGGCCAGCTCCACGCTGGACAGGAAGGGCGCGTCGGCGGCCCTGCGCACCATGCAGTGCGCGATGCGCCGCTGGGTGGGCGTGAGCCGGTGGCCCTCGAAGAGCACTTGCAGTCGCGCGGCAGGGCTGTCACTCATGCCGTCCCCCTCAGGATGTCCGTACCCGCAGTCGTTCCGGCGCCGAGGTCCGACCAGAGCCGGGTGAACCGGTCGAGGAGTCCCGCCGCCGCCGTCACATCATCCGTCAGCGGCCGGTCCGCGATCTCCGGTTCGAGTACGGAGTCGGCGAGTTCGAAGGCGTACGCGAGCGGGGTGGCCGGGTCGAGGCGCAGCTCACGCTGCCGCAACGCCCGCACCGCCGCGACGAGTTCGCAGCCCACCACCATGCGGTAGGCCTCGCAGGCGCGCAGCGTCTGGCGGGCCGCGAGCGAGGCGAAGCTGGCCTGCTCCTCGACGCCGCGGGAGAGCACCGCGTGGCCGAGGGAGGCGGGCGCGGAGAAGGCCCGCAGGTCGCCGAGGGCGGCTCCGGCCGCGTATTCGAGGATCATGACGCCCGACGAGGCGGGCTCCCCGTCGGCGAGGAAGGGCCGCAGGCGGGTGAAGGCCGGTTCGTTGAGCGTGGAGAGCCGCGATGTCGACAGGCGGGCCGCCTGGGTGACCGCGAGCCTGAAGTGGTCAAGCGCGAGGGCGAGTTGGGCGAGGTAGAAGCCGCCGTGGTGGTAGGCCGCCATGTCGTCCGGTGAGATCAGGGGGTTCTCGGCGGCGGCGTTGATCTCGACGGTGAGGACCTTCTCCAGGGCGTCCGCGGCGTCGTGCGCGGGCCCGTGGATCTGCGGCACGCAGCGGAAGCCGTAGGGGTCCTGGATGCGGCCGAGGGGCGGCGTCGGGCGGTCGGGGGCGCCGAGCAGGCGCCGCATGCGCGCGGCGACCGCGTAGGAGCCGGGGTGGCGGCGCGCCTCGTGCACGGGCAGGGCGTACGCCTCGTACGACCCGTCGACCGCCATCAGCGACAGTGCGGCGACCACCTGGGTGGCACCGATCAGGCCGCGCAGTTCGTGCAGGGCGAGCGCGGACTGGCCGAGGGTGAGGGCGTTGCTGCTGATCAGGGCGAGGGCGTCGTTGTTGTCGAGGGGCTGGGGCTCCGGGGGCGCCCCGCTCCCCCGCCAGGGGTGTTCGCCCGCGAGCGCGAGGCCCACCTGGGCGAGGGCGGCGATGTCGCCGGTGCCGACCGAGCCGAATTCGTTGACCGTGGGGTGGGCGCCGGTCTCCAGGGCCCGGCAGAGCGCGGTGACGACGCTGGGGCGCAGGCCCGCGCCGCCCGCGAGGAGCTGGTTGGCGCGGACGGCGAGCATGGCGCGGACCTGCCGGGCGGGCAGCTCGGCGCCGATGGCCCCGGCGTGCGAGCGCAGCAGCCGCAGGCCGTGGTCGGCGGCCGCATCGGTCGGTACGTCTTCGTTCCGGTTGGCGCCGACTCCGGTGGAGCGGCCGTAGACGCGGCCCCAGGCGGCGATCTCCCGCGCGGCGTTCCAGGACTCCTCGGCGCGCTTCATGCCGTCGGTGGCGGGCACCGGCCGGGCGTCGGATTCGGCCAGGCGTACGACGTCTGCGACCATCATTCCCCGGCCGTCGAGGACGACGACCGCTTCCCTGTCGTCGGTCGCCGTGTCCGCGATACGAGACGACTTCACGCGCATTCCCTCCTCAACCGGACGTTCTGTCTTGCCCTGCGGCCACTTGTTACCGGTGATTTACGCGGGGCGCACCGAAAACTATTGACAACTTATTCAGACAGCGAGAACTCTGCATGACCATATACAGCCGGGCAAGGGACTCCACATGATCCAATTCGATACGGTCCACAAGCGCTTCCCGAACGGCACCACAGCGGTCCACGACCTCACCCTGGACATGCCCGAAGGCGGCGTGACCGTCCTCGTCGGATCTTCCGGTTGCGGCAAGACGACGACCCTCCGCATGATCAACCGCATGGTCGACCCGACCTCGGGGACGATCCGGGTCGGCGGCCGCGACATCCTGGAACAGGACGCGGCCGACCTGCGCCGCTCCATCGGCTACGTCATCCAGCAGGCCGGCCTCTTCCCGCACCGCACGGTCCTCGACAACGTCGCCACGGTGCCGCTGCTGCTCGGCTGGGGCCGCAGGAAGGCGCGGGCGCGGGCGGCGGAGCTCCTGGAGACGGTCGGTCTCGCCCCCGACGCGGGGAAGCGCTACCCGCACCAGCTCTCCGGCGGCCAGCAGCAGCGCGTCGGCGTGGCCCGCGCGCTCGCCGCCGACCCGCCGGTCCTCCTCATGGACGAACCGTTCGGCGCGGTGGACCCGGTGGTCCGCACCCAGCTCCAGGACGAACTCCTGCGCCTTCAGCGGGAGTTGAGCAAGACCATCGTCTTCGTCACGCACGACATCGACGAGGCGGTGCGGCTCGGTGACCGCATAGCCGTCTTCCGTACCGGCGGGCACCTCGTGCAGTGTGCCGAGCCCGCGGAGCTGCTCGCCCGTCCCGCGGACGACTTCGTCGCGGACTTTCTGGGCGCGGAGCGCGGCCTGAAGCTTCTTTCCCTCGCCTCCCTGTCGGGCGTCCCGCAGGGGCCGGCGCCGGAGGGCGGTGCGTGGACGCTCCGCTTGGACGCGGCGGGGTCTCCTCTCGCCTGGCGCCACGTCGACGGTGACGCGCCGGATGTTCCCGTACGTCCACTCCGTGACACGGACACGCTTCTCGCGGCGCTGGACGAGTCGCTGTCCTCCCCGGCGGGGCTGGTCGCCCGCGTGGACGCGGAGGGCCGCCTGACGGGGGTGTCGTCCCGTGAGGACATCCACGACGGGGCGAGCGCGGCGCACGCGGTCAACCGCGGGCCGGTGGGGGCTCGTCGCGCAGTTCCCCGCGCCCCTGACTCGTCCACCTCGGCCAGAGGCGTCTCGGTGCCGGGCGAGGAGGACGGCCCAGGGGCGCGGGGAACTGCGCGATCAGCCCCCACCAGCCCGCAGGCGAAGAACAACCCGAGCCCTACCCCATGACCATCGACTGGTCGTGGATAGCCGACCACACCGACGATCTCGCCACCCTCACCCTCTCCCACCTCCAGGCCGCCCTCTCCGCCGTGGCCCTGGGGCTGCTCATCTCTCTCCCCCTGGCCGTCGTCGCGCACCGCGTCCGCCCCCTGCGCGGACTGCTCCTGGGCCTCTCGAACGTGCTGTTCACCATCCCGTCCATCGCCGTCTTCGTCCTGCTCCTGCCGGTCAGCGGACTCACCCGCACCACCACCGTCATCGGCCTGACGATCTACACGCTCGTCGTGCTCCTGCGGAACACGGTCGAAGGACTCGACTCCGTCCCCGCGAAGACCAAGGAAGCCGCCAAGGCCATGGGCACCCGGCCCCTGCGCACCCTCCTCACCGTCGAGCTGCCCCTCGCCCTTCCCGTGATCATGGCGGGCGTACGGATCGCGACCGTCATGTCGATCTCCCTCGTCTCCGTGGCGACGTACATCGGCGACGGCGGCCTCGGACAGCTCTTCACGGACGGCTTCCAGCGCAACTTCCCCACCCCGGTCATCGCCGGCGTGGTCCTCACGCTGCTCCTCGCGCTCGTCGCGGACGCGCTGCTCGTCGCCCTCCAGTACGTCCTGACGCCCTGGACCCGCCGCCGGAGGAGTGCCTGACCATGTACGAACTCTTCAAGGATCTCGGCGCCTGGCTGGTCAGCGGCGAGCAGTGGACCGGCCAGGACGGCATCGGGCACCGCCTCGCCGAACACCTCCAGTACTCGCTGCTCGCGACGCTCGTCGCGGCCGCCATCGCACTGCCGCTCGGCCTGCTCATCGGGCACACCGGGCGCGGTGCCTTCGTCGCCATCAACCTGGCCTCGTTCGGCCGGGCGCTGCCCACCGTCGGGCTCGTCGTCCTCGTCTTCCTCGCCAGCGGCCTGTCGATGTGGCCCGTCTACATCGCGCTCGTCGCGCTCGCGGTCCCGTCCATCGTCACCAACACGTACGCGGGCATGACCGCCGTCGACCCCGAGGTGAGGGACGCGGCGCGCGGCCAGGGCATGCGCGCCCACCAGGTGCTGTTCCAGGTCGAACTGCCGCTCGCGCTGCCGCTGATCATGACGGGCCTACGGCTCGCGCTGATCCAGGTCGTCGCGACCGCCACGATCGCCGCGTACGTCTCCTTCGGCGGCCTCGGCCGGTACGTGTTCGACGGCCTCGCCCAGCGCGACCTCGTGCAGGTGCTCGGCGGCGCCGTGCTCGTGGCCCTCGTCGCCGTCGTACTGGATCTCGCCCTCTCGGCCCTCCAGCGCGCCCTCTTCCGCCACCGCCCCACCACGTCGGCCTAGGAGCAGACAGCAGATGCCAGCCATGAACCGCAGAACCCTCCTCGGCGGGCTCCTCGCCACCGCGTCCGTCCCCGCGCTCGCCGCCTGCAGCGGCGGCATCACGTCCCTCGACGGCGGGGGCTCGGGCGGCGGCGGAGGCGGCTCCAGCAAGGGCGGCGTCACCATAGGCACCGCCAACTTCACCGAGAACCAGGTCCTCGGCCACCTCTACGCCGCCGCGCTCGAAGCGGCGGGCGTGGAGACCAACGTCCGCCCCAACCTCGGCACCCGCGAGATCCTCATCCCCGCCCTCAAGGGCGGCGACATCGACCTGCTGCCCGAGTACCAGGGCGCGCTCCTGCACTACCTGGACCCGAAGGCGAAGGCCACGGAGGAGGGCGAGATGCAGAACGCCCTCGCCATGGCCCTGCCGCGCGGCCTCCAGATCCTCCCGTACGGGCGGGCGGAGGACTCCGACGCCTTCGTCGTCACGCGTGACACCGCGAAGGAGTACGGCCTCAAGTCCCTCGCCGACCTCGCGAAGCACAACGGCAAGCTGGTCATCGGCGCCGCACCCGAGGTGAAGAAGCGCACGGTGGGCGCGGTCGGCCTCAAGGACGTCTACGGAGTCGAGTTCAAGGAGTTCAAGTCGCTCGACTCGTCCGGTCCCCTGGTGAAGGGCGCCCTGCGCAAGGGCGACGTCGACGTCGCGAACCTCTTCACCACCGACACCGACATCGCCGCCGAGAAGTGGGTCGTCCTCACCGACCCCAAGAACCTCATCCCCGGCCAGCACGTCGTCCCGCTCATCGCCGACCGCAAGGCCGACTCGACGGTCCGCAAGGCGCTCGCACGCCTCGGCGCCCTCCTGACGACCGAGCAGCTCACCGAGCTCAACCGCCTGGTGGACAAGGACAAGAAGGACCCGGAGGACGTCGCGAACGACTGGGCGTCCCGCCACGGACTGACGGAGAAGTCCGCTTAACCGAAGGGGGAGTCGATCGGCATGGCAGCTGAAGACCTGGTGGAGCGGCGCTCCATCGACGTCGTCCCCGACGACGAACGGCACGGCACCGCGTTCAGCCAGTTCACGCTCTGGCTCGGCGCCAATCTGCAGATCACCGCGGTCGTCACGGGCGCCCTCGCCGTCGTCTTCGGCGGCGACGTGGTGTGGTCGCTGGTCGGCCTCGTCCTCGGCAACCTGCTGGGCGGCGCGGTGATGGCCCTGCACTCGGCGCAGGGCCCGAAGCTCGGCCTGCCGCAGATGATCCAGTCGCGGGCCCAGTTCGGCGTGAAGGGCGCGGTCGTCCCGCTGCTCCTCGTCATCCTCATGTACGTCGGGTTCTTCGCGAGCGGCAGCGTCCTCGCCGGGCAGGCCACGGCCGAGCTGACGCACACGAACGACACCACCGGCATCGTGGTCTTCGCCGCCGTCACGGCGGTCATGGCCGCGATCGGCTACCGCGTCATCCACGCGCTCGGCCGGGTGGCGAGCGTGATCTGCGCGCTCGCGTTCGTCTACCTCGGCATCCGGCTCGTCGACCGCGTGGACGTCGGGGCGCTGTTCGGCGACGCCCGCTTCGACCTGCCGATGTTCCTGCTCGCCGTCTCGCTGTCGGCGTCCTGGCAGCTCGCGTTCGGTCCGTACGTCGCGGACTACTCGCGCTATCTGCCGCGTACGACGTCGGCGAAGGCCACGTTCTGGTGGACGCTTTCGGGCTCGGCGATCGGCTCGCAGTGGTCCATGACCTTCGGGGTCCTGGTCGCGGCGAGCGCGGGGGACGCCTTCCTCGCCAACCAGGTCGGGTACGTCGTCGGCCTCGGCGGCACCGGCCTGATCGCCTCCTTCCTGTACTTCGTGATCGCGCTCGGCAAGCTGACCATCAACGTGCTCAACACCTACGGCGGCTTCATGTCGATGGTGACCAGCATCAGCGGCTTCCGGGGCCGGCGGGTCCTCGGGCCGCGCGGGCGGGCCGCGTACATCGCCGTGATCATGGTGGCGGGCACGGCGGTGGCGCTGCTCGGCAAGGACAGCTTCCTGGCGTCCTTCAAGGACTTCCTGCTGTTCCTGCTGACCTTCTTCACGCCCTGGTCGGCGATCAACCTGGTCGACTACTACCTGATCTCCCGCGAGCGGTACGACATCCCCGCCCTCTTCGACCCGCACGGCCGCTACGGCGCCTGGCGGTGGGACGCGCTGCTCGTCTACGGCGTGGGGCTGCTCGCCCAGCTGCCGTTCCTCGTCACGCACTTCTACACGGGCCCGCTGGTCGATCCGCTGGGCGGCGCCGACATCTCGTGGATCGTGGGTCTCGTGGTGCCCGCGGTGCTGTACTGGTCCCTGGCCAGGCGGAACCCGCCCGTCCCTGGGGATGGGACCCGGACGGAAAGGGGGGTTAGCCCCAGCGCGAGGGCCACCCAGGCGCCGTAACGTAAACGGCTATGGAAGCCCGTGACGCGGAACTCAAGAAGGAACTCGACGCCACTCTGCACGCCCGCAGAGAGCTCGGCGAAGAGTACGACTCCGCCTTGGTCGACTCCTTCCTCGGGAAGGTCGAGCAGCGCCTGGACGGCACGATCGACCGCCGCCTGCGCCGTCACCTGGCCGAGCAGCAGATGGTCGTCGCCCGCGGCGCCCGCTCCCCCGGCAGCCCCGTCGACTCCTGGAGCGAGCGCTTCGGCTTCGGCGTCATCTCGCTGGTCCTCGCGATCCCGCTCTCCGCGATCGCCGCGGTCAACGCCGGCCTGACCGGCCTCTTCGTCTCCTGGGCCGGCATCCTCGGCGTGAACGCGGTGCACGGCCTGCGCGGCACGTCCTTCGTCCACCGGCGCGACGAGCGCCCCTCGGAGTGGGACGACTGAATCACCTTGCCGCCCAGCCGGAGGTGCCGGTACAGGGGCGCGGGGAACTGCGCGACCAGCCCCCACCGGCCCGCAGGGAAAGAACCGCCCACCCCAGCGGAGCGTCAGCGCGGGGACCGCCGCACCCCCAGGGTCACCCAGGGGGCGGGACGACGGCGGTCCCCGCGAGGGACGCGGGCCGGGTCAGAGCCGGGCCACGTCCGGGCGTCCGTGGATCCGGGAGCCGCTCCGGAGGTCCTGACGCCGACAACGACCAATGTGCCGCAGCCTTGTTAAGCGGGTGCTGCGCGCACATGACGTGCTCGTACCGCTTCGGAGAAGAAGCCCCTACTGGGACCGCCCTACCGGGACCGGCCTACTGGGACTGCTGCCCCGCGAGGAACGCGAGCAGGTCCTGCCGGCTCACGACACCGGTCGGCTTGCCCTCGACCAGGACGATCGCCGCGTCCGCGCCGCCGAGCACCGACATCAGGTCCGCCACCGGCTCGCCGGAGCCGACCTGCGGCAGCGGATCCGACATGTGCTTCTCCAGCGGGTCGGAGAGCGAGGCGCGCTGCGTGAAGAGCGCGTCGAGCAGCTCCCGCTCCACGACCGAGCCGATGACCTCGGCGGCCATCACGTCGGGGTGGCCCGCGCCCGGCTTGACGATCGGCATCTGCGAGACGCCGTACTCGCGAAGCACCTCGATCGCCTCGCCGACCGTCTCCTCGGGGTGCATGTGGACGAGCGAGGGCAGCTCGCCGCCCTCCTTGCGGCTCAGCACGTCGCCGACGCGCGGCTGGTCGCCGGCCTCCTCCAGGAAGCCGTAGTCGTTCATCCACTCGTCGCTGAAGATCTTGCTCATGTAGCCGCGCCCGGAGTCGGGGAGCAGGACGACCACAACGTCGTCGGGGCCGAGGCGCTCCGCGACCCGCAGCGCCGCCACGACCGCCATGCCGCAGGACCCGCCGACGAGCAGCCCCTCCTCCTTGGCGAGCCGCCGGGTCATCTGGAAGGAGTCCTTGTCGGACACGGCGATGATCTCGTCGGTGACGTTTCGGTCGTACGCCGTCGGCCAGAAGTCCTCACCGACGCCCTCGACGAGGTAGGGCCGCCCGGACCCGCCGGAGTACACGGACCCCTCGGGGTCGGCGCCGACGACGGTGACCTTGCCGCCGGAGACCTCCTTCAGGTAGTTGCCCGTGCCGGAGATCGTGCCGCCGGTCCCGATGCCCGTCACGAAGTGGGTGATCTTCCCCTCCGTCTGCTCCCACAGCTCGGGGCCCGTGGAGTGGTAGTGGGAGAGCGGGTTGTTCGGGTTGCTGTACTGGTCGGGCTTCCAGGCGCCGGGCGTCTCGCGCACGAGCCGGTCGGAGACGTTGTAGTACGAATCCGGGTGCTCGGGGTCGACGGCGGTCGGGCAGACCACCACGTCGGCGCCGTACGCGCGCAGCACGTTGATCTTGTCGAGGGACACCTTGTCCGGGCAGACGAAGATGCACTTGTAGCCCTTCTGCTGGGCCACGATGGCAAGGCCGACGCCGGTGTTGCCGGACGTCGGCTCGACGATCGTCCCGCCGGGCTTCAGCTCCCCGCTCTGCTCGGCCGCCTCGATCATGCGCAGCGCGATGCGGTCCTTCACGGAACCGCCGGGGTTGAAGTACTCGACCTTGGCCAGGACGGTCGCCTGGATGCCCGCGGTTACGTTGTTGAGCCTCACGAGCGGGGTGTTGCCGACGAGGCTGATCATCGAGTCGTGGAATTGCACCGTTGTCTCCGGGCTGCGATGTAGTGCGACGAATTGGTGCGGTCAGCCTAAGGGTCCACCTCATCCGTTCACCTCCGCTCGCGATTGGCCGACCGTGCTTACGGGGCAATGAGTGGATGTACGGCCGTACGAACCGGTACGGCACGAGGAGGTGGCTGCAGGGCATGTCGAGGGCGAGGGTGGCACGGCGGATCGCCGCGGGCGCGGCGTACGGCGGCGGAGGCATCGGGCTGCTCGGGGCCGCCACGGTGGGCGTGGTGCTGGCCGAGGTACAGCTGGCGAAGCGGAACGTGGGCAATGGCGGGCACGCGGATCCACCGCGGGCGGACGGCCGGTACGGCGGGGCGTTCGCCCATCCTGCCCGCGCCGACTCCCCCGAACCGGTGCGGTTCGCCATGCTCGGGGACTCCACGGCGGCGGGACAGGGCGTGCACCGGGCCAGGCAGACCCCGGCGGCGCTGCTCGCCTCCGGGCTCGCCGCGGTCGCCGAGCTCCCCGTCGACCTGCGGAACGTGGCGCTGCCCGGCGCCCAGTCGGACGACCTGGACCGGCAGGTGACGCTGATCCTTTCGGACCCGGCCTGGGTGCCGGACGTCTGCGTCATCATGATCGGCGCGAACGACGTGACGCACCGGATGCCGCCGACGCGGTCGGTGCGCCATCTCTCCGCCGCGGTGCGCAGGCTCCGTACGGCCGGTGCGGAGGTCGTGGTCGGCACCTGCCCCGACCTCGGCACGGTCGAGAACGTCTACCAGCCCCTGCGGTGGCTGGCCCGGCACGTCTCGCGGCAGCTGGCCGCGGCGCAGACGATCGGCGTGGTGGAGCAGGGCGGGCGGACGGTGTCGCTGGGCGACCTGCTCGGTCCCGAGTTCGCGGCGCACCCGCGGGAGCTGTTCGGCCCGGACCGCTACCACCCCTCCGCGGAGGGGTACGCGACGGCGGCGATGGCGGTCCTTCCCACGCTGTGCGCGGCGCTGGGCCTGTGGCCGGAGGAGGAGCGCCCGGACGTCTCGCGGCGCGAGGGGTTCCTGCCGGTGGCCAGGGCGGCGGCGCAGGCGGCTTCGGAGGGCGGTACGGAGGTCACGGCGGCGATGCCTACGGGGCCACGGGGGCCGTGGGCGCTCCTCAAGCGCCGTCGCCGCCGCCGCATCCACACCCCGGAACCCTCCCCTCTCCCTCACTGACCTCCGCCCTTCGGGCGTGGGCGGGTGCCTTCGGGTGCGGCCCGGCGGGGGCTGAGCGCGCAGTTCCCCGCGCCCCTGAATACTTGCCCGGCGCCGTTCCCTTGGCGGTGCAGGGCGCGGTGGACCACCCAGGGGCGCGGGGAACTGCGCGACAAGCCCCCACCGGGCCGCAGGAGAAAACGAACCGGATGCGAAACGTACCCCCACCCGCCCAGGGCCCCGCGGCCTGAGCGCCCGCTTAGAAATGCGGCCCGTGTCACACCCCCGACCCGATGACCCGCACCATTACGTGCAGGTAACTTCCCAGAGAGCCATGAGAGAGCAGCCCTGCCCCACCCTTCGCCTCGTCACTGGAGCGTCCTGATGCCCGAAGCCGTGATCGTCTCTGCCGCCCGCACCCCGATCGGCCGCGCCTTCAAGGGCTCGCTGAAGGATCTGCGTCCGGACGACCTGACCGCCACCATCATCGAGGCCGCCCTCGCCAAGGTCCCGGAGCTCGACCCCAGGGACATCGACGACCTGATGCTCGGCTGCGGCCTGCCCGGCGGCGAGCAGGGGCACAACCTCGGCCGCATCGTGGCCGTGCAGCTGGGCATGGACCACCTCCCGGGCTGCACCATCACCCGGTACTGCTCCTCGTCCCTGCAGACCTCCCGTATGGCACTGCACGCCATCAAGGCCGGTGAGGGCGACGTCTTCATCTCCGCCGGCGTCGAGATGGTGTCCCGGAGCGTGAAGGGCACCTCCGACGGCCTGCCCGACACCCACAACCCCCTCTTCGCCGATGCCGAGGCCCGCACCGAGGCCGTGTCCAAGACCGAGGGCTCCACGTGGCACGACCCGCGCGAGGACGGCCTGCTCCCGGACGCGTACATCGCGATGGGCCAGACCGCCGAGAACCTGGCGCGCCTCAAGGGCGTCACCCGCCAGGACATGGACGAGTTCGGCGTCCGCTCGCAGAACCTCGCCGAGGAAGCCATCAAGAACGGCTTCTGGGAGCGCGAGATCACCCCGGTCACCACCCCGGACGGCACGGTCGTCAGCAAGGACGACGGGCCGCGCGCGGGCGTCACCATGGAGGGTGTGCAGGGGCTGAAGCCGGTCTTCCGCCCCGACGGCATGGTCACGGCGGGCAACTGCTGCCCGCTCAACGACGGCGCCGCCGCCCTCGTGATCATGAGCGACACCAAGGCCCGCGACCTCGGCCTGACCCCGCTCGCCCGCATCGTCTCCACCGGCGTCACCGGCCTCTCCCCCGAGATCATGGGCCTCGGCCCGGTCGAGGCGTCCAAGCAGGCCCTGCGGCGGGCCGGGCTCACCATCGACGACATCGACCTCGTCGAGATCAACGAAGCCTTCGCCGCGCAGGTGATCCCGAGCTACCGCGACCTGGGCATCGACATCGACAAGCTCAACGTCAACGGCGGCGCCATCGCCGTCGGCCACCCCTTCGGCATGACGGGCGCCCGCATCACCGGCACGCTCATCAACTCCCTCCAGTTCCACGACAAGCAGTTCGGCCTGGAGACGATGTGCGTCGGCGGCGGCCAGGGCATGGCGATGGTCATCGAGCGCCTCAGCTAGCTCCGGCCAGGCCCCTGGATCACTTCGTGACCCAATCTCCCCCAGGATGTGACCTATCTCCTGGGGGAGATACATATGCCCAGCTCAGAGCGGATCCGGGGATGTACACCGGGCCAAAAGACCTGTCCAATTCGTGACGTAATGCACTGACAGGCGGATCGTGCAGGCTTCAAGCTGATGTAGGAAGTCGGGGGTCGACTTGAAACCGGGAGTACGTCAGTGAGCGCCTTGCCTCTTGCCCTGCTGCTCTCCACGGCCGCTGCCACGGCCGTGGGCGTCGCCGCCCTGCACGCCGTGCACGGCCTGCGGAAGCAGATCGCCGAGATCACAGCCCTGCACGCCGAGGCGGTCGGCAGCCGTGCCACGAGCGGCCCGCACCCGACGGTGCCGGCCGCCCGCACCACGGTGGACACCGACGAGATACGCGCGGCGGTGACCGAGGCGCTCGCCGAGGAGCGGGAGCGGGAGCTCGCCGAGGCGAGGGCCTTCTGGGCGGCCCAGGAGGCCCGTGAGGGCTCCGAGGGGCCCTCTCTGCTCAGCGGCCTGCCCGGCATCCCGGACAGCATCGCCGACGAGCTGTTCCTGCCGCGCCAGGCCGACTTCGCGGGCCTGGAGTCCGACAGCCTGGAGCCGGTGATCGAGCCCTTCGCCGACCCCGCGGGCACCGACGAGTTCGCCGGCGGCACCTCCCTCGACGGAGTCCACGGCGGAGACTCCCCGGAGCTGGCCGCCGCCCGCCGCCGTCACCCCTCGCACCCGGACTTCGTGCCGGTGCAGACCCCGGCCCCCGACGGCACCCACGGCGACCACGAGCGCACGGTGGAGTGCCTCGAGGAGCTCGCCGCCGCCCGCACCGCCCTCGCCGACGTCCGCCCCGGCCCGCTGGGCACACTGGACGTTTACGTCTTCGCGGACGGCACGACGCTGTGCATGACGCCCGGCCACCGCGAGACGGCGGAGCTCCTCGCCACGGCCCTGCGCGAGGGCCGGACCCCGTTCCTGCTGGGCGGCTCCGGCATCTCGGGCGCGTACGCCCTGACCTTCGAGTGCGGCACCGAGAACGTCTACATCCTGGCCGACCGCGTCATCGCGTCCGTCTGAGCCGGCGGGCCGAGGGCCCGCCGACGGCCTGTCCTAGACCCCGGCCCGTTTCTGCGCCTCCTCCACGAGGCGCAGCACCCGCTCCAGCTCCTCGGCGTCCGTCAGGACGAGGGCCAGGTCCCGGCCCGCGACGGTGATCTGGTCGGCGGCGGCGAACATCCCGGCGTCCGGCATCTCCCGCGGTGGGGTTTCCGGCTCCTCGATGCGCTGCGCGAGAACGGCCAACTCCCTGGCCAGGGCGAGCGCTTCGGTCGCCGCTCCGCGCTGCAGCCGGCTCTGTGGCGCGGCCCGCAGGCGGTCGGCGAAATGGTCCACTGCGGCCGTCAAAGGCGTCGTATCGAGCACCCCGCGACCCTATGTGGCTTTACGGGACTGTTGCCAACGCCCCGGCGCTCAGGCACGGTGTCGTGAAGGACGGAACACATCGCGACGCGTCCGGAGGCGCCGATGTCACAAGTCTTCTCCGAGGAGACCCACCGCAACCTGCTCGCCCGAATCCCCCAATGCACCGGTCGTGAAGTCTCCGACTGGCTCCGCGCCGTGGACGAAGGACCCTCTCTCTTCCGCTTCGAGGAGAAGGTCAGCTGGCTCCGCGCCGAACACAATCTCGCGTACGGCCACGCGAAGGCGATCATCCACGAGTACGACCTCAGGCGGGCCGCCCGAAAATTCCTCTGACCCCCCACCCACACGGCAAAGGGCCCGCGGACCGTCTCCGGTCCGCGGGCCCTTCTGCGACTACGCGCCTCAGTCGTTGCCCGAGAAGATGGCGATCAGGCGCAGGAACTCCATGTAGATCCAGACGAGCGTCATCGTCAGACCGAACGCGGCGAGCCAGGCCTCTTCCTTGGGGGCGCCGTACGCGATGCCGTCCTCGACCTGCTTGAAGTCGAGGGCCAGGAAGCAGGCGCCGAGCAGGATGCCGACGATGCCGAACGCGATGCCGAGGCCACCGCTGCGGAAGCCGAGACCGTCACCGCCGCCGAAGACCATGAACAGCAGGTTCACGGCGGTCAGCAGCAGGAAGCCGAGGGCCGCGGCCATCACGAAGCCGTAGAAGCGGCGGTTGACGCGGATCCAGCCCGCCTTGTAGGCCACGAGGACGCCGATGAAGACGGCCATCGTGCCGAGCACGGCCTGCATGGCCGCGCCGCTCGCGATGCGGTTGTCGACGACGCTGGAGATGACGCCGAGGAAGACGCCTTCCAGTGCCGCATACGCCATGATCAGCGCGGGCGAGGCCTTGCGCTTGAAGGCCTGGACGAGGCCGAGCACCATCGCGATGAGGCCGGCGCCGATCGCGATGCCGTACGACTTGCTGATGTTCGCGTCGTCCACCGGCAGGAGCGCCCAGGCGAGGGCGGCCGTGACCACGAGCGTGCCGAGCGTGGTCGCGGTGCGCATGACGACGTCGTCCATCGTCATGCGTGTGGTCACGGGCGCCTGGGGCGCGCCGTGCTGCAGGTCCTGCTGGGCGTACGGATTGGTGGCGTAGGGGTTGCCCGCGGGGGCCTGCTGGCCGCCTGCGTACGGATTGCCCTGCGCGTACGGGTTGCCCTGCTGGGTCTGGGTCGCGGCTGCGGGTCCCCCGGCCTGCGGCTGCGCGCCGAAGCCGGCGAAGCCGTTGTCGCGGCTGAACCCCCGTCGCGAGAAGACCGGGTTACTGCTCCTCATTTCACTCCTCCATGGCCACCGTGTGTGGCTTTGCCTCAAGAGTAATGCGTAGGCAAAGGGATGGGCCTAGTGCTTGGGGAGGATCTTTCCCTCTCTGTGAGGAAGAACGCTCGACCTGGGGCGTACTGTTCCCGGATCGGTACCGTTCCGCCGCCCGGGTGACCGCGCGGTCAGGAGGGGTGGGGTGCCGGGGAGCGGTGCCAGGGGGCCGTGCCGCCGGCACCTTCACCAATCAGCGGATGTGCCCGGAGCCGGACTCGAACCGGCACGCCCCCGAGGGGCAGCGAGGTTTAAGCTCGCCGTGTCTGCATTCCACCATCCGGGCAGGCCATGGGCTCCGCGTCGAGGCTTCGACCCTATCGGGAGGCATCCCCCGAACAGCGGAAGGACAGCCCGATGTTGTCTTATTTTATTGACGTCTGAGGGTGCATCAGCCGTTGTCACGGTCCGTTGGTACATGCCGGAGGCCCTACCCCGGGCCCGGCCGGTCTCGTGGGCCTCTGCACGGAATGACGGAATTTAGCCCTCCCGACGTTCCCGGTCCCGCTTTCTCCTCCTTTCCGCATCAGGGACGCACGTCATCCCCAGGTATGACAGGACGCCCTCAAGTCCGACTCGAGAGGGCCCCGGGAACCGGAACAGCGGCTGACTACATGGCGCTGATCGGCCGGGACGATGGAGTACGTCCCCACTCGTCGTCCCGACAGGAGCACCACCCCGTGACCACCACCCCTTTCGCCACTCGCGCCACCGCCGTGGCCGCGCGCGCCACGGAACTCTCCAAGGTGTACGGACAGGGTGAGACCCAGGTGGTCGCCCTGGACCGGGTCTCCGTCGACTTCGGGCAGGGCGAGTTCACCGCGATCATGGGCCCCTCGGGCTCCGGCAAGTCGACCCTGATGCACTGCGTCGCCGGCCTGGACAGCTTCAGCTCCGGCTCCGTGCGCATAGGCGAGACCGAGCTGTCCACGCTCAAGGACAAGCAGCTCACGAAGCTCCGCCGGGACAAGATCGGCTTCATCTTCCAGGCGTTCAACCTGCTGCCGACCCTGACGGCCCTGGAGAACATCACGCTGCCGATGGACATCGCGGGCCGCAAGCCGAACCGCGAGTGGGTCGAGCAGGTCATCGAGATGGTCGGCCTCTCCGGGCGCCTCAAGCACCGGCCCACCGAGCTCTCCGGCGGCCAGCAGCAGCGCGTCGCCGTGGCCCGCGCCCTCGCCTCCCAGCCGGAGATCATCTTCGGTGACGAGCCGACCGGAAACCTCGACTCGCGCTCCGGCGCGGAGGTCCTCGGCTTCCTCCGCAACTCCGTGCGCGACCTCGGGCAGACCGTCGTGATGGTCACCCACGACCCGGTCGCCGCGTCGTACGCGGACCGCGTGATCTTCCTCGCGGACGGGCGCGTCGTCGACGAGATGCACCGGCCTACCGCGGACGGGGTGCTCGACCGCATGAAGCACTTCGACGCGAAGGGCCGGACCAGCTAGGCGCCGGTCGCCGCCTTCCTCGACTGCGGGACGGCCGTGGCTGGTCGCGCAGTTCCCCGCGCCCCTGAAGGGGCGCTCCGCCGCCCCTTCCTTTTCACCTGGACTCACACCCATGTTCCGTACCGCCCTGCGCAACGTGCTCACGCACAAAGCCAGGCTGTTGATGACCGTGCTCGCCATCATGCTCGGCGTCGCCTTCGTCTCCGGCACCCTGGTCTTCACCGACACCTTCGGCAACGCCTACAAGAACAAGTCGGCGAAGAGCTTCGACCACGTCTCCGTCGCCATCACGTCCGCCAGCGACTCCTCCGGCGACGACAGCGGCCGGGGGCCCAAGCAGAAGCCCGAGCTCACCGACTCCCTCCTGAAGAAGGCCGACGGGCTGCCCGGCGCCGGTGCCGTGCTCGGCTCCGTCTCGGGCTTCACCGCGCTCGCCGACAAGGACGGCAAGCTGGTGGGCGGCGAGTGGGGCACCACCGGCGCCAACTACTTCCCGGGCAAGGACGGCAAGGACCCGCGCTACGACTTCACCGAGGGCACCGCCCCGAAGTCCGCCGGTGACATCGCCCTCGACTCCCGCACCGCCGGCCGCACCGGCTACAAGGTGGGCGACTCCGTCCGCTACTCCACCGACGGCCCGGTGCGCACCGCCAAGGTCAGCGGCATCTTCGACACCGACGAGGGCAGTGTCGTCGCGGGCGGCAGCCTGGTCGTCTTCGACAACAAGACCGCGCTCAAGGAACTCAACAAGAACCAGTACGACGAGATCGACGTGAAGGCGGCCGCGGGCACCTCCGAGGCGGCCCTGGAGAAGTCGGTCGAGAAGATCCTGCCCAAGGACTCCTCGACGATGACGGGCGGCGAGCTCAAGGCCCAGCAGGACAGGATGATCGAGGAGCAGACCAGCTCCATGAGCCAGGTCCTGCTGATCTTCGCCGGCATCGCGCTCTTCGTCGGCATCTTCATCATCGCCAACACCTTCACCATGCTGGTCGCCCAGCGCACCAAGGAGCTCGCGCTCATGCGGGCCGTCGGTGCCTCGCGCCGCCAGGTGACGCGGTCCGTGCTGATCGAGGCCTTCCTGGTCGGCATGATCGCCGCCGTGAGCGGTTTCGCGCTCGGCATCGGCGTGGCCGTGGGCCTGGAGTCCCTGATGAACTCCGCCGGCGCCTCGCTGCCCGACGGACCGCTCGTCATCGCCCCGACCACGATCGTCGTGGCGCTGCTCATCGGCGTGGTCGTGACCATGCTGGCCGCCTGGCTGCCGGGCCGCCGCGCCGCGCGCATCCCGCCGGTCGCCGCGATGAACAGCGTCCACGCGACGCCGACCGTGCGGGGCTTGGTGGTCCGCAACACCATCGGTTCGGTCATCGTCGCGCTCGGCGCGGTGATGCTCTTCATGAAGGACAACTACGTGAAGTCGGGCGGCGCGGGCGTCATGCTCGTCGGCGTCATCGTCCTCACGCCGCTGCTGTCCCGCCCGTTCATCGCCGCCTCGGCGCCGCTCCTGAAGCCGTTCGGCGTCACCGGCAAGCTGTCGCGCCTCAACTCCGTGCGCAACCCGCGCCGCACGGCCTCCACGGCCGCGGCCCTGATGATCGGTCTGACCCTCATCACGGCGATGACCGTGGTCGCCACCTCGATGAGCACCGCCATCAACAAGATGGCCGCCGGCGCCATGAAGGCCGACTACAGCGTCTCCATGGCGAACTTCCAGCCGCTGACCCCCGAGGTCCGCGAGAAGCTGGACAAGATCCCGGACGTCGCGGCGACCACCCCGCTGCGCAGCACCTACGGCGAGGCCGACGGCGGCTTCGTCTCCATCTCCGGCGTCGACCCGAAGACCTTCGGCGAGCTGGTCGGCCTGGACTTCACCAGCGGCTCGGTGGCCGGCCTGAAGTCCGGCGGCGTGCTCGTCGACACGGACACCGCCAAGGACAAGGGCCTCAAGGCGGGCGACACCCTGCCGCTGAAGTTCGACGACGACGGCAAGAAGGTCCGGCTGAAGGTCGCCGGTGTCTACGAGGGCAACGAGATGCTCAACGGCCTCTTCGCGCCGACCTCCGTCGTCGACCCGCACCTGACCAAGGTCGTCGACAAGCAGGTCCTGGTGAAGATGAAGGACGGCACCTCCGACAAGGCCGAGGACGCCATCGTCAAGGCCCTCGGCGAGAACCCCGCCATCACCGTCCAGGACAAGGACGCGATCAGCAACCAGGTGGCCGGCGCCATCAACATGATGCTGAACATGCTCTACGGCCTGCTGGCCATGGCCGTCCTCATCGCGGTGCTCGGCGTCATCAACACCCTCGCGATGTCGGTGTTCGAGCGGAAGCACGAGATCGGCATGTTGCGGGCGATCGGCCTCGACCGCGCGAAGGTCAAGCAGATGGTGCGCCTGGAGGCGGTCATCATCTCCCTGTTCGGCGCGGTACTCGGCATCGGTCTCGGCCTCTTCATGGGCTGGGTCGCGGGCGGCACCATCTCGAACAGCGTCTCCACGTACTCGATGGAGATCCCGCTCGGCCGGATCGTGATCTTCCTCGGGATCGCGGCCCTGGTCGGTGTCCTCGCGGCGATGTGGCCGGCCCGCAGCGCGGCGAAGCTGAACCCGCTGATGGCCATCAAGAGCGAGTAGCGCTCCGCTCGGCAGTACGGAAAAGGGCCCCGGCGAGGGGAATCTCGCCGGGGCCCTTCGGCTTGCCCTGTGTCGCCGCTGCGCGGCTCGTCCTCAAACCCCGGACGGGCTGAGACGGTCAGCCGCGCCAGTCCCTCGTCCGCAGGCTCAGGCCCGAGGTCCCGGTCTCCGGGGTCTTCACCGCGAGGACCTGGTTGACGCCGATGCGGTTGTGTTCGAAGGCCAGCGCGGAGGCGGCCATGTAGAGCCGCCAGATGCGGGCGCGGCCGGGTGAGGTGAGCCGCCGGCCCTCCACCCAGCGCGCCTCCAGGTTCGCGACCCAGCGGCGCAGGGTCAGGGCGTAGTGCTCGCGGATGGACTCCAGGTCGCGGACCTCGAAGCCGGCCCGCTCCAGGAGCGCCGCCGTGGTGCCCACGGGCGCCAGCTCGCCGTCCGGGAAGACGTACGCGTCGATGAACTCGTCCACGGAGTACGCCGATTCGTCGGCCTGCGGGCGGCGCGCGATCTGGTGGTTGAGCAGCCGCCCGCCGGGCTTGAGGAGGGCGTACAGGTCGCGGGCGTACTCCAAATAGCGTTCGCTGCCGACGTGTTCGGCCATGCCGATGGAGCTGATGGCGTCGTACGGTCCGTCGCGCACGTCGCGGTAGTCCTGGACGCGGATCTCGATCCGGTCCGTCAGCCCCTCCTCGGCCACCCGCTTCCTGGCGTAGGCGGCCTGCTCCTGGGAGAGGGTGACGCCGACGACGCTCACGCCGTGCTCGCGTGCCGCGTGGATCGCCATGGAGCCCCAGCCGCATCCGACGTCGAGCAGCCGTATGCCGGGCTTCAGGCCGAGCTTGCGGGAGACGAGTTCGAGCTTGTCGCGCTGGGCGTCCTCCAGGGTGCCGTCGGGCGACTCCCAGTAGGCGCACGAGTAGACCATCGACGGGCCGAGGACCAGTTCGTAGAAGTCGTTGCCGACGTCGTAGTGGTGGCTGATGGCGCGGCGGTCGCTGCCCTTGGTGTGCAGGTGGAGACGGCCGTGTCTGCGCATCTCCTCGGGCGGCGGGGCGGGCGGCAGGAAGGGGGCGGAGAGGGCGACCAGGGAGCGGACCGCGGCGCGGAACTCCGGGTCGCGCAGGGACTGCCGCAGGCTCCTGGCACCGTCGTCGCGCTCCCAGATGAACTCCGCCATCGTGTCCAGGGCCTGGTACAGGTCGCCCTCGACGTCCAGGTCACCGGCCACCCAGGCGCGGGCGAGGCCCAGCTCCCCCGGCTTCCACAGGAGGTGGCGCAGGGCGCGGCGGTTGCGTACGACGAGGGCGGGGGCGTTCGGCGGGCCCGACTCCGACCCGTCCCAGGCGCGGATACGCACCGGCAGCGGGGCTCCCATGAGCTGCTCGGCGAGGGTCTTCAGCCGCTGTGCGGCGTCCTGCATGGCGCACACCTCCGTGGATGGGGCATCCCTTGTTGTGACAATGAGGGAAAATCCCGGAACGGTCCAACACCACGTCAACACCGAAGGGGCCCGGACGCAGTCCCGTTGCCGCGTCACGGTACGGCAAAATAGATGCCCCCGGCATCTACTTTTCGCCGGACACGCCGAAGGGGCCGCCCGCACCACGGATGGCGGGCGGCCCCTTCGGGGTGGATCAGTGACGCGAGGTCAGGAGGCCTTGGCCTTCTCCTCGGTCTTCACCGCGGGCGCCGGCTCGGCGGCGGCAGCGGGCTTCGGGGCGGGCTTGGCCGCCTCGTAGAACTCCTCGCGCGGGGCCTCCAGAGCACCCAGGGAGACGACCTCGCGCTTGAGGAACATGCCGAGCGTCCAGTCCGCGAAGACGCGGATCTTGCGGTTGAACGTCGGCATCGCCATGCCGTGGTACGCGCGGTGCATGTACCAGGCGAGACGGCCCTTGAGCTTGATCTTCATCTTGCCCATGACGATCATCGCGACGCCCTTGTGCAGGCCGAGACCGGCGACCGCACCCTTGTTGGCGTGGCTGTACTCCTTCTGCGGGAAGCCCCGCATGCCGGAGATCACGTTGTCGCCGAGGACCTTCGCCTGCCGCAGCGCGTGCTGGGCGTTCGGCGGGCACCAGGCGTTCTCGTTGCCGGCCTTGCGGCCGACGACGTCCGGCACCTGGGCGTTGTCGCCCGCGGCCCAGATGTAGTCCGTGCCCTGCACCTGGAGCGTCGTCTGGGTGTCCACGTGGCCGCGCGGGCCGAGCGGCAGACCGAAGCGGGACAGCGCCGGGTTCGGCTTGACGCCCGCGGTCCACACGATCGTGTTCGAGTCGACCTCGAGGCCGTTGTTCAGGACGACGTGGCCGTCCACGCAGGAGTCCATGCCGGTCTTCAGGTAGACCTCGACACCGCGGCCCTCGAGGTGCTCCTTGCCGTACTGGCCGAGCTTCGGGCCGACCTCGGGGAGGATCTTGTCCGCGACGTCGACGAGCACGAAGCGCATGTCCTCGCGCTTCACGTTCTTGTAGTACTTGGCCGCGTCGCGGGCCATGTCCTCGACCTCGCCGATGGTCTCCGCGCCCGCGAAGCCACCGCCGACGAAGACGAAGGTCAGCGCCTTGCGGCGGACCTCCTCGTCGGTCGTGGAGTCAGCCTTGTCCAGCTGCTCCAGGACGTGGTTGCGCAGGCCGATGGCCTCCTCGATGCCCTTCATGCCGATGCCCTGCTCGGCGAGGCCGGGGATCGGGAAGGTGCGGGAGACCGCGCCCATCGCGATGACCAGGTAGTCGAAAGGCAGCTCGTAGGCCTCGCCGACGAGCGGCGCGATCGTGGCGACCTTGCGGTCCTGGTCGATGGTGGTGACCCGACCGGTGAGGACTTCCGCCCTCGGCAGTACGCGTCGCAGCGGTACGACGACGTGCCGCGGCGAGATGCTGCCGGCGGCGGCTTCGGGGAGGAAGGGCTGGTAGGTCATGTACGACCGGGGGTCGACGACCGTGACGGTCGCCTCTCCGAAGCGCATCTTCTTGAGAATGCGCCGAGCTGCGTACAGGCCTACGTACCCACCGCCTACTACGAGGATCCTGGGACGCTCCGTGGTGCTCATGCCATCGAGTATCCACCCGCCCGGCGGGGGTCGCTCGTGCGCCCCTTCACAAGCATGCCAAGGGCCTCTGCTACACTTCGCCGCCCACGTGACCGAGGTCATGGTGCCGGTGGGGAACCACGATGCCACACGAGTCGTTGTGCACCCCTTGTGAGCTGCACTCCGAGGCCCCGCCCGGCCCGAACCGGAGCCCGGCGCCACACTCCGGTGACCCGCACGAAACATCCCGGCCACGGGCGCGGCCCTTCGAAAAGCCCCCTTTAGGCGGCCCGACACCGTCGAACCTCGCCCATCAGGGCCTTTTTCCTTGTGAAGAACTTCACGAACTTTCTCGCGAGCGGGTTCAGGCGAGAGACCAGCCGATGCCGTCGAGGATGTCGTGCTCGCTCACCACGACCTCGCGCGCGCCCACCCTGTCCATGATCGCCAGCAGCACCAGGGCGCCCGCCGCGATGACATCGACGCGGCCCGGGTGCATCACCGGGATCGCGGCGCGCTCGTCGTGCGTGGCGTGCGTGAGGCGGTCCACGATGGCGCTCACCTGCTCGTACGGGATGCGGGCGTGGTGGATCGCCCGCCAGTCGTACGTGTCGAGGCCGAGCGCGATCGCGGCGACCGTGGTCACCGAACCCGCGAGGCCGACCAGCGTGCGGGCCTCCTTGAGCGGCACCGTGCGCTCGGCCAGGTCGAGGGCGGCCTCGATGTCGGCGCGGATCGCGTCGAGCTGCTCGGCCGTGGGCGGGTCGGTGACGACCCCGTCGCGTACGAGATGACGCTCGGTCATGCGGACGCAGCCGACGTCGACGGAGCGGGCCGCCCGCACGTGGTCCGTGCCGACCACGAACTCCGTGGAGCCGCCGCCGATGTCCACCACCAGGTAGGGCGCGGCGACGTCGTCGCGGCCCGTCAGCTCCTTGGTGGCGCCGGTGAAGGAGAACTCGGCCTCCTGGTCGCCGGAGATGACCTCGGGCTCGACGCCCAGGATGTCCAGGACGCCCTGGACGAACGCGTCGCGGTTCTCGGCGTCGCGGGACGCCGAGGTGGCGACGAAGCGGACGCGCTCGGCGCCGTGCTCCTTGATGACGGCGGCGTACTCGCGGCAGGCCGCGAAGGTGCGCTCCAGCGCCTCGGGGGCGAGGCGCCCCGTCCTGTCGACGCCCTGGCCGAGCCGGACGATCGTCATCCGCCGGTCCAGGTCGACCAGTTCGCCCGTGGCCGGGTCGGCGTCCGCCACCAGGAGGCGGATCGAGTTCGTGCCGCAGTCGATGGCGGCGACGCGGGTCACTCGGCGTCCCCGGCGGCAGCGGCATCGGCGTCCGTGCACGGCGTGACGCACGGACCCTTCGCCCACCACTCCGGGAGCATCGCGATGGCCTCGTCGCCCAGCGGGTTCACACCGGGGCCGGCGGCCAGCGAGTGACCGACCAGGACGTGCAGGCACTTCACGCGGTCCGGCATGCCGCCCGCGCTCGGGAAGCCCTCAAGGACCTCGATGGCGTCACGGCGCGCGATGTAGTCCTCGTGGGCGGCGCGGTACTGCTTCGCCAGCTCCTCGTCCGTCGTGAGCCGCTCCGACATCTCCTTCATGACGCCGTTGGCCTCCAGCGTGCCGATCGCGGAGGCGGCCCGCGGGCACGTCAGGTAGTACGTCGTCGGGAAGGGCGTCCCGTCCGGGAGGCGCGGCGCCGTCTCGACGACGTCCGGCTGTCCGCAGGGGCAGCGGTGCGCGATGGCCCGCAGGCCGCGCGGCGGTCGGCCGAGCTGCTGCTTGAAGGCCTCGACGTCGGCGTCGGTGGGCTCGGTGCGCGGGGTGCTCGGCGGGGGCGTTTCCATGCCTGTCTTTCGTGTCGGTACGGGTCGGGTACGGATCGGGGAGTCAGTCGTCGGGGCGGTCGGCCTTGTCGACGCCGTCCCAGACGTTCGAGTACCAGGGGCGCGCTGCCGCCCCCTGGTCCGTGCGGCGGCTCTGCGCCGCCGCCGGGTCGATCACCGTGAAGCCGGTCTCGCCCGGCATCACGTAGTGCAGGCGATCTCGGATGCGCTGCTCCGCGTACGCGTCGTCCTGCCAGCGGGCCTTCTCGTCGCGGAGCTTCTCGACGTCCGCGCGGTGCTCGGCCTGCTGTCTGCGCAGGTCGTCGATCTCGGCGCGCTGCGAGACGTACTGCCGCATCGGGTACGCGAGCGCGACGACCAACGAGCAGAGCACGAGCGCGAGAAGGGCGGCCCGGCCGGTGAGCCGGGAGCGGCGGGCCTGGCGCTTGGTCTGGGAGCGGTAGACGCGCTCCGCGGTCTGCTCGCCGAGCAGCCGCAGACGGGTCGCGGTGGAGAACCGGTCCTTGGTCCCGGCCTTGGCCATGGTTCCGCCTCCCCGGCGCAGCGCCTGCACGTACGTACGTCCCCGCACACGGTACGGGACCATGTGCGGGGACGTAGGTAACCCGGCGTCACTGCCAGGCTTAGTGCGTGATCAGCCCTTGAAGCGCGGGAACGCGCTGCGACCGGCGTAGACCGCCGCGTCGTCGAGGATCTCCTCGATGCGCAGGAGCTGGTTGTACTTGGCGACGCGCTCGGAGCGGGCCGGGGCGCCGGTCTTGATCTGGCCGCAGTTGGTGGCGACGGCGAGGTCGGCGATGGTGACGTCCTCGGTCTCGCCGGAGCGGTGGGACATCATGCACTTGAAGCCGCTGCGCTGGGCCATCTCGACGGCGTCCAGGGTCTCGGTCAGCGAACCGATCTGGTTGACCTTGACGAGCAGGGCGTTGGCCGAGTTCTCCTCGATGCCGCGGGCCAGGCGCTCCGGGTTGGTGACGAACAGGTCGTCGCCGACGAGCTGCACCTTGTCGCCGAGCTTCTCGGTGATGGCGTTCCAGCCGGCCCAGTCGTCCTCGAACAGCGGGTCCTCGATGGAGACGAGCGGGTACGAGGCGACGAGCTCCTCGTAGTACTCGGTCATCTCGGCGGCCGAGCGCTCCTTGCCCTCGAACTGGTACTTGCCGTCCTTGTAGAACTCGGACGCGGCGACGTCGAGGGCGAGCGCGATCTGCTCGCCGGGGACGTAGCCGGCCTGCTTGATGGCCTCGAGGATGAGGTCGAGGGCGGCGCGGTTGGAGTCCAGGTTCGGGGCGAAGCCGCCCTCGTCGCCGAGGCCGGTGGAGAGGCCCTTGTCCTTCAGGACCTTCTTCAGCGTGTGGTAGACCTCGGTGCCCCAGCGCAGGGCCTCGGAGAAGGACTCCGCGCCGATCGGGGCGATCATGAATTCCTGGATGTCGACGTTCGAGTCGGCGTGCGACCCGCCGTTCAGGATGTTCATCATCGGGACGGGCAGCAGGTGCGCGTTCGGACCGCCGAGGTAGCGGAAGAGCGGCAGGTCGCTGGCCTCGGAGGCGGCGTGCGCGACGGCGAGCGAGACGCCGAGGATGGCGTTGGCGCCGAGGGAGCCCTTGTTGTCGGTGGCGTCCAGGTCGAACATCGCCTGGTCGATCAGGCGCTGCTCGGTGGCGTCGTAGCCGACGAGCTCCGGGCCGATCTGCTCGATGACGGCGAGGACGGCCTTCTCGACACCCTTGCCCTGGTAACGGTTGGGGTCACCGTCACGGAGTTCGATGGCCTCGAAGGCACCGGTGGAGGCACCGGACGGAACGGCGGCACGACCGGTGCTGCCGTCGTCGAGGCCGACCTCGACCTCGACCGTGGGGTTGCCTCGGGAGTCCAGGATTTCCCGGGCTACGACGACGTCGATGGACGGCACGAGCATCTCCTTCTGGGAGTGTGACGCGTAAACACGATTACGCCGGGCCGCTTCGGCCCTGCGTCTCCTGAGCCTAACCGGCTCCGGGCCTTCGGCCAGCCGACCGCCCGTCCCCTGGGACGGCACAAGGCCCATATGGCGCGGAAACAGGGCGTAAGGCCATGTTCTCTACTCGCTAGTAGCGAACAAGAGGGGCCGGAGGCGGCGGGGGGAACGGGTGCGGACATGCCCCCGCCCCGGTGCGTACGGGGGATACGCGCACCGGGGCGGGGAGCCCGTGGGGACGGGGGGTACGGCCGTGCGTCCGCCGAGGCACGGCCGTGACCGGCCGGGTCAGCTCAGGTGGAGCTGCTGGCCCGGGTAGATGAAGTCGGCGTCGTCGATGATGTCGCCGTTGAGCTTGTAGACCTTCTGCCAGCCGCCCTTGACGTCGTGCGCCTGGGCGATCTTGGACAGGGTGTCGCCCGTCTTGACCTTGTACTCGCCGTCGCCCTTCTCGACCTTCTTGCCGGTCGGGGTCTCGACGGTCTTCTTGGTCTCGGTCTGCGGCGTCGGCTGCGGCTTGGGCGCGGCCTGCTTCGGCGCGGCCTGCTGCTGCGGAGCGGCCTGCTGCTGCGTCTGCTGCGGCTGCGGCTTGCTCTGCTGCTGCGGGGCCTGCTGCTGCGAGCCGCCGCCGTTGTACGCGGCGCCCGAGAGGCCGACGCCACAGCTCGGCCAGGCGCCCTTGCCCTGGCCGGCGAGGACCTTCTCGGCGATCTCGATCTGCTGGGCCTTGGAGGCCTTGTCGGCGGTCGGCGCGTACTTCGTGCCGCCGTACGCGGCCCAGGTGGACGGCGAGAACTGGAGGCCGCCCTGGTAGCCGTTGCCGGTGTTGATGGACCAGTTGCCGCCGGACTCGCACTGGGCGACGGCGTCCCACTCCTGACCGGTGGCGGCGTTGGCCGAGCCGGCCGCCATCAGCGGGGCGGCGACGGCGGCGCCGGTCACGCCGACGAGCGTGGCGACACGAGTGGCCTTGGACGGGCGACGGTGCTTGCCCTTGCCGGAAAGCAGCATGAGTTCATCCCCTACACCGACGCCTGCGAGGTGAGCTGTCGGGTTCGGGCCGATGTGGTTGCCCGGCCGCACTCTCGCGAGTGCGGCTTCACCCCTAGCCGCATGACACGGCACTTACCTTGGGTCCCCCGCTCCTGCCCACGGCGCTCTTGAGCGACGACTGTTCCCGTCCGGCCGTTGGCAGGATTCGGCGTACCGACCGGCGGGGCTCACCAGTGGCGAGCGGTCACGACCGTAGACACGCTCCCCACCGAATTTCAAAGACGATCAGGGCTTCTGAGACCCATCTCTCACTCGCGCCAAACCGGACAACACCGGCCAAGTCCCCCGCAGACGCATCGTCAAATCCCGTTACTTTTCGCCCACATCGAGGCTCTGACCGGGGAGGATGAGATCCGGGTCGCCTCCGACGGTCTTCTTGTTCTCGCTGTAGAGCTCGTGCCATCCGCCGTCGACCCCGAAGTCGTCCGCGATGACCGAGAGGTTGTCCCCGGAGCGGACGGTGTACGTCCCGTCGGCGAGCTTCTCGGAGCGGTCGGCGCCGCGCGAGGCGTGCCGTCCGGGGCGGTCGCCGGCGCTGTCGCTCTCGTCCGCGCGGTCGCCGCGGTGGCGGCCGGAGGAGGAGCCGTTGGGGTCGGTGGCGTCGTCGGCCGGGTCGGTCGACTTCTCGGGCGTGGGTGAAGTGGTGTCCTTCTGGCCGGACTTGCCGGAGTCGCCCTTGCCGACGGCGTCTTCGGCGCCGCCCTTGCCGCCCTTGCCGTCCTTGCCGTCCTTTTCGCCGGACTCGTCGTGATTCTTCTCTCGCGAACCGTCGCCGGAGGCGGGCGTGTCGCTCGCGTCGTCGGAGGGCCGCTCCGAGTCGTCGGAGTCCGTGGCCTCGCCGGAAGACTTGTCCGTCCCCTTCTCGGGGGCCTTGGAGCCCTTGGAACCCTCGGGCTCCTTGGCGTCCTTGGAATCCTTGGAACCCTCGGGGTCCTTGGAGTCGGCCGAACCCGTCGAGTCGGAGGGCGTCGGGGTGACGGGCCCGCCCGGGTCGACGTCGGCCGCGGCACCGCCCTTGCTGAGCCCGGCGATCGGGGCACAGCTCGGCCAGGCCGCGGTGCCCTTGTCGCGGAGGATCTTCTCGGCGACGGCGATCTGCTGCGAGCGGCTGGCCTGGTCGGGGCTGGTCGCGTAGTCGAGGCCGCCGTACGCCTCCCACGTCTCCTGCGAGAGCTGGAGGCCTCCGTAGTAGCCGTTGCCGGGGTTGGCGCTCCACGCGCCGCCGCTCTCGCACTCGGCGAGCTTCTCCCACGTGGTGGTCTCGGCGGCGCTCGCGCTGGTGGCGCCGAGCAGCGGGATGGCGATGGCTGATCCGGTGACACCTGCCGCGACGATGAGGGCCGGGGCCTGGCGGGGGCGTCGGTGACGACCATTGCCGGAGAGCATGCGGGTGCCTTTCAGGAGACTGCAGCGACGACTTGGGCGCCTGGGGCGCTCAAGTCGTCGTGAACGTAGCCGCAGTCGAACGCTTGTCACAAGTCGATGCAGCAGAGATCACGTGAACATCACAGTCCTGACGGCTCGTCAGTGGGGTGTACGCCGGGCACCGTTTTCTGTGCGGTTGTGAACTCCACGGGCAGCGTGCGCAGTCCTCGCATGATCAGCCCGCCACGCCACCGCAAATCCGCGGGATCCGCCGCCAGTTGCAGGTCGGGAAGGCGTCGCAGCAGGGTCGCGAGGGCGGTGCGGCCCTCCAGGCGGGCGAGCGGGGCGCCGAGGCAGTAGTGGATGCCGTGCCCGTATCCGAGGTGCTGATTGTCACGGCGGGAGAGGTCGAGGGTGTCGGGGTCGTCGAACCGGGCGGGGTCGCGGTCGGCGGCGGCGAGCACGACGAGGACGGGGTCGCCCGCCGCGATGTCCTGTCCGCCGATGCTGAGCGCCTCGGTCGCGAACCGCCAGGTGGCGAGCTCGACGGGCCCGTCGTAGCGCAGCAGTTCCTCGATGCCGGTCTCCAGGAGGCCGGTGTCGCCGTCGTCCAGCGCCCTCTGCAGCCGCTCGCGCTGCTCGGGGTGGGTGAGGAGGGCGTACACGCCGTTGCCGATGAGGTTGACGGTGGTCTCGAAGCCGGCGAAGAGGAGGATGAAGGCCATCGCGGCGGCCTCGTTCTCGGTGAGGTGCTCGCCGTGGTCGGAGGCCTTGATGAGGCCGGAGATGAGGTCGTCGCCCGGTTCGAGGCGCTTGCGGTGGATGAGCTCGGCGAGGTAGCCCCGCATCTTCTTGACGGACCGGGCGACACCGCCCCTGGGCCCGCCCCCGTGCCGGATCATCATGCCCGCCCAGTCGCGGAAGTCGTCCTGGTCCTCGCGGGGGACGCCGAGCAGGTCGCAGATGGCGTAGATGGGGAGAGGGAAGGCGAACTCGTGGATGAGGTCGGCGCTGCCCTCGTGGGCGAACCGGTCGATGAGCTGGTCCGTCAGCTCCTGCACCCGGGGCGCGAACTCGGCGACGCGGCGCGGCGTGAACGCCTTCGCGACGAGGCGGCGCAGCCGGGTGTGGTCCGGCGGGTCGATGTTGAGCAGATGCGTCATCAGCTCGGCCTTGCGCTCGCCCGGGATGCCGGTCTTCCCCTTGGCGTGGGCGGGCTCGGCGTGGTGGGCCGGGTTCTTGCTGAGCCGCTGATCGGCAAGGGCCTGCCGTGCATCGGCATACCGGGTGACCAGCCAGGCCTCGACCCCACTGGGAAGCCGCTGCTTGCTCACGGGCTCGTGCTCGCGCAGCCAGGCGTACGCGGGATAGGGGTCGGTGGCGAACTCCCAGCTGAAGAGTTCGGGCTGCGGGGTCGCCCCGGGCGCGGGGGTGGCTCCTGCGGGGCAGGTCGCGGGCGGCTGGTCGTGCATGCGGCGACCGTATCCCTAGGGGGAGCCGGGGCTCTTCCTCGGCCGGGGGTGCGGGTGGCGGGCGTTAGTCGAGGTGGGGGTCCGGGGAGTGGATGGAGAGGGGGCCTGTGGGGCGGAGGGGGCCCTTCAGGCGACGGGTCGCTGAGGCGTCGCCCTCGGATTGGGCGATGCGGAAGTAGTGGACCGCCAGGTGCTGGTGGACCTGGCCGAGCAGGGCGGCCGCCCCGGTCTCGCCCGCCTTCGCGGCGGCCGTGAGATAGGGGAGCGCTTCCTCGTACGCGACCCGGGTCGCGAGGAGGTGGCCGAGGCGGCCGGCCGCGCGGGAGTGCCCGCGGTCGGCGGCCTTACGGAACCAGTCCTCGGCGGCCGCCGTGTCCCCCTCGTCCCCCGCCAGCAGGCCGAGCCATGACATGGCGTCCGCGTCCCCGTTCGCGGCGCGGGGCATGAGAGTCAGCCGGAAGGCGGTCACCAGACCGCGCAGCTCGGCAGGTTCATGCGGCTCCAGTTCCTCGTACGCGCGGACCCACACGCCGTCCGGCACCGGCTCCGTCAGCTCGGAGCGGGCCGCGTCGGCGATCAGCGAGCCGTACGCCCGCCAGGTGCCGGGCCACTCCCCCGGTACGAGCAGGCCCGTCACGCCGTGCCGGGGCGCGGTGGCCCAGGCGAGCGCCTCCTCGAACGTCTCCTCGGACGTCGCCCCGGTCCCGAGGGGGCCTTCCAGGTCGTACTCCTCCTGGACCTTCCTCAGCAGTTTCGGCGTGACGCCCCGGGTCAGCCCGCACCGCGCCAGGTCGATCGCCGCGCGCACCAGGAGGTGGCCGAGCAGCCGCGTGCCCGCGCGGCGCGCCCTGCGCCACTCCTCCCACAGGTCCGGACCGAGGGCGAGGAACTCCGTGATGCCGAGGTCCCCGCGCCAGCGGACGGCGTCCGTCAGGCGCGGGTCGTCGGCCGTCGCGAGCCGCGCCAGCTCCGCCTCGCTCCACTCGGTGGGCACCTCGACGGTCTGCGCGACGCTCAGGACGCGGGCGGCCGGATGGTGTCCGAAGCGGTGTCTGTCGTACGCCTCGTCCCGCATCGTCGCCAGGACGAGGACGCGGTCGTGGGTGAGCCTGGCGAGGACGCCGGGGGTGCCGGGCTCCGCGAGGTGGCCGTCCAGGTCGTCCAGCCACACCACGTGGGTGCCCGTGGCCTCCCGGCCCCGGAGCTGGTCCGGGAGGTCGCGAAGGTTCGCTCCGCCGCTCGCGACGAAGACCCGGGTGTCCTCCGCCACGCTCGCCCGCAGGGCCGCCCACGCCGTCGAGGTCTTTCCGGAGAGGGGGCCGCCCGTGACGATGACGAGGCCGCCGTAGTGCGCGGCCTGCTTCAGGAGGACGGTCAGCTCGTCGTCGCAGTCCCTGGTGACGTAGGGCGGGAGGGCCGTCGCGCCGGGGAACCGGCGGGTGGGGCGCACGCCGAGGCCGAGGCGGCGGAGCCCGTCGAGGCGGGGCCAGCCGTCGGCGGCGGCGTGCTGGGGTGCGGGCCATGCGGGCGGCGGGGGCAGCGCGTTGACGGTGACCGATCCGATGGAGTCGGCCTGCACGACGGTGCCTTGCGCACCGCCGGTGACGGAGTTCCGCGCACCGGGGCCGGACTGTGCCTCGGTCTCCTTCTCCTTCTCTTCCTCGGACTGGGCGGCGGTGTACCAGGCGGGCGGTGTGTAGTCGAGGACGAAGTCCCCGGTGGTGTCCGCGGCCTCGGCGGGCTCCGTCGTCTCGGGCTCGCCGCCCGTCGGAGGCGTCACGTCCCAGAAAGAGGCGGCGGAGTCGGCCACGAGGACGCGGAGGCGGTCCGCCCGCAGTCCCCCGCCGCCCCTGAGGCAGTCGTACAGCACCCCGTGCCAAAACCGCTGGAGTGTGCGCGTGTCGGCGACCTCCGCGAGCACCCGCGCCCTGTCGATGTCGAGCTCGGTCGCACCGGCCTTGGCGCCCGACAGCCGGAGGAACGCCGCGAACTCGTCGCGGGCCCAGAGCCAGCGACGCTGGTGCCCCCACATCGCCCCGACGAGGACATCACCCGCTTCGGCGGCCAGCGCCTCCAACTCCGTTGCCACACAAGCCCCCACGCCCGTCGAACCGCCTCAGGAGGCAACGGTACTAAGCGTCCGCCCCCTCGGCCGCCCGCACCGCGTCCCGGTAGGCCCGCGCGGCCGCGCGGAGTGCCGCCTCGGGGTCGACGCCCGCCGCCTCGGCGCGCAGGGCAAGGGCGAGGAGTTCATACCCCACGCCCTCCCCCTGCGGCACCTCCACCTCAAGGCCCGCCGTGCGCACCCGGGACGCCAGCTTCGCGGCCAGCGCGAGGCCGGGCTGGCCGAGCGGGATGCCCTCGGTGACCGACGTGCGCTGCTTCTCCTCCGCCTTCGTGCGGAGCCAGTGCGCCTTCACGTCCTCCGGCGTGTCCGCCGAGTCGTCGCCGAAGACGTGCGGGTGGCGGTGGATGAGCTTCTCGACGATGCCGCCCGCGACGTCGTCGATGGAGAACGGCTCGTCGCCGGGCTCGCCGGAGGCCTCCTCGGCGATCCGCGCGTGGAAGACGACCTGGAGCAGGACGTCGCCGAGCTCCTCGCGCAGCTCCTCCCTGTCGCCCTCCTCGATCGCCTCGACCAGTTCGTACGCCTCCTCGATCGCGTACTTCGCGAGGCCCTTGTGCGTCTGCTGCGAGGACCACGGGCACTCGCCGCGGATCCGGTCCATGACCTGGACCAGGTCGAGCAGGCGGGCGCCCGGCAGGTCGTACGAACCGGGGAGGAGCTCCAGGTCCGGCATGGCGACGCGGCCGGAGCCCGCGAGCCGGGCCAGGCCGTCCGTGAGTTCCCGGTCGCCCTCGGCGGTGGCGACGACCAGGACCGTGCGGCCGCCCGCGCAGGCGTCGACCAGCTCCTGCGCACCGGGCGCGGCCTGCTCGACACGCACGCCCGCCTCCCGCAGATACGGCAGCTGCGGGTGGGAGGCGTCGGCGCACAGCACCGCGTCTGCGCCGTGCAGCGCCTGCCAGGCGGGCCAGGACAGGAGGCCGGGCGCGACCCGGTGGCTGGAGGTCAGCAGGATGACGCGGCCGGCGGGCGCGTCGGCGGAGTCGGCCGGGGGCGTGGTCTCGGTCTCGTTCACCCGTCGAACGTAACCCAGCCCGCCGGCGGCTCTCCCCTATACCCCTGCGCCTTCTACGCCGGCCTTTCCTCCGCCGATGCCCCGGCGTCGGTGACCTCGCGCACCCACGGGGTCTTCGCGTCCGTGCGCTTGTTCTTGTCGACGTCCCATGCGCCATAGCGCGGGTTCAGGTCGATGTCGAGCTTCTTGGAGGCGGCCGACAGGGCCTTCCAGAACACCGCCTGGCCCTCGGGCGACTGCATGTCCGCGTCCAGCTTCTTCGCGAGCTTCTGCGCCTCGATCTCCGTGCGCAGGCTGTCGTCGAGGCGCGCCGGGGCCACGCCGTACTGCTGCAGCCAGGACTGCTCGAGGGCCTTCTTGCCGCCCTCCTGCTGCTCCATGGCGGCCCGCATGGTCTGGATGTCGCGGCGCGTGACGCTCACCCCGGCGTCGGTGGCCGCGCGGTGCAGGACCTTGTCGAGCACCATCGTGTGCAGGGTGCTGCGGGTGAGGCCGCCGGACTTGGCGATGGCCTGGGAGTACTGCGCGTCGTCGGGGATGGCGGCCCGCTGCGCCTCGCGCACCTCGTTCACCCGGCCCTCCAGCTGCGCGACCGTGATGCGGTCGCCGCCGACGACGGCCGCGGCGCCTGGGTGCGCTTCGCTGCCGCAGGCGGTGAGGAGGGGAGCGGCGGCGAGCGCGGCGGTGGAGAGGATGAGCGCGGTGCGACGGCTGTTGCGGCGGTGCAAGGTGGGCCTCCCTGCTACGAGTTTGTGCGTCGGTGCACAAAGTCCGGCAGTGATCGATGGTAGGCAGTGGCCGTCTTCTCGGCCAGCCATTCGACCAACGATTCGGCCGGAGTTCGGGCACCCGGCACCACTCCACCGCCCGTCGCTAACCGCGCACCTGTCCGAGCCACTGGAGCGTGCGCCGGATCTCCGCGGGGAACGGGTGGCCGGGGCCGTGCAGCAGCTCCGCGTCGTGCAGCAGCCGGGCCAGCGTGTCGTGGGCGGCGTGCCGGTCGCCGAGGGCGAGGAGCAGCTGGCCGATGCGGCGGCGGATCTCCAGGGACTGGTGGCGGTCCTCCGTCGCGTACTGGTTCTCGTAGTAGGGGAGCAGCGCGCGGTACTCGGCGAGCGCCGCGGCCGGTTCGCCGAGCTGCTCCAGGCACTGCGCGGCCTCGTACCTGAACTGGAGCGAGTGCGGGTCGGCCTGTCCTGACTCGGCGGCGCGCTCGTCGGCGAGGCGGCGCAGTTCGGGCAGGGCGCGGCGGTACTGGCCGTCGTCCATGAGGGTGGCGGCGTACTGCTTGCGCAGGGTGCGGACGACGGGTGAGTGCTCGCCGTGCTTGGCGGCGGCGGCCGGGAGGATCGCGCCGAGGATGTCCACGGCCTGGGTGATGCGGCCCTCGCCGAGGAGCCGCTTGACGTCCTCGACGGCCCGGGCGATGTCCTGCGCGGGGGGTGCGTCCGGTGTGCCCGGGGGGTGCGGCGGCATGTCGGGGGCGGGCGCGGGTGTGGTCGCGCGGTCCGGCCACGGTGCGTGCGGGCGCACGAAGGGGCGGGTGGGGTCGAGGGGGTGGCCGGCGGGGATGCCGCGGGCGGGCAGCAGCGGCGCGAGTTCCGCGTAGACCTCCTGGGCGCTGCCGTGGCGGTGCTGGGGGTCCTTGGCGAGCAGCCGCAGGACGAGGGTCTCCAGGGCCTCGGGCACCTCGGGGCGCAGTCGGCGGACCGGCAGCGGCGGTTCGTAGAGGTGGCGGTGGAGGACGCCGAGGGCGGTGGATCCGGAGAACGGCACGTCGCCGCTGAGGAGTTCGTGCAGCAGTACGCCGAGTGCGTAGAGGTCGGTGTACGGGCCGACCGCGCCGCCCATGGCCTGTTCGGGGGCCATGTAGGCGGGGCTGCCGATGGGCGATCCGGTGTGGGTGAGGCGGGTGGTGTCGGTGTCCATGACCGAGGCGATGCCGAGGTCGAGGATGGAGACCGTGCCGTCCTGCTTGACCATGACGTTCCGCGGCTTGAGGTCGCGGTGGACGATCGGCACTGCGTGCACCGCGGAGAGCACGGCGCACAGCTGGGCGGCGACGGCGACGGCCCACTGCCAGGGGTAGGGGTCGTGCTCGGCGAGGTGGTCGCCGAGGTCGGCGCCGTCGACGTACTGCATGACGAGGTAGAGGTCCTCGCCCTCGCTGCCCGCGTCGTGCACGGTGACGAGGCCGGGGTGGTCGACCTGCGCGGTGACGCGGCACTCGCGCACGAAGCGGCGGCGCAGCTCCTCGGCCTCGGCGCCCGCGACCCGGTCGGGCCTGAGCAGCTTGACGGCGACGCGCCGGTCCAGGCGCTGGTCGTACGCCGTCCAGACCTGGCCCATGCCGCCCTGGCCGATGAGCGTGGAGAGTTCGTAGCGCCCGGCGACGACGCGCACGGTCAGCTGCCGCCTTCCTGCTTGCGCAGGTAGTCACTCAGCTCGTCGAGCTCGGCCCTGACCTGGTGGATGCGGGCGGGGGCGGGGCGCGCGGGCGGCGGGGTCTGCTGGAACGGCGGGTGACCGAGCTGGGTGGGCTGCGCGTGGAGCGGGGCGGGTGCGGCCGGGGCGGGCGCGGCCGGGGCGGGCGGCTGCGGGTAGCCGTACGAAGGCTGCGGCTGCGCGTAGCCGGTGAATCGCGGCTGCTGCCGGTACGGGCTGAAGTGGCGTATGTCCGCGAACAGGTAGTAGGCGACGGCGGCGACCATCGTGCAGAGCGTCACGATCATGCCGGCGTTGCCGGGGCCCTGGAACTCCTCCTCGCCCGGGTCGATGCCGACGAGCACGATGGCCACGATGTCGAGGGCCGTCACGAGGCCGAGGACGACCCAGTCGTACGACTTGCGGGTCACGAGAGCGAGCCGCAGCATCGCGGCCCAGGAGAGGAGCCCGCAGGACAGCACCGCGAGCACCACGAACAGCACGCGCAGCGTCACATGCGTCCCCCCGGAGGGGGGCTGCGGTTGCGGCGGCGCGTAGCCCTGGCCGTGCATGGCTGCTCCTGGTGCCCGATGAACGAATGGTTGAGGGTTCGAGCGTATAGGCCGTCCGGCACGACCGGTCCCGGGTGTACCGAACCGTTGTCGTACTGGTCACGCGGCCCCGGGCGGAAGGGTTCCCTCCGTCAGGCCGTCGTGCATGCCGCGCACCAGCCGGTCGCCGAGCCGGGCCGCGTGGCGCAGGGCGTCCTCGAAGTCGGCGAGCCGCCGGAAGCGTTCGCTGTAGCCGCGCTGTCCGGCGAGCGGCAGCCGGGGCAGCTGGAGGCGGCGGACGTCGAGCCGGGCGGCGGTCGAGGCGTAGCTGCTCGCCTGGCGGTGGTTGGCGGTGCCGCGCAGGAACCCGGCGAGGAACCACGGGTCGAGGGCGGCCGGGTCGGGGCGCAGCAGGGCCAGGCCGCGGCCGAGGGCGGCGCCCGCGGTGGCCTCGTCGACCACGCGGGCCGCGGCGCCGCCGCCGAAGACCGGGACGACGACGTCGCCGGGTTCGGTGCGCACGGGGTCGTCGTCCGCCGGGCCCTCGTGCGCGATGCCGGAGGGGGCGGTGCCGGCGAGCACGTCGTGGTCGGTGAGGACGGGGGTGCCCGCGGCTCCCGCGCCGGTGCCGGCGTGCAGCGACAGGGCCCCGGCGCGGGCCAGTTCGCCGACGGTGGTGAGCGGCGGGCGCGCGGTCTCCGCCGCCGACGGGGTCAGGTCGTCTTGCGGCGGTGTGAGGTCGGCGGCCCTGCGCAGCGCCTCGCCCAGGCCGCTGTGGACGGCCGCGAGCTCCGTGCCGCCGCCGGCCTCGGCGGGGGGCGGAAGGCGGCGCGCGGGGGCCAGGTCGACCTCGTCGTCGAGGAGTTCGAGCACGGGCACGCAGCGGGCCGAGCCGGGGCGTTCGTCGAGGGTGCCGTGCCGCTCGACGTGCTGCCAGGCGTCGAGCACGGCGTCCCGCACGGCGGGCCACAGCTGCTTGTCGCGTCCGTCGGCGGCCGGCAGAGCGGCCGTCTCCATGAGCAGCAGCTCGGGCGCGGGCCGCGCCGCGGGGTCCGGCCTGCGCAGCACCCAGACGTGCAGGGGCAGGTTGTACGGGGGCGCCACGCCGGCCGGCAGGGCGATGACGGCGCGGAGCGCGCCGCGGCGCAACAGGTCGGCGCGGATGCGGCGGCCCGAGCGGCGGGACGCGGCGGCGGGCGGCATCAGGAGGACGGCGGTGCCGCTGTCGGTGAGGCGGGCCAAGGCGTGCTGGACCCAGGCGAGTTCGGACTCCGAGCGGGCCGGGAAGCCGTACTCCCAGCGGGCGTCGTAGGCCAGTTCGTCGTGCCCCCAGTTGCGTTCGTTGAACGGCGGGTGGCAGAGGACCGCGTCGGCCTTGCGGCCTTCGTGGGCGTCGGCGCGCAGGGTGTCGGCGGCGGCGGTGCGCACGGTCGCGTCGGAGTGCAGGGCGAGCCGGAGCGCGGTGAGGGCGGCGAGCTCCGGGGCGCTGTCCTGGCCGTACAGGTACTGGTCGGGGCGGGGCGTGACGGCGCGCAGGAGGGCGCCGGTGCCGCAGGCGGGGTCGAGGACGGTGCGGGCGGGGGCCCTGCTCTCGGCGATCCGCGCCATCAGCTCGGCGGGCCCCGGCGGGGTGAGCGTGTACTGGCGGGGGTTGGCGTCGGTCTGCCGGCCGAGCAGGAACTCGTACGTCTGTTTCGCACCCAGCTCGGACGCGAGCTCGGCGACTCCGCGCAACAGCGGGGCGGACGGCAGGAGTTCGGTGGGCGCGGGGACGCGGACGGCGCGCCCGCGCCGCACCCCGAACCGCGCCGCCACCACCTCGTCCAGCTCGTCCGGCAGGAGCTGCGCGAGCCGTTCGTCGGACACGGCGCTCACCGCGAGCCAGGCGGACGGCTTGTCGCGGATCAGGAGCAGGGCGCAGCCGGCGTGCAGGAGGGCGGTGACGGGGCCCGCGGGGTGTCCGGCGAGCTGCTGCCAGACGCGTTCGCGGAGCGGGACCTCGACGAGCTTGCCCTGGCCGCGCAGCCACCGCTCGACCTCGGCGAGCGCGAAGGAGGGGCTGGTGTCGGTGCCCCCGACGGGCTTGGGGAAGTCGCCGTGCCGCCTGCGCCAGTTGCTGACGGCGGCGCGGCCCACCCCGGCAAGGCGGGCGATCCCGGCGGCGGTGACTTCGGTCGCGTCGTCCCGCGGCGTCATCTGGCAGCTCCCCTCGTGCGCGGGGTCAGTCGCGCGTCGTGCGCGGGGTCAGTCGCGCGTCGTGCGCGGGGTCAGTCGCGCGTCGTGCGCGGGGTCAGTCGCGCGTCGTGCGCGGGGTCAGTCGCGCGGGGTCGAGCATACCCAGGCGATCAGCGGCACGGACCGCTTCACGGCGTTAACCCAAGATCCACCGATACCCGTGTTGACTCGGTTCACAGGATCCTGGTCTGATGTTCCCCACCGAACGAGTTCCCTGGGGGGATTTCCATGCGTCACCGTCACCACCCGCGCCGTACCGCCGCCGTCGCGGCCTGCCTCGTCGCCGCGGCCGTCGGCCTCACCGCCTGCGGTTCCGAGAAGGACGACAAGCCGAAGGAGCCCTTCGCGGGCATGTCGGGCACCCAGATCGTCGACAAGGCCGTCAAGGCGACCAAGGGCGCCGAATCGCTGAAGCTCGCGGGCGAGGTCTCCGACGACGAGCCCGGCCGGATGAAGATGAACCTGGCCCTCGACACCTCGGGCAAGTGCGCGGGCAAGCTGGCGGTGGGCGACGAGGGCTCGTTCGACCTGATCGTCCCCGGCGACAAGACGGTCTACGTGAAGTACGACGAGAAGTTCCTGCGCGCCCAGAGCAAGGGGGAGCCGAAGGACGAGACCGACGCCGTGGTCGACATGCTCGCGGGCCGCTGGGCGAAGACGAAGGCGTCGGGCGCCGACGCGAAGGACATCGCCGGCATGTGCGACCTCGACGAGCTGCTCACGGACTTCGAGGGCATCAACTCCAACGCCCGCAGGGGCGCGACGACCACCCTCGACGGCACCCCCGCCATCAAGATCAACGCCCATGACGCCAAGGACAAGTACACGATCTACGTCGCCACCGAGGGCAAGCCGTACCTGCTGAAGATCGTCGACAGGGGCACGGCGAAGCCGGAGTACCTGACATTCACCGACTACGACAAGCCCGTGAAGACCGCGCCGCCCGCCGGCAAGGTCATCGACCTCGACGACCTGGGCAGCTGACGCCGCTCGGGCCGCTCGAGCCGCTCGGGCCGCTCGAGCCGCTCGAGCCGCTCGAGCCGCTCAGAGCGTGTGCCGCACCCACACGTTCGGCTCGACGTACACGCCGTAGCCGCGCGCCGGTTCGCAGTGGACCGGCACCAGCGCGCCCGGCACCTCCACCGGGCCCTCCTCGTCGAACGGCAGCCCGGTCCACTCCCGCCACTGCGCGGTCGACCCGGACACCGTCATGGAGGCGTGCGCGACCTTCTCGATGACGCCGCCCGCCCGCACGTGCACCCGCAGCCACGGGTCGTGCGGCAGGCCGTCCTCGCGGGTGCGGTACGCGTACTCGTCGATCCGCGAGGCCGGTTCGAGGTGCTTGGCGTTGGGCCGCACGGGCGCGACGACCTCGGTGAAACCGCGGGCACGGGCGTTCTCCCGCATGGCCGCGAGCATCCGCCCGGATATCCCCTTGCCGCGCGCCGCCTCGTCGACGGTTATCTCGATGGCGCTCACGGTGTCGGCGGCCTTGCCGTGCCGCAGGTCGGAGAAGGCCCACAGCAGCACCTGGTCCCAGCCTCCGTCGGGCAGTTCACCGTCGCCGCGGGAGCGCAGGGCGAACGGCACGCTGAACGCACGGGCCACGACCTTGCCGTCGGCGTCGCCGTCGGTGGCGACCAGGACGTACTCCGGAAGGTCCTTGACGATCCGTCCGATCAACGACCAGCCGACCGGGTCGTGCAGGATGAACTCCGGCCAGTCCTCGGCCATGTGCCACAGCGGGCCCGCGAGGTCGGGCCGCTCGGCCAAGGTCGTGATCTTGAGGTCCATGTCCCGCACGGTACGCATCCCGCGGGGCGGGCGGTATCTGTTTTTCCGCGGTGCCGTGGCGGCTGGGTCCCGCCCCATCAGGGGCGCGGGGAACTGCGCGCCCAGCCCCCGACGGCCGGAACCCCGCAGACGCGTCTGCCCACCCCGGGCTCGTCGGCGACTGCGGGCCGCCTTGGCCCGCTCGCGCAGTTCCCCGCGCCCCTAAAAGGCCCCTACGGGGCCCTAAAGCGGGGCGGCGCCCCACCAGGGGCGCGGGGAACTGCGCGCCCAGCCACCGACAGCCCGCACCAGGCCAACGGCCGCAACCCCGCAGACGCGACTGCCCACCCCGGGCTAGTCGCGCCCACGCGGCGGAGCCGCATATGACACAGCCCCGCGCCCCTTAGAGGCCCCTGCGGGGCCCTAAAGCGGGGGCGGGGCCCCACCCCCAGGGGCGCGGGGAACTGCGCGCCCAGCCACCGACAGCCCGCACCAGGCCAACGGCCGAAACCCCGCAGACGCGTCTGCCCACCCCGGGCTAGTCGCGCCCACGCGGCGGAGCCGCTTATAGGCCCCTACGGGGCCCTGAAGCGGGGCGGGGCCTTCGTCGGGGCGTCGCCCCACGGGAGTTTCTCGTCGGGGCAGGCCCCGAGAACCTTTCGCATTGCGTCGCGTTCCGCGGCGGTCACCCACACCCCGTACTTCTTCTTCACCGCGACCTGTCCGGCGACGTACGCGCAGCGGTACGACTTGTTCGGCGGCAGCCACGTCGCCGTGTCGCCGTCGCTCTTGCCGCGGTTGGTGCCCGCGTCGACCGCGAGGAGGTTGAGCGGGTCGTTGGCGAACGCTATGCGCTTGCTCGGCTCCCACCGGGACGCGCCCTTCTGCCAGGCGTCAGAGAGTGCCACCACATGGTCGATGTCGACCTGACTGCGGCCTCGCCGGAACGTCACTTCCCTGCCCGTGTACGGGTCGGGCGCGAGCTTCCCGGAGACCACCCGGCACCTGCCGCCCTGGTACCGGACGTCCTCCAGGTCCCGCTTGAGGATGTCGTCCCGGGTCGGGCAGTGGTTGGAGTCGGTGTCGGCCCACGGGCTGCCGAACCGGTCGCGGTCGTAACCGGTCTTGGGCGCCCGCCCCTTGACGGTGAGCGTGTCGACGGCGGCGAGTGCGGACCCGGCCTCGGCGCGGGGCCCCGCGCCGCCTTCCGCCGTGTCCTCGGAGCCGGTGTCGCAGCCGGTCAGGAGCGCGGGGACGGTGAGCAGCGCGAGCAGGGCCGAGGTGGTACGGCGGTTCACAGGACCACCACCGTGTCGCCGAGGGCGACTCCGGCGGGCGTCACGACGTCCGTGTGGATGCCGATGCACATGCCGCGGACGGCGGTGAGGGTCTTGAGGACGCGGTTGTCGACAGGGAGGCCGGGCTGGGCCTGGGTGACCATGACGCAGCGCTTGACGCGCTTGACCCCGCGCAGCCGCAGCGGCTCCGCACCCTGCCCGCCGCCGATGACGATCTCGCGGCCGATCCAGTTCTCCTCGACCCAGGGCTCCTCGGTCTCCACGACGATGTTCTTGCGCAGCCGCCGTACGTCGACGGGGTCGGCGTCACCGAGCAGGTCGCCGAGCGCGCGGAGCGAGGCGGTGCCGACGAGGGAGACGGCGGAGACGTCCTTGTGGCCCTCCGGCCCGCTGTCCGGCCCTTCCCGGACCAGCTCGACGCCCTCGCCGAAGCGTTCGGGGACGCGGGGGTCGCCGGGACGCAGCGTGGCGCCGTCCGGCGCGGTGACGACGGGCAGACCGTCCTCGTCGTACGACGCGTAGTGTTCGAGCAGTCCCGGGATGCGGCGGAAGCGAGCGTGGTTCTTGCCGCTGCCCAGCTTGCCGTCGGCGTGGCGCAGGGCCCACAGGCGGTCGCCCACGACGCCGCGCTCGTGGACCTCCAGCCGGTCGTGTTCCTCGCCGAGCATCGACTTCACCGGATACCGGCGCAGACCCACGACCTTGAGCGTCACGGCGCTCTCTCCTCCCCTGGGCGGACTCTCGCGCCCACCACGGTAACGGCCGTGAGAATATCTCCTGTTCACTCACCTATCAGGAGATTCATGCGCAAGCGTCTGCCTCGGTCCCGGCTCGTCCTCGTGCTCGCCGCGATCGCTCTCGGCACCACGGCGTGCGGCCCGTCCGACGACTCGTCCGCCCCGGCCGCTCCCTCCGCGAGCGCGTCACCGTCGGTGAGCGCGTCGCCCGTCCCCGAGGGGCGCGGACTGCAAGGGCCCGCCGCCGCGTTCTTCCTGAAGACGCTGCGGAAGCACTACCCGGACCTCGACCACATCAAGGACGACGCGCTCGTCGCCGAGGGCGACGCCCTGTGCACCGTCCGGGGAGCCGCGCTCGGTGAGCAGTTCACCGAGTCCACGCGCCGGCTCGGCACCACCAAGAAGCAGACGTCCCGCATCATGGGCGCGGCCCACGCCCTGTGCCGGGACAAGGAGGACCAGCTGTTCCAGGACTGACGTGGGCGGACGATTACCTCCGCGGTAATCGACCGCTCTCCGCCTCCCCGGCAGGATCGGACACATCAGCCGAGAGCCGCACCCCGAGGAGGGCCCCATGACCGCCACGAGCACCGACATCGCCGCCCGCACCCGCTCCGTCGTCGAGGAGTTCCTCCAGGCCCGGCTCGCCGGGGACACCGGGCGGATGGAGGAGCTGTTCGCCGACGACGTCGACTGGCTGCTCGCCGAGAACCCCGTCGTGCCGTGGATCCGCCCGCGCTCCACCGGCGCCGAGTGTGCCACGCAGGCCGCGGAGATGGCCGAGCACACCGTCGCCGAGGACGCCAGGGCCTCCCTCGACACCTTCCTCGTCGACGGCACCGACGCCGTCCTGTTCGGACACCTCTCGGGCACCGTGCGCGCCACCGGCAAGTCCTTCGAGGGCCCCTTCGCGCTGCGCCTCACCGTCGAGGACGGCCGGATCACGCGGCACCACCTCTACGAGAACAGTCTCTCGATCGCCGAGGCGTGCACCGCGTAACCCTTTATGGCCTCTCCCGTACGCCTACGAGCCCAGGATCGACGTCAGGAACTCCCCGACCCAGCCGAGCAGTTCCCGCCCGACCAGCGGCTTGCCGCCGACCTTCGCCGTCTTCGGGCGGGGGACCAGGACCTGGCCCGCGGTCGCCTTGATGACCGTGCCGGGGTAGAGGCGCTTGAGCCTGAGCTCCTGCGACTCCCGCAGCTCCACCGGCGCGAAGCGGATGTTGGTGCCCTGGAGGACGATCTCGCCGACACCGCAGGCGCGGGCCAGCATGCGCAGGCCCGCCACGAGGAGGAGGTTCTCGACCGGCTCCGGCAACTTGCCGTAGCGGTCGGTGAGTTCCTCGCGTACCGCCTTGATGTCCTCCTCCGTGTTGGCGGAGGCGATGGCGCGGTAGGCCTGGAGGCGCAGGCGCTCGCCGGGGGCGTAGTCGTGCGGGACGTGCGCGTCGACCGGCAGCTCGATCTTGACCTCCAGCGGCGGCTCCTCCTCCACGCCGCCCTCCAGGGACGCGCGGTAGTCGGCCACCGCCTCGCCCACCATGCGGACGTACAGGTCGAAGCCGACGCCCGCGATGTGGCCCGACTGCTCGCCGCCGAGGAGGTTTCCGGCGCCGCGGATCTCCAGGTCCTTCATCGCCACGTACATGCCCGCGCCCATCTCCGTGTGCTGGGCGATCGTGGCGAGGCGCTCGTGGGCGGTCTCCGTGAGGGGCTTCTCCGGCGGGTAGAGGAAGTAGGCGTAACCGCGCTCGCGGCCCCGGCCGACGCGGCCGCGCAGCTGGTGCAGCTGCGACAGGCCGAAGTTGTCGCCCCGTTCCACGATCAGCGTGTTGGCGTTGGAGATGTCGATGCCCGATTCGACGATCGTCGTCGAGACGAGCACGTCGAACTTCTTCTCCCAGAAGTCGACGACCACCTGCTCCAGGGCCTGTTCCGACATCTGGCCGTGGGCCGTCGCGATGCGCGCCTCGGGGACGATGTCGCGGAGCCTGGCCGCCGCGCGGTCGATCGACTCGACGCGGTTGTGGATGTAGAAGACCTGGCCCTCGCGCAGCAGTTCGCGGCGGACGGCGGCGCCGATCTGCTTCTCCTCGTACGGCCCGACGAAGGTCAGGACCGGGTGGCGCTCCTCGGGGGGCGTCGTGATCGTCGACATCTCCCGGATGCCGGTGACGGCCATTTCGAGCGTACGGGGAATGGGGGTGGCCGACATCGTCAGGACGTCGACGTTGGCGCGGAGCTTCTTCAGCTGCTCCTTGTGCTCGACGCCGAAGCGCTGCTCCTCGTCGACGATGACCAGGCCGAGGTCCTTGAACCTGGTCTCGGAGGAGAAGAGGCGGTGGGTGCCGATGACGATGTCCACCGAGCCGTCGCGCAGCCCTTCGAGGGTCGCCTTCGACTCCGTGTCCGTCTGGAAGCGGCTGAGCGCCTTCACGTTGACCGGGAACTGCGAGTACCGCTCGGAGAACGTGCCGAAGTGCTGCTGGACGAGGAGCGTCGTGGGCACGAGCACCGCGACCTGCTTGCCGTCCTGCACCGCCTTGAAGGCGGCGCGGACCGCGATCTCGGTCTTGCCGTAGCCGACGTCGCCGCAGATCAGGCGGTCCATCGGGACCGTCTTCTCCATGTCCTCCTTGACCTCGGCGATCGTGGTGAGCTGGTCGGGCGTCTCCACATAGGGGAAGGCGTCCTCCAGCTCGCGCTGCCAGGGCGTGTCGGGGCCGAAGGCGTGGCCGGGCGCGGCCATGCGGGCGGAGTACAGCTTGATGAGGTCCGCGGCGATCTCCTTGACCGCCTTCTTCGCGCGCGCCTTCGTCTTCGTCCAGTCCGCGCCGCCGAGCCGGTGCAGCGTCGGGGCCTCGCCGCCGACGTACTTGGTGATCTGCTCCAGCTGGTCGGTGGGGATGTAGAGCCGGTCACCGGGCTGGCCGCGCTTGGCGGGGGCGTACTCCACGACGAGGTACTCGCGGGTGGCGCCCTGGACGGTGCGCTGCACCATCTCGATGTAGCGGCCGACGCCGTGCTGCTCGTGGACGATGTAGTCGCCGGCCTCCAGGGTCAGCGGGTCGATGGTCTTGCGGCGGCGGGCCGGCATGCGCTGGCCGTCCTTGCCGGCCGCCTTCTGGCCGGAGAGGTCGGTCTCGGTGAGGACGGCGAGCTTGAGCGCCGGGTCGATGAAGCCGTAGTCGATCGAGCCGCAGGAGACGTGCACCAGGGAGGGCGTCAGCTCGCCGAGGTCGCCGTCGAGGCGGGCCGCGATGCCCTCGCCGCCGAGGACCTCGACGGTGCGGGCGGCGGGTCCGTGGCCCTCGGTCACATAGACGGTGCGCCAGCCGTCGGCGAGCCAGCCCTTGGTGTCGGCGAGGGCCTTCGCGGTGTCGCCGCGGTACGTCTCGGGGGCGTGCATGCCGAGCTTGAGGGTGTCGGCGCCAAGGTCTTCGTCGGCGGCGAAGGGGCTCACCGACCACCACATCATCCCGAGGTCGCGGGCGTGGTCGCGGACGTCCGCGATGCCCCACAGCGACGCGGCGTCCACGTCGATGGGCGCCTCGCCGCCACCGGCCGTCGCCGCCCAGCTGGCCTGGAGGAACTCCTGCGACGTCGCCACCAGGTCGGCCGCGCGCGTCCGCACCCGCTCCGGGTCGCAGACCACCGCCATGGAGCCCTTCGGCAGCACGTCGAGGAGCAGCTCCATGTCGTCCACCAGGACCGGGGCCAGCGACTCCATCCCCTCGACCGCGATGCCCTCGGCGATCTTCCCGAGCAGCTCGCCGAGCTCCGGGTGCAGCTCCGCGAGGGCGGCGGCCTTCTCCCGCACCTCGTCGGTGAGCAGCAGCTCGCGGCAGGGCGGCGCCCACAGACCGTGCTCGGCGACTTCGAGCGAGCGCTGGTCGGCGACCTTGAAGTACCGGATCTCCTCGACGTCGTCGCCCCAGAACTCCACGCGCAGCGGGTGCTCCTCGGTGGGCGGGAAGACGTCGAGGATGCCGCCGCGCACGGCGAACTCGCCGCGCTTCTCGACCAGCTCGACCCGGGAGTACGCGGCTGCCGCCAGCGCCGCCACGACCTCGTTCAGATCGGTGGTCTCGCCGGAGCGCAGCGCCACCGGCTCCAGGTCGCCGAGCCCCTTGACCTGCGGCTGGAGGACGGAGCGGACCGGTGCGACGACCACCGAGACCGGGCCGGTCTCCGGGTCGTCCGTGCGGGGGTGGGCGAGGCGGCGCAGCACGGCGAGGCGGCGGCCGACCGTGTCGGAGCGCGGCGAGAGGCGCTCGTGCGGCAGCGTCTCCCACGACGGGTACTCCGCGACGCCGTCGGGCGGCAGGATCGTGCGCAGCGCCGCGGCCAGGTCCTCGGCCTCGCGGCCGGTGGCCGTCACGGCGAGGACGGTGCGGCCGGACTCGCGGGCCAGCGCCGCCACCGCGAAGGGCCGGGCGGCGGGCGGGCCGACCAGGTCGATGTGCGTGCGGTGGCCGTCGGTCGCGGCCTTGACCGCTTCGGCGAGTGCCGAGTCCTTGACGACAGCGTCGAGCAGACCGTGCAGGCTCATTGAAGGCTTTCCGTCCAGGTACCGGGGGTGAGCCGGAGTGGGTGGGCAACGCGAACCGCCCGGCACGTCGCACGGGCCGGGGGTTCCCAGCGTACGACTACGGGGTGATCGGCGCGGCATGGTACGGGCGGGCCCGGCGAGCCCCGGCGGGCGGGGCCGTGCGCGCCCTCCCGCACAATGACCGGAAACCATGACCGGAAACCGCCGCCCGAAAATTCTTTCCCACCGCGTAAACCGGACGCGTGTCCCAGGCGTACTGCCTTCGAGAGTCATGCGCCACACGCACCAGGAGACCACTTGACCGACGAGGAGTTCGAGGCGTTCTACGCGCACTCCGTGCGACCGCTGGTCGGGCAGGTGTATCTGATGACGGGCGACCTCCACGAGGCACAGGACGTCGTCCAGGAGGCCTTCGTCCGCGCCTGGGCGCGCCGCGCCCGTCTCGAGCGCGACGCCGGGCCCGAGGCGTGGATCAGGACCGTCGCCTGGCGGCTCGCCGTCAGCCGGTGGCGGCGGCGCGGGCGGGCCGCGGACGCCTGGCGGCGCCACCACGGGGAGCGGGCGGGCGCCGTGCCCGAGCCCGAGCCGGACACGGTCGCGCTGGTCGCCGCGTTGCGGCGGCTCTCCGAGCGGCAGCGGCGCGTGGCGGTGCTGCACTACGTGTGCGACCTGAGCGTGCAGCAGGTCGCCGCGGAGACCGGGATCGCGGCCGGGACCGTCAAGTCCCACCTGTCCCGTGCCAGGGCGGCGCTCGCGCCGCATCTCGACGACGCGCCCGCCGGCGACGCGCCCACCTCGGAGGAGCACCGTGCCTGAGCCCCACTCCCCGGCCGACGACAGCCTCGCCGTCGCGCTGAAGCGGGCCGCCGCGTCGGGCGGCAGGCTCGCCTCGCCGGTCCCCGCCGGACAGGTCTCCGCGCGCGGCGCCCGCCGCAGGCGCCGGACCTACGCGGCGGGCGCGGCGCTCGCCGTGTGCCTGGTGTCCGGGGGCGCGGCGGTCGCCGCGCTGCAGCTGGGCCGCGAGGGGGAACCGGTGGGGCCCGCGGTGCCGCCGAGCCCGACGAAGTCGGCCTCCCTCCCGGAGTCGTCCTCCTTGCCCGACCGGTCGGGCTCGCCTGCGCGAGGCTCGTCCCCGCCGACGGGGACGCCGTCCCGGATGCCGTCGACGTCCCTGCCGCCGCCGGATTCCGCGACGCCGACCACACCGCCCACCACCACACCGACCACCGCTCCGCCGGGGGACTGACTTCTTTGATGCGCACCGCCACCGCACAGGGCTCCGCCCCGGACCCCGCTCCTCGCACGCCGGAGGGGCCGGCCTCCTCCCCCTCCCACGAGCCCATACCGGAGCGGGACCGGACCGGCACCGCCCCCGACAGGGCGGGACGCCTCTGGGACCGCGCCCCGCACCTGCTCGCCGCCGGCCTGTTCCTCGCGTACGCCGTCGTGTCCGTCAGCCGGTACCGGCGCCTCGAGACGCGCTCCTGGGACCTCGGCATCTTCGAGCAGGCCGTCCGCGCCTACGCGCACCTCCAGGTGCCGGTGGCCGACCTCAAGGGGCCAGGCGCGAACATCCTCGGTGACCACTTCAGCCCCGTCACCGCCCTCCTCGCGCCCGCCTACCGCCTCTTCCCCTCGCCGGTCACGCTGCTCGTCGCGCAGGCGCTGCTGATCGCCGTCTCCGTCGTCCCGGTGACGCGTGCGGCGACCCGGCTCCTGGGGCGCGGCCCGGGGCTCGCCGTCGGGGTGGCGTACGGACTGTCGTGGGGCGTCCAGCGCGCCGTCGACTTCGACTTCCACGAGATCTGCTTCGCGCTGCCGCTGATCGCCTTCTCCCTCGAAGCGCTGCTGCGGCAGCGGTGGCGGGCCGCCCTGCTCTGGGCGCTGCCGCTCGTCCTCGTGAAGGAGGACCTGGGCGCGACCCTCGCGGCGATCGCCGTGGTCGTGGCGATCCGGTGCCGCCGCACGGACCCGAAGGCCCTGCGCCACGCCCTCGGGGTCGCCGCCTTCGGCGCGGTCGCCACCCTCGTCACCCTCACCCTGGTCATTCCCGCGTTCAACTCGGTCGGCGCGTACGACTACTGGGACAAGGTCGGCGATGCGGGCGGCACCGGGGTCCTCGACGGCGCCGGCACCAAGCTGCGCACCCTCGCCTGGCTGCTGATCCCCACCGGGCTGCTCGCGCTGCGCTCGCCGCTGCTCCTGGTCGCGCTCCCCACTCTCGGCTGGCGGTTCCTCTCCGCCGACGACCACTACTGGGGCACCGACTGGCACTACAGCGCCGTCCTGATGCCCGTCGTTCTGCTCGCCTTCGCCGACGCCGTCGCCGCCGCGCGCCGCGACCGGCGGCCGTGGCTGCGCCGGTACGCGGACCTGCTGCCGGCCTGCGCCGCCGCGGCCGCGCTCGCCCTCACGACGTCCCTGCCGCTGGCGGGCGTCACCGAGTCGTGGACGTACGAGAAGAGCGAGCAGGTCACCGCCGTGGAGCGGGTCCTCGACCGGGTCCCGGACGGCGCCACCGTCGAGGCGAACATCGGGCCGGTCAGCAGGCTGACCTCGCGGGCCCGCGTCTTCTGGGTGGGCGCGGCCGACCCGGTCGTCCCCCAGTACATCGCTCTCGACGTCCGCTCCGGCTGGACGAAGGACCCGGTCGCGTACGCCGGCAAGCTGCACCCGGGCGAGCGGTACGTCGCCGAGGACGCGGCGTACGGGTACGTGCTGCTGCGCAGGGAGTAGGACCCAGGGGGACACACACCACCGGCCCCGGCGGGTGCGCAGTGCGCGCGCCCGCCGGGGCCGGTGTCTCCCCCGCACCCCCGTGGCGGTGGCTATTCGGTGGCGATGGCGTTGAGGACGTTCATCCGGCCGGCCCGGAAGGCCGGGACCAGCGCCGCGAAGAGGCCCACGAACGCCGATCCGACGAAGACCGCGATGATCGTCGGCCACGGGATCTCCAGGACCTTCAGGCCCTCCAGGGCGAGGAGCTGCTGGGCCGTCGCGCCCCAGCCCATGCCCAGGCCGAGGCCGAGCAGGGCACCGAAGAGGGCGATGACCACGGACTCCAGGCGGATCATGCGGCGCAGCTGGCGGCGCGAGAGGCCGATGGCCCGCATCAGGCCGATCTCGCGGGTGCGCTCCACCACGGAGAGGGCCAGGGTGTTCACGACGCCCAGGATCGCGACGATGATCGCAAGGCCGAGCAGGCCGTAGACCATGTTGAGGAGCTGGCCGACCTGGTCCTTCAGGGTCTGCTTGAAGTCGGTCTGGTCCATCACCTTGTACTGCGGGTACGCCTCCAGGGACTTCTTCAGGGAGGTGTACGCGGCGTCCTCCTGGCCCTTGTCGGCCGTGGCGAACATGATGTCGTTCTGCGGCATCCGGTCCGCGGGGACGTACTGCTCCAGGGTCGTGATGTTCAGGTACATCGCGCCGTTGTCGACGGTGCCGTCGTCCTTCGTGATGGCCGCGAGCCGCAGCTTCGCCGTCTTCCCGTGCTCGAAGGCGACCTTCAGCTCGTCGCCGACCTTCAGACCGTGCTTCTCGGCGAACTCGTCGCCGACCGACATGGCGTTCTTCCCGTACGCGGCGGACAGTTCACCGGCGACCGTCTCGCGGCGCAGGTCCTTGGCGTACGTCGGGTCTGCGGCGCTCAGGCCGACGCCGTCCACGGCCTTGCCGCCGGGTGTGGTCAGGTCCGCCTCGATCTGCTTGTAGCGCGTGATGTGGCCGATGTGGTCGGCCTTCTCCAAGGCCTCGGCGGCCTTCGTGGTGATGGAGATGCCGGGCTGGGTGGGCTGCACGATGAAGTCGGCGCCGACCGATTTGTCGAGCTCCTCCGTGGCCGACGCGACCATCGAGGAGCCGACGACGGAGAGGCAGGCGACCAGGGCGAGGCCGATCATCAGGGCCGCGCCGGTGGCGCCGGTGCGGCGCGGGTTGCGCAGGGCGTTGCGCTCGGCCATCCGGCCGACCGGGCCGAAGGCCCGCAGGAGCACCGCGCTGAGGACGCGGACGACGCCGGAGGCGAGCACGGGGCCGATGACGACGAAGCCGATGAGGGTGAGGACGACACCGCCGCCGAGGAAGAGGGAGCCTTCCTTGGCCTTGTCGGCCTGCGCCGCGGCGTAGAGGGCGAAGACGCCGGCGCCGGTGAGGACCAGGCCGATGACGGCGCGCAGCGCGCTCGCCCTGCCGTCGGCGGGGGTGCCCGCGTCGCGCAGCGCGGCCATCGGCGAGACCTTGCCGGCCCGTCGTGCGGGGAGGTAGGCGGCGAGGACGGTGACGACGATGCCGAGGACCATGCCGACGACGGGCGTCGTCCAGCTGACGGTGAGGTCGCCGGTGGAGAGCTCCATGCCCATGCCCGCCATGAGCTTCATGAGGCCGACGGCGAGGCCGATGCCCGCGCCGACGCCGAGTATGGAGCCGAACACGCCGAGCAGCAGCGCCTCGACGAGCACCGAGCGGTTGACCTGCTTGCGGCTGGAGCCGATGGCGCGCATCAGGCCGATCTCGCGGGTGCGCTGGGCGACCAGCATCGAGAAGGTGTTGATGATGAGGAAGATGCCGACGAGGAAGGCGATTCCGGCGAAGCCGAGCATCGCGTACTTCATGACGTCGAGGAAGCTGCCGACCTCCTTGCGGCCGTCGTCGGCGGTCTCCTTCTGCGTCTTGATGTCGTACGCGGCCTTGTCCAGGGCCGCCGCGACGTCGGCCTTCAGCTCGGTGTCGCTGACGCCCGCGGCCGCGGTGAGGTTGACGTGCGTGAACCGTCCTGTGGCGCCGAGGAGTTCGCGCTGGGAGGTGGCGGTGTCGAAGTAGAAGATCGCGGCGCCGGGGTTGGTCACCTTGAAGGTGGCGATGCCGGAGATCTTCGCGGTGTGGTCGCCGGTGGCGGCGATGGTGCGCAGCTCGTCACCGATCTTGAGGTCGTGCTTGTCCGCGGTGTCGGCGTCGACCATCACCTCGGTGGGGCCGCGCGGGGCGTGGCCGGAGGTGATGTCCATCGAACGCAGGTCGTTGCGCGTCCAGTTGCCGGCGATGGTCGGGCCGCCGCTGGTCGGCCCCATGTTCTTGTTCTTCTTGTCGACGACGGTCACGCTCTGGCTGCTGACGGCGCCTTCGGCGGCCTTCACGCCCGGGACCTTCCCGGCCTCACGGACGACGGAGGCGGGCAGCGACTCGGGCTTGCCGCTGCGGGGCGTCTCGCCCGCGTCCTTCGCGGACTTGGGGGTGACGGTGACGTCGGCTGAGGTCGCCGCGAAGAGCTTGTCGAAGGTGGTGCTCATCGTGTCGGAGAAGACGAGCGTGCCGCAGACGAACGCCACCGAAAGGACCACGGCCACCGCGGAGAGCGCCATGCGTCCCTTGTGCGCGAAGAAGTTGCGCATCGAGGTCTTGAGGACGGTCATGACGTGCGCCCCCGGGCGTCGAAGGACTTCATGCGGTCGAGGACCTGGTCGGCGGTGGGGTGGTGCATCTCGTCGACGATCCGGCCGTCGGCGAGGTACAGGACGCGGTCCGCGTACGAGGCGGCGACCGGGTCGTGCGTGACCATCACGATGGTCTGGCCGAGGTCGGTCACCGAGCGGCGCAGGAAGCCGAGGACCTCCGCGCCGGCCCGGGAGTCGAGGTTTCCGGTCGGCTCGTCACCGAAGATGATCTCCGGCCGGGAGGCGAGGGCGCGGGCCACGGCGACGCGCTGCTGCTGGCCGCCGGAGAGCTCGGTCGGGCGGTGCTTGAGGCGGCCCGCGAGGCCCACGGTCTCCACGACCTGGTCGAGCCAGGCCCGGTCGGGCTTGCGGCCCGCTATGTCCATCGGGAGCGTGATGTTCTCGATGGCGTTCAGCGTGGGGAGGAGGTTGAACGCCTGGAAGATGAAGCCGATGCGGTCCCGGCGCAGCTGCGTGAGCTTCTTGTCCTTGAGGCCGGTGATCTCGGTCTCGTCGAGGTAGATCTGCCCTTCGCTGACCGTGTCGAGGCCCGCGAGGCAGTGCATGAGGGTGGACTTGCCGGAGCCGGAGGGGCCCATGATCGCGGTGAACTGCCCGCGGGCGATGTCCACGTCGATGCGGTCGAGCGCGACGACACGGGTCTCCCCGCTGCCGTACGCCTTCACGACCTGGCGCGCCCGTGCCGCCACGGCCGTACGCCCTCCAGTGCCCCCGTGCCTGGGTGTGGTCACAGCCGTTGTCACGGTAAGTCTCCTATGTCGGTCATGCGGTGGGTCGGGCGCGTTCGCCGTGCGAACAAGTCTGGTGTCACAGGGGGGTTCGGCGCGCTGGTGCTCAGCGCAGTCTTTTCCGGGGGAAAACCCCACCCCCGCCGGTGCGGTGCGCCGTAAAGCCAATCTAAGGACCGGCCGGGGCCCGCTCATCCTCCAGTGGGACGAACGCTCCCCAGTCCGTTGTACGGAGGTTCCCCTAGGGGATCTCCACCCGTCGGTGGAGATCGACTCAGGGTCGCCGTCCCCCTGCCCCGCGCTCGCCCCGCGCCTGCCCCGCGCCCTCCCCGGGTCCTCCCCCGGGTGAGAAAGTGGCCCGCAGCAACCGCGTGCAGGGGGAAGGAAGTTCCGTGGGCACCCAGGAAGCGATACGGGGCAGGGGCGCGGTCGTCGCCGCGCTCATGCTCGCCATGGCGCTGGTCGCCGTCGACTCCACCATCGTGTCGACCGCCGTCCCGCAGATCGTGGGCACGCTCGGCGGCTTCTCGATCTTCTCCTGGCTCTTCTCCGGCTACCTCCTCGCGGCCACGGTGACCCTGCCCGTCTACGGCAAGCTCTCCGACACGTTCGGCCGCAAGCCCGTGCTCATCACGGGCTGCGTGCTCTTCCTCCTCGGCTCCGCGCTCTGCGCGCTCGCCTGGAACATGGAGTCGCTCATCGCCTTCCGCGTCGTCCAGGGACTCGGCGGCGGCGCCGTCCAGGGCACCGTGCAGACCCTCGCCGCGGACCTCTACCCGCTCAAGGAACGCCCCAAGATCCAGGCCAAGCTGTCCACCGTGTGGGCCACGTCGGCCGTCGCGGGGCCCGCGCTCGGCGGCCTCATCACCTCGTACACCGACTGGCGCTGGATCTTCCTGATCAATCTGCCCATCGGCGCGGTCGCGCTCTGGCTGATCGTGCGCCACCTGCACGAACCCGAGCGGGAGAGCGTGCCGCGCGGCCGCGTCGACTGGCCCGGCGCGCTCGCCGTCTTCGCCTGCGGAGGCACCCTCCTGACCGCGCTCGTGCAGGGCGGGGTCGCCTGGGACTGGCTGTCGGCGCCCTCCCTCGCCCTCTTCGCCGCCGGGCTCGCGCTGATCGCCGTCGTCGTCCTCGTCGAGCGCCGGGCCGCGGAGCCCATCATCCCCGGCTGGGTCTGGCGCAGGCGCACCATCGCCGCCGTCAACCTCGCCCTCGGCGCGCTCGGCCTGCTGATGGTCGCGCCGACCGTCTTCCTCCCCACGTACGCCCAGTCCGTGCTCGGACTCGCCCCCGTCGCCGCCGGCTTCGTCCTCTCCGTGATGACGCTGAGCTGGCCGGTCTCCGCCGCGCTCAGCCAGCACGTGTACCGCAGGATCGGCTTCCGCAACACCGCGATCACCGGCATCTCCGCGGCCGCGCTGATCCTCTTCGCGTTCCCCCTGCTGCCCTACCCCGGCGCCGCCTGGCAGCCCGCCCTGCTCATGCTGCTGCTCGGCGCGGCCCTCGGCATCTTCCAGCTGCCGCTCATCGTCGGCGTCCAGTCCACCGTCGGCTGGGCCGAGCGCGGCACGGCCACCGCGTCCGTCCTGTTCTGCCGCCAGATCGGGCAGACGCTGGGCGCCGCCCTGTTCGGCGCGGTCGCCAACGGAGTGCTCAGCGCGCGCCTCGACGGGGCCGGGTCCCTCGACTCGGTGGCGCGCATCCTGGACGACCCGGGGTCGGTGGCCGACCCCGAGCCGCTGCGGCGGGCCGTCGACTCGGCCGTCGACGCGGTGTACCTCGGGGCGGGCTGTGCCGCCGTACTCGCCCTGCTCGTCCTCCTCTTCCTGGCACCGCGGCGCTTCCCCGTCCTCAAGGACGCGCAACTCGCCCCTCAGCAGGAGCAGTTGTCCCCCACACAACAGACCGACTGACCGGATCCCCGAAAACCCCGCACGCCGCCCCTACTTACAAGTAACGTCTCGCTCCCCTCGCTCCCTGCGGTCCGCACCACGGACCGGAAGCCGCGCAAGGAGAACCGGGATGACCCACCCCCCGTACGACGCCCCCGTCCCGCCCCCACGGCCCGAGCCCCACCTCCCCCACGCCGAGCCCCACCTCACCGCCCCCGAGCCCCACCTCACCTACCCCTGGCAGCCACCGCCCCCGCCACCGCCGCCACCGCCGCCCCCTCTCCCCCGCCACCCCGCGCCCGGCCGCCACAGCGACCTGCGCAAGCTGCGCGGCGCCTACCGACGGCAGCGCAGGATCGCCACCCTCACCGCGCTCGGCTACTTCACGCTCTTCCTCCTCCTGTCCGCCCTCGCCCCTTCCCTGCTCGCCGGCACCGTCTCCGGCGGCCTGAACACCGGGCTGCTGCTCGGCCTCGGCCATCTGCCCGTCACCTGCCTCGCCCTCGTCCTGTACGAGCACACGGCCCGCCGCCGCGTCGACCCGCTGGCCCAACGCCTGCGCAGGCAGAGCGAGTCGGCCGCCGCACGGACGGGCGGTGAACCCGCATGAGCGACCAGGCCCAGACCATGTCCCTCGTCGCCTTCACCGTCGTGGTCACCCTCACGCTGCTGCTCTGCGTCCTGACGGGACCCGACCGGGACGACCTCGACGAGTTCTACACCGGCTTCGGGGCGCTCTCCCCGATGCGCAACGGCCTCGCCATCGCGGGCGACTACATCTCCGCCGCCACCGTCCTCGGCACCACCGGCGTGATCGCCCTCCTCGGCTACGACGGGGTGGTCCTCGCCCTCGGCACGGCGCTCTCCCTCACCCTCCTGATGTTCCTGCTGGCCGAACCCCTGCGCAACGCGGGCCGGTTCACCATGGGCGACGTCGTGGCACGCCGCATGCCGGGCCGCGCCGTCCGCATCGCCGTGTGCGCGGCCACCCTGGCCGCCCTGCTCCCGCTCATGCTCGTCCAGCTCGCGGGCGCGGGCGACCTCCTCGCCTTCCTGCTCGGCTTCTCCGACGACGGCCTCAAGACCGGCTGCATCGTCGCGCTCGGCGCCCTGATGATCAGCTACGCGGCGATCGGCGGCATGAAGGGCACCGCCCTCATCCAGATCCTCAAGATGGTGATGCTGCTCGGCTCCGGCGCGGTGATCGCCGCGCTGATCCTGCGCCGCTTCGACTGGGACGCGGGCGCCCTGCTGACCGCAGCGCAGCGCGGCAGCGGAGCGGGACCGGCCTTCCTCCGCTCCGGCCTCCAATTCGCGGACAGCCCCAACCCCCGCCTGGACATGCTCAGTTCCGAGCTGACGGTGGTCCTCGGCGGCGCGGCGCTCCCCCACGTCACCATGCGCATGTACACGGCGCGCACCGCCCGCGAGATACGCCGCTCCATGTCCTGGGCGGTCTCCTCGGTCTCCCTCTTCGTCCTCGTCATCACCGTCGTGGGATTCGGCGCGACCGCGCTCATCGGCGGCGCCGCCATCGCGCAGGACGACCCGCAGGGCAACACGGCCTTCCTGCTCGGCGCCCGCGCCGCGTTCGGCACCCACACCTCGACCGCCGAGACGCTGGTCTTCACGACGGTCACCACGGCACTGTTCCTGACGCTGCTCGCCTCGGTGGCCGGCATGATCCTCGCCTGCGCCAACTCCCTGGCCCACGACGTCCTCGCCCACGGCCGCGCCTGCTCGCCCCGCCGCGAGATGACCCTGGCCCGCGCCTCCGCACTGACCACCGGCGCCCTCGCGATCGCCCTCGCCGTCCTGGTCAAGGACCACAGCCTCCAGCCCCTGGCCACCCTCTCGTTCTGCCTGGGCGCCTCGGCCCTCGCCCCCGCCCTGGTCTACACCCTCTTCTGGCGCCGCTACACGCGCACGGGCCTGCTCTGGACCCTGCTCGGCGGCACACTCGGCGCGACGGTCCTGATGACCGGCACCAACCTCGTCTCCGGCAGCCCTGGCGCCGCCTTCCCGAACCACGACTTCACCTGGTTCCCCTTCACGACGACCGGCATCGCCTCCATCCCCCTCGGCTTCCTCCTCGGCTGGCTCGGCACCCGCCTCTCGGGCCCCGCCGAAACACAGGACCACCGCAAGCGGTACGAGGCGGTGGAGGGCTGGATCCTGGCGGGGGCGGCCCGCAGGGGAAGGTGACCGAACCAGCGCCTAGGGCGTCTCCTCCGCCGGTGCGCGGCCCGTCAGGGCGGCCAGGCTGCTGCGTACGTGGTCCATGTGGGCCCGCACCTCGTCCCACTGCTCGCCGTGTTCGCGCAGCACCCGCTCCGTGTCGCGGGCCAGCCGCTCCTCGACCAGGACGGCCTCCGCGACCAGCTCCGCGCCGTGCGCCTCCGCGTCCTCCTGCCGGTGCCGCGCGGACTCCTCCGCCTCGGCGAACGCCCGCTTGGCGGCGGAGAGCCGGGCCTCCGCCGCGGCCACCCGCTCCGCGTCCCGCGCGTCCGACGCCGCCTCCCGCTCCGCGATCTCCCGCTCGGCGGCCTCCCACCGCTCGCCCTGCTCCTTCTCCTGCTCGGCGAAGAGCGCCTCGCACCGCTGCCGCATCTCCCGCAGCGCGGCCAGCGCCTCACCGCGCCACGCCTTCACGTCCCGCCGTGCGGAGATCCGCGCCTCGTCGGCCGTCGCCCGGTCCGCGAGGAGCCGCTGCCGCACCCGCTCGTCCGCCTCGGCGCCCACCTTCTCGGCGTGGGCGCGCGCGGCCTCCCGCACCTCACGCGCCGCGGCCTCGGCCGTCTCCGTCAGCCGCCGCGCCTCGGTTTCCGCGGCCTCGCGCAGGGCGGCGGCCTCCGCCTCGGCGAGGGCCAGGATCTGCTGGGCGCGCTCGCCCAGCGTCTCGTACGTCTGGGGGGCGAGCCGCGACACCACGTCCCGCAGGTGCTCGGCCTCCACCTCCATGTCCTTGGCGAGGACGGTCAGCCGGGCGGCCCGCTCCCACGCCTCGTCCCGCGCCCGCGAAAGACCGGCGGCGTACGCCTCCACCTGCTCGGGACGGTAGCCGCGCCCCCGCACCGTGACGAAGCCGTGCGGCGACGACGATGCACCGCTGCTGCTCATCCTTGGACCACCTCTCCGGCGTACCACGCGCGTACAGCGCGATTGGCGCACATCTTGATGGATCAAGCGGAAGCGCTCATAACCCGACACTCCGCCCACTCCGCCCGGTCAAGGATGCGTCAATTGGGGCCGGAAGTCGGAATCGGGGCGTCATTCCCGCCGCCCACGCCCCGAATGGCCGAGGCGCCCGCCCGTGCTCCGGGTCGGGCGCCTCGCTCATTCACAGGGCAGTGGCTACAGCAGGCCGTCCCACATCTGCTCGAGCAGCACCGACCACCAGCTCTCCGGCGACGCGAGCGCCGCCCCGTCGAGAGCCGCCAGCTGGTTCTGGAAGTCGACGGTCCAACGGCCCGCCTGCTCCTGGTTCAGCCCGAAGCGCAGCCGCCACATCCGGCCGAGCAACGCCATGCAGCGCGCGAACTCGGGCAGCCCCGTGTTCACGAACTGCGGCGGCACGGGCGCACCGCCGGGACCGGCCTCCACCGGCACCGCCACGATGTTCGCCGTGCCGTACTGGACGCACAGCGCGCGCCCGAAGTCACTGCCCATCACCAGGTACGAACCCGCGTCGGACGCCGGCTGCACACCCCGCTCCTGCGCCAGCTCCGCCAGCGTCGGCACCGGCCGCCCCTGCTGGGCCTGCGCCCAGAAGAACGGCCCGAAGTCGACGGGCAGCCCCGCCACCACGAGGGTGTGCGCCACGATGTCCGGCACGCCCTGCCGGGACACCGCCCGCTGGTCGAACCGGAAGATGCCGGGACCGAAGGCCGCGGCCAGCTCCTGCGCGACGCCCTCCGGCGGGATCGGCGGGGCGGGCGGCACCTGCTGCAGCGGTGCGCGCACCGGCGCGGGCCTGGCGGGCCCGTCCGCGACCTGGTGCAACTCGCCCTGGTGCGCGAGCAGCTGCTGCATGCCCTGGCGGCGGGACGCGTGGTCCCTGCCGTACGGGGCGATCGACGTGATCCGCGCCTGCGGCCAGGTCTCGCGGATCATGCGGGCGCAGTACGCGCCCGGCAGCTCGCAGGACTCCAGCTCGGTGTGGAGTTCCAGCACCTGCTGCGGCGGCACGTTCAGGCCGCGCAGCTCGTGCAGGATCTGCCACTCCGGGTGCGGCGTGCCGGGCGCCGAACGCCGGATGAGCTGCTGCTCGGAGCCGTCGGCCGCGCGATACCGCAGCACTGCCTGGTAGCCCGGGCCGACGGTCGGCTGACCGGTGGGCTGCTGCGGGTAGCCGTACGGCTGGCCACCCGGTACGCCGGGGCCGCCCGGCATGCCGGGAGCGCCGTGCATGCCCGGGGCGCCGGGGCCGGGGTGGCCCGGCGCGGGCGGCGGCGGCATGCCGGGCGCACCCGGGCCGCCGACCGGGGGGCCGGCCAGCATCGTCGCGGCGTGGTGGACGCCGCCGCCGGGGGGCGGCGGGGTGCCGGGGCCGGCGGGCGCGCCCGGAGCGCCGGGGCGCGCGCCGGGCTGACCGGGGGGACCCGGAGGCCGCGGCGCACCGGGGGTGCCGGGGGCACCGGGGGGAGCGGGCGGCTTGAGCCCACCGCCCGGAGCACCGGGACCGCCCATGCTCGGGTCGGCCAGCATCGTCGCCGCGTGGTGCACCCCGCCCGGGGGCGTACCGGGAGCGCCGGGGGGACCGGGGGGACCGGGAGGCTGGGGGGCGCCAGGGGCACCCGGAGCGCCGGGGGGAGCCGGCGGCTTGACCCCGCCGGGGCCGCCCATGCTCGGGTCCGCAAGCATCGTCGCCGCGTGGTGCACCCCACCGGGGGGCGTACCAGGAGGCGTGCCGGGAGCGGCGGGAGCGGCCGGTGGCTGAGGGCCGTCCGGGCCGAGCGAGGACACGAGCTGCGTCGGAACGTAACCACCGGCGGGCGTGCCGGGGGCGCCGGGCCCCGAGGGCGGCGGCGTACTTCCGGCGGGGGCGCCGGGCGCGCCCGGCGGGGCGGGAGGCGGCGGTGTGCTCGCCCCGCCCCCGCGGGAGCCGTGCGGCGGCCCCTCGGCCTTGCTGGTGGCGGCGTCCGCGATGTTCCCGGCGCCCGGGGCGCCGGGCGCCTGCGGGTACCCGTACGCGGAGGCGCCGGGGGCCTCGGGGGCGCTCGGCGGCGGAGGCGTCGGCGAACCGACGGGCGGCTGCGGCGGGGTGGGCGGCGGACCGGCAGGAGCGGCGGGGGCGGCCGGCGCCGGCGCGGCGGGAGTACCGGGCGCCGGGGCACTCGGAGCGCCGGGAGCCGCAGGACCGCCCGGAGCCGGAGCGGCCGGGGCGCCAGGAGCCGAGGACCCGGGCCCACCCGGAGCCGAAGCCGCGTCAGCACCAACGCCGGGAGCAGCCGGAGCAGCGAAGCCACCCGGCGCCGAAGCACCAGGAGCACCAGGAGCCGGGGCTCCCGGACCCGCCGGACCGCCCGGAGCCGGGGCTCCCGGACCCGCCGGACCGCCCGGCGCCGGAGCGCCCGGACCCGCCGGACCACCCGGCGCCGGAGTGTCCAGTGCCGGAGCGATCGCCGTCGCCGGGAGCTGACTGCCCCCGTGCATCAGGGCCGTCTTGGCCTCCGGTGCGACACCCGGCGGCGGGGTGTCGTCCTCGTCCAGGCCGGCCAGCGGCGGCGCGAACACCGTCGCGGGCAGCGGCACCGAATGGTCCTCGCCCGCATCGGAGTTGGTGTCCGTACCGGCCCACGGAGTCGCCCCCGCGGGCACACCCGGCGACGTGGCGGGCAGGCTGTCGTCGCGTCCCGGCACGTCGTCCTCGTCGGAGGCGGCGGCCGCGGGCCACGGCGTACCGCCCCCCGGAGCGGCGGGAGTCGCGGAAGTCGCGGGCGCACCCGGCGCCTCCGGGAACCCGGAAACCGGAAGCTCCTCGGCCGCCGCGGGCTCCCCGGATTCACCGGAGCCGGATGCGCCGGAACCGGATGTGCCGGGACCGGGTACGTCGGAGCCAGATGTGCCGGGACCGGATGCGTCGGAACCCGACCCCCCGGAACCCGAACTCCCCGCCGCCGAGCGCCGGTCCGGAATGCCCATCTTGTCCGCCGCCTCCTGGAGCCACTCCGGAGGCGTCAGCAGGAACGACGTCTGGTTCAGGTCGACCCGCTCCGGGGGCGCAGGCACCGCGTCCTGCGGCGCCGCGTCCGGCAGGCCGTACTCCTCCTCGTACCGGCGGATCACCTCGCCCACCGGCAGCGCGGGCCAGAGCGTCGCGTCGCCGCTGTCCCGCGCGATGACGAGCCGCTGCCCGCCGCCGTCCGACACCGGACCGTGCTCGCGGTCCTCGGCCCACACGACGAACCCCAGGTCGAACTCCCGGACCCGCACCTCACGGTGCTGATAGCCCGGCACGTCGCCGTTGATCCACTCCTCGGCGCGCTCCTGCGCCTGCGCGAAGGTCACCACTGTTGCGTCACTCCCCACCCGGCACGGGGACGGCTTGCGCGAAGCCGCCGTCCACCATCAGGTTCGCCACGGTCTCCAGCTCGGGCGGATTGCCCGCGAGCCGGGACAGGAACACGTCGAAGTCGTCGCCGCACGGCAGCAGCAGCCGCCGCACCCGCTCGGCCGGCGGCCACCCCGCCGCCTCCGAGACGTCGCGCGCGTCGTCGTACGCGCAGAACCACACCGAACCGATCCGGTCGCCCTTGACCTTCACGGCGAGCAGGCCGCCCTGCACGAACCCGACACCCAGGTAGTCCTTGGTCAGGTGGTCGCGCAGGCACTTGTTCACGTACACCAGGTCGTTGACCGCGGCCTCGTCCCGCACCGTGAAGAACGGCTGGTCCACGAGCAGGCCCAGCTCTGCGTCGAGCGCCGCGCCGACCGGCGCGCAGCCGCCCGCCGCCTTCAGGAAGGAGCGGTAGGCGCCCGGCAGCCGGTACCCGAGGTCCTCCTCCACGCCCTGCACCTGCTGCTCGGTCACCGCGACCGAGGCCTTCGGCAGACCGAAGTGCGCGGGACGCGTCTCCTGCAGCGGGCGCGTGCCCCTCTTCTCCTGGTCCACGGCCGTCGTCGCGATCCCGCCGTGATGCCGCAGCAGCGCCTTCACCTCGACGGGGACCAGCTCCAGCCGGCGGCTGTGCGCCGCGTGGTGCCAGGTCCAGCCGTGCGGGGTCGCCACCGCGGGAATCGTGTCCCACAGTTCGTGGCCCGCCGCGGCCATCGCCGCGTTCGCCGACACGTAGTCCGTCAGGCGGAGTTCGTCGACACCGAACCCCTCGGGCGGCTCGGCGATCTCCGCGGCGGCACGCGCGTACGACGAGAAGTCCGGGAAACCGTGCTCGTCCACCCGCACCCCCCTGGGATGGCGCGCGGCACGGACCGGGTCAGGGAAGTGCACCACCTGCCCGGCGTAGGCCGCGTTCGGCGGCGCGGACTGCTGCCCCAGCCGACCTGTCGTCATGGCGGTTGCCCCCTGCGGCACTGTGGAAGGTTCTGGTTCTGGTCCTGCGATGTCGACACAGCCTATGCGCAAGAACGGCACCGGTCACCGGGCCTCCGGTTCCATGACCACGAGCCACCGGACGGTCACCGTGCGACGAATCCCGACGGAAAGCCAGGCGTGTCGCAGTGCCCCAGCTTCCGCACCACCCGCCCCATTTGGCAGGCTGTCCCCCGCAACGCGGGGGCGTGGCACACGCGGTGACCGCCGCGAGCAGGGGGAGGGAAGAGCACGATGCAGACGGCACAGAGCGGCATGTCCGGCCACACGCTGTCCACGACGGCGGCCACCACGACGAACGACACCACCGCACGGGGGCACGCTCCGGCGGCCATCCCTGGCACCGGAGACCCACGCGCAGGTGCCGCGAGGGCAGGCGACGCACGCACAGGCGATCCCCGCGCGGCAGGCGACCCGCGCGCGGGAGACCCCCGCGTCGGCTGGAGCGCCACCGCCGCCCACGCGCCCATCCTGCGCCAGCGCCGCGACGGCATCCTGCCCACCGTCGCCGCCGCCCTCTCCGTACGCGGGCAGACCACGCTCACCTGCACCGCACGCCGCGGCGACGAACCGCCCGCGCTCCACCCGCTCGTCCAGGACTTCCTCGACGCCCTCACCAGCGGCCAGCGCGAACGCTTCACCGGCCGCTGCGCCGAGGCCATCCTGATCTCCCGCCACCTCACGGCGGCCGACGCGAGCCGCTCCAAACGCGCCTCGCGCAAACCCATGACCAACGGCGAGGCCCGCAAGGCCCTCAAGCACGCCAAACTCACCACCCGCCGCATCCGCGAGGACGGCGACCCGCTGCACGGCGCCTTCGCCCAGCCCTGCCGCTCCTGCGCCGCCCTCACCGCGCACTTCGGCGTCCGGGTCGTCGACCCCACGACGAGCGACGCCTGACCGCCGACCGGCCGACCACCCCCCACGACCGCCCGCACGACCGCCCCCACGACCGAACGAGGGCCACCCGATGCACCCCGAACACCCCGCCACGGCCACCTCGCCCGCCGCCGGCGGCAGCACGCGATTCCCCGTCCCCGTCGACGCCGCCCTCCGCGCGGCCGGCTGGCGCCCCGGCCACTGGGACATAAAGCAGGCCGAGATCTGGGCCGACGCCCTGCGCCGCCACACCTCACCCGCCGGCCACCGGCACACCGTCTTCCCCGCCGCCGTCGAGGCCTGGGCCGAATTCGGCGGCCTGCACATCACGCCGCAGGGACCCGGCCGCCAGATAGCCCCCGCCACGGTGCACCTCGACCCCATGTACGGCCTGCACCTCGCCCGCACCCTCGGCGACCTCGGCCGCGCCCTCGGCACCGAGGTGTGCCCCATCGGCGAAGAGCCCGACAACCAGGCGCTCCTGGCGATCGATGTCGAAGGCCGCGTCTACAGCCTCGACCACAGCGGCGACTGGTTCCTCGGCGCCCACATCGACCAGGCCCTCGCCACCCTCATCACCGGCGCCCAGCCCACCCGCCTCTCGGCCAACGCGAGCTTCTAGGGCCTGCCCGGGACCCACCCCGTACTACGCCCGCCGGCGGCGCCGCTACCCCGCGAACGCGGGCGCCGCCGGAAGCACCGCGGAGACCCGGAAGCCGCCGCCGTCCGTCGGGCCCGACACGAAGACCCCGCCCAGGCCCGTGACCCGCTCCTTCATCCCCACGAGACCGTTGCCACCGCTCGGCAGGCGGGCGTCCGCCGACCCGTCCGGCTCCGGCGGCGGCTCGTTCTCCACCTGCATCGCGATCTCCGCACCCCGGTACGCAAGCCGCACATACGTCTTCGCGCCCGCCGCGTGCTTGTGGACGTTCGTCAACGCCTCCTGCACCACCCGGTAAGCGGTCTGCTCCACCTCCGCCGAACAGTCACGCGGCTCGCCCTGCACCGACAGGTCCACCGCCATGCCCGCCGCCCGCGACTGGCCCACCAGCTCCTCCAGCTCCGCCAGACACGGGCCGTCCTCGTCGACCGCGCGCGACGCCGCGGCGGCCGCCGCGAACCCCACGGCGGCCAGCGGCAGCGGATCGACGGGCTTCGCGCTCTCCGTGCCGTCCCCGGTCCGCAGCACCCCGAGCATCTGCCGCAGCTCCGTCAGCGCCTGCCGGCCCATGTCACCCACGAGCGCCGCGTTCCGCACGGCCTTCTCCGGGTCCTTGCGGGCCACCGCCTGCAGCGCCGCAGCATGCACCACCATCAGGCTCACCCGGTGCGCGACCACGTCGTGCATCTCACGGGCGATCCGGGTCCGCTCCTCGTTCCGCGCCCACTCGGCCCGCTCCTCGGCCCGCTCGGCGAGCAGCTGAAGCTCCCGCTCCAGGCTGTCCGCCCGCTCCCGCATGCCCTCCACGAGACGGCGCCGCGCGCCGACGTACAGGCCGAGCAGCACCGGCGGCGCGGTCACCCCTATCGCGGCGGTCACCGCGAAGAACGGAATGAACTCGCTGCCGATCGACGGGCTGCCCTCCGCCATGTCCTGGTTGGCCCGCACCAGCGCGACGATCAGCGTCCCCGCCATCGACATGCCGGCGAGGGCGCCCGTGATGCGGCGCGGCAGCTCGGAGGCGGCCAGGGTGTAGAGGCCGACGACGGTGAGGAGCACGCCCATCTGCGCGGGCGTGATCGCGATCGATATCAGCACGACGGCGACGGGCCAGCGCCGCCGGATCAGCAGCGCGGCACCCGCGAGCACACCGAAGGCGATGCCCACCGGCACGGGCAGTCCCGCGTCCCGCGCGAAGGCGACTCCCTCCGCTCCGCACTCCGCCGCGGACAGCACCGCGAGCCCGGCGTCCAGCGCGGCACCGCGCCACCGCTCCCACCACCACGGCCCGGTCATGGCCGTGGTGCGGTCGTCCCCCGTCGTGGTCATGCCTTCCAGCGTACGGGCGTTCCGCCCCGGTTTTCCGGTGAGTTTCCCGCTCGGTGATCCAGCACACGCCCCGTTCGACCGAAAGCGAAACGCACCGTTATCCCTCGAACTGTTGAACCCTTCACGGTTCCACCCCGGAACACCCCATTCCGCCCGACGGTCGTCCCATGACAGAGATCACTCCCGCCGAGGGCGGCACGGGCGAGTCGGGCAAGTACGGGGACTTCGAGGGACTGCGGGAGAGGGCGGTCGCGCTGCGGCGGGCGGGGCTGAGCCTGCGGCAGATCTCCGCCGAGCTCGACGTGCGCAGCAAGGAGACCCTGAGTCGACTGGTCCAGGGGGAGCCGCCCGCGGAGTGGACCAAACGCCCGAGGGCGAAGGACAGCCATCGGCGACGAGCGCGCGAGCTGCGGCGCCAAGGGTGGACGTACAACGAGATCCAGACAGAGCTGGGTTGCTCCAAGAGTTCCGTCTCGCTGTGGGTACGGGACCTGCCTTCGCCAGAGCCCCGCTGCACACCCGAGGAGCAGAGAACGCGCATGAACGCGGGTCTCGCCGAACTGCGCGCCGCGCAGGAGCGGGAACGCCGAGCGCAGAAGGACGCCGCGATGCGGACAGTGGGGCACCTGTCGGAGCGTGAGCTTTTCCTCGCGGGGGTGGCCCTCTACTGGGCCGAGGGCACCAAGAGCAAGACCTACCGCCGCAGCGAGGTCCTGCAGTTCATCAACAGCGACCCGGACGTGATCCGCTTCCACCTGCGCTGGCTCGCCTCGCTAGGCGTCACGAAGGATCGGCTGACCCTGCGCGTGAGCATCCACGAGAGCGCCGACGTGCCCGCCGCCGAGGCCTTCTGGGCGGGCGTCGTCGGAGTCGAAGCCACCGCGTTCAACAGGGCGACGCTGAAGAGGCACAACCCTCGCACGGTCCGGAGGAACACCGGGGAGGCCTATCACGGCTGTCTCATCGTCTACGTTCGCCAAAGCGCCGATCTCTACCGTCGCATGGAAGGGGCTTGGTACGGCATAGTGTTGGGTGCCGACTCGGCGACTTGACCCAGTGTCCGGTTTAGTCGAGTTTCATCCCCCATGGTGTAATCAGGCAGCACTGCGGTTTTTGGTACCGTCTGTTCAGGTTCGAATCCTGATGGGGGAGCACTTTTTGCCGGGTCCTGACCGCCAAGGTCGGGACCCGCCCTCATTTCCGCCCCACAACGCCCCGGTATCCTGCGGATGTCCTCCCCCCAGAGGAACCCCAACCCATCCGAAGCCGAAGGGCATCCCCCGTGAGCGCAACCTGCCCGGCAGCCGTCGTCGTCCTCGCAGCGGGTGAGGGCACCCGTATGAAGTCGGACCTGCCCAAGGTCCTGCACGAGATCTGTGGCCGTTCCCTCATCGGACACGTGCTCCACGCCGCCTCCGCGCTCTCGCCCGAGCAGCTCGTCACCGTCGTCGGTTTCCAGAGCGAGCAGGTCAGGGAGCACCTCGGCGCCGTCGCGCCGCAGGTCCGCACCGCCTACCAGGCCGAGCAGAACGGCACGGGGCACGCCGTCCGCATCGCCCTTGAGGAGCTCGGCGGCCCGGTCGACGGCACCGTCGTCGTGGTCTGCGGCGACACCCCGCTCCTGACGGGCGCGACGCTGCAAAAGCTCGCCGCCGTCCACAGCGACGACGGCAACGCCGTGACCGTGCTGACCGCCGAGGTGCCGGACGCGACCGGCTACGGCCGCATCGTCCGCGACGCCGCGAACGGCGCCGTCACCGCGATCGTGGAGCACAAGGACGCCACCGAGTCCCAGCACGCGATCCGCGAGATCAACTCGGGCGTCTTCGCCTTCGACGGCCGGCTCCTCGCGGAGGCGCTCGGCAAGGTCCGCACGGACAACAGCCAGGGCGAGGAGTACCTCACGGACGTCCTCGGGATCCTGCGCGAGGCCGGGCACCGGGTGGGCGCGGCCGTGGCCGACGACCACGAGGAGATCGCGGGCATCAACAACCGCGTGCAACTGGCCCAGGCGCGGCGGACGTTCAACGACCGGCTGCTGACCGAGGCGATGCTGGCGGGCGTCACCGTCATCGACCCCGCGTCGACGTGGGTGGACGCCACGGTCACCTTCGAGCGGGACGCGGTCGTGCACCCGGGGACGCAGTTGCAGGGCGCCACGCACGTGGGCAAGGGCGCCGAGGTCGGGCCCAACACGCGGCTGAGGGACACCACGGTGGGCGCGGGCGCCCGGGTCGACAACAGCGTGGCGGACCACGCCGAGATCGGCGAGCGGGCGAGCGTCGGCCCGTACGCGTATCTGCGGCCCGGCACCCGGCTTGGAACCAAGTCCAAGGCGGGTACGTATGTGGAGATGAAGAACGCGACGATCGGTGAGGGCGCGAAGGTGCCCCACCTGTCGTACGTGGGCGACGCGACCATCGGCGAGTACTCCAACATCGGTGCCGCGAGCGTCTTCGTGAACTACGACGGCGAGGCGAAGCACCACACGACGGTGGGGTCCCACTGTCGTACGGGTTCGGACAACATGTTTGTGGCTCCTGTCACGGTCGGGGACGGCGCGTACACCGCCGCCGGCTCCGTGATCACGAAGGACGTGCCGGCCGGTTCGCTGGCCGTCGCCCGGGGCCAGCAGCGGAATATCGAGGGCTGGGTGGCCCGTAAGCGTCCGGGGAGCGCGGCCGCGAAGGCGGCGGAGGCGGCGTCCCGGGAGCCGGCCGGCGAAAGCTGACCGGAAACAGGTGCGTCTGACACGGCGTACCGTGATAGTGCACATTCGGCCGACTCGACGCACCGGGACGCGTGAGTACGGCAGCGGGAAGAACTCTCTGAGGAGACAGTGCTGTGACCGGGATCAAGACGACCGGCGAGAAGAAGTTGATGCTCTTCTCCGGCCGCGCCCACCCCGAGTTGGCCGAGGAGGTCGCACACAAGCTGGGTGTCGGCATCGTGCCGACGAAGGCCTTCGATTTCGCCAACGGCGAGATCTACGTCCGCTATCAGGAGTCGGCGCGCGGCGCCGACTGCTTCCTGATCCAGAGCCACACCGCTCCGATCAACAAGTGGATCATGGAGCAGCTGATCATGATCGACGCGCTGAAGCGCGCGTCGGCCCGCTCCATCACGGTCATCGTGCCGTTCTACGGTTACGCGCGGCAGGACAAGAAGCACCGCGGGCGTGAACCGATCTCGGCGCGTCTGATCGCGGACCTCATGAAGACCGCGGGTGCCGACCGCATCCTCACGGTCGACCTGCACACGGACCAGATCCAGGGCTTCTTCGACGGTCCGGTCGACCACCTCTTCGCGCTGCCGATCCTCGCGGACTACGTGGGCGCGAAGGTCGACCGTTCGAAGCTGACGGTCGTCTCGCCGGACGCCGGCCGCGTGCGGGTCGCCGACCGCTGGTGCGACCGTCTCGGCGCGCCGCTGGCGATCGTGCACAAGCGCCGCGACAAGGACGTGGCGAACCAGGTCACCGTGCACGAGGTCGTCGGTGAGGTGAAGGGCCGCGTCTGCGTCCTGGTCGACGACATGATCGACACGGGTGGCACGATCTGCGCCGCCGCGGACGCGCTGTTCGCGCACGGCGCCGAGGACGTCATCGTCACGGCTACGCACGGCGTGCTCTCGGGTCCCGCAGCGGACCGCCTGAAGAACTCGAAGGTGAGTGAGTTCGTCTTCACGGACACGCTGCCCACGCCGAGCGAGCTCGAGCTCGACAAGATCACGGTGCTCTCCATCGCGCCGACGATCGCGAACGCGGTGCGTGAGGTCTTCGAGGACGGTTCGGTGACGAGCCTCTTCGACGAGCAGTAGGACCCGCTCGGAAGATCCTTTTGGTGCGGCCTCCGTCGCCGAGTAGACTGCTGAAGTTGCTCGGCGAGGGAGGCCGCACTTTTCTGTGTGGCTGTCCGTTATCGACGCGCTCTTCGTAGCAGGCCGTTCGTGGCCGGGTGACCGATTCTTTTCCGTCACTGCATATACGAGGAGTGCACATGTCCGAGGTGAAGATCACCGCCGAGACCCGTACCGAGTTCGGCAAGGGTGCGGCCCGTCGTCTGCGTCGCGCCGACAAGCTGCCCGCCGTCGTCTACGGCCACGGCACGGACCCGGTCCACATCGCCCTTCCGCACCACGACACGCTGATGGCGCTGAAGACCTCGAACGTCCTGATCAACCTGGACATCGACGGTCGCAGCGAGCTCGTCATCCCGAAGGCCGTCCAGCGTGACGCCCTGCGCATCGGCATCCTCGAGCACGTCGACCTGCTCATCGTGAAGCGCGGCGAGAAGGTCACCGTCGAGATCCCCGTCCACACCGAGGGCGACCTGGCGCCGGGCAACAACCTGCTCGAGCACGTCCTGAACACCCTGCCGGTCGAGGCCGAGGCCACCCACATCCCGGAGTCGGTCACCGTCTCCATCGCGGGTCTGGACGCCGGCGACGCGGTTCTCGCCAAGGACATCCCGCTGCCGGCCGGCTCCACGCTGGCCGTCGAGGAGGACACCGTCGTCCTGCAGATCCTCTCCGCGCAGGCCGAGGAGGCCCCGGCCGAGGGTGCCGAGGGCGACGCGGCCGCCGAGGCCTGAGCCTCGCGACGCACGTTCGGCACGGCAGCCGCCGCTCCCTCGGGGGGCGGCGGCTGCCGCGTATGAGGTCAGAGACGCGCGCAGGACCGCGTATGAAGGAGACATGCACGTGACGACCGACGCCAGCGCCCCCTGGCTGATCGCGGGCCTCGGCAATCCGGGCCCCGAGTACGCCATGAACCGGCACAACGTGGGCTTCATGGTGGCCGACCTGCTCGCGCACCGCATGGGCGGCAAGTTCAAGCGGGCCGGGAAGGCCCAGGCGCAGGTGGTCGAGGGCCGCATCGGTCCGCCCGGCCCCGCGAACCGCCGGGTGATCCTGGTGAAGCCGATGTCGTACATGAACGTCTCCGGCGGCCCGGTGACGGCGCTCCGCGACTTCTACAAGGTCCCGACGGAGCACATCGTCGCGGTCCACGACGAGCTGGACATCGACTACGGCACGCTGCGGCTGAAGCTGGGCGGCGGCGACAACGGCCACAACGGTCTGAAGTCGATGACGAAGGCGATGGGCTCCGACTACCACCGGGTGCGGTTCGGCATCGGCCGCCCGCCGGGCCGGATGCAGGTCGCGGACTTCGTCCTGAAGGACTTCTCCTCGACGGAGCGCAAGGAGCTGGACTACTTCGTGGACCGGGCGGCGGACGCGGTGGAGGCCCTGATCATCGAGGGCTTGGAACGCGCCCAGAGCACATACAACTCCTGAGGACGCTCAGACTGCGTCACCGGGCGCGTCGGTCGAGTCAGGGGCGCGGGGAACTGCGCGCCCGGCCACGACGAACCCGCGGTCAAAAACACACAGGGCCCCGCACCGCCGAAGCGATGCAGGGCCCTGTCGCATGAGCCGAGGCCGGATCAGCCGGTGTTACGCAGCCCCGCCGCCACACCGTTGACCGTGAGCAGCAAGGCGCGCGCGAGCAACGGATCAGGCTCCTGCCCCGCCGCCGCGGCATCCCGCTGCCGCTTCAGGAGCGCGACCTGAAGATACGAGATCGGGTCGAGGTACGCGTCGCGGATCGCGAAGGTCTGCTGGAGCGCCGGGTGGGAGTCGAGGAGTTCGTCCCCGCCGGTGATCCGCAGGACCTCGCGGACGGTCAGCTCGTGCTCCTCCTCGATCGTGTCGAAGACGTGCTTGAGCTCGTCCGGCACGAGCGTGTCGACGTAGTGCCTGGCGATCCGCAGGTCCGTCTTGGCGAGGGTCATCTCGACGTTGGAGATGAAGTTGCGGAAGAAGTGCCAGTGCTCGTGCATCTCGTCGAGCACGGTGTCCAGACCGGCCTCGCGCAGCGCCTTGAGGCCCGAACCGACGCCGAACCAGCCGGGGACGATCTGCCGCGACTGGGTCCAGCCGAAGACCCACGGGATGGCGCGCAGGCCGTCGAGCGAGACGCCCGAGCCGGGGCGGCGCGACGGCCGGGAGCCGAGGTGCAGGTCGGCGAGCTGGTCGACCGGTGTCGACGCGAGGAAGTACGTCGGCAGGTCCGGGTCCTCGACCAGGCGCCGGTACGCGGAGTGCGCGGCGTCCGAGACGACGTCCATGGCGGCGTCCCAGCGGGCGAGGGCCTCGTCGGACTGGCGCGGCGCGGTGTGCAGGGCGGAGGCCTGCAAGGTGGCCGCGACGGTCAGTTCCAGGTTCTCGCGGGCCAGGGACGGCACGAGGTACTTGTCGGAGATGACCTCGCCCTGCTCGGTCACCTTGATCTCGCCCTCCAGGGTGCCCCAGGGCTGGGCGAGGATCGCGTCGTGGGAGGGACCGCCGCCGCGGCCGACGGTGCCACCGCGGCCGTGGAAGAGGCGCAGCCGCACGCCGTAGCGATGGGCGACGTCACGCAGGCGTCGCTGCGCCCGGTGGATCTCCCACTGGCTCGTGGTGATGCCGCCGAACTTGGACGAGTCGGAGTACCCGAGCATGACCTCCTGCACGTCGCCGCGGAGGGCGACGAGGCGGCGGTACGACGGGTCGGCGAGCATCTCGTCGAGGATGACGTCGGCGGCGCGCAGCTCGTCGGTGGTCTCCAGGAGCGGCACGATGCCGATCTTCGCCCAGCCGGCGTGCAGGTCGATGAGCCCGGCCTCGCGGGCGAGGACGGCGGCGGCGAAGACGTCGTCGGCGCCCTGGCACATCGAAATGATGTACGACTCGATGACCTCGGGTCCGAAGACTTCGAGGGCCTTCTTGACGGTTTGGAAGACGCCGAGGGTCTTCTCGCCGGCGGCGTCCACGGGGGCCGGGGACGGGCCGAGCGGGCGCCGGGACCTGAGCTCCTTGGCGAGGAGCTTCTGGCGGTACTCGCGGGGCATGTCCGCGTAGCGCCAGGACTCCTCGCCGAGGCGGTCGAAGAGCTGGCCGAGGGCGTGGTGGTGGGCGTCCGCGTGCTCGCGTACGTCCATGGTGGCGAGCTGGAGGCCGAAGGCGGCCAGGGTGCGGATGGTGCGGTTCATCCGGCCGTCGGCGAAGAGGGCGCCCTTGTGCTCGCGCAGCGAGGTCTGGATGAGGGTGAGGTCCTCGAGGAGCTCGCTCGTGCCGAGGTAGTCGCGGCCCGGCTCGTGCGGGGTGCCCTTGGCCAGGCGCTGCTTGGTGTTCTCCAGCTTCTGCCGGATGCAGGTGGCCTTGAGGCGGTAGGGCTCCTCGGCGTTGAGGCGCTTGTAGCGGGGGCTGATCTCGGGCAGCCGCTCCAGGTCGCCCTGGAGGGAGGCCTTGAGCTCGTCGGTGGCTCCGGTGTAGCGGATCGAGTTGGAGAGGAAGCCGCGCAGCTCGTCGATCATGTCGAGCGCGTCGTTGATGCCGTGCTCGTGCTGGAGGATCAGGACGTCCCAGGTGACCTGGGGGGTCACGTTCGGGTTGCCGTCGCGGTCGCCGCCGATCCAGGTGCCGAAGCTGAGGGGGCGGGTGCCTTCGGGCAGCTGGACGCCGACGCGCTCCAGTTCGGCGGTGAGGTCTTCCAGTACGTCCCCGACGGCGCCGGCGTGCAGCTCGTCGAGGTAGTAGATGGCGTTGCGGGCCTCGTCGGCGGGTTCGGGGCGGACGACGCGGAGTTCGTCGGTCTGCCAGACGAGGTCGATGTTCTCGGCCAGTCGGGTGTCGTGGCGGCGCCGGTCGGACTCGATGACCGGGGTCTCCAGGAGCTCGGCGACACGGCGGAGCTTGTTGAGCACGGAGCGGCGGGCGGCCTCGGTGGGGTGCGCGGTGAAGACGGGGCGCACGTTGAGGTTCTGCACGGTCTGGCGCAGGTGCTCGGGGTCGGCGTCCTTGAGGCGGTCCGCGGTGCGGGAGAGGAGGCCGCCCTCGGCGGCGCGCCGGGCGCGCAGCTCGCGGCCGCGGTGGACCTGCTCGGTGACGTTCGCCAGATGGAAGTACGTGGAGAAGGCGCGGACCAGCTTGGCCGCGGTCTCCAGTTCCGTGCCGCCGAGGAGCTTGGCGGCGGCCTCGCCGTCCTCGCGCGTCAGACGGCGGACCTTCTCGACCAGTTCGAGGAGTTCGGGACCCTCCTGGCGTACGAGGGTCTCGCCGAGCAGGTCGCCGAGGCGGCGGATGTCGGCGCGCAGCTCGGCGCTGGCGGTGCTTGTGGCCTGCTGGCCCTGGTCGTCGGCACTGCTCACAGGTGCGGCTCCTTGCAGTGTTGAAGCGCTTCAAGACTGGGAGGGGTTTCCGTGGGAAACCGGGGAGATACAGAGCGGACCGCGCTGTCCGACCGTGTCCAAGGATAGGTGTCACTTCGGGCACAGAGCTCGCGGGCTCTTGCCCCGGAGATCCGTCCTGCCATACTTACGTAGCCGTAGGTTACGGAACCGTAGGTAACGTGGTATCGCAGCCGTTGCAGGAACCGTGCCCGTGCACTACTCCCACCCCAGCCCTCGACCCCATAGGGGACGTGCCCATGACGACAACCTCCGATGCGTACTCCGACGCCGATGTGATCCAAGACGCTCCGCGGGCGACCGGCCCGGCCGGCTCGCCGCCCCCCGCGACGCTGGGCGGTGAGCGGAAGCGCTCGGTCGAACAGATCGCCCTGCTCCTCTTCATCACCGTCCCGTTCCTCGCCCTGGTCGCGGCGGTGCCGCTGGCTTGGGGCTGGGGGGTGAGCTGGCTGGACCTCGGCCTGCTCGTCTTCATGTACTTCCTGGGGTGCCACGGCATCACCATCGGCTTCCACCGCTATTTCACGCACGGCTCCTTCAAGGCGAAGCGGCCGCTGCGGATCGCGCTCGCGGTGGCCGGGTCGATGGCGGTGGAGGGTCCCGTGGTGCGCTGGGTGGCCGACCACCGCAAGCACCACAAGTTCTCGGACGCGGAGGGCGACCCGCACTCCCCCTGGCGCTTCGGCGAGACGCTCCCGGCCCTGATGAAGGGGCTGTGGTGGGCGCACATCGGCTGGATGTTCGACGAGGAGCGGACCTCGCAGGAGAAGTACGCGCCGGATCTGGTCAAGGACCCGGCGATCCGCCGCATCTCCCGGCAGTTCCTGCTGTGGACGATCGTGTCGCTGGCCATCCCGCCGGTGGTGGGCGGTCTGGTGACGATGTCGTGGTGGGGCGCCTTCACGGCGTTCTTCTGGGGCTCGCTGGTCCGCGTGTCGCTGCTGCACCACGTCACGTGGTCGATCAACTCGATCTGTCACGCGGTGGGCAAGCGGCCCTTCAAGTCGCGTGACCGCTCGGGCAACGTGTGGTGGCTCGCGGTGCTGTCCTGCGGCGAGTCGTGGCACAACCTCCACCACGCCGACCCGACGTCGGCGCGGCACGGCGTGATGAAGGGCCAGATCGATTCGTCGGCGCGGATCATCCGCTGGTGCGAGCGGCTCGGCTGGGCGTACGACGTGCGGTGGCCGTCGAAGTCGCGCATCGACTCCCGCCGCCAGCCGCAGGCCGCTGACGCGGCATGATGGACGACGTGGCGACCGACTCCAGCAATTCAAGCCCTGCCGGCAAAGAGAAGCAGCCCCGGCGCACCCGCCGGACCCGGATGACGGGTGCCGAGCGCCGGGAGCAGCTCCTCGACATCGGTCGCACGCTGTTCGCCGCCAAGGGGTTCGAGGGCACGTCGGTGGAGGAGATCGCCGCGAAGGCCGGCGTCTCCAAGCCCGTCGTGTACGAGCACTTCGGCGGCAAGGAGGGCCTTTACGCGGTCGTGGTGGACCGCGAGATGCGGCAGCTCCTGGACATGGTGACGGGGGCGCTCACCGCCGGGCACCCCCGGGAGCTCCTCGAACAGGCGGCGTTCGCCCTCCTCGACTACATCGAGACGTACACGGACGGTTTCCGCATCCTGGTCCGCGATTCGCCGGTGGCCCAGTCCACCGGCACCTTCGCCTCCCTGATCTCCGACATCGCGACGCAGGTGGAGGACATCCTGGGCCAAGAGTTCAAGGGCCGCGGCTTCGACCAGAAGCTGGCGCCGCTGTACGCGCAGGCGCTGGTCGGCATGGTCGCGCTGACGGGCCAGTGGTGGCTGGACGCGCGGAAGCCGAAGAAGGCGGAGGTGGCGGCGCATCTGGTGAATCTGGCGTGGCACGGGTTGGACGGCCTGGAGCCGAAGCCTCGTCTGATAGGTCACCGGAAGAGCTGACCTCGTCCCCCTACTGGGCCTGCTCCTCCCGTCTGAACGGCCCCGCCGCTTCGCGGCGGGTTTCCCCACCCGCCCGCCCTCATTCCTCGGCCGGCTCCAGGAATTCCAAGCGGTTGCCCACCGGGTCCTCCGAGTAGAAGCGGCGGTGGCCGGGGAGGTCGTCGTCCCAGGTCACCTGGGCGCCCCGGGCCGCGAGGCGTTCCGCGTACGCCTGGATGCCGGTGACGCGCAGCCCGGGGTGCGCCTTCCTCGCGGGTCTGAAGTCCTCCTCGACCCCCAGGTGCAGGTGCACACCGCCCGCCTCGAACCAGCAGCCGCCGCGTGCCGCGAGCACCGGCGGCTTTGGTGTCTCCCTCATGCCGAGCACCCCGCAGTAGTACTCCCGCAGCTGCGGCTCGCTGCCCGGTGGGGCCGCGAGCTGGACGTGATCGAGCGCCGTGAGCATCAGGACTCCTTGCGGGCCACGGCGAACACCCGCCGGAAAGGGAAGACCGTGCCGTGAGCGGTCGGCGGGTACGCCTTGCGCAGCAGTTCGCGGTACTCCGCGATGAACGCCTCCGTCGCCGACGGGTCGTCGGCCAGGGCCGTCAGGACCGGGCGCAGGCCCGTGCCCTTGACCCAGTCGAGGACCGGGTCCTCGCCCGTGAGGAGGTGCTGGTACGTCGTCTCCCAGGCGTCGACCTCGCAGCCGAGGTCCGCGAAGCGTGCCAGGTACGCCCCCGGCGAGAGCACCGCGTCCGCGTGGCGCAGGACGTCGCCGAGGCGGTCGCGCCAGCGCCGGGAGGCGGCGAGTTCCCGCATCAGGACATGGCTGGGGGCGTCGAAGTTGCCCGGGACCTGGAAGGCGAACGTGCCGCCGGGTACCAGGGCGGTGATCCAGGCGGGGAAGGAGTCGGGGTGGCCCGGCACCCACTGGAGGGTCGCGTTGGAGAGGATCAGGTCGTACGTCCCCGGAGCCGGGGTCCACTCCGTGGCGTCGGCCGGGGCGAAGTCGAGGCGGCCGCCCCCGGCGGTGGGGCCGGCCAGCCGGTCCGCGCGGGCCAGCATCTCCGGTGAGTTGTCGAACCCGGTGATGTGCGCGGTGGGCCACCGCTCGGCGAGGAGCCGGGTGACGGTGCCGGGCCCGCAGCCGAGGTCGGCGACGCGGGGCGGCCGCCCGGCGGCGGGCAGCTCGGGGACGCGGGCGAGGAGGTCGGCGAAGGGGCGGGACCGGTGGCCGGCGTGGCGCAGGTACTGGTGGGGGTCCCAGGTCGGGGTGGCTGCGGGCATGGGGCGGGCCTCCTCGGGTGACGGGGATCTGTCGCCATCCTGAACCCCAGATATCTTGACGTCAAGAGACTTCATGTCGACAGACCCCCTACACTGATCGTCATGGAGGACGAGGTCGATCGGCTGGTCGCAGCGTGGCGCCGGGAGCGCCCGGACCTCGACGTGGAACCACTCGAGGTGCTCAGCCGCGTGAGCAGGCTCGCGCGGCACCTGGACCGCGCCCGCAGACTCGCGTTCTCCGAGCACAATCTGGAGCCTTGGGAGTTCGACGTCCTGACGTCGCTGCGGCGCGCGGGCGCGCCCTACCAGCTCTCCCCCGGTCAGCTCCTGACCCAGACGCTCGTGACGTCCGGCACGATGACGAACCGCATCGACCGGCTCGCGAAGAAGGGCCTCGTGGAGCGCCTGCCCGACCCGAGCGACCGGCGCGGCGTCCTCGTGCGCCTCACCGCCGAGGGCCGGGACCGCGCGGACCAGGCCCTCGCGGGTCTGCTGGCGCAGGAGCGGGCGATCCTCGCCGAGCTCTCCCGTGCCCAGCGGGGTGAACTGGCCGGGCTGCTACGCCAGTTGACCGCCCCGTTCGACAACATCCCCGGCTAGGTCGGCCGGGCCGACGCCCGCGCGCCGGGCGAGCGCCACCGCGGCGAGGGTGGAGTGGACGCCCAGCTTCCCCAGCACGTTCTGCATGTGGGTGCGCACTGTGTGCGGGGAGAGGAAGAGGCGCTCGGCGACGGCCTTGCGGCCGAGGCCCGCCACCATGCAGCGCAGCACCTCGCGCTCGCGCGGGGTCAGGGACTCCACGAGGCGCTCGGACTCGGTGCGGTGCTTGCGGGCAGCGGTCAGCTCGCGCAGGACGCCGGTGAGCAGGGCCGGCGGGAGGTGCGTCTCGTCCCGGAGCACTCCCCGTATGACCGTGAGGAGGCGGGAGAGCGAGCAGTCCTTCGCCACCCAGCCCGAGGCCCCGGCCTGGAGCGCGAGGGCCGCGCGGCGCGGGTCGTCCTTCTCGGCGAGCACGACGGTGCGCACTGCGGGCTGGCCGGAGCGGACGCCCGCGACCAGGGAGATGCCGTCGACGAGCCCCTCCGCGCTGCCGTCCTGGACGGGGGCGGCGATCGGGGTCCCCCCTGCCCGTGCGACACCGAGAGTCTGGGGGAGGGCGCCCTGCAACGCGCCCGCGGCGCTGCCGAGGTCGGCGTCGACGAGCAGCACGTCGTATCTGCGGCCTTCGGTGGCCGCCCGCTCCAGGCAGCGCAGCGCGGCGGGGCCGCTGCCGGCCGCGGACACGTCGACGTCGGGTTCGGCCGCGAGCGCGGCGGCCAGCGACTCGGCGAAGATGCGGTGGTCGTCGACGACCAGGACTCGAATGCGAACCACAGAAACCCCCTTCCCCGCGCTCCTGCGAGGAGCTGGGGATACGCCGTCATCGGAGAACGGCTGGTGCGGGTACGGCGCCCGGTACGGGGGATCGACGCAGCCGCACGGCCGCCGCCGTGCTGTGACCGCCACCCCCACGCCGGGCGTCGTACCCGACTGTCTCGCCCCCTGAATCAGTGCCGGCCCCCACCGGCACTGCCCTTCAGAGTAGGGCCGGACGCCGGGAGCGGAAGGCGATTTGCAGAACTGATTGGCCGACGCGTTTATGGTGAGCCGTATGTTTCGTATTGAGACGGGAGTCGACAAAGAGCGGTTGGGTCTGCTTCGTTCACGGCTGCGCGAGACGAACACGGCGGCATCGCCCGAGCTCCGCGCCCTGCGCGGGACCCGCGACGACCTCGAAGTGCCGCTGGCGGTCTGGGCGTTGGACGCGGGCGGTGGCCTCGCGGCGGGTCTCGCCGCGCACACCTGGGCGCGCTGGCTGCACGTGAACTACCTGTGGGTCGACGACCGCCACCGCGGCGCGGGCCTCGGCTCGCGTCTCCTGACGGAGGCGGAGCGGGTGGCCCGCGAGGACCGCGGCTGCCTCAACTCCCGTGTCGAGACGTGGGACTTCCAGGCCCCTGGTTTTTACCGGAATCAGGGGTACGAGCTGGTGAGCGTGATCCCCGACTACCCCGAGGGCGTCAAGGAGTTCACGCTCACGAAGCGGCTGGCCTAGATCTCCCGGCGCGCCCCCGCCGACGCCACCGCCGGGAACACGCGCGGCGCCGTGTACCCCGCCGCGGCGAAGGCCTCCAGGACCGACTTGGTCACCGTGTCCTCGTCCGCCGACTCCACCAGGACGACCGCCGAGCCGCCGAAGCCGCCGCCGGTCATCCGGGCGCCGAGCGCGCCCGCCGCGTTCGCGGAGGTCACCACCAGGTCCAGCTCCGGGCAGGAGATGCGCAGGTCGTCACGGAGCGAGGCGTGGCCCTCGGTGAGGACGGGCCCGATCGCGCGGACGTCTCCGGCGTCCAGGAGCGCGATGACCCGCTCGACCCGGTGGTCGTCCGACACGACGTGCCGGACGTAGCGACGGACCTTGTCGTCCGTCAGTTTGTCGAGGGCTTCCGGGAGTTCCGCGTACTCGATGTCACGCAGGTGTGAGACTCCGAGCGCCCGCGCGCCCGCCTCGCATCCGGCGCGCCGCTCCGCGTACGCGCCGTCCCCGAGGGCGTGCTTCACGCGGGAGTCGACGACCAGGAGCTTCAGTCCTTGTGCCGCGAGGTCGAAGGGGACCTGGCGTAGGGAGAGGTCGCGGCAGTCCAGGTGCAGGGCGTGGCCTTCCGTGGCGCACGCGGAGGCCATCTGGTCCATCACGCCGCACGGCACGCCGACGAAGGCGTTCTCGGCGCGCTGCGCGAGGACCGCCAACCGGGGTGCGTCGAGGCCGAGTTCGTACAGGTCGTTCAGGGCGAGTGCCGTGACGACCTCCAGGGCGGCCGACGAGGACAGGCCCGCCCCGGTCGGCACGGTCGAGGCGAGGTGGAGGTCGGCGCCCCCGGAGACGTCGTGGCCCGCGTCCCGCAGCGCCCAGACCACGCCCGCCGGGTACGCGGCCCAGCCGCCCTGGCCGTACCGCGACAGGGGTGTCAGCTCGGCCACGCGCAGTTCGGCGACGGGGGCGTCGATGTCGGCCGAGTGGAGCCGCAGGACGCCGTCGGTGCGGCGCGCCACCGCCGCGACCGCGGTGTGCGGCAGCGCGAGCGGCAGCACGAAGCCCTCGTTGAAGTCCGTGTACTCGCCGATGAGGTTGACCCGGCCGGGGGCCGACCAGACCCCCGCCGGCTCGTACCCGTAGAGCTCCGCGAACTGCCGCGCTACGTCCATCAGTTACCCCTTGGTCCGGTGTTTCGGTCGGGCGGGTCAGCGCCGGGCGAACGCCCAGGCGTCGGCGACGATGCCCGCGAGGTCCGCGCGGGACGGCCGCCAGCCGAGCTTCTCGCGTGCGGTGGCGGCGGACGCGACGAGGACCGCCGGATCGCCGCCGCGGCGCGGGGCGAGCACCTCGGGGATGGGGTGGCCGGTGACCTGGCGGACGGTCTCGATGACCTCGCGGACGGAGAAGCCGTTGCCGTTGCCGAGGTTGCAGATGAGGTGCTCGCCGGGGGTGGCGGCCTCGACGGCGAGGAGGTGCGCCTCGGCGAGGTCGGCGACGTGGATGTAGTCGCGGACGCAGGTCCCGTCGGGGGTCGGGTAGTCGTCGCCGAAGACGCTGATCGCCTCGCGCCTGCCCTGGGCGACCTGGAGGACCAGCGGGATGAGGTGCGACTCGGGGTCGTGGCGCTCGCCGCAGTCGCCGTACGCGCCCGCGACATTGAAGTAGCGCAGCGAGACGGCGGCCAGGCCGTGCGCGGCCGCCTCGCCGGAGATCATGTGGTCGACGGCGAGCTTGGAGGCGCCGTAGGGGGAGGTGGGGGCGGTGGGGTCGGTCTCCGTGATGGGGGTGTTCACGGGCTCGCCGTACGTCGCGGCGGTGGAGGAGAAGACGAGCCTGCGCACGCCCGCGTCGCGCATGGCGGCGAGGAGGGCCATGGTGCCGCCGACGTTGTTGTCCCAGTACTTCTCGGGCTTGACGACGGACTCGCCGACCTGCGAGAAGGCGGCGAAGTGCAGCACGGCGTCGTACGAGGAGTCCAGCCACTTGGCGGCATCCCGGATGTCGCCCTCGATGAAGGCGGCACCCGAGGGGACGCCCTCGCGGAAGCCGGTCGAGAGGTTGTCGAGGACCGTCACCTCGTGCCCGGCCTCGATCAGGTGCTGGGCCACCACGCTTCCCACGTAGCCCGCTCCACCGGTGACCAGGTACTTACCGCTCATGAACTCGCTACCTCTCGCAGTCGCTGGGCCGCGGCTTCCGGCGGCACGTCGTTGATGAACACGCTCATGCCGGATTCGGAACCCGCGAGGAACTTCAGCTTGCCCGAAGTGCGGCGAATCGTGAAAAGTTCGAGGTGCAGGGCGACATCATCACGATTGATCCCCTCATATCCGTCGAGCGCGCCGAACGGCGCCTGGTGCCAGGCGGAGATGTAGGGGGTCGGGGTCCGCCCCGTCTCCCCGGCGTCGAAGATCCGGTCGAAGCGCCGCAGGAGTTCCAGATAGAGGTGTGGAAATTCCGCGCGCGCCGCCTCGTCGAGTGCGAGCAGGTCGGGCACCCGGCGCTTGGGGTACAGGTGCACCTCGTAGGGCCAGTGCGCGGCGTACGGCACGAAGGCGATCCAGTGCTCGCCCTCCAGGACGACCCGCTCCCCCGCGCTCTCCTCGGCGACGATGTCGTCGAAGAGGTTCCGGCCGCCGGACGCCTCCTTGAACGCGGCGAGCGAGCGGAGCATCAGCGCCGTGCGCGGGGTGACGAAGGGGTACGCGTAGATCTGCCCGTGCGGATGGCCGAGGGTCACGCCGATCTCGGCGCCGCGGTTCTCGAAGCAGAACACCTGCTCGACGGAGGGCAGGTGGGAGAGCTCGGCGGTGCGGTCGGTCCAGGCCTCCAGGACGAGTCCGGCCTGTGCGGGGGTGAGGTCGGCGAAGGACGCGTCGTGGTCGGAGGTGAAGCAGACGACCTCGCAGCGGCCCGCGTCGCCGGCGAGCGAGGGGAAGCGGTTCTCGAAGACCACGACGTCGTACGCGGAGTCGGGGATCTCGCTGAGGCGGTCCCCGGCGGAGGGGCAGAGGGGGCACTCGTCGGCCGGCGGGTGGTAGGTGCGGCCCTGGCGGTGGGAGGCGATGGCCACGGAGTCGCCGAGGAGGGGGTCCCTGCGGATCTCCGACGCCGTCGATACGGGGTCGAGCGGGCGCCGGTCGACGGCCTCGCGGACCGCGTCGTCACGCGCGTCGTAGTAGATGAGCTCGCGACCGTCGGCGAGACGGGTCGAGGTCTTCTTCACGTGCGGGTCTCCTCACCACCAACCCAACAGAATCGAACACAAACAAACCACATCACGACAGGAGCGTCAACGCCCGATCACGATCAAACAAAGAACACCAACAGAACTGTTCAGTTATTGAAGCGAGAGGCGTAGGTTCCCGTCTGATCCGTTCGCGCAACGAAGCGAGTTCACATGCAGTCCCCCACAACAACCCTGGCCGAGGGGCTTCGGCTGCCCACCAACGGCCTCGACTACGCGATCCTGGCGATCTACTTCGCCGTGGTCCTCGGCATCGGCTTCGCCGCCCGGCGCTCCGTCAAGACCAGCCTCGACTTCTTCCTCTCGGGCCGCTCGCTGCCCGCCTGGGTCACCGGTCTCGCCTTCGTCGCCGCGAACCTCGGCGCCACCGAGATCCTCGGCATGGCCGCCACCGGCGCGCAGTACGGCGTCGCGGTCGTCCACTGGTACTGGATCGGCGCCATCCCGGCCATGGTCTTCCTCGGCCTGGTCATGATGCCGTTCTACTACCGCAGCAAGGTCCGCTCCGTCCCCGAGTTCCTGCTCCAGCGCTTCGACAGGTCGGCGCACCTGCTCAGCTCGGCGCTCTTCGCCTTCGCGGCGATCCTCATCGCGGGCGTGAACCTCTACGCCCTGTCGATCGTCGTCGAGGCGCTGCTCGGCTGGCCGCAGTGGGTGGCGATCGTCGTCGCGGGGCTCTTCGTGCTCGCCTACATCACCATCGGCGGTCTCTCCTCGGCGATCTACAACGAAGTGCTGCAGTTCTTCGTGATCCTCGCCGCGCTGATACCCATCTGCGTCATCGGCCTGAAGAAGGTCGGCGGCTGGGACGGCCTCACGGGCTCCATCGAGCACCAGCACGGCGACAACTTCATGACCGCCTGGGGCGGTACCGGCATCGGCGACGCCAACCCGCTCGGCGCCAACTGGCTGACGATCATCCTCGGCCTCGGCTTCGTGCTGTCCTTCGGCTACTGGACGACGAACTTCGCCGAGGTGCAGCGCGCGCTCTCCGCGAAGAACCTGAGTGCGGCCCAGCGCACCCCGCTGATCGCCGCCTTCCCGAAGATCTTCATCGTCTTCCTGGTGATGATCCCGGGCCTGGTCGCCGCCGTCCTCGTGCCGAAGATCGGTACGCCGGGCTCCGACCTGACGTACAACGACGCGATCCCCTATCTGATGCAGGAGTTGCTGCCCAACGGCGTCCTCGGCATCGCGGTCACGGGTCTGCTCGCCGCGTTCATGGCGGGCATGGCGGCGAACGTCTCGTCCTTCAACACCGTGTTCACGTACGACATCTGGGCGAAGTACGTGGTCAAGGGCCGCGAGGACGGCTACTACCTGAACTTCGGGCGGCTCATCACGGCGATCGGCGTGCTCGCCTCGATCGGCACGGCGTTCATCGCGTCGAGCTTCTCGAACATCATGGGGTACCTCCAGACGCTGTTCTCCTTCTTCAACGTCCCGATGTTCGTCGTCTTCATCATCGGCATGTTCTGGAAGCGGGCCTCGATGAAGTCCGGTGTCTGGGGCCTGGTCGCGGGCACCACCGCGGCGATGGTCAACTACTTCTGGATCTACAAGCAGGGCGTCATCGACATCCCGACCGACCAGGGCGCCAACTTCGTCTCGGCGATCGTCGGCTTCGTCGCGGGCGCCGTCGTGATGGTCGTCGTCACGCTCTTCACCGCCCCCAAGCCGGAGGCCGAACTGGCCGGGCTCGTCTACGGCACGGCCTCGCCCGGCCTGGAGGACGAAGGGGCGGAGGCGGGCGACGACGCCTGGTACCGCAAGCCGGCCCTGCTCGGCTGGGGCGCCGTCGTCCTCGCCGCCGCCTGCTACCTGCCGTACTCGCTCTAGCCCCGATCGGAGGACCGAATACCGTGTCCGACCTGCACAAGCACGTCTCCGAGCTGGAGGCCGAGTCCGCGACGGCGGCCCGCCTCTTCGACATCCGGCGGATCATCGGCGGCCTGTTCGTCGTCTACGGCATCATCGTGACGATCGCCGGGATCACCGCGTCCGACGCCGACCTGAAGAAGGCCGAGGACATCAACATCAACCTGTGGACGGGCCTCGGCATGCTCGCCCTCGGGCTCTTCTTCCTCGGGTGGCTGTGGCTGCGCCCGACCGTGCCGCCCGCGCGGGAACCGGACGAGAGCGACTGACATCCCCCACGGGGCCCGGGCTCACTGCGGTGACTCGGGCCCCGCCGGCTTGTCCACGCTGTTCGCGTAGGCCGACGCGGGGCGCTCGGCACGCTCCAGGAGGCCCGTGCGCGCGGCGAGCGCGGCGGCCTCCAGACGCGAGCCGACGCCCAGTTTCATCAGGACCCGCTGCACGTGCGTACGCGCCGTGCTGGGCGCTATCCCCATCCCGGCGGCGATCAGCCGGGTGTCCTCGCCGTCCGCGACCCGCACCAGGACCTCGACCTCGCGGGGCGTCAGCATCTGCAGCAGCCGCTGACCCTCGTCGTCGGGCTGCGCGGCCGGATTGAGCAGCTCGCTGAAGGCACCTTGCAGCAGCTGGGGCGCGACGGCGGCCTCCCCGGCGCGCGCCTTCATGATGGCGCGCTCCACTCCTTCGATGCGCTCGTCATGGCGTACGTAACCGGAGGCGCCGGAGGCGAAGGCGGCGGCGATGCCGCGCGGGTTGGGCACCGGGCCGAGCACCACGACCGCCACCTGCGGCCGGTCCCGCTTGATCTTCACGACCGGGTCGAACATGCCCGGCTCGGCCGGTGTGGCCGTGCCCAGGAGGCAGACCTCCGGAGCCCTGCTGATGACCAGTTCCGCCGCACCGGCGGCGGGCGCGGCGGCGGCGAGCACCCGGTGCCCGCGCAACTTCAGTGCCGAGGCGAGCGCCTCGGCGAGCAGTCGGTGATCGTCGACCACCATGAGCCGCACACCCATAGCAACCCCCCACTTCCCCGCGGGCCCCCCGACCCTCCATCCCCCGGAAGCTACACGCTTGTTCGACGTTGCGCGCCCCCTACCCGTCAGAAGCGGCCCGGAATGCCGAAATCCCTGCCCTTCGGGGGCGCCGGGAGGTACGGAGGGGTACACGAACGGCGGCGGCCGCCCCCGGTGGTGCGAGGGGGCGGCCGCCGCCGTGGTGCGCTGCCGTGCCGTGCGGCTACTTCGCGACGAAGCCGAGCGCCACGAACTCCTTCTCGTCCTTCGAGTAGGGCTTGCTCAGCAGCTTCTTGCCGAGGAACAAGTGCCCGTTGCCGTAGAGGAGTTCGTTCGACTTCGGGACCATGCCGCTGATCGCGTCGGTGACCGCCTCGGAGGAGGGGGTCTCCAGGAGCTTGGTCTCCTTCATCGTCTTGCCGTCGAGCGACACGACCTGGGCGCCCTTCTGGTAGCCGTGCGCCTTGTACGCGAGGACGTTGCCGCCGTCCATGCGGATCGGGAAGATCTCGCCGTTCTCACCGGCGACCGCGCGGTCGCTGGTGGGCTTTCCGGTGGCCAGCGAGAAGGAGACGATCTCGTTGGTGCGGTTGTAGCTCTCGCCGGCGCCGTCGTGCTGGCGCGTCGGGACGTAGAGCCGGTCGTTGCCCACGGCGATCGCCTTGCAGTCGTTCACCATGTTCACGCCGCAGTCGTGGTCGTACTTGCCGTCCTCCAGGGAGATCTTGGAGCGCAGCTTGCCGTTGCTGCCGATGGCGAAGACGTCCGTGACACCGGAGGCGGTGATCTCGGTGGTGTCCTGGCCGAAGACGACCGGGTTCGTCGAGATGATCTTGGCGTTGTCGATGCCGTCGGCGAGCGGGTACGTCCACTTGTCGTCGCCGGTCTTCGGGTCGAGGAGCTGGACCTTCAGCCGCTCGTCGCCGTACGTGCCGCACTTGCGGACCGCGACCAGCTGGTCACCGCCGGCGTAGCCGACGTCCTCGCACTTGCCGACCTTGGGCTTCCACAGGGAGTTGCCCTTGACGTCCCAGGCGGCGCCGCCACTGGAGGTGCCCGCGCCGGCGGCGATGGTGGTGCCCGAGATGGTGACTTCCTTGAAGGTCGCCTTCACGCCGTTGGTCTCGACGCTCTCGGTCCAGAGCTTCTTGCCGGAGTTCAGGTCAACCGCGGAGACGTTGGAGCACTGCTCGTAGTCGCCCTTCTTGTTCCGCTTGGCCTCTTCGGTGACGACCGCGACGATGCCGTCCTCGGTGACCTCGGGCGACATCGCGCAGGCCATGCCGGACAGCGGGACCGTCCACTTCTTCTTGCCGGTGTCCGGGTCGTAGCCGTTGAGCTCGTAGACGCCGGCCTTGGCGTAGATGTCGTCGGTCAGCACCGAGCCCGTGGCGTTCCAGATCTGGTCCTTGGGGACCTCGGGCTGGGGCAGCTGCATGAGGACCTTGGCCGAGGGGTCGGCCGGCGCCTTCTCCTTGGCCGGGCCCTGGTCCGGCGCGGTGCCGCCCTGCTCGCCCTTCTCCGAACCCTTGCCGCCCTTGCCGTCCTTGCCGGACTCCTGCGCGGTGTTCTTGGAGTCGTCGTCCTTCGTCGAGGCGTAGTAGACCCCGCCGCCGACGATCAGCGCGATCGCGGCGGCCGCCGCGACGATGATCGCCAGCTGGCTGTTGAACTTCTTGCCGCCGCCGGAGCCGGAGTCACCGGGCTGCGGCTGCATCGGCATGGTCGGCGGCTGCTGGTAGCCCTGCTGGTACGGCTGCTGGTAGCCCTGCTGGTACTGCGGCGTGGCGGGCTGGGTCGGGTAGCCGTAGCTCTGCGGGGGCTGGGGCGGCTGAGGTGCCTGGGGCGCCTGCGGGTAGCCGTAGGTGGGCTGGGCGGGCGGCGCCGGAGGGGCCGTCGGCGGAGCCGCCGGAGGAGCCGCGGGCGGGGGCGGCGTCTGCGGGTAGCCGTACGACGGGTCGGGGGCCTTGCCGAAGCCTCCGGGCGGAGGGTCCTGCGGGGCTCCGAAGCCGCCCTGCGGGGGCTCGTTCGGCGGCTGCTGCGGTGGCTGGGGCGGCTGGGTCATGACGTCGTCTATTCCTTGGGGACGAGAGCGGTCGAGCGGATGACTGGGTGGGGGCGCGTCACTTGCCGTAGGCGAGCATCAGCTTCGCCTGGCCGGAGGAGCGCATGATGCTGGTGGTCGAGATGTAGAAGCGCCCGTCCACGTAGTCGACGTCCTTCGAGTAGAAGCCGCTCTCGATCCGCGATGTGCCCTTCGGGTGCTGGAGCAGGGTCTTGGGCTTGTGCGAACCGGACGTCGCGATGGAGACGACGCGGCCGCCGGAGTCGTACGACGGAGTGACGTACGCGATCACCTCGCCGTTCTCGACCTTCAGCGGGAGCATCGTTTCGTCCAGCGGCGACTTGGCGCGCCAGGCCTCCTTGCCGGTGGCGAGGCTCAGCGCGACCACGTCGTTCGCGCCGCTCTTCTCGCTCGTCGGCAGGTAGAGGTTCTTGTCGTCGACGGCCACGCCCAGACAGCCGGCCAGCTCACGGCTGAGGACCGAGGTGTCGCACTCCGGCGCGAAGCTGTCCTTGGTGATGACCTCGGAGCGCGTCTTGTCGCTGTTCTCCTTCAACACCATGATGTTGAACTGCTTCTTGTCCTCGTTGCTGAGGTACACGATCGTCGGGCTGTCCGAGAAGACCTTGCCGATGCGCCAGCCCTTGGGGAACTTCTTGGTCCACAGGGCGCGGCCGGTCTTCGGGTCGAGCTGCTGCAGCTCGTCGTGCGCGCTGGGCGTGCTCGCGCCGCAGGACAGGGCCATGAGGAGCTTCTTGCCGCCGACGAAGCCGTTGGGGAAGCAGGTGCCCTCGTCCTTCTTGTCCGCGACGTAGAGCTTCTTGCCGTCGCTCATCCGCAGCGCCGTGCCGGACTGGTCGCGGCCGACCATCAGCACGTCGCCGACGAGGACCAGGTGGCTCTTGAGGGCGAAGTCGAAGAGGCCCTCCTCCTTGACCGGCTTGCCCCAGCCCTTGTCACCGGTCTTCAGGTCGACGACCTGGAGCTGGTTGCACTTGGCGTCGCTCTTGGTGCCTTCCTTGTACGCGACGACGATCTTGCCGTCGTCGGTGGCCGTCTGCGTCGCCGCGCAGATCTTCTGCGGGAACTCGATGGCCTTCCAGGCGGTCTTGCCGGTCCCGGCCTTGTACGCGAGGAGCTGCTTGTACGCGGCCTTGACGACGGTGTCGCCGTACACCCACATGCCGGGGGCGTCGCCTCCGGAACCGGGCACCTTGGGCGCCTCCTTGTACCAGAGGACCTTCGCCTCGCCGGCCTGGCGGCCTTCGTTGAGGTCTTCCCTGCCCTCGTGGCCGTCGCCGTCGCCGGTGCCCGGGTTGACCGGGGCAGAGGCGGTGGGCTCGGGATCCTTGTTCTTCGCCTCGGACTTCTTCTTGCCGTCGTCGTCACCGCTGACGACGGCCCAGGTGACACCGCCCGCGACGAGCAGCGCGGCCACGGCCGCGGCGGCGATCACGAGGAGCTTGCCGCGCTTCTTGCCGCTGCCGCCGCCGGGCGCGCCGGGGCCGGCGGGGAACTGCGGCTGGGTCGGCGGCTGCTGCGGGTAGCCGTACTGCGGCTGGGCCGCGTAGGGGCCGGGCTGCTGGGGCGGGCTCGTGTACGGGCCGGGCTGCTGCGGCTGGTTCGCGTACGGGCCGGGCTGCTGCGGCGGGTTCCCGTACGGGCCCGGCTGCTGCGGCGGGTTGCCGTACGGGCCGGGCTGGGTCGGCTGGTTCGCGTACGGATTGTCGGGCGTGGACGGCGGTGTCTGCGGGTATCCGTAACCCGGCTGGGGCTCCTGCCCCGGTGGCTGCGGAGCTCCGAAGCCGCCGGGCGGCGGCTGGTTGGGCGGCTGAGTCATCAGCGCTTCCCCCTTCACTGATTTTCGGCACGCCAAGTGGTGCTCAGGGCAGCCTTTCTATCACCCTGCCCCCGTACCACACGGGTCCGGTCCAGCCCCTGTTCCCAAGGGAGGACCGGCCCGTAATGCGTCCGTTACGCGAGCTCCACGGGAGCTCTACGCGTCCTCCGCAAGCTCCAGCCAGCGCATTTCCAACTCCTCGCGCTCGCTGATCAGTTCGCGGAGCTCGGCGTCCAGTTTGGCCACCTTTTCGAAGTCCGTCGCGTTATCGGCGATTTGGGCGTGGAGCTTGGTCTCCTTCGTGGAGACCTTGTCCAGCTGCCGCTCGATCTTCTGGAGTTCCTTCTTCGCGGCACGGGCGTCGGCGGAGGAGACGGTCTTCGCCGCGGTCTGCGCGGGCGCGGCCTGCGCGGGCGCCGACGCGCTCGCGGTCTCCGCCATCCGCCGCCTGCGCTCCAGGTACTCGTCGATGCCGCGCGGCAGCATCCGCATCGTGGCGTCGCCGAGCAGCGCGAACACCTTGTCCGTGGTCCGCTCGACGAAGAACCGGTCGTGGGAGATGACGACCATGGAGCCGGGCCAGCCGTCCAGCACGTCTTCGAGCTGCGTCAGCGTCTCGATGTCCAGGTCGTTGGTCGGCTCGTCGAGGAAGAGGACGTTCGGCTCGTCCATCAGCAGCCGCAGGAGTTGCAGCCTGCGCCGCTCACCGCCGGAGAGGTCGCCGACCGGCGTCCACTGCTTCTCCTTGCTGAACCCGAAGGTCTCGCAGAGCTGCCCCGCGGTCATCTCCCGGCCCTTGCCGAGGTCGACGCGCTCACGCACCTGCTGCACGGCCTCCAACACCCGCAGCGTCGGCTTCAGTTCGGCCACCTCCTGCGAGAGGTAGGCGAGCTTCACGGTCTTGCCGACGACGATCTTCCCGGCCGCGGGCTGCACGTCGCCCGCACTGCGCGCGGCCTCCGCCATGGCCCGCAGCAGCGAGGTCTTGCCCGCGCCGTTCACCCCGACCAGGCCGACGCGGTCACCGGGACCGAGCTGCCAGGTCAGATGCTTGAGCAGCAGCTTCGGGCCGGCCTGGACCGACACGTCCTCCAGGTCGAAGACCGTCTTGCCGAGCCGCGTCGTCGCGAACTTCATCAGCTCGCTGGTGTCCCGCGGCGGCGGCACGTCCGCGATCAGTTCGTTGGCCGCCTCGATGCGGAACTTCGGCTTGCTGGTGCGGGCCGGGGCGCCGCGCCGCAGCCAGGCCAGCTCCTTGCGCATCAGGTTCTTGCGCTTGGTCTCCTCGGTGGCCGCGATGCGCTCACGCTCGGCGCGGGCGAAGACGTAGTCCGAGTACCCGCCCTCGTACTCGAAGACCGAACCGCCCTGCACGTCCCACATGCGGGTGCACACCTGGTCCAGGAACCAGCGGTCGTGCGTCACGCAGACGAGCGCCGAGCGCCGCGTGCGCAGGTGCTCGGCGAGCCAGGCGATGCCCTCGACGTCCAGGTGGTTGGTCGGCTCGTCGAGCACGATCAGGTCCTGCTCGGCGATGAGCAGCTTGGCCAGCGCGATACGGCGCCGCTCGCCGCCGGACAGCGGGCCGATGACGGTGTCGAGGCCCTGCGGGAACCCCGGCATGTCGAGCCCGCCGAACAGCCCGGTCAGCACGTCCCTGATCTTGGCGCTGCCCGCCCACTCGTGGTCGGCGAGGTCACCGATGACCTCGTGCCTGACGGTGGCGGCGGGGTCCAGCGAGTCGTGCTGCGTGAGCACGCCGAGCCGCAGCCCGCCGTTGTGCGTGACGCGGCCGGTGTCGGCGTCCTCCAGCTTGGCGAGCATCCGGATCAGGGTGGTCTTCCCGTCGCCGTTGCGCCCGACGACACCGATCCTGTCCCCCTCGGACACGCCGAGTGAGACGCCGTCGAGCAGGGCACGGGTGCCGTACACCTTGCTGACTGCCTCGACATTGACCAGATTGACGGCCATTTCTCTCCTGACAGGGGGGACGATCGATCCTCAAGCGTAGTCGCCCGCGCGGGAGCGCCCCGCCCGCTCCACCAGCACCCACCCGGCAAGGGCCATCGCCACCGCACCCGGTGCCGTCACATGGACGGCCACCAGCATCGCCGTACGCCCTTCGAGCAGGCCCCCGAAGCCGACCATCGACAGGCCGAGCACCCCGAAGAGGCAGAGCGTGACGCCGAGGGCCGCGGCCGGGCCCGAGGCCGTGCCCGGAGCGACCGGCCCCGCCGTCCCCGGCCGTTCGAAGCGGCGGAAGGCCACGACGAGCGCCGCCGTCAGAGCCGCGGCCGCACCCATCCGCAGCGGCGCCTGCGCCCACCACGCCGCGCTCGCCGGCTCCGGCAGCGGGACGTCGAGGGCGAGCAGCGTCCCGTACACCCCGAGCATCGCCGTCAGGTGCCAGAGGAACGCCGTCATGGAGATGCCGTTGGCCGCCACCACGCCGCGCCACACCCGCGGCCGCGCCAGCCACCGCGTCGCGGGGCCGCGCAGCAGCTCCACGGCGCCGACCAGCCACATGCCGTGGCAGAGGAGGGCGAAGGTGGGCGGCGCCATGTTCGAGACGCGTTCGCCGGGCATGCCGACCATGGAGAGCGGATACGGGCCGAGGGCCACGAGCAGCGAGGCGCCCGCGAGACCCGCGCCCGCCAGGACGTACGGCGCCCGCAGCCTGCCGTCCGCGCGCAGGAAGCCCAGCTGGTGCACGGCGAGCCACACGAAGGCGAAGTTCAGGAACTCCAGATACGGCACGCCGAACGCGAAGCGCGCCACGTCCACCGCGCCGGCCGCCGCCACGAGCCCGCCGAACGCGCCCCATCCCCACCGCTCGTGCAGCCGCAGCAGCGGCGGCGTGAAGGCGACCATCGCGAGGTAGACGCCGATGAACCACAGCGGCTGCGCCACGAGCCGCAGCGCGACATCGAGCAGTCCGCCGCCCCGGCCGCCCAGTTGCAGGAGCAGCGCGCCCGCGCCCCACACCCCTATGAAGACCATGGTGGGCCGCAGCAGCCGCTGGAGCCGGGCCCGCACGAACGCCGAGTAGACGGGCCGCCCCTCGGACCGGCGGCTCAGCGAGCGGTACGACAGCGCGTGCGAGAACCCGCCGACGAAGAAGAAGACGGGCATGATCTGCAGCGCCCACGTGAGGAGCTGGAGCTCCGGCACCACGGCGAGGAGGTTGCCGACCTCGGCGCGGCCGTCGTCGCCGACGGTCACGGCGGCCATCAGCCAGTGCCCGACGACGACCGTGCCGAGCGAGGCGACCCGCAGCAGGTCGATGTACCGGTCACGCCCGGCGGGCGTCTTCTCGGCGAGTTCGCGAACGCTTGATCCCATGGACGTACGGTCGCGTGCGGTACGCCTCCGGCGTCAGCGTGTACGTACTCATTCGGGGGTGAGTATCTGGGGGCTAGATCTGCTGGGCGCCCTGGGCCGGGGACGTCGCCACCCGGGCCGTGCGGCACGTGCCGGAGGCCGTCAGCGCGTCGGCCACCTTGCGGGCGGACGCGGCGTCGGCCGTGAGGAACGCCGTCGTCGGGCCCGAGCCGGAGACCAGCGCGGCCAGGGCGCCCGCCGCCGTGCCCGCCGCGAGGGTGTCGTGGAGTGCGGGGAACAAGGAGAGCGCCGCGGGCTGGAGGTCGTTGGTGACCGTGGCCGCGAGGGCTTCGACGTCGCCCGTGCGCAGGGCTTCGAGCAGCGCCGGGGACGCCTCGGGGGCGGGCGCGTCGCGGGTGAGGCGGTCGAACTCGCGGTACACGGCGGGCGTGGAGAGCCCTCCGTCGGCGACGGCGAACACCCAGTGGAAGGCGCCGCCGACCTCCAGCGGCTGGAGCTTCTCGCCGCGTCCGGTGCCGAGCGCGGCTCCGCCGACCAGGCTGAACGGCACGTCGCTGCCGAGTTCCGCGCAGATGTCGAGCAGTTCCGCTCGGGAGGCGTTCGTGCCCCACAGCGCGTCGCACGCCACGAGCGCGGCGGCGCCGTCCGCGCTGCCGCCCGCCATGCCGCCGGCGACGGGGATGTCCTTGGCGATGTGGAGGTGCACGTCGGGCGCGATGCCGTACCGCGCGGCGAGGAGTTCGGCGGCGCGGGCGGCGAGGTTCGTACGGTCCAGGGGCACCTGGTCCGAGCCGGGGCCCTCGCAGGTCACCCGCAGCGCGTCGGCGGGCGTTGCGGTGACCTCGTCGTGGAGGCCTACGGCGAGGAAGACGTTGGCGAGGTCGTGGAAGCCGTCGGGGCGGGCGGCGCCCACGGCCAACTGCACGTTGACCTTCGCGGGCACCCGTACCGTCACGCTCCCGCTCACGCGCCGGCCTCCTGCCGCTGCTCCTTGTGCTCGGCGATCCGCGCGAACTCCTCCACGGTCAGTGCCTCGCCGCGCGCCTGCGGCGAGACCCCGGCGGCGACCAGCGCGGCCTCCGCGGCGGCCGCGGAACCGGCCCAGCCTGCCAGGGCCGCCCGCAGCGTCTTCCTGCGCTGCGCGAAGGCGGCGTCCACGACGGCGAACACCTCGCGCTTGGACGCGGTGGTCTTCACCGGCTCGGCGCGGCGCACCAGGGAGACGAGACCCGAGTCGACGTTGGGCGCGGGCCAGAAGACGTTGCGCCCGATGGACCCGGCGCGCTTCACGTCGGCGTACCAGTTGGCCTTCACGGACGGCACTCCGTACACCTTCGAGCCGGGGGCGGCGGCGAGCCGGTCGGCGACCTCGGCCTGCACCATCACGAGCGTGCGCTCGATGGTCGGGAAGGTGTCGAGCATGTGCAGGAGCACGGGCACGGCCACGTTGTACGGGAGGTTCGCGACGAGGGCGGTGGGCGCGGGGCCCGGCAGCTCCCGTACGAGCATGGCGTCGCTGTGCACGAGCCCGAAGGAACCCACCTTCTTCGGAAGGCGGGCCTCCACCGTCGCGGGCAGCGCGCCGGCGAGCGCGTCGTCGATCTCGACCGCGGTGACGTGGGCGGCGGTCTCCAGCAGCGCGAGGGTCAGCGAGCCGAGGCCCGGTCCCACCTCCACGACGACGTCGTCCGGGCGGACCTCCGCGGTGCGGACGATGCGCCGTACGGTGTTGGCGTCGATGACGAAGTTCTGGCCGCGCTGCTTGGTGGGGCGTACGCCCAGGGCAGCGGCCAGTTCGCGGATGTCGGCGGGGCCGAGGAGGGCGCCGTGCTCAGTGCTCACGGTCCCAGGTTACGGGCCCTGGCCCCTGGGCCTCGCACGGTCCACCCCTTGCCCGGGGCCGGGGCGGGGTTCGGTGGAGGGTGGCCCTCCCCTCTCCCCTCCGCCCGCACAAACAGTCCCGCCGCTCCGCGGCGGATGCCTCCCACCCACCCACCCGTTTGCCCCGCGACGTCATGCGGGGGTAGGGGCGGGTGGGTGGGGGCTCTCCGCGACGTCCAGCGGGGGTGGGGGCGGGTGGGGTGGGGGTTCCCCGCGACGGCCTGCGGGGGCAGGGGCGAGTGGGGTGGGGGGTTGCCCGCGACGGTCTGCGGGGGTCGGTCGAGTGGGGTGGGGGTTGCCCGCGACGGCCTGCGGGGGTCGAGGCGGCTGGGGTGGGGGGCCCGCGACGGCCTGCGGAGGCAGGGGCAGGTGGGGTGCGGGTTGCCTGCCCGCAACCCTGCGGGGGGGGGCGGGTGCGGGGGATGCCCGCGACGGCCTGCGGGGGCAAGGGCGGGTGGGTGGGTGGGTTCTCCGTGACGGGCTGCGGGGGTAGGGGCGCTCCCCGCCCGGCGGGCGGGCGGGGTGGGGGTTCTCCGCGACGGGCTGTGGGGGTAGGGGCGCGCCCCCCGTCGGGGGGTCAGCCGTGGAGGTGGCGGCCGCAGTGGGGCCAGGGGGTTGCTCCGCGTTGGATGTAGAGCTTCTTTGCGCGGTAGGTCTGTTCCGCCGCCGGGGCGTCCTGGGGGCGGCCCGAGCCACCCAACCCCTGCCAGGTCCGCGTGTCGAACTGGTAGAGCCCTCCGTACGTACCGGAGGGATCCACCGCCCCGGGCCGCCCACCCGACTCGCACCGGGCGAGCGACCCCCAGTCGAGACCGTCCGCCCCGGCCACCGCCATGGGCCGCTGCTTCGTGCCGACCTTCACGATCCGTTTCTGCGGCTCCCGCACCACCTCGGACCTGACCCGCCGCGGCTTCTGCCTGACGCCGTTGACGCTCCGCACCGTGTACGTGACCCGCCTGACCCCCTGCCGCCCCGCCTGCGCCACGACCTCCGTGCCGCGGAACAGCGACGCGTCCTCCATCCGCTCCACCTCGAAAGGGATCGCCTCCTCGCGCACCTCCTTCGTCCCCGTGACCCGCATGACGGTCACGGTCTGCCCGTCGCGCGGAAAGCTGTCGGGATGGACCGACGTCGTGTCCTGCCCCCGCAGCGTCACCCCGGACTCGGCGACGGCCTCCCGCACGGTCGCCGCGTTCGTGCGGATGGTCCGCTCCCGCCCGTCCGCCATGATCGTGACGGTGCGTTCCGTACGGACGTCGAGCGCGAGCCCGTCCCGGCCGATGCGGCTGCTGCGCGAGGCCGACAGATGCGCCCCCTCCGCCCGCACCCCGAGCTGCCGCAGCGCCCCGTCCACGGTCCGCGCCGTGGTCCACACCCGGCGGCGCTGCCCGTCGAGGGTGAGGTGGACGGGCCTGCCGTAGCGGACGGCGACCTCGTCGCCGCTGGCGAGTGCGGTCCCGGCGGCGGGCGCGACGATGTCGTGGGCGCCGACGTCCACGCCCTCGTCGGCGAGGAGTTCACCGACGTCGTCCGCGAAGGTGTGCAGCGTGCGGGGCTTGCCGTCGACGATGAGCTGGACGGCCTTGTCGTTGGCGACGAACGCGGACGTGCCGCCCGCGAGGAAGGCGACGACGAGGGCCTGCGGCAGCAGCCGCCGGATCACCTCGGGCCGCTCGGCGGACGCGGGCTCGGACGCCCTGGGCCCCTTCTTGCCGCGCGCGGCCCGCCGCGCCCCCGCCCGCCCCCCACCGGGCGCGGGAACAGAGGAGGGCGCGGCGGATGCGGGGGGCGCAGAGGACGAGGCCACCTGCCGCGGCAGCGTGGCGGCCTCCGCGTACGACACGTCACGCGACCCGGCGTACGACACGTCGTACGCCGCGTCCTGCCACACTCCGCTCTGCGGCTCGCCATACGGCTCGTATGGCGCATATGTCTCATACGGCTCGTACGTCTCGTACTGCGAGTTGCTCACGCCGACGCTCCAGGGGTACGTACCGGGCGCACAGAACCTAGCGGAGCCGTCGTCACTCTCCAAAGCAGCGCGACTACTCAGCGTCGCGCAGTTGACACGCGGTAGGCGACTCAGTCAGCGACTCAGTACCCGAAGGCGCGCGCCGTGTTCGCGGCGATCGCCGTGGCCATGGCGTCCTCATCGATGCCGCGCACCTCGGCCATGGCCCGCAGCGTGACCGGAACGAGATACGGCGCGTTGGGCCGTCCGCGGTAGGGGGCGGGCGTCAGGAACGGCGCGTCGGTCTCGACGAGAACCAGGTCGAGGGGGGCGACGGCCAGCGCGTCGCGGAGCCCCTGCGCGTTCTTGAAGGTGACGTTGCCCGCGAAGGACATGAAGTAGCCGTGTTCCGCGCAGACGCGGGCCATCTCGGCGTCGCCGGAGTAGCAGTGGAAGACGGTGCGCTCGGGGGCGCCTTCCTCCTTCAGGACGCGCAGCACGTCCTCGTGGGCCTCGCGGTCGTGGATGACGAGCGCCTTCCCGTGCCGCTTGGCGATCTCGATGTGCGCGCGGAAGGAGCGCTCCTGCGCGGCCATGCCCTCGGGGCCGGTGCGGAAGTAGTCGAGGCCGGTCTCGCCGACGCCGAGCACGTGCGGCAGCGCGGCGAGCCGGTCGATCTCGGCGAGCGCCTCGTCGAGGGCCGCGTCGCCGCCCGGCTCGCGCGCGCCCTGCCGGGACCAGCCGTCGGGGTCGCCGAGGACGATGCGGGGCGCTTCGTTGGGGTGGAGGGCGACGGCGGCGTGCACGCTGTCGTGCGCGGCGGCGGTGTCGGCCGCCCACTGTGACCCGCGGACGTCGCAGCCGACCTGCACGACCGTCGTGACGCCGACGGACGCGGCCTTGGCGAGGCCCTCCTCCACCGTGCCCGACTGCATGTCGAGGTGGGTGTGGGAGTCGGCGACCGCCACCCGGAGCGGTTCGGGCAGGGGCGGCGGTGCGTCGGCGTTCTTCGAAGGCATGCTCCGATCCTACGAAGCCCCCGGGGGAACCACCTCGGGCCCTAGTCCCCCTTGCGGTGCTGGAAGGGGTGCAGCAGGTCGGCGAGGTGCCAGTGGTGCCGCTCCCGCACGTCACCGCCCGCGTCACCGTCCCCGGGCCCGACGGGGTCCACGGGCCCGGCCGGCTTTCCCACCCCGCTCCCGGGACGCGCAGCCGTGGCCCCACCCGCCTGCTGCCGCCGCATCATGTCGAGCACGGAGGACACCTGCCCCGCCCGCATGATCCGCACGACGTGCCCACCGCAGTTCAGGCACGTGGGCCGGGTCAGCGGCGAGGGCACGCGGGCGCCGTCCGCCAGGTACGTCACGAATTCCTGGCCCGCGACGTCGACGTGGTGCTCGATCTCGTAGGACTGCTCCCAGCCGTGTCCGCAGCGCATGCAGGCGAATGCGTAGGACTCATGCACCACGTTCAGCGCCGTGGGCGAGGCATTCATCGCTGTGGTGGGGTGGCCGGTGTCTGCGATCTCACTCATGCCAGCTGCTCCTCTTGCCCGAGGGACAAGCACTGTGCGTCCCTTCGACCAGTGGACGCCTTTCCCGGAGCGAGCGCATCAGACCTGTCGAGCATTGGAGCCGATTTGGCCTCCCCTTAGGAAAGAGGCTCGAAAGCAGCCTGGTGCGCGGTCCGCGCTTTGCTTTTCACGATAGTCCTTTGCCTGCCGATGGGCTGCCCCGATCCGCATTCTTTGCCGCCACGACGGCATCGAACACCTCGCGTTTGGGCAGGCCCGCTTCGGCGGCCACCGCGGCGATCGCCTCCTTGCGTCGCTCGCCCGCCTCCTCGCGCACCCGCACCCTGCGCACCAGCTCGTCGGGGGTGAGTTCGGCGGCGCTCTTCTCCGGTGCGCCCTCGACGACGACGGTGATCTCGCCGCGGACGCCGTCGGCGGCCCACTCGGCGAGGTCCTTCAGGGAGCCGCGCTTGACCTCTTCGTACGTCTTGGTCAGCTCGCGGCAGACCGCGGCCCTGCGCTCCTCGCCGAACGCCTCGGCCATCGCGGCGAGCGTGTCGTCGATGCGGTGCGGGGCCTCGAAGTAGACGAGCGTGCGCCGGTCATCGGCCACCTCCCGCAGCCGCGAGAGGCGCTCGCCCGCCTTGCGCGGCAGGAAGCCCTCGAAGCAGAAGCGGTCCACGGGCAGCCCGGAGAGGGCGAGTGCCGTGAGCACGGCGGAGGGGCCCGGCACGGCCGTCACCCGCACGTCCCGCTCCACGGCCGCGGCGACGAGGCGGTAGCCGGGGTCGGAGACGGACGGCATGCCCGCGTCGGTCACGAGCAGCACCCGCGCGCCGCCCGCCAGCGCCTCGACCAGCTCGGGCGTGCGCGCCGTTTCGTTGCCCTCGAAGTACGAGACGACCCGGCCGCCGACCTGCACGCCGAGCGCCTGGGTGAGCCTGCGGAGGCGCCGGGTGTCCTCGGCGGCGACGACGTCGGCCGCCTCCAGTTCGGCGGCGAGCCGCGGCGGGGCGTCGGCGACATCGCCGATGGGGGTGCCCGCGAGGACCAGGGTTCCGGGGGAATCTGCGCTTCCTGTCACGGATCCATCCTCGCAGGGCCCACGGACGGGACTCGCACAGTCTGGTTCCCTACGATGGCGCGGTGACCAGTACCGCGTCTTCCCCGGACACCCGCGGGGGCCAGGCAGCCGAGGAGCAGCAGCCCCCGTGGCAGCGGCGGCTGCGCCGATTCGGCCATGCGGCGCGGCCCAGAGCGGACGTCAGGGCGCGCCTCGTGCCGCCGTACACGGAGCCGAGCCCCCGCCTGTGGATGACGCTCGGTCTGTCGAGGACGGCCGCCGAGCAGGTGGTGCGCTGGTCCGGCTGGGTCGGTCCGCTGCTGATCACGCTCGTCGCCGGGGTGACGCGGTTCTGGAACCTCGGCAGTCCGAAGGCCGTGATATTCGACGAGACGTATTACGCGAAGGACGCCTGGGCGCTCATCCACCGCGGCTTCGAGGTCAACTGGCCGGAGAAGATCAACGACGACGTGCTGCGGCAGGGCGGTGACATCGCGATCCCGCACGACGCGGCGTACGTGGTGCATCCGCCGGTCGGCAAGTACGTGATCGGGATCGGCGAATGGCTGTTCGGCTTCGACCCGTTCGGCTGGCGGTTCATGACGGCGGTGCTCGGCACGCTGTCGGTGCTGATGCTCTGCCGGATCGGGCGGCGGCTCTTCCGCTCGACGTTCCTGGGGTGTCTGGCGGGCGCGCTGCTCGCGGTGGACGGCCTGCACTACGTGATGAGCAGGACCGCGCTGCTCGACCAGGTCCTGATGTTCTTCGTGCTCGCCGCGTTCGGGTGCTTCCTGATCGACCGGGACAAGGCGCGGGCGAGGCTGGCGGCGGCGCTGCCGGCGGACCCCGACGGCGCGGACGGGATCGTACGACCGGACGCGTACGTGGCGGAGACCACCCGTCTGGGATGGCGGCCGTGGCGGTGGGCGGCCGGGCTCTGTCTCGGCCTCGCCTTCGGCACGAAGTGGAACGGCCTGTACGTCATGGTCTTCCTCTGTCTGCTGACCGTGTTCTGGGACGTGGGCGCGCGCCGGGTGGCCGGGGCGGACCGGCCCTACCGCGCGGTGCTGCGGCGGGACGTGCTCCCGGCGTTCGTGTCGACGGTGCCGGTGGCCCTCTTCACGTACGTCGTGTCGTGGCTCGGCTGGATCCTCTCGCCGACGGACGGCAGCGGCGGCTACTACCGCAACTGGGCGGCCACCGACGGGAAGGGCGGCAGCTGGACCTGGCTGCCGGACTGGGTGCGCAGCCTGTGGCACTACGAGCACGCGGTGTACGAGTTCCACGTGGGTCTGTCGTCGCCGCACACCTACCAGTCCAACCCGTGGAGCTGGATCGTCGACGGCCGTCCCGTCTCGTACTTCTACGAGTCGCCGCTGCCCGGCAAGGACGGCTGTCCGGCCGACACCACGGACAAGTGCGCCCGCGAGGTCCTCGCGCTCGGCACGCCGATGCTGTGGTGGGTGGCGGCCTTCGCGCTGGTGTACGTCCTGTGGCGGTGGGCGTTCCGCCGCGACTGGCGGGCGGGCGCGATCCTCTGCGGCGTCCTCGCGGGCTATCTGCCCTGGTTCTTCTACCAGGAGCGGACGATCTTCTACTTCTACGCGGTCGTCTTCGTGCCGTTCCTGTGTCTCGCCGTGGCAATGATGATCGGCGCGCTGCTGGGCCCGCCGGGGTCGAGTGAACGCCGCAGGACGGTCGGTGCCGCCGCTTCAGGTGTCGTCGTTCTGCTCATCCTCTGGAATTTCATCTACTTCTGGCCGATCTACACCGGCACGGCGATCCCCATCGATTCCTGGCGTTCCCGAATGTGGCTGGATACCTGGGTGTAATGGACACCTTCGGATAACGAATGCCCCTTGCGCCACTCCACCCGCTTAAGGTTCATGGCGAACCTGGGGAGGGGAGCGCACCGTGCGCAAAGGGGTAAAGGTCGCGTTGGTAGGCGGGGTATTCACCGTCATGGTGGGGGGCGCCGGATATGGCGCGTACAGCCTCGTGAACGACGTCACCGGGGACGACGGCTCGCCGGGATCGGGCCCGGTGGCCGTGAAGACCGGGCCGCCCACGGGCGACGAGGTCCGGGAGACCACGCGGAAGTTCCTCGCGGCGTGGGCCGACGGCGACGCCCGGCGGGCCGCGGGCTACACGAACAACAGCGAGGCGGCCGCGGCCGCGCTGACCGGCTACCGCGAGGACGCGCACCTGACGAAGGTGAAGCTGACGCCGAAGCGGGCGTCGGGTGCCCGGGTGCCGTTCTCCGTGTCGGCGACGGTGTCGTACAAGGGGAAGAGCAAGCCCTTCGCGTACGACTCGCAGCTCACCGTCGTCCGCGGCAAGACCACCGGCCGCGCGCTCGTCGACTGGTCGGCGGCCGTCGTCCACCCCTCTCTGGAGAGGGGGGACACGCTCGTGACGGGTGAGGCCACCACGCCGCCCATCCAGGCCGTGGACCGCGCGGGCACCGTCCTGCGCCCGAAGGACTATCCCTCGCTGGGGCCGATCCTGAACAAGCTGCGCGAGAAGTACGGCGACAGCGCGGGCGGCAAGCCGGGCGTGGAGCTGTACGTGCGGCACGAGGACGAGAACGCGGGCAGCCGCGTGCTGCTCACCCTCGCCAAGGGCAAGCCGGGCAAGCTGCCCACGACGCTCAGCGCGGGCGTGCAGAAGGCGGCGGAGCAGGCGGTGCTGCGGAGCGACGAGTCGTCCGTGGTGGCGGTGAAGCCGAGCACCGGTGAGATCCTCGCGGTCGCCAACAACCGCAAGGACGCGTTCAACGCGGCGTTCGAGGGCCAGGTGCCGCCCGGCTCCACGATGAAGATCATCACGGCGGCGATGCTCATCGACAAGGGTGTCACCAAGGCGGAAGGACCCGCGCCCTGCCCGGCCACCGCGACCTGGCAGAGCCAGACCATCCACAACCTGAAGGGCATGGTCCCGAACGAGTCCGCGACGTTCTCGGAGAGCTTCGCGCGCTCCTGCAACACGGCGTTCGTGAAGCTCATCGACGAGAAGGGAATCACGGACTCCTCCCTCACCGAGGAGGCGCGGAACAACTTCGGTCTTGGCGGGGACGACTGGCAGGTCGGCGTCACCACCTTCGACGGCTCCGTCCCCGCGTCGGCCGGCCCCGACCGCGCGACGAACGCCATCGGCCAGGGGGAGGTCCAGCTGAACCCCCTGAACATGGCGTCGGTCACGGCGACGGCGATGACGGGCACCTTCCGGCAGCCGGTGATCGTGCCCAAGTCCCTCGACGACCGTGAACTGGCCACCGCCCAGGGGCTGCGCGCCTCCACCGTCCAGCAGCTGCGCCGGATGATGCACCGCACGGCGGTGAGCGGCACCGGCGCGCGGGCCATGGCGAGCCTCGGCAGCGACATCGGCGCGAAGACCGGCTCTGCGGAGGTCGACGGCCAGGAGAAGTCGGACAGCTGGTTCACCGGCTACCGGGGCGATGTCGCGGCCGCCGCGATGGCCCAGCGGGGCGGCCACGGCGGTGACGCGGCGGGGCCGATCGTGGCGGCGGTGCTGGGCGCAGGGTAATCGGTCGGGTGGCGCGTCGCCCGGCCGGGCGAAGAAGTGGTCGAGGGCTTCTCCGTACGCCTCTAAGGTGGCCTTCCGGTGAAGAGCCGGGGGTTCTGGGGAACTGCGGAGGGTTTGTGGGCAAGCGAAGGCGCGCCACCGAGCGCAAGAGCGTCGGCGTCGGGAACGTACGCACGGGGAACGTGCGTGTCGGGAACACGAGGCTGCACCCGGGGGTGCTCGGCGGGGCGGCGGCCGTGGTCCTGTGCGGTGTGGGGGCCGCCGCGTTCGCGCTGTCCGGTGGCTCCGGTTCCGGTTCCGGCGGCGACGGCTCGACCGTCGACGAGAAGCCGGTGGCGTCCGGCCCGCCGACGGCCGCCGAAGTCCGCACCACCGCGCGGGCGTTCCTCACCGCGTGGGCCAAGGGCGACGCGGTGCGGGCCGCGGCGCTCACGGACGACCGCGAGGCGGCGGAGAAGGCCCTGACGTCCTACCGCAAGGACGGCCACCTCGTGCAGCCCAGGCTGACGCCGGGCAAGCGGTCGGGCGCGAAGGTGCCCTTCAAAGCGTCCACCACCGTCTCGTACAAGAAGGAGAGCAAGCCGCTGTCGTACGAGTCCGAACTCACCGTCGTCCGCAGGAAGAGCGACGGGAAGACGCTGGTCGGCTGGCGCCCCTCCGTCCTGCACCCGGAGCTGAAGCAGCCGGGCGACCGGCTGGTCACCGGTGAGGCGGGCGACCCGCCGATCAAGGCGGTGGACCGGGACGGCGCCGAGCTGACGGCGGCGAAGTACCCGTCGCTGGGCACGGTCCTGGACGGGCTGCGGGAGAAGTACGGCAAGGAGGCGGGCGGCAAGGCGGGGGTCGAGCTGCGGGTGGTGCGGGCGGACGACACGAAGTCCTCGGAGTCCTCGGTGTCGTCGAAAAAGGCCGACGCGAAGTCGACGCCCGACAAGACGCTGCTCACCCTCTCCCCCGGTACTCCGGGCACGCTGAAGACGACGTTCAGCGGCTCGCTGCAGTCCGCCGCCGAGCGCGAGACCGCCAAGCGGAAGCGGGCGTCCGTCGTCGTGCTCAAGCCGAGCACCGGCGAGATCCTGGCCGCCGCGAACTCGAATCCCACCGGTTTCAACACGGCCTTCCAGGGCTCGCTCGCACCCGGCTCCACGATGAAGGTCGTGTCGGCGTCGATGCTCCTGGAGAAGAAGCTCGCCGGCGTCGACAAGAAGCACCCGTGCCCCAAGTACGAGACGTACGGCGGCTGGAAGTTCCAGAACGACGACAAGTTCCAGATCAAGAACGGCACGTTCAGGGCGAGCTTCGCGCGGTCCTGCAACACGGCCTTCATCAGCCAGGCGAAGAAGCTCCACGACGATTCCCTGACCAAGCAGGCCCAGGAGGTCTTCGGGCTCGGCCGCGACAACTGGTCGATCGGCGTGCCGTCCTTCGACGGCGCGGTGCCGGTGCAGAGCGACGCCCAGATGGCGGCCTCGCTGATCGGTCAGGGCGGCGTGCGCATGAACCCCCTCAACATGGCGTCGGTCGCGGCGACGGTGAAGTCGGGCACGTTCAAGCAGCCCTACCTGGTCTCCCCCGACGTCGACGACCGCACGCTCGCGACGGCGCCCCGCAAGATGTCGGGCGCGACGGCGGCGGCGCTGCGGGAGCTGATGCACTACACGGCGGTCGCGGGCACGGCGGCCGAGCCGATGCGGGGCCTCGGCTCCGACATGGGCGCGAAGACCGGCTCGGCGGAGGTCGACGGCCAGAAGAAGCCCAACGGCTGGTTCACCGCGTACCGCGGCGATCTCGCGTCGGCGGCGGTGGTCCAGCAGGGCGGGCACGGCGGGGACTCGGCGGGGCCGGTGGTGCGGGCGATGCTGCGGGCGGGTTCCTGAGGGTCGGGCCACCCGGCCCACCCGTGGGCGAACGCCTCTGTCCGCTATGCGGATACCTGGTCGCATGCCCCGTACACGGACCGCTAGCGTGCGGGGCATGAGCGCTACAACACCCGAGTCGTCCGGCGCGTCCGACGCCCACCCCCGATTCGCCGAGGCCGTGCGCGACCTGGGCCTCGGCGAACTGCTTCCCCGGGTCCGCCGCTTCCCGGAGCAGACCCGCACGGCGGCGGAGGCAGCCGCGGCCATCGGCTGCGAACTCAGCGAGATCTGCAAGTCCCTGATCTTCGCGGCGGACGGCGTCCCCGTACTGGTTCTGATGGACGGCGCGTCCCGCGTCGACCTGGAACTGGTGCGCCAGGAGCTCGGCGCGGAGAAGGTGACCCGCGCCAAGGCGGACGTCGTCCGGCAGACCACGGGTTACTCGATCGGCGGCGTGCCGCCCTTCGGCCACGCCACGAGGACCCGGGTCCTGGCCGACCGCTCGCTCCTCGACCACGACGTGGTGTGGGCGGCGGCGGGCACGCCGTACGCGGTCTTCCCGATGGCACCCAAGACGCTGATCGCCCACGCGGGCGGCACGCTGGTGGACGTGCGCGAGTCCGCGAAGTGACGGCGCGAGCCCGCGAGGTGACCGCGCGAGCCTGCGAAGTGACCGCGCGGACCCGCGAGGTGGCCGTGCGAGCCCGCGAGGTGATGGTGTGACCCCGCTGGTTGCCGCGGCCGTCCTGCTCGCCGCCGTCACGCACGCGAGCTGGAACGCGATCGCCCACCACATCACGGATAAACTGGTCGGCTTCACCCTCATATCCGGCGGCGGCACGCTGATCGGCCTGCTCATGGCCCCCTTCGTGGCGATCCCGGACGCCGGGGCCTGGCCCTACCTGCTCCTCTCCGCGGCGATCCACGTCGGCTACTACGCCCTGCTCATGAAGTCGTTCAAGCTCGGCGACTTCGGCCAGGCGTACCCGATCGCGCGCGGCACGGCGCCGCTGGTGGTCACCGTCCTCGCGGCGGTCTTCGCCGGCGAGGTCCCCGACGGCTGGCAGGCGGCGGGCGTCGCGGTGTCGTGCGCGGGCCTGACGGGCCTCGCCCTGTGGGGGATACGGGGTTCGGGGCGCCGCCCGGACTGGACGGCGATCGGCGCGGCCCTCGCGACGGGCGTCTCCATCGCGGCGTACACGGTGGTGGACGGCCTGGGCGTCCGCGCCTCCGGCTCCTCCATGGGCTACATCGCGTGGCTGATGATCCTGGAGGGCGTCGCGGTCCCGCTGTACGCGGCGTACCGCTGGCGCGGCGAACTGCTCCCGCGCCTGCGCCCGTTCGCGGGCGTCGGCCTGCTCGGCGCGGCCCTCTCGGTCTCGGCGTACGGCCTGGTCCTCTGGGCCCAGACGAAGGCGGACCTGGCCCCGATCTCCGCGCTGCGTGAATCCTCGATCATCGTCGGCGCGGCGATCGGAGCGGTCTTCTTCAAGGAACGGTTCGGGGCACCGCGGTTGGTGGCGGCGGGGTTGATGGTGGCGGGGATCGGGTTGATGCTGCACGCGGGGTAGTTCCGTCAGCGGTGCGCAACTGGGTGGCTCGCCGCCTGCCACCCGGCGGGGGGCGACGACGCGAGGCGAGCCACCGCCCCACCCCGAGCACATGTCGTCGCCGGGCAGCGGCATGGGTTGCGGCAGCGCGGGGGTGTCGTCGCACCGCTCAACTCCCAGCCGGCAAGGACCTTCCGCAGCCCTTCTCGTTCCGAAGAACCTGGACACCCTCACGGTGCGTGCGCGGGAGCCCCGGCAAGGCTCGGCGCCTCGGGCCGGCTCAGTCCAGCGCGAGGCGCGTGATCGGCAGGGTCGCGCAGCGGCGGCAGGCTCGGGCCGAGGTCGCTACGACCGCGTGGGACGCGGCTGCCAGGGCTCCTGCGGCGGCCAGCAGGGGCCAGTTCGTGGCCAGGGCGGCGGCCGTGGCGAGGGCGAGGGTCGCGACGGCCATGGCGGCGCTCGCTGTGGTGCCGGTCCAGGCGACGACGAGGGGCAGCCGGTGCGGGGCCCGGTCCGGAGTGGGCAGGCGGCGGGCGAGAGGGCCGGTTGCGGCCAGCGTCGCCGCGGCCAGCAGTGCGGCGAGGGTCGCGACGAAGGCGAGGTGGGCGGCCAGCAGTTGGGGCGTGTGCGCGAGTTCCCCGGGCGCCGGTCCGCCGCCCGCCGTGCGGGCGAGGTACCAGCAGGCGACCAGGAAGGGGGCCGTGAGCGCGACGGTCCTCGCGGTGTGCCGGGCCTGCGCGACGGTCAGCTCGCGCTGGCAGGCGGGGGCGAGTTCGTCGACGGTGCCGAACTCGTGGATCGCCCGGTGGGCGGCCTCCACCTCGTCCGCTCCTTCGTCCACGTACGCGGCGGCCGTGTCGACGAGACCGGCGCGCATCTCCTCGACCAGCCGGGACTTGGCCTTGGCCGGCCCGTGCAGGGCGGCGGCGAGGGCGGTGATGTGCTCCTCGACGGGGTCGGCCCGCAGGCCCGCGGTGGCGCTCATGTGGCGAGCCCGGGAGCCGTCGTGCCGGGGTTGAGGACCGAGCCGATCGCCGCCGTGAACTCGCTCCACGCCGCCCGTTCGCCGGCGAGCGTGGCACGTCCGGCGTCGGTGAGTTCGTAGGCCCTGCGGCGTCGTTCGCCCGCCGCCGTCTGCCAGCTGCTGCTCAGCAGGCCGAGGCGCTCCAGGCGGTTCAGCGCCGGGTAGATCGTGCCCGTACGCAGCTCCAGTGCGCCCCCGCTGCGGCGCTGCACCGCCGCGATGATCGCGTACCCGTGCAGCGGGCCCGGTTCCAGCACGGCCAGCAGCAGTCCGTCGAGGTGCCCTCGCACCGCATCCGCCTTCATGAGTAGGCAGCCTACCCAAAGAAGGCGTTGGCAGTGTATGTATTGGCAGCCAACATATTCACCTGCCTGGAGGCATCCCGGTGACCAAGTTCCTGCTGTCCGTCCACGTCCTGGTGGCGATCCTGGCCGTCGGGTCGATCACCGTGGCCGCGTCGATGTTTCCGAGGTACGCGCTGCGGGCGCTCGGCGGGGCGGGGGACGGGAAGGAGCCGGGTGACGGTGCGGAGCGAGGGGACAGCGGCGAACGGGGTGACAGTGGTCGGGCCGCTGGGATCGCCGCGCTCCTGCACCGCGTCTGCCGTGCCTACGCCGTCGCCGGCCTCGCCGTCCCCGTCTTCGGTATCGCTACTGCGGCACAGCTGGGCGTCCTCACCGACGCGTGGCTGATCGCCTCGCTCCTGCTGACGGCGATCGCGGCGGGGCTTCTGGCGCTGGTCATCCTGCCGGGGCAGCGGAGTCTGCTGGAGCTCGCGGAGTCCGCGCCGGGGTCTGCCCGCGCCGCGACGAACGACCCCGCGATGGTCGACCCCGCGATGGTCGATCCCGCGACGATCCGCCCCGCGACGGCGCGCCTGGCGATGCTCACCGGCATCTTCAACATCCTCTGGGCGACGGTCACCGTCCTGATGATCGTCCGCCCCGGCTCCACGACGGGGGCGTGACCGCTGTGCTCACCCTGCGCACGCTCCGCATCGCGGCAGGCGCGGAGGCGGTGTCCCTGGCCCTCCTCCTCACCAACCTGTTCACCATCCACGCCCGCCCGCTCTCGTCCCTCCTCGGCCCGCTGCACGGCACGGCGTATCTCGTCGTGATCGCGGCCACGTGGATGCTCCCGACGGCCGTCGCGCAGGACCCGGGGGCCTCCCGCGCCTCCCGGTGGCGCGCGCTGGTCCCGGGCATCGGCGGTCTGCTGGCCATGCGCCGGCTCAAGGGCCGGGCCTGACCGGCACCGGCCCCTCGTCAGCCGTCGGTTACTGTCACCGACACCATGGATGATCACGGGGGCAGGGGCGACATGAACAGACGGTGGTACGCCGCATTCGTCGTCAACCTGCTGCTCGGCGTCCCCGCCGTCGTCCCGATCTGGATGCTCTACTACATCGCCATGACCTGGGCGCACCCCGCGCCGGAAGAGAACGACGGCCTCGCTGTCGTTCTCTTCACCTTCGGATCCTTCGTCGCCCTTTGCGGTTTCCTGTGGTGGCTGGCCAACCGCCCTCTCGCCAACCGCACGCGTCTGCATCCGGCGCTGTACTGGTCCGTGAGCATCCTCGGCATGCTCGCCCCTACGCTCACGCTGATGGGCATCAGCACCTGAGCAAGGCCCGACGCCACACGGTGGCGTTACCCCTCCCCTGTTCCCCTCCTCCTCCCGGGTCGGCCTGGGTTGTCGGTACGTCCACGGGGTGGTGGGCGCAGCCGGGTGGCGGCGCGGTGGGGACTTGGCCGCACGCGGGCGGTGGGGGACGGGATGCGGAGCCGGGGCGCCGACTGCTGTCGTGGGCCACGTCGCCCCGGCCGGGGGCCTGCTCGAAGGCTCCGTCGGGGCGGGCGGGTGGGGAGCTGACGGCGCCGGACGGGGGCGGCGCGGTGGGGCGCCGTTGAGGGTTGTGGGACGACGTCACTCCGGCCCGAGGCCCGCTCGAAGGCTCCGTCGGGGCGGGCGGGTGGGGAGCTGACGGCGCCGGACGGGGGCAGTGCGCTGGGAAGAGGCGGCGCCCGGCACCGGGGCAGTGCGGTGGGAAGAGGCCGCACCCGGCACCATGACAGTGCTGCGGGAAGTGGGCCGCACCCGGCGCCGGGTACGAGTAGCGCGCCCCGTAGGGCGTTACGTCGCGTCGCGGAGCGCGCGAACCAGCGCCTGGGCCCGAGGATCCGCCGTAACCCCCTTGTTCATGCCGTTGGTGACGTAGCCGAAGGCGAGACCCGACTCCGGGTCGGCGAAGCCGAGGGCACCCCCGCGCCCGGGGTGCCCGAAGGAACCGGGGCCGAGGAGCGGCGACGCGGCACCGTGGAGCATGTAGCCGAGGCCGAACCGCGTGCCGACGACCAGGACGCGGTCGGGCCCCGCCGACACCTCGCCCCGCGCCAGCGAGACCGTAGAAGGCTCGAACAGCCGTCGGCCGCAGCCGACTTCGCCGATCAGCGCGGCGTAGAAGCGGGCAAGCCCGTCCGCCGTGGCGATGCCGTTGGAGGCGGGCAGGGCCGCCGCCCGGTAGGCCGGGTCATTCTCGTCCGGCAGGGGATCGATCGCCCCGAACGCACGACGGGTGAGCGAGTCGGGGTCCGCGTACGCCTCCGCCACATTCCGCTTCGGGCGCATGCGAAGCCCACCCGCCCCACCCGCCCCGCCCGGCGCCGGCTCGATGGGGCCGAGGCGGCCGGCCCGCGCCGCCGCCGCGTCAGGAAGCCCGACCCACAGGTCGGCGCCGACCGGCCGCGCGATCTCGTCCCCGATCCACTCCCCGACGGGCCGGCCCGTCACGCGCCGCACCAGTTCGCCGGTGAGCCAGCTGTACGTCTGCGCGTGGTAGCCGTGGTCCTCGCCGGGCTCCCAGAACGGGGCCTGCGCCGCGACCACCGCGGCGGCGAGATCCGGGTCCAGCGCCTCGGAAGGCGTCAGCGGACGGTCCAGGGCGGGCACCCCCGCGCGGTGCGCGAGCACATGCCGGACCAGGACGCGCTCCTTGCCGCGCGCCTTGAACTCCGGCCAGTAGGAGCCGACCGGCGCGTCCAGGTCGAGTTCCCCGCGCTGGTGCAGGAGGAGCAGCGCGGCGGCCGCGACGCCCTTCGTCGCCGAGCGGACGATCTGCGCGGTGCCGGGCTCCCACGGGGCGTCGCCCGCCCCGAGGTCCCCGTCGACGTCCCGCGCCCCGCCCCACAGGTCCACGACCTTGCGCCCGTCCCGGTACACGGTCACCGCCGCGCCCCGCTCCCCGCGCTCGTCGAAGTTGCGTACGAAAGCGTCCCGTACCGGCTCGTAACCGGCCGCCACCGTGCCGTGCACCCGAGCGGTCCCATCTATGGCCGCACCCATGACGTCATTCATGACAAGGGCAACAGCCGCCCCGCGCCATCGATTCCCTATCCCCTTGCCCGTACCGTCTTCGGATCGAAGCCGAAAGGCAGTTCCAGGCGGTGTGCGCTCATCAGGTCCTCGTCGGCGAGGAGCTCGCCCGTCGGCCCGTCCGCCGCGATGACTCCCTCGCTGAGGATCAGGGCGCGCGGGCAGAGCTCCAGGGCGTACGGCAGGTCGTGCGTGACCATCAGGACCGTCACGTCCAACGAGCGCAGGATGTCGGCCAGTTCGCGGCGCGACGCGGGGTCGAGGTTCGAGGACGGTTCGTCCAGGACGAGGATCTCCGGCTCCATCGCGAGGACCGTGGCCACCGCCACCCTCCTGCGCTGCCCGAAGGAGAGGTGGTGCGGCGGACGGTCCGCGAACTCCGCCATGCCCACCTGCGCCAGGGCCTTCCGCACCCGGGCCTCCAGCTCCGGCCCCCGCATCCCCGCCGCCGCGGGCCCGAACGCCACGTCCTCCCGCACCGTCGGCATGAACAGCTGGTCGTCCGGGTCCTGGAAGACGATGCCGACCCTGCGCCGGATCTCCGCCATGTGCTCTTTGCCGACGGGCAGCCCGGCCACGGTGACCGTGCCCGCGCCGCCGGTAAGGATGCCGTTCAGGTGCAGGACGAGGGTCGTCTTGCCCGCGCCGTTCGGCCCGAGCAGGGCGACGCGCTCGCCGCGCGCGACGGTGAAGTCGACGCCGAAGAGGGCCTGGTGCCCGTCGGGGTAGGCGAAGGCCAGTCCGGCCACTTCCAGAGAGGGGGCAGAGGTGAGTGCAGAGGTCACAACGTCCATCCCAACAGGCATACGACAAGGGCGGTCAACGGCAGGGTCAGGGCGTACGTCCACTGCGCCCGCGAGGCCGTCACCTCGTCGATGACCGGCATCGATCCGGCGAAGCCCCGGCTGACCATGGCGAGGTGCACCCGCTCGCCCCTCTCGTACGAGCGGATGAAGAGCGCCCCCGCGGACTTGGCGAGGACGCCCCACTGGCGTACGCCCCGCGCCTCGAAACCGCGCGACTCCCGGGCGATCTTCATGCGGCGCATCTCGTCCGTGATCACGTCGCCGTACCGGATCATGAAGGAGGCGATCTGGACGAGGAGCGGGGGAAGCCGCAACCGCTGCAGCCCGAGCAGCAGGGAGCGCAGCTCGGTCGTGGCGGCGAGGAGTACGGACGCGGCGACGCCCAGCGTGCCCTTGGCGAGGACGTTCCAGGCGCCCCAGAGGCCGTTGACGCTCAGGGAGACGCCGAGCACGTCGACGCGCTCGCCCTGCGCGACGAACGGCAGCAGCACGGCGAACGCCACGAACGGGACCTCGATCAGCAGCCGCTTCAGCAGGAAGCCTGCCGGGACGCGCGCGGCGTACGCGACCACGCCGAGCAGAACCGCGTAGAGCCCGAAGGCCCACATCGCCTCGCGCGGCGTGGACACCACGACGATCACGAAGCAGAAGACCGCCGCGAGCTTGGTGTGCGGAGGCAGCGCGTGCACCGGCGAGTGACCGTGCCGGTAGAGCCGGTGGGCGTGCCCCGCACCCACGTCAGGCCTTCTCGGAGGTGACGTCCTCGGGCACCGCGGTCGGCGAGGCGTCATCCTTACGACGCCGCCGCAGCGCCCAGAAGACTCCCGTCCCCGCGACCACCGTGACGCCCACGCCGATCACGCCCGCGAGGCCGCCGGAGAGGCGGGCGTCGGTGATGTCCTTGACGCCGTAGTCGGCGAGCGGGGAGTCCGCGGTGGCGTGCTCCTCGGCCTTCTTGTCGATGCCCTTGTCGTGGGCGACCTTCTCCAGGCCGTCCGGGTCGGCCGAGGCGTAGAAGCTGACGAAGCCCGCGAGGACGAGGGAGGCGACGATGCCCGCGATCCAGACCGGGCGGGTCGAGCGGGAAGCGGAGGCAGGGGCCGGTTCTGGGGCGGAGGCCGGCGCGTCCACCAGTTCCCCGCCGACCCGCAGCTTGAGCCGCTGTGTCAGGCCCCGCGCCCCGTACACCAGGTCCGGTCGTACGGCGATGACGGCGCCGACCGTGAGCGCGGTGATCGCGGCCTCGCCGATGCCGATGAGGATGTGGACGCCGACCATGGCGGTGGCGACCTTCCCGATGGAGACGTCCGTCGTGCCACCGATGGCGTAGATGAGGGTGAACGCGATCGCGGCGGCCGGCACGGACAGCAGCGCGGCGACGAAGGAGGCGACGGTGACGGAGCGGCGCCCGCGGGGCAGCACCTTCACCAGGCCGCGGAAGGTGAGGTAGGCGACGACGGTCGTGACGATCGCCATGTCGGAGATGTTCACGCCGAGCGCGGTGAGGCCGCCGTCCGCGAAGAGGACGCCCTGCATGAGCAGGACGACGGAGACGCAGAGGACCCCGGTGAAGGGTCCGACGAGGATCGCGGCGAGCGCACCGCCGAGGAGGTGCCCGCTGGTCCCGGCCGCGACGGGGAAGTTCAGCATCTGCACGGCGAAGATGAAGGCCGCGACCAGACCCGCGAGCGGCGCGGTCCGCTCGTCCAGCTCACGCCGGGCGCCCTTGAGGCTGACGGCCACGGCGCCCGCCGCGACGACCCCGGCCGCCGCGGAGACCGGGACATTGATGAACCCGTCGGGGACATGCATGCGCGCGCTCCTGGGCAGGCGCCCTGGACAGGGCGGAAGGCTCGTGAACCGTTCAAGGATAGTGCGTTGTTGCAAACGGCTTGCAAGAGCGTGCGGGTCCCGAATCGGCTGCGCACCTCCGCGCGCCCCCACCGCGCTCGCCGCGCCCGCCGGGGGCCCGGCGTCCCCGCGTTCACGCGCCCACCGCCGACGCCACCCGGCCGCCCGCCCACCCGCGGCGAATTACCGTACATATGGGACATTGGTGAGGAAGTGCCCGTAAGAATGAGGAGTCCAGCGATGCCCGCAGTCGAGCAGTACGCACGCGCCCACCTCGTCACGGACTCCTCCGAGGGCCACCGCGCCGTCTCCGTCGTCCTCCGTTACGACCCGGAGGCCGACCCGGACACCGTGCGGATCGGCCTCCCCGGCTCCCCGCACCGCCTCTTCGCCCGGCAGCTCCTGGAGCGGGGGCTGCGGGCCCCTGTCACCTCCGGCGAGGTGCACGTATGGCCGTGCGGCCGGGTCCAGACGGTCGTGGAGTTCCACGAACGCGACGGGGTGACGGTCGTGCAGTTCGACGCGTCGGCGCTGATCCGCTTCCTGCGTCGTACCCACACGACCGCCACCCCGGTCACCCGCTGACCGGTCACCCGGTCACCCGCTGACCGCGCACCCGGTCAGACGCGAGCGAGTTCCCTCTCGGCGTCGTCCTTCTCGGCCGCCGTGCGCAGCCCCTCGCCCTCCACGTCGACGTTCGGCAGCGCGCGGTCCAGCCACTTCGGCAGCCACCACGCCTTCTTGCCGAGCAGCGCGAGGACCGCGGGCACCAGCGCCATACGGACCACGAACGCGTCGAAGAAGACCGCGATCGCGAGGCCGAAGCCGATCATCTTCACCATCTGCTCGCTGGAGCCGATGAAGCCCGCGAAGACCGCGATCATGATGACGGCCGCCGCCGAGACCACCCGCGCCCCGTGCCGGAACCCGGTCACGACCGCCTGGGCAGGCCGCTCCCCGTGGACGTACGCCTCCCGCATCCGCGTCACGAGGAACACCTCGTAGTCCATCGCGAGGCCGAAGACGACGCCCACCATGAAGATCGGCATCATCGACATGATCGGCCCGGTCTGCTCGACGCCGAAGAGCGAGCCGAGCCAGCCCCACTGGAAGACCGCGACGACCGCGCCGAGGGCCGCGAGGACCGAGAGCAGGAAGCCGAGGGCCGCCTTGAGCGGGACCAGGACCGAGCGGAAGACGACGATCAGGAGCAGGAAGGCGAGGCCCACGACCAGCGCCAGGTAGGGCAGCAGCGCGTCGTTGAGCTTCTGGGAGACGTCGATGTTCATGGCCGTGGTGCCGGTGACCATGATCTCGGCGCCGGAGTCGGACTTGATCTGCGCGCCGGTGTCGCGGATCGAGTGGACCAGGTCCTCGGTCTCGACGCCGCTGGGCTTGGAGGACGGCACGACGCTGATGATCGCGGTGTCCTTGTCCTTGTTGAACACCGGTGCGGCGACGGTTAGGACGTCGTCGAGCTTGGAGATCGTCTTCTTGATCTCACCGGCGGCCGCCGCGGGGTTCTCGGCGCCCTTGAGGTCGCCGACGACCATCAGCGGACCGTTGAAGCCGGGGCCGAAGCCCTCCGAGACCAGGTCGTACGCCTTGCGCTGCGTCGTGGACGTCGGCTGTGCGCCGTCGTCCGGCAGGCCGAGCTCCAGCTGCGCGACCGGGACTGCCGCGGCGCCGAGGCCCACGATGCCGACGAGCAGCACGGCGACCGGGCGGCGGACCACGAAGCGGGCCCACCGCGTGCCCATGTTCTCCTTCGCCTTCTCCTTCGCCTCGCCGGAGGCGCCCGCGGCCTTCTTCCTGCCGCCGCCGAACAGCTTGCTCTTCTCCCCCATGGGAAGGACGCGCTTGCCCGCGTAGCCCAGCAGCGCCGGGATGAGCGTGAGCGCGATGAGGACGGCGATGACGACCGTGCCGGCCGCGGCGAAGCCCATCTTGGTGAGCATCGGGATGTTGACGACGGCGAGGCCGACCAGCGCGATGACCACGGTGAGTCCGGCGAAGACGACCGCCGAGCCCGCGGTGCCGACGGCCCGGCCCGCCGCCTCCTCGCGGTCGCGTCCCTCGGCGAGTTCGCCGCGGAAGCGCGAGACGATGAAGAGCGCGTAGTCGATGCCGACCGCGAGGCCGATCATCATGGCGAGCGTCGACGTGGTGGTGCCGAGGTCGAGCGCGTCGGCGAGCGCGGTGATCGACGAGACGCCGATGCCGACACCGATCAGCGCGGTGAGCAGCGGCAGTCCGGCCGCGATCAGCGAGCCGAAGGTGATGACGAGGACGACCGCCGCGACCGCGATGCCGATGATCTCCGTGGAGCCGGTCTCGGGCATGGCCTGCAGCGCGTCGCCGCCGACCTCGACCGTGAGCCCGGACTCGCGCGCGTCGTCGGTGGTCTTCTCCAATGCCTCGCGGTCGTCGTCGGACAGCTCCATCGAGGTGACCTTGTACGAGACCGCGGAGTACGCCGTGGAGCCGTCCTTGCTGACCGTCTTGGCCGCGAAGGGGCTGTCGGCGCGGGCCACCTGGTCCGAGCCCGACTTGATGGCCGCGACGGTCTTCTCGATCTCCGCCTTGTTGGCCTTGTCGGTGACCTTCTCGCCGTCCGGCGCCTTGAAGACGACGCGGGCGCTCGCCCCGTCCGCGCTGGCCTCGGGGGCCCGCTTCTCCAGCAGGTCGAAGGCCTTCTGGGCCTCCGTGCCGGGTATGGAGAAGCTGCTTGAGGCGGCGGTGGGCGCCGAGGCCGCGCCGACTCCGGCGAGCGTCAGGAGCGCCACCCATATGAGGGCGACGAAGTGGCGTCGCCGGAAGGCGAGTTTGCCGAGTTTGTAGAGGAAAGTGGCCACGAGGGCGTACTCCCGGTCAGGTCGTGTGTCCGGATGTGGGCAGGGGGGATCAGCCCGACGACGTGAGCGGTGCGTGACGTCAGGTGCAGGGGTGGGGAGGGTCAGACGCCGAGGGCGGGGAGGATCACGGCATCGATGTAGGAGGCGAGGAAGTCGCGGTCGACCGGGCGGTCCTCGATGAGGTCCCGGGCCACGAAGGCGCCGACCATCATGTGGACGGCGAACTTCAGCGCCGGATTGTCCGCGGCGATCTCGCCGCGGTCCACGGCTCTGCGCAACAGGTCGTTGAGGCCGGTGAGCTCCGGCTCGATGAGCAGGTTCCGCAGCGCCTGGTGGAGTTCGGGGTTGTCGTGCACGGCATGGAACAGGCCCCGCATCAGCGCGGCGTCCTTCTCCATCTGGCAGTCGTCCGAGCGGGCCACCATCTCGTACAGGTCGCCGCGCAGCGACCCGGTGTCGATGTCCGCCAGGGACGTCGGCTTGTTGTGCCGCAGCGCCTTGGCGACCAGCTCCGGCTTGCTCCCCCACTGGCGGTAGAGGGTGGCCTTGCTGGAGCGGGTGCGGGCGGCGACGGCGTCCATGGTGAGCGCGTCGTAGCCGACCTCGCGGAGCAGGTCGAGCACGGCCTCGTAGAGCTCGGCCTCGCGCTCGGGCGTGATCCTGCTGCGCCGTGCCGGTGCCGCCTCGGTCATGGTCTCCACCTCCTCCGGGTGCCCGGGTCGCCTCGTACGTAACTACCGTGCACGAAACCACCTCGTACGAAACTGTTTCGTACGTCTTGAGTACGCCAAGACTGTACGCCGTCCGCCTAACGAAACGAAACCGTTTCGTACGTGCGCTGCATCACGTGTCACATCCGTTGTCCGGCAGAAGTTGCCGCAGCCCCCGGAGCGGAAAAGCATGGACAGGTGACCGACGCGCGCGACGATGCCCAGGACGACCACGCCGACCAGGCCTACCTGCGTTTTCCGCACCTCAGCGGCGACCGCCTCTGCTTCGCCGCCGAGGACGATCTGTGGGTGGCCCCCCTCTCCCCCGCGGGCACCCCCGCGGGCCGGGCCTGGCGGCTCACCGTCGACCGGACCAAGGTGAGCCATCCCCGCTTCTCACCGGACGGCCGCCACATCGCGTACACGACGTGGCGCAGCCTCGACCCGGAGATCCACCTCGCACCGGTGGGCGGCGGCCCCTCGCGCCGCCTGACCTACTGGGGCAGCACCGACACCCGGGTCTGCGGCTGGTCCCCCGACGGCGACATCCTCGCCGTGTCCTCGCACGGCGAGCCCTTCTCGCACCTCTGCTGGGCCTACAGCGTGCCCCTCGACGGCTCCCCGGGCGGCAAGCTGCCCTGGGGCCCGGTCTGGGACATCGCGATCACCGACTCCCTCGCCGACAGCGACTGCGACCGCAAGACGCTGCTCCTCACCGGCAAGCCGCCGCACGAACCCGCCGCCTGGAAGCGGTACCGGGGCGGCGCGACGGGCCGCCTGTGGGTGCACGGCGAGCAGATCCTCGCCGACCTCGACGGGCACCTGGACTCGCCCATGTTCGTCGCCGGGCGCATCGCCTTCCTCTCCGACCACGAAGGCATCGGCAACCTCTACTCCTGCCTGCCCGACGGCTCCGACCTGCGGCGCCACACCGACCACGACGCCTTCTACGCCCGGCACGCGGCCAGTGACGGCACCCGCGTCGTCTACCAGTGCGCGGGCGACATCTGGCTGGTCGACGACCTCGCGGCGGACTCCGTGCCGCGCCGCCTCGACGTGCGGCTCGGCGGGCCGCGCGCCGGCCGGCGGGTCTATCAGGTGCCGGCCGCGCAGCACCTCGACGCGCTCTCCGTGGACGCGACGGGCCGGGCGAGCGCCGTCGTCGTACGCGGCTCGCTCTACTGGCTCACCCACCGCGACGGCCCGGCCCGCACCATCGCCGACACCCCGGGCGTGCGGGTCCGCCTTCCCGAGATGCTCGGCAACGGCGGACAGGTCGCCTACGTCACCGACGCCGAGGGCGAGGACGCCATCGAGATCGCCTATCTGCCGCGGGCCAGCGGCGCCCGCGAGCCGCGCAGGCTGGCGAGCGGGCGGCTCGGCCGCGTCCAGGAGATGGTCGCCGACCGCGACGGTGAACGCCTCGCCATCGCGTCGAACGACGGCCGGCTGCTCCTCGTCGACACCTCGGAGGACGCGGCGGACCCGGAGGGCTCGCAGGGCTCGCAGGGCTCGGAGGGCTCGGAGGGCTCGGAGGGCTCGGAGGGCTCGGGCGGCGGGGTCACCGAGCTGATCCGGTCCGTCAACGGGCCCGTCCGCGATCTCGCCTTCTCCCCCGACGGCTGCTGGCTGGCCTGGTCGCACCCCGGCATCGGCCGCTCCCTGCGCCAGATCAAGCTGGCCCGCATCGCCGGTCCCGGCCCCCGCACGATCGTCGACGTCACCAACGGCCGCTTCGAGGACGAGAACCCCGTCTTCACCCGCGACGGCCGCTATCTCGCCTTCCTCTCCTGGCGCGGCTTCGACCCCGTCTACGACGTGCACACCGGCGACCTGTCCTTCCCCCTCGGCTGCCGCCCCTACCTCGTACCGCTCTCCTCGGCGACCCCCTCCCCCTTCGCGCTGCTGCCCGACGGGCGCCCGGTGGCGGGCGGCCTCGACCCGGCCGACGGCAGCGGGGGCGACGGCACCACGACGGTGGAGGTGGAGGGGCTCGCGTCCCGGGTCACGCCGTTCCCGGTCGCCGCGTCGAAGTACTCGGCGCTGCACCCCGTCAGCGGCGGCGGCCTGGTCTGGCTGCGCTGGCCGATCTCGGGCGCGCTCGGCGAGACCTTCGTCAACCCGGCCGACACCTCGGGCCGCCCCACCCTCGAATACTTCAACATCGCCAAGGCCAAGAAGTCCCAGCTCGTCGACCACCTGGACTGGTTCGCGCTCAGCGGCGACGGCTCACGGCTCGTCGTCGTCGACGACGGCGACCTGAGCGCCGTGCCCGCCACCGAGGCGGGCGACGCCGACACCACCGTCTGGATCGACCTGCGCCGCATCCTGCACGAGGCCGACCCGGCAGCCGAGTGGCGCCAGGCCTACGAGGAGGCGGGCCGGATCATCCGCGCCTACTTCTGGGACCCGGGGATGTCCGGCATCGACTGGGACGGGGTGCTCGCGCAGTACCGGCCCCTTGTCGAACGCGTCGCGTCCCCCGACGAGTTCGCCGACCTGCTCCGCGAGGTCCTCGGCGAACTGGGCACCTCGCACGCGTACGTCTCCGCCGCCCGCCGCAACGAGGGCCCGCCGCACTACCAGCGCGCCATGGGCCTCCTCGGCGCCAACCTCGTGCACCGCGACGGTGGCTGGATGATCCAGCGGATCCTGCCCGGCGAGTCCTCCGACTCCAAGGCGCGCTCGCCGCTCGCCGGGTCCGGCATCAGGGAAGGCGCGATCCTCACGCACATCGACGGCCGCCCGGTCGACCCGGTCACCGGCCCCTTCCCGCTGCTCGCGGCGGCGGGCGGCACGACCGTCGAGCTCACCTTCGAACCCGCGGAGGGCGAGGGCCCGCCCCGCCGGGTCGCGATCGTCCCGCTCGTCAACGAACGGCCCCTGCGCTACCAGGACTGGGTGGCCAAACGCCGGGAGGTCGTACGGGAGTTGAGCGGAGGCAAGTGCGGCTATCTGCACATCCCCGACATGGGCGGCTCGGGCTGGGCGCAGTTCAACCGCGACCTGCGCATGGAGGTGTCCCGGCCCGCCCTCATCGTCGACGTGCGCGGCAACGCGGGCGGCCACATCAGCGAACTCGTCGTCGAGAAGCTGACGCGCAAGATCCTCGGCTGGGACCTGACGCGGAACGCCCAGCCCGTCTCGTACGCCTCGAACGCGCCCCGCGGCCCGGTGGTGGCCCTCGCCGACGAGGCGACGTCCTCGGACGGCGACATGATCACGGCGGCCTTCAAGCTGCTCGGCCTCGGCCCGGTCGTCGGCCAGCGGACCTGGGGCGGTGTCGTCGGCATGACCGGGCGGCACGCGCTCGGCGACGGCACGGTGATCACGGTGCCGATGAACGCGGGCTGGTTCGACGCGTACGGGTGGGGCGTGGAGAACCACGGCGTGCCCCCGGACCTCGACGTCCTGCGGACGCCGCTGGACTGGGCGGAGGGCCGGCACGCCCAACTCGACGACGCGGTACGGCTCGCGCTGGAGCTCCTGGAGCGGAACCCGGCGGTCACGCCCCCCGACTACTCGGACGTGCCGGACCGCAGCAGGCCGCCCCTGCCGCCGCGGCCGCACCGGCCGTGACCACGCTCCTGACCTGGCCACATGATCGAAATGCGAAGAATGCCAGCCCATGTAAATCTGATCGAGGCCCCATCCCCCCACCCAACAACGGGAGTGAACCGCATGGGCATCAAGGACCAGTTCCAGGACAAGGCTCAGGACCTCGCCAACAAGGCCAAGGGCTCCATGGGCGAGAAGGGCGACCAGGCGCGCGACCGCGCCTCGCAGGCCCAGGACGAGGCGAGTGAGCGGTCCTCGCAGGCGCCGGACCAGGCCCGTGACGCCGCGCAGGAGCAGCGGGACAAGTTCGACCGCGACTACGAGGCCTGACGCCTGACGTCGAGCTCGTGCGAGGAGGCCCCCGGGACGCCGGGGGCCTCTGTGCTGCGTACGGCCTTTGCGCTCCGTACGGCCACGCGACGCCGGCTCAACCGGCGGCGCGCTCCCGTTCGTCCGCCGAACCGCCCGCGCCGACCAGACCGGTCGACACGTTGCCGAGCCGCGGCTCGAAGCGCCGCATCTCGCGCTGGCCGACCGAGCCGATGACCGCGGGCAGATAGCCGCGGACGCCCTGCATGCCCCGCAGCCACCACTGCGCGTACACATGGCTGGAGCGCCGCTCGATGCCCGCCACGATCCGGTCCACGGCGGGACCCAGCGGGTACGTCTTGTTCGACGGCCACGGCAGCCGCTGCCGCAACTCCCGCATCACCTCGTCCTGGTCGGCGCCCCGCACCATGTCCGTGTCGGTCCAGGACAGATAGCCGACGCCCACCTTGACGCCCTTGTAGCCGACCTCGGCCCGCAGCGCGTGCGCGTACGCCTCGACGCCCGACTTCGACGCGCAGTACGCCGTCATCATCGGCGCCGGGGTGATCGCGGCGAGCGAGGCGATCTGCAGCAGGTAGCCGCGGCTCTCCATGAGGACGGGCAGGAAGGCCCTGCCGGTCACCGCGCTGCCGATGAGGTTGACCTCGATGACGCGGCGCCACGCGTCCGGGTCGGACTCCAGGAAGGGCCCGCCGCCGGCCACGCCCGCGTTGGCGACGACGATGTCGACCTTGCCGAAGTGCTCCTTGACCTCCTGCGCGACCCGCGCCATCGCCGCGTGGTCGGTGACGTCCGCGTGCCAGTACGCGGACTCGGTGTGCAGCCGCTCCGACACCTGCTTCAGCTCGTCCGGCTCCAGGCCGACGAGCGCGACCCGCACGCCGCGCGCCGACAGCTTGCGCGCGAGCAGCTCACCGACTCCGCGCGCCGCCCCCGTGACGACCGCGACCTGTCCCTCCAGGCTGACCCTGCTCATGCGTCCTCCTTGACCGGCTCGACCGGCTCGCCCGGTGTGCCCTGCTCGACCTGTACGTACGTTCCGACGAGCTCCGCGATCCGCGCGGTGACCGCCTCGGGTGCCTCGATGGGCGTCATGTGTCCGACCCCGGTCAGCTCGGTGAGCCCCAGGCACTCGGGCAGCGCGGCCGCGATCCGCCGCGCGTGCACGACGGGCGTGAGCCGGTCGACCGTGCCGGCGATGACGGCGGTGGGCGCCCGCAACTCACCCACTTCGACGTCCAGTTGCAGCCCTTCAAGGACGTGCGACCAGCCGTACCGCACGTCCCGGGGGCACGCGTGCACGATCCGCGCGCAGGCCTCCACCTTGTCCGGTGACGCGCCGGGCCCCATCGTCGCGTACTTGAGGACGCGCTTGGCCAGCGGCGTGACGGGTCCGAGCGGCGCGCGCGAGCCGAGCACCGACCGCGTGACGCGCGTCCGCGCCCGCCCTGCCCGCAGCAGCGGCACCACCAGCGACTCGGCGACCAGCGCCGAACTCCCCGTGCTGCACAGCAGAACGGCGGCCGCGTGCTCACGGACCTTGTCCCTGCCGCCCGCCGCCATGATGGTCATGCCGCCCATGGAGTGCCCCACGAGCACGGCCTTCTCACCCGGCGCGAGCGTCGCCGCCAGGACCGCTTCGAGGTCGTCGGCGAGCGCCTGCGTGCTGTATCCGTCTGCGGCCCCGGGCGCGTCACTGCGCCCGTGCCCCCGCTGGTCGTACGCGATGACGCGGTGACCGGCGCGGAGTGCGCTGATCTGCGCGGCCCAGAAGGCGGTCGAGCAGGTCCAGCCGTGGGCGAGTACCACGGCGGGCGCACCCTCGGGGCCGTGCACCTCGACGTGGACGCGGGCCCCGTCGGCGGAGACGGCGGTCAGTTCGCGCGCGGGGGCGGGCGGCGCGTAGGGCCCGCTCGCCACTGGTGTCAGTCGTCGGCTCATGCCCCGGCCTCGACCTTCGCCGTCCCGGACTTCTCCGCGGCACGGGTGTCGGGCACGGCTTTCAGCGCCCTCGGCTCCCGCAGCACCTCGTACTCGGAGAGGTCGACCCGTCGCGTCGCCGCCCGGAACTCGGTGGTGGTGCCGGGCCAGACCGTGGTGTTGACGCCGTTCTCGTCGAGGTACCAGCTGTTGCAGCCGCCGGTGTTCCACACGGTGCGCTTCATCCGCTCCTGCACCCGGCGGTTCCAGGCGCTCACGGAGTCGGGCCGGGCGGCGAGGGCGGCGCGGCCTCCGAGGAGGTCCAACTGCCGCAGGTAGTCGGCCATGTAGTTCAGCTGCGACTCGATCATGAGGATCATGGAGGAGTTCCCGAGCCCGGTGTTCGGGCCGATGATCGTCATCCAGTTGGGGAAGCCGGCCGCGGTCGCGCCGCGCAGCGCGTTCATCCCGCCCTTCCAGCTCTCCATGAGGGTCTGGCCCTCGTCGCCCACCACGCGCTCGGCGATCGGCATGTCCGTGACGTGGAAGCCGGTGCCGAAGATGATCGCGTCGACCTCGGCCTCCGTGCCGTCCGCGGCGACGACGGTGTTGCCGCGCACCTCGGCCAGGCCACTGGCGACGACGTCGACATTCGGCTTGGCGAGCGCCGGGTAGTAGGTGTTGGAGAGCAGGATGCGCTTGCAGCCGATGCGGTACGTCGGGGTCAGCTTGGCCCGCAGCGCGGGGTCCTTGATGGCCCGGTACATGTTGCGCTTGGCGAGCTGCTCCACCATGCCGAGCTCGTTGGGCCGCTTGGTGAACGCCTGGACCTGCAGCTCCCTGATGCCCCACAGGATGCCGCGCCGGGCCTGGGTGGTGAACGGCAGCTGCTTGTGCAGCCAGCGCTCGGCGCCGGTGATGGCGCGGTCGGCGCGCGGCATCACCCACGGGGGCGTGCGCTGGAAGAGCGTGAGCCTGCCGACCGTCTTCTGGATCTCCGGCACGATCTGGATGGCGGAGGCGCCGGTGCCGATCATCGCGACGCGCTTGCCGCGCAGGTCGTAGTCGTGGTCCCAGCGGGCCGAGTGGAAGACCTTGCCGGGGAAGGTGTCGATGCCCGGGATGTCGGGGGTCTTCGGGTCGGAGAGCGGTCCGGTGGCGGAGACGACGACGTCGGCGGTGTAGGTGCCGTTGCTGGTCTCGATCGTCCAGCGCAGCCGGTCGGCGTCCCAGCTCATCAGCTTCACCTCGGTGTCGAGGCGGATGTGCGGGCGGAGCCGGAACGTGTCGGCGACGTGCTCCAGGTACTCCCGGATGTGCTCCTGCCCGGAGAAGGTGCGCGGCCAGTCCGGGTTGGGCGCGAAGGAGAACGAGTACAGGTGCGAGGGCACGTCGCAGGCGCAGCCCGGGTAGCTGTTGTCGCGCCAGGTGCCGCCCACCGCGCCGGCCCGCTCCAGGACGACGAAGTCGGTGATGCCTTCGCGGCGCAGCCGCACGGCCGCGCCGAGGCCTCCGAACCCGGAACCGACCACCGCCACTCGTACGTGCTCGTGCTCTGCCATTCCGCCGCCTCCCGGAAGTTCGCGAACCATGCCAGTGGTTACTGGCGCAATTGGAGAGTAGGGCAGTTCCGTACTCATGGGTAGGGGTCGAGCACGGTCGACTGCCCCGCGCCCCGCCAGGGGCGCGAGGAACTGCGCGAGCAACCAACAACAAGCCGCACCCGCAGTGAACCCCGCCGCGGCAGACGCGACCGCGCCCCCGACGTGGCACGGCATAGGCTTCACCCGTGGCAGACGAACGTGACAGCGGACCCGGAGACGTACGCGAGTACCGCATGGCGGAGCTGGCCGAGGCGGCCGGCATCACCGTGCGCACCGTCCGCTTCTACCGCGAGCGCGGCCTCATCCCGCCACCGCGCCGCGAGGGCCGCATCGCCTGGTACGACGAGCACCACCTGGCCAGACTCCGCACCATCGCCGCCCTCCTGGAGCGCGGCCACACGCTCAACGGCATCGCCGAACTCGCCGACGCCTTCGAGAAGGGCCGTGACGTCGGCGAACTCCTCGGCCTCGGCGAGCCGACGGAGGAGCAGCCGGTCCGCCTCACCCCCGAGGAGCTGGCCGACCACTTCGCGGGCGAGGTCACCCCGGAGAACCTCGTCGCCGCCCTGGACCTCGGCTACCTCGGCACCGACGGCGACGAACTGGTCCACATCAGCCGCCGCCTGCTCGACGCCTCATCCACCCTGGTGCGCAAGGGAGTTCCGCTCGCCGCGGTCCTGGAGGCGGGCCAGCGCGTCCGCGAACACGCCGACGCGCTCGCGGAGTTGTTCATCACGGTCATGCGCACCCACACGCCCGACACCGCGGAGGTCGACATCGAGCAGCTGCGCCCGCTCGCGAAGAGCGTGGTGGAGGCCGAGCTGTCCATGGCCCTGGACAGGCGCCTCAAGAAGCCCTGACCGACCGGCCAGTCATTACGGGTTCAGCGGGGCAGCCACCAACGGGCCTTGTAAATACCCCCATTGACGAGCTTGTAGCTGCTCGCGGGCCGGTGCACGCTCACCGTCGTGGTCCACCAGGTCTCGTCGAGCCCGCTCTCCGGCACGGTGGTCAGGACCTGCCCGGTGCGCGGGTCGTCGCCGACGGCCTTGACGGACTTGCGGGAGATCTCCTCGGCCCCGGCGAAGTCCCGCAGGAAGGCGCCGCTGTCCGGCTCGTACTGGAACACGGCCGCGTTGGTCGTCACCCACAGCCGCCCCGGCCGCCCCGCCACGGGGAAGAGGTCGTGCCCGCCGGGCGTCCGGCCCGGCGTCCCGACCGGCAGGCCCACCGCGTACGTCCGCGTCAGCGTGGGCCGCCCCGCCGTGCCGCCCACCGCGTACGACACCAACTCGTCGTCACCGATGGCCCACAGCACCTCACGCGCGCCGTCCCAGTGCAGCCCGTGCGCGCCCTTGAGCGTCGCCTCCGCGTACCGCGTGGCCCGGGGCCCCCGCGACGCCGCGTACAGCCGCACCAGCGCGCCCGTGCTGCACGCGACGGCCACATTGCCGTCGGGCAGGATCTCGGCGCTGTGCGGGTTGAACAGATCGTCCCCGGGTCCGAGCGCCGCACCCCAGTACCGCCTGCCCGAGGGGTGCTCGACGACGGCCACGAAGCCGAACGACGCCGTCGTCAGGACGTACGTGCGCTTCCGGTGCACCCGCACCTTCGCCTCGCACGGATACACCCAGCTCTCGTCCGGCCGCAGGTCCTTGTAGCGCGGGTCGCCGAGCGGCGAGAACTGCCAGCGCACGACGGACGGCTCCGCGGCCGGGTCCCAGACACGGCGCCGCGGGTCGAGGACGAGGAGGCGCCGGCTCGCCTGCTCGGTCAGCAGGACGGGCGGCGTTCCGGCGGGCACCCCGCCACCGCCGCCCGTCGCGTACGCCCGGGTGGCGGGCAGCGCCGCCGCGATCCCGGCACCCGCCGCGCCCAGCACGACGGCACGTCTCGACGGCGTGGCGGATGTGGACGCGGCTCTGGGCACGGCCGACATGAAGTCCCCCCGAAAGCTCGGCAGTTGGTCATGTGCGCGACCGCAATCTGCCATGCCGGGCGGGCGAGGGACAGCCTTCTGCCGGACTTTGCACCCGCGCCCCGCCACCGGCCACTCCTATGGCCCTCCCCATGCCCCCGGGGATGCGCGGATCGAGGGCCTACAGGTCGTAGACCACCGTCACGGGCGCATGGTCGCTCCACCGCTCGGCGTGGGTCGCGGCCCGCTCGACGTACGCCTTCACCGCGCGCTCGGCGAGTCCGGCCGTCGCGACGTGGTAGTCGATGCGCCAGCCCGTGTCGTTGTCGAAGGCGCGCCCGCGGTAGGACCACCACGAGTAGGGGCCCTCGACGCCCGGGTGCTGGGCCCGCACGACGTCCTCGTACTCCGCGAAGACCTCGTCCATCCAGGCGCGCTCCTCGGGCAGGAACCCGGAGTTCTTCTTGTTGCCCTTCCAGTTCTTGAGGTCGGCCTCCTGGTGGGCGATGTTCCAGTCGCCGCAGACGACGACGTGCCGCCCCTCGGCGGCGGCCCGCGCCTTGAGCTCCTTCAGGTAGTCGAGGAACTCCTTCATGAACCGGACCTTCTCGTCCTGCCGCTCGGTGCCGACCTCGCCGGAGGGCAGATACAGGCTGGCCACGGTGACACCGGGCAGATCCGCCTCGACATACCGCCCACTGCCGTCGAACTCGTCGGACCCGAAGCCGATCCGCACCCGGTCCGGCTCACGGCGCGTGTACAGCGAGACACCGGCGCGCCCCTTGGCGGCCGCGGGCGCGTGCACGACGTGCCAGCCCTCGGGGGCCCGCACCTCGTCCGGCAGCTGATGCGCCTCGGCGCGCACCTCCTGGAGGCAGAGCACGTCGGCCGAGGTCCCGGCGAGCCACTCCACGAAGCCCTTCTTGGCGGCGGCGCGCAGGCCGTTCACATTCACGCTGGTCACAGTGAGCATCCCGGCACGATACCGGCACACTGGACGACACCACTCTCATCCGTTACGCATAGAAGTACGATGGAGCGCATGAATATCCAGGCCCGCGACACCGCCGCCCCCATACCCGCCCAGCCCCGCACCACCCCCACCCCTCCCCGCATCGAGCTGCGCACCGTCACCTTCGCGCACCCGGACGCCGTCCGCCTCAACGACCGCGTCCAGCTCGAATACGCCGAGCGCTACGGCGACGACGGCGACCTCACCCCCCTCGACCCCACCATGTTCGAGCCACCACGCGGCCTCTACCTCATCGCGTACGACGACAACGGCACCGCGCTGGCCACCGGCGGCTGGCGCGGCATGGACCGGAACGAGGAGAACTACCAGGACGGCGACGCCGAGCTGAAGCGCATGTACGTCACCCCGGAGGCCCGGGGCCTGGGCCTCGCCCGCCGCATCCTCGCGGCCCTGGAGGCCGACGCGAAGGCGGCGGGCCGCACCCGCATGGTCCTGGAAACAGGCACGAAGCAGCCGGAGGCGATAGCCCTCTACACCTCCAGCGGCTACACCCCCGCCGAGGAAAAGTTCGGCTACTACCGCTTCGACAACTTGAGCCGCTGCTACGCAAAACTCCTGTAACACCCCCAGCCCACTCAGGGGCGCGGGGAACTGCGCAACAAGCCACAGACGGGCAGCACACAAAACAACACGCTCAACCCACTCAGGGGCGCGGGGAACTGCGCAACAAGCCACAGACGGGCGGCACGCAAAACAACACGCCCAGCCCACTCAGGGGCGCGGGGAACTGCGCGACCAGCCCCCACAAACCCGCAGACGACAACCCCGCACGGACAACCCCGCACCCCCCGGAGGGTCACCGCACAGCCGACCGCAGGTCGAACTCGACCACCGCCCCACCCCCCACCGGATTGGCGAACCGCAACCCCGCCCCCAACACCCGCGCCTGCCCCTGAGCAATGGTCAGCCCAAGACCAAGCCCCACCCCCTCCTCCCCACCCCCACTCCGAAACCGCTGCGGCCCCCCGGACAACAAGGACTCCGGAAACCCACCCCCGGAGTCCCGCACCCGCACCACCCCACCGTCGACCTCCACCACCACAGGCACCGCCCCGTGCCGCAACGCGTTGCTGACGAGGTTGGCAACCACCCGCTCCACCCGCCGCGGATCCGTGACCACCTCCACGTCCCGCACAACATCCACCGTCACACCGGCCACCCCGTCGGCCCCGGCGGCCCCGGCAGCTCCAGCAACCCCCGCCGCAACAGACCTCCGCACGACCACCCCCAGCTCACACGCCTCCGCGGCAACCTGCTCCCCCGCCCCATCGAGCCGCGCCACCTCGATGACGTCGTCGACAAGCTCCCGCAGCCGCCCCGCGGCCTCCCGCACCAGCTCGGACGGCCGCCCTGGCGGCAGCAACCCCGCCGCCGTGACCATGCCGGCCACCGGCGTACGCAGCTCGTGCGCGATGTTCGCCGTCACCTCGCGCTCCGCCTGCAACCGCGCGGCAAGCGCGTCGGCCATGGTGTTCACGGCGGCCGCGAGCTGAGTGATCTCGTCCTTGCCGTGCAGGGGCAACCGCGCCGTCAGATCCCCGTCGGCGATGCGCCGCGCCGCCCCGGCCTTCCTCCTGAGGCGCCGCCCGAGCCGCGTGGCGACGAGCAGCCCCGCCCCACACGCGAGCGCCGTCCCGATGCCCCCGGAGATCCACAGGACCCGGTCCAGATCCCGTACTGTCTCCGTCTCCCTGTCGTACGGGCGCTTCAGCGCGACGACCTCCTTGCCGTACTTGCTCGCCGCCCACAGCTGCGGCACCCGCCCGCTCCGGTCCAGATAGACGCCCCACCGCCCGTTCGCGACGGCCCCGGCGAGCGGCCCCGGCAGGTCGACGGGGTCGATGAGGGTGCGGTCCCCGTCGATCCCGGCCGCGTGGTCCTGCACGGCGGTCCGCAGCCGGTCCCCGATCTGACTGCGCGCGGCCGCGTACTGCGCGTCGACGGTGCGGTGGTGCACGAGGAGCCCCATCACCGCGGCCACCACGGCCGCGGTGGCCGCGATGGCGAGCCCGATCTTGGCGCGCAGCCCCATCCCCACACTCATGCCCGTGCCCTCAGAAGTCCGGCGCCGACAGCCGGATTCCCTGGAACTGCACGTTCACCGCCGCGGCGGGCAGTTCCTCCGGCTTCCTCGGCTCGACGGCGGCCCGCCGGTAGTACGCCACGCCCTCCGGCCGCTCCAGACCGCTGAGCGTCAGCGTCGCGTCGTACGGCCTGTCACGGCACCCGGGCCCGCACCACGGGCCGCCGAGCTTCCCGGTGGCCCGCGCGGTCGGCCCGCCCCAGTCCCGCCAGCTCAGCTCCGCGACGACGACGGACTCGGTGAGCTCCACCTCGGCCGGCTGCTGCAGCGGCCGCCCCGACACGTCGGCCACATAGACGGGCCCCGCCACTCGCGTGGGCCGCAGCGCGGGCCCCTCCACCCGCAGCCCCCGGGGCTCGGCACACCCGCCCACGAGCACGGCGGCCAGAGAAGTGCCGCAGATCACGCCAACCCGCAAAGGGGACACCATGGATCAAATGTATCCACAGCCGGACAACCCACACGGAGACCACACGCGGAGCCCGGCCTCGCGTACCGCAACGCAAAGATCCCGCCCAGTTCGATGAACTGGACGGGATCTCATGTGCAGTGGACCTGTGGGGATTTGAACCCCAGACCCCCTCGATGCGAACGAGGTGCGCTACCAGACTGCGCCACAGGCCCTTGCAACGAGTGAAACTCTAGCATCCCGATCCGGGTGCTTGGAAATCCGTTCCTGGCTGGTCAGCCGGTGCGGACCTCCCCGCGCCTCACTCGTTGGCCGCGCGCGGCCGGTCGCCGTCCTCGTACTGGTCGAAGAGCGGCGTGCGGCCGCGCTCGCGAGCCCGCCGCGCGGACGCCGCCCGGCGCTTGTCGCTGCGGCCGCCGCCCGCGTCGGCACCCTCGGCTCCGTCGATGTCCCCCGGGCCCGCGGCCGGTCGCTCCCGCTCGGCCGCGCGCTCGGCGGCCGGCTCCGCCGTGCTGGACCGCACGGAGCTCCAGACGTCGGGCGCGCCCAGGTCGACGCTGCCGGTGGCGCGCGGGGCGACCGGCGCGGTCACGTAGGTCGGCAGCGGCACCGGGACCGGGTCCCAGCTGTCGCCCCGGCCCGGGCCGCGCTGCCGCTCGCGCTGCTGGTCGACCCACTCGGCGTGGTCGGTCTGCTCGACGAGGGCGCGGCGGTCCGCGGCGAGCGCGGAGAGCCCGGTCTCCGTCTCGAGCGCCGGTCCATCCTCCGCCGTTCCGTCGGCGACGTGCTCCGTGCCCGCGGGCCTGCGGCGGGGCTGCCGCTCGCGCAGCCGCTGCGCCGCGGCCTCGGCCCGGCGCCGGTCCATCGTGTAGGTGAAGCGCCGCCGCTCCTGGCCCCGCAGATAGACGATGTACGCGCTGAGCAGCACGGCGGGCCCGGCGGGCGCCCACAGGAAGGCGAGCCCGCCGACCGCGGCGACGACCGTGCCGGCCGTGAAGGCGAGGAAGAGGAGCACCGTCGTGCGGCGGCGCCGGGCGAGGACCTTGACGCGCCGGGCGCGCGCGGCGGCCTCCGCCGACGCGGCGCGCTGTGCGGGCGTGGGCCTGGCGGCCGGGTCCTTGGCGGGGGCCTTGGCACGGGGTGCGGGTGCGGGTGCACGTTCGGGCTCGCGCTCGTGCTCCCGCTCGCGTTCGGGTTCGCGCTCCGCCCGGTCGGGCCGGTCGGCCCGGTCCGGTCGGGATGCCGCCGTGTCGGACGGGGGCGCGACGAAGGACCGGACGTCCACCGAACCGGTGATGACGTCCGGGTCGTCGAGCGACTCCCCTTCCTCGGGCGAGCGCGCTTGCAGGTCCCTGGCGTATCGGCGCTCCATCCCCGCCCGTCCGGACAGCAGCCGGATGGCGGTGCTGAAGCGTTCCGTCGGACGGGCTTCGTTCAGCTCGTCCTGCCTACGGAGCCACATCGGCACCAAGTAGGCGGCCCAGGCCCCGACGATGACTGCGTAGATGAGGCCGCTGCTGCTCACGCTCACACGGTAGAGGGGTTTGCGTGAGGCCATCTGCCAATTGCGCCGGTGTGTCGCACGATCTGGCTGATATCTCGAACTTTTTTTGTGACTGATGCGATCAACGACGCGTCAGCAGCGGGAAATTAATGCCTGAGACAAGTCTCATACCCGCCTCTGCCGGACCATCCGCGATCAATTTCGAACACTTATTTCATTTGCGGAGGTGACGGCGGAGGTGACGGTCCGCTAGGCCGTGTTCCGAGGTCGCGCCTGGTGCCAGCGGCGCAACAACCCTTCCGGGACCTCTTCGGTCGTGAGCGCGAAGACGAGGTGATCCCGCCACGCGCCGTCGATGTGCAGATACCGCGGACGGAGTCCCTCCTCGCGGAATCCGAGTTTCTCCACGACCCGTCGACTCGGCGTGTTCTCGGGGCGAATACAGACCTCGATACGGTGCAGCCCCACCGAGCGGAAGCAGTGGTCGACGGCGAGCGCCACGGCGGTCGGCATGACCCCGCGGCCCGCGACGGACTCGTCGACCCAGTAGCCCACGTGCCCCGAGCACATCGATCCCCAGGTGATCCCCGCGACCGTCAACTGCCCGACGAGACGGCCCCGGTATTCGATGACGAACGGCAGCATCCGGCCCGCGTTGGCCTCCGCGCGCAGATGGCGGACCATCTGACGGTAGGTGGGGCGGTGCACGATCGGGCCGCTGGGGGTGGGCGGCGGGATCGTGGCCTCCCAGGGGCGCAGCCAGTCGCGATTGCGCCGGTTGACGTCGCGCCAGGCCCGCTGGTCACGCATCTTTATGGGACGGAGGGCGATGTCGCCGTCCGTCAGCTCGACGGGCCAGGAGGAGCCGTTCAGCTCACACCCCCCGGCGGGCCGGGATGGTCGCCGCCCCGCAACTGGTCGACGGCGTGCCTCAGGAGGGGCTCCAGGACGGCGAGTCCGTCGCGTACGCCTCCGGTGGAGCCCGGCAGGTTCACGATGAGCGTCCGGCCCGCGACGCCGGCGAGCCCGCGCGACAGCACGGCGGTGGGGACCTTGTCCCTGCCGTACGCGCGGATCGCCTCGCCGATGCCCGGCACCTCGTGGTCGATGACGCGGCGGGTGGCCTCGGGGGTGCGGTCGGTGGGCGAGATGCCGGTGCCGCCGGTGGTGAGGATGACGTCGTAACCGGCCTCGGCGCCCGCGCGCAGGGCCTGTTCGACGGGGTCGCCGTCGGGGACGACCTGCGGCCCGTCGACGGCGAATCCGAGGGCGGTGAGCCCTTCGACGAGGATCGGCCCGCCCCGGTCGGCGTAGACGCCCGCGGCGGCACGGTTCGACGCGGTCACGACGAGCGCGCTGTACGGCGCGAGCAGGGCGCCGCCCGCCGACGCGTCCTGTCCTGTCTGCCGCGGCGTCCCACCCGGCTCCCGACCCGCCTGCGGCGCCGCGTCGTGCTCCACGCGTGCGTGCCCGTCACCCGCGCTCACGCCCCGGCTCCTTCCCGGCTCCACGTCCCCGACTTGCCGCCGGTCTTCTCCTCCACCCGTACGTCCGTGATGACGGCGCCCTTGTCGACGGCCTTCACCATGTCGACGACGGTGAGGGCGGCGACGCTCACCGCGGTGAGGGCCTCCATCTCGACGCCCGTGCGGTCGGTCGTCTTCACCGTGGCGAGGATCTCGACGGCGTCGTCCGCCACGGAGAGGTCGAGCTTCACTCCGGAGACGGCCAGCGGATGGCAGAGCGGGATCAGGTCCGGCGTGCGTTTGGCGCCCATGATCCCGGCGATCCGCGCGGTGGCCAGGGCGTCGCCCTTCGGCACGCCCTCGCCGCGCAGCAGCTCGATCACGCGCGGCGAGACCAGGACGCGGCCGCTGGCGCGGGCGGTGCGCGCGGTCACGTCCTTGGCGGACACATCGACCATGCGGGCCGCGCCCGCCTCGTCGATGTGGGTCAGTCGCTGCTGGTCAGGGGCTCCGGGGGTGTCCCCCCGGGAAATCGCGGTCATGTGCTTGGCGCTCCCGGTCCGGGCTCCGCGCGGTGCGGCGCGCGGGCCTGTTGTGCGCGACACGGTACCGCGCGGGCGGCCTCCTCAGCCGAGCAGGACCACTTCGACGTCCGTGCCGGGCTCCACCGATGTGGTGTCCTCGGGGACGACGATCAGCGCGTCCGCGTGGGCCAGGGCGGCGATCAGATGCGAGCCGGCTCCGCCGACGGGCGTGACCTCGCCCGCCGCGGCGTCGTACCTCCCCCGGAGGAACTGGCGGCGTCCCTCGGGCGAGTGCAGCGCCTTGTCCGACACCAGCTTCGCGCGCGTGGTGGGCCGGCGGACCTCCGGAAGGCCCATGAGGGTGCGGATCGCGGGGCGCACGAACAGCTCGAAGGAGACGTACGAGGAGACGGGGTTGCCCGGCAGCGCGAGGAGCGGGGTGTGGTCGGGGCCGATGGAGCCGAAGCCCTGCGGCTTGCCGGGCTGCATGGCGATCTTGCGGAACTCCACGCCGCTGCCCGCCGCGATGCCGTCCTCGGCGTCCGGGTCGCCGATGGAGGTCAGGGCCTCCTTCACGACGTCGTAGGCGCCCACGCTGACGCCGCCGGTGGTGACGACGAGGTCGGCGCGGATCAGCTGGTCCTCGATGGTGGAGCGCAGCGTCTCGGCGTCGTCGGCGACCGCGCCCACGCGGTAGGCGATGGCTCCGGCGTCGCGGGCGGCGGAGGTGAGGGCGAAGCTGTTGGAGTCGTAGATCTGGCCGGCCGCCAACTCCTCGCCGGGCTGGATCAGTTCGCTGCCGGTGGACATGACGACCACGCGCGGGCGCGGGCGTACCTTCACCGTGCCGCGGCCGATCGCGGCGAGCAGGGCGATCTGCGGGGGGCCGAGGACGGTGCCCGCGGACAGGGCCCGGTCGCCCGCCCGGACGTCGCTGCCGCGCTCGCGCACGTGCGCGCGTGCCTCGGCGGGGCGGTGCACGCGGACCTCTCCGGAGGCGCCCTCGGGGGCGGTGCTGTGGGCGCGCATCCCGGAGACGGGGCCCTCGCCCAGACCGCCGTCGGTCCACTCCACGGGGACGACGGCCTCGGCGCCGGGCGGCAGCGGGGCGCCGGTCATGATGCGGGCGGCCTGGCCCGCGCCGACGGTGGGCTGCGCGCCCGCGCCCGCGGCCACGTCGCCGATGACCGTCAGGACGGCGGGGAACTCCTCGCTCGCGCCCGCGAGGTCGGCGACCCGCACCGCGTAACCGTCCATGGAGCTGTTGTCGAAGGGCGGCAGCGAGACGGGCACCGTGACGTCCTCGACCAGGACGCAGCCCTGGGCGTCGAGGAGTTGGAGCTCGATCGGTTCGAGCGGGCGGACGGTCGCGAGGATGTCGTCCAGATGCTCTTCCACCGACCAGAATTCGGGCCGGCCGGTGGTCGGTGTCGTCGTGCTGCTGCTCAAAGTGCTACATCTCCTCGGTGACGTAACTGCGAAGCCAGGCCTGGAAGTCCGGGCCCAGATCTTCACGTTCGCACGCGAGTCTGACAATGGCACGCAGATAGTCGCCCCGGTCACCGGTGTCATAGCGGCGGCCCTTGAAGACCACGCCGTGCACAGGGCCGCCGATCTTCTCGTCCGCGGCGAGCTGCTGGAGGGCGTCGGTGAGCTGGATCTCGCCGCCGCGGCCCGGCTCGGTCTTGCGCAGGACGTCGAAGACGGCGGGGTCCAGGACGTAGCGGCCGATGACCGCGTAGTTGCTGGGCGCGTCCGCGACGTCGGGCTTCTCGACCAGGCCGGTGACCTTGACGACGTCGCCGTCCTCGGTGGCCTCGACCGCCGCGCAGCCGTAGAGGTGGATCTGCTCGGGGGCCACCTCCATGAGGGCGATGACGCTGCCGCCGTGCCGCTCCTGCGTCTCGACCATGCGGGCGAGGAGCGGGTCGCGCGGGTCGATGAGGTCGTCGCCGAGGAGTACGGCGAACGGCTCCCGGCCGACGTGCGGTGCGGCGCACAGGACGGCGTGACCGAGCCCCTTGGGGTCGCCCTGGCGCACATAGTGCATCGTCGCGAGGTCGCTGGACTCCTGGACCTTGGCGAGGCGGGCCTCGTCGCCCTTCTTCAGGAGGGCGGACTCCAGTTCGTAGTTGCGGTCGAAGTGGTCCTCCAGGGGGCGCTTGTTGCGTCCCGTGATCATGAGGACGTCGTCGAGACCCGCGGACGCGGCCTCCTCGACCACGTACTGGATCGCCGGCTTGTCGACGACCGGCAGCATCTCCTTGGGGGTCGCCTTGGTGGCCGGCAGGAAGCGAGTGCCGAGGCCCGCCGCGGGGATGACCGCCTTGGTGATCCTGCTGTGGGGGGGTTGAGACTCAGTCATGGCGCCCACCATATCCGGTGTGTATGTGCGGAATCTGTGGGTCCAGATAATTTCTCGGCATATGCGCCGACCAGGAACGATTTGGGAGATCCCTGTGAGCCGAACCGGCGGAACCGGAGCAGACGGCCAGCCAACCAAGCGGATGTTGCGGCGAGACTTCCTCGCGGTGAGAAGCGGGTTGACTGCCGATGACGTGCGGAAGGCGGCCGCGGCTCTCGCCGAGCGCGCTCTGGAACTGCCGGAGCTCGCCGGCGCGCGGACCGTCGCGGCGTACGTCTCCGTGGGGAGCGAGCCCGGCACCCGCGCACTGCTCGACGCCCTGCACGCGCGTGGAACCCGCGTCCTGCTCCCGGCGCTGCTCCCGGACAACGACCTGGACTGGGGCGTGTACGACGGGGAGGGCTCGCTCGTCCGCGTACAACATCTGGGGAAGATCGAACTGTTGGAACCCTCCGGGGCGCGGCTCGGGCCCGACGCCGTCCTGGAGGCGGACGCCGTGCTGCTGCCGGGGCTCGCCGTGGACGCGCGCGGGATGCGGCTCGGGCGGGGCGGCGGCTCGTACGACCGCGTCCTTGCCCGCCTGGAGCGCGCGGCCGCCGACCCCGCGCTCGTGGTGCTCCTGTACGACTCCGAAGTCGTCGCCCACCTCCCCGAAGAGGCACACGACCGGCCGGTGCACGCCGTCGTGACGCCGTCGGGGGCGCACCGCTTCCGCTGAGGCCCGGGGCGGTCATGGGCCTCGGAACGCCGAAAGGGCCCTCCACGCGTGCGTGGAGGGCCCTTTCAGGATGTGCCGTGCGCGACCGTCAGGGGCGCAGCACCAGCTTGTCGCTCGTGCTGCCCTCGACCGCCTTGTCCGTGTAGGCCCACGGCAGGAGCTCGCCCTTGGCCCACTTGTCGGTCTGGTCGGTGTAGTGGGCGTTGTACGCGTGCCCCGAAGCGCCGGTGAGGTTGATCCACTTGGACTTGTCGAGGTCCTTGAGGTTCACCACCATGCGCATCGACGGCACCCAGAGCACTCCGTAGCCGCCCGCCGCGTTCCAGCCGGTCGCGTTGACCGCAGCCTCGCCGCCGCCGAGCTTCCACGGGCCGCGGTTGAGGACGTACTGCAGCCAGCCGGGGCCTTCGGTGCCGAGCGTCTGGTTCTTCAGCGTGAGCCGGTGCAGGCGGCCCCAGCTCCAGGTGTCGATGTCCTTGCCGAGCTTGGCGGTCAGGTCCCAGCGCGCGTCCTCCAGGGCCCGCGCGAACAGCTGGTCGCGGGTCTTGGTCTCCTTGTCGGTGCGGGTCCCGGGCGACTTCCACCAGGCGTTGGTCTCGTCGTCGATGATCCTGCGGATCACTTCGTAGTAGCGGTCGCCGCCGTCCGGCTGGGCCGAGTCGGCGTCGCGCTCACCGCACTCGCGCACCTTCTTGCCCTCGTCGGCGGGGCCGGTGTTGCCGGCCGGCTCGACGCTCAGGCACTGCCCCTTGACGCGCAGCTCCTTGGGGAGCTTGTTGCCGAAGGCCAGCTTGAGGATGTTGCGCCAGACCGAGTTGAAGTACGCGGCGGCCGCCGAGTCGGCGTCCTGGGTGTAGTCCCAGCCTTCGAGCAGCTTCTGCGCCTCGCGGACGTACTTGTCCTTGACGTCGATCTTCAACAGCTTGGGCACGAGCAGCTTGGCGATCTCGCTGCTGTTGTCCATCTGCATGAGGCGCATGTCCTCGGTGGAGATCTTGCCGCCGTTCTTGATCTTCGACTGGATGAGGTCGTCGATCCGCTGGCTGCGTGCTCCGTAGCCCCAGTCCGAGGTGAGCTTGTACGGGTACTTGTCGCTGATCACGGCCTGGTTGGCGGTGACGATGTAGCCGCGCTCGGGGTTGTACTCGTAGGGCAGCGCGTCCTGCGGGATGTAGCCGGTCCAGCGGTAGTCGCGGTCCCAGCCGGGCGCCGGGAGCGAGCCGTCGCCCTTGCCGCGGGTGGGGATCTTGCCGGGCGCCTGGTAGCCGATGTTGCCGTCGGTGTCGGCGTAGATCAGGTTCTGGGACGGCACTTCAAAAGAAGCGGCCGCCTTGCGGAACTCCGTGAAGTTCTTCGCCTTGTTGAGCTCGAAGACGGCGTCCATCGACTTGCCGGGGGTCAGCGCGGTCCAGCGCAGCGCCACTCCGTAGCCGTCGCCCCGGTCGGGGGCCGCGGTGTCGACGTGGGCCTTCTTGCCGACCTTGACCAGCTCGTCGTCGCGGTCGGAGATCAGCGGGCCGTTGTTGGTCTCGCGGACCGTGATCTTCTTCGACTTGCCGCCCGCGACCTTGATGGTCTCCTCGCGCGAGGTGAACGGCAGCACCTTGCCGTCGTACTGGTAGCCGTCCCCGGTGAACTTCTCCAGGTACAGGTCCGTGACGTCGGCGCCGAGGTTCGTCATGCCCCAGGCGATGTCCTTGTTGTGGCCGATGACCACGCCCGGCATGCCGGAGAAGGTGTAGCCCGAGACGTCGTACCGGCACTTCTCGGAGACCGACCGGCAGTGCAGGCCCATCTGGTACCAGACGGAGGGCAGCTGCGGTGCCAGGTGCGGGTCGTTGGCGAGGAGCGGCTTGCCGGTGATGGTGTGCTCACCGGAGACGACCCAGGAGTTCGAGCCGATGCCGTTGCCGTTCGGCCCGAGGATGGCCGGGACCTCGTCGAGGGCTCCGGAGAGGCCGTTGAGCTGCGACTGGAGCCCGTCGGGGGCCTGGGCGCCGCCCGCGAGGCCGGACCCGGCCGCGCCGCCGGTCCCGCCCGTGCCGGTGCCGGTGCCAGTGCCCGTACCCGTGCCTGTACCCGTTCCGGTACCTGTGCCAGTACCGGTTCCTGTGCCCGTACCGGTGCCGGTGCCGGTCTGCGTGTCGGTGGCCGTGGCGTCGGGGTCGTACTCCTCGGTGACGCTGTTGTAGGCGCCCTCGCGGACGATCGGCTTGTTCCGCTTGTACGGGTACTTCGGGTACAGGTCCTTGATCTGCGACGGACCGAGGCGGCTCGTCATCAGGGAGCGGTCGATCTCTTCCTGCATGTTGCCGCGCAGGTCCCAGGCCATGGCCTTCAGCCAGGCCACGGAGTCGACGGGGGTCCACTCCTGCGGCTTGTAGTCGTTCTTGAAGCCGAGCGCCGCGTACTCGACGGAGATGTCCTTGCCGTCCTTGCCGGCGAGGTAGGCGTTGACCCCCTTGGCGTACGCCTGGAGGTACTTCTTCGTCTCCGGCGAGAGCTTGGAGTCGTACTCCTTCTTCGCCACCCGGTGCCAGCCGAGCGTGCGCAGGAATTCATCGGTCTTGACCTGGCTCTTCCCGAACATCTCGGAGAGCCGCCCGGAGGTCATGTGACGACGGACGTCCATCTCGTAGAAGCGGTCCTGCGCCTGGACGAAACCCTGGGCCATGAAGAGGTCGGCGTCGGAGTCGGCGTAGATCTGCGGGATTCCGTTCCCGTCACGCTTCACCTCGACGTTGCCCGAGAGGCCGTCGAGCTTGATCGTTCCCTTGGTCTGCGGGAAGGAGGCGCGCACGGTGCTGACGCTCCAGTACGCGCCGAAGCCGATGCCTCCGACGATGGCCAGGACCAGGACGATCACGACGAGTCGGGCTCGGCGCCCCTTCTTCTTGCCGGACTTATGACCGGAAGAGGCGGTGGTGTTGGAGGGCATCGCTGTCCTTGCTGTCCTTACGCGAGCGGCAGGGCGGGCTGTGCTGTCGACTGGGCGGCTCTGGGAGCGCAGGAGCAACCATAGGCGCAGGGCGTTCCGGCTCCGGACGCGGAGTCAGGAACCCGCGCCTCAAAAGATCGAATAACCATTCGAAGGCGTCAAGGAAGCGTTAACAATTAGGTAAGGTAACGAAGTACTCCTACGTAGTGCTCGGCTTCCCGTCGGAGCACTCGGCTCAGCGCGGAAGGAACGGCCCCTGACTGTCCACCACCTCAACCAGCTCCTGCTCGTCTGCTCGCTCGTCCTGCTCGTCGCCGTGGCGGCGGTCCGCATCTCGTCGCGCAGCGGGCTCCCCAGCCTGCTGCTGTACCTGGGCATCGGCGTCGCCATGGGCCAGGACGGCGTCGGCGACGTCCACTTCAACAATGCCGAACTGACGCAGGTCATCGGCTATGCCGCCCTGGTCGTGATCCTCGCCGAGGGCGGCCTCGGGACGAAGTGGAAAGAGATCCGGCCCGCGCTGCCGGCGGCGGCCGTGCTCTCGACCGTCGGCGTCGCGGTGAGCGTCGGCATCACGGCCGCGGGAGCCCACTATCTCGTCGGCCTCGAGTGGCGGCAGGCGCTGATCATCGGTGCGGTGGTCTCGTCCACGGACGCGGCAGCGGTCTTCTCGGTGCTGCGGAAGGTGCCGCTCCCCTCCCGTGTGACGGGAATCCTGGAAGCGGAGTCGGGGTTCAACGACGCCCCTGTGGTGATCCTCGTCGTGGCGTTCTCCACGGCGGGACCGGTGGACGACTGGTACGTACTGATCGGCAAGATCGCCCTGGAGCTGGCGATCGGCGCCGCGATCGGCATCGCGGTCGGCTGGCTCGGCGCCTACGGCCTGCGGCACGTGGCGCTGCCCGCCTCCGGTCTCTACCCCATCGCCGTCATGGCGATCGCGGTCACCGCGTACGCCGCGGGCGCCATGGCGCACGGCAGCGGCTTCCTGGCCGTCTACCTCGCCTCGATGGTGCTCGGCAACGCCAGGCTGCCACACTGGCCCGCCACCCGCGGCTTCGCCGAGGGGCTCGGCTGGATCGCCCAGATCGGCATGTTCGTCCTGCTCGGCCTCCTCGTCACGCCGCACGACCTGCTCGACGACACCTGGCACGCGATCCTCATCGGCCTGGTCCTGACCGTGGTGGCACGCCCCCTGGAGGTCGTGCTCAGCCTGCTGCCGTTCCGCACGCCCTGGCAGGAGAAGGCGCTGCTGTCCTGGGCGGGCCTGCGCGGCGCCGTGCCCATCATCCTGGCCACCATCCCGATGGTGAGCGGCGTCGAGGACAGCCAGCGGATCTTCAACATCGTCTTCGTCCTGGTCGTCGTCTACACCCTCGTGCAAGGCCCCACGCTGCCCTGGCTGGCCAGGAAGCTGCGGCTCGGCGACGGCTCGGAGGCCGCCGACCTCGGCATCGAGTCCGCGCCCCTGGAGCGCCTCCAGGGACACCTCCTGTCGGTGGACATCCCCAAGGGCTCACGCATGCACGGCGTCGAGGTGGGCGAGCTGCGGCTGCCCCCGGGCTCGGCGGTCACGCTGATCGTCCGCGACGGAGAATCGTTCGTGCCGCTGCCGACGACGGTGCTGCGGCGCGGCGACGAGCTCCTGGTGGTGGCGACGGACCCGGTGCGGGACGCGGCCGAGCGGCGGCTGCGCGCGGTCGGACACGGCGGAAAGCTGGCCGGTTGGCTGGGAACCGACGGAGAAAAGCACCAATCGTAGGTGGCACGGGTCTCATCGGCTGCGAATACAGGGGCCGATGGGACATTCCCCTGTACGATAAAGGCACCAGATCGAACCAACTCTGCCTGAAGCAGAGCTGGCGCGACCGTATGGCGGCCGAGGCGCCCTCCGCAGTGGAGCCCGGCATCTACCGCAGTTCCGCGCAAGAGGACAGCTCTCGGCGTCGTCGCCCCACCAGGGCGACCGCTACCAGGCGGCAGAAAGGCACGGGCCGTGGCATCCACGGTCACCGAATCCCGCCCGGGTTACGGACAGCTCCTGCGCACCCCTCGCGCATGGACGTTCCTGCTCCCCGGCTTCGCGGCGCGACAGCCGTTCGCGATGCTGACCATCTCCATCGTCCTGCTGGTGCAGCACACCACCGGCTCGTACGGTGCCGCGGGCGCCGTCTCGGCCGTCACCGGCGTCTCCATGGCGCTCTTCGCCCCCTTCACCGGCAAGCTCGCCGACCGGTTCGGGCAGCGCGCCGTCCTGCTGCCGGGCGTGCTCGTCCACTCCGCGTCCGTCGTCACGCTGACGGTGCTCGCGCTCTCCGACGCCCCCTTGTGGGCGCTCTTCGTGGCCGCCGTGCCCGCGGGCGCGTCGACGCCGCAGATCGGCCCCATGGTGCGGGCCCGCTGGGGCGTCAAGCTGCAGGGCTCCCCCCTCGCCACCACCGCGGCCGCCTTCGAGTCGGTCACCGACGAGCTGACCTTCGTCCTCGGCCCGCTCCTCGCCACCGCCCTGTGCACCGGCATCTCGCCCTCCGCGGGACTCCTCACCGAGGCCGGGCTCACCCTGGTGGGCGGTCTGCTCTTCGCCGCGCAGAAGAGCACCCAGCCGCAGCCGTCCGCCCACGACGACGCCCACGCGCGCGTGGAGCACGTCTCGGCGCTCCGCATCCCCGGAGTGCGGGTCCTGATCGTCACGTTCCTCGGAATCGGCGCCGTCTTCGGCGGCATGCAGGTCTCGCTGGCCGCCTTCACCGAGTCGATCGGCGAGCCCGGCCTGAACGGCGTCCTGTACGGCACGTTCGCGGCGGGCAACATGCTCTCCGGTGTCGCCTGCGGCGCCATCGCCTGGAAGATCTCGCCGCAGCGCCGGCTCCTCGTCGGGTACGCGGCACTCACTCTGATGGCCTCCGGACTGTGGGCCGCGCACTCCGTGCCGCTGCTCGCCGGTCTCGGCCTGCTGGTCGGCGTCTGCATCGCGCCCGCCCTGATCACCGGCTACACCCTGGTCGACAAGCTGGTCGCGCCGACCGCCCGCACGGAGGCCTTCACCTGGCTGACCGGCGCGGTCGCGCTCGGGCAGGCGGCGGCCGTCACGGTCGCCGGACAGCTGGAGGACCGCTTCTGGGACGGGGCCGGATTCCTGGTCCCGCTGGGCGGCACGGCACTGGCCCTCGTGGTCCTCGTGACGCTGCGCTCGCGGCTCGCTCCGAAGTCCTCGGGCCGCACCGTGGCACGTGGCGTCGGTCACCGCGTGCCGGTGTCAGTGGACTGATCCCGCGGAATACGTCACTATGGACCGTCGTTAGCACTCATCGAGTGAGAGTGCCAGGAGGAAGCAAGTGCCGACGTACCAGTACCAGTGCACCGAGTGCGGCGAGGGCCTCGAGGCGGTGCAGAAGTTCACCGATGACGCCCTGACTGTTTGCCCCAACTGCGACGGACGCCTCAAGAAGGTGTTCTCGGCGGTCGGCATCGTCTTCAAGGGCTCCGGCTTCTACCGCAACGACAGCCGCGGTTCGTCGTCGAGCAGCACCCCGGCGAACGCGTCGTCGAAGTCGGCCTCGTCCGACTCCTCGGCATCGAAGGCGGCATCGTCTTCGTCGTCCTCCTCGTCCTCGGACTCCAAGTCGTCCGGCTCCTCCTCGACGTCCACGTCGAGCTCGGCCGCGTAGGACTTCCCGCAGGTTCTTCCGTGTGACCCCGCCGTCCTGCGACGGCGGGGTCGTCGGCATGTGCCGCCCCGGCTACTGTGCGGGCCATGGTGAACACGGCGAAGGCGAGCGTCCCGCGGGCCGAGATCGGCGTGATCGGCGGCTCCGGCTTCTACTCCTTCCTCGACGACGTGACCGAGACGCAGGTCGACACCCCCTACGGAGCCCCGAGCGACTCCCTCTTCCTCGGTGAGATCGCCGGGCGGCGGGTCGCCTTCCTGCCCCGGCACGGCCGCGGCCACCACCTGCCGCCGCACCGCATCAACTACCGCGCGAACCTCTGGGCGCTGCGCTCCGTCGGCGTACGGCAGGTGCTCGGGCCGTGCGCGGTCGGCGGGCTGCGCCCCGAGTACGGGCCGGGCACCCTGCTGGTGCCCGACCAGCTCGTGGACCGCACCCTGACGCGAGCGCAGACGTACTTCGACGGCGTGCCGCTGCCCGACGGAAGCGTGCCGAACGTCGTGCACGTCTCGCTCGCCGACCCGTACTGCCGCGCGGGCCGCGGGGCCGCGCTGAAGGCCGCCCGCGGCCGCGACTGGGAGCCGGTGGACGGCGGGACGCTGGTCGTGGTCGAGGGGCCGCGCTTCTCGACCCGGGCGGAATCACGCTGGTACGCGGAGCAGGGCTGGTCGGTGGTGGGCATGACCGGCCACCCTGAGGCGGCGCTCGCCCGCGAGCTGGAGCTCTGCTACACGTCGCTGACGCTGGTCACGGATCTGGACGCGGGCGCGGAGAGCGGCGAGGGCGTCTCGCACGAGGAGGTCCTGCGGGTGTTCGCGGCCAATGTGGACCGGCTGCGGGGCGTGCTGTTCGACGCGGTCGCGGGGCTGCCGCAGGGCGACCGGGGGCGGGAGTGCGGGTGCGCGGGGGCGTTGGGCGGGATGGATCCGGGGATCCGGTTGCCGTGAGAGGGCTTAGGTCTGGGGTCTGGGGCCGACGGCCTGTGAAGGGCTGGAAGTGCCCCTTCGGGTGAGGGAGTTGTCCACAACCGGCGAGTAGTCCACGGGGCTCGGCGGGAATCGGCGCGGGCCTGCATCGTGGGAGCGGAAGCCCAGCTCCTCGCACCGCAGGCGGTGGTTGTCGTGACGCACGTACCCCCTCAGACCCGACCGGCGGACGGCCGCCCGGTCCCCCACTTCCCGCCCGTGCGGGTGCGCGGCGGCCATCCGCGGCTGCGCCGGCTGCTGCGGCACAGACGCCGGGCGATGGCCGTGGGGCTCGCGATGACCGCCGCCGCCCTCGCGGCCACGGCACCGCGCGACGCGGCCCGCCCGCAGGAGATCGCGTCCGCCGCGGAGCCGGTGGAAGCGGCGTCAGCGGCGTCATCGGCAGGGGCAGCCGTGGCGGCGCCCGTGCGGATCGCGGACGCGGAGGCGGCGCGCCTGCTGCGCCCCGGCGACCGGGTCGACGTGATCGCCGCCGACGGGCCGCCCGCGGGTGGTGCGAAGCCGCGCGTGGTGGCGGCCGGGGCGCGCGTGTCCGAGGTGCCCGAGCCGGGGGGCGGGGCCGGGGAAGGGGCTGCCGAGAGCGGGGCGTTGGTGGTGTTCTCCGTCCCGCGAGACACGGCGGCACGGCTGGCCGGAGCCGGCGCGAGCACACGTCTCGCGGTGACCCTGCGATGAAGCGGAACGTTCACGATCGCACTGACAGCCTGTCAAGTAGCTCGTTCGTGCGGGACGATTGGACAGGTCCGCCATGGCCTCACGTAGGTTGCGAAGTTGTTTGTCCAGCAACCCGCACATGCAACGAAAGGCCTCGTGGTGAGCGAGAAGAAGGAACCGGGCGTCTGGGAGGGCTTCAAGGCCTTCCTGATGCGCGGCAATGTCGTCGACCTGGCGGTCGCGGTGGTCATCGGCGCCGCCTTCACGAACATCGTGAACTCGGTGGTCAAGGGTGTCATCAACCCGCTGGTCGGCGCCTTCGGGACGAAGGACCTCGATCACTACAGCTCGTGCCTGAAATCGCCGTGCCAGATGAACGGCGCGGGCGAGGTCACCAAGGGAATCCCGATCATGTGGGGTTCCGTGCTCAGCGCGGTCCTCAGCTTCGTGATCACCGCGGCCGTCGTGTACTTCCTGATGGTGCTGCCGATGGCCAAGTACCTCGCGAGGGTCGCGGCGCGGCGGGCCGAGAAGGAAGGCACGAAGGAGGTCATGGAGCTCACCGAGCTGGAGGTGCTCAAGGAGATCCGCGACGCCCTGGTGGCGCAGCGCGGCTCGGGACACCGCGAGGAGTAGCGCGCGGACCGGCGCCGGGGGACGCGCGGGCTCTGGGGCGGTGGGCCCGGAGGTGGCGGGCTCTCAGGGGGCGGGCTCAGAGGTGGTGGGGCGGCTTCTCGTCGAGGAAGCGCGCCAGGTCGGCGGCGCTGTCGCCGCCGGTCTCGGCCCGCTCGCCCCACCCTCGGTCCGTATCGTCCGAAGACTGCTGCGACAGCGGGTCGTCGAAGACCAGCTTGTTCTTCGCCTTGGGCTTCGGCTTGTCCGGATCGCGCGGTTCGGGGGCGGGGGCGGTACTCATGCCTCCAGAGTACGTCGGCCGGGCCCGGCCGCTCGGTTCAGACGGCCTTGAGGCCCTGAGCTGCGAAGATCCCCTTCGCGGCGGCCACCTGGTCCGGCGTGGGCGAGGGGGTGCCGCGGAGCGTGAAGTCCTTGCCGAGCGCGTCCCACTTCGCCTCGCCCAGCTTGTGGAAGGGCAGCACGTCGACGCGCGTGACGTTGCCGAGCGAGGCGGCGAAGCGGGCGACGCCCTCGATGTTCGCCGGGTCGTCGGTCACTCCGGGGACGAGGACGAAGCGCACCCACGTCTCCTGGTCGAGGCCGGCCAGGCGGCGGGCGAAGTCCAGGGTGGGCCGCAGAGGGCGGCCGGTGAGGTTCCGGTAGGTCTCGGGGTCCCAGGACTTGATGTCGAGCAGGACGAGGTCGACGTCGCGGAGCAGGGCGTCGGTGGCCCGGCTGCCGAGGTGGCCGGACGTGTCGAGTGCGGTGTGCAGCCCCAGCTCGTGCTTGAGGCGGTGCAGGAGCTCGCCGGTGAAGACGGGCTGCAGGAGGGGTTCGCCGCCGCTGACGGTGGCTCCGCCCCCGGCCGCGGAGATGAACCGGGTGTATTTGGCGGCTTCCCCGATGACGTCGTCGGCCGTGGTCCGCTTGCCGTCGCGCATCCGCCAGGTGTCGGGGTTGTGGCAGTACAGGCAGGCCAGGGGACACCCCGCGAGGAACGTGACGAAGCGCGCCCCGGGCCCGTCGACGCCGGTGGACAGGTCCCAGGAGTGGACCGAGCCGGTGACGGGGCGGCGGGTGACGGTCGCCGCGGGGGTGAGGACAGCCATGGCGGTACTCCCGAACTGCTCGCGGAGGGCTCAGAGGGAGCCGTGGAAGGTGCGGTTGATGACGTCGAGCTGCTGGTCCCGGGTGAGCCTGATGAAGTTCACCGCGTATCCCGAGACCCGGATGGTCAGCTGCGGGTAGTTCTCCGGGTGCCGCATGGCGTCCTCCAGGGTGGCCTTGTCGAGCACGTTCACGTTCATGTGGAAGCCGTCGCTCGCCATGAAGCCGTCCAGGACTCCGGCGAGGTTCGCGACGCGCTCCTCGGGGGTGCGGCCGAGTGCGTCGGGGGTGATGGTGTTGGTCAGCGAGATGCCGTCCTCGGCGTCGTCGTAGGGCAGCTTGGCGACCGACATCGCCGAGGCGATGTAGCCGTGTTCGTCGCGGCCGTTCATCGGGTTGGCGCCCGGGGCGAAGGGCGTCCCGGCGCGGCGGCCGTCGGGGGTGTTGCCGGTCTTCTTGCCGTAGACGACGTTCGAGGTGATGGTCAGCACCGACTGGGTGTGCACCGCGTTCCGGTAGGTGGGGTGCTTGCGGACCTTCTCCATGAAGTCGTGCACGATGCGCCGGGCGATGTCGTCGGCACGGTCGTCGTTGTTCCCGTAGGCGGGGTAGTCGCCCTCGATCTCGTAGTCGACGGCGAGGCCGGTCTCGTCGCGGATCACCCTGACCCTGGCGTGCTTGATCGCCGAGAGCGAGTCGGCGGCGACCGAGAGCCCGGCGATGCCGCACGCCATGGTGCGCAGGACGTCCCGGTCGTGCAGCGCCATCTCGATGCGTTCGTAGGCGTACTTGTCGTGCATGTAGTGGATGACGTTGAGCGCGTGGACGTAGGTCTTGGCGAGCCAGTCGAGCATCGCGTCGTACTGCCGCACGACCGTCGGGTAGTCCAGGTAGTCGCCGTCGATGGGTGTGAAGCCCTGGACGACGGTCTTGCCGGTCCTCTCGTCCCGGCCGCCGTTGATCGCGTAGAGGAGGGCCTTGGCGACGTTGACGCGGGCTCCGAAGAACTGCATCTGCTTGCCGACGGCCATCGCGGAGACGCAGCAGGCGATCGCGGTGTCATCGCCGTACTTGGGGCGCATCAGCTCGTCGGACTCGAACTGGATGGCCGAGGTGTCGATGGCGACCTGGGCGGCGAAGTCCTTGAAGCCCCGGGGCAGCCGCCGCGACCAGAAGACGGTGAGGTTCGGCTCGGGGGCGGGGCCGAGGTTGTAGAGGGTCTGCAGGGCGCGGAAGGTGGTGCGCGAGACCAGGGGGCGGCCGTCCTCGCCGATGCCGGCCATCGACCAGGTGACCCAGGTCGGGTCGCCGGAGTACAGCTCGTTGTACTCGGGGGTGCGCAAGAAGCGGACAATGCGGAGCTTGATGACGAAGTCGTCGATGAACTCCTGGGCCTCGGACTCGGTGATGCGGCCGGCCTCGATGTCGCGCTGGAGGTAGATGTCGAGGAAGGAGTCGATGCGGCCGATCGACATGGCCGCGCCGTTCTGCTCCTTCACGGCGGCGAGGTAGGCGAAGTAGAGCCACTGGACGGCCTCGCGGCCGGTGGCGGCGGGCCGCGCGATGTCGTAGCCGTACGACATGGCCATGGCCTTCAGTTCCTCGAGGGCCTTGATCTGCTCGGAGATCTCCTCGCGGCCGCGGATGACGTCCTCGGTCGCCCACTGTTCGCCGAGGGCGGCCTTGTCGGTCTCCTTCGCGGCGATGAGCCGGTCGACGCCGTAGAGGGCGACGCGGCGGTAGTCGCCGATGATGCGGCCGCGGCCGTAGGCGTCGGGCAGGCCGGTGATGATGCCGGAGGAGCGGCAGGCGCGGATCTCGGGGGTGTAGGCGTCGAAGACGCCTTCGTTGTGGGTCTTGCGCAGGTGCGTGTAGATGTCCCGGACGTCGGGGTCGGCCTGGTGGCCGTAGGCGTTGAGTGCGCCCTCGACCATGCGCCAACCGCCGTTGGGCATGATGGCGCGCTTGAGCGGGGCGTCGGTCTGCAGGCCGACGATGAGGTCCTTGTGGTCGGCGGCCGAGCCGTCGACGTAGCCGGGCTTGAAGGCGTCGATGCGGGAGGGGGTCTTCACGTCCACGTCATGAATGCCGCGCTCGATCTCGGTGGGGAACATCGAGAGGAGCTTCTGCCAGACCTGGGTGGTGCGTGCGGTCGGTCCGGTCAGGAAGGAGCCGTCTCCTTCGTACGGGGTGTAGTTCCGCTGCACGAAGTCACGGACGTCGATGGCGTCCCGCCACGGGCCGCCTTCGAAGCCGTCCCAGGCCTCGCCTTCCCGGGCCTCGCCGTCCCAAGCTTCGGCGTCCCGAGCCTCACCGTTCACTGTCGTTTCCGTGGGGGTGGCAGTCATGATCCGTACCTTTCGTACCTTCTGCTTCCGTACCGCTTCTTCACCGCGGGCGCCCCTCATGCGTCAGCTCGGCGACTCCGCTCCCTTGCGGGCGTAGAACCACCAGGTCACCGCGATGCAGCTGACGTAGAAGGCCACGAAGCCCCACATCGCGCTGGTGACCGAGAAGTTGGCGAACATCGCCGGGATGAAGAAGAAGCCGTACGCCGCGATGGCGGAGGTGAAGCCGGTGACGGCGCCCGCCTCCATCTCCGACTGCTTCAGCGCCTTCGTGTACTCGGGCGTGCCCTCGGTAAGGCCCTTCAGGTGCTGGTTGCGGAAGATCACCGGGATCTGGCGGAACGTCGAGCCGTTGCCGATGCCCGAGAAGAGGAACGCGAGCAGGAAGCAGGCGAAGAAGCCCCAGAAGTTGCCGTTGTCGCCGCCGGAGGGCAGGAAGCCGATGACGCCGATGATCGCCAGAGCCATGCCGACGAACGAGATGATGGTGACCCTCGCGCCGCCCATCTTGTCGGCGATCCAGCCGCCGGCCCACCGGGCGAGCGCACCCACGGCCGGCCCCATCCAGGCGTAGGTGGCCGCGGAGTAGGCCGCGTCGATCGGGGTGAACGTGGTGTTGATGAGCATCGGCAGGGCGGCGGCGAAGCCGATGAAGGAGCCGAACGTACCGACGTAGAGCCAGGTCATCAGCCAGTTGTGCTTACGCCTGAAGATGATCTTCTGCTGGCTGAAGGGGGTGGAGGCGACCTTGAGGTCGTTCTGGCCGAACCACGCGACGGCGGCCAGGACCACCAGGACCGGCACCCACAGGAACGCGGCGTTCTGCAGCCAGACCGGCGTGCCGTCGGCCTTGTGCTGGGCGGAGCCGACCGCGACGACCGAGCTGGTGATGACGATGGGGGTGAGCAGCTGGACGACGGAGACGCCGAGGTTGCCGAGGCCGCCGTTGATGCCGGTCGCGTTCCCCTTGTCCTTCTTGGGGAAGAAGAAGCCGATGTTGGCGAGGGACGAGGCGAAGTTGGCGCCGCCGATGCCGCAGAGTGCCGCGATGGCGATCATCACGCCGTACGAGGTGTCGGGGTTCTGGACCGCGATGCCGAGCCAGATCAGCGGGACGACCAGGACGACGGTGGAGAGCGCGGTGAAGCGGCGCTGGCCGATCATCGGGCCGAGGAAGGTGTAGAGGATCCGGGCCGTGCCGCCCGTCAGGCCGGGGACCGCCGTCAGCCAGAACAGCTGAGAGGTGGAGAAGCCGAAGCCGACGTCCTTGAGGTTGGTTGCGGTGACCGACCACACCTGCCAGACGACGAAGGCGACGAGCAGGGCGGGGACCGCGATCCACAGGTTGCGGACGGCGACCTTCCGGCCTGTGGACCGCCAGAAGAGTTCGTTCTCCGGTTCCCAGTCGGTGATGGTCCTGCCGGGCCGGTACTGCGCGGGATCGTACGTCGTCCGCGTGGGGTCGTACGCTCTGGCGGGGTCGCGCGGTGCGACGGCGGGGTCGTACGACGTACCCGTGGGCTCGGTCCGCGTGGGCTCGGTCCGCGTGGGGTGGGCGACAGGCGGTCTCATGTTGGTTCCCGGTTCGCTCAGGGTCCCGACCTTGCTACGGGGCCTGACATCTCCACGGTCCGTCGCGCCGGCCCGCGCGGGCAGAGGCATAGGGCACCTGACGGCCGGGCGAAAGACCGGGGCCAAGGTCAGGGAGCGCGGCAGGACTTCGTACCCCGGGCGCTGCGGCGCCCGGGTGGCGCAGCCGTGCCGCCCGGCGCCGCAGCCCGGTCCGGCGTACGCGTTCTGCTGTTGTGGAGGAATGACCTCCGCTTCTGCCTCTCCCCCACCGCACACCGGCCCGCCCTCCGCCGCCCCGAAGCCGCTGCGGCCGCTCCTCTCCCGCGGGCGCGACGAGGAGCACCGCGCCGCGACACCGCTGGAGCTCTTCTTCGACCTGTGCTTCGTCGTGGCGGTCGCGCAGGCCGGTGCGGAGCTGGTGCACGCCGTCGCCGAGGGGCACGCGGGCGAGGGCGTCCTCAACTACGCGATGGTCTTCTTCGCGCTGTTCTGGGCGTGGGTCAACTTCTCGTGGTTCGCCTCGGCGTACGACAACGACGACGTGCTGTACCGCGTGGTCACGCTGGTCCAGATCGCCGGTGTGCTCGTCTTCGCCGCCGGGGTCTCCAAGGCCTTCGAGGAGCACGACTTCCTCCTGGTCTGGCTCGGCTACCTGATCATGCGCATCGCGCTCACCTCCCAGTGGCTGCGCGTGGCCAGGGCGGCGACGGGCGCCGAGCGCGGCACGGCCCTGCGGTACGCGTGCGGTGTGCTGCTCTGCCAGGTCGGCTGGTCGGGGCTGCTGTTCCTGCCGGAGGGCGCCCGGCCCTGGCTGTTCCTCGTGATGGCGGTCGCGGAGCTGTGCGTGCCGGTGATCGCGGAGCGCGCGTACACGACGGCCTGGCACCCGCACCACATCTCCGAGCGGTACGGCCTGTTCACCATCATCGTGCTCGGCGAGACCATCGCGGCGGCGACCGTCGCCGTGAAGTCGGGGATCGAGGAGAACGACGCGCTCGACGAGCTGCTGCCCATCGCCGCGGGCGGCCTCCTCATCGTCTTCGCCGCGTGGTGGATCTACTTCGTGGTGCCCATCCACGGGCGGCTGGCAGGCAACCGTCAGGCGTTCCTGTGGGGTTACGGCCACTACGTGATCCTCGGATCGGCCGCTGCGATCGGCGCCGGGATCGAGGTGGCGGTCGAGCAGGCCGTCGGCAAGGCGCACATCTCGACGCTGGCGGCGTCCGCCGCAGTGACCGTGCCGACGGCGCTCTACCTGTTCACCGTGTGGGCGCTGCACTCCCGTTACTACAAGGTGGGGACGGCGCAGCAACTGGTGCTGCCGGTCGCCACGTTGGCGGTGCTGGCGAGTACGTTCGCGGGGCGCTGGGCGGTGCTCGTTGCCGGGCTCGTGACGGCGGCGACGGTCGCGACGGGGGTGACGCTCACGGCACGCATGGCAAGTGCGGCACGCACGGCTCCGCGCGGGTGACGCTCGCCACGCGTACGGGGCGGCGCTCATGAGAGGCGGTGCGTGGTACGGATCGGGGCATGACTACTGACTCCCTGACCGATGTCGCGGGGCTCCGCGTCGGCCACGCCACGCGGGTCGGCGACGGGTGGCTGACCGGCACCACCGTGGTCCTCGCTCCTGAGGGCGGGGCGGTCGCCGCCGTGGACGTGCGCGGTGGCGGGCCCGGCACCCGGGAGACGGACGCTCTCGACCCGCGCAATGTGGTGCAGCGCGTCGAGGCGGTCGTCCTCACCGGCGGCAGTGCGTACGGCCTGGACTCCGCGTCCGGGGTGGTGGCGTGGCTGGAGGAGCGCCGCCGGGGCGTGCGGGTGGGCCCCGATCCCGCCCACGTCGTCCCCGTCGTCCCGGCCGCCTGCGTCTTCGACCTGGGCCGCGGCGGCGACTTCGGGGCCCGCCCCGACGCGGCGACCGGGCGGGCCGCCGTCGAGGACGCCGCGCGCACCGAGCCGTTCACGCCCGTCGTCGAGGGGAACGTGGGGGCGGGCACCGGCGCGGTGGTCGGGAGTCTCAAGGGCGGTGTCGGCAGCGCGAGCGTCCGCCTCGACTCGGGGATCACGGTCGCCGCGCTGGTCGTGGCGAACGCCGCGGGTTCGGGGGTCGATCCGGGGACGGGGGTGCTGTACGGGCGGTACTTCGAGGGACGGCCGGTGAGTTACCCCGCGCCCGAGGTGCACGAGGAGGCGCGACGGCGGCTCGCCGAGGCCGCCGCGGAGAACGGGCCGCCACCGCTGAACACCACGCTCGCCGTGGTCGCCACCGACGCCGAACTCACCAAGGCGCAGGCGCAGAAGCTGGCCGGCACCTCGCACGACGGGATGGCACGCGCGGTGCGGCCCGTCCATCTCCTCAACGACGGTGACACGGTCTTCGCCCTCGCCACCGGAGAGCGCGCCCTGGCCGCCGATAAGCCGCTCGCCCTCAACGAAATCCTCGCCGCGGGCGCGGACGTGGTGACGGCGGCGATCACGCGGGCGCTGCTCGCGGCCCATTCCGTGAAGACGCAGGGCGGCACCTTCCCCGCGTACCTCGACCTCTACGAGCCCTCCGGGAACTAGCCCAAAGACGCCCAAACAGCCCCACAGCGCCGCCCGTTGGGCTCACCGAGTGTGCTCACACTCACACCCTCCGGGCGGAACCTATCCGCGCACAGGAACGCTCTTAACTCGTACTGGAACAGAACACCTAACTGGATCAGAACACGTACTTGGAGCAGCCCGTGACAAGGTCGGTCATAGTCAACCCCCGGCGCCGTGCCCTGCTGGCAGCCACCGCGCTCGCCGCCGTGGGCGCGCTGACCCTGACGGCCTGCGGCGGCGACGCCGACGCCAAGAACGACAAGAAGGGCGCCAACTCCGCCGCCAAGGGCGCGGAGATCACCATCTCCTCGAAGGACGGCGCCACCGACGCCTCGATCAACGCCACCGGCGTCAAGGTCAAGGGCGGCAAGCTGACGAGCGTGAAGATGACGTCGGTGACGTCCGGCGCCGCGGTCGAGGGCACCATCTCGGGTGACGGCACCTCCTGGAAGCCGAAGGCGCAGCTGGAGCGCGGCACGAAGTACAAGGTGACCGCCAACGCCAAGGACCCCAAGGGCAACGCGGCGACCGAGAACGCGACGTTCACCACCGTCTCCACGGCCAACAGCTTCATCGGCAGCTACACGCCCGACGGCGGCACCACGGTCGGCGTCGGCATGCCGGTCTCCTTCAACTTCGACAAGGCGATCACGGAGAAGAAGGACGTCCAGTCGCACATCACGGTGACGTCGAGCAGCGGCCAGAAGGTCGTCGGCCACTGGTTCGGCAACCAGCGCCTCGACTTCCGGCCCGAGGAGTACTGGAAGGCCGGCTCCAAGGTCACCATGAAGATCAACCTGGACGGCGTGAAGGGCGGGAACGGCATCACCGGCGTGCAGCACAAGACGGTCACCTTCACCGTCGGCCGCGCGCAGGTCTCCACCGTCGACGTCAAGGCCAAGAAGATGACGGTCGAGCGGGACGGCAAGGTCATCAAGACCATCCCGATCTCCGCGGGCAGCCCGTCGAACCCGACGTACAACGGCAAGATGGTGATCTCCGAGAAGTTCACCCAGACCCGGATGAACGGTGACACGGTCGGCTTCGGCGGGGAGTACGACATCAAGGACGTGCCGCACGCCATGCGGCTGTCCACGTCGGGCACCTTCATCCACGGCAACTACTGGGGCTCGCCGTCGATCTTCGGCAGCGCCAACACCAGCCACGGCTGTGTCGGCCTCCAGGACGCGCGCGGCGCGGGCGACCCGAACACCATGGGCGCCTGGTTCTACAACAACTCCCTGATCGGTGACGTCGTGTCGGTCACGGGCTCCCCCGACAAGACGATCGCCCCGGACAACGGCCTCAACGGCTGGAACATGTCCTGGAGCGAGTGGACGGCCGGCAGCGCGAGCTGACGCGCTCACGGCACCGGCAACTGGGCGGGCCACGCGGGAACTTCCCGGGGTGGCCCGCCCGTTTTCCTGATCCCGGGCATCTTGCTCGCGCGTTTTCCCGTTCCCGGGCATCTTGCTCGCGCGTTTTCCCGTTCCCGGGCATGATGTCGGACCCAGGGGCTACGGTATGCACTCACCAGGTGACATGTAGCAACGCCGGGAGCAAGCCTTGAGCGTTCCGTACGACACTGCGTACGAGCCACCCGAGTCGCCCGAGCCACACTCTCCGGAGGAGCACCTCGAGCGACTCCTCGGCCGTGCCCTGAACTCCTTCGATCTGCCGGACGAGGTCCTGGCCCGCCTGAGCACAGCCCTCGCCCATGACAGCTCCCTGCACTCCGCGCACCACAGCTCGGGGCTGCACCGCGAGACATACAGACATACGTGGCTGCTCGCCGACGCCTCCGTGCTGACCCTCTGGGAGCTCGTCCACAACACCGCGCCGGGCAGCGACCCGACCCACGAGGTCTACGCCGACGAGGAGGAGGCGGGCGTCGCCACCTCACGGCTGCCGCTGCCGCCCGACCCGCCGGCGTGCGGCCGGCCCGTCGTGCTCGAGTTCCCGGCCGACTCCGAGCCCCGGCACGCGTATGTTCCGGACGACTCCGCGGACCACGCGCGCCGGCTCCTGCGCCGCGCGGAGAACCCGGACGGCGACCGGCCCGACGAGAGCGTGGCGCGGCTGCTGCGCGCGGCGTTCGCGCACCAGATCACCCAGGCCTTCGGCCGCCCCTGCCTGACCGGTGAGATACGCACGTCCTTCTCGCTCTACGAGCACGCGTTCCTGCTCTTCGACGGCGGCGAGATCAGCCTGTGGGAGGTCGAGCACACGCTCACGCCCGACGGGCGGCACATGTGCGAGGTGTACGACAGCGAGGAGGCGGCCCGCGCCGCGATGGAGCGCAGGGCCCGTGACTGGACGGCGCGGACCCGCAATCGCTCCTGAGCTGCCGAGTTCTTGCGTTCCTGAGTCAGCGTCCGTCGCCGAACTGCCGTACGAGACCGGCGAAGGCATCCCGCTCGTCCGGCGTCAGCTCCACGGTCTCCGCGCGCGGCGGGCCCTGCTGGGCCGGCAGCGCGCGGAGCGACGGAGTGGGGCGCGGCGCCTCCACGTCGAAGCGGCCCTTGCGCATCATCCGCACCAGGCCGACGGCCCAGACGACGGTCGCCACGGCGAGCACGGCCACGCCTATCTGCTGAACGATCGAGACATCCTGGAGCATGCGGCCCAGTAGACAACAGCGCCCGGGGCTTTCGACAGGGGGTAATAGGACTTAGGTCCCGAAGTGACGCAAGTCGCACACTCCGGTTCAGACCGCCGCAGCGGACTCCTTGGCATCGGTCACGCCCGCCCCTGCCTTCTCCTCTGCCACCGCCGCCTCCCCGGGCGTCGTCTTCCTGGCTCCCTTGAGCAGGACGACCACGACCGTCGAGACGCAGACGCCAGCGGCGATCGCCACCAGGTAGAGCAGAGGACTGCCGATCAGCGGGACCACGAACACACCGCCGTGCGGCGCGCGCAGAGTGCAGCCGAAGGCCATCGACAGGGCTCCGGTGACGGCGCCGCCCGCCATGGACGCGGGGATGACGCGCAACGGATCGGCCGCCGCGAACGGAATCGCACCCTCCGTGATGAAGGAGGCGCCGAGGAACCAGGCCGCCTTGCCGTTCTCCCGTTCGGTCCTGGTGAAGAGGCGTCCGCGGACCGTCGTGGCGAGCGCCATGGCGAGCGGCGGGACCATGCCGGCCGCCATCACCGCGGCCATGACCTTGAGGCTGCCGTCGGTCGGGTGGGTGAGGCCGCCGATCGCGAAGGCGTAGGCCACCTTGTTCAGCGGGCCGCCGAGGTCGAAGCACATCATCAGGCCGAGAATGACGCCGAGGATGACCGCGTTGGCCCCGGAGAGGCCTTCCAGCCAGTCGGTCAGCGCGCTCTGCAGCGAGGCGATGGGCTTGCCGACCACGAGGAACATCAGGAAGCCGACCACCGCCGATGAGATCAGCGGGATCACCACGACCGGCATGATGCCGCGCAGCACGGCCGGGATGCGGACCCGCTGGATGCCCATGACGACGGCGCCCGCGAGCAGGCCCGCGGCGAGACCGCCGAGGAAACCGGCGTCGATGGTGACGGCCACCGAACCGCCGACGAAGCCGGGGACCAGGCCGGGCCGGTCGGCCATGCCGTACGCGATGTAGCCCGCGAGGACCGGTACGAGGAAGGCGAAGGCGAGTCCGCCGACCTGGAAGAGCAGCGCGGCCCAGCTGGTGTGGTCCGTCCAGATGAAGTGCTCGGCGACCGACGGCGCCTTGTCGATCTTCCAGCCGCCGATGGCGAAGCCGAGGGCGATCAGGAGGCCGCCCGCGGCGACGAAGGGGACCATGTAGCTGACGCCGGACATCAGCCACTTGCGGAGCTTGGTTCCGTAACCGTCGCCGCTGTCGCCCGCGTTGTCGACGGGGGTGGGTCCGGTGGTGGGGGCGGTCGTCTCGCCGCGTGCAGCCTTCTCCCGCACCTCCGCGATGAGTTCGGCGGGACGGTTGATGCCGGCCTTCACCCCTACGTCGACGGTGGGCTTTCCGGCGAAGCGGTCCTTGTCCCGTACCGGGACGTCGTGCGCGAAGACGACGCCGTCCGCGGCGGCGATGACCTCGGGGTCGAGGCGGGTGAAGCCGGCCGACCCCTGCGTCTCGACCGCGATCTCCACGCCGGCGCCGCGGGCGGCGTTTTCGAGGGACTCCGCGGCCATGTAGGTGTGGGCGATGCCTGTGGGACAGGAGGTGACGGCGACGATGCGGAACGGTTGCCCGGGGGCGGGGGCGGGGGCGGGGGTGGGGGTGGGGGTGGAGTCGGGGGTCGGGCTGGGGTCGGCGTCGGGAGCGTCGGCCGTAGCGGGGACGGCTTCGGGAGCAGTTCCGGTTGTGGCTTCCGGAGCGGTTCCGGCTGCGGCTTCGGGAGGGGTTCCGGCTGCGGGAGCGGCTGCGGCTTCGGGAGCGGCTGCGGATTCGGCTGCGGCCTTCTCGCCGCTGATCAGGGCCGCCGCCTCCGTGGCCGACTCCGCCGATCGCAGCGCGGTCGTGAACTCCGCGTCCATCAGCTGCCGTGCCAGGGACGACAGGATCGTCAGGTGGGCGTCGTCCGCGCCGGCCGGGGCCGCGATCAGGAAGATCAGGTCGGCGGGGCCGTCCGGCGCGCCGAAGTCGATGCCGCGTGCCGAGCGGCCGAAGGCGAGGGTCGGCTCGGTGACGTGCGCGCTGCGGCAGTGCGGGATGCCGATGCCGCCGTCCAGGCCGGTCGGCATCTGCGCCTCACGGGCCGCGACATCGGCGAGGAACCCGTCCAGGTCGGTCACCCGCCCGAGGGCAACCATGCGTTCGGCGAGGGAGCGGGCCGCGGCTTCCTTGGTTTCGGCGGACAGGTCGAGTTCGAGGTCGACCAGGTCCGCGCTGATCATCTGAGTCATCGCGGGCTCCTTCGCACGCGTATCACCCGGGCCGCCGGTGTCGCTCGATGGGCGGAGGGTGCTGGGGGGACGGGGGCAGCAGCTGGGGGGAGGGAGCTGGGGGTGCCTGAGGTGTGGGGGACGGCCGGGGAGGCAGCGGCGGGTGAGGGGACACGAGCCGCTGGAGGAGTGGGAGGTGCGGGGCACGGGCCGGGGGTCATGTGGCGGGTTCCGTCAGGGGGCGGGTCAGGGGCACCTCGTCCGTCACCGTGACCGCGTCCGGGGCGAGGTCCGACGGGGCCGGCATCGCGCTGCCCGGCAGCTGGACCGCGGCCGCGCCGTGCGCCACGGCGGAGGCGAGCGCACGGGGTCCGGTGCCGCCGGCGATCAGGAAGCCGGCGAGGGAGGAGTCGCCGGCGCCGACGTTGCTGCGCACGGTGGCGACGGGAGCGCTCGCGAAGTACGTGCCCGTCGCGTCGACCAGGAGCTGGCCGTCGGCGCCGAGGCTGGCGAGGACGGCGCGGGCGCCCGACTTCCGCAGCTCCTGCGCCGCCTCGACCGCGTCGCCGACCGTCGTCAGGGGGCGGGCCACGGCCTCGGCGAGCTCCTCGACGTTGGGCTTGACGACGTCGGGGCGTTCGGCGAGCGCGGCGAGCAGGGCGGGGCCCGATGTGTCCAGAGCGATGCGGGCGCCCGCCTCGTGCGCGCGGGCCACCAACTCCGCGTACCAGGAAGGCTTCAGGCCGCGTGGCAGGCTGCCGCAGCAGGCGATCCAGTCGGCGCCGGCCGACCGCTCGCCGATGGTGGCGAGCAGCAACTCGCGCTCGCTCTCCGAGAGTTCGGGGCCCGGTGCGTTGATCTTCGTGAGAGTCCCGTCCGGTTCGGCCACCGCGATGTTGGAACGGGTCTGTCCGGCCACCGGCACCGGGGCGGCCTCGATGCCCTGCTCACGGAGGAGTTGGGCGACGAGTGCGCCGGGCGCGCCGCCGAGCGGCAGCACGGCGACCGTCCGCACGCCCGCGGCCGCGACGGCCCGCGAGACGTTGACGCCCTTGCCGCCCGGGTCCATGCGCTCGCCGGTGGCGCGGACGACCTCGCCACGGTCGAGGGACAGCACTTCGTAGGTGCGGTCGAGGGAGGGGTTGGGGGTGACGGTGAGGATCATGCGCGTACTACTTCCGTGCCGCCGCGCTCGATGGCGGCCGCATCGTCATCGGTCAGGCCCGTGTCGGTGATCAGCAGATCCACGTCGGCGAGGTCGCCGAAGCGGGCGAAGTGTTCCTGGCCGTGCTTGGCCGAGTCGGCGAGCAGCACCACGCGGCGGGCCGCGGCGACGGCCGCCCGCTTCACGGCGGCCTCGGCGAGGTCGGGGGTGGTGAGGCCGCTCTCCGCGGAGAATCCGTTGGCGGCGAGGAAGACGACGTCGGCCCGGATCTCGCCGTACGCCCGCAGGGCCCACGCGTCGACCGCCGCGCGCGTACGCTGCCGGACCCGGCCGCCGATGAGGTGGAGCTGGATGCCGGGGTGGTCGGCGAGGCGGGCGGCCGTCGGCAGGCTGTGCGTGACGACGGTGAGCGTCGACTCCAGCGGGAGCCCTGCCGCCAGGCGCGCGACGGTCGACCCGGCGTCGAGGATGACGCTGCCCTCGGCGGGCAGCTCGGCGAGGGCGGCGCGGGCGATGCGGTCCTTCTCGTCCGCGGCGGTCCCCTCGCGCTCGGCGAGGTCCGGCTCGAAGTCGAGGCGCCCGGCGGGGATGGCACCCCCGTGCACGCGGCGGACGAGACCGGCCCGGTCGAGCGCCTTCAGGTCGCGCCGGATGGTCTCCGCGGTGACCTGGAACTCCTCGGCCAGCGAAAGGACGTCGACCCGCCCGCCGTCCCGCGCGAGCCGCAGGATCTCCTGCTGCCGCTCCGGTGCGTACATGTCCGTTCGCCTCCGCCGAATGCCCGAGCTTGTGGTTTCGCTCGCAGAGTACGGCCGGATTTCCGAAAAGTAAACGGGTTCGGGCGCGATTCGGGCACAAACGGACTTTGACTCTCGTTGAAGGCCGTCACCGAAGGCCGAGGGCGAGGGCCGGGGTCGGCGATGCGGGCGCTTCGGCCCCTACGGCCAGGGAAAGGCATCCAGAGCCGTGAGGCAGCGCGCCGCGAGCGCCGCCGGACCGTCGGAGGCGTCCGCCGATTCGCCGCCCGGGGCCCGGGTCTCGGACCAGTTCTCGGCCCAGCTCTCCACGGCCACCCGTACCGCCGCACTCGCGACGGCCGCCGCGAGGCGCAGGTCCAGGCCGGGCCCTGCGGGGTCCGGACCCGCCGAGTCCGCGTCTGCCGGACCCCGCGCACCGGCGCGCTCCGCCAGCACCGCCAGCAGCGTCTGCTCCGACGCATGGCACGCGTCCGCCCACACCGAGCGCAGCGCCGGACTCTCCGCCGACATGCGCAGCAGCGCGCGCACCCAGTCCAGGGACTCCGCCGCACCCGCGTCGTGGGCGCCGAGCGCGTCCGCGACCGCGTGCCGCAACGCGTCCGGAACGGACAGTTCTGCCGGTGCCCGGCGCACCGCCTCCGCCCACTGCTGCGCCCCCGCGGCGAAGAGCGGCGCGACCGACTCCTCCTTGGTCGCGAAGTAGCGGTAGAAGGTGCGCGGCGCGACGCCCGCCGCCCGGGCGATGTCCTCGGCGCGGGTGGCGCGCAGCCCGTCTGCGACGAAGAGCGCCGCCGCGGTGCGGGCGATGTCGAGGCGAGTCTCACTCTTACGACGCTCCGTCAGCGACGGCTGCGACGGCTGCGCCGACTGGGCCGACTGGGCCGACTGGGCCAGCCGTGACGACTGAGAGGACTGAGACGACTGAAACGACTGCGGCGACTGCGAACCACTGGGCATGACAGGCAGGTTATGCCAGCCCACCACGGACCACCTCGCCGTCACTAACTGCCCCTGTGGCAGAATCTGCCACCCGAAAGCTACGGAAGCGGCCGCCAGGCCCGGGCCCCCGCCCCCGTGGAACCGCAGAGGCAAAAGGTGGCGAACAGCGGTGCGTCGTCGGAAGTTCCTTCTCCACACAGCCGGTCTCACCGGCGCCACCGCGCTCGGCGCCGCAGGCCTGACCTCCTGTTCCGCCGAGACCGACTCCCCGCTCGAACTCCTCGTCGCCAGCTACGACAAGAGCGTGGGCTCCTCGATCGGCGACCAGTGGGACGGCCTCATCGGCGCCTTCAAGAAGGCCCACCCGGGCATCCAGGTCCACCTCGAACGCGTCCCGTTCACCAAGCTCGACCAGACCCTGGCCCGGCGCGTGAAGGACGGCGACGCCCCCGACATCGCGCAGTCCAACTTCTTCGCGCCCTACGCCGAGGACGGCAAGCTGTACGGCGCCGACGACCTCTTCGACGTCCGTACCGAGGGCGACTTCATCCGCTCCTACGCGGAGGCGGGCATGGTCGACCGCGTCCAGTACGGCCTGCCCTTCCTGGCCAGCACCCCGCGCCTCTTCTACAACAAGGCCCTCTTCAGGCAGGCACGCATCAAGGCCCCCCGCTCCTGGGCCGAACTGCGGGAGGCGGCCGAGGCGTTGAAGGCGATCGGCGTCCCCACCCCGTACGGTCTCCAGCTCGGCCCCGAGGCCGCCGAGGACGAGGCCCTCGCCTGGCTCCTCGCGGACGGCGGCGGCTACGCCGGCCTCACCGGCTACGACTTCGCCACCCCCAGCAACATCGACACCCTCACCTGGCTGCGCGACAACCTCGTGGCGCGCGGCCTGGCGGGCGCCGACCCCAAGTCGCTGACCAGGACGGAGGCGTACGCCCAGTTCCTGCGCGGCAAGATCGGCATGATGATCGCCCACCCGGTCCTGATGGGCGCCGCCGATAAGGCCAAGTTCCCCTACGCGCACGCCCCGTTCCCCAAGAAGCTCGGCGGCGCGGCGCCGCCCGTCGGGCTCAACGACTGGCTGATGGCGTTCAGGCAGAACGGGCGGCGCGAGCAGTGCGGCACGTTCCTGAGCTACCTGTACGGCTGGAAGTCCGCGTTGGCGTACGGCGGAAGTCAGTCCGCCCTGCCGGTGACGAGCTCCGCGTCGGACGCCCTGCGCAAGGACCCGGAGCAGCGACCGCTCCGGGACTTCATCGACCAGATGCCGCAGGCTCAGTTCCAGCCGACGAACCTCCGCTCCTGGCCGGAGGTCCGGAGCGCGGTGCGCCGCCGTATCGGCGAGGCGGTCGTCAAGGGCGGCAGCCCCAAGGCCGTACTGGAGTCCTTGGACGAGGCGGCCACCCAAGCAGAGCTGTAGCGCTCCGCTGGTTGGGCGGATGGGGGTCGGGCGGGTGGACTGCTGCGGGCGCGCCGTGGCTGGTCGCGCAGTTCCCCGCGCCCCTTTTCGGGGCACGGGAAACCGTCGTCGGAATCGTCCTCAGTGCGTCAGCACCGGCTCCTTCTCCAGCTGTTCGTCGTCCTCCGTCACGTCCTCGTCCCCGCCGCCCTCGATGTGTACCCGCGGCTTCGCCGGCAGGGCGAACATCACCAGGAAGATGACGGCGAGCACCCCCGTCACCCACCACAGCGCGTTCTGGAAACCGTCCGCGAACTCCGCGGGGATCCGCTCCCTCGGGACCCGCTCGTCGATCACCCCGAAGAAGACGACCGACACCAGGCCGAGGCCGAGCGCGGTGCCCATCTGCTGCACGGTGTTGATGAGCCCGGAGGCCGAACCCGCGTGCTCCCGCGGGACCTCCGAGAGGACCGCGTCCGTCAGCGGGGCCACGATCAGGCCCATGCCGATGCCCATCACGACCAGCGGGAGAGCCATCTGCCAGGGGGCGATGTCCGCGCCGTACCGGCCGGCCTCCCAGATGTAGATGAGCACGCCGGCGGCCATCGCCAGGGCGCCGGCCTGCAGCACCTTGCGGCCGAAGCGGGGCACGAGCTTCTGCACGGAGATGCCGGCCGCCGCCGAGACGGCGATCGAGAACGGCACCCCGGTCAGTCCGGCGCGCAGCGCGGTCCAGCCGAGGCCGACCTGCATGTAGAGCGTCCAGACCAGGAAGAAGATGCCCATGGTGACGCCGAAGACGGTCTGCACGGCGATGCCCGCGGCGAAGCTCTTCACCTTGAACAGCGACAGCTCGACGAGCGGCGAGCCGTCCTTGGCGGCCTTCCTCTTCTCGTACGCGACGAGGGTGGCGAAGACGACGAGCGAGCCCGCCATCATGACGTGACCCCACACCGGCCAGCCCAGCTCGCGCCCGCGGGTGAGCGGGTAGAGCAGCATCAGCAGTCCGACGGTGACCAGGACGACGCCGACGAGGTCCAGCTTGAGGGCGCGCGGTGCCTTCGACTCGGTGATGAACTTCCGTCCGAGGATGACCCCCACGATGCCGACCGGCAGGTTGATGAGGAAGATCGGGCGCCATTCGAGGCCGAAGATGTTCCACTCGGTGAGCAGCGCGCCGAGCAGCGGCCCGGAGACCGCGCCGAGGCCGACGATCATGCCGAAGAGGCCGAAGACCTTGCCGCGCTCGTGGGCCGGGAAGGTCGCGTGCACGATCGACAGCACCTGCGGCACCATCATCGCGGCCATGCCGCCCTGCAGGATGCGCGACGCGACCAGCATCTCCGGGTTCACCGCGAAGCCGCAGAGCGCGGAGGCGACGGTGAAGCCGGTGATCCCTATCAGGAAGAGCCGCTTGCGGCCGTGGATGTCGCCGAGCCGGCCGCCGGTGATGAGACCGGCGGCGAAGGCGAGGGCGTAACCCGCGGTGATCCACTGGATCTGGCTGTACGTGGCGCCCTCGTCCCGCTGGATGGCAGGGATGGCGATGTTGACGATCGTGACGTCGACGAGGTCCATGAAGGCGGCGGTCATCACGATGGCCAGGGCGAACCACCGCCGACGGTCGCCGGCGGCCGCCGGTGTCCCGGGGGCGGAAACGGTGCTGGGTGAAGTCATGCCGCAAGGCTAGAGGCCATATAGGCCAGGACGTGACCTAATTATCCGGCATGCTGAGGGCATGACTACGGCATGACGGAGACGACGCGTAAGTACGCCATGCCGACGATGCGACAGATGACTTGACGACGGCATGACGGCACGACGGACGCCACGACGACAGCAAGACGACGACGGGATGGGTGGCATGACCATGACTACGGGCGGTGCGGCGGCCGGTGCCGATACACCGGCGCGGCTCTTCCAGCTCCTCTCCCTCCTCCAGACGCCCCGCGAGTGGCCCGGCGCCGAGTTGTCCGAGCGGCTCGGGGTCAGCAGGCGGACGGTGCGGCGGGACATCGACCGGCTGCGGGACCTCGGCTACCCGGTGCGGGCCAGCCAGGGTGCGGCCGGTGGCTACCGGCTCGTCGCGGGCAAGGCCATGCCGCCGCTCGTCCTGGACGACGAGGAGGCGGTGGCCATCGCGGTGGGCCTGCGGGCCGGGGCGGGGCACGCGGTGGAGGGCGTGGAGGAGGCGTCGGTGCGGGCGCTCGCCAAGCTGGAGCAGGTGCTGCCGGGGCGCCTGCGCCACCGCGTCTCCGCGCTGCAGACCGCGACGACGGCGCTGACCAGCGGGGACGGGGCGAGCATCGCGCCGGAGACGCTGACGGTGATGGCGTCGGCGGCGGCCGGCCACGAGCGGCTGCGGTTCGCCTACCGGGCGGGCGACGGCACGGAGTCGCGCCGGCTCACCGAGCCGTACCGGCTGGTGTCGACGGGGCGGCGCTGGTATCTCGTGGCGTACGACATCGACCGCGAGGACTGGCGGACCTTCCGGGTGGACCGGGTGGCCGACCCGTTCGCCACGGGGGCGCGGTTCGTGCCGCGGGAGCTGCCGACGGGGGACGCCGCGGAGTACATCCGTCAGTCGATGTGGAGCGGGCGGCCGACGCACGACCTGGACGTGACCTTCGCCGCGCCGGCGCACTTCGTCACCGCGCGCCTGCCCGCGCCCCTGGGCCCGGTGGAGCCCCTGGACGACCACAGCTGCCGCCTGCGCTGCCCGGTCTCGGACTCGCTGGAATGGCTGGCGGTCCGACTGGCGGTCCTGGACTGCGACTTCACGGTCCATGGCCCCGGGGAACTGGTGGACTGCATCAGGGCCATGAGCACCCGCCTGACCCGCTCGCTCCCGGAAAAAGGGCGGGCGGGTGGGGAAAACGCGCGAAGCGCGACGCCCCAGGAAGACGGCGCAGGAGGATGAGGAAACCGCCCAAGGCCGGCCGCCTAGGCCACCGCGTCGAACCCCGTGTCGCGCGCCAGCTTCTTCAGCTCCAGGAGCGCGTGCTTCTCGATCTGGCGGATCCGCTCCCGGGTCAGCCCGTGCTCCTTGCCGACCTCCGTGAGCGTGCGCTCGCGGCCGTCGTCTATGCCGTACCGCATCTTGATGATGGAGGCCGTGCGCTGGTCGAGGCGGCCGATCAGGTCGTCGAGCTCCTCGCTGCGGAGCAGCGAGAGGACGGACTGCTCGGGCGAGACCGCCGAGGTGTCCTCCAGGAGGTCGCCGAACTGGGTGTCGCCCTCGTCGTCCACGCCCATGTTCAGCGAGACGGGGTCGCGGGCCCAGTCAAGGACGTCGACGACGCGCTCGGGCGTCGAGGCGAGCTCCGCGGCGATCTCCGCGGGCTCCGGATCCCGGCCGTTCTCCCGGTTGAACTCGCGTTGGACGCGGCGGATGCGGCCCAGCTCCTCCACCAGGTGGACGGGGAGGCGGATGGTGCGCGACTGGTCGGCTATGGAGCGGGTGATGGCCTGGCGGATCCACCACGTGGCGTACGTGGAGAACTTGAAGCCCTTGGCGTAGTCGAACTTCTCGACGGCTCGCACCAGTCCGGCGTTCCCCTCCTGGATCAGGTCGAGGAGGGGGAGGCCGCTGCGCGGATAGCGGCGGGCGACCGCGACGACCAGGCGGAGGTTCGACCGGATGAAGACGTCCTTGGCGCGCTCGCCGTCGGCCACGAGGGCTTCGAGCTCCTCGCGGTCCGCGGTGACCTTGCTGTCCTCGACCTCGCCGTCCAGGATCTTCTGGGCATACACCCCCGCCTCGATGACCTGGGAGAGCTCCACTTCCTTGGCGGCGTCGAGCAGCGGCGTGCGCGCGATCTCGTCCAGATACATGCCGACCAGGTCGCGGTCGGCGATCTCCCCGCCTACGGCGCGAACACTGCGTGCCGCGTCGGTCCCACCGGAGGCGGCGGACTTGCGACGGGCGACGGCACGGGTTGCCATGCGTGCTCCCTTGCGATGGTGGTCCTGGTCGGCCCTTTCTGGGGCCTCTGTGGTGGATGGCACACCCTCGGGTGCCCTGCATCCGATGGAAACAACGACTGGAATCCGGACAGAATTCCCAAGCCGCGCATCTTTTTTCCCGGCGGTGCAGTACCCTGTCGCGCCACGGAGGGGGTCCGGATGCCGACGGAACGTACAGAGGTGCAGGTGAGACCGGCCGTCGAGGCTGATCTCGAAGCCCTGACGGACCTCTACAACCACTACGTGCGTGAGACGGCCGTCACCTTCGACACCGTCGCCTTCCTGCCGGAAGAGCGCCGCCCTTGGCTGCTCTCCCACCCTGAAGACGGCCCGCACCGCCTCTTGGTTGCTCAGGAGCGCGATCCCGGCCCTGGCCCCTGCTCCGACCCCGGCCCCGGCTCCCGTACCCACGCCTCCCGTGTGCTCGGATACGTGACGAGTAGTCCTTTCCGCCCGAAGCCCGCTTACTCCACTTCCGTGGAAGTCAGCGTGTACTGCGCGCCGGACGCCGCGGGCCGGGGCATCGGCACGCTCCTCTACAAGGCGCTCCTGGAAGCTCTGGAGGGCGAGGACGTGCACCGCGTCTACGCCGGGATCGCCCAGCCGAACGAGGCCTCGGTCCGTCTGCACGAGCGCTTCGGCTTCCGGCATGTGGGGACGTACGAGGAAGTCGGCAGGAAGTTCGGGCGCTACTGGGACGTCGCCTGGTACGAGCTGCGACTGGGTATGGCCTAGACCTTCTGGGCCCGAGGACCTAGATCGCAAGGCCGTTACGCACCGGCAGGTCAGCGGCCTACCGTCCCCGCATGACCGACACCACAGGAATTCTCGACGAAGCCCTGCAGCGCCTGCACACCTCGGGCCCCGAGCGTCTCGGACGGCTCACCAACCACGCCCCGATGGCCGTCGAGGCGCTCGCCGCGCACGGGCAGTCCCGGGCCGTCCACCGGTGGCTGGATCTTTACGCCCCCAAGCTGGAGGAGTTTCCCGCCCCGTTCGAGCCGGTCACCGACGCGAACTGGCAGGCCGCCCTGGGTGACCCGCGCCGCGCCGCCGACTGGATCGCGTACTTCGGCCGGGAGATCGAGGCCCGGCCCTGGCGCGACGTGCTCGCCGAGTGGTGGCCGCGCCTGCTGCCCGGCCTGTACGGCAGCGCCGCGCACCCGGTGATCCGGGTGGGCCACGCCGTGCGCACCCTGGAGGAGAGCGAAGCGGAGGCGGGGAGCGGGCAGGCGGGGAGCGGCGGGCAGGCGGGGAGCAGCGGGCAGGCGGGGAGCGGGCAGCCGGGCGGCGTGACCGAACCCCGTCTCGCCGAGCTCGCGCACGGCCTCGGCTACTGGGCCGCCCGCCACCTCCCGCTCGCCGGTGTCGCCGAGCTGCCGGGTGCCGCCAGCGCCGCCGGGGCGCTGGACGCGGTGCCGCCCATCGCGAACCGGGCCGACGGCGGCTACCCGACGCGGCTCGGCCGGGTCGAGGGGCTGCCGGTGTGGGCCGCTTCGGTGGACGACCCGGAGGAGGCCCGGCGCCGGCTGACGGAGCTGGTGCGGGCGGCCACCCACCGGTACGCCACGCACGGCCACGGCGACGAGACGATGCTGGTGCACGCGGCGACCGCGCCCAACGCCGTACTGCGCGCCCTGCCCGCGCTCCCCCGCGCCCTGTGGGTGCCGAGCCTGCACGCCGCGTGGACGGCGTCGGCGGCGATCACCGCCATGTACGCGCCGGACGAGCCGGTGGCGTACGCCGCGCCGGGCACGTTCAGCGCCGAGGAGGTCTTCGAGCGGGCCATGGCGCACGGCGACGAGCACGTGATCAAGTTCGCGGACACGGCGCTCGACGTCGGTGACGAGCGGGCTCTGGCGGCGGCCCTGCGCGCCGTCGAGCTCAGCGAGCCACTCGTGTAGAGGGGTCGTCGTGGGGCCCGCCCGCCCCCACACCCGCCCTCACCCGAACTGCACCGACCTCTTCGCGAGCCCCATCCAGAACCCGTCGATCACGCTGCGCTGCCCGTCGAGGTCCCCCGTGGCCTCGGCCGCGCCGAGCGTGACGAAGAGCGGTGCGAAGTGCTCGGTGCGCGGGTGGGCGAGCCGCCCGGCCGGGGATTTGTGCCCGAAGTCGAGCAGCGCGTCCACGTCGCCCGCCTCCAGGGCCTCGTACCCCCAGGCGTCGAACTCGGCCGACCAGCCGGGCACGCCGCCGTGGCGCAGCGCGGCCAGGTTGTGCGTGAAGAAGCCGCTGCCGACGATCAGCACGCCCTCGTCGCACAGCGGCGCCAGCCTGCGGCCGATGTCCATGAGGCGGCGCGGGTCGAGGGTCGGCAGGGAGATCTGGAGCACGGGGACGTCGGCGTCCGGGTACATCTCCACGAGCGGGACGTACGCGCCGTGGTCGAGCCCGCGGTCCGGCACGTCCTGCACGGGTGTGCCGGGCGCGTGCAGCAACTTGCGTACGGAGGCGGCGAGTCCGGGCGCGCCCGGCGCGGCGTACGTCACTTGGTAGTAGTGCTCGGGGAAGCCCCAGAAGTCGTACACGAGAGGCAGCGTCTCGGTGGCGGACAGGGCGAGCGGCGCCTCCTCCCAGTGGGCGGAGACCATCAGGATCGCCTTGGGGCGGGGCAGCTCCGCGGACCAGGCGGCCAGCTCGCCGGGCCAGACGGGGTCGTCGGCGAGCGGCGGGGCGCCATGGCTGAGGTACAGGGCGGGCATGCGGGTCATCGCGCACCTCCGGGCGGGTGGAACCGGGTGGAACAACGGGTGAAGGAACGAAAGTACTTGAAACATCAAGCTCTACGCCCCAACCGTATGCCTGCTTTGTTCAAAGTTCAAGGAAGGGCCTCGTACAGTGGGGTACATGGATATGGCAGCGACCCCTCCCCCGGCCGGTGAGCCGCACTGGCTGGACGGCGACGAGCAGCGCGTCTGGCGGGTCTATCTCCAGGCGACCACCCTTCTCGACGACTTCCTCGACCGTCAGCTCCAGCGCGACGCGGGCATGCCGCACATGTACTACGGCCTCCTGGTCCAGCTGTCCGACGCCCCCCGGCGGCGGCTGCGGATGACCGAGCTGGCCAAGACCATGAAGATCACCCGGTCCCGCCTCTCGCACGCGATCGCCCGCCTGGAGAAGAGCGGCTGGGTGCGCCGCGAGGACTGCCCCTCCGACAAGCGCGGGCAGCTGGCGATCCTCACCGACGACGGCTTCGAGGTGCTGCGCAGGACCGCCCCCGGCCATGTGACCGCCGTCCGCCAGGCCCTCTTCGACCGGCTCACCCCGGAACAGCAGAAGTCCCTCGGCGAGATCATGACGATCGTCGCCGAGGGACTTCAGCCCAAGGAGGCCGGTGCGGACCTCCCCTGGCTCCGCTAGGCACCCACCGAGGAGGTCAGTGGGCCATCACCGGGATCTTCACCTCGTCCTCGGCGCCGTCCGCCGAGTCGCCCGAGGCCGCGGCGCCGCCCTGGTGACCGGTGTTGATGAACGTCGCCGCGATCAGCGCGGAGACGACCAGGATGCCGACCGCCCACCAGATGGCGCTGGTGTAGCCCTCGACCATGGCCTGCGCCTGGACGAGCTTGGGGTTGGCGGCGCCGGCCGCGTGGTCCGCGATGTACGCGGAGGTCGCGGAGGCGGCGATGGTGTTCAGGAGCGCCGTGCCGATGGCGCCGCCGACCTGCTGCGAGGTGTTGACCATCGCGGAGGCGACACCGGCGTCACGGGCCTCGACGCCGTGCGTGGCGAGCGACATGGCGGGCATGAACGCCGTACCCATGCCGAGGCCGAGCATCAGCTGCGCCGGCATGATCAGCCCGGTGTACGAGGAGCCGACCTCCAGCTGCGTCAGGAGCAGCATGCCGACGGCGGCGAGCAGGAAGCCCGGGCCCATCAGCAGCCGCGGCGGGACGCGCGTCATCAGCCGGGCGCCGATCTGCGTGGAGCCCACGATCATGCCCGCGATCATCGGCAGGAAGGCGAAGCCGGTCTTGACCGGCGAGTAGCCCTCGACGATCTGCAGGTAGTACGTGAGGAACAGGAACAGGCCGAACATCGCGATGACGGCGAGGCCGAGCGAGAGGTAGACGCCACCGCGGTTGCGCTCGGTCAGGACGCGCAGCGGGAGCAGCGGCGACTTGACCTTGGCCTCGGTGAGGACGAACGCGGCGAGCAGCACGACCGACGCGACGAACATGCCGATGGTCACGGAGTCCGACCAGCCGTCGGACTCGGCGCGCGTGAAGCCGTAGACCAGCGCGACCAGGCCCAGGGTGGACAGGACCACGCCGGGGATGTCGAGCGGCGAGCGGTTGCGGCCGCCGGCCGGCTCACGGATGACGAAGTACGCGCCGAGGGCGGCGATCACCGCGAACGGGATGTTGACGAAGAAGGTCCAGCGCCAGTTCAGGTACTCGGTGAGGAAGCCGCCGAGGATCAGGCCGACGGCGCCGCCGCCACCGGCGATCGCGCCGTAGATGCCGAAGGCCTTGGCGCGCTCCTTGGCGTCGGTGAACATCACCGCGAGCAGCGAGAGGGCGGCGGGCGCGAGCAGCGCGCCGAACACACCCTGGAGGGCGCGGGCGCCCAGCATCATGGCCTCGCCGGTCGCGGCGCCGCCGAGCGCGGAGGCCGCGGCGAAGCCGATGAGACCGGTCACGAAGGTGCGCTTGCGGCCCCACAGGTCGGAGATGCGGCCGCCGAAGAGCAGCAGGCCGCCGAAGGCGAGCGCGTAGGCCGTGATGACCCACTGGCGGTTGCCGTCGGATATGCCGAGGTCCTCCTGGGCGGAGGGCAGCGCGATGTTCACGATGGTCGCGTCGAGCACGACCATCAGCTGCGCGAGGGCGATGAAGACGAGCGCCTTCCAGCGGTTGGCGTCTGGCCCTGAGTCGGGCTTGAGGGCTGTTTCGGACATAGGGGTGGCCACCTAGCGGTACGGAGTGAACTGAAACAGGAAAACGAAATGGAAAAAGGGGGGCGGGTGCGGTTCGGCGGGGGTCAGTGCCGGCGGAGGTCCTTCAGCGTCGCCGCCTCCCCCGGAAGCTCGGACCGGGCGGGCGTCATCAGCCCGTCCAGGAACAGCTGGAGGTGACGGTGGATGAAGCTGTCCATGCTCACGCAGGCCGTGCCGGGCAGCGGCCGGGTGAGCTGGGACAGGGCGACCATCAGGTCACCGACGGCGATGTCGGTGCGCAGCTGCCCCGCCGCGCGGGCCCGCTCCATGAGGCCCTCGATGGACCGCTCGAGCCGCTCGCGGGAGTCCAGCAGATCGGGGTGGAAGGGGTCGAAGTCCGGCGCGAGCATCGGGCACATGGCGCCGATCCGCTCGTCGACCGCGGCGTGCACGAAGGTGCGCAGCGCACCGAAGGCGGCGCCCTCGTCGGCGTCCGCCGTGGCGATGCCCTGCTCGGCGAGGGCCGCGACGCGGTCCGTCACCGTGCGGACGACCTCGCGCACCAGCTCGGCGCGGTCGGCGAAGTTGCGGTAGACCGTGGCGTTGCCGACGCCGGCCCGGCGCGCGACCTCGTCGAGGGGCACGTCGGCTCCGTGCTCCACGAACATCTCGCGTGCGGCGGCGACGATCCGCTCCCGGTTGCGCAGGGCGTCGGCCCGCGGGCGGGTGACTCGGCGCTGCGGGGCGGTGGCGGTGTCCACGGCTGCTCCTCGTTGGTCGGGGTGCTCGGCTTACGGTTCCAAGGGCCCGCGATGTGGGGAGTAAGTCCCCGCTTCGTGCGGACACACGTCTAAACGGGGAGAGAGTCCCCGGATATTTCCGCCCCGCCGCAATAATCCATGTGACCTGAGTCACACCACTTTCGCCGGGAAACCCTCGATCGGTCGCACCCAACGAGCGCCCGCGCACCCCCCGTCACAGGCTGACCGGACAGGGTGCAGCCAGGACCGGCGGCTGCCGCGGAGTGGAGGGCCCACGCATGCAGCAGCCGACTCGGCGCCGGATACGCCCCGCCCGCCGCGCCGTCGCCCTGGCCTCCGTCGCCGCGCTGGCCCTCGCGGTCACCACGTCGGCGAGCACCGGCCGCCTGATGGCGGACGCGCCGAGCGCGGCGGGCCCGGTCTCCCTCTCCCGGAGCACCGCCCTCGGCCCGTGCATGATCAGCGGCACGATGGGCGTGCAGATGTCGGAGGGCGTGCCCACACCGCCCGGCTACTCGCGCTCCACCGGCACGGTCCGGGCCCTGAACCTCATGGTCGACTTCTCCGACGCGCCGGGTCAGGGCAGTGCGATGGACCGCCTCGCGGAGTTCTTCCCGCAGACGTCCCAGTGGTTCCGCACCAGTTCGTACGGGCGCCTCGACTACCGCCCCGAATCCCCCGTACCCGAGTGGCTGCGGATGCCGAAGACGTTCAAGGAGTACGGGATAGAGCGCGGCGCCCCCTTCGACCCCGGCTACCGGCGGCTCGTCGAGGACATCGTGGCGGCCGCCGACCCGGACGTGGACTTCCGGGCGTACGACCTCGTGAACATCCTGATCACCCCGAACGCGGGCCCGTCCGCCCTCGACACCGTCCTGTCGGTGACCTTCGCGGGCAACCACGAGGCGCCGGTCGCGGACGGCGTCCCGGTCTCCAACGCGTCCTTCGTCTACAGCCGCCAGGACGACGGCTCCGGCAGCTACCACGAGACGGGTTACCGCGTCCTGCCGCACGAGAACGGCCACGTCTTCGGCCTGCCCGACCTGTACACGCAGGACGGCGGCGGCGCGGTCGGCCACTGGGACATCATGAGCGAGGACTGGGGGGCCAACAACGACCTGCTCGCCTGGCACAAGTGGAAGCTGGGCTGGCTCGACGACGACCAGATCGGCTGCGCCGCGAGCTCCGGCACGACCGAGCACGTCCTGTCCCCGCTGGCCCGCTCCGGCGGCACGAAGCTGGCCTTCGCCCCGCTGAACGAGAAGACGGGGTACGCGATCGAGGCCCGCACCCCCGGCGGCAACGACGAGGCGGTCTGCAAGCCGGGCGTCCTCGTCTACCGCGTGGACGCGGAGGTCGACACCGGCCACGGCCCGGTCACGGTCTCCGACGCGGCACCCGAAAGCGGCGGCTGCACCCGGCGCCCCAATGTCCACGCGGAGCTCTCCGACGCGACCCACGGCATCGGCGAGACGTTCACGGACCGCAAGACAGGGGTGCGGGTCGCGGTGACGGGAGTGACCGACGACGGTGACTACCGGGTGCGCGTGACGCGTCCGTAGTACATCCAGTACATCGCGGCTACACGCCGGGTACGGTCTGCCGCACCTGTCGCAGGAACGCGGCGTTGTCCGGAGTCTTCTTGACCCGGTCGAGCAGCACCTCGAGGACGCCGTGCTGGTCCCTCCCGTGCAGGGCGCGCCGCAAGCCGCGTACAGCACTCAACTCCTCTGCCGAGACCAGCAGTTCCTCGCGCCGGGTGCCGGACGGGATGACGTCGACGGCCGGGAAGACGCGCTGGTCGGCGATGCCGCGGTCGAGCCGCAGCTCCATGTTGCCGGTGCCCTTCAGCTCTTCGAAGTAGTAGTCGTCGGCGCGCGATCCGGTCTCCACGAGCGCGGTCGCGAGCATGGTCAGGGAGCCGCCTTCCTCGGCGAGGCGCGCGGCCCCGAAGAGCCGCTTCGGCCCTTGCACCGCGGCGGCGTCGACACCGCCGCTGAGGGTGCGGCCGCTGCCGGTGGCCGCGTTGTTGTACGCCCGGCACAGCCGCGTCAGCGAGTCGAAGAGCATGACGACGTCCCGCCCCTCCTCGACCATGCGCTTGGCGCGCTCGACGGCGAGTTCGGCGAGGGCGATGTGTTCCTTGGCGGGCCGGTCGAAGGTCGAGGCAAGCACCTCGCCGCGGACCGAACGCCGCATGTCGGTGACCTCCTCGGGCCGCTCGTCGAGGAGGACGACCATGAGGTGGCACTCGGGGTGGTTCCGGGCGACGGCGGCGGCGATCTGCTGGAGCAGCACGGTCTTGCCGGTCTTCGGCGGGGCGACGATCAGGCCGCGCTGTCCCTTGCCGACGGGCGCGACGAGGTCGACGAGGCGACCGGCGACGGGTCCGCCCTCGGTCTCCAGCCGGAGGCGTTCGCGCGGGTGCAGCGGCGTCAGTTCGCCGAACCGCGGCCGGCCGCGCAGGGCTTCGGGGGCACGTCCGTTGACCCGCTCGGCCCCGGCGAGCACACCGGGCCTGCCGACGACGCCTTCGACGAAGTCGCCGGTGCGCAGCGCGAGTTGGCGGATCACGGCGGCGGGAACCTGCACGTCGTTCTTCCCGGGCAGGCAGGCGGCGCCCCGAAGGAAGCCGCGCCCGTCACGCTGGACGTCGAGAACTCCACTGCACGCGTAGGCAGTTGTCTCCGACGTTTCCGATGTCGCTGATGACGCCGATGTCGCCGATGTCGCCGATGTCGCCGACAAGGATTCAGTTGCTGTGAGAGTCATGGTGGGGTGTCCTTTCGCGGACATGCGCGAACTTCATGGGCATACGCAGGGGAAGGGCCCGGCGGGGCGGCGATGACACGCCCCCGCACAGCGGGCGGAAAAAGAGAACTGCCGTAAGGCGGGCAGTGCGCTGAAGGCCGGAAGCCGGCCTGACAGATCCCGGCGGACCGGGAGGAGGGATGACAGCACGGGCGCCCCGAAGAGGGGGCGTACACACGTACTGCTTGCAAGGTAACACACGCGCCGACCGCGCGGCACGGGTCCGCCGGGGCCCTCCCGGACCTCCCCAGACTCCTCCCAAGATCCTTACCGGGATGAGTTAGGTTAGGCTTCCCTAACTGAACTTCGGGGAGGTAGCTCACGCATGCCTGAGCACATACGGAACGAGCCGGACGCCGAAGGCGAGTTCGCCGGGCGGACGGCTCTGGTGACCGGCGCGGGCCAGGGCATCGGCGCCGCGGTGGCCGCCGCGCTCGCCGCCCGCGGCGCGCACGTCGTCGCCACCGACCGCGACGCGCACGGCATCGACGAACTGGCCGCCGCGTGGCGCGGGGCGATCACACCCCGCGTCATGGACGTCGCCGACGCCACCGCCGTGACGTCGGTGATCGCCGACACCGTCCGCGACCACGGCGCCCTCGACGTCCTCGTCAACGTGGCGGGCGTCCTGCGCAGTTGCCCCGCCACCGAAGTCACCGACGCCGACTGGGCCGACACGTTCGCCGTGAACGCCACGGGCGTCTTCCACACCTCGCGCGCCGCCGCCTCCCACATGACGGCGCGCGGCTCCGGCTGCATCGTCACCGTCGGCTCCAACGCCGCCGGAATCCCCCGGACCGGCATGGCCGCGTACGCCGCGTCCAAGGCGGCCGCCGCCATGTTCACCAAGTGCCTGGGCCTGGAGATCGCCCGCAGCGGCGTCCGCTGCAACGTCGTCGCCCCCGGTACCACGGACACCGCCATGCAGCGCGCCCTCTGGCCCGCCGCCGCCACCGAGGTCCCCTCCGCCGTCCTCGACGGCAACCTGGAGACGTACCGCACGGGCATCCCCCTCGGCCGCATCGCCACGCCCGAGGACATCGCGGACGCGGTCGTCTTCCTCGCCTCGGACCGCGCCCGCCACATCACTCTCCAGGAGCTGTACGTGGACGGCGGCGCGACCTTGCGCTGACCGCACCGCTCCCCACTCCTCTCCCCCCTCCTCCCCACCGCACTGCACCGCACCGCACCCCGAGAATTGGAGCCACTGTGTCGCCGGCACCCGAGGTCGCCACGCACGTCACGCACACCCCGCACACCCCAGACGCCCCGCATGCCCCGAACATCAGGCACACCCCGCACATCACGACTGCCGAACAGTCCAACCCTGTCGTGGGAGCGGCGACGTCACTCCTGTCCGCCTACACCCCGACCGACCGGTTCCTGGCGACCCCGACCCGCACCCTGCTCGCCACCGGCGTCCACGCGGAAGTCCCCCACGACGAAAGACCGTTGCCGCACCGCGTCACCGCCACCCTCGCCGAAGCGCGCCGCGCCGGGATCGCCGAGCCGTACGTCATCGGCGCGGTCCCCTTCGACCACACCGCGCCCGCCGCACTGGCGGTCCCCGGAACCCTCCGCACCGCACCCCCGCTCGCGGCGGACCCGCTGATCGCCCTGCCCACGGAGACCGCGGACGCCACCGGCTGGCGGATCCGCCCGGTGCCGGCCCCCGAGGAGTACGGCGCCGGCGTGGCCGCCGCCGTGGAGCGCATGTGGCGCGGCGACTTCAGCAAGGTCGTCCTCGCCCGCACCCTCGAACTCACCGCGCCCGCCCCGCTGGACCTCCCCGCGATGCTCCAGCGCCTGGCCCGCCGCGACCCGTCCGGTTACACCTTCGCGCTGCCGACGGCACCCGGCCGTACCCTCATCGGCGCCAGCCCCGAGCTGCTGGTCTCGCGCCACGGCGATCACGTCGTCGCGAACCCCCTCGCGGGCTCGACGCCCCGCAGCGACGACCTCGCCGAGGACGTGCGCCGCGCGGCCGCGCTCCTGGAGTCGGCGAAGGACCTGCACGAACACTCCGTCGTGGTGGACGGCGTGCACCAGGCGCTCGCCTCGTTCTGCACGGACCTGACCGTCCCGCCCCGCCCCACCCTCGTCCGCACGGCGACCATGTGGCACCTGTCCACGACGGTGACCGGCACCCTCACCGACCCCGACGCGTCCGCCCTCGAACTGGCCTGCGCCCTGCACCCCACTCCGGCGGTGTGCGGCACGCCGACGGCGACGGCGCGCGAGGTGATCCGCGAGACGGAACCGTTCGACCGCGGCTTCTTCACCGGCGTGGTCGGCTGGGGCGACGCGAACGGCGACGGCGAGTGGGTCGTCACCATCCGCTGCGCGGAGGCCGAGGAACGCAGTCTCCGGCTCTACGCGGGAGCGGGCGTGGTCGCCGCGTCGGACCCGGCGGCGGAGACCGCGGAGACGGGCGCGAAGTTCCGTACGTTCCTGAACGCGGTGGGGGCGGAGCTGTGAGCGCCGCCCAGGACGCGCCCACGTGGCCGGAGGAGTTCGCGGACCGCTACCGCGAGGCGGGCTGGTGGCGCGGCGAGACCTTCGGCGAGATGCTGCGCGACCGCGCCACCGCGCACCCGGACCGGGTGGCGATCGTGGACCCGGGCCAAGGCCCGAGCCGACGGCCCGCGCGCCGCTGGACGTACGGCGAACTGGACCACCGCGCCGACCGCCTCGCCGCGGGCCTGCTCGCCCGGGGCATCGCGCCGGGCGACAAGGTGGTCGTCCAACTCCCCAATATCGCCGAGTTCTTCGAGACGATTTTCGCGCTGTTCCGCATCGGCGCGCTCCCGGTCTTCGCGCTGCCCGCGCACCGCGAGACGGAGATCCGCTACTTCTGCGAGTTCACCGAGGCGGTCGCGTACGTCATTCCGCAGCAGCTCGGCGGCTTCGACTACCGCGGCCTGGCGGCCAAGCTGGTCGACGAAGTCCCCACGCTGCGGCACGTGTTCGTGGCGGAGGGCGACCCGGGCCCGTTCGATGCCCTGTCGGACGTCGCCGCCGACCCGGTCGAGACCCCCGCCCCGCCAGCCCCCTCCGACCTGGCGTTCCTCCAGCTCTCCGGCGGCAGTACGGGCGTCCCGAAGCTGATACCGCGCACGCACGACGACTACATCTACTCGCTGCGCGGCTCGAACGAGATCTGCGGGATCGACGAGGACAGCGTCTACCTGGTGGCGCTCCCCGCGGCCCACAACTTCCCGCTCGCCTCGCCGGGTTCGCTCGGCGCGCTCTACGCGGGCGCCCGCGTCGTCCTCTGCCCGCAGCCCAGCCCCGAGACCGCCTTCCCCCTGATCGAGTCCGAGGGCGTCACGATCACGGGCCTCGTCCCGCCGCTCGCCCTGCTCTGGACGGAGGCGGCGCCGGCCACCGCGTACGACCTGAGCAGCCTGGACGTACTCCTGGTGGGCGGCGCGAAGTTCAGCGAGGAGGTGGCGCGCCGGGTGAAGCCGGCCCTGAACTGCACGCTGCAGCAGGTCTTCGGCATGGCGGAGGGCCTGGTCAACTACACGCGCCTGGACGACGACCCGGAGACGATCGTCACGACACAGGGCCGGCCGATCTCGCCGGACGACGAGATCCGCGTGGTCGACGACGAGGACAACGACCTGCCGACGGGCGAGACGGGCCATCTCCTGACCCGCGGCCCGTACACGATCCGCGGCTACTGGAAGGCCCCCGAGCACAACGCCCGCTCCTTCACGGCGGACGGCTTCTACCGCACGGGTGACGTCGTACGCCTCACCGAGACCGGCCACATCGTCGTCGAGGGCCGGGCGAAGGACCAGATCAACCGGGGCGGCGAGAAGATCGCGGCCGAGGAGGTCGAGAACCACCTCCTCGCCCACCCGTCCGTGCACGACGCGAACGTGGTCGCGGAGCCGGACGCGTACCTGGGCGAACGGACGTGCGCCTACGTCATCCTGCGCACGGGCGCCGACCCCGTGAAGCCGGCGGCCATCAGGAAGTTCGTACGCGAGAGGGGCCTGGCGGCGTACAAGGTGCCGGACCGCGTCGAGTTCGTGGAGGTCTTCCCGCAGACGGGAGTCGGCAAGATCTCGAAGAAGGCGCTAAGGGAAACGTCACTCAAGTAACCGAGAACAGCGTCACTCAAGCAAAAGCCCCTCCTTCCCGGCAACTCCCCTCCCCCCTCCCTCCTGAACGGACCGCCCACCACCATGGCCCTCCCCGCCATCCCCCCGTATCCGATGCCGTCACCCGACCAACTGCCGGCGAACCGCGTCGACTGGCAGGTCGACCCGTCCCGCGCCGTCCTCCTCGTACACGACCTGCAGAACTACTTCCTCTCGGCGTACGACCGCGCGGCTTCCCCCGTACCGGAACTCCTCTCCCACATAGCCGAGCTGAAGAAGACAGCGGCCCACCTCAACATCCCGGTCATCCACACCGCGCAACCCGGCGGCCAGAGCCCCGCCGAACGCGGCCTGCAGCAGGACTTCTGGGGCCCGGGCCTGCCCGACGACGCACACGCGGCGGCGATCGCCCCCGAGATCGGCCCGGCCCCCGCCGAGACGATCCTCACCAAGTGGAAGTACAGCGGCTTCGTCCGCACGGACCTCCTGGAACGCATGCGCGAACAGGGCCGCGACCAGCTGGTCATCACCGGCGTCTACGCCCACATCGGCGTCCTGATGACGGCGTGCGACGCGTGGATGCAGGACATCCAGGCGTTCGTGGTGGCCGACGCGGTGGCGGACTTCTCGGCGGAGGACCACGCGATGGCGCTGGGCTGGGCGGCGGGGAAGTGCGCGGTGGTGACGACGACGGAGGGAGTGTTCGCCCACTAAGCCGCTACGCCACTACACGACAACGCCACTACTCCACTACGCCACTACGGGCTGGGAACTACGCCCCCGCCCCCTCACCGAACACACTCACGAGACACCCGCCCAGTCTCACCACCGCCACCGCTACCGCCGCTGCGGCCATCAAGGGCATCGGTGAGCTGATTGAGCCGGAGGCGCAGGTCCCGCACCTCGTCGAGGGAGAGCCCGGTGGACTCGGCGATGGCGCGGGGCACGGCGCGCGCCCGTTCCCGCAGCGCGCGCCCCTCCGCGGTGAGCCGCACGGCGACGGACCGCTCGTCCTCGACACTGCGCCGCCGCTCCACATGCCCGGCGGCCTCCAGCCGCTTGAGCAGCGGCGAAAGGGTGCCGGAGTCGAGCCGCAACCGCTCGCCGATTTTCTTGACGGGCTGCTCGTCGTGCTCCCAGAGGACGAGCATCACGAGGTACTGGGGATAGGTGAGCCCCAGATCCTTCAGCGCGGCGCGGTAGACGCTGTTGAAGGCGCGCGCGGCGGCGTGCAACGAGAAGCAGATCTGATCATCGAGCCGAAGGAAATCCTCACGTTCCATGCCCCTCACTCTACAACGACACCCAATTAAGTTGCGCACAACTAAATAGGATGCAATGCTTACGCCGTAAGAGCACAAGAACCACGACGAGAACGGGACACCCATGGACGCGCTGTACACGGCAGTAGCCACCGCCAACGGCCGCGAGGGCCGCGCCGTCAGCTCCGACGGCCAGATCGACCTGCCGCTCGGCTTCCCGAAGGCACTGGGAGGCAACGACAAGGGCACGAACCCGGAGCAGCTCTTCGCCGCGGGCTACGCGGCGTGCTTCGCGAGCGCGATGGGCAGCATCGCGCGCCAGGAGAAGATCGACGTCTCGGACGTCTCGGTGACCGCCGAGGTCAGCATCGGCAAGGACACGGACGGCGGCTTCGGCCTGGCCGTGGTCATGCGAGCCGAACTCCCCGACCACCTGCAGGGCCCCGCGGGCGAGGACCTCCTCAAGAAGACCCACGCGTACTGCCCCTACTCGAAGGCGACCCGGGGCAACATCCCGGTGGAACTGGTCATCGAGTAACGAACATCCGCGCACGACATGAAGCTGCCCTCAGAGGCTGGGCTTCTAGCCCACTTCCCGCATGGCACCGGGTTCACTGGCCAGTACTAGTTGAGTGACGACGTGGCCGTCAATGGTGCGGACCGCTACACGGTACAAGCCTGGAACGCTGACGGTGGCCTTGGCTCTGATATGACCGTCACCCCAATTCAGTTTGAGGACTTGCGAGTTCTGGGCCGCGACGTCGACCATTTCGCACCGGAGCCCTGCCAGGGAATCCACACCGCTGAGCACGATGTCCCAAGGAGTTCCCACTTCTACCAGGTCGGGGACGTCCAGCCCGCAGCCGGGCGCGCCCTGGGGCGGGCCAAGGTGTTCGTCGTCCCGCAGCATGTCTGCGACGGCCTTGAGCGCGACGCGGTCGGAGGCAACGGCTCCGTGCTGTAGCGGAAGTGGTGTGACAGCGGGCCCTACAGCTGCGGAATCCTTGTAGACGGTGCCGTCGCCTTTGACGTCATAAAACCTCAGGCCGCCACGCGGGTCGCGAATGAAGTCGCCACTGCTGTGCTGGCGAACACCATGGTGAAGCGGGTGGACGACGCCGTCACGGATGGTGAGACTCTGCATGGTGGCCTGGCCAGTGCCGGCCACGGCCCAGTGCCGGGGCAGCATGACATCGGCTTGCCTCGCGTAAAAGGTATCCGCCGCCTGTGCGAGTTCGGCGTTACCGCCGATGCTGGTCACATCGCCAGGGGTGAGGCGGCGGATACCGTTTCCCTCAATGAGGCAGGTGTACTGCGGCAGAAGGTCATGAAGACCAGGCATCGTTGCTGAGATGGACTGCAGTTGCTGGTGCGGGAGAGGGACTGGGGCGCCGCGTCCGGTGTTGAGGATCGCGGTCGCTTTCACTGCGCCGTAGAAGGGCGTGCCAAGGGTGAGTACGGCGCGGGTGTCATCGGCCAGGTCGCTGTCGTGCGAGGCATCAAGGGCGGCTCTGGTAACCAGGCCTCCCATGGAGTGGGCCACGAAGACGAGGCGTGCGGGCCGCTCGTCGACACGGTTGCGCCGGGCCTCATCGTGTGCGGAATGGAGGCGCCAGGTGGTCAGGTGGCGGCGGGCGGCCTCAGCCAAGAGGCGGCCGTTTGTGGCGACGGGCAGGCGCCAGTCGTAGGCGAACTCCAGGATCGCAGCCTGATGGGCGACACAGTCGCGGACAGCGCTGATCAGGTTGGTATAAGGCTCGAATCCCTGGAGGTAGGGAGTCCAGGACGAGTGGCGCATCAGCTGAGTGGCCTTGACCCGATTGGTCTTGCCTTCCAGTTCCTCCGGGGTCAGGCGTAGCGGCTCGAGCCCCCTGGGCCGGGTCCAAGCCCTCAGGAGCCATGAGACGCCGGACAGGCCCCAGATGGTCTTCTGGGTGACGGTGTCGTAGAGCTCACTGCCCATGATGCCCGGGACGATGACGACAGCGTCCTGGGTGATGTCGGCAGTCACAGCCGATGCACTGGCGGAGGACTTCGCGGATTCTGACCCGTGACGATGCATGGCTGTGAACAATAGAGAACATGCGGGGGGAGCACGGGGAGATTGGCTTAGTCGGGCAGGCCGGCCCGTCAAAGAGGGAAGAGGACGCGGCACTGGCCTCAGGCTCACTGGTCATCGTGACAGTGGAGGACGGGGACCCCGAGTTCACCAAGGCCATAGAGGAACAGCTGTCGGTCGTGACCGCATGGTGGGAACCCGGACCGGCCCCGGGGGGCGGGTTCGTGCAGACCGTCCTGCGCGCGCCGGAAGAACGTCACGACGTGGAGCGCTTCTTGCACACCTCCGGTATCCGGGAGGCGGCAGAAGACGAGGCGTTGGTCCTGTACATCACGTCCCACGGCGCTGTCGGTACGTCCACCAGGCACTTTCTGCTCCTGCCAAGCACTGATACCGATCGGCTGCTGGCAACGGGTATGCCGACGAACGAGGTCGTCATCGCTGCTCTCGACTCGCAAGCCCGTCATGTACTGGTGATCGTCAACGCTTGTGAGGCGGAAGGCATCGATGCGGAGCTGAGGGCCCTGGCCCGTGACCTTGCCCGGTCCGGGACGCCGGAGGGGACGCTGAACGTGGTGGCGACAACGGCGACCCGTTCCCCGGTATTGGGTCGCGAGTTCGCCGTCGTCCTGCGCAGGGCCTTCGAGTGGCTGCAGGACGCAGCCGGGGTCGCCCGTCCTTACCTGTCGATCTCCGAGTTCATTCAGGCCCTGGAGCAGGCCACGGAGCGGCTCAACGAAGAACGGGGGCTCACACTCGCTGGTCCGCGAACGGTCCTCCAGGGCAAGCTCGGCGCCCCGACCCCCACTCTGCCCAACCCTGGCTACCGACCCAAGCCGCAGGTAGTCACCCAAGCCAGAGAGGAGGTCGCGGCCACGCCCGAGGAGCTGGAGTACTGGCTGGACCGTGCCAGCGGCCGGGCCAGCAGCGACGATCCCGGCTGGTACTTCTCCGGCCGCCAGGAACTCAACCGCGAACTGACGAGCTTCGTCACAGGTCCTGCCGGCGTCCTCATCGTGACGGGCATCGCCGCAAGCGGGAAATCCGCGGTACTGGCCCGGGCGGTGACCCTCAGCGATTCCGCTTTCCGAGCGTCCCCCCGCTACGCGGATGCAGTGCGCAAGGCACCGGCGGACAGCGTCCCGGACGAGGGATCCATCCACGTAGCGGTGTCTGCCCGGAACCGCCGACCGCTGAGCCTGATCAAAGCCATCGGTAGCCGACTGGGCTGTGAGCAGGACCGCGCCCAACCTGCGACAGATGCCCTGCGCCAATGGCAGGAAGGGCTGCGCACATTCTTCACGACCTTTCAGGAAGGCACGGTCACGGTCGTTGTCGATGGTCTCGACGAATCCCCGGACGCTGTCGCCTGCATCCGAGATGTTCTCGTGCCTCTCGCTGCCTACGCCGGTGGGCCTGACACTGCGAGCAGGGTCTCCGTTCCTGCGCAGGCTGCCAGTTCTCCGTCGTCCGTGAGGCCCCCCGCTCATGGGGGTCTGCGTCTGTTGCTCGGAGTCCGCAGTTCCAGCCCAGGTACCCCGGAAGCGGCCGCAGCCACCGGTGTGCGGGGGCTGTTACAGGAACTCCAGAACGCCTTTCCTGCAGCGCAGGTGGTACGTACGGACGGTGAGGGGATGCAGGCAGACATCGCCGCCTATGCCGCTGCTCTGTTGGCCGGAGCGGCTTGGTGTAACGACCCGGCCATGATCACCTCGGCAGCGGAGCGTGTGGCGCGTCATGTGGGTCGGTCCTTCCTCGATGCGCGCCTGGCCTCCGAACAACTGCGCCGCGCCGACGGAGCCACGCTGCTCAGCGACCCGCTCTGGCTCTCACAGCTTGACCGGGGTACGGCGGGCCTGTTCGAGCAGGACCTCAACCAGGTCACCGACGACGGCCTGCACAGGGAGGAGGCACTCGCGCTGCTACGCGCTACCGCTTTCGGACTGGGCCGGGGGATTCCCTGGGCCCAGGTGTGGCCGGCCGTGGCCTCCGAGCTGCTGCAGGCCCGCCTCGATCACGCCGACGAGAAGATCCGGCGGCTCCTGGGAGGCCGGCTCGCCGGGTACCTCACGCATGACATCGAGGATGACCACGTTGTGTATCGGCCCGCCCACGAGCAACTCGGACTCATGCTACGCCGGTGGCCTCAGGAGACGAGGAGGGCCTTGGATGAATCCGGATGACCGGCAGAGAGACATGTGTGACGCCGAGCAGCAGGCTCACGCGCGCATCGCGGCCGCGCTGGCGCGTCTGGTCAGCCCTGATGCGGCGAGTGTCCCCCACCCCTACCTGAGCCGCTATTTGGCTCACCATGCCGCACTCGGTGAGGCATTGGATGACAACCATGTGCCACCCGGTCTACTGCCGTGGACCATCGGCGACGGGGTCCGGGGACTTCTCAGCCTCCCGCACGCGCATCTCGCGGACCGTGCGTGGCTCACCGCATGGGCCGCTGTCGAGCCCTACGTCCAGGACGCAGATCTTCCCTCCCGGTTCACTAGTCTGCATCTGGCCTACACGGCGTTGCGGTTTCCCGGCGTTCCTCATCAGCGTCTCCCCCAGGAGGCCGCGGAATTCGCCGGCTCCCGACTACGTGTCCTCTGGTCACAATGGACGCCCCCATCCAATGTGCTCGCGACGCTCAGCCGCCGCAGTCTGTCGCTGGCCACGGTCGAAGGGCCTGACGGCGCTGAACTGCTGGCCGTGGGCAATGAGGCAGGCAGCATCGAGCTCATCGACACGGTCACCGGCGCACCTGTCGGGGATCGAATTCCCGCACACGAAGGCGACGTACAGTGCTTGTCCTTCGCGGCGTACTCCACCGGCGGCGGAGCGCTCATCTCGGGCAGCACCGACGGCACGGTTCGCGTCTGGGACACGACCCGAGGAACGCTGCTTGACCACAGGACGTTCGGGCGACGTACCTGGACCTCTGCCGTCACCGGATACCGCAACGACGCAGGGACGTTGACCGTGGCAGCGATCAACGGAGACGGCGAGGTGAAACTCTGGCGCGATCCCTCTGAGGAACACCACCTGGCCAACCTGAACCCTCACCCCTTGGAACGAGCCGCATTCGCGCTGACCCTGGCTGTCGACCCCGGTGGGCGGAATCTACTGATCGGCGTCGGCCACACCCTGAGCATCTGGGACGGCGCAGATCATCGATTGCTGCGCGAGTACTCCGTCGACGCTCCCGTCAGATCCCTGACCGGCACCACAGTGCCCGGCTGCGTCGCCACCGGCCACAGCGATGGCTCCATCACGCTATGGGACACGGACTCAGGGGCCCAAGCCACCTTCACAGGAGAGGGAGAGCCCGTCACCGCCCTCGTGGCGCTCCGCGTCGACGGCCTGGACCTCCTCGCCGCAGCAGGCTCAGGCGCAACGATCGACCTGTGGGACATGGGCGCCAAAAGACGAACCGGCCAGCTCAGCGGGCACACGGACACTGTGACCGCCCTGAGCTCCTTCTCAGCCGACGGTACCGACCGACTCGCCTCCACTGCCCGGGACAATACCGTCCGGCTGTGGGACACACATGCCATCCAGCGTGCGATTCGGGGCAGCGCCACAACCCCCGCCGTCGTAGCTGTGGCAATCACGCCGGACTCCGTTGCCGGACCGCGACTGGCGGTCAGCTACGCCACCTCACAGACCCAGGTCTGGGACACTCTCAGCGGGTCGAGCACCAGCACCCTGGACAGTGACTCGCGACGACCCACATCTGCCCTCACCTGGGCGCAGGGGGACCAAGGCCGGAATCTGCTCCTGTGGTCGGCCTCCGACCACAGCATCCGGTCCTGGGCCCCTGTGACCGGCACCACTGTCGGCGCCCCTCTCCAGGGGCACTCCCAACCGATACGGGCCCTCGCCTCAACAGTGGCCCGCAGTGGCCGACGAGTAGTCATCAGCAGCGACGACTTCGCAGTCCGGCTATGGGACCTGGACAGAGGACAATCGCTGCAGCTGTGGCGACATCCCTACACAGTCCGAACGGTGGCCGCGGCGTCCGACGGAGTCAGCGCAGACTGGTTCGCTTCTGGTAGCGCTGACGGGGCCGTGCGCTTGTGGGACAGCACAGACGGTGCGCCAAGGCACGTCTTCTACTGTTCGCAGGGAGTCATCAATGCTGTAGCCATCAACGCGGGTCCCTCACCGTTGCCCCCTTTTCTTGCCAGTGGTGGAGATGATGGCACTGTGTGCCTCTGGGATCTTTCCGCCCTCGCGCCCATCGGCAAGCCCCTCCAAGGGCACACAGATGCTGTCGAGGCCATCACTACCTGGACGACGACATCCGATGTGCCTCGTTCCTTTGTCGCCAGTTCCTCCCGGGACGGCACGATCCGGTTCTGGGAAGTGGCGACCACATCGCGCTGCATTCTGCAGTTGGCCACGGGAAGCCCTGTGCACTCGCTGTCCGCGTATCCCTCCGATGAATCCACCAACGCGGTCGTCCTCGCCATGGCGGGAGAGGCCGGGGTCGCCGTTGTCGAGGTGGACTTGGAAGATCAGGCACCTACGGGGTAGGCCGTGCGCCCCCTTAAATCCTTCGTGCGCCCCTCATGGGATAGGCGGGATCAGTCGCTCTCGCCGTCCCGGCAGCAGAAAATGATCGTTCGGCTGCGCTCAGACGCTTGTGCATCAGGGGCGTGTGCCCAACACCCGTCACAACGCTGAGTGAGACGCAGATGTCTGGAAGATGAAGCCCGGTTCTCCGCAGGCAGTCGAGCACGCCTGCTCTTGCCTCATGTGCGGCGAGCGACCAGCCAGACCTGAGGACAACACGCGCAAGTTCGGACCCGAGTGAGGAGCGGCCCGTGAGCGAGTCCACACCGTTAGAGGTACGTCTCATACCGGCACCGAAGCGCGGGGTATGGCGCCTGGGGAAGGCGAAGAACCCACGCAAGTACAACAAGATCAGCCGGGAAGACGACAGCCGCTCGGGGGGCAACCGATGGAGCCTGGTGAGCTACGGCACTCTGTACTGCGCCTCTGACCTCGACGGATGCTTCGCCGAGGCACTGGCGCCTTTCCGTGTGGATCCCGAACTGCGTGAGTTCATCGGCGACGACTGGAACGAGCCCTACTTCATGCGCCCTGGCAACCTTCCACAGGACTGGCGTACCCGGCACACATTGGTGCGGTTACAGCCGGCCAAGGAGGCGCGGTTCTTGGACGTCGACGACGAGCAGACTCTGCGCACGTTGTCGGGAGAGCTCAAGGAAGAGTTGGCACAGTTCGACATCACCGAACTGACCGCCGGACACGTCCAAGGCACGAACCGCAGGCTGACGCGCCAGATCGCCGCCTGGGCAATCGCACAGCGCGACCCGCATCAGGGCCGGCTGATCCACGGGATCGCCTACCGCTCCCGCTTCGGGATGCGTCAGTGCTGGGCCATCTTCAGCGATGTCGACCTGGAAGAGGCGGAGAGGCAGCCCATCTGGCCAGAGACTGAGGGACTGCGCAGAGTCGCTGAGGAGTACGGACTCACCATCCGCTGACGCTGCGGCTCACACTCTCCATCCCCCACTCGCCCCACCTTGAAACCTCCATCCCTCTCGTAGCCCGAACGAAGGAAAACCCCCAGCCACTACCTGGCCTCTCCGGCAACCACCTCCAGAGAAAGCCCACGTCAGAGGCCCAACCACCCTCCGCAACAATGATCTTGACGTTCTATCAGACGGCAGAAGTTAGCGCAAAAGCAGTGGAGTTAGAGGTGGATTCTGGGTAGCCTTAACGCATGAACTATTGGGGAGGGACCATGAACACAGTTGGCCATCACTTACGAGCAGCAGCCACCGCCACGCCTGCGATCGCGCTGATACCTCCTGACGGCGCTCCGCAGGCCATCCAGCTGAGCAACAGGCGTCGCAACAAGCTCCTGCATAGCCTGCACCCCCTCAGTCAGCCCAGCACCGGATCTGTCTCCGAGACCGGCATGCAGCGATGCTGACCACGGGCGTTTAACGCCGTCATGAGCCGCTGAGGTCACGCTTCCCCGCGGATCCACTCATCAGAAGCGTCACATCAGCTAGCGGCGCCGAGCCCGCATCCGCACTCCATCGGACGTGCAGCAGGCCGAGCTGTCCGCGATCAAGTCCTGCACCCGTTGCCTGACACGCGGCAGCCGGCCATCAGCCGAGCGGGCAGTCAGACCACGAGGGAGGAAAAGCCATGGCCACCACAGCCAACAATCCTGCAGCCGCCAAGAGTGCAGCAAGCGCCCAGCGAGCACACGCCACTACGGTACGTATGTCCATCGCGGACATCGCCCGTTTCCTGCAGGACAACCTCGGCCAGCGCCTGACCGCTCGGATCACCAACATCAACGATCCGCGACAGGTAGGTAAGTGGGCTTCGGGCGATTCAGCACCACGTCAGGACGCCGAAGACCGTCTTCGCGCGGCCCTACAGGTGTTCCAACTCATCCAGGACGCCGAGAGTCTCTACACAGCACGTGCCTGGATGATCGGGATGAACCCCCAGCTCGAGGACGAAGCCCCTCTTACGGTAATCGCCGATGGACGCTTCAAAGACGTCATGGTCGCTGCACGTGCTTACGTTGACGGCGGCTGACTAACTGCAGTGGGACACCCATGACAGCGCCACCCCCGGCACCGCTCCGTGCACACGGCCGTGGGGCAGCGCAGCCGCGCGCCGGTAAGAAGGCACAGTCCCTCGGTACCGCCCGACCGCTCTCGGCTCCTGGAAGCTTCAGCCAAGGTACTCGTGCAGCCTCCGCGTCCGGCAGATCGCCGACCGCAGCCAGGCTACCGGCCCGGTGTAGGTGGCCGCGCAGGTCGTGAACCGGACCGACGCCTCCGGATCGGCGCCCAGGACCTCACGTAGCGCGGAAACCACCAACGGATGGGCACTCCTGTGAGCGCCGTCCCGGGCATTCAGTGCAGGCCCCGCCGCGCCAGGCCGGTGACCTCCACCTGCTCATCGGAAACCCCTCGGCCCTTCGCCAGCGACGGAACGGACAAACCGAGCCCCTGTCCCGCGTGGGCCAAGACGGCTAACCAGCTCTCCCACAGAAAACCGCAGGTCGCACCCTTCAGAAGGCCTCACCCCCGTACTACACGCCTCCGCTCTGCCCCGATCCGCTACGCTGTTCACGTCAGCGGTCAGGTCGCGCACGATGTCCGCCCGGGAAACCGTCGCGAGCACCAGCGCTCCCCCCACTGACCAGAGGGCTTGTACGCCTCGGCTGAAGATCCACTCGCTGGGTTTTCTCCATGGTTTTCTCAAGTCCCCGCCTTCGTAGCTCAGGGGATAGAGCACCGCTCTCCTAAAGCGGGTGTCGCAGGTTCGAATCCTGCCGGGGGCACCAGGCCAGAACGGCTCAGGCCCAGGTCACGGATGGTGAATCCGGCCCTGGGCCTTCGTCGTATGCGCTTCGGCTACCCGGCTACACCGTCGGACAGTCTCGCTACCGAAGATCATCGTCCAAATGTCGGCCATGCTTTTGACCCTTCCCTAGTACCTAGTGGACGTCCCCACTCCGCGGCGGAATGGCGGTACGGCAAGGTTGGGCGTGGCTCACCTAGCGCCCGAGCCGCGATGCTCAGCCCATCGAGCGATTGTGGGCACTGCGCCGGCCCTGTACCTTCCCGCTCACCGATCGATGTAGCTCAGGGGGCGGGGATGACGGGATACAACCGCGCGGACAGTGAGTGGGAAGAGCTGGTACATGCCGGTCGTAACTTCCTGGTCGAGCGAGCGAAACTGGGCAAATTCACCTCGTATACCGAACTCAACGTGACTTTGGCCAGGCGAACGGGCTGTCGTCCATTCGACTTTGAACGTGCTGACCAAAGGGCCGCGATGGGGCATCTGCTCGGGCTGATCGTTGAACGAGACCAGGAGGTAGCGCCCTCAGACCCGCCCCTCATGCTCTCGGCCCTGGTGAATTACTTGGGTGCCAACGACGCTGGCTCCGGTTTCTATCAGTTGGCCAAAGAACTCCGGCTTCTACCCCAGAGCGCGTCGGCCGATGAGAAGCTCGACTTCTGGGCCACGCAAGTGAAACAGCTCTTCGAACGTCATGGAGCCGGTCCAGCGACTCCTGACTGAACGTCCGTCCCAGATATCTCGTGATGAGGCGGTCGCTCGGCCATCAGGGTGCGATCGGTGTCAGTGTCGTGACCTACAGTTCCCTGCACCACGCGACCGGCTCTGGGGGACTTATGGCTACTTGGCTGCTGAACTGCAACCCGAAGACGTTCAAGCTCGACGAATACCATGACGCAGGCGAGGTTCTGAACTCATGGACTATTGCCCGGTTCAGGGACGAGGTTGCGGCCGGTGACGAGTTCGTGTTGTGGGTCAGCGGTCCAAACGCGGGTATCGCGGCGTACGGTCACTTCACGGGCCCCGCAGAGTACGGGCAGGTAGATCCCGAGTACTGGACAACCGACCCTGGCCAGAAGCACTTCGTCCCCCTCGACGTCGACAAGTGGCTTGACCTGCGCATCCCGAAGGCGCAGCTTGCCGGAGACGCACGCATGGCCGAGGCGTCGATCCTTCGCCAGCCCTTCGCGGGCAACCCTCACCGCTTGTCCGACGACCAATGGCGGGCCATCCGTGAGGCCATCGACGCCGCGGAAAGCAGCGCCCCGGACTGGCACCTGAACCCCGGCGATACGATCCGGCGAACGGAACTGCACTCGCTCTACGGAGGAAGTTCTCAAGGCGAGATTTCACCTTCAGGAACGTCCGACAACATCCTCATCTTCACGGAGGCCGGCTCGGGCCACCAACGCGGCTACCTCGATACCTGGAACGAGGACGGGACCTTCCACTACACCGGCGAAGGCCGGACCGGTGACCAGAGGATGATCCGCGGGAACAAGGCCATCTTCGAACACCGCGATACCGGCAAACGCCTGCGCCTCTTCGAGGGAACCCGAGGAACGGTCCGCTACCTCGGCGAGTGGACTCTGGACCAAGAACAGGCCTACAGCTGGGCTGAGGCTCCAGAGACAGAGGGCGGTCCTCTGCGACAGATCATCCGCTTCCACCTCGTCCCGGTACGGACGTCGATCACTGCGCCAGAGGTGGAGGTCGGCCAAGACTACATAATCGTGGACGAAGAAGTCGCTCCTGCGCCGGCAGCTCCGAGTACTCCAGACCCCGATCTTGTCGGTCGCAATCTGTCGACGCACCGCAGGCTTCAGAACCGTCTGGCTCAGGAAGCGCAGGATCGCGGACTGATTGTGCTGTCTCCCAGCGCCACTGATCCCGATTTCGACCTTGCGTGGCGCGACGGTCGGGGCCGCCTCACTGTGTGCGAGGTCAAATCCTTGATGCGGGCCAACGAGACCCGGCAGCTCCGAGCTGGGCTCGGCCAGGTCCTGGACTACAAGGACCAGCTCACCGAACGCACCACCGATGTGGCAGCGGTTCTCTGGATTGAGCGCGAGCCCGCAGAGATCCGGTGGGTCAACCTCTGCCGGCAGGTGGGCGTCACCCTGGCCTGGCCCGGCCGGGAGGACGCGGTCTTCTCCCGCATCCACAATGGCGGCCAGATCTGAGAGGCAGATCCGCCGGCGGTCTCCACTCTCCACTTCCGGCCTTCCTCTCTCGACCTTGAAGCAGGACCAGACGATCTTCCCGAGTGGGGTGCGGTGCTGGACTCCCCAGTCGTCGGCGAGTGCAGTTACCAGGAGCAAGCCGCGTCCGGAGGTGTCGGTGTCGGCGACCTGGCGGGTCTCGGGGGGCTGGCTGCGGCTGTCGTGGACTTCTAGGCGTACGACTTCGTTGTCGGCGTCGAGCTTGACCAGGAAGCCGTGGCCGGGGGTGGTTCCGTGGAGCAGTGCGTTGGTGGCCAGCTCGGAGACGCAGAGTCGGATGTCCTCGACGCGGTCCGGCAGGCTCCAGTCGGCCAGGGTTTCTGTGGCGAACATCCGCGCCTTGTTGACCGCCTCGGGTCGGGCCTCGAAGAAACGCTGGGTCGTTTTGATCATCACGGTCCTCAAGACTCGGCGTCCAGGACGCGGGGGTGGGTGCCGGGACGGCGGTGACACGCGGGGGCGCTGTCGGGGAGGGGGTGGTGGGGGTTGCGGGCCAGTAGGAGTCCGAGCCGGTCGCTTCGATCCGGCGCCCGCGTTCAGTGGCTATGGCCCTCGGGCCCAGGTGCGACATGGCCGGGGCGAGTACGCCGTAGACGTCTGGCAGCGCGAGCACATGCAGCAATTCGGTGAATGCTGCTGAAGCAGGTACGGCAGCGTCGCGATCGGTGAAGACGCCGGACAGCTCCAGCTCGTGGCTGCGGCAGTACTCGGCGAGTGAGGTGGTCAGCGCGCGCTGCCGCGTCGGGGAGACCCCTACCAGCCAGAGGAAGCCGTAGACGACCGGGCCGCTGACCGGGCGGTGTTCCGTGAGGGGTTCCATGAAGGGTTCCATGCTGGAGACCGTCCAAGAGGCTCGACAAGTGGTGTCGTGTCGAGCTTGGCCGTCTTCCAACTGCGGTCCAAGCACCGGCCGTTCTACTTGCGTTCCACTTCCGCACTGCCGCCTTGCCGGTTCTGCTTCGATGGCTGGTGGAAGGGAGCGACACGTGGCGACCGTGCACCACTGGACCGGTCTGGAGGCCAAGGCGCTGCGGCTCGCCCTGCGACTGAGCGTGCGGGCCTTCGCCCAACAGCTCGGCCTGGCCGTCGCGACCGTCTCCAAGTGGGAGTCCAAGCTCGCCGGCACCGAGCCCAGACCCGACACCCAGGCCATCCTCGACACCGCCCTCGGCCGTGCGGACGCCTCCGTCCACCTGCGCTTCGAAACGCTCCTGTCCGAGATGGCCGACCCGCTGACCACCACCCGGGCCCGCGTCACCGCCGCCGGCCCCCGGGCCTGGGAGTACGAGTCCTGGGCCGATGACCTGGAGCGCGTAGTGGTCGCCCTGGCGCGGCAGGACTTCGCCTTCGCCGACAGCCTCTTGAACCGATGGCTCATCCGGTTCAAGGCCCCCGGGCTGGACGAGAAGGGCCTGTATCTGTTCGCCCGCTCCACCGCTCTGCTCGGGGACCTCAAGCGCGACCAGGGTGTCGTCCTGGGGCCACTGTCCGCCCAGCACTCCTATACCGGCGCCCGGGCCGTCTTCACGCGGCTCGGCATTCCTCGCCGCGTCGCCCAGCTCGACCTGTCCCTCGCGGTCGTCGCCGAGATGTCCGGCAAGCTGGAGAGCGCCGCCCTCAGCTACGAGACCCTCGCCGTGGACGAGCGGCTCTCCCGCCGCGACCGGGCCCGCGCGAGGTTGTGGGTGGGCACCGCGCTGAGCAAGGACGGCCGGCACGACTGTGCGACCCGCGTCATGCAGGCGGCGACGCGGGACTTCGTGTATCTGGCCGAACCGGACGATTGGGCGGTCGCCCACCAGAAGCTCGCCCTCGCCCGCCGCGGCGCCGGTGACCTCGACCAGGCTCTGCACTTCATCGGCATCGCCCGCAGCAGCGGTACGACCGACTCACCGATGCAACGCGTACGACTGGACACCGCTCACGGGCACATCCTGCTCTCCGACACGGCGACCCGGGATGATGGGCTCCTCGTCCTCGGTCAGGCCGCCACAGTGGCCACGCAGCACGGACTCGTGCACCAGCTGCGCAGCATCGAGGGCATCAGGGCCATGAGCGAGGGGGCGGCCGGCCCCCGGCAGAGGTGACCAGGGAGAAGCGCGTGAGCAACGACCGGCGGGCCATCACCGAGGACCAGTGGCGCGAGGCCAAACTGATCTGGGATTACCACCAGATGCACCACGAGCTGCGGCCCGTCGACGTCGCGATCGGGCTGGGCAGCCATGACCTCGGCGTCGCGACCCGCTCCGCCGAGCTGTACCGTTCCGGCCTCTTTCCCACTCTGGTCTTCACCGGCGGCAACAGCCCCACCACCTTGAAGGTGTTCCCACGCGGCGAGGCCGTGCACTTCCGCGAGCACGCCATCGAGCTCGGTGTCCCGGCCGAGGCGATCCTGCTGGAGCCCCATGCGAGGAACACCGGGCAGAACATCACCCTCTCGCGCGAGATCCTCGACGCCTCCGGGGTCCACCCGGTCACGGTGCTGTTGGTGTCCAAGCCCTATATGGAGAGGCGATCGTTCGCGACCGCCCGCGAACTGTGGCCCGACGTCGAGATCCTCTGCGCGTCGGAACCGCTGGACTTCGACGACTACCTGAAGAGCATCGGTGACGAGAAGCTCGTCCTGGACATGCTCGTCGGCGACCTCCAGCGGGTGATCGAGTATCCGAAACTCGGGTTCGCCATCGAGCAGGAGGTCCCGGAGGACGTTCACGCCGCGTACGAATCCCTCATCCGGGGCGGATTCACCAGCCGCCTCATCGGCTCTTGAGGAGACGGGCCCTCACCACTGGCGGCGCGGTGTCGCCTTTTCGCCTGTTATCAGGGTGGCCGGGGGGACGTCCTCCGTTACGACCGCTCCCGCGGCGATTACTGCGTCGCGGCCGATCGTGACGCCGGGGAGGATTGTGGCGCCGGCGCCGATCCAGGCGTTTTCTGCGATGTCGATGGGGGCGCCGGTCAGCCAGGTGCGGCGGGCGTCGGGGTCGACCGGGTGGCCGACCGTGATGAAGGTGGCCTTGGGGCCGATCATCACGCGTTCGGCGATGCGGATGCCGGCGTAGTCCAGGAACGTGCAGTTCTGATTGATGAAGACGCGTTCCGCGAGGTCCAGGTTGAGGCCGTGGTCCGTGTAGAAGGGCGGGTAGATCGTCGTTCTTGGTGGCAGGGGTTTGCCCAGGATCTGGCGGAACAGGGTCGCCTTGCCTGCCTCGTCCTCGAAGGGGAGGACGTTCAGGCGGGACGTCAGTTCGGTGGCCCGTAGGACCCGGTCGGCCATGGCCCGGAACTCGGGGCTGTGAATGCGCATCAGGTGGTTGGCGGGCATGGCGTGATCAGCCTTCTGGGAGGGGCAGGGCCCAGGACGGGCGCCAGGTCGGGGCGGGGAGGGCCGGGAGGGTGCCGAGGTGTGTCATGAGACCTCGGACGCCCGGGTGGGGGTTCGTGGTGGGGAGGAGCAGGGAGAGCGGGTACGCGAGCGTCGGGTTCGTGATCGGGATGCGGCGCAGGTCGTGGGTCGGCGGCCAGGTGTAGCGGTCGCGGGCGCCGACCAGCGTGGCCAGGTCGGCGGAGTCCGCCAGCGTGTCCAGGAGGACTTCGTCCCCGAAGTGCGGGCCCGCCGCGTCGACGCGCAGGTCGAACTCCGTGGCGAGCTGGTCGTAGAAGTCCGCCCATTCGCTTCCCCGCGCGATGCCCGGCACCCAGATCCGGTGCCCGCGCAGCTGTGGTGGCGTCAGGCTCCGTGCGGCGGCGAGCGGATGTCGTGGGCCGACGAGCAGTTCCAGCGGGGAGTCGAACGCGTGGATCATCCGTACGTCGGGCGGCAGGGCGTCCGGGTCGATGACCGTACGGAACGAGGCGTCGATGTCGCCCGCCGCGACGGCGGCGGCCGCCGTGCGCGGGTCGTCCGTGCGGAGGGTCACCACGTCGAGGTTGGTCCCGGGGCGCGAGCGCCAGTAGTCGTGCAGGATCACGGCCTGTGCGCTGCGCAGGCCGAGGACGTCCACCCGAAGGGCTCGGGAGCCCGGCCTGATGGCGGTGAGGGCGCGTTCCACGGCCGCGACGATGCTCCGGGCGTGGGGCAGGAACGCCTGGCCTTCGGGCGTCGGCTCCACCCCTCTGGCGGTACGGGTGAAGAGACGGACCGCGAGTTCGCGCTCCAACGCCGCGATCCGCTTGGAGACGGCCTGCTGCGTCACGCCCAGCTCGTCGGCCGCGTGCTGCAGCCGTCCGAGCTCGGCCGCCCGGACGAAGGTTCGCAGTGCCTCGGTGTCCACGTGGTTCACCCTAGGCACGTACAACCCGTCGTTGTGGCTCGCCGAGCGCCGGTTGGGCCGGGCGCCGGTTGGGCCGAGCGCTGGTTCCCCCCCGGGGGGTGCTTTTCAGTACGGAGGCGGGCGGTGTCGTTCAGGCTTCCGGTCCGCGGGTCCAGGAGCGGCGGCGTTCGGAGTGGCCGTCGGTCGACGGCTTGGTGGTGCCGGCCTTCAGCTGGGCCCGGAGTTCGTCTATCTCCCGCTGCATCGACTTCAGCTGCCCGTACGTCTCGAAGAGGTAGCGGACCTTGGTACGCAGCGTCAGGGGGTCGATGGGCTTGAGGGCCACGTCGGCCACGCCCAGGTGGAACGCCGCGGCGGCCGTCTCGCGGCTCACGTCGAAGCCGGTCAGCAGGATGATGGGGATGGAACGCGTCTGCTCCAGACGGCGTACGTAGCGCGCGACGTCGAGGCCGCTCACGCCCGGCATGCGCACGTCGAGCAGGATGAGCCCCACGTTGCCCCGCAGGATCACCCGGAGCGCGTCGTCGCCGTTCGAGACGCTCACCAGCGGATAGCCGAGAGGGCCCAACGCGCTCTCCAGCGCGAACAGGGTGTCCTTGTGGTCGTCGACGACCAGGATCACGGAGTTGGTCAGCATGGACTGAGGCCCCCCTATGTCAGTAACCACGCTATGCCGACCCCGAGTTGTGTATCCCGTGTGTCTGCACACGGGCAATACCTAAGTTCATAGCCGCAGTATCAGCAGCAACAGAGGAAAAAGCGCCCCCTTCGGTCGCAGCGGCCGTTCGGATGATTTGGGGCTTGAGGGGATTGCTTCCCGCCACATTGCGGGGAAGCCCGTAATGTCCCCTTTCACACCTCTCAGAGAGGCAACACATGCGTATCCGCACTGCTGTCGCTGCCACTGCTCTTGCCGCCTTCGCCGTCCTGGGTGGCGCGGGAGCCGCCGCCGCCAACGAGGACGACGGCGACTACGGCATCGGCAACGACCACAACCTGGTCACCAGCGTCGTCGAGAACGCCGAGACCGAGTTCGGCGACCTGGTGATGGACTAGGGCTTGCCCCAGTCATGACCCAGGGCCCCCTCCGGCGTGAGAGCCGGGTGGGGGCCCTGTCGCGTCCCCGTCCCGCCCGGACCTGGCCGGAAACGTGCGGGCGTCGTGCCTCCGCCGTTCGTTGCCCTGAGGGCAGCCGCGTCGAGGAGGTACCGCCATGCGCATTCCTGGGCCCGAGTGGTCCGATGACGGTGGGGCCGGGGCCATCACGGCCGCCGGAGGGCTGCACCTCTATCAACTGTGGCTGCACGCCGAGTACGGACCCGTGGTGCGGTTTCAGCTGCCGGGCGTGGGGGCCGCCGTGTCCGTCGCCGATCCGGTGCTGCTGGAGGCCACCGCCCGGATCGACGAGCGACCCGCACCGTTGTTCGAGTTTCTGACGCCCCTGTGCGAGGCCGGGAACCTTCAAGTCATCGGGGCGGAGGAGCACGGGCCCTGGCGGCGCGTGCTGTTGGAGGTGTTCGCCGGGCGGCCCTCCCACGAGCGGCACTTCGGGGAGTTCGTCTCGCTGGTGGAGGGGCTCGCCGACCAGTGGGCGGCAGGGGCGGTGGGGGCGGCGGGGGTGACGCGCGGTGCGTCGACCGTTGCGTTGCAGAAGGATCTGACCGGGCTGTCGTTGCGGATGATCTGTGCGTACGCGCTGGGGGTGGGCGGCACCGGTGAAGGCCCCGGTGGAGGTGCCGGTGGAGGGCTGGTCGTCGACCCGGAGAAGGTCGTGGGCGCGTTCGAGGACGTGCTCACCGAGCACCTCGGGCGGATCTACCGCGTCGCCGGGGACGAGCATGAGGAGAGCGCGGCGCGGGCCGACCGCGCGCTGGCGTATCTGCGTGAGACGGTCGATCGCGTCGTCGCCGCGCATCGGGAGGGCGGTGGACGGCCGACCCCGAGCACCCTGGATGACAAAAGCGACCGCAGCGACCTGATCCGCGCCCTCATCGACTCCGGCACAGCCCCCGCCCGCATCCGCGACACCGTCATGGTGACCCTGCTGGCCGCCCACCACACCACCGGAGTCGCCGTCTCCTGGACGCTGTACCTGCTGGGGCGCCACCCGGAGGTCGCCGAGCGCGTCGCCGGGGAGCTGGGCCGTGTCCTCGGTGACCGGTCCGCGCCCGACTACGCCGACCTGCGGCGGCTCACGTATCTGGACATGGTCCTGAAGGAGGCGATGCGGCTCTATCCGCCCGGGCCGTACGGGGCCCGGGAGACGACGGAGGCGCTGCGTCTGGGCGCGTACGAGATCCCGGCCGGGACCACCCTCTTCTACCCCTTCTGGGCCGTGCACATGAACCCGGACCACTGGCCCGAGCCCGAGAGGTTCGATCCCGGGCGGTTCGCCCCGGAGGCGGTGGCGAAGCGGGCCCGGCTGGCCTACATCCCGTTCGGGATCGGGCCGCGCAGCTGCGAGGGGGCCGGGCTCGCCATGGTCGAGGCCGAGCTGATCCTCGCCGTCCTGCTCAAGCGGTTCCGCTTCCGGCTCGCTCCGGGGCACGAGGTGACGCCCGTCGAGCGGTTCGTGCTGTGGGCCGCCGACGACATCCGCATGACCGTGACCCCGCGAGGCCGCTGACGAGCCGGCTCAGCCGAGCCGCTCGCCGTACACGTGGTCGACCGTCATCGTCATGAGCACCCGGCGGTCGGCCACCATCGTCGCGCGGTACTCGTCCCAGTCGGGGTGCTCTCCGGCCGCGACGCGGTAGTAGCGCACCAGCGCCTCCACCTCGGGCCCGTCGGGGTCGGTGCCCGGGCCCGTGAGGGTCGCCGTGCCCTCGGCGGTGGCCCACGAGCGGCCGTCGGGTCCGGTGACCTCCAGCGTGGCCCGCGGGTCCCTGCGCAGGTTCGCCGTCTTCGCCCGGCCCTCCGTCATCGATACGTGGAGGACTCCCGCCTCCCTGTCGTAGAAGGGCATGACGGGCGAGAGCTGCGGGCGGCCGTCCGCCTTGATCGTGGCGAGTACGCCGAGCCGCGACTCGGCGAGCAGCTCACGCGGGTCGAAGGCGGGGACAGTGGCGGACGCAGGTGCGGTGGCGGTGGCGGTGGCGGGTGCGGTGGCAGTGGCGGGTGCGGGGGTCTCGGGCATGGTGGGCCTCCCAGGGGAGCGTGGTGACGTGACAGGGCGCACGCACGGCACCGAAGTGCCGCATCAACAGCAATTCATCGCCCCCGCCGCTAATTCCCGTACACGCCCCGCCCTTTGATCAGCCGTCACCGGCCCCCGCCAGGCCTCGGCGACACCCCCACCACCTAAGCTGCCCGCCGGGCCAGCCGCACCACCACGGGACCGGGGGAACCATGACCACCACCCAGACCACCCCCACCCCCACACCCAGTCCCACGCCCTCTCCTCTCCGCCTCCCCGCCTTCCGCCGCTTCGTCCTCGCGCAGCTCGTCTCCGCCGCCGGCTCCGCGATGGCCCCGCTCGCCCTCGCGTACGCGGTGATCGGCGCGGGCGGCGGGGCCGGGGCGCTCGGTCTCGTGCTGGCCACCAACACCGTGCCGACCGTGGTCTTCCTGCTCGTCGGCGGTGTCCTCGCCGACCGTCTTTCGCGCAGTCGGCTGCTGTTCCTCGGCAATCTCCTCGCCGCGGCCGCGCAGGGCGTCCTCGCCCTCGTCGTGGGCACCGGGCACGCGAGCACCGGGGCGATCGCCGCCTGTGGCTTCGTCTCGGGGGTCGCGGTGGCGTTCACCACGCCCGCCGCGCAGGGCGTGGTGACCCAGCTCGTCGCGCCGGACCAGCTGCAGCGGGCCAACGCCCTGCTGCGGCTGCCCACCAACGCCGTCAAGGTGGTCGGTCCGGTGGCCGGCGGGCTCGTCGTCGCGGTGAGCGGGTCGGCCTGGGCGCTCGGCTTCGACGCGGTCACGTTCGCCGTCGCCGCGCTGCTGCTGCTCGGGCTGCGGCTCGGCGCGCCCATCCCGCAGAACAGCGCGCTCGCCGATCTGCGGGAGGGCTGGTCGGGCTTCTGGTCGCGGACCTGGCTGTGGACGTACACGGCCGCCGGGACGGTGCTCGTCGCCGCCTGGCTGGCGGGCTATCAGCTGCTCGGGCCCGTCGTGGTCGAGCAGGAGTACGAGGGGGCGCGCACCTGGGGGTTCGTCCAGGGCGCGTTCTCGCTGGGGCTCCTCGCTGGGGCCGTGGTGTGTCTGCGGTGGAGGCCAGAGCGGCTGCTCACCGTCGCCGTCGGGGCCAGTGCGGGGCTCGCGCTGCCGCTGGCGGGGCTCGCGTTCGGGCTGCCGCTGCCCTGGCTGCTGCTCTCCGCCGTGCTCGCGGGCGTCGCCCTCGACGTCGCGGGCGTGACCTGGGTGACGGCGTTCCAGCAGCACGTTCCGGGCGCGGAGTTGGGCCGGATGAGCTCCTTCAACCAGGTCGGCGAGCGGCTCGCGATCCCGCTCGGCTATCTCGTCGTCGCGCTCGTCTCGCCCGTTTTCGCCGGGCGGTCCGTGCTCCTGGTCTGTACGGGGATCATCGTCGCCGCCACGCTCCTCAACCTGTGCGTACGGGACGTCCACCGCATCAGGCGCGTGAGATAGCGAAGCCCGTACAAGCGACGAACGCGCGATACAAACCGCCGGTCCGGTCGGTTGATGCTTTCGCGCTATCACCGAATGGCATCGGTCCGAACGCGCCCGCGCTCCCGATACTCGTCCCGACCGGAGGCCGCACCCGCAGGCCTCCATCCCGGAAGGGACACACCCCCATGAACAGATCCAGAACCGGTCTCCTCGCCACCCTCGGCGCCGCCGCCCTCGTGGCCTCCCTCGCCGCCGCCCCCACGGCCCTCGCGGCTCCCGCCCCCGAGACGGTCAAGCCCACCTCCGCGTACTCCCTCTCCACGTACGCCGGTTCGGCCGAGGACCAGGCCGCCAACCGCCAGTTCTTCGAGGCCGTCATGAAGTCGGCGCTGAAGAGGCAGGCGGCGGAGCCGGGCATCCAGGCCGTCACCGTCCGGTACAGCACGAGCCGGGCGCCGAGCTTCCGCAGCCAGATAGCCCAGAGCACCCGGATATGGAACTCCTCGGTCAGCAACGTGCAGTTGCAGGAGACCACGTCGGGCGCCGACTTCGAGTACCGCGAGGGCAATGACTCGCGCGGCTCGTACGCCTACACCGACGGGCGCGGGCATGGCTACATCTTCCTGGACTACCGGCAGAACCAGCAGTACAACTCCACGCGCGTGACGTCCCACGAGACGGGTCACGTGCTCGGTCTGCCGGACAACTACCGGGGTCCGTGCAGCGAGCTGATGTCCGGCGGCGGACCCGGCCCGTCCTGCACCAACGCGACTCCGAACGCCACGGAGCGCCAGCGTGTCAACTCCCTGTGGGCGCGCGGGATCGCGGCCCTCCAGGAGAAGGGGAACCTGACGAAGGTCCGCTGACCCCGTCCGCCTCCCCGCGGCGGACTGTTACGTACCGCAAACAGGCTCCGGGCCAACCCGGCCGCGTGCGGCGCACTCTCCCCCGGCATGGGTACACATGCTCAGGGGAAGAAGTCGCGCCGCCGCGGCCGGCGGCGGCTCGTGGACTACCCGCGCGCCGGCCGGAGCGGCGTCCGCCGCTGGCTCCCCTCGTGGCGCCAGCACCTCGCCCTTCTCGCCCTGTTCGTCACGTCCGTCGCCGTGCTCTTCATCTGCGTGTACGTCAGCGTGGACATCCCCGACGAGAACGCGGCGGCCCGCCGCGAGGCCAACGTCTACTACTGGTCCGACGGCACCCAGATGGTCAGCACGGGCGAGGTCAACCGGCAGAACGTGGAGCTGGACCAGATCGCGCCGTCCGCCGTCGACGCGGTGATCGCCGCCGAGAACGAGACCTTCTACGAGGACTCCGGCGTCTCCCCCAAGGGTCTGGCCCGCGCCGTCGTCAACATGGTGCGCGGCAAGGAGACGCAGGGCGGCTCCACCATCACTCAGCAGTACGTGAAGAACACCTACCTCTCGCAGGACCAGACGGTCACGCGGAAGGTCAAGGAGTTCGTGATCGCGCTGAAGGTGGACCGCGTGAAGGAGAAGGAGGAGATCCTCAAGGGGTATCTCAACACCAGCTGGTTCGGGCGGGGGGCCAATGGGATCGAGGCCGCCGCCCACGCCTACTACGGCATCCCCGCCAAGAAGCTGAATCCCAGCCAGGGTGCTCTCCTCGCCGCCCTGCTGAAGGGCGCCGAGCTGTACGACCCCTCGGTCGGCGCCGCCAACCACGAGCGGGCGCGGCAGCGCTGGGCGTGGATCCTCGACCGGCAGGTCGAGGTGGGGCTGATGAGCAAGAAGGAGCGGGCGAAGTACCGCACCTTCCCCGAGCCGCGCCGCCAGTCGCGCTCCACCAGCCTCGGCGGCCAGACCGGTTACCTCGTCGACGTCGCGAACCGGTACGTCAAGCAGCACACCGGCCTCACCGACGAGGAGCTGGCCCGCGGCGGCCACGAGATCCACACCACCTTCGACAAGGACGAGGTGCGCCGCCTGGAGCGGGCCGTGCGGCGCGTCCTCGACCGCGACCTCGACCCGAAGAGGCGCCCGGCCGACCGGCACGTGCAGGTCGGCGCCGCGTCCGTGCGGCCCTCGGACGGGGCGGTCGTCGCGCTGTACGGCGGGCCCGACGCGACCGAGCACTTCACCAACAACGCCGACACGTCGGGGGTGCCGGTGGGCTCGGCTTTCAAGCCGTTCGTGCTGGCCGCCGCGTTGCAGCACGGGGTGTCGGTGCGGGACGAGCGGCCGGTCGCCGAGGCCCACCTGAAGGGCCGCGTGCCCGGCGTACGGCAGAACGTCCTGGCCGACAGCCGCTACGCCGCCGACGGCACCCTGCACCCGGCCGCCGGGCTCCCCGACCCCGACCGTCCCACGCTCCGCGAGGCCCTGGTGTCGGGCGGCAACGCGACGTACGTACGCCTCGGCGGGGACGTGGGCCGGGACACGGTCCGGCGGACGGCCGTCGCCGCCGGGCTGCTGCGCCACAGCATGGCCCGCCTGGAGCCGACGTTCTCCATCGGCACGTCGACGCCCAGCGCGATCCGGATGGCGTCCGCGTACGGGACGTTCGCGAACGACGGCGTGCAGCGCGACCCCTACTCCGTGACGAAGGTCGTGAAGGTCGGCGAGGCGCTGCCCGGGCTCGCCCCGCCGTCGTCACGGCGCGCGCTGGACCCGCAGGTGGCACAGGAGGTCACCGACGCGTTGCGGACGGGCGGCAAGAAGCTGGGCGTGAACGTCGCGGCGGGCCGCACCGGCGACCAGGACCGCCTCAGGTCGGCCTGGTTCACGGGCTTCACCGATGACCTGTCGACGGCGGTGACGATGTTCCGGGTGCGGCCCGGCGAGCCGCGGCTGCTGCCGATGTCGGGCGTCGGCGGGGCGAAGTCGCAGCGCGGCAGCGTTCTTCCGCCGCGGATCTGGCGGGAGTACCGGGGATAGCCGGCGGGTGGCGGCCGCGCGCGCTCCGTTCGCGCTCCGCGTGTGCGCGGCCCTCCCACTACCTCCCCATGCAGCGCAGGAGTCATCGGCGTGCACCGCGCCTATTCTGAGGAAGCATGGAGGGGGATGCGGTATCCGCCGCCGACGGGGTCAACTCTCCGCTCGATCATTCGAGTTGGCGGGTCCGGCTGAGACAGTGGGCGGCCTCGGGCAGCGGTGACGTGCTGGGCGCCGGGGTGCTGTTCGGCACCGACCGGGTGCTCACCTGCGCCCATGTGATCCGCGACCCGGCGACGGGGCTGCGGCCCGAACGCGTGCGGGTCGAGTTCCCGCTGCTCCAGGGCCTGGCCAGGACCCCGCACCGCACCGCGACCGTGGAGGCCGGGCACTGGGTGCCCTCCTTCGGCAAGGCGCAGGGCGACCTCGCGGTGCTCGTCCTTGACCAGCCCGCGCCCGTGCCCTCGCCGGTCACCCTGCACCGCACGCTCGACTACCGGGGCGCCACGGTCCTCATCGACGGGTTCCCCGAGTACCAGTCGGGCGGCCAATGGCTCACCGGCGCCTGCCGGGGGCCCGGCGGACAGGGCGACGAGCGGGTGCAGATCGACCTCACGGGAGCCGGGGCGGACGCCGGGTCCGGGCAGCGGCTGCGGGGCGGGTTCAGCGGAGCGGGCGTGCGGGAGGAGGGCACCGACCGGCTGCTCGGCATCCTGGCGCAGGCCGACGAGCGCGGCGAACACGGGTACATGATCCCGGCGGCGACGGTCGCCAAGTACTTCCGGCGGTTCGCCGAGCGGTACGTGACCGGGCCGCACGCCATCCCCGGCCACCGCGTCGTCTCGGCGGACGCGGCCCGCACGGCCCGCCCGCACGGCCTGCAGCGCACCGTCACCCGCTGGCTGAACGGCGACGCGGACGCCTGGGACACCGAGGTCCTCTTCATCGCCGAGGACGACGACCGGGCACGCCAGGCCCTGTACGTCGTCCTGAACATGGCCGACCGCGAACAGTCCCCCCAACTGGCCGTCCAGCCCGTCGAGGTGGGCGCGGACGGCGACTCGCTCCTGTCGCGTGCCGGCATCGCACCCCGGGTCGGCAGCATCGGGCTCGTCCTCGACCTGGAGGGCGCCGCCCTGGAGGACCCCGGCCAGCCGGAGCTGCGCGAGGCCCTCGCCGTACTGCGGCACGAGCTGCGGCACGCGGCACGCCGGCACACGGCCCCGCGGCGGCGCCCCGCCGTCGCCGTGCTCTACGCCGACCGGTCCGCCACCGAACCCGCCACCGCGGCCCGCGTACTGGGCGATCTGGCAGACTCCGGCGCCCGGCTGCTGCTCGTGGTGCGCTCCAGCACGCACGGCTTCACCTACGCCCTCGCGGAGAAGCTGCTGCCCGCCGAGCGCGCCGCGCAGTGGCTGCAGCGGCTCGGCACCCGCGTCGACGCCCTCGCCGACACCGAGCGCAGCGCCCGGCGCCTCTTCCACCGCGTCGAGCCGCACGTCGTCGACCCGCCGGTCGCCACCGGGTACGCCGCGCGGGCCGCGCTGTGGACGGTGCAACTCAGCAACGAACTGCGGCCGCTGACCGGGCGGGGCGGCCCGCGCCTCCTGGAGAAGCTGTCGTACGCCGAACAGGCCGTGGACACCTACCTGTTGCGGGCCGAGCGGGCCGAGAGCGAGCTGCGCGGCGTACTGGACGAGCACCTGCGGCTGCGCGGGCTGCTCAAGGACCATCTGGCGCGGCTCGCCCGGCGCGGACTCGCCGAGCATCCCGACGCCGTCGGGCCCTACCGCGAGGCGCAGCAGCTCCTGATGGCGGGGCCCTGCCCGCTGGCCGACGCCGAGCGGGCGGTGACGGCGTTCGCACGGGTGGTACGGCGCCTCGCCGAGGCGGACGGTGACGCGTGACGCCGGTCAAGTCCTGCCCGCACCCCGGCTGCGCGGGCACCGTCACGCCGACCGGCTACTGCCTGGCCAGCGGTGAGCGCGTCGACCCGGAGACCGGCCTGCACTCGTCTCCCCTGCCGCGGCCACGCCCGGCGTCGCTCCGGCCCTCGCATCCGGCGCCGCATCCGGCCGCGGAGCGGGAGCCGTCCGGTGCCGGTGAGTCCTCCCAGGAGTGGATCGTCGACCCGGGCGTCGCCGCGCCCCCGCCGCGCCCCGCCCGTGTCGTCCTGCCGCCGGAGCACCCCGACCCCACGGTCCTGCCGGAGATCACCCTCCTGGACCGGGCGGACAGCGCGGACGGCACGGACAGCACGGACACACCTGCGCTCAGCGGGCTGCCGCTGCCGCCCGGCACGCTGCTCGCCGGGCAGTACCGCCTCGTACGGCCGCTCGGCTACGGCGGGATGGGCGAGGTCTGCCTGGCCCACGACACCAAGGTCGACGACCGCGCCGTCGCCGTGAAGATGCTGCACGCCGAGCTCGCCGCGGACTCGTACAGCCTCCTCAGGGGCGAGCGCAAGGAACTGGTCGAGCTCAACCACGACGGGTTCATCCGGGTGTTCAACTACGGGCACCACGCCGGGGTGGGCGACTTCCTCGTCCTCCAGTACGTCGACGGGCTCAACCTCGAAGAGGTGCGGGCCCGCGCCCACGAGCACCCCGAGGAGTTCGGGGACGAGCGCTTCCTGGAGTTCGTGCTCGCGTACGGCGTGCGGATCCTGGCCGCGCTCGCCCATCTGCACGCCCCCGAGCGCGGCAAGGTGTACGGCGACCTGAAGCCGCCGAACGTCATGCACGACGGCTCCACCACCAAACTCGTCGACGTCGGCAGCGTGCGCCGCGCGGGCGCGCCCGGCCTCACCACCGCCCTGTACCGCGCCCCCAGCGTCGGCCCGCACGGCGAATCGCAGCCGCAGGACGACCTGTTCAGCCTCGGTGAGACGCTGCGCACCCTGTGCGGCCTCGGCGCCACCCGCCACGATCTGGCGGACCTGGCGGCGCTCGACCCGCTGAACGAGGCCCCCGGCGCCGACGCGGCCGGACACCACGCCACCGGGAACCACCGCGGCCTCGGCCTGGTCTCCCTCGCCAGGGCCCTGCACCGCGCCACCCGCACCGCACGCGCCGGACGCTTCGCCACGGCCCGCGAGATGGACGAGCAACTGCGCGGCGTGTTCCGCGAGCTGCGGTCCCTGCGGACCGGCGCCGAGACCTTCGAGCCGTCGCCGCTCTTCCTCCAGTCCCCGTACGCGCTCGACGGCGGGCTCGGCGCCGCCCCCGACGTGTCGCACTGGGCGGCCCCGCCGTCGGCGCCCCGGCACCCCGCGCCCGCCCCGCCCGAGGTCGCCCGGCGCCTTCCGGTGCCGCGCCCCGACCCGGACGACGACCACCACGGCGAGCTCAGCAGGCTCAGCGACGACGACCCCGAGGCGCTGCTCCAGCACACCGGCGACTGGCGGGACTCCCCCGAGGTGCACCTGCTGCGGTGCAGGCTGCGGCTGCGGCTGGCGCCGCGCACCGACGGCGGGGCGCTCACCGGCGCCGAGACCGCCCTCGCCCTTGCCGAGGACGCCATAGGGTCCGCGCACGCCCCGCACGACTGGCGGCTCGACTGGCACCGGGGGCTCCTCGCGCTGGCCCGCTCCCGGGTGCCGGAGGCCCGCGGCCACTTCGACCGCGTCTACGCCGCGATCCCCGGCGAGTACGCGCCGAAGCTGGCCCTCGGCTACTGCGCCGAACGCCTCGGGCGGCTGCACGAGGCCCTGTCCTTCTACGAGGCCGTGCGGCTGCGCAACCCGTCGCTGGGCAGCGCGGCGTTCGGCGCGGTCCGGGCGCGGCTCGCCCTCGGCGGCCCCGACGCCCTCAGGGACGCCATCGCCGCGCTGGACGCGGTGCCCCAGCACTCCCGGCACCGCACCGCAGCGCGGACGGCCGCCGTGCGCATCCGCGTCGACCATGCGCGGGACGCCGACGGCCTGGCCTCGGCGGTGCGGGCCCTCGCCCAGCTCTTCTCCGCGCACGGCCTGACCGACGAACAGTCCCGCCTGCGGATGAAGGCGGAGGTGTGGGGCGCGGCGCACCGCCTCCTCGGCGCGGGCACCGGCAGCGGCGGCGGGACGGAGCGGGGCGGGCCCCGCATGACCGCCGCCGAGCTGCGCGCCGTCGCCGCGCACGCCGACCCGCTGCTCGAATTCCCCGCGGAGGAGCGGGACCTGCGCACCGACCTGTCCCGCTTCTACCGCGGCCTCGCCCACCAGGCCGCCCGGGACGCGCCGGCCGCGGACGACGGCACCGGCATACCGCTCGCCGAGATCCTCCTGGACCGCGCCTACGCGGTACGTCCCTTCGGCTTCCGGCACTCACGATTCGGCAAGGACACCCCATGGCTGGGCAAGAAGATCAGGAAGTGGCCGCCTCGGTCGGCCTGGAGGTGAGCCAGGTCGTCGAGCTGCCCCGGCCCCGCACCCCGGACGCGGAGGAGGCGGCGCGGATGTACGCCGTCCTCACGGTGACGGTGCGCAGGCCGGGGGCGGCGAAGGCGCCGGGCGCCGCGACGGAGCGGGATCCGGCACCCGGTACGGCGGGGGCGGTCGAGGGGGCCGGTGCGGGCGGTGCGGGCGGGCCCCGGCTCGCCGAGGTGCTGCTCATCGATCACTCCTCCTCGATGGTGATGCCGCCGAGCCGTCTCGCCGCCGCCCGCGCCGCCGCCGTCAGCGCGCTGGCCCGCATCCCCGACGGCTCGCTGTTCGCCCTGGTCGCGGGCGGCGACAGGACCGCGATGATCTACCCGCGACGGCCCGGCCTCGCCGTCGCGCACGCCGAGTCGCGGGCCGCCGCCGAAGCCGCCCTGCACGACTGCACCCCGGGCGGCGGCACCGCGATGGGCACCTGGCTGGAGCGCGCCCGCCAGCTCTTCCGCGAGCTGCCCGCCCCGGACGCCGGCGGGTACGTACGCCACGCGCTGCTGCTCACCGACGGCAAGAACGAACCCGGCTACGAGACGCGCGCGGAGCTGCACGAGCGCGTCGAGCGGTGTGCGCGGGCCTTCGCGTGCGACGTCGTGGGCATCGGGGACGCCTGGGAGACCGAGGAACTCCTCCTCATCGCGCGGGCGCTGGGCGGCCGCACCCGGGCCGTGGCGGACCTGACGCGGCTGCCGGACGAGCTGGCCTCGCTCACCGGGCGGGCCGCCGACCGCGACATCACCGGCCTCCGGCTGCGCCTCTACCACCGCGCCGGAGTGCGCCCGCACTCCTTCGAGCAGGTCCACCCGACGCGGGTCGCGCTCACCCCCGACCACGTCGACCTGTCCGGCGTCGGGACGGGCGCGGGCGGGCCCGTCGAGGAGTACGACATCGGCCCGTGCGGCGAGGAGACCCGCGCCTATCTGCTCTGCGTCGGCGTGCCCTACGACCCCGCCAGGACCGGCAAGGAGCTCCTGCTGACGGAGGTGGAAGTCGACACGGACACCGCACCGCCCGCCGGTCTGCGACTCCCCGCACCCCAACCCGTGCTGATGTGCTGGACCGACGACGCCGACCTCTACAGCCGCCTCGACCCGCAGGTCGCCCACTACCGGCACGAGGAGGAGCTGCACCGCACCTTCGAGGAGGCCTGCGCCGAGCTGAAGCACGGCAGGCGCGCGGCGGCCGAGACCCTGCTCGGCAGGGCCTGGCGGCTCGCCGTCGAGACGGGCGACACCGCCATGCAGGACCACCTGCGCCGCCTCGTCCGCGTCCGCGACCCGGCCCGGGGCGCGGTCGAACTCCGTGACCGCATCACCAAGTTCGACGTGGAGGCGGCCCGCATCCAGTCGAGCACGACGGTCCTCCCCGGCGGCCCCCGATGACCACCCCCGCACGCGCCGCACGCACCGCCCCGCCGCTCGTCGGCGAGCTGCTGCGTGCGCTGCGCCGCCACCTGTGGCCCGCGCCGCTCAGCGAACGGCCCCGCAACCGGGCCTACTTGCGGGAGCGGCTCGTCGCGCTGCCGGTGCTCACCGTCGTCGTGGCCGTCGCGTTCGGGTGGGCGTACGGGGACGTGCGGGCGGGGTCGGCCGAGCTGAGGGACAGCTTCGCGCCCGCGCTCGTCGGGCTCGCCGAGGCCGAGACGTCGCTGCGGATCGCCGACCGCGAGGCCGAGGAGAGCCTGCGCGCCGGGGAGGCGGTGCGGCTCGGCGGGCTCAGCAAGCGGTACAGCACGCGCACCACCCGGGCCGTGCAGCGCCTCAACCTGGTGGCCCGCAGCGGCGCCCTGACCACCGCGGAACGCCAGGAGCTCGACGTCGTCTCCGGGCTCGTCGTCGACTACGGCAACTGGATCACCTTCGCCCAGAACAACGTCGGCGACCCCGCGCTGCGCGACGCCGGACTCTCGTACGCCCGCAGCATGCTCTGCTCCGCCCCCGGGCCCGCCAAGGAGACGGCGGCGGACGGCTATCCGCCCTGCCGCCCCGACACCGGCTCGGACTCCGACGCGACGGCGGTCGTGGACCGCATCTCGACCCTGGAGGACCGCCTGCGCGGCAGGCTCGCGGACCGGGCGGCGCTCGGCGGCGGCGTGCTCGCCGCGGCCGCCGTCGCCGCGCTCGCCCTCATCCTGCTCGCCGTCGGCCTGTGGCGCACCCAGCTGTTCCTGCGCCACCGGCTGCGCCTGCACGTCAGCGTCCCGCTCCTCGCTGCGGCCGTGCCGCTGCTCGCGCTGCCGTTCCTGACGGCCGACGCCGTGCTCGCCCACCGGGCGCAGCAGCGCGTGGTGTCCACGGCGGACGAGCTGTCCGCCCGTACGTCGCCCGCGGTCGAGTCGACCATCGACGAGAAGCCCTTCGGCGAGCGCCACCCCCTGCTGATCCAGGTCCTGGAGGAGCGCGTCCGGCACGACCTGGCCGAGGGCCGCCTCTCCGCGCTGGACGGGGCCGCGCCGTGGGTGACGCCCACCGGTCTGCTCTGCGCGGCCCTCATGGGCGGCACGCTCTACGCCTACCGCCGCGAGTACGTCCTCATCTCCCGCTCAGGAGCCACCGCATGAGCCGCCGCACGAGCCGCCCGCACCCCGTGCTCCGCGCCTGCGTCGCGGCCTGCCTGCTCGCCGTCACGGCCGTCACCGCCGGGGCCTGCGGCGGCACGCGGCCCGAGACGCTCGTCGTGCTCGGCCCCTGGACCGGCCCCGAGGGCGACGCGTTCGAGTCGATGCTGCACCGGCTCGACGACGGCACGGGCCGCACGTACACCTACCAAGGCACCCGTTCCCTGCGGGAGACGCTCGTCGCCCAGCTGGAGGCGGGCGACCCGCCGGACGTCGCGATCCTCAACAGCATCGGCGAACTCACCGAGTACGCCCGCGCCAACCGCCTCACCCCCCTCGACCGCGCCGCCACCGCCCGCGCCTACCCGCCCTGGGCCCCGCGCCTCGACGTGAACGGCATGCGCCGCACCTACTGGGTGCCGCTGAAGGTCGACCTCAAGAGTTTGGTGTGGAGCAAGGAGGGCCGGTCGGCCAAGGCCCCCGAGTGGTGCGTGGGCCTCGCCTCGCAGGCCACCTCGGGCTGGCCGGGCACCGACTGGGTCGAGGACATCCTGCTGCACCAGGCGGGCCCCGCGACGTACACGGAGTGGGCCGTCGGGCGCCTCAGCTGGCGCGATCCGCGGGTCCGCAGGGCGTGGACGACGTGGGCGAAGCTCCTCGGCGACCGCTCCAAGACGTCGATCGACCGGTCGCTGACCACGTCGTACGAGGGGACGGCCGACCCGGCGGAGGGCGACGGCAAGGGCGCGGGCGGCCCGCGCGGGCTCCTCGACTCCTTCCGGCCCCGCTGCACGCACGAGCACCAGAGCGCCTTCATCCGCTACGTGTACGCGGACGAACGGGTCCGCGTCGACCCGGCGGCGGGCTTCCTCGGCGGCAGTCCCGCCTACGACGGCGCCTATGAGGTGGCGGGCGACATGGCCGCCGTGTTCACCCGGGAACCGGCGGCCCGCGCCCTCGTCGACCGCCTGTCGAGCAAGCGGGCCCGCGCGCTGTGGCGGTCCGGGGCGGCGGCCGAGCTGCGGCCGTTCTTCCCCGACGCGACCGACCCGCAGCCGACCGACCCGACCGGGCGGCGCATCGCGGAGATCCTCACCGACAAGGCCCGCACGCTCTGCTTCGACGCCTCGGACGTGATGCCGCCGGGCGTCCGCGACGCGTTCCACCGGGCCGTCCTGCAGTACTTCAGACAGCCGTCGGGCGACCGTCTCGACGAGCTCCTCGGCCAGCTGGACACCGTGCGCACGGAGGCCGCGGCGGACGCGGGCCCGGGACGGCTGCCCGAGTCCGGGATCTGCGCGCCGCCGGGCGGCTGAGAGCCCGTCTCAGCGCGCCAGCTCCTCCGGGCAGGGCGTGCCGCGGGGCAGCTGGTAGGGCGAGCCGAGGCGGTAGGTGCCGGCCTTCGGGGCGAGCAGCTCGACCCACTTGTCGCCGGCCTGGTCCTCGCGGGCCTCCACCAGACAGCCGTGGATGTTCTCGTACTTCTTCGGGCGCTTCTCGTTCAGCTCCCGCTGCCGCTTGGACGCCTCGGTCTCCTGGGGCCGCTCGACGCCCTTGCCCTTGGCGTCGACGACGCTCAGCCACGGCGAGTACGGGATGCGGATCAGGATGCGGCCCGGCTTGTCCACGCGGAGCGTCATCTCGCCCTGCTCGGCGCGCTCCACGACGGCGTTCGGCTCGACGAGCGGCCTCGGGTCGATCACCTCGTACAGCTGCCAGTTGGTGTCGACCCACACCTTCTTCAGATACGGCAGCCCGTCCGTGATGAGCTGCGCCTCGCGCTTGCCGCCGTCGCCGTCGGGCTCGCCCTTGGGGAGCGCCACGTAATGCACGGACCAGCGCTGCAGCCACTCGTGGTAGTTCGCGGAGTTGAGGGTGTCGTCGTAGAAGAGCGGGTTGCGCTCCATGTCGGCCTGCCGGTTCCAGCCGCGCGCGAGCTGGACGTACGCGGGGAGCGCGGACGCCTCGCGGTGGCTGCGGGCCGGCACCACCTCGACGCGGCCCTTGGCCGCGCCCCGCTCCTTCAGCTCGTTCACCAGCGGGGCGACCTCACGCGTCCAGGAGGCGTCGGAGCGCGTGTGCACGATGTCGTCGACGGCCTTGAAACCGATCCAGCCGGTGAAGCCGACGAACGCCACGATGATCACGTACCACTTGCGGGACTTCGGCACGGTGTACGGCAGCGCGGCGAGCAGCGCGACGCCCGTGAAGCACATCGCGAGGCGCGAGATGTTGGAGCCGATCTGCGAGCTGATCAGCCAGACGCCGAGCACGAACGCCGCGTACACGGCGGTGGTGATCCGCACGGTCTTCCACTGCTTCGGCACGAGGAAGTAGACGAGGGCGGCGCTGATCAGCGGCAGCGACGCCGAGCCGAACGACATCGGCTGTGTGCCGGAGAACGGGAAGAGCCACGCGGAGAGACCCACCACGACGGCCGGCGCGATGCCCAGCGCGTACGCGCCCGGGTAGCGCTTGCTGAGGAACAGCGCGACGGCGACGAGGCCGACGAAGAGCCCGGCCACCGGGCTGCCCATCGTCGCGAGCGCCGCGAACGGGGCGGCGACCAGCGCCTTCGCCCACCGCTTGTACCGCCAGCGGTGCGGCCAGCAGAAGACGGCGGCGACCGCCATGAGCGCGAACATCTGGCCGAGGCCATAGGTCACGCGGCCCGAGACGGCGTTGCACAGCAGCGCGAAGAGGCCCGCGACGACGGGCCACCACAGCTGCTTCACGGCCCGGCTGCGCATGAGGATCATCGTGAGCAGCGCCGCGGAGACGGTGCCGGCGATCATCATCGTCGTCCGCACGCCGAGCACCGACATCAGATACGGCGAGACGACGCTGTACGACACCGGGTGCATGCCGCCGTACCAGGCGAGGTTGTACGCCGAGTCGGGGTGCCTGCCGACGAACTCGGCCCAGGCATCCTGCGCCGCGAGGTCGCCGCCGCTGTTGGCGAAGACGAAGAACCAGACGATGTGCAGCACACCGGCGACGATCGTCGTGATCGTCACCGGGTGGCGCAGGAAGCGCTTCTGCCACGGAGCGTCGGGCCCGCTCTCGGGCGACCGGCGCTGGGCCGGCAGCTTTATTCGCGCACCGGTGCGGCGGCCGCCGCCCTGCTCAGGCGCGGCGGCGGCGTCGTCGGCGCGCGTCGGCTCCGCAGTGGCCACTGGAGGCTCTCCCCGTGTCGTCCTTGTATCCGGAGTACCCGGGGTTTCGTGCCGACGAGAGTTCGTCCCGGAACACTCGTCCTCCGCCCCGGCGTACCACCCCCGAGCTTGTGACGCTAGCACGCGCGCGCGAGGGGAGGCCCGGGGGCGGGCCTCCCCTCGCGGTGCTCGGCGCCGGTCTCAGCCGACGCGGGTCAGCTTGGCGCCGAAGCCCGGTTCGCTGAGGTCCTTCTGCAGCGCGACCGGCACCTCGACGGCGTCGCCCTTGCCGTCGCCGACGCTCAGCACGCCGACCTTGGTGCCCGCCTTCGCCGTGTGCGGGACGGACTTGCCCTTGTTGTCGTCGAGCCGCAGCTTCACGGTCAGTCCGGACCAGCCCACCGCGGAGACGTCCTTGGTGGCGACGAGCGGTGTCGTGCCGCCCAGACCGTCGTCCACCTGCCCGACGACGGCGCCCTTCTTCACGATGGTCTTGGCCGTGAGGGCGTCCTGACCGGCCTCGATGAGCTTGCGGGTGATGCCGGTGACCTGGTCGATGTTGGCGACGCCGTTCTTCCCGTACTGGCCGAGGGCGGCGCCGATGATCGTCTGCGTCTCCCCGCCGACCTTCTTCTCCGCGGCGAAGAGGATGTTGCCGCCGGCCGCGGTGGTCGTGCCCGTCTTGATGCCGATGGCGACGGTCGGCACGAGGCCGAAGAAGTTGTTCTGCTTGTCGCCGTTGAGGTCCTTGTAGCTGGGCTGGCGGGAGATCTCGTTGAAGACCGGGTTCTCCATCGCGGCGCGGCCCAGCTTCACCAGGTCCTCGGCGGTCGAGACGGTCGTCTTGTCGAGGCCGCTGGGGTCCGTGTAGTGGGTGTTCTTCATCCCCAGCTCCTTGGCGGTCTTGTTCATCTTGGCGACGAACGCGTCCTCGGAGCCGCTCTTGGTGTCCCAGCGGGCGAGCAGCTTGGCGATGTTGTTCGCGGACGGCAGCATGACCGCCTGCAGCGCCTCGTACTCGGTGATCTTCTGGCCCTCGGTGACCTTGACGACGGACTCGTTCTCCGGCTTGCCGGTCTCGTAGTGCTTCTGCGCGGCGGCGTCGACCGGGATCTTCGGGCCGTCCTCACCCTTCTTCAGCGGGTGGTCACGCAGGACGAGGTAGACCGTCATGACCTTGGCGATGCTCGCGATCGGCACGGGCTTCTGGTCGCCCGAGGTGCCGAACGTGCCGATGCCGTTGACGTCCATCGCGGCCTGGCCGTCGGCCGGCCACGGCAGGCTCGGCTTGCCGCCGTCGAAGGACACGGACTGCTGCGCGGTGAGCTTCAGGGTGGGCGTCGGCAGCGGGCGTACGGCCTGTACGACTGCAAAGACGACCACGAGGAGCAGCACCAGCGGCGTCCAGATCTTGACCCGGCGCACGGCGGTGCGGACGGGCGTCTCCGGCGGCGGCGGGGTGTTGGTCAGCTCCGCGAGCAGGTCGATGGGCGGCTTGGGGGGCAGGGGCTGCTGGGTGGTGCGCTCCGCGGGCGGGGGCGACGAGGGGCCGGCCGGGGTGGACGCCGAGGCGGCCCCCGGGGTGGACGCCCACTTCGGGGCGTCCTTCGGGCCGCCCTTGCCCGCCTTGGGTTCGGGCTTGCCCGTCTTGGGCTCGGGCTTCGCGGCGGGCTCCGGCTTGGGGGCTGCCTTGGGGGTCGCCTTGGGCGCGGTGCGGGAGGACGGCTCGTCGAGCGGCTTCAGCGCGACGAACTTGCTGGTCCGCTCGGCGTCGGCCTCGGGCTTTGCAGTTCCCTTTGCAGACTTGTCCTCGGGAGCCTTGTCCTCGCTCTTGGGGGTCTTGCTCTCGGGGGCCTTGTGGTCGCCCAGCTTGAGCATGGTGGTGGGCTGGTCGACGGGCTTGCCGGGGGCCTTGAAGACGGCCGTGGCCTGGTCGACGCCGGTGGACTTGGGGGCGTCGTCGCCCTTGTCCGGGGTGTCGCCGGCCGGGGCGTCGTCGTCCGAGGCGTCCGCGGGTTCGGCCTCGGCCTCGGTCTTGGGCTCCGAGACGTCGGCCTTGTCGGGCTCGTCGGCCTTGTCGGCCTCGTCGGCGGCTTCCGGTTCGGCTTCGGCTTCCGCTTCCGCTTCGGCCTCGTCGGAACCTTCCTTCGCCGGCTCGGGGTCCGACGCCGCGTCGCCCTCCGGCTCGTCCGAGGTCGCGACCCACGCCGCCACCGCGTTGCGCAGCCGCGCGTCGCCGTTCGCCTTGCCCTCCGCCTCGCCCTTCGGGGCTTCCCCGGGGCCGTCGCTCTCCTCCGGGTCGTCGGAGCCGTCGGAACCGGCCGCCGCCTCGGCGACGTCCTTCGTCGAGAAGACGGCGGTCGCCCGGTCCTCCCGCACCTGCGGCGTCTCGCGGGTGATCGCGAGACGCGGGTCGCGTTCCTCCGGCGCCGGCTCGGAAGACTCCGCCCCGGTCGGGTTCCCCGACGACTTCCGCTGCTTCGATCTGTCGGGGGTCTCGCCCGCCACCGATGCCTCCTCGTACGCCATGCCGTTTGCCGATACTGATGCTTGCCGTGTGCTGACCGTGCGCCAAATCCGGCCGGACGCCAGTGTCCGAACCGTGTACCAGTGTCCTGTGTGAGGGCTTAACCCCCGTGGTAGACGAGAACGACATACCTACTGGTTCCCGTACATCCCGCCCACGCGCTCTCGACAGACCAATGTGAGAGGGGTCACCCTGTCATTCATCCACGCGGGGAGGCATGGATGGGCAGGAGCCGCAGAACAATTCCGGAGGAGCTTCTGCTGCTCGCTTTGGACCCGGCCACGGGCACCACAGCGCAGCCGCAGTCGCTCGACCTCGGTCTGGCCGGAGCACAGCTAGTGGAGCTGGCGCTGGCCGGACGGATAGCCCCAGACGGGGATCGTATCGCCGTGGTGATGCCACGGCCGACCGGAGATCCGACATTGGACTCCGCACTGGAACTGCTGCGCAGGCGCGGCAGCCCGGTCCGGGCGGTCCACTGGATCGGCGGGCCCCGACTGGGGCTCCGCCAGACGTACCTCTCGCACCTGGAGCGGTGCGGCATGGTTCATGCCGTGGCGGGCCAGATGTGCGGGGTGCTGCCGACGACGCGCTACCAAGCGACGGAGACGGCCATCAGCCGGGAAATCAGGTCCCGGCTCGATTCGGCGATCCGCACCGGTGTACCGCCGGACCCGCGGACCGCCGCGCTCGCCGCCCTGGCCCACGCGGTCGGTCTCGGCAAGCATCTGTACCCGGGGAACGAGGGGCGTTCATCGCGCTCCCGGCTCCGGGACCTCATCAGGCACGACCCCATGGGCGGCCTCGTGGCGCACGCCGTGATGGACGTCCAGAACGGCGTGGCGGCTCAGCCGCGCCGCAGCGCCGCACCGGCGGGTCCCCAGGGACCGGGCGGTGGCCGGCAACCGGCCAGGGCGACAGCGGACCCCGGCGGGGTGCCGATGCAGCCGCGCCGCGGATCCATGGCACGCGCCGTCGCTCACTGAGCACGGCTCGGCACCGTCTCGTCACGCGCACCACGAGTACGACACCACGCACCACCAGCACGTAACCACGCACCACCATCGCGCAACCGCTCAGCACCACCCGTATCAGCGCCGCACCGCAGTCCCCCAGACCCGGTTCGGGAGCCGCTGAGCCGCGCGGGGAGTGGCACCGGACCGTCCGGACGACGACACCCCGGTGCCACCGCCCCGCGCGGCCGCACGTCTTCGGCGCCGCAGGGCCGCACCCTTCGCACATCCGCCCGCACGTTCGCATCATCCGCTGTTTCCCAGCGGTGCCGGCCTCGTTGGTGGCACTCTGCTGAGCAGTAGATACGCAAAGTAGAGGCAGGCAAGCCGGAGGTGCACGTCCCGTGGCGTCCAATGTCAATCCCACTGTCAGGCGACGCCGGTTGGGCCAGGAGCTCCGTCGGCTCCGCGAGCTCAAGGGCATGACGGCCGAGGAGGTCGCCGAGCGCCTGCTCGTCTCGCAGTCGAAGATCAGCCGCCTGGAGAACGGCCGCCGCTCGATCAGCCAGCGCGACGTCCGCGATCTGTGCGGTGTCTACGAGGTGGAGGACCACCGGGTCGTCGACTCGCTCATGCAGATGGCCAAGGACTCGCGCCAGCAGGGCTGGTGGCACTCCTTCGGCGACATCCCCTACAGCGTGTACATCGGCCTGGAGACGGACGCCGCGTCCCTGCGCGTGTACGACCCGCAGGTCGTCCCCGGTCTGCTCCAGACCCGCGCGTACGCGGAGGCGCTGATCACCGGCGCGCTCCCGGAGACCACGCCGACCGACATCGAGAAGCGCGTCCAGGTGCGCATGCGCCGTCAGGAGCGCATCGCGGCGCCGGACAATCCGCTGCGCCTGTGGACCGTCCTCGACGAGTCGGCGCTGCGCCGCGTCGTCGGCTCCCGGCATCTGATGCGCGACCAGCTGGAGCATCTCGTCGAGCAGTCCCAGCTGCCGCACGTGACGGTTCAGGTGATCCCCTTCGAGATGGGCGCGCACCCGGGGCTCAACGGCCAGTACGCGATCCTGGAGTTCCCCGACGCCGCCGACTCCAGCGTCGTCTACATCGAGGGCGTCACCAGCGACCTGTACCTGGAAAAGGCGAACGACGTCCAGCAGTACAGCGTCATGTACGAGCATCTGCGGGCCCAGGCGCTCAACGTCGACCAGTCCAGACAGCTCATCGCGGACATCGCGAAGGACTACGCCCGCTGAGGGCCGCGGTCACTGATTTCCGGGCCTTTCCGAGGGAAGCGCCGCACGGTACACCCTGGCCCGGCCGGTGCGTAAGACCCCACTGGAATATGCCATCCGGTTGAGTGAACGATCCCTTCACGCCACGATGTTGGCGAGTAGCGTCATTCACGCCATCGAGCAAGAGCGTTGGCGCCGCCACCGCAGAGTTTGCGGCGGCAGCTACTCATCGACTGGAAAAACCGGAGCGAACATGGCGATTCAGCAAGGTACTTCGCACACGTGGGTCAAGTCCTCCTACTCCACCGGAAACGGCGCGTGCGTCGAGGTCAAGTCCCCCGTGCGGCACGGGATCTCCGTGCGCGACTCCAAGGTCGTCGAGGGCCCGGTCCTCGCCTTCCCCGCCGAGTCGTGGAACGCGTTCGTCAGCGAGGTGAGCCGGGGGGCTGCCGGGCTCGCGTGAGACGACTGCGCACACCAGCGAAGCACCAGAAGGAACAACCGCATAGGCAGTACCGCACAAGCAGTTCCGTAGTGAGCCCTCTCGACTGGCCCGCCGTCCCGGCCGAGGGGGCTCGGCTCTGCCCCCGGCCCGCGTCCGGTCCGGCGCGGGGCTCCGGCGCGGGACCCCGTCAGCGCAACGCGTCGACGTAGGTGTCCGTGCCCGGCACCGTCGGAATGAACGGCGCGACCAGCTCCACCCGCCCGAGCCCCGACTCCGCCACCGCCTCGTCGCGCCCGGTGAAGTGCGCCTCCCAGCACTCCCGCGGGTCTTCCGCCAGGAACCACAGCAGCGTCAGCCGGGTGTCCACACCCTCGACCTGTTTCACGTACGTCATGCGGTCCCCCGGCAGCGGTGTCGGCCGGAACAGCGTGACCATCGCGGCGGGCGAGCCGGCGAGGGCGCGCGGCAGGTGCCGGGACCGCAGCCACTCCAGCAGTTCGGCCCGCTCCTGCGGCCCTTCGGCGTCGATGACTTCGAGGACGAGGCCGCGGTACGGATGGTCGAGCGCGTGGAAGTCGCGCGGTCCCGCCGCGCCGTCCCGGTAGACGGTCGCCTCGTGGTCCTGGAAGGCGGTGAAGACGTGCGTGCGGTCCTGGTAGACCCGGCCGTCGCGGTTGAGCCGCTTGTTGATGCCGACGGTCCACTTCATGTGGTCGTCGTAGCGGCCGTCCGTCACCCAGTACGTGGAGAGGTAGCACCCCGCGGTGACCGGCTCGGCCACCGCGGACTTGGCGGGGTAGCGCAGGAGCTGGAGCTCGCGCGTGGCCACCCAGCGGCGCCCCGCGTACATCCAGGGCATGGCCATCGCGCCGGCGTAGTAGTGATCGTCCTCGTACCAGCGGTTGTACGCGAACTCGTGCCCCGGGTGCGGTTCGACCATGGTGATCAGGGCGTGCCCCGGGTGCACGCCGTAGGGTCCGACCGCGGCCAGCTCGGCGTAGACATCGCTCCGGGTCTCCTCGCTCATGCCTCTCCCTGCCTTCCTCTTCAGACCTCTTCCGTTCTCTTCCGTCCTCCGGCGTGCGCCCATACTCTGACGCCCCGTCAGTAAAACTGCCAGAGCCGGGAGGCGCCCCATGCCGTCGTCGCTCCTCGAAGGGAAGACCGTCGTCGTCTCGGGCGTCGGCGCCGGGCTCGGCCACCAGGTCGCGGCGGCCGTCGTGCGCGACGGCGGAAACGCCGTGCTCGGGGCGCGCACGGAGGCGAACCTCGCCAAGTGCGCCGCGGAGGTCGACCCGGAGGGCGCGCACACCGCGTACCGGGCGACGGACATCACCGACGAGGAGCAGTGCGAGGCTCTCGCGGCGCTGGCCCGCGACCGGTTCGGCGGGATCGACGCGGTGGCTCATGTCGCCGCCTGGGACAGCCACTTCGGCGGACTGGAGGACGCGGACTTCGCCACCTGGCAGCAGGTCCTCGACGTCAATCTGCTGGGCACCCTGCGCATGACGCGCGCCTGCCTGGGCGCGCTCAGGGAGCGGCGGGGCGGTTCGGTGGTCATCATCGGCACGCAGTCGGCGATCGCGGCGCCCTCGCAGGTGCGGCAGGCCGCGTACGCGGCGTCGAAGGGGGCGCTGACCTCGGCGATGTACTCGCTGGCGCGGGAGGTGGGGCCGGACCGGATCCGGGTCAACACGGTGCTGCCGGGGTGGATGTGGGGGCCGCCGGTGGAGGCGTACGTGCGGTTCGCCTCGCAGAGCGAGGGGGTCTCCGAGGCGGAGGTCCGGGGGCGGCTCGTCTCCCGGATGGCGCTTCCGGATCTGGCGACGGACGGGGATGTCGCGGACGCGGTGGTCTTCCTTGCGTCCGATCGGGCTCGGGCCATCACGGGGCAGTCACTGTTGGTCAATGCGGGGGAGATCATGCGGTAGGGCTCTTTGCCTGCGGGTCCGCTTGGGCTGGTCGCGCCCACGCGGTGGAACCGCACATGTAACAGCCTCGCGCCCCTTAGAGGGGCCCCAAAAAGGGGCCCCTTTTTGCATGCCCCGCACCTCACCTCTACACATACATGAACGAGGATCAGCTAACCGAACGATTTTACTTGCCCTTGACCTTCCGTACCGTTGTCGCCGCCGGGCGCCCGAACCCACGATGAGCGGGCACTTCTGGGCCGCTCTCGTCGTCATCGGCCCGTTCACCAGGCGGACCCCTGGAGGGCCATATGAACAGTCTCGACTGGGCCGTGCTCATCGGCTACTTCGGCGTGATGGTCGCGATCGGCGTCTGGTCCCACAAGCGGGTCGACAACGTCAGCGACTTCTTCACCGCCGGCGGCAAGATGCCCTGGTGGCTGTCCGGCATCTCGCACCACATGTCGGGCTACAGCGCGGTGATGTTCACCGGGTACGCGGGCATCGCGTACACCTACGGCGTGACGTCCTTCGTCACCTGGTCCTTCCCGATCGCGCTCGGCATCGCCATCGGCGCGCGGCTCTTCGCTCCCCGCATCAACCGGCTGCGCTCACGGCTGCACGTCGCCTCCCCGCTGGAGTATCTGAAGAACCGCTACGACCTCAAGACCCAGCAGGCGCTTGCCTGGTCCGGCATGCTGCTGAAGATCGTGGACGTGGGCGCGAAGTGGGCCGCCATCGCGACGCTGCTCTCCGTCTTCACCGGCGTCTCCCTCAACCAGGGCATCCTCATCACCGGCGTGATCACGGCGATCTACTGCACCATCGGCGGGCTGTGGGCCGACGCGCTCACCGAGCTGGGGCAGTTCGTGATCCAGCTCCTGGCCGGCATCGCGATGTTCGTCGCCGTGGTGATGGAGCTGAACGACATGGGCATCGGCTTCTTCGGCGCCTGGGACGAGCCGGCGCTGCAGGGCCACGAGAAGCCGCTCGTCGGCCCGTACGGCACGGTGTTCCTGCTCGCGTTCCTCTTCATCAAGCTCTTCGAGTACAACGGCGGCATGCTCAACCAGGCACAGCGCTACATGGCGACCGCCAACGCGAAGGAGGCCGCTCGCTCGGCCAAGCTCTCGGCGATCCTCTGGCTGGTCTGGCCCGTGGTGCTGTTCTTCCCCATGTGGATGTCGCCGCTCCTGGTGGAGTCGGAGAAGGCCGACGGCTCGGACTCGTACGGCCTGATGACTGAACAACTGCTGCCGCACGGGCTGTTGGGGCTGGTCATCGTCGGCTTCTTCTCGCACACCATGGCCATGTGCTCCTCCGACGCGAACGCCATCGCGGCCGTGTTCACGCGGGACTGTGCGCCGGTGGTGTCGGCGAGGGCGCGCGCCTGGAACGAGCGTTCCGGGCTGATCGCGGCGCGGGTCACGACGGTGGTGTTCCTCGGGTTGTCCATGGCGGCGGCCACGCAGGTCAATTCACCCGCGTTCGGGGACATCATCACTGTCGTGATCAAGTGGGTCGCCGGGCTGATGGGCCCGATGGCGATCCCGATGATGCTGGGGCTGCTGCGGCCGTTCCGCCGCTCCGGGCCGACGGCGGCGCTCACGAGCTGGTCTCTTGGCCTACTCGCCTTCTGGCTGGTCAACTACCCGATCAGCTGGAACATCGAGGGCGGCGTGCCGCTCCAGTACCAGGTGTCCATTCCGTTGGCGGTGTCCCTCGTCCTGTACATCCTCATCGGCTACCTCAAGCCGGAGGACACGCCTGAGCGGGATGCGCTCATCGAGCGCATCAACACGGACGACGACGGCGGATCGCCGGGGGCGGCCGCTGTGCCCACTCCTGCGGAGGCGCGGGACGGCGCGGTGGCGGCGCCGTCCAAGGACTGACGTACGCCCCGTAGGGGCGCGGGGAACTGCGCGCTCAGCACGCGGCTGCGGCTCTTCTGTGGTTGCTCGCGCAGTTCCCCGCGCCCCTGAAGGAGCCTCCGCCCCCCGGCACGTTCCAGCGCCGCCCCCGAAGGGGCGCGGGGAACTGCGCGGCCAGCCACGCGAAAAGCCGCAGCCGCATCTGCGGGGATCCCGGCAGATGCGGCTGCGGCTTTGTTGTGGTTGCTCGCGCCGTTCCCCGCGCCCCTTGAGGGGCGATCAGACCCCGGCGCGTTCCGGGGCGGCCACCGGAGAGGGGGACTCTGCGAGCTTTCGCAGGGGCTGGGTGCGCGGGGCGTGGTGGCGGGTGAGGCCGGCCAGGGCCACCGCGACGACCAGGACGAACGCCGCGCCGGCGATGGCGAAGCTCAGGGTGAACTGGCTTTCCTGCGGGAGCGCGGGCATCCCGGCCGGCAACGCGATCGTCTTCGACGCGAGCAGCGACGTGATCATCGCGCTGGCGACGGCGCTGCCGACGGAGCGGGAGATGGAGTTGATGCCGTTGGCGATGCCCGTCTGGTGGGCCGGGACGCTGGCGACGATGAGCGCCGGCATCGAGGCGTAACCGAAGCTGATGGCCAGGCCGATGACCATGCCCGCCCCGATGACGGAGGCACTGGTGCCGTGCGCCAGGGTCAGCCAGGCGAAGCCGGCCACGCCGAACGCGGCGCCGACGGCGAGCGTGACGCGGGCCCCGATGCGACGGACCAGGATGCCGCCGAACTGCGCGGCGACGAGCGAGACGACCGTGGTCGGCAGGAGGTAGACGACGGAGGCGTCGAGCACCGAGGCGCCGAAGCCGTACCCGGCCAGCTCCTCGGGCATCTGGACGAGGTACGAGACGCCGATGAACTGGGCGAACATCGCGAAGCCGAGCAGCAGTCCGGCCAGGTTGGTGAAGAGGACCGGGCGGTGGGCGAACATCTTCATGTCGACCATCGGCTCCTTGACCTTCAGCTCGGCAAGGACCCACACGACGGCCATGACGACCGCGCCCGCGAAGGCACCGAGGGTGCGGCCGGAGGTCCAGCCCCACTCGTGGCCCTGCGAGATCGGCAGGAGGAGCAGGACGAGCAGCAGTGCCAGCGTGCCCGCGCCCAGCCAATCGGTGCGGCCGCCGGTCTTCGAGCGTGAGGCGGGGACCACGGTCACCACGCCGATGAGGGCCACCACGGCGAGTACGACCGCGAGCCAGAACACCCGGTGGTAGTCGGGGTCGGACCCCTGGGTCAGCAGGCCGGCGCCCACCAGGGCGAGGCCGCTGCCGAACGCGAGGGTGCCGCTGACCAGCGCCATGGCGCCGGGCAGCTTGGCCGGCCGGATCTCCTCGCGGAGCACGGAGAGCGCGAGCGGGAAGATCGCGGTGGCGGCGCCCTGCATGACCCGGCCGACGATGAGCCAGGTCAGGGACGTCGTGGTGGCGGCGAGCACGGAGCCCGCGATCATCACGAGGAGCACGCCGACGAGAGTCGGCTTCTTGCCGTGCTGGTCACCGAAGCGGCCGAGCAGCGGGGTGAAGACGGCGGCGGAGAGCAGGGTGGCGGTGGTCACCCAGCTGACGCCTGACGTGGTGGCGTCCAGGTCGTGCTGGATGATCGACAGGATCGGGACGACCAGCGTCTGCATCATCGAGACGACCATGGCGGCGAGGCCGAGCACCAGGACGAGGGCGGTCTGCCCGGTGGGTTTCGGCGGGGCCGCGTGGTGTGCGTGGGACACGGTGACTTCTTCTCTCCGACTGCTCGGCCAGGGGCCCGGCCGGCTGCTCAACTACTTAAGAATCTCGATACTTGAGTACGTCAAGTAACGTATAAGAAGGTAAGCCTCAATATTTGAGATCGTCAAGTTTCATGGCGTAAGGTGGCTCACATGTCTGGAACTCCCCGCGTCGACACGGCTCAGCTCATGGAGCTGCTTGCGGTCTCCCTCGGCACCTATTACGGAGACTTCACGGAGGCGGCGGCGCGTGAGAACCTCACCGCGAGCCAGGGCAAGACGCTGAGCGTGCTGCGCCGGCGGCCCGCGGCGATGCGGGAGCTGGCCCGGACGCTGTCCTGCGACGCCTCGAACGTGACGGGGATCATCGACCGCCTGGAGAAGCGCGGCCTGGTGCACCGGGAGCCGAGCCCCACGGACCGCCGCGTGAAGAACGTGGTCCTGACCCCCGAGGGCGAGCGTGCCGTCGACGCGATCCGCGCCAACATGCACACCACGCAGGCCGGCCTCGCCGCGCTGGACGACACCGAGCGCGCCACCCTCCACGACCTCCTGAGCCGCACCTTCGAGGCCGGTCAGTAGTCCTGCGGCCCCCGGGTCACGCCCGCGGGTAGCGCGCCAGCCAGCCCGGCGACGAGAGCGCGGGCCCGTGCAGCGCGGGGCCCTGGGTCATCTCCATCGCGAAGTCGTCCGCCAGCTCCAGGATCGTGGGCCGGCCCTCCAGCTCCGTGAGCCACCCCGGCGGCAGCGCGGTCTCCCCGTGCAGCGCGCCGAGCAGCGCCCCGCACAGTGCGCCGCAGGCCGCCGAAGGGCCGCCGTGGTTCACGGCGAGCCGCAGCCCGTGCCGGATGTCCTCGCCGACCAGGGCGCAGTACACGGCGCCGGCCAGCACCCCCTCCGCCGTGCCGTCCGCCAACAGCTCCGTCACGCGCGCGGGCGTCGGCATGCCCTGCCGCACGGCGCCCAGCGCGTGCCGGAGCGCGTCCGTGACGGGCAGGTGTCCCGGGCGGGTGGCGAGGAGCGCGAGGCACCGCTGGATCGCTCCGTCGAGGGACTCCCCGCGGGCGAGCCCGTGCACGATGACGGTGTGGGCGCCCGCCGCGAGGTAGGCGGTGGGGTGGCCGTGCGTCTGGGCGGCGCCCTCGACGGCGAGCTGCAGCACGAGCTGTGGGTCCCAGCCGACGAGGAGGCCGATGGGCGCGGATCTGACGGCGGCCTCGGCGCCGCGCTCCTCGGGGTTCTTGGGGGCGTCGAGGGTGCCCATGGTCGCGTCGCCGAGTCCGACGAGGCAGGCGCGGGACGGGTCGCGCCGCGAGTACAGCCACTCCTCGCGGGCCAGCCAGCCGTCCTCCTTGCGCCGTTCGTCCGGGCCCCAGTCGCTCTGGGTGGCGGCCCAGCGGCGGTAGGCGCGGTGCAGGTCGGTCGGCGGGTGCCAGGCGCCGGTGTCGCGCCGCACCTGGGCGCGTATGAGCCCGTCGACGGTGAAGAGGGTGAGCTGGGTGACCGCGGTGACGGCACCGCGGCGGCCGTGCGCGGGGGCCGGCTCGGTGAGCCCGTCGGCGCCGTGCGCCTCGCGAATCGCGTCGAGGGAGAGCCCGTCGACGGGCGCGCCCAGGGCGTCGCCGACGGCGGCCCCGAGGAGCGTGCCGCGCACCCGGCTCCGGAAGTCCTGCTGCTCGGCGCGGCCCCAGACACCGGTGGCTGCTGCGGTACCCACGCGGGTCTCCCTCCCTGCGGTGACGTGCGGTGACGTCCCTCGTCGCGCCTCGAGCGTCGCGCCTCGACCGGTTGCGACTGCGCAGCACTGTAATCGAACAGGAACGGTCGCTTCAGGCACCAAGTGGTATGCGAGGAGTCGCCCTTGAGGTCGCTTTTGAGCGACGTTCACGCGAGCTTCGCAGCCGCTACGGAACCCCGGTGTTCCCGGCACCTACGGGTGCGGTGCGGACGGGTTCCGCGTGCTGGGCACGGAAGGCGTCCCGCGCCGCGGTGAGGCGGGCGAGGCGGGGTGCCAGGCGGGTGGGGTCGACGGCCGGGGACAGGGAGAGATTCGTCAGGTGGGAGACCATCTCGGCCAGGTCGTCCCACTCCAGCTCCGGCAGGACCGGGCCGAGGACACGGGCGAGGCGGGTGTCCGCCGTGGCCCAGTCGCCCCTGGCCAGCGCGGCCAGGGCGTGGCCGTAGTCCCGCCAGGCCGGGTCCGCGGCCGGGGTCTCGACCAGTTCGGTGAACCTGTGCCACAGGGGCCCGGCGGCGGCCGTGTCCCCGGCGCAGGTCTCCACGACGGCGAGCAGCACGGTGCCGACCTCGTCGTCGACCGCGCGCAGGCGCCGCGCGGCCGCCCGGGCGGGCGCCCACAGGCCCGCCCGGCAGTACACCTGCGCCAGCTCCTCCGCGCCGTCGTCTTCACCCGTGTCCCCGCTCGTCTCCCCGCTCACCGCCTCGGGCGGCAGCGCGGCGAGCGCCCCGGTCACGTCGCCCAGCCACAGGTGCAGTTCGGCGGTCCGCAGGCGGGCCCACGTCGCGTCCTCGCCCTTCTCGGCGTAGGCCGCGAGGTCGGCCAAGGCCCGATCGGTCCTGCCGGTGGCCAGCGCGAGCCTGATCCGGGAGAACAGGGCCCAGGTGAAGCCCGGGTCCAGCTCGACGGCACGGTCCAGGGCGGCGAACGCCTCGTCGTAGCGCCGCAGCCGGTGCAGGGTGACGCCCCGGCGGCAGAGCGCCGCCCCGTACACGGGGTCCAGTTCGAGCGCCCGGTCCAGGTCGACGAGGGCCTGTTCGTACCGCTTGAGGGCGAAGAGCGTCTCGGCGCGGCGGTAGTGCATCCAGTCGGAGTCGGGGGACAGTTCGAGCGCCCGGTCCTCGTCCGCGAGGGCCCGCTCGTACTCCCCCATGTCGTGCAGCAGCATGCCGCGGCGGGCCCGCACCCAGGCGTGGTCCGGGTCGTGCTCCACGACCGTGTCGAGGTCGGCGAGCGCCTCGGGGAGCCGGCCCACATGGTGCCGGGACACGCCGCGGCCCGCGTACGCCGACCAGTTCTCGGCGTCGAGTTCGATCGCCCTGTCGTAGTCCGCCAGGGAGTCCCGCTGACGGCCCGCCGAGCGGAGGACGTCGGCCCGGCTCCAGACGACCCAGCTCGATTCGGGGCTCAGTTCGACGGCGCGGTCGCAGTCCGCGACGGCCTGGTCGTACTCGTCGCGGTGGGCCCGCACGGCGGCCCGGAAGACCAGCGCCCACGCGTAGTCCGGCATGAGCCGCAGGGCGCGGTCGAGGTCGGCCAGGGCCTCCTCGTGCCGCCCCAGCGCGTAGTGGGCGGTGCCCCTGCTGCCCAGCGCCTCCCCGTCCGACGGGTCGAGCTCCAGCGCGCGGTCCAGGTCCTGGACGGCCTCTTCGAAGCGGCTCAGGACACGGCGGACCTCGCCCCGCATCGCGTAGTTCCTGGCGTCCTGCGGCGCGAGCTCCACCGCACGGTCGAGGGCGGCGAGAGCGGCCTCCTCCTCGTCCATGTACCAGTAGGTGACGCCCTTTCCGTAGTACGCCCGCTCCTGCTCGGGATCCAGCGCGATGGCCCGGTCGTACTCGGCGAGCGCCTCGGCGTGCGCGCCGCTCTCCCGCAGATCACGGCCCCGGACCAGCCACGCGAACGCCTCGTCCCGGGCGTCGAACCCCGCGCGCTCGATGAGGAGTCGCAGGGCGGCGGGGCCGCCGCCGTCCGCCAGCGCCCGCAGCAGGTCGCGGCCCCACCCCCCGACCGGCGCGGACTCCGTGTCCTCGCCCGCGTCCACGAGCAGCTGCGCCCACCGCCTGGCCACCGCCGCGTCCGCGTCGCACGCGTCGACGACGTCCCGCAGGACGACCGGGAGCGCGCTGCGGGGCGCCCCGCACAGCAGGTGGTACGACTCGGCGAGCCGCAGCTCACGCCACTGCTCGTCGCCCCAGCACTCGTGCGGCGTGGGGCCAGGCTCGGCCTCCGCGCGCCAGCCCGCGTACGTCTGTGCGAGCAGGCCGTGCAGTTCGGCCCAGCCGCGCGGCGACCGGTGCCGCTGCAGGCGCAGCATCGGTGCGCGCACCACGTCGTGGTACTGCAGCCGGTCGCCCCGGTCGCTCACGAACGGCAGGCCCCGCAGCCAGGCGAAGACGCCCGGCACGTCCGCCGCCGCGCACACGCCGTCGACCGCCGCCGCGACCACGTCCGCGTCGAGCCGGCTCGGCAGCGCGCACGCCAGGGCGGCGGCGCGGCGCACCGGGTCCTGCTCCCACTTCAGGAAGCGCTCCACGGCTGTCGCGCTCGGGTCGCCCACGTCGTCCGGGTCGGCGGGACGGTTCTCGGCCAGGGTGGAGACGAGGACGGGGAGGCCGCCCGAGAGCCGCAGGACTTCTTCGACGACCGGTTCCGCGACCACGCCCTTGCCCGCGAGGAGCCCGCGGGACTCCTCTTCGGTGAAGGGGCCGAGCGGGACGTCCGCCATGTAGTCCGCGTAGCCGCCCCAGCGTGCGGTGTCGAAGGGCTGCTGGCCCGCGGTGACCACGACGACCTTGGCGGGCAGCGCGCCGTGCCGCTCCGTCGTCATCACCTCGTGCAGCCAGCCGTCGAGGAACGGTGCCGTCCGTTCGTACGTGTCGAAGAACAGGACGATCCACGGCACCGACTTCGAGGCCTGCGCCAGCTCCTTCAGGAGGACCGGGGTGAGGACGCGCTCCGGGGAGAGGACCAGCTGGACGTCCTCCTGGTTGCGGAAGCGCGCGCTGAGGCCGGCCCGCAGCCGGTCAGCGCCCTGCGCGAGCTGCGCCGGGTCGACCGCTCCCGCGAGGGCGCCGACGCCGGGCACCATGCCGAGCCCGACGAGGCTCGCGCGGGCCGCCGTCAGGCCGGCCGCGGACGGGGCGGGCGGCGCCGGGGCCTCACCGGGCGCGGGCGGGGGCGCGACCGGCATCGAGTCCGCTTCGTGGCGGCGCTCGCGGTGGGTGGTGAGCAGCTGGTCGAGGTCCTTCGACCGGCGGCCCTGGCGGGCGAACTCGGCGCTGATCGCGGCCATCGCCTCGGGGACGCTGCTCACCCGCTCGTCGACGTACGCGGTCAGGGCGCCGCGCTCGCGGGAGAGCTGCGCCAGCTCGTGGACCAGGGACGTCTTGCCGACGCCGGCGTTGCCGTGGACGTGGAAGAGGAAGCGGTGGCGCAGGTCGGCGGGCGGCACGTCGAAGTTCTCCCGGAACGCGGCCAGTTCACCGCGGCGTCCGATGAACCCGGCCCGCCCCCTGCGGCGTATCAGCTCCTGCATGGACGGCTCGTCCGCGTCGGCCGACGCCATCGGAATCCCCCCGTTCCGCACGGTCGTGTACCCCTGCCAGTCTCCCCCGTCAGCCCGCGTCCGTCCCCAGGATCCGCTCCTTCTGTTCCCGCGCCCACCCGTACTCGGGGTTGATCCGCAGCGCCTCGTCGAGGGAGGCGAGTGCCGCGTCCGTGCGGCCGAGGGCCTCCAGGGACAGGGCCCTGCTGCCCCACGCCCACGCGTAGCCGGGGTCGAGGGCGATCGCGGTGTCGTAGGCGGCGACGGCTTCCTCGTGGCGGTCCGCGAAGCGCAGTATGTCGCCCCGGTCGGCGTGGCTGCCGGGCGCGTCCGGGGCGAGTTCGTGGACGCGGTCGAGGTCGGCGAAGGCGCCCGCCAGGTCGCCGACGGACTGCCTGACGCGGGCCCTGCGGGCCAGCGCCCAGGGGTAGTCGGGCCACAGGTCGATCGCCCGGTCCAGGTCGTCGAGGGCCTCGCGGGGGCGGCCGAGCACGAACTTGACCTGGCCGCGGCTGCCCAGCGTCAGCGGCTCGCGGGGGTCGAGGGCGTGCGCGCGGTCCAGCCAGGGCAGGGCCTCCTCGGGGCGGCCCATGCGGCGGTACGTCTCCCCGCGGTCCCGTGCCACCCACTCCGCGTCCGGCACCACCTCGTCGGCCGCGGCCAGGTGGTGGAGCGCCGTCTCGTACTCGCCGAGGGCGCGGTAGGTGACCGCGAGACCGTGGTGGCCCCACGGGTCTGCGGGGTAGAGGGCGACGGCGCGCTCGTGGTCGACGATGGCCTCGCGCAGCCGGCCGAGGAGGAAGAGCCGCAGACCGTGCGCGTTGTACGCGGCGACACGGCCCGCGTCGTCGAGCCCGGCGCGCGAGAGGAAGAGCTCAAGCACGCGCAGCGCGCCGAGCCGTTCGTCGGCGAGGGCCGTCCGGCAGTCGTCGGACCAGGACCGCAGCTGCTCGGCGTCCGTGTCCTCGGCGGCGTCCGCCACCGCCCGCGCCCACTCGCGGGCCACCGCCGTGTCCACGCGGCAGGCGTCGATCCCCTCGCGCAGCGCGCCGGGAAGCGTGGCGCGCGGTCCCGCGCACAGCGAGTGGTACAGCTCCTCGACGCGCAGCGCACGCCACTCCGGGCGCATCCACGGACGGCCCGGCGCACCGCGCAGCTCCTCTTCCAGTACGGCGCGCCGTCGCGCGTACAGCTCGGCGAGCCGGGTGTGGCCCGCACTCCACAGCTCGGGCGCGGTGTTGCGGCGCAGGCGCAGCATCGGGGCGCGTACGACGTCGTGGTAGCGGGCGGTGCCCCTGCGGTCGGCCCGCACGAACGGCAGGGTGCGCAGCCAGCCGTACAGCTCGGCGGGGTCGTCGTCGCCGCGGTGCGCCGCGGCCCGCACGATCTCCTCGTCGAGACGCCGGGGCAGCGCGCAGTCCAGGGCCGCCGCGCGCCGCACCGGGTCCGGCTCCCACCTCAGGAAGCGCTCGACGGCGGTGGCGCTCGGGTCGCCGACGTCGGCGGGCGCCGCGGGGCCGCTCTCGGCGAGCGTGGAGACGAGCACGGGGAGCCGCCCGGAGAGCCGCAGGACCTCGGCGACGACGGGTTCGTCGGTGACGCCCTTGGCGGCGAGCAGGCCGCGCGCCTCGGTCTCCGTGAAGGGCCGCAGCGGGAGGTCGGCGGCGAAGTCTGCCGCGTCGTCCCAGCGGTCCGGGTCGAGGGGGCGCTGCCCGGCGGTCACCACGACGACGTCGGCGGGGAGTTCGCCGTACCGGTCGGTCGTCATCACGTCGTACAGCCAGCGGTCGAGGAAGGGTGCCGTCCGCTCGTACGTGTCGAAGAGCAGCACGAGCCACGGCGCGACGTCGGCGGCGGCGGCCAGTTCCTCCAGGAGCACCGGGGTCAGCGCGCGCTCCGGCTCCAGGACCAGGTGCGCGTCCTCCTGGCTGCGGAAGCGGGCCCACAGCCGGTCCGCGCCGAGCCCGACGCGGTCCGTGTCGACGAGTCCGGCGAAGGCGCCCACGACCGGCACCATGCCGAGCCCGACGGCACCCGCCCGCGCCAGCGCCGCGCCGCCCGCCGACGGCACGTCGGGCTCGGACGGTGCGCGGGCGGCGGCCAGGACGGCTTCGTGGGTCCGCTGCCGGTGGTGGGCGAGGGCGCGCTCCAGGGACTTCAACCGCCGCCCCTGCTGGGCGAATTGCGCGGCGATCTCGGCGAGGGCGCCGGGTATGTCCGGCGCCGCGTCGTCCATGTACGCGACGAACGCGCCGCGGTCCGTGGCCAGTTGCCCCAGCTCCCGCACGAGTGACGTCTTGCCGACGCCCGCCGGGCCGTGCACATGGAAGAGGAAGCGGTGCCGCTCGTCCTCCGGCGGCAGCTCGAAGTTCTCCCGGAAGAGCCGGAGCTCCTCGCGCCGCCCGACGAAGCCCGCCCGCCGTCTGCGCCGGATGAGTTCCTGCATCGACACTCTCGTCCGCGCCATCCGGTCCCTCCCGTACTCCACGGCCCGCGGCCAGTCTCCCGCACACCCGCGCCGCGCGAGGTGAACAGCGGCAGTCGTCCGCCGAACGTCCGGATCACGTAACGGAGTTCCTGTGGTGTACAACCTCTTCTCCCGAACGCCCGTCTCCCGTTGTGTCACAGACGTTCGCCCCAGGAGGACCCGTGCCCCGCCGCACACTCATCAGCGCCATCGCCGTCGCCGCGCTGACCGCCCCGCTCGCGATCTCCGCCACCTCCGGCACCGCCGCCGCGGCCCCGCAGCCGCCCCGCACTCCGGTGACCGACTTCAACCACGACGGGTACGCCGACCTCGCGGTCGCCGCGCCCCACGGCACCGTCGACGGCGTCGAGAAGACGGGTTACGTCTCCGTCGTCTACGGCACGGCCTCCGGCTCCGGCACGGCGAAGCACCAGCTCATCAGCCGGGCCACGCCGGGCGTCCCCGGCGAGCTCGCCGGTACGTTCGCCTTCGGCTACCAGCTGATCCCCGCCGACCTGGACGGCGACGCGTACACCGACCTGCTCGTGACCGGAGGCGACGGCGACGGCAACAAGGCGACCGTCCTGTGGGGCTCCAAGGACGGCCTGACCGGCAAGGACACCCTCCTGCCGTACCGGAACTCCGAGTTCGCGACGGGCGACTTCAACGGCGACGGCAAGCGCGACCTGGTCGTCAACGACACCCCGAGCACCGACCCCGACGTCTCCGGGATGACCGTCCAGTACGGCCCGTTCACCCGTGACGGCAAGCCCGCCAAGAAGGACAGCATCACCACGGACGACGGCTCCTCCGGCCTCGCCGACTTCATCACCGGCGACCTGACGGGCGACGGCGTCGACGACATCGTCACCACGCACGGCTTCGAGGAGATGACGCACGACGCCCGCTTCTGGAAGGGCGGCAGGAGCGGTGTCGGCCACACCGCCAAGTCGCTCGGCACCGCGTACAGCGGCACCGTCGGGGACGTCGACGGCGACGGGTACGGCGACCTGATCACCCGCGACATCGGCGACGTCACCGAGGTCATCGACAGCCACCCTGGCAGCATCACCATCCAGTACGGCAGCTCCACGGGCCCGACCGACGCGCGCAAGAAGGTCATCACCCAGGCCACCGCGGGCGTCCCCGGCGCCAGTGAGGAGAACGACGCGTTCGGCGCCTCCCTCAGCGCGGGTGACGTGAACGGCGACGGCAGGGCCGAGGTCGCCGTCGGCGTCCCCGGCGAGAGCCTCGACGCGAGCACCGGCACCGGCGCGGTGGTCCTCCTCAAGGGCGCCTCCAAGGCGGACGGCGGCATGACCGGCAAGGGCGCCGTCGCCTACAACCAGACCACCGCCGGAGTTCCCGGTGTCTCCGAGTCGGGCGACGACTTCGGCCGCCAGGTGGCCCTCACCGACCTGAACAAGGACGGCAAGGCCGACCTGACCGCCACGGCCCCCGGCGAGGACGGCACCTCCCCCGACTCGGGCGCGCTGTGGAACCTCTTCGGTTCCGCGAGCGGCCTGACCACCACCGGGGCGAGCACCCTCAGCCCGGTGAAGCTCGGCGCCCCCGAGAAGGACGCCAAGTTCGGTCTGCTGCTCGGCAGCTGACCCGCACCTCACCGAACACCGCATATCGACCACTCACACGACACACGCTCTCTGGAGGACCAGTGCGCCGCTCTCTCATCGCCGCCGTGGCCGTCGCCTCGCTCTCGGCCCCGATCGCCCTCGCCACCGCGGGTTCCGCGGCGGCCGCGCCCGTACCGCCCAAGGCCCCGGTCACCGACTTCAACCACGACGGATACGCCGACCTCGCCATATCCGCTCCGGGCGGCACCGCCGGCGCCACGCCCGGCCAGGTCTCGGTCGTCTACGGCTCGGCCACGGGCCCCGACACCGCGCACGCCAAGACCATCACCCGCGGCACGCCCGGCGTGCCCGGCACCCCGGAGAACGGCGACCGGTTCGGCAACCACACGGCCGCCGCCGACCTCGACGGCGACGGCTACACCGACCTCGTCGTCAACGGCGGCGACAAGTCCGTCGTCCTGTGGGGCTCCGCCCAGGGCCTCACCGGCGAGGGATCCACCGAGCTGGCCTCCAACGGCGCGCGCGTCACCGCAGGGGACTTCAACGGCGACGGCGAGCGGGACCTCGTCACGGCCGAGTACCCGGAGCCCGAGGACCCGATGGACAACGACGACCAGGGCATGACCATCTCGTACGGCCCGTTCAAGCGCGACGGGAAGCCCGCGAGCAGCCAGCAGGTCGTCACCAGCCAGACCTTCGGCCCCGGCGACTTCGTCGTCGGCGACCTCACGGGCGACGGCGCCGACGACATCGTCACCAGCCACGGCTTCGAGGAGATGGCGTACAAGAGCCAGTTCTGGCAGGGCGGCAAGGACGGGGTGGCCACCACCTCGCAGAAGCTCGCGCCCTCGCTCGGCGGCGCGATCGCCGACGTCGACGGGGACGGCTACGGCGACCTCGTCGTCCGCGACATCGGCGACAACTTCGAGGACATGCCGTACCAGAAGGGCACGATCCTCGTCCGGTACGGCTCGGCGGACGGACCCTCGACGCGTACCGCCAAGATCACCCAGGACACCGCGGGCGTCCCCGGCGTCGGTGAGGACGGCGACGAGTTCGGCTCCTCCATCAGCGCGGGCGACGTGAACGGCGACGGCTTCGCGGACGTCGCCGTCGGCATCCCCGGCGAGGACATCGACGCGGTCGCGGACGCCGGCAGCTCCGTGCTGCTCAAGGGCTCGCGCGCCGGCCTGACCGGCACCGGCTCCCAGGCCTTCCAGCAGTCGACGGAGGGGGTGCCCGGCGCCGCCGAGAAGGGCGACAAGTTCGGCAGCCAGGTCCTGCTGTCCGACACGAACAAGGACGGCAAGGCCGACCTGACCGTGACCGCCCCGCTGGAGGACGGCGCGTACGCCGACTCGGGCGCCGCCTGGCACCTGCGCGGCGCCGCGGGCGGTCTGACCGTCACGGGCGTCACGTCCTTCGGCCCGGCGGCGATCGGCGCCAACGACAAGGGCGTCCGGTTCGGCGACCACCTGGCCCGCTGAGGAGGCCGGTGACGATGCGTACGCGGCGCCGCCGTCGCTGGTGGCCCTGGTGGACGGCGGCGCTGTGCGTGGCGCTGATCGCGGGCGCGATCGTGTTCGGCTCCGGCTCCGGTAGTGGGGGCGAGGACGAGGACGAGGCGCCCGCGAAGGCGCGCGGCAAGCGGATCGTCACCGACTTCGACGCGGACGGCTACGCCGACCTGGCCGTCCCCGCCCCGCTCTCCACGGTCGGGGGCGTGCGGCGCGCGGGGTCCGTCTCCGTCGTGTACGGCTCCGCGACGGGCCCCGACGTCCACCGCCCGCAGGTCTTCGACCGCTCGACGAAGGGCCCGGTCGGCGAACTGGCGGCGCGGGAGGAGCACTTCGGCATGGACGCCGTGGCCCGGGACCTCGACAGCGACGGCTTCACGGACCTCGCGCTCGGCCACACCGTCCTGTGGGGCTCGCGGGACGGGCTGCGGACCGCGGGCAGGCTGCCCGCGGCCGGTGTCCGGGGCGGCGACTTCGACGGGGACGGCCACGCCGATCTGCTCGCGGCGGACCTCACCGTCCGGTACGGACCGTTCGACCGCGACGGCAGGCCGCGCAGGACGGGCGGGAAGGCGCACGGCGACTGGGGCGACAGCGAGGTGCCCCGCACCATCACGGTCGGCGACCTCACCGGCGACGGCCGCGACGACGTCGTCACCGGCCAGGGCTTCGAGGAGATGCAGTACCCGGGCCACTTCTTCCAGGGCCGCCCGGCGGGCCTCGCCCTCGAACCGAAGAACGTGAACACCTACAACGGCGTCGGCACCGTGGGGGACGTGAACGGCGACGGATTCGGCGACCTCGTCGTCCGCGAAGTCGGCTCCGTCTCGGAGGACGCGGTGAGCCACCTGGGCGAGATCCGCGTACTGCACGGCTCCCCGTCGGGCCCCGGGCGCAAGGCGACCGTCATCGACCAGGAGACCGCGGGCATCCCCGGCACCGGCCTGAGCGGCGACCAGTTCGGCGCCGCGCTCGCCGCGGGCGACGTCGACGGCGACGGACGGGCGGACGTGGCGGTCGGTGTCCCCGGCGAGGACGGCGCGGCGGGCCGCGTGGTGCTCCTGTACGGCTCCCGCACCGGCCTCACCGGTGCGGGCGCGCGCTCCTACGCCCAGGACACGCCCGGCGTCCCCGGCACCGGCGAGCGCGACGACCGCTTCGGCGGTGCGGTGCGCATCGCCGACCTGACGGGCGACCGGCGCCCCGAGCTGGTGGTGGGCGCGCCCGGCGAGGACGGCGCCCACCCGGACTCGGGGGCGGTGTGGGTGCTGCCCGGCACGCCGGCCGGCCCCGCGGTGCGGGGGGTGGCCTCCTTCGGCCCCGCGGCGCTCGGGGCGCCCGAGCGGGGCTCGGACGACGAGGACCTCAACTGGAGGGGGACGTTCTTCGGCGAGGACTTTTCTGACTGAGGGGGCGTCTGCGGGGTCGCTCGGGCTGAGGACTCATTGCGGGGTCGCTCGGGCCAAGTGTTCGTCTGCGGAGTCGCTCGGGTCGAAGACTCGTTTGCGGGATCGCTCGGGCTGGGTCTTCGTCTGCGGCGCCTCTTGGGCTGAGCGCGCAGTTCCCCGCGCCCCTTACGGGGCGCGCCCTGCGCGGCGCGGCCCCAGAGGCGACAGCCCCTTTGTGACAGCCCGCCCTCCTCAGCCCTCCACCACCGGCAGCAGCTCCGGCAGGTGGCCGTCCGAGGCCAGTGCCGCGCGCTGCCGCTCCTCCGGGACCTCGCCGTACAGCGTCGTGCGCGGCTTCGCGGGGCGGCCTGCCGCCTCCGCGATGGCCACCAGGTCCTCGACGGACCGGTAGGAGCCGTAACTGGAGCCCGCCATGCGGGAGATGGTCTCCTCCATCAGCGTCCCGCCGAGGTCGTTCGCACCGGACCGGAGCATCTCGGCGGCGCCCTCCTGGCCCAGCTTCACCCAGCTGGTCTGGATGTTGGGGATGTGCGGGTGCAGCAGGATCCGCGCCATCGCCGTCACCGCGCGGTTGTCGCGGGTGGTCGGTCCCGGCCGGGCGATGCCCGCCAGATAGACGGGCGCGTTCGTGTGGATGAAGGGCAGCGTCACGAACTCCGTGAAGCCGCCGGTCTCCTGCTGGATCGCGGCCAGCGTGCGGAAGTGGCCGAGCCAGTGCCGGGGCTGGTCCACATGGCCGTACATCATCGTGGACGAGGAGCGGATGCCCAGCTCGTGCGCGGTCTTGATGACCTCGATCCAGGTGGCCGTGGGCAGTTTGCCCTTGGTGAGGATCCAGCGCACCTCGTCGTCGAGGATCTCGGCGGCCGTCCCCGGGATCGAGTCCAGGCCCGCCTCCTTGGCGGCGGTCAGCCACTCCCGGATCGAGAGCCCGGTCCTGGTCGCGCCGTTGACGACCTCCATCGGCGAGAAGGCGTGCACGTGCATGCCCGGCACGCGCTCCTTCACCGCCCGCGCGATGTCGAAGTAGGCGGTGCCGGGCAGGTCCGGGTGGATGCCGCCCTGCATGCACACCTCGACGGCGCCGACGTCCCAGGCCTGCGCGGCCCGGTCGGCGACCTGGTCCAGGGAGAGCGTGTAGGCGTCGGCGTCGGTCCTGCGCTGGGCGAAGGCGCAGAAGCGGCAGCCGGTGTAACAGACGTTGGTGAAGTTGATGTTGCGGGTGACGATGTACGTGACGTCGTCGCCGTTGACCGTCTTGCGGATGTCGTCCGCGACGCCGCACAGCGCGTCGAGGGCGGGCCCGTCGGCGTGCAGCAGCGCCAGCGCCTCGTCGTCGGTGAGCTTCGTGGGGTCGTCGGCGGCCGTGGCGAGGGCGGCGCGTACGTCGCCGTCGATGCGGGACGGCACCATGCCGGGCGCGGCCTGCTCGCGCAGGGCCTCCCAGTCGCCGTACACCTCGTCGAAGTCGTCGCGCCGGTCGGCGGTGCGGCCTTCCGTGTCGATGGTGCGGTGCAGGTCGGTGCGGCCGGAGGAAGCGACGTACCCCTCGTCGGGCTCCTGCCAGGGGTGGCCCTCGACGACCGCGTCGGGCCGGGCGAGGCCGGTCTCGGGGTCGGCGAGCGCCCGCAGGTGCGGGAGGAGCCGCGGGTCGAGCCAGGGCTCGCCGCGCTGCACGAACTCGGGGTAGACGCAGAGACGTTCGGCGAGCGTGAAGCCCGCCGCCGCAGACCGCGCGGCCAGCTCATCCAGCTTCGGCCAGGGCTTCTCGGGGTTGACGTGGTCGATCGTCACCGGGGACACCCCGCCCCAGTCGTCGATGCCGGCGCCGATCAGCCGCTCGTACTCACCGGCGATGAGGTTCGGCGGTGCCTGGATGTTGCCCGCCGGGCCCATGATGTGCCGGGCGACGGCGATCGTGGCGACCAGGTCGTCGATCTCCGCGTCGGGCATGCCGCGCATCGCCGTGTCCGGCTTGGCGCGGAAGTTCTGGATGATCAGCTCCTGGACGCCGTGGTACGAGCGGGCGACGCGGCGCAGCGCGAACAGCGAGTCGGCGCGCTCCTCGTACGTCTCGCCGATCCCGATGAGCAGCCCGCTGGTGAAGGGGACGGACGAGCGGCCCGCGTCCTCCAGGACCCGCAGCCGCACGGCGGGTTCCTTGTCCGGGGAGCCGTAGTGCGGCATGCCCGGCTCGGACCAGAGGCGGGTGGCGGTCGTCTCCAGCATCATGCCCATGCTGGGCGCGACGGGCTTGAGCCGCTGGAAGTCCGTCCACGTCATGACGCCCGGGTTGAGGTGCGGGAGCAGGCCCGTCTCCTCCAGGATGCGGATCGAGATGGCGCGGACGTACGCGATGGTGTCGTCGTACCCCTCCGCCTCCAGCCACTCGCGGGCCTCGGGCCAGCGGTCCTCGGGCTTGTCGCCGAGGGTGATGAGGGCTTCCTTGCAGCCGAGTTCGGCCCCACGCCGCGCGATGTCGAGCACTTCGTCCGGGGACATGAACATGCCGTGGCCGTCCCGGCGCAGCTTGCCGGGCACGGTCGCGAAGGTGCAGTAGTGGCACTTGTCGCGGCAGAGCCGGGTGAGCGGGATGAACACGCTCTTCGAGTACGTGATGACGCCCGGCCGCCCCGCCGCTTCGAGCCCCGCGTCCCGCACCCGGGCCGCGGACGCCGTGAGGTCGTCGAGATCCGCGCCCCGCGCCTGCAGCAGGACCGCGGCTTCCGTCACGTCGAGCGCGACGCCGTCCCTGGCCCTCCTGAGCGCGCGCCGCATGGCGTTCGCGGTGGGTCGTCCGGGGCCGGGGGGCTGCGCGCTGTTGGTCATGTCTCCGAGCATACGAGCGAGAACACCTGCCTCCTCCGGATACTTCCGTCCCGCGTACCCCCGCCCGGTACTGCCGTGCTTGCCCCCGTACTTCCGTCCCCGTACTTCCGTCCCCGTGCTCGCGCCTGCGCACTCCGGCTCGCGCGCCCGAGAAAGCCCGAAGGCCCGACGGCTCGACGGCCCGAAGGCCCGACGGCTCGACGGCCCGACGGCCCGACGGCCCGACGGCTCAGGGGGTCACGTACCGCCCGAGGCGGTCGAGGGCCGCGCACACCTCCGCCTCCCCGGCCGGCGGCAGCTGCACGATCACCTCGTCCACACCGAGGTCCTCGTAGTGGGCGAGCTTGCCCGGGTCCGGCTCGACCGCCGTCACCGCCACGTACAGGTCGTCGGCCTCGCGGCCCGCGTCCGCCCACGCCGACCTGAGCACGGGCAGCGCCTCGCGCAGGCCGCTGCCGCCGACGGGCATCCAGCCGTCCGCGTACTCCGCGACATGCGCGAACAGGCCCGGCCCCGCGGCCCCGCCGATGAGCGTGCGCGGCCCGAACAGCGGCCCCTTCGCGAGCCGCTTCCTGGGCACCCGCCGCGGCTTCGGATGGACCTCGCTCGCCCGTACGGCGCCGAACTCGCTCTCGTACGCCTTCGGGCGGTCCGCCCACAGCGCCCGCATGACCGCCATCCGGTCCCGCACGAACTCCCGGCGCCGCGGCCACGGGACACCGTGGTCCTCGGCCTCCTCCCGGTTCCAGCCGTAGCCGATGCCGAGGGTGACGCGGCCGCCGGAGAGGTGGTCGAGGGTCGCGATCTGCTTGGCGAGGTCGATGGGGTCGTGCTGGGCGACCAGGGCGATGTTCGTGCCGAGGGCGATGCGTGTGGTGACGGCGGCGGCCTGGGCGAGGGCGACGAAGGGGCTGAGCATGCGGGCGCACTCGGGCGGCAGTTCACCGCCCGGGTAGGGCGTCTCGCGCGGGACCGGGATGTGGGTGTGTTCGGGGAGGTACAGCCCGGCGAAGCCGCGCCGCTCCAGTTCCCGGGCCAGGCGTACCGGCGTGATCGTCCTGTCGGTCATGTGGAGCGTCGCGGAGATGCGCACGGAGCCCTCCGGGAGTGTCGGGGCACTCTTCCTACCCCGGGAAAGTCGGTTGGTCCATGCCTGTGCGCTCATTAACCTGGCCCGCGTGAAGAGACGCCGGCAGAAGAAGCTGACCAGGGAGCTCGTGTTCGCCGCGGCGCTCGGCGTGACGGGCACGGTCCGGGCCCTGCTGCGGGCCGGCGCCGATCCGGAACTCCCCGACACCGACGGCACCACGCCCCTGTACGCCGCCTCGGTGCACGGCGCGGCCGACACGGTGCGGGTCCTGCTGCGGGCGGGCGCCCGGCCCGACACCGAGAGCCGCGGCCTCACCGACGGCACGCCGCTGTGCGGGGCCGCCGCCTGGGGCCACGTCGACACGGTCCGCGAACTCCTCGCACACGGCGCCGACCCGAACCTCCGCGAGGACGACGGCACGGGGAGCACGCCGCTGCGCTGGGCCCGCCAGGGCGCGTCGGGGCCGCATCCGGAGACGGAGGCGGTACTGCTGGCGGCAGGAGCGGTGGAGGCCTGACCGCCGCACCAACAAGGCCTGGCCGCAGGCCGGTTGTCGGCCCTGGCTAGGCTGCCCGGATGATCACAGACAGCCACCCGGGCGACGGTACTGACGGCACTCCCGACTCCTCCGTCACGTTCATCAACGTCTTCGAGATCGACGCGGAGGACGTCGACGCGTTCGTCGGGAAGTGGGAGGAGCGGGCCCGCCTCATGCGGGACAAGCCCGGCTTCATCGACTCCCGCATGCACCGGTCCCGCGCGACGGAGACCCGGTTCCAGCTCGTCAACGTCTCCCACTGGGAGAGCCAGGAGGCGTGGGAGGCGGCCACCGCCGACCCCGACTTCACGGCCCGCACGGAGGCCGCGCCCCGGCGGACCAGCCGTCCGGTCACGCCGAACGCGGGGGTGTACGACGTCGTGGTGGACCTGTGCGCCCCCCGGACCTGAGCGCCCCCCGGACCTGAGCGCCCCCACAGGACCTGAGTGCCCCCACAGGTCCGCCCTCCGGGCCACGTCCGTCGGCCACCGGGTGGAAAACCGTCACTCGCCTTCCCTTGCGGCGCAGTTCACGGCTCAATACCAGGGTTGCACGCACCACCCACGTCACCACCGACACCCTGGGGAGCCGCAGCATGTGCGAGAACGACGCCGAACACCCGGCGCACAAGGGACCGAACCGGCGCGGACTGTTCGTGACGGGAGCCGCCGCCGCGATTACGTTGGGCAGCGTGAGCTTCGCCAGTGGCGCCGAGCGGCGCGCTCCCGGGCGGGAGAGGGCGCCGGGGAGCAAGGAGACGAGAACGGTGCGCGGCACGCTGCCGCCCGGCTCGCCCGACTTCGTGTACCTGCCGGTCGAAGTCCCGGACGGGGTGGCCGAGTTCCACGCCTCGTACACCTACCAGAAGCCGGCCGTGCCGCCCGGCACCCAGGGCAACGCCCTCGACATCGGAGTGTTCGATGAGCGCGGCACGGAGCTCGGCGGCAAGGGCTTCCGCGGCTGGTCCGGCGGCGCCCGCACGGAGTTCTTCATCCGCGCCGACGACGCGACGCCGGGTTACATCCCTGGCCGGATCCGCACCGGCACCTGGCACATCGCGCTCGGCCCGTACACGGTCGCGCCCGAGGGCCTCCCCTACGAGGTGACGATCACGCTCACTTACGGGACACCGGGCCACACCCCGAAACCCTCCTACCCGCCGGAGCGCGCCAAGGGCCGCGGCCGCGCCTGGTACCGCGGCGACTGCCACCTGCACTCCGTGTACTCCGACGGCAGGCGCACCCTCGCCGAGATCGCCGCCCTGGCGCGGGCGGCGGGCCTCGACTTCATCAACAGCTCCGAGCACAACACGCACTCGGCGCACGCCCACTGGGCGGAGCACGCGGGCGACGACCTTCTGATCATGCTCGGCGAGGAGGTGACGACGCGGAACGGCCACCTCGTCGCCCTCGGCACGGATCCCGGCACGTTCGTCGACTGGCGGTACCGTGCCCGCGACAACCGCTTCGGCAGGTACGCCCGGAGGATCCGCGACGCTGGCGGCCTCGTCGTCCCGGCCCACCCGCACGCCACCTGCGTCGGCTGCAACTGGAAGTTCGGCTTCGGCGAGGCGGACGCGGTCGAGGTGTGGAACGGCGCGTACACGCCCGACGACGAGGTCTCCCTCGCCGACTGGGACAGCATGCTCGTCACGTCCGTACGCGGCGGGCGCAGGCCGTGGATCCCCGCCATGGGCAACAGCGACGCGCACCGCGACCCCGACCGCATCGGCGGCCCGCAGACCGTCGTCCTCGCCGACGACCTGACCCGCGAGGCCATCCAGGACGGCATCCGCCGCGGCCGCTCCTACATCGCCGAATCAAAATCCGTGGAACTCACCTTCACCGCGGCAGGCGGCAGAGGCAGCCACGCAGGCATCGGCGGCCGCCTCCCCGTCGCCCCCGACACCCCGGTCACGATCCGCCTGGACATCAAGGGCGCCCCCGGCTGCACACCCCGCTTCGTCACCGACCAGGGCGTCCTGCACACGGGCCCCACACTCCCCGCCTCCGGCACAGGCACCCTGGAATGGCGCACGACACCGTCATACGCGGCCTACGTCAGAGCAGAAGTCCGCCACCCCCCGACGACCCCGCCCCTCCCGGGCCCCCTGTGCGCCTTCACAAACCCGATCTTCCTGGGCGACTGACCGTGGGCTCAGCCCGGCCAGACGAGTGACTGGAGTTCGCTGTATGCGTGGAGGGCGTACGAGCCGACGTCTCGGCCCACGCCGCTCTTCTTGATGCCGCCGAAGGGGGCCTCCATGTTGCGGCCGATCGTGTTTATGCCGACGCCGCCCGTGCGCAGGCGGTGGGCGATGCGGAAGGCGCGGGCCACGTCGCCGGACCAGATGTAGTCGATGAGGCCGTAGTCGCTGTCGTTGGCCAGGGTGATCGCCGTTTCCTCGGCCTCCTCGGGGGTGGTGGCGTCGAAGGGGACCACGGAGATCACCGGGCCGAAGATCTCCTCGCGGACCGCCCGCATGTCGGGGGTGCAGTCGGCGAGGAGGGTCGGGGCCACGTAGAAGCCGGTCGGGAGTGGGGGGCGTTCGCCGCCCGTGAGGAGGCGTGCGCCCTCCTTACGGGCGTCCTCGACGTATGACTCGATGCGGTCGCGGTGTGCGGCGGAGATCACCGGGCCGACCACCGTTCCCCGTTCGGCCGGGTCGCCGACCTTCAGGTGGGTGGCGTAGGTCGTCAGCTTTTCCAATAGGGGCTTATATATCGCTCTTTGGGCCAGCACTCGTGTTGGTGCCGTGCAGATCTGGCCGCTGTAGAAAGAGAACGTCGTACCGATGCCGGCCACCGCCGCGTCCAGGTCCGCGTCGTCGAGGACGATCGCCGCGCCCTTGCCGCCGAGTTCCATCAGCTGGCGCTTCATGGCGCGGCCGCACACCTCGCCGATGCGCTGCCCGACGGCGGTCGAGCCGGTGAAGCTCACCATGTCGACGTCGGGGGACGCGACGGCCGCCTCGCCGACGGCCACGTCCGTGCCGGAGACGACGTTCACCACGCCGGGCGGGACGCCCGCCTCCTCCAGGGCCGCCGCCATCCCGTACACCGACAGCGGGTCCTGCGGCGCGGGCTTCACGACGACCGTGTTGCCCATCGCGAGGGCGGGCGCCACCTTGCCCGCGGGGTTGGCCCACGGGTTGTTGTAGGAGGTGACGCAGGTGATGACGCCGACCGGGCGGCGGACCGCGAGCGCCCCCATGACGGCTGCTTTCCCCATCAGCCCCGCCTCGTTGATCTGCGGTGGGAGCGCCGTCTCGACCGGTTCCAGCGCCCCCTTCGCGTATCGCTCGAAGCGCGCCACCGCCACTGCCACCTGCATGCCGTGCGCCGTCGCGGTCGTGGCACCGCTCTCGGCCCGCGCGAGTTCGGCGTACGCGGCCGAGTCGCGCCGCAGGATCTCGGCGGTGCGGGACAGCACCGCCGCGCGCTCCTCCGGCGTCGTGCGCGACCAGCTCGCGAAGGCCTCGCGGGCCGCCGCCGCGGCGGCCAGGACCTGCTCGGTGCTCGCCTCGGGAGCGAGGCCGACGACCTGCTCGGTCGCGGGGTTCGTCACTTCGTGGTGCCCGTGGTCCGGCTCGACCCACTCGCCGCCGATGAACAGCCGCCCAGGCGCGTTCATTTGGTGCTCACCGTCCGGGTGTCCCGCCCCGAGCGCAGCACCTTGCCCGGCACCGCGCCGGTCACCACGTCCTCACGGATCGTCTCGACCCCGTTGACCCAGACCGCGTTGACGCCGATCGCCTTGGAGTCCAGGCGCGGGCTGTCGCCGGGCAGGTCGTGGACGAGGGTCGCCTTGCCCGCGTCGATCCGCTCGGGGTCGAAGAGGACGAGGTCGGCGTGGTAGCCCTCGGCGATCCGGCCACGCTCGCGCAGCCCGAAGAGCCGGGCCGGATCGTCGGTGAGCATCTTCACGGCCTGTTCGAGGCTCGCCAATTTGCGGCCGCGCAGGCAGTCGCCGAGGAAGCGCGTCGTGTACGGGGCCCCGCACATACGGTCCAGGTGCGCGCCCGCGTCGGAGCCGCCCAGCATGACGTCCTCGTGCTGCCAGGCCTCGGCGCGCAGGGCCCATGAGGCGGGGTCGTTGTCGGTGGGCATCGGCCACAGGACGGTGCGCAGGTCGTCGGCCGCGCAGATCCCGACCAGGCACTCGAACGGCTCCTGCCCGCGCTCGGCCGCGATGTCGCCGACGACGCGCCCGGTGAGGCCTTCGTTCTTCTCGGAGTACGTGTCTCCGATGACGTACCGGTCGAAGCGGGCGAGCCGCCGGAAGACGCCCGCCTCCTTGCTGCCCGCGCGCCGCAGCATCTCCGCGCGCACCCCCGGGTCACGCAGCTTCGCGATCCGCTCGGGCACGGGCAGGCCCAGGATGTCGCCCCAGCCCGGGATGAGGTTCAGGGCGCAGAACGTGCCGAGCGACATGTTCATGGGCGTGAGGATCGGCATGGTGAGCGCGACGACCCGGCCACCCGCCTTGCGGGCTCGCTCGCTCGGCACGAGCTGGCGGGGCACGCGCTCGGGGACGGCGGCGTCGATGGTGAGCACGTTCCAGTTGAGCGGCCTGCCCGCCGCCGCGCTCATCTCCACGAGCAGGTCGATCTCGTCGTCGCTGAACTGGTCGAGACAGCCCGCGACGATCGCCTCCAGCTGCGTCCCCTCGTGCTCGGCGACGGCACGGGAGAGCGCGAGGAGCTCCGCCGGCTTCGCGTGCCGCGAGGCGACCGGCTGCCCGTCGCCGTCCGAGTGGGTGGACGACTGGGTGGTGGAGAGCCCCCAGGCCCCCGCGTCCATCGCGTCGTGGAAGAGGCGCAGCATCTCCTCCAGCTGGGCGGGCGTGGGCTGCCCCCCGACGGCGTCCGCGCCCATCACGTACCGGCGCAGCGCGCAGTGCCCCACCATGAACCCGGCGTTGACGGCGATGCGCCCGTCGAGGGCGTCCAGATACTCCCCGAAGGAACTCCACGACCACGGCGCGCCCTCTTCGAGCGCCACCAGCGACATGCCCTCGACCTTCGACATCATCCGCCGCGTGTAGTCGGCGTCGCCGGGCCGCTCCGGATGCAGCGGCGCGAGCGTGAACCCGCAGTTGCCGCCCGCGACGGTCGTCACGCCGTGGTTGAGCGACGGCGTCGCGTACGGGTCCCAGAACAGCTGGGCGTCGTAGTGCGTGTGCGGATCGACGAACCCGGGGGCGAGGACGCGGCCCCGGGCGTCCTCACTGGTCCTTGCCTCCTCGGTGACGGACCCCGGCTCGGCGACGACGGCTATGCGCCCGTCCCGTATCCCGACGTCGGCGACGCGCGCGGGGGCGCCGGTCCCGTCGACGACGGTCGCGCCCTTGATGAGGTGGTCGAGCATGACGGGAGGTCCCCTTTCGAAGGGCGAACGGGAAGGGCGGTACGGGGGGGGAGGGTGGTACGGGAGGAGCGTCCGTCCGCCGGAGAGGGCCCCGGCTTCCGTCCGGGAGGGGAAGCCGGGGCGGTCGAGGGGTGCTACGCGCCGGCGGCCTGCCGGAACCGCGTCGTGCGGTGCACCGGATCCGTGTCGATCTTCGGGATCACGTGCTCACCGATCAGCTTGATCGTGTTCTTCGTGTCCTCGGGCGAGATCCCGATCGGCAGCCCGAAGCTGAGCTGGTCCGCCCCGGCCTGCTCCCACCGCTTGCACTGCGTGAGCACCTCGTCCGGGTCGCCGCAGATCATCAGCTCCTCGGCGATGAGGAGTTCGATCAGCTCCTCGGTGTAGTCGGGGAGCAGCTCGGGCCACTCGGGGATGCCCTCGGGCCGGGGGAAGGTGTCGTGGTAGCGGAAGAGCAGCGACTGGAGGTAGTTGAGCCCGCCGCCGACGGCGATCTCGACGGCCTTGGCGTGCGTCTCCGCGCAGATCGCCGTGGACGTCACCATGACGTTGTCGTTGACGAAGCCGCCGATCGCCTCGGCCTCCTTCACGGCCGTCTTGTACGACTCGACGACCCACTCCATGTCGGAGACCTTCTGCACGCTGAAGCCGAGGACCCCGAGCCCCTTCTTGCCCGCCATGGCGTACGAGGAGGGGGACCCGGCGGCGTACCACATGGCCGGGTGCGACTTCCCGTACGGCTTGGGGAGGACCTTGCGGGGCGGCAGCGACCAGTGCTTGCCCTGGAAGCCGACGTACTCGTCCTGGAGCCACATCTTGGGGAATTCGGCGATGGTCTCTTCCCATATCTCCTTGGTGTGGTTCATGTCCGTGATGCCCGGCATGAAGCCGAGGATCTCGTGCGAACCGGCACCGCGCCCCGTCCCGAACTCGAAGCGCCCTTCGGAGAGGTGGTCGAGCATGGCGACCTTCTCGGCGACCTTCACCGGGTGGTTCACGGGCGCGAGCGGGTTGAAGATCCCGGAGCCCAGGTGGATGCGGTCGGTCGCGTGGGCGAGGTAGCCGAGGAAGACGTCGTTGGCGGAGAGGTGTGAGTACTCCTCCAGGAAGTGGTGCTCGGAGGCCCAGGCGTATTTGAAGCCGGACTTGTCCGCCTGGATGACGTACTCGGTCTCCTCGATGAGCGCCTTGTGCTCCGCTTCGGGGTCGACCTTGGCCCGCTGGGCGGGCACGTATCCCTGTACAAAGAGACCGAATTCCAAGGAGGTTCACCGTCCTCGTGAGAGTCTGACGGTTTCTGACGAGCCGTCAGATTGTGATGCGTCGACTGTTCCACTGGCTCGGGAGGGCCGTCAAGGGCTGGGCGAGCCCGGGCGCCGGTTACCTGACGTAACGTCAGATGACGCTGACCCCGGCGAGCCAGCCGCCGTCCACGACGAACGGCTGGCCCGTGATGTACGCCGAGTCGTCCCCGGTCAGGAAGAGCGCGAGCGCCGCGACCTCCTGCGGGCGCCCGATCCGCCCCAGCGGCACGAGCTTCTTGTACAGCTCCGCGACGGCCTCCCGCGCCTCCGTCGGGTCGGCGGTGGGATCCAGCTGCGCGGGGTTGGTCATGGGGGTGTCGACCGCCCCCGGGCACACGGCGTTGACGCGGATGTTCCTGGCGGCCAGCTCCAGGGCGGCGACCCGGGTGAGGCCGAGAATGGCGTGCTTCGTCGCGGCGTACGCGCCCACGTACGCCATGCCCGTCAGGGCCGTGTACGAGGCCGTGTTCACGATCGTGCCGCCGCCCGCGGCGCCGATCTCGGGCGCGACGGTACGGATGCCGAGGAAGCAGCCGATCTGATTGACCTGGATGAGCTGCTGGAACTCTTCGAGCGGGGTGCTGACGATTTCGTTGAACCGGAGGATGCCGGCGTTGTTCACGAGCCCGTCGACCTTCCCGAAGGCGTCCTTCGCGGCGGCCGTGGCGGCCTGCCAGTCCGCCTCCACTCCTACGTCCAGGTGGACGTAGGCCGCGGAGTCCGCACCCAGCTCCTTTGCGAGCGCCTCGCCCTGTTCGTCGAGTACGTCGGCGACGACGACGCGGGCTCCCTCCTCCACGAAGAGGCGCGCCTCCTGCTCGCCCTGTCCGCGCGCGGCGCCGGTCACGATGATGACGCGGCCGTCGAGCTTGCCCATGCCGTGCTCCCTATTCGCTCGTCATTCGGTCATCAGTGGTTCCAGTGGTGCCAGCGGTTTCAGAGGTTGAGATGTGGGGCCACTTCTGTCGCGAACGCCGCCATCTGGTCGGTGAGTTCGGTACGGCTCCGGCTGCGGAAGCGCACCTGGATCTGGTCCACGCCCATCGCGGCGTACTCGCGCAGGGACTCGGCGAGGGCGGCCGGCTTTCCGGAGAGCGTGCGGCGGCCCACGGGGTGGGTCGGCTCTCCCACGTACAGCGCCTCGGTGATCGCGCCGACGGTGACCGGTTCCTGGATCCCCGCCTCCTCCCGCAGCCGCTTGAGCCTGGCTATCTGAGCGGGCAGCGCGGGGCGCGGGTCGCCCTGCGGCAGCCAGCCGTCGCCGCGGGTGGCCGCCCTGCGCACTGCGGCGGGCGAGGAGCCGCCGATCCAGACGGGGACGCGGGTCTGGGCGGGGCGGGGCCGCTGCCCGAGATCCCGGAAGTCGTAGTGGTCACCGTGGTGCTCGGGATACTCGTCCGGGCCGAGGGCCGCTCTCAGCGCGTCGATCGTCTCGTCGAGGACCGGGCCGCGCCGCGCGAAGTCGACGCCGAGCGCCCCGAACTCCTCCTGTACGTGACCGGCGCCGACCCCGAGGATCAGGCGGCCGCCGCTGAGGTGGTCGAGGGTGGCGTACTGCTTGGCGGAGAGGAGGGGGTGACGCAGGCCGACGATGGCGACGTGGCTCAGGAGGCGGACGTTCTCGGTGACGGCGGCGAGGTGGGCGAGGGTGGCTACGGGGTCGTACCAGACGGTGCCCATCGCGTCGGCGAGGCGGCGCGGGATGGCGACGTGGTCGCAGGTCGCGAGGTAGGCGAAGCCGGTGCGGTCCGCGGTGCGGGCGATCTCGACGAGGTCTTCGGGGCCGGCCTGGGCTTCCCATGGTTCGGCGTAGAGCGAGCTCTGGGACTGGATCGGCAACTGCATCCCGTAGACGAGCACGGGCACCCCACCCTTCGTCTTGACCTGACGCCCCGTCATGTGGAGCGCCGCCGTCATGGTGCTGCCTGACGCCCCGTCAGACAACCCCTGCGGGCTGTCTGCGCGCGGCGTCGCGTTGTGCGGGTCGCGCCTTGGGGCCGTCTGTGGGTGCGGGGCCGCGGGGGTATGTACGTACTCGCCATCACTACGCGCCACGCCTCAAGAACAAAGACGCCACAGTGCGCTCAGTGCTCCGTGCGCACATACCCCCACGCCCCCTCCCGTCTCGACCGCGGCGAACGGCCGGTGGGGAGCCTTGTCCCTTCCCCTGCGGGCCGTCGCGGGGCAATTCCCACCCGCCCGTCCCCACCCCCTCCGGGCGTCGCGGGGAGCACCGGCCCACCCGCCCCACTCCCGGCGCAGGGCAGCCCCCACCCCGCCCGTCCCCACCCCCTCCGGGCGTCGCGGGGAACACCCGCCCACCCGCCCCTACCCCCGCAAGACGTCGCGGGGCAAACGGGTGGGTGGGTGGGAAACATCCGCCGCGAAGCGGCGGGCTTGTCGCCCCTACCCCGCAGGACGGCGCAGGGAAACCCACCCACCCGCCCCCCGGAGGGCAGCCTCACCGGCCGGGCCAGAGGCCCGACTCCGTCAGGCCGAGGAGGCCGATCGCGTTGCCGCGGACGATGCGGTCGACGACCTCGGGAGCAAGGTGACCCATCTGCGCCTCCCCCACCTCCCGCGACTTGGGCCAGGTCGAATCGGAGTGCGGATAGTCCGTCTCGTACAGCACGTTCCCGACCCCGATGGAATCGAGGTTCCGGAGCCCGAACGCGTCGTCGAAGAAGCACCCGAAGACGTGCGAGGAGAACAGCTCGGACGGCGGCCGAGTCACCTTGTCCGCGACGCCGCCCCACCCCCTGTTCTCCTCCCACACCACATCCGCCCGTTCCAGGATGTAGGGGATCCAGCCGATCTGCCCCTCCGCGTACATGACCCTGAGGTTCGGGAAGCGTTCGAACTTGCCGCTCATCAGCCAGTCGACCATCGAGAAGCAGCAGTTGGCGAAGGTGATGGTGGAGCCGACGGCGGGCGGCGCGTCCGCCGATGTGGACGGCATCTTGCTGGACGAGCCGATGTGCATGGCGATGACCGTGCCGGTCTCGTCGCAGGCACGCAGGAAGGGGTCCCACTCGTCGGTGTGGATGGAGGGGAGCCCGAGGTGGGGCGGGATCTCGGAGAAGGCGACCGCCCGCACGCCGCGCGCGGCGTTCCTGCGCACCTCCGCGGCGGCGAGCTCCGCGTCCCAGAGGGGGATGAGGGTGAGGGGTATGAGGCGGCCGTGGGCCTCGGGGCCGCACCATTCCTCCACCATCCAGTCGTTGTACGCCTGGACGCAGAGGAGCCCGAGCTCCCGGTCCTTGGCCTCGGTGAACGTCTGGCCGCAGAAGCGCGGGAAGGTGGGGAAGCAGAGGGCGGACTGGACGTGGTTGACGTCCATGTCGGCGAGCCGGTCGGGGACGGAGAAGGAGCCGGGACGCATCTGCTCGTAGGTGATGACCTCGAGCCGGATCTCGTCCCTGGCGTAGCCGACCGCGGTGTCGAGGCGGGTGAGGGGGCGGTGCAGATCCTCGTAGATCCACCAGTCCCCGATGGGCCCTTCCTCCCCCTGCTCCCCCATGACGGGGGCGAACTTCCCGCCCAGAAAGGACATTTCCCGCAGGGGTGCGCGGACGATCCTGGGGCCGCGGTCCCGGTACTTGGACGGGAGCCGGTCCCGCCAGACGTCGGGGGGTTCGACCGTGTGGTCGTCCACCGAGATGATCTTCGGGAAGGTCCCCGATGCGGTCTCCGAGCTCTCCGTGGTCTCCATGAATGCCACGGTAGCGCTGATCTGACGACCCGTCAGCTAGTCGTACGTGGATGACCGCCCCGGCGAACGCGCGGGCACCGCCGCGGCCCGTGGCGGGAAAGCGATGCGGAATGTCGTGCGAGGACCCTGTGAGAGCCGTCTCCCACGGCTGACGCATCCGCCATGGACAAGGCAAACTGGCGGGGAGCAGGAACCGGGGGCACGACGGACCGGGCAGAACCGAAGGACCGCAGGGCTGCATACGAACCACCGCGGGCGGGCAGACCCGCGACCGGCATGATTGGGAACGGCAGGGCGGCAGGGGGAGCGATGGTCGATGTACCGCGAGTACCGGAGCAGCGGCGTCCGGCCTCGGGGAACACCCCCGAGGAGCGGACCGAGGGGCACCCCCCCGAGGTCCGGACGTCGCGCTTCAGCGTGCTCGGACCGGTGCGCGCGTGGCACGGCTCGGAACAGCTCAACACCGGATCCCCCCAGCAGAGGGCGCTGCTCGCGGCCCTCCTGCTGCGGGACGGCCGCACGGCCACGGCGTCGGAACTGATCGACGCGCTCTGGGGCGAGGAGCCGCCGTCGCAGGCACTGGCAGCGGTACGTACGTACGCGTCCCGGCTCCGCAAGGTGCTGCCTCCCGGGGTCCTCGTCAGCGAGGCCGGGGGCTATGCCGTCCGGGTCGGGGACGGCGCGCTGGACCTGGCCATGGCGGAAGACCTCTGGGCGGCCGCCGAGAAGGCCCGCAGCGTCGGCGACCTCTGCCAGGCGCGCACGCTGGTGAACAAGGCGCTCGGCCTGTGGGACGGCGAACCCCTGGCCAATGTCCCGGGGCCGTACGCCGACACCCAGCGCACCCGCCTCGACGAGTGGCGCCTGCAGCTCGTCGAGACCCGTCTCGACATGGATCTGGAGCAGGGCTGCCACGCGGAGGCGGTGTCGGAGCTGACGGCCCTGACGGCGGCGCACCCGCTCCGGGAGCGGCTGCGCGAACTGCTGATGCTGGCGCTCTACCGCAGCGGACGCCAGGCCGAGGCCCTCGCCGTCTACGCGGACACGCGCCGGCTGCTCGCCGACGAGCTCGGCGTGGACCCGAGGCCCGGCCTCAAGGAGCTCCAGCAGCGCATCCTCCAGGCCGACCCCACCCTCGCCGAGCCCACCGCCCCCGACCAGGAACCCATCACGACGGCGGTACGCCCGGCGCAGCTCCCGGCGACGGTCCCCGACTTCACGGGCCGCGCGTCCTTCGTGGACGAGCTGAGCGACATCCTCTCCACCGCCGAGGGACGCGTGATGGCGGTGTCGGCGCTGGCGGGCATCGGCGGTGTCGGCAAGACGACGCTGGCCGTGCACGTCGCGCACGTCGCGCGCACCCACTTCCCCGACGGCCAGCTGTACGTGGACCTCCAGGGGGCGGGCGCGCGGGCGGCCGAGCCTGAGGCGGTCCTCGGCGCCTTCCTGCGCGCCCTCGGCACGGCCGACTCGGCGATCCCGGACTCCCTGGAGGAGCGCGCGGCCCTCTACCGCTCGGTCCTCGACGGCCGGCGCGTCCTCGTCCTGCTGGACAACGCCCGCGACGCGGCGCAGGTCAGACCCCTGCTCCCCGGCATGGAGGGCTGCGCGGCGCTGGTGACGAGCCGCGTCCGCATGGTGGATCTGGCGGGCGCGCACCTGGTGGACCTGGACGTGATGTCCCCCGAGGAGGCGCTGCTCCTCTTCACCCGCATCGTCGGCGAGGAGCGGGTGACGTCGGAGCGCGAGGCCGCCCTGGACGTGGTGGCGGCCTGCGGTTTCCTGCCGCTCGCCATCCGGATCGCGGCGTCCCGCCTGGCGGCCCGCCGCACCTGGACGGTCTCCACGCTCGCGGCGAAGCTGGCGGACGAGCGGCGCCGCCTGGACGAGCTCCAGGCGGGCGACCTCGCGGTCAAGGCGACCTTCGAGCTGGGGTACGGCCAGCTGGAGCCTGCCCAGGCCCGCGCCTTCCGCCTCCTCGGCCTGGCCGACGGCCCGGACCTCTCCCTCGCGGCGGCCGCCGCGGTCCTGGACCTCCCCCTGGAGGAAACGGAAGACCTCCTGGAGTCCCTGGTCGACACCTCCCTGGTGGAGTCCGCGGCCCCCGGCCGCTACCGCTACCACGATCTCGTACGCCTCTACGCGCGTGCATGCGCCGAGCGGGACGAGCAGCCTCCCGGCGAACGGGACGCTGCGATGTCCCGCCTCCTGGACTTCTACCTGGCCTCCGCCGCCCGGGTCTACGCGATCGAACGCCCCGGTGACCGCACGGTGGACCACCTGGAGCCCACGGAACACGCGGGCCAGGACTTCACGGACGACACGAAGGCCCTGGACTGGCTCCACTCGGAGGCGGCCTGCATCCTGGCCTGCGTCCAGCAGTCCCTGGGCCCGCACACGCTCCGCCGCGCGGTGGACCTGCTGCTGGCTTCCAAGGACCTGGCGGAGTCGGGGGCGAGTTCGCTGCGGTACGAGTCGGCGACGTCGGCCGCGCGGGACGCGGCAGCGGCTTTGGGGGACGCCCACGCGGAGGCTCGGGCGCGGGTCACGCTCAGCCAGGTCCTCGGCAACTCGGGGCGCTTCGACGAGGCCATTCCCGAGGCCGACCGGGCCGCCGAGCTCGTTCCGCTGACCGACGACCCCTGGACCCGGGGCAACGCCCCGAACGAGCAGGGCATCGTCGCGTACTGCTTGAAGCGGCACACCGCCAGCGAGGCGTACCTGCTGAAGGCGGTCGAGGCATTCCGTGCCGACGGCAACCGCCCGGGCGAGGCGAGCACCCTGTGCAATCTCTCCCGGGTCCTGGTGGACATGGGACGCACCTCCAAGGCCATCGACCTCGCGCGTCAGGGGGTGGCCATTTACGACGAACTCGGCCTCACCTTCCGTCTCGCCAACGCCAGGTACGCGCTCGCGATCGCCCTCAGTCACGCGGGCCGCTATGAGGAGGCGCTCGACCAGCTCACCGAGGCGCTGCACGTCTTCGTGGAGAACCGCCAGCGCCTGTGGGAAGGGACCACGTACTTCCGTATCGCCCAGGTCCACCTCGCGGCCCGGCGGTCCACCGCTGCGGCGCAGCACGCCGAGCAGGCCCTGACGACCGGCTGCATCGGCGGCGACTGGATGCGCGCCAACGTATTGCTGCTGCTCGGAAGGTCCCTCGACAATCTCGGGCAGGCCGATCGCGCCCGGGCCTGCTGGCGCGAAGCGCTGTCCATCCACGAGCGAGCGGGTGCCCCGGAGGCCGCGGAGGCACGGGCGCTGCTCTCTCCTGTCGCAGCGGCCTGACACCCCCGGCCCAGGCGTTCATCGAACGTTTATGAGTGGCTGCCACTCTCTACTTGTCGATCCGTCGCGTCGGGGGGCAGACGGGTCGCCTTGGGCCTCACAGATAGGGTGAGCGGCCCTGGAACGCCCGTTCGGCGACCCTCGGGGGAGTTGCCGAGCGGGCGTTCTGCCCCAGCGAACCGTCGAACCCGAGGAGCCCGGCATGAGCGACGCCAAGCAGAACACGCAGATCACGACCATGGGCGACAGCCACATTCCCGCCCCGCCCAAGGACGGCCAGATCACCACGCAGGGCGACAGCCACATTCCCGCCCCGCCCAAGGACGGTCAGGTCACCACGCAGGGCGACAGCCACATTCCGGCTCCGCCCAAGGACGCCTAGAGCTGCATTCCTGACGGGGGAACGATCGGCCGCGGCGGCGCGGAGGGGGAGCCGCCGCGGCCGACGCATGCCCGGGCCCGGTTCAGGCCAATCAATGGCGGGAACCACGCAAGCAACCCGAACAACCGTGCCATTCGCAAGTAGCGTCCCCGGCGATCATCAGTTGCACTTTTCAAGGGAGTTGGAATGACCCGCACCAAGAAGGCCTTCGTCACCCTGGCCGTCGCCGCCGCAGTCGCGGGCGGCGCCGCGAGCCCCGCGCTCGCCGACAGCCACCTGCCGGTCTCCCCGCAGAGCGACAGCCATCTGCCGGCCCCTCCCGGTGACAGCCACCTGCCGGTCACCCCCCAGGGCGACAGCCACCTCCCGGCTCCCCCGCAGGGCTGAGCCGGGCAACGAGCTGCGGTGGCCCCCCGCGCGCGCCAACGCCGTGGCTCCCCTCCGGGGTCGGCGCGCGCCTGCCCTCACGGCGTCGGGGCGTGCGGGAGAACGCCCCGGTCGGTGCGGGCCGGAAGGGCAACGGACCGGAGCCGTCCGGGCGGTGGCACGGCTCCGGCGTCCGGGGTCCGGGGACTGGGAAGAGTGGCGACTGCGCTGCCATGCTGCCGCGAGCTCTCCTTCTTTGTGAGGCTAGGCCCGTCTGCGGCGGGGCGGAAGGCGCGACGCGGCACCAGACGGACTGCGTCAATCGGCCCACTCCGCCAGGGACCTTTTCAGTGCCGCCACGAACGCGTCCCGCGTCTCCTCGTCCAAGAGGTCCAGGGAGAGGTAGGGGTTGAGGTCCTCCAGTTCGACCAGCAGCAGCTCCCCGGCACGGGTCCTGCACGCGTCGACCCGCTGGATGCCGTGGTCGATGGCGTTCCACTCGACGAAGCCCCGGGCGAAGGCCAGGTCGGCGTCGGTCGGGACGTAACGCTCCAGGTGCCAGCGCTTGGCGGGGTCGGGCGCGTGCAGGGCGTACTGGAAGCTGTGGTCCACGAAGTAGAACGACACCTCGTACGTGAAGTCGACGCACGGCTGGATCAGGATGCCGGACTCGGCCCGCAGCTCCGCGAGGCCCTCGCGGCTCACGAACTCCAGGCCTATGGAGTCCGCGCCCGCCTTCGGCTTGACCACGTACCTGTCCGTCTCGGGGAGGCGGCCGACGTCCCGCGGGTCGTCGACCGTGGGGATCACGGGGTGACCGGCCGCCGTCAGGTCGAGCAGGTACTGCTTGCCGACCATGTCGGCCTTGCCGGTCAGCTGGTTGTAGACCCGCGCACCGCGACGCCCCGCCCGCTCCTTGAAGTCCTCCCACTGTGCCTCGTAGTGGAGTACGGGGCCGCTGTTGCGGACCACGACGGTGTCGAAGGCGCCCGTCTCCATCAGGGAGGCCGCGTCCAGCGGGTGGCACAGGGCCACGTCGAAGTCCTCGCGGAGGCGTGAGGAGAGGTAGATGTCCTCGTCGCAGTAGCGGCGGCCCTTCGCCTGGTAGGCGAGGTCCGTGACGAAGAGGATGCGGGGCTGTCGTGCGGTGTGCATCGGACAATCCTGGCAGAGTTGTTCGCTCGCCTGTCCGCTCGACGCACAGTCGTCCACGCTGTCGTGGCACAGTCATGGGCATGGCCACCTCGACGTACCGAACCCACCGAAGACGCCTCGGTGCCTGCGCGCTCCTCCTCGGCTCCGCTCTCGCCCTCACCGCCTGCGGCGACGAGCGGCCCGCCACGGACGCTGCGGCCCCCTCCACCGGCACACCGTCCCCACCCCCCACGCCATCCGAATCCCCCACGCCCTCGGAAACCCCCGGCGCCTCCCCCTACGTAGAGCCCGGAGTCGTCGACGGCGCGCCCCACTACGGCGAGAACAACGCCTACCGCCGGCCCGGCGAGATGTCCGTGGACTCCGCGGAGGCCGCACGCGTCGAGGCCGCCCGCGTCCGGCCCGTCCTGAAGCGGCTGTGGAAGGCGAAGAAGTGGGACCCGGACAGCGTGCGCGCCGCCCTCACCGGCGAGCTCGGGTACGAGGTCCGGAAGACGACCAGGAAGGGTGAGCTGATCGGCGGGCAGCTCGACGTGCAGGCGATGAACTCCCGGTACGAGGGCGGGGATTACGTCACGCCCGAAGGCGCCGTGATCGGCCTCTACGTAGGCGACGACGCCTGCGTCACCGGCTTCGTCCAGAAGACCAACTACGAGGTCAGCACGAGCGGGCGCTTCATGGAGACCGGCTGTTTCGAGCCGCCGTCCGGGCACTGACCGCCCCGTCCCGGGCGAATTTCCGTGGACAACTCCCGCCCCCACAGCGGAGAGTGCCGGCCATGACTTCTCTCGTGCGCCACCTCACGTTCGACTCCCACGACGCCTACCGCCAGGCCACCTTCTGGGCCGAGGTCCTCGGCGGCAAGGTCTCCGACGACGATGCCCCCGGTGACCCTGAGGCCCTGGTCGAGTCGGCAAGTGTCACGCTGCTCTTCGTGACCGTGCCGGACACCAAGACCCTGAAGAACCGGCTGCACGTCGACCTCCAGCCGCAGGACCGCACCCGCGACGAGGAGGTCGAGCGGCTGCTCGCGCTCGGCGCGAAGCTGTACGAGGACCACCGGCGGCCCAGTGGCCGCGGCTGGGTCACCCTCACCGACCCGGAGGGCAACGAGTTCTGCGTGGAGTGCGGCGAGGCCGAGCGGGCCGCCCTCATCGCGGCCGGCGCCGAATAGCACCGGCAGTGCCGCCCCGCAGCTCCCCCTTGACCACCTTCCCGCTCGCGTTCCGCGGCAGTTCCGGCACGAACTCGACGGCTCTCGGCACCTTGTAGTTGGCCATCTCCCGGCGCGCCCACGCGATCAGGTCGTCCGCCGTCACGACGGCCCCCGGGCGCCGCACCACGTACGCCTTGCCGACCTCGCCGAGCCTCGGGTCGGGCACGCCGATCACGGCGACGTCCGCCACCTCCGGGTGCAGGCCGAGGAGTTGCTCTATCTCGGCCGGGTAGGCGTTGAAGCCGCCGACGATGAACATGTCCTTGATGCGGTCCGTGATGCGGAGGTTGCCCGCCTCGTCGAGGACGCCCACGTCACCCGTCCGCAGCCAGCCGTCCGGCGTCAGGCACTGTTCGGTGCCGGCGGGGTCCTCGAAGTAGCCCTGCATGACGTGGTGGCCGCGCACGAGCACCTCGCCGGGGCGGCCCGGCGGCAGCGGCTCCCCCGCGGGGCTCACCACCCGCACCTCCGTGTCGGGGATGGCCCGGCCCGACGTCGCCGCGATGACGTCGGGCGGGTCGCCGCGGCGGCACATCGTGACGATGCCGCTCGCCTCCGAGAGCCCGTACGCGGTGAGGACGGTGGCGATGTGGAGCTCCGTGCGCAGCCGCTCCACCAGCCGCAGCGGCACCACCGCGGCGCCCGTCACGACGAGCCGCAGCGCGGACAGGTCGTGCTGGTCGCGCGAGGGGTGGTCGAGGAGCGACTGGTGCAGGGTGGGCGGGCCCGGCAGGACCGAGATGCGTTCGGCGGCGACGTTGGCGAGGACCGTGTCCACGTTGAAGACCGGCTGCGGGATCATCGTCGCGCCCCGCATCAGGCAGGCGATGATCCCGGCCTTGTAGCCGAAGGTGTGGAAGAACGGGTTCACGATCAGATAGCGGTCGCCCTCGCGCAGCCCGGCGAGATCGCTCCACACGCCGTAGCAGCGCAGGCTCTGGGCGTGGGTGATGACGGCGCCCTTGGGGCGGCCCGTCGTGCCCGAGGTGAAGATGATGTCCGAGGGCGCCGAGCCGACGACGGACGCCGCCCGGGCGCGGACCGCCTCGCCGGGCACCCGGTCGCCGCCCGCCAGGAAGTCCTTCCAGGTGCGGAAGTCCTCCGGGGCGTCGTCCGCGAGCACGACCACGTCCTCCAGGTGCGGCAGGCCCGGCAGCGGGCCGGACCCGGGACCCTCGGCCGCGGCGCGACGCAGCGAGGCGACGTACGACGTGCCGAGGAACGTGCCCGTGACGAAGAGGAGTCGCGCGCGGCTGCGCGCCAGGACGTCCGCGGCTTCGGTGCCCTTGAAGCGGGTGTTGAGGGGGACGAGGACCGCGCCGGCGGAGACCGCGCCGAGCGCGGAGACGATCCAGTCGAGGGTGTTGGGCGCCCAGACGGCGACGCGGTCGCCCGGCTCGACGCCGTTGGCCATGCAGGCGGCCGCCGCGTGCTCCACGCGTTCGCCCAGTTCCGCGTACGAGACGCGGGTGCGGCCCTCGACGACCGCCTCCCGCGAGCCGTACCGTCCGGCGGCAGCCCGGACCAGTCCCGGGATGCTGCCCCACTCCAGGTCGCCGCGCATCGCAAGCCCCTCCCGCAGAGAACCTAGTAGCTGACTAACCGTCAGATTAGCTGTAGCCTGACGCGCTGTCAGCAGCCTTGACACGCTCGCGACAGGCGGAGGTGCCGTTGCCCATGGCTTCACTCAAGGACGCTACTGCGATCGTCGGGATCGGCCAGACCCCGTTCGCCAAGCAACTCGCGCAGAGCGAGAAGGAGTTGGCGTGCCGGGCGATCGTCGACGCGCTGGACGACGCCGGTATCGCCCCGTCCGAGGTCGACGCCTTCGCCTCGTACACGATGGAGGAGACCGACGAGGTCGAGGTCGCCAAGGCCATCGGCGCCGGTGATGTGACTTTCTTCAGCAAGGTCGGCTACGGCGGCGGCGGTTCCTGCGCCACGGTCGGCCACCTCGCCTCGGCCATCGCCACCGGCCAGGCGAGCGTCGGCATCGCCTGGCGCTCCCGCAAGCGCGGCAGCGGCCCGCGCCCCTGGAAGAACACGACCGTCCAACTCCCCACCCCCGCCCAGTGGACGCGCCCCTTCGGCCTCCTCCGCCCCGCCGACGAGATAGCGATGCTCGCGCGCCGCTACATGCATGAGTACGGCGCGACCCGCGACCACCTCTTCAACGTCGCCCTCGCCTGCCGCAACCGCGCCAACCAGAACCCGGCCGCGATGATGTACGAGCGCCCGCTGACCCGCGACATGTATATGACCTCGCGCTGGATCAGCGAACCGCTCTGCCTCTTCGACAACTGCCTGGAGACGGACGGCGCGCTGGCCTGCGTCATCGTCTCCGCCGAGCGGGCGCGCGACTGCCGCCAGCGGCCCGTGTACGTCCACTCCGTCGCGCAGGGCCTGCCCTCCCAGCACCACGGCATGGTCAACTACTGGAACGACGACCCGCTCTCGGGCCCGGCCTGGACGGCGGCCCGACACCTGTGGAAACAGGCCGACTTCGGACCGCAGGACGTCGACGTGGCGCAGATCTACGACGCGTTCACCCCGCTCATCCCGCTCTCCCTGGAGGGCTACGGCTTCTGCGGCCGCGGCGAGGGCGGCGCCTTCACGGAGGGCGGCGCGCTGGAGAGCGGCGGCCGGCTCCCCATCAACACGGGCGGCGGCGGCCTCAGCGAGGCGTACGTCCACGGCTTCAACCTCATCAACGAGGGCGTGAAACAACTGCGCGGCACCTCCACGGCCCAGGTCCCGAACGCGACGACGTGCCTGGTGACAGCAGGCGAAGGGGTCCCCACCTCAGCACTGCTACTGAGGTCCGCATAAGCGCCCTGGGGCCCCGCAGGGGCCGTCCAGGGGCGCGGGGAACTGCGCGACCACCACAAACCCGCACCCGGCAAAGGACAGCACATGGCAGACGCAACCCCCGAACCCCTCCTGACACCCACCATGGACGACGACGGCGCCCCCTTCTGGGCTTACGCCGCCCGAGGCGAACTCCGCATACAGACCTGCACCGCCTGCGGCGAGCCAAGGTTCCCGCCCAGACCCTGCTGCCCCCACTGCCAGTCCTTCGAGAGCGACTGGCGCCGCATGAGCGGCCGCGCCCGCATCTGGTCGTACGTCTTCCCCCACCCACCCCTCCTCCCCGCCTACGCCGCACAGGCCCCCTACAACGCGATCATCGTCGAGCTGGCCGACGCCCCCCGCATCCGTCTCGTCGGCAACCTCGTCGCGACGCCCGACGGCGAGCTGAACTCCGTACCCCCGGAGCGGCTGCGCATCGGCGCGAAGGTGCAGGTCGTCTTCGCGGACGTGGGCGGGACCGTCGTCCCGCGCTGGCTCCTGGAGCGCCCGTGACGTCGACCGCCGCCCTGCGCACGGCGGTCGACGAGGGCACCGGCGTGGCGGTCCTGACCCTGGACCGCCCCGAGCGCCACAACGCCATCGACGTACGGACGGCGGACGAACTGGCCGCGACCTGGCGGCGGTTCCGGTACGACGACACGGTCCGTGCGGTCGTCGTGACGGGCGCGGGCGAGAAGGCCTTCTGCACCGGCATCGACCGGGACGCCGACGTGCCGCAGCCCAGCTCCCCGTACACGATCGACGATCCGCTGATCGCGATCGGCCCGAAGGCGAACGACCTGTGGAAACCGGTGATCGCCGCGGTCAACGGCATGGCGTGCGGCGGCGCCTTCTACCTCATCGGCGAGGCGGAGTTCGTCGTGGCCGACGAGCACGCCACGTTCTTCGACCCGCACACCACGTACGGCATGGTCAGCGCGTACGAGACGATCCACCTGGCGCAGCGCATGCCGTTCGGCGAGGTCGCGCGGATGGCGCTGATGGGCACGGCCGAGCGGGTCTCCGCGCGGCGGGCGTACGAGACCGGCCTCGTCTCCGAGCTGACGCCGCCCGGCGGCTCCATAGGCGCCGCAATCCGCGCCGCCGAGACCATCGCCTCGTACCCCACGGAGGCGGTGCAGGGCACGGTGCGGGCGGTCTGGTCGGCGAAGGAGGCAGCCCGTGCGCAGGCGCTGGCGCACGCGCCCCATCTGATCGCCCTCGGGAACCTGCCGCCGGACCGCCAGGCGAAGCTGTTCGCGGAGCGGCCGCGGCGGAGCGGCGACTTCCGTACGCGGTAGCGGGGAGGGCCTCGCGACCCACGCGTCCCTTCCCGTGGCGGGGTTCACGCACTCGGCGTAGCGTCGATCTTGAGAGACGCGTACGGATGCGCACAGCGAGTCGCACGCCAGGAGGAGGCCCGTTCATGGTCCGCAACGTCCTCGGGTCGATCCTCGCTCTCGCCGGAGCGACGGCCGCCGTATGGAGCCCCTTCCGAGCCTGGTACGACGGCCGTCCCGGACGTGACTTCCGCATCGGTGAGCTGTTCTCCGGCGGGGTCACCGACGCCAAGGCGGAGCTCTTCGGCTCCCTCTTCCTGCCGTTCGTCTTCGCGGCGCTCGTGACGCTGATCGGTCTCGTGCTGAGGTCGCGGCTCCTCGTGGCGCTCGCGGGCGTGCTCGTGCTCGGCTTCACGGTGCTGTGGATGGTCCGGCAGGGCCAGGCGGAGGGCAGTCTGGCGGTCGCGGGCGACGGCTCGGGCCTCGGCCTGGGCGTCCTGCTGAGCCTCGCGGGCGGCTTGGTGCTGCTGCTCGCGGCGGCGCTCATGGCGGGGCGCCGCCGCAGACGCGGGCGCCGCAGGGCGACGGAACAGGACGCGGTCCCGGCCGCTCCGGCACCGGCACCCCCGGAGCCCTCCACCTACGGGGACCTTTACGGCGACCCCAACTATCCGGCGGACCCGTACCCCCCACCGGACCCGTACCCGACGGAGCCGATCCCGACGTACCCGACAGACGCGCCCCCACCCCCCTGGCAGGACCCGCACAACCCGCCGGACCCGCACAACCCGCCGGACCGCCCTCACCGCTAAGCCCTCGGCGACGTCCCCGTCCCCCGCTCCGCGTCCAGCGCGTACACGCACCGGTCCTTGCTGCAGGCGTAGACCACGCCGTCCCGCACCACGGGCGCGCCCGTGATCTCGCCACCCGTGGCCAGCTTCCAGCGGAGGCGGCCGTCGTCCGCCTTCAGGGTGTAGAGCAGGTGGTCCGTGGAGCCGAAGTGGATGCGGCGGTCGGCGACGACGGGTGCGCCCACGACCTCGCCGCCCGCCTGGAAGCGCCACTTCGGCGTGCCCGTGACGGCGTCCAGGGTGTAGAGCCCCTTGCCGCTGCCCACGTGGACGTGGCCGTCCGCGACGAGGACGGGCTCGATGGAGGAGCGGGACTCCGTGGCGATGCGCCAGCGGTCGCGGCCGTCGGTCGCGTCGAGGGCGTACACCGTGCCGAGGTAGTCGGCGAGGTACACGCCGCCGCCCGTGACGGCGGGCCCGGGCGCGAAGGCGGGCGGGCAGAGGAAGGCGGCGGGCGCCTCGAAGTGCCAGCGGACGTGCCCGCTCGCCACGTCGATCGCGAGGACGCGGGTGCCCGCGGCCACGTACACGTACCCGTCCTGCCCCTGGGCGAGCCGCACCGGCACGCCGCCGCAGGAGGCCGCGTCGCCGACGGGGTACGACCAGCGTTCCTCACCGGTCCGCGCCTCCAGCGCCCGCAGCCTGGCGTCCTTCCAGACGTACACGGTGCCGTCGAGGACGAGGGGCCCGGCCTCGGGCGTCTCGAAGTCGGTCTGCGCGCCGGTGATCTCCCAGAGCTTCTCGCCGTTGGCCGCCTCCCACGCCTGGACGCCGCCGCCGCGCGTGCCGGTGACGACCGTGCCGCGGTCGGCCTGGAGGGAGTACACCCAGGCGTCGGTCGGCAGCCGCCAGAGGTCGGAGCCGTCGGCGCCGTCGAGGGCGTAGAGCGTGGGGCCGTCGGAGGCGTGGATACGGCCGTCGGCGACCGCCATGGACCAGGCGACGTCCCGCGTCTTGAAGCTGCGGCGGCCCGTGGCGACGTCCAGCGCGTGGACCTCGAAGGACGTCACGTAGACGAGGTTCCCGGCGACGGCGGGGGTGCCCCAGACGTCGTTGGACATCCGGAAGCGCCACGGCCGCCACGACGAGGCCGCGTCCGGGGCCGGGGCGGGCGCCGGGACCGCGGGCGCCGGTTCCGCGCCGTTGCCCGGGGTCCGGTGGCCCGCCGACCGTGACCAGGAGGCGGCGAGCGCGGCGGCGCCGGGCGCGACGGCCGGGCGGGCGCCGGCCACCCGCGGTCCCGGACCGATCGGCACCTTCGCCCCGGCGAGCCGCACGGGCCCGGAGTCGGGGCTGCCGCCGAAGGGCGACCGGGCCGGCGGCGCGGGCGGCGGCTGCTGCGGGGGCGGCGGGGCCGTCACGGGCGCGGCGGGGGCGGCGGACACGGCGGGGGCGGCGGCCCGTCCCGCGCTGCGCCCGGCGGAGGCGGGGACCCGGGCGGGCGGGCGGCCGCCGCGGCGGGCCTCGATGAGCGCGACGGCGCGCTCCGGCAGCCACGCGGACGCCGTGCCGCTGTCGTCGTTGTCTGCGCTCTCGGAGGCGAAGAGGTGCGGGGCGAGCTGCGCCTGGAGATCGGCGGGGGACGGCCGGAGGGCGGCCTCCATCTGCATGCACGACTCGATGAGGGGCCGCAGGTCGCTCGGCAGCCCTTCGAGGTCGGGGCCCTCCCTGAGCAGCATGAAGACGGTCTCGACGGGGTTGGCGCCGTGGAACGGGGCGTGCCCGGTGGCGGCGAAGACGAGGGTCGAGCCGAGCGAGAAGACGTCGCTCGCGCCGGTCACGCTGCGGGAGTCCTTGGCCTGCTCGGGCGACATGTAGGCGGGGGTGCCCACGGCGACGTTGGTCATGGTGAGCCGCGTGTTGGAGACGCCGGACGCGATGCCGAAGTCGATGACGCGCGGGCCGTCCTCGACGACGAGGACGTTCGACGGCTTGAGGTCACGGTGGACGAGCCCGGCGCCGTGGATGGACTCCAGGGCCTCGGCCACGCCCGCCGCCAGCCAGCGCACCGCCTGGGTGGGCAGCGGCCCGTGTTCGTTCACTATTTCTTCGAGGGAGGGCGCGGGGACGTACGCGGTGGCGAGCCAGGGCACGGCGGCCCGCGGATCGGCGTCCACCACGGCCGCCGTATAGAAACCGGACACGGCGCGGGCCGCCTCGACCTCGCGCGTGAAGCGGACACGGAACAGCTGGTCCTCGGCGAGCTCGGTCCGCACCGTCTTGATCGCCACGCGCCGCCCCGACGCGGAGCGCGCGAGATAGACCAGGCCCATGCCACCGGCGCCCAGCCTGCCGAGGACCTCGAACGGGCCGATCCGCCTCGGATCGTGCTGCGTCAGCTGATCCACCACTTGCCCTGCCACCTCCCCGTACGCGGCCGCCGAAGAAGACAGCCCCGTGCAGCGTCTCACCACCGAGCCGCTACGGCGGCACGCACCCTGATTCTTCCTGTCCGGGGCGGCGGTGGCGAACCCGGGGCGCGATCGGGGTGTCTCCGGACAAAATGCCGTGTTGCCTGGTCCGGCGGGCGGTTTCGAACGGTCTCTCAGTCCTGGAGGACCGCGAAGGTGGCCCCTTGGTTGTCCGTGAAGACCGCGATCCGCCCGTACGGGGTGTCGTGGGGCGGCGCCTGCACGCGCCCGCCGAGCCGGGTCACCGCGGCGGCCGTCGCGTCGGCGTCGTCGACGTTGAAGTACACGAGGAAGTGGGCGGGCATCTCGTCGGGGATCCGCAGCCGGGCGCCCGGGCCGGCGGCGGCCGGGATCAGGCTGCGGCCGCCGATCGCCGTGTCGGGGCCGGGCTCGGCGCCCGCGGGCGACCAGGTGCGGAAGTCCTCGCCGTCGAGATCGAGGTCGAAGCCGCCGTATCCGAAGACGCGCTCGTAGAACGGGTCGACCAGATCCTTGTTCCGCGAGTACACCTCCGCCCAGCAGTACGACCCGGGCTGCTGCCGCTTGCCGAAGCCGTGGTGCGTGCCGGGCTGCCAGAGGCCGAAGACGGCGCCCTCGGGGTCGGCGACGAGCGCCATCGTCCCTGCGGCCCCGGCCGGCCGGGGCTCCGTGATCACGGAGCCGCCCGCGTCCCTGACGCGTTCGGCCAGGGCGGCCGCGTCGGGGGTGGCCATGTACACCGTCCATACGGTGGGCATGCGGCCGTCGGCCTTGGGGGCGAGCGCGGCGACGGGCAGGCCGTCGCTGTACGCCTCGGCATGGCGCCCGTGCTCCGGCCCGCCTCCCTGGCCGAAAGTCCACCCGAAGAGCTCACCGTAGAACCGCTTGCCGCCCTCGACGTCGGGGAGCATCGCGTCGACCCAGCAGGGCACGCCCTCGTAGTCCATACCAGTCAAACTAACCGCCCGCCCGGGCCCCCGCAGCGCAAAGATTCGAACGTATGGCCAATTTCCACGGGATCCCTCCGGGCGGGCGCCGAGGTGCGCCCCGCGCCGTGCTTCCGCGCCCCAACCCCATTTGCACTCGGCCGAATCGCGCTCCGATCACCCCTCGGTAAGCTGACGGCATGACAGGACAAGTACGTACCGTCGACGGCCGCGTGGCCGGCCGGCGCGGTCAGGCGACGCGTCAGAAGCTGCTCGACTGCCTCAGCGAGATGCTCAGCTCCTCGCCCTACCGGGACGTCAAAGTCATCGACGTCGCCCGGAAGGCGGGGACTTCACCAGCGACCTTCTACCAGTACTTCCCCGATGTCGAGGGCGCCGTCCTGGAGATCGCGGAGCAAATGGCCGCCGAGGGCGCCGAGTTGACCCAGCTGCTCGACGGGCGCTCCTGGGTCGGCAAGGCCGGCTGGCAGACCTCCCAGGACCTTGTCGAGGGCTTCCTCGACTTCTGGCGCAAGAACGACGCGATCCTGCGGGTCGTCGACCTGGGCGCCGCCGAGGGCGACAAGCGCTTCTACAAAATCAGGATGAAGATCCTCAACTCGGTCAACAACTCCCTTACGGACACCGTCAAGGAGCTGCAGGCCAAGGGCAAGGTCGACAAGGACGTCAGCCCGGCGGCCATGGCGGGCTCCCTGGTCGCGATGCTCGCGGCGGTCGCCTCCCACCAGCGGGGCTTCCAGACGTGGGGCGTCAAGCAGACCGAACTGAAGCCGAACCTGGCGATGTTGGTACATCTGGGCGTCACCGGCAAAAAGCCGACGAAGTAGCCCGAAGAGCTCCGGGCTCCCTGCGCCCGAGCTCTCTCCCGGTCCTGTCAGCCCGACGGCGGATCACCTCGGTGGTCCGCCGTTGTGGTCGGGACGGGCACCAGGCGCCGGGACCGGCACCAGGCGGAACAGCCGTATCTCCCGCTCCACCCGGGCCTGGTACGCGGCATACGGCGGCCAGAACCGCAGCGCCGCCTCCCAAGCCGCCGCCCGCTCCTCCCCCGTGAGCAGCCGCGCCCGCACGGGCACGTCGGCGCCCCGCCAGTTCACCTCGGCATCGGGGTTGGCCAGCAGATTGGCGGTCCACGCGGGATGCCCGGGGCGCCCGAAGTTGGACCCGATCAGCACCCAGCTCTCGCCACCTTCCCCACCCTCCTCCGGCATACAGGCCAAGGGCGTACGCCTCGGGAGGCCGCTCTTCGCGCCCCGCGCGGTCAGGATGAGCCCGGGCAGCATGCGCGCGCTGAGCAGCACCTTTCCCCTGGTCAGCCGGTGCACGGCCCGGTCCATGGCGGGCACGAAGTGCGGCGCGACCTTCGCGAAGGCCCGGGTGGCCGACACCTTCTGCACCAGCCGCAGCCCGGCCGGCATCAGACGGCCTCCTCGACTTCGGCGCCCTCGAACAGACCGGCCCGGTCCGCCGCGCGGGCCCGCAGCCGGTGGACCGGACCGAAGAGCAGTTCGTCACTGGACGCCCGCTTGAAGTACAGGTGCGCCTCGTGTTCCCAGGTGAAGCCGATGCCGCCGTGCAGCTGCACCGCTTCGGACGCGGCGGTCCGCAGCGCGTCGAGCGCCTGCGCGAGGGCGAGCCCGCCGGCCCGTTCGGCGCCCTGCCCGCCGAACCCGGCGGCCTCCGCGCCCGCCGCCCACGCCGCGTAATAGGCGGCCGACCGCGCCGCCTGCACCTGGACGTACACGTCGGCGAGGCGGTGCTTGACCGCCTGGAAGGACCCGATCGCGCGGCCGAACTGCTCGCGCTGCTGTACGTAGTCGACGGTACGTTCCAGGGCTCGTTCCGCGGCCCCGACGGCCTCGGCGGCGACGACGGTGGCGGCGACGTCCCCGACCGCACCGAGCGCGGCCGGCACATCGGCCTCGTCGAGTCCCAGCAACTCCCCCTCCACATCGCGGAGTTCCACGCGGGCCTGGGTGCGGGTCTCGTCCAGCGCGGTCTGCCGGGTCCGCACCATGCCGGGCGCCCCCTCGCGCACGAGGAAGAGGAGCGTACGGGACCGCGCGAAGCCCCCCGCGTGCGCGGCGACCACGAGCAGCCCCGCGCTGTGCCCGTCGATGACCTGCTCGGCCTGCCCGTACAGCCGCCACACCCCGTCCGCGAGCCGCGCCTGCACACCGCCCGCACGCCCGCCGCCCGCCCAGTCGCCCCGGTTGTCGCCGACGAGCCCGAGCGCCGTGGCGAGCCCCGTGCCGGGGACGGCGAGGGCGGCGGTCAGCTCTCCGGCCGCGATGCGGGGCAGCAGCGCGGCGCGCTGCTCGTCGGTGCCGAGCGCGAGGATCAGCGGGGCGGCGAGGACGGCGGTGGCGAACAGCGGCGTGGGCGCGAGGGCGCGCCCCAGCTCCTCGCAGCCGAGGGCCAGCTCGGCGGAGGTGCAGCCGACCCCTCCGTACGCCTCGGGAAGCGCGAGGCCGGGCAGCCCGAGCTGTTCGGCGAGAGCGGTCCACAGGGCGGTGTCGTGACCGGCCGGGGTGCGCACCGCCGCCTTGACCTCGTCGGGACCGCACCGCTTGGTGATGACCTCGCGCAGGGTGCGGCGGATCTCGCCCTGTTCCGCGCTGAAGGCGGCGTCCATCGGCAGGCTCCTCCCCGGGCACCGGCCAACGGCGGCCCGGCCCTGTAACTGACGGGCCGTCATGTTAGGGCGGGGGTGCCGATATGCACAGGGGGTGGACGACGGCGCAGGCCTCTTCCGCGCGCGTGTATCTGATGTACCGTCAGATTCATGTCTGCTGCCATCCGTTCAGGCTCCGCATCCGGCCGCAAGGTCGCCGTCGTCGGTGTCGCCCTCTCGGACTGCGGCCGGGTCGACGAGGCGACGCCCTACGCTCTGCACGCCCAGGCCGCCCGCCGCGCCCTCGCCGACTCCGGCCTGGGCCGCGACGTCGTCGACGGCATCGCGTCGGCCGGCCTCGGCACGCTGGCCCCGGTGGAGGTCGCCGAGTATCTGGGCCTGAAGCCCCGCTGGGTGGACTCGACGTCCGTCGGCGGCGCCACCTGGGAGGTCATGGCCGCACACGCCACGGACGCGATAGCGACGGGCCACGCCAACGCCGTCCTCCTCGTCTACGGCTCGACGGCCCGCGCCGACATCAAGGCGAAACGGCGTACGTCCAACCTGTCGTTCGGCGCGCGGGGCCCGCTCCAGTTCGAGGTCCCGTACGGGCACACCCTGATCGCGAAGTACGCGATGGCCGCGCGCCGCCACATGCACGAGTACGGCACGACGCTGGAACAGCTCGCCTCGGTCGCCGTACAGGCCCGGGCCAACGCCGCGACCAACCCGGACGCGATGTTCCGCGACCCGATCACGGTCGACGAGGTCCTGGACGGCCCGATGATCGCCGACCCGTTCACCAAGCTGCACTGCTGCATCCGCTCCGACGGCGGCGCGGCGGTGCTGCTCGTCGCCGAGGAGTACGTACGGGACTGCGCGACCGCCCCGGTGTGGGTACTCGGCGCGGGCGAGCACGTCTCCCACACGACGATGTCCGAGTGGGACGACTTCACGGTCTCCCCGGCGGCAGTCAGCGGCCGCCTCGCCTTCGAGCGGGCCGGGGTCACGCCGCACGAGATCGATGTGGCCGAGATCTATGACGCCTTCACGTACATGACCTTGGTGACGCTGGAAGACCTCGGCTTCTGCGCGAAGGGCGAGGGGGGTCCCTTCGTGGAGAAGGGCCGCCTTCTGCGGGACGGCACGCTGCCGATCAACACGGACGGCGGCGGGCTCTCCGCCCAGCACCCCGGCATGCGGGGCCTGTTCCTGCTGGTGGAGGCGGTACGACAGCTCCGGGGGCAGGCGGGCGACGGGCAGGTCCGCCGCCCCGACGGCAGCCTGCCCGAGCTGGCGGTGGCGTCCGGGACGGGCGGGTGGTTCTGCTCGTCAGGGACGGTGGTACTCGGGCGCTGACCTCAGGAACGCAGTCCACGCGGTGGGCGTGACCGTGAAGGTGGGCCCGCCCTCGTGGGCGGTCTTGGAGTCGCGGATGTGGATGGCGTGGGGGCAGGTGGCTACCTCTACGCAGTCGCCACCCTCATTGCTGCTGTAGCTCGACTTACGCCAGGTGTAGGCGACTTCGATGCACTCGCCGCCCTCGTTGGTGCTGTAGCTGCTCTTGAACCACGCCAGCTCGGCGTTCATAGCTGCCCCGCCATCCTCTCGATCAGTTCCGCGGATGCCCGGGGCGTGAGCGCCTGGGCTCGCAGTGCGCCGAAGCGGTCGATGAGTTGGTTGACCTCCTGCGGCTTTGAGATCAACCTACCGCTGATCTGCCCTTCGTCGTAGGCGAAGTTACGGCCTTCAGGGGTGCTCAGAAGCTGGATCGATCCATGAACTCCAGCGTGCTCTCGGGTCTCCGTCGGCATCACCTGCACCTTCAGATGATGCATGGTGCGCACGCACTCCAGCACGTGCAACAGTTGCTTCCGCAGCACCTCTCGTCCGCCGATGGGGCGCTTAAGCACCGATTCCTCGATGACGTACCCAACCATCGGCGGCTGGATGCGGCTCAGCACCGCCTGCCGCTCCAGCCGTGCCGTCACGTTTTTCTCGATCTCGGCTTCGGTGAGCTGCGGTACTCGCTCCTCGTACAGCGCGCGGATGTAGTCCTCGGTCTGCAACAGGCCCGGGAACACCATGATCTCGTAACCACTGATGCTGGCAGCGGCCTTCTGATGCCGCATCCAGCCCACAAATGTGGGCGGGTACTTCTCCTCCTCCATCAGCGGGATGCACGACTTCAGCGCGCCTCGCGCGTCCAGCACCGTGTCCGCGTCTTCTAGGTAGTTGGACGTGGGGATGCGCTCCGCCCGCTCGTACGCCCCCGCCAGGGACTCCGAGACGAGCAGGCGCCCGGCCACGTCCTTGCGGGACAGCCCCGACCGCTCGCGGAAGTTCCTCAGCAGGCCGCCCACGAGGCGTCGCGCCGGGGACGGGACGGCCGTCTCCGCCCGCTCGGTCGTCGTCTTCTCACTCATCACCACAACGCCACCGCCCTCTCCACGCCCTGCCGATGTGTCCCCTGCGCCTCTGGTAACGCTACGCAGTCACCCCGACCCTCGTAGTCATGACGAGCGAACTCACCCCTGATTGGGTACCCGCCCACGGCCACCAACTTCGCCTCACCGGCGTGCACTTTGACGCGATCCGGGTCAGGGGCGTACGCGGCGAGGCCGTCCTGCACCACCTCGCCATGCTCACGGAGGGCGACCCCGGGCCCGTCATCCGCGAGGTGTCCGGGGGCCGCTGGAACTACTTCCTGCTCGCGCCGGGGACGAGCAAGGACTTCGACTGGCCACCGGGCGCCACGTGTCTCGGGCCCGCCGCGCGGGACCAGTACGTCGGCGTCCCCGCCGCGCACGGCAACACGTATCCGCTGAGCTGGCGGTGCGGGGCGCCCCGGGAGGGGGTGTTCGTGGACGGGGAGCTGCTGCACGGCGTCCTGATGGCCCAGCTCGTCGGAGGGCCGGAGTGACGGGAGCGGTGGAGCGGTGGAGTGGGAGTAGCGGGGCGGGAGTGGCAGGAGGTCACAATCGACGCATGACATCACCCGTTCCGCAGGAGACCTTCCGTACGCTGCTCCGGGCCCAGAAGGTCTGGGACGTAGAACTCCCCGTCTTCGACCCGGCGCACGCCCCCGCCGCACCGCTGCCCCTCTTCCACGCGTGGTTCGCGGAGGCGGTCGACGCCGGGCAGCCCGAGCCGCACACGATGCAGCTCGCGACGGTGGCGGAGGACGGCGGTCCCGACGTGCGGACCGTGATGCTGCACGACGCCGACGAGCTCGGGTGGCACTTCGCCTCGCACGCGACCAGCACGAAGGGCCGCCAGCTCGCGGCCAGGCCCGAGGCCGCCCTGCACTTCTACTGGGCGGCGCAGGGGCGGCAGATCCGCGTCAGGGGCCGGGTCACCACGGCCCCGCACGCCGAGAGCCTCGCCGACCTGCACGCCCGGTCGACCGGCGCGCTTGCGGCGGCGCTGGTGGGCCGGCAGAGCGAAGTCCTGCCCTCCTCGGAGGAGTTGGCGCGGTCCTCCCAGGCCGCCTGGGAGCGCGCGCAGGCGGAGCCCGACGCGGACGCTCCGACCTGGACGCTGTACGTCCTGGACCCGCTGGAAGTGGAGTACTTCCAAGGGGACGCGCGGCGCCGCCACGTACGGCTGCGCTACCGGCGGCAGGCGGAGGGCGAGGGCGGCTGGGCCCGGGAACTGCTCTGGCCGTGACGGTCAGCGGGCGAAGTCGTACTGCGCGAAGTCGCCCACGGGCCGGTACCCGATGCGCTGGTAGAGGCCGTTGCTCGTCGGGTTGGCCAGGTCCGTGAAGAGCAGGACCTCCGCCGCGCCCGCGTCGAGGGCGGCGCGGGTGACCGCGACGGTGGCGGCGCCTCCATAGCCCCGGCCGCGCAGGTCGGCGGGGGTGTAGACCGGGGCGACGCGGACCTGGCCCGCGACGCGGCGGGTGGCACCGGCCATCGCGAGGGGGGTGCCGTCGGGGGCCTCCCAGAGGGTGACGCCGCCGTACGCGATACGGGTGTCCGCCCAGTCGCCGGCGTTCATCGAAGTCGACTCCCCGACGGCCTCGCCGAACTCCCTGCACCAGCGCACAAGCAGCTCCCGGTCCGCCTCCCCGGCGACGCGGGCGCGGCCGGCCGGGACGGGCTCGGGCGGCGTGAGCTCACCGAGCCGGTAGAGGCGCTGCCGGGTGTCGAGGGTCGCGGTGGCGCCGGTGTGCTTCTCCCAGGCGTGGGCGAAGGATTCGGCGGTGGCGTGGTCGGCGCCGACTCCGGGCAGGTCCGGGCTGACGTCGGCGAGCTGCCGGGCGAGCGCGTCGACGACCTCGGGGCCGAGCGGGGCGATCGGGCTGAGGGACACGCGATGCGGTGGGGTCCGCACGAAGGCGCCGAGGACGGCACCGGAGGCATCGGTGTACGTACCGAAGAGGGGCGCCCCCTCCCCGTACGCCTGGAGCCCTCGCACGCGGAGCGTGTCGGTGACGGTGAGCAGGACGGTGTGCAGGGCTGGTTCGGACCGCAGATACGCCTCGCTCCGGGTCAGGAACCCGTCGAGGTCGGTGGTCAATTGCCAGCCGGGGGCGGGGGACGGGGTCACAGAGGGCGTGGAATCGGGTGGGGTTTCTGGAGACATGGCCCATGTTCCCTCGGGGGCCGGGCCGGTTGCCTCCCGTTTTTCACCTCCGCGTTCGGCCTCCACTCCTGGGATGCGGGGCGCGGCTCACCCGTCGACGCGCGCCGGCCGGAACACCGGCACCGCCACTCCCTCCGCCGCCTCCCGGAAGGTCACCTCCACCGCCATACCGACCCGCAGCGCCGCTCCCTCCTCCTCGCACTCGACGATCTCCGTCATCATGCGAGGCCCCTCCGCGAGGTCGACGACGGCGGCGACGTACGGGACGCGGCTGCCGAACGGCGGCAGGTCGTTCCGGTGCACGACGGACCAGGTGTAGAGCGCGCCCCGCCCGCTCGCCTGCTCCCAGGTGACGTCCTCGCTCCAGCAGTGCGGACAGAACTCACGCGGATAGTGATGCGCCGCGCCGCACGCCCCGCAGCGGCGTATCAACAACCGGCCTGCGGCTGCCGCGTCCCAGTAGGTCCGGGTGAAGGCATCGGTCTCGGGGAGGTCGAAGCGGGGTTCGGCAGCACGCTGGTCCGTACTCACGTGGGACTCCGATCAGGAGAGAGGGTCGGCTGCGGGTCGGGCGGGGCCGGCGTCCGCGCCTTGGGTCCGTCTGTGGGTGCGGGGCCGCGGGGGTATGTACGTACTCGCCATCACTACGCGCCACGCCTCAAGAACAAAGACGCCACAGTGCGCTCAGTGCTCCGTGCGCACATACCCCCACGTCCCCTCCCGTCTCGACCGCGGCGAACGGCCGGTGGGACCTGCCGCGCGTCCGGGCACTTCTGACGCTACGTCAGTTCAACGTGTGGGGCGGCGGGAGCGCAAGAGACGCGCATCCCGCATCCCCTCGTGATCTATTCGCAACCGGTTTCGGACTTGACCGTCACCCATCAAGTAATCGCGCGGTTACTCTCCAGTCATGGCCGACTCGATCCCTCCGCTTACGCTCATGCAGGATCGTCCCGTGTACGTCATCGGCGGCGGACCCGGCGGGCTCGCCGTCGCGGCAGCCCTGCGCGGACGCGGTGTCCGCGCGGTTGTCCTGGAGAAGTCCGACCACGTCGGCGCCTCCTGGCGCGGCCACTACGACCGGCTCCGCCTGCACACGACGCGCCGTCTGTCCGGCCTGCCCGGACTGCCCATGCCCCGTTCGTTCGGCCGCTGGGTGGCGCGCGACGACGTCGTCCGCTACCTGGAGAAGTACGCCGAACACCACCGGCTCGACATCGTCACCGGGGTCGAGGTGGCCCGCCTGGAGCGCACCGCCGACGGCACGGGATGGCTGCTGCACGCCACCGGCGGGCGTGAACTGACCGGCAGCGCGGTGGTGGTCGCCACCGGCTACAACCACACCCCCCACCTCCCGGACTGGCCCGGCCGCGACACCTACACCGGCGAACTCCTGCACGCCGCCCGCTACCGCAACCCCCTCCCCTACGCCGGCAAGGACGTCCTGGTCGTCGGCGTCGGCAACACCGGCGCCGAGATAGCCGTCGACCTCGTGGAGGGCGGCGCCGCCCGGGTCCGCCTCGCGGTGCGCACCGCCCCGCACATCGTGCGCCGCACCACGGCGGGCTGGCCCGCCCAACGCGCCGCCATCCTGTGCCGCAGGCTCCCCGTCGCCCTGGTCGACCGCCTCGCGCGGCCGATCACCAGGCTCGCCGTCCCCGACCTCACCTCGCGAGGACTGCCACGCCCCGACACCGGCTTGTACTCGCGGGCGAAGCGGGGCTCGGTCCCGGTGCAGGACGTCGGCCTGATCGACGCCGTACGCAAGGGCCGGGTGGAGCCGGTCGCCGCCCTGGAGTCCTTCGAGGACGACAAGGTCGTCCTCGCCGACGGCAACAGGATCGCCCCCGACACCGTCATCGCAGCCACCGGCTACCGCCGCGCCCTCGAAGGCCTTGTCGGCCACCTCGACATCCTCGACCCCAGGGGCCGCCCAACCACCCACGGCCCCCACACCCCGCCCCATGCCCCCGCCCTGTACTTCACCGGCTTCACCAACCCCATCAGCGGCATGCTCCGCGAACTCTCCCGAGACGCCAAAAAAATCGCCAAGGCAGTAGCCCGACTACCCCAGTAGCTCCGACCGTTCCGGCAGCTCCGGTCAGCTCCGGTCGTTTCGGTAGCTCCGGCAGCTCCGGCAGCTCCGGCAGCTCCGGCAGTACGGGGAGGCCCGGTAGTTCCGGCAGCGCCGGTGGGCCCTGTGGCGCTGGTGGGCCGGGCACCCCGGGATAGGCCACCCGCAGGATGCGCCTTTCAGGCGCGGGGGGCTGTCGGGGGGGGCTATCGGGGGAGGCCGCCCGCAGGGCGCCTCCCAGGGGCGCGGGGAACTGCGCGCCCAGCCACAACCAACCCGCGGCCGATTCACGACCTTGGCACCGCAAGGATCCTGCGCTTCCGTAGACGAGGCGGACGACCGCGCCCCACCCACCCCGCCCCGCCGGAGGCTTTACGTGCAGCACCGTTCCTGACGAAGCGTCAGTTGCGTAACCTGACTGTGCGTCAGATACGTGCTGTCACACAGGAGCGGGCGGACCGATGCTTGGATCGACTCACGGCACCTTCACCACCGACCCCCGCCGCGCACACGTCGTGGCCTGCGGCGAACTCCCTCCCGGCGCCGTCCACGGCCGGGCCGTCACGGCGGACGACCTGGACGTCAGCGGCCGGCCGCTGTACTCCGGCGTACCCGACCTGGACCGCTTCTTCCGCCCGAACTCCGTCGCCGTCATCGGCGCCTCGGACGCCGAGGGCCGGCCCAACACCGGCATCACCCGCCAGCTCATCGCCTGGGCCGAGCGGGTCGGCGCGCGTCTGCACCCCGTGCACCCCACGCGTCAGTCGGTTTTCGGCATCCCCTGCTTCCCCTCTGTCGCGGACCTGCCGGAACAGGTCGACCTCGCCGTCCTGCTGGTCGGCGACCCGCTGCCCGTCATCGAGCGGCTCGCCGAGGAGAAGGTGCGGTTCGCCGTCGCCTTCGCCTCCGGGTTCGCCGAGACCGGGGAGGAGGGAGCCGCCGCCCAGGCCCGCCTCGCCGCCGCCGTCCAGCGCTCGGGCCTCCGGCTGCTCGGCCCGAACACCAACCTCAACGCCTTCGAGCACTTCCGTGAGGACCTCGAAGGGCCCGCCGTCGCCCTCATCACCCAGTCCGGCCACCAGGGCCGCCCCGTCTTCGCGATGCAGGAGCTCGGCGTCCGCCTCTCCCACTGGGCGCCCACCGGCAACGAAGCCGACCTGGAGACCTCCGACTTCATCTCCTACTTCGCCGAACGGCCCGAGGTCGGCGCCATAGCCTGCTACATCGAGGGACTCAAGGACGGCCGCGCCTTCCTGCTCGCCGCCGACCGGGCGGCCCGGCGCGGCGTGCCCGTCGTCGCCGTGAAGGTCGGCCGCACCGAGACCGGCGCCCGCACGGCCGCCTCACACACCGGCAAACTGACCGGCGCCGACACGGTGGTGGACGCGGCGATGCGGCAGTTCGGCGTGATCCGCGTCGACGGACTCGACGAACTCCAGGACACCGCCGCCCTGTTGGCGCGGGCCCGCACACCGCGGGCCGACGGGGTCGCCGTCTATTCGATCTCGGGCGGCACGGGCGCGCACTTCTCGGACCTGGCGACGGAGGCCGGCCTCTCCCTGCCCACCCTCTCCGCCGCCAAGCAGGCGGAGCTGCACCAGTGGATACCCGAGTACCTGAACGTCGCCAACCCCGTCGACAACGGCGGGCACCCCGTCGGCGACTGGCGCGGCCGCAAGATCATCGACGCGATCCTCGACGACCCGCAGGTGGGGGTGCTGATCTGCCCGATCACCGGCCCCTTCCCGCCGATGAGCGACAAGCTCGCGCAGGACCTGGTGGACGCGGCGGAGCAGACGGACAAGCTGGTGTGCGTGGTGTGGGGCTCGCCCGTCGGCACCGAGGACGCCTATCGCAGGACGCTCCTCGGCTCCTCGCGCGTCGCCACCTTCCGCACCTTCGCCAACTGCATCACGGCGGTGCGCGCGCATCTGGACCACCACCGCTTCACGACCGGCTACCGCTCCCCCTTCGACGAGGCGCCGCGCACGCCGTCCCCCTCCTTCCGCAAGGCGCAGGCCCTGATGCGGCCCGGCCAGCAGCTCAGCGAGCACGCGGCGAAGCAGCTGCTGCGCGCGTACGGCATCAGGGTGCCTCGGGAGCAGTTGGTGACCAGCGCGGCGGCGGCCGTCCGGGCGGCCGGGCTCGTCGGCTATCCGGTCGTCATGAAGGCGTCGGGGCCGCAGCTCGCGCACAAGACCGAGCTGGGGCTCGTGAAGATCGGGCTGACCTCGGCGAGCCAGGTGCGGGACGCCTATCGGGAGCTGACGGACATCGCCCGCTACGAGGACGTCCCGCTGGACGGCGTCCTCGTCTGTCAGATGGTCGAGCCGGGCGTCGAGATGGTCGTCGGCGTCACGCACGACGCGCTCTTCGGGCCGACGGTGACGGTCGGGCTCGGCGGCGTACTCGTCGAGGTGCTGCGGGACGTGGCCGTGCGGGTGCCGCCCTTCGGCGAGGACCAGGCGAAGGCGATGCTGTCCGAGCTGCGCGGGCGCGCGCTCCTCGACGGGGTCAGAGGGGCGGCTCCCGCCGACGTCGACGCGCTCGTGGAAGTCGTCCTGCGGGTGCAGCGCATGGCCCTTGAACTCGGTGACGACCTCGCGGAGCTGGACATCAATCCCCTGATGGTGCTGCCGCGCGGGCAGGGAGCCGTCGCCCTCGACGCGCTCGCCGTCTGCCGCTAGGCCACCCCCGCCCCGCGCCCGGAGCCGCCCGCACGCCGTCCGCGCCAATGCCGACATCAACGCCCGTGTCCGTGCCCGCACCCGTCCCCGTACACAACGGAGCCACTCCCCCATGACAGCCTCCCCCGGACCCGTCGAACCCCTCGAACCTCTCGACTCATTGATACGGCACACCACTGACAACGTCGTCTCGTGGATCACGCTGAACCGGCCGGAAGCCCTGAACGCCCTCACCCCTGACCAGCGCGAATGCGTCATCGGCCTGCTCGGCGAGGCCTCCGGCGACCCCGCCGTACGGGCCGTCGTGATCACCGCGACCGGCAAGGGATTCTGCGCGGGAGCCGACCTGCGCGGGGCGAGCGGGGCGAGCGGGGCGCCCGGAGCATCCGGGGCCTCCGGTTCGGGCGAGCGCGTGCCCGGTGACGTCGCCCGCACCATCCGCCAGGGCGCGCAGCGGCTCGTCGCCGCGGTCCTCGACTGCGAGAAGCCGGTGATCGCCGCGGTGAACGGCACCGCCGCCGGCATCGGCGCCCACCTGGCGTTCGCCTGCGACCTGGTCATCGCCGCCGAACCGGCCCGATTCATCGAGGTGTTCGTGCGCCGCGGCCTCGTGCCGGACGGCGGCGGCGCCTATCTGCTGCCCCGGCTGATCGGACCGCAGCGCGCCAAGGAGCTGATGTTCTTCGGGGACTCCCTGTCCGCCGCCGACGCCGAACGGATGGGGCTCGTCAACCGCGTCGTACCGGCCGACGAGCTGGAGAAGACGGCACGGGAGTGGGCGCAGCGGCTCGCGGCCGGTCCGACCCGCGCCCTCGCCCTGACCAAGCAACTGGTCAACGCGTCCCTGGAGTCGGACCGCGCGACGGCCTTCGCGGCCGAGGCGGCGGCCCAGGAGATCAACATGACCACGGCGGACGCGAGGGAAGGCGTGAGCAGCTTCGTCGAGCGCCGCACCCCGTCGTACCGGGGCCGCTGACGCCCACCCGCAACCGGCTGCCCCTCTCCCCCTATCCCCTCCGCAAGATCCCCTCTCCCCCTATCCCCTCCGCAAGATCTCGACCTCGGGAGAGTCCGGGTCGCCCGAGGTCACGAAGAGTTCGAGGTCGTCCTGCGTGCCCCCGATGATCCAGGCGGGGCTCGCCCCGCACTCCGCGCCGCGCCCTTCGAGCAGGACCGCGGGCCGGTGCAGGACGGTGTCGACGCCCACCTTCCAGGCGGCGTCGGCGTCGCAGCCGCGCAACTCCGCACGGCCGCTCCCGTACAGCCGCAGCTCGGCCTCGCCTCCCTCGCCGCGCCAGACGCCGGCCAGCTGACCGGTGGTCGGCCGCGGGGGCTCGTACTCCTTGATGAATCCGGTCAGCGTGGCCACGACGGCCGCGCCGACGATCGTGGCGCACAGGCCGAGCGAGGCGAGTCCGGAGAGGATCCAGACCTTGCGCAGCGGCCTGCCGAGGCGTTCCTCGCGCCGTCGGCAGTACGCGACGTTCAGTGCGGGCACCACTCCGCTCGCCGCGATCCACAGCGCGAGGGCGACGAAGGGGGCGCCGAGCGCGGCGAAGGGCGCGGCCCACGCGGCGCCGACCGGCAGCAGACAACCGAGCGACCAGGCCCACTCCGGGCCGCGTCCGCGTCCCCACCGGGTGGCGGCGGCCCGGCGTCCGAGCCGGCAGGCCGGGAGCGTCAGCACAGCCGCGTGCAGCAGGCCGAGGAGCGGCAGGAGCAGCGGCGCGAAGAGGACGACGCAGGCCAGACCGATGGCGGGGCCGCCCGCCGCGCCGTACGTGTCGTCGTCGAGCGACAGCACGAAGGCCACCGCTCCGGCCACCGGCAGCTGTGCCGCGCACGCCGCCCCGGCGGCCCGCATGTTCGCATCGCCCCAGGTCCGGCGCGTACTCCCCCGCTTCATGGGGCTGAAGATACGCGTGGGCCTGCAGCGATTCGGCCACACCCTTCCCATCTGACGCCCCGTCAGCTTCAATGGGCGATGTGATGGGACACGCAGGGATGGCGGCCACCGCTGTTCGATACCTCAGGTCGGTCGGGGCCCGCACCACCACGGCCCCCGTCGAGGCGCTACCCCGCCCTCAGCTGCGCGCGGTCGGCGACGACGAGCGGGCACCACTCGACCGCGGCGAGTTCCGGCGCGTGCTCGGGAACTTCGCGACGGGCGTCACCGTGATCACGGCCCCCGCCCCGGTCTCCCCCGCGGCGGACACCGGAGCCGGCGGCGAGGACCCCGGCGGCCCCGCCGGCTTCGCCTGCCAGTCCTTCGCCTCGCTCTCCCTCGACCCGCCCCTGGTCTCCTTCTCGGTGGCGCGTACGTCGACGACGTGGCCGCGCATCGCGCGCGCGGGCGTCTTCTGCGTCAACATCCTCGGCGCCGACCAGGGCGAGCTCTGCCGCGCCTTCGCGGTGAGCGGCGCCGACAAGTTCGCCGGGGTGGAGTACGACGCGGCGCCGGTCTCCGGCTCGCCGCGCCTGGCCGGGGCGCCGGCCTGGGTCGACTGCACGATCCAGGCGGTGCACACGGGCGGCGACCACCTCATCGTGGTGGGCCGGGTGGACGCCCTCGGCGCGACCGAGGACGCCGCCGATCCGCTCCTGTTCCACCGGGGCACGTTCGGCCGCTTCACCCGCTGACGCTCCCGGGACCGCTCAGGCGGCCACCGCCGCGGGCTCGGACTCGCGCCGCCGGATCACCAGCGCCATCAGCGCCGCCGCCGCGCACAGCGCCCCGGAGGCGTACCAGACCACGTCGTACGAGCCGAAGGCGTCCCGCGCCACACCCCCGAGGAACGCGACCAGGGCCGCGCCCACCTGGTGCGAGGCGAGGACCCAGCCGAAGACGATCGCGCTGTCGTCGCCGTACTGCTCGCGGCAGAGGGCGAGGGTCGGCGGGACGGTGGCGACCCAGTCCAGGCCGTAGAAGACGATGAAGAAGATCATCGGCGGGTGGACGGTCGGCGCGAGCAGGATCGGCAGGAAGAGGAGCGAGACGCCGCGCAGCGCGTAGTAGACGGCGAGCAGCCGCCGCGCGTCGAAGCGGTCCGTGAACCAGCCCGACGCGATCGTCCCGATGATGTCGAAGACGCCGATGACCGCGAGCAGCGACGCGGCGGCCGTGACGGGCATGTGGTGGTCGTGCGCGGCGGGCACGAAGTGGGTCTGGATGAGCCCGTTCGTCGAGGCGCCGCAGATCGCGAAGGTGCCGGCGAGCAGCCAGAAGGGGCCCGTGCGGGCGGCCTTGAAGAGGACCGTGACGGCGCGGCGCGCGGCGCCGGGGACGGGTGCCGGCTTGGCCACGAACTCCTTCGAGCCGTACGGCTTGAGGCCGACGTCGGCCGGGTGGTCCCGGAGGAGCAGCCAGACGAAGGGGACGACGACCAGGGCGGCGAGGGCGACCGTCACGGTGGCGGGCCGCCACTTGTGCGTCTCGACGATCCAGGAGAGGAGCGGCAGGAAGATCAGCTGGCCCGACGCGGAGGCGGCGGTGAGGATGCCGGTGACCAGGCCGCGCCGTTCGGTGAACCACCGGTTGGTGACCGTGGCGGCGAAGGCGAGCGCCATCGAGCCGGAGCCGAGCCCGACGAGCAGACCCCAGCAGAGCAGCAGCTGCCACGCGGAGTCCATCCACACGGTGAGGCCGGAGCCGCTCGCGATCACGATCAGGGCGACCGCGACGACCTTGCGGATGCCGTAGCGGTCCATGAGCGCGGCGGCGAACGGCGCGGTGAGGCCGTACAGCGCGAGGTTGAGGGAGACCGCGAGCCCGACCGTGCCGCGCGACCAGCCGAATTCGTCGTTCAGCGGGTCGAAGAGGAGACCGGGCAGCGAGCGGAACGCGGCGGCGCCGATGATCGTCACGAAGGTGACGGCGGCGACGAACCACGCGCGGTGGATACGAGGGGTACGGCGCCGGGGCGTGCTGCCCGGCGGGGTGGTGCGCGCGGGCGTCTCGGTTGTCTGGGTCACGTCATTCAGGATCCGAAAACGGTACGTGCCGAACGAGTGGCCCGAGGGACAGCATTCGCTAGGATCGGGCCATGCCCTCATCGCCCGACCGGCACCGTGTCGTCGTCCTCGCCCTGGACGGCGTGATCCCCTTCGAACTGGGCATCCCCCAGCGGATCTTCAAGGGAGCGCGTACGCCCGAGATGCGGCGCTTGTACGAGGTCGTGACGTGCTCGGTGCGTCCACCGGGGCCGATCCGCACGGACGCCGACTTCTCGATCCTGGTCGAACACGGGCCGGAGGCGCTGGCCACCGCGGACACCGTCGTGATCCCCGCGTCGTACGAACTCGGCCCGGTGTACGAGGAGGGCCGCCTCACCGAAGAGCTGACGGCGGCCCTCGCCCACATCAGGCCGGGCACCCGGCTGGTCTCCATCTGCACCGGCGGCTACATCCTGGCCGCCGCCGGGCTCCTCGACGGCCGCCCGGCGACCACGCACTGGTCGTCCGCCGAGCACTTCCAGCGGCTCTTCCCCAAGGTCAGGGTGGACGCGGACGTGCTGTTCATCGACGACGGTGACGTCCTGACGTCGGCGGGCGTGGCCGCGGGCATCGACCTCTGCCTCCATGTCGTACGCCGGGACCACGGCACCGCCGTCGCCAACGAGGTGGCCCGCCGCACCGTCGTACCGCCCCACCGCGACGGCGGCCAGGCGCAGTACATCCACCGGCCCCTGCCCGAGCCGCAGGTGGCGACGACGCGGACGGCACGGGCCTGGGCGCTGGGCCGCCTCGACCAGCCGCTGCAACTGCGCGACATGGCGGAGCAGGAGTCGATGTCGGTCCGCACCTTCACGCGGCGGTTCCGCGAGGAGGTCGGCATCAGCCCCGGCCAGTGGCTGACGCAGCAGCGCGTGGAACGGGCGCGCCACCTCCTCGAATCCACCGACCTCTCCGTCGACCAGGTGGCGCGGGACGCGGGGTTCGGCACGGCACAGTCGATGCGGCAGCACCTACAGGCCGCGCTCGGAGTCACCCCCACCGCCTACCGCCGCACCTTCCGCGACGTCACCCCCGCCTGACCCCCCGCCGCCCGAACGACCGCCTTCCAGCGGTTTCGCCTCCCCCAGCACACCGATCACGGTCAGGACGACGCCGAGCGCCACGCCCGCCAGAATCGCCGTCGACGGCGGGACGACGCTCAGCAGCCCACCGGCCAGCGAGCCGCTCGCGGCGTAACCGGCGCCGACGGCCGCGTACATCACCGAATAGCCCGCGGCGAGGGCGCTGGGCGGCAGCAGCTCGCGCAGCGACAGGTTCCGGGTGAGCATGGCGCCCGCCTGCAACACCCCGGCGACCGCGAGCACACCGAACATCCAGCCGACGCCCGGCACCACGGCGACCAGGCCCAGGCACCCGCAGAGACCGGACATCAACACCATGCTCTGCGTCCGCAGCCGCCCCGGCCACCGCCGCAGCCCGTACACGAACGACCCGGCGGCCGACCCCACCGCGAGCCCCGCGAGGAGCGGGCCCGCCCACCCGACGGCGATGCCGCGCTGCTCCAGCAGGGCGGGCAGCACCAGCTCCGCGAGAGCGAGCATCGACAGGCTGGCCGCCCCCGTCACGAAGACGGGCCAGGCCCGCACGAGGATCCGCGCCATGGACTCGCCGCCCCGGTCGTCCGCGTCCGACTCCCACCCCGCGGGCAGCATCCACAGCCCCGCCACGGACGCACCCATGAGCAGTCCGGCCAGCAGCAACGGCAGCACCGCCGAGACCCCCAGCGCGAGCCCGGTGACGGCGGCCGGCGCCACCGCCCAGATCGCGAAGGTCAGCATCGACTCGACCGCAAGCGCCTGGGCGACGGCCTTCTCCGGCACGAGACCGGTCAGCAGCGCGCGCAGGCCGCCGGGCGCGGCGGCGGGGCCGGCACCGGCGAGGAAGGCGAGGCTCCCCAGCACGACGGGGTGCGCGTTCGGCAGGGCGCCGAGCCCCACGAAGGCGAGGGCCCCCACGCCGAGTCCCACAGCGAGCTGCGGGCGCGCTCTCTCGGCCCGTATCCGCATCCCGAGCAGCGGGGCGCCGATGATCTCTCCCACGACGTACGCCGCGGCGAGGGCCGCGCCCAGGACATAGCCGCCCGGGCGCTCCCGTACGAGGAAGACGAGGGCGAGGGGCGCGGCCGCCACAGGCATCCGCGCACCCACGGCCACAATCCCCCACCGCGCGACTCCCCCTGACACAACCTCCCGATATCCCATCCCCCGACGCTAACGACCCCGGCGCCTCGCTTGCCTCCGGATAACCGGGGCGGGAGGCGTCCCTCTCGGAACGTCAGAACGTCAGTACCCCCCGCGCCACCCGCCCCGCCCCCGCGTCCTCCGCTGCCTTGGGGAAGTCCTCCAAGGGGTAGGTCGCCGTCACCAGTTCGTCCAGGAGGAGTTGGCCGCTGCGGTACAGCTCCGCGTACAGGGCGAAATCGCGCTGCGGGCGTGAACTCCCGTAGCGGCAGCCCAGGATCGACTTGTCCAGGAACATCGACGCGACCACGAACGACGCCTCGGCCGTCGCCCCCGGCATCCCGAGCAGCACCGCCTGCCCGTGCCGGTCCAGGAGGTCCACCGCCTCCCGCACCAGTTCCACCCGCCCCACACACTCGAACGCGTGGTCCGCCCCGTCCGGTAGCACATCGCGGACGCCCTCCGTGGAGGGCAGGAAGTGCGTCGCCCCGAACCTCCGCGCCACCCCCTCCTTCTCCGGATTCGCGTCGACCGCCACGATCGTGCCCGCCCCCGCGATCCGCGCCCCCTGCAGCACATTGAGCCCGATCCCGCCCGTGCCGATCACCACCACCGAGTCCCCCCTCCCGACCCGGGCGCGGTTGAGCGCGGCCCCCACCCCCGTCACCACGGCGCACCCGATCAGCGCCGCCGACGTCAGCGGCACGTCATCCGCGATCTTCACGGCCTGCACCGCCTTGACGATCGTCCGTTCCGCGAAGGCGGAGTTCGCCGCGAACTGATACACCGGCTCCCCGCCCCGGGAAAACGGCTGATCCGGCATCCCGATGGCCCGCCGGCACATCGTCGGCCGCCCCCGATGACACTCACCGCACGTCCCACAGTTGGCGATCGTGGAGAGAGCCACATGGTCCCCGGGCGCCACATGGGCCACCCCCTCCCCCACCGCCTCCACGACCCCCGCCCCCTCATGCCCGAGCACCACCGGCGACGGAAACGGAATCGTCCCGTCGATCACCGAGAGATCGCTGTGACACAGCCCCGCCGCGGCCATCGCGACCAAGACCTCCCCGGGCCCCGGTGCCCGTATCTCCAGGTCGTCGACGACCTCGACCCGCGCCCCGTCGAACACGACACCCCTCATCACGCACACCCCTCACCGAGGCCCTCTGGCCTCTCTCGGCAGACCGAGCACGCGCTCGGCGATGATGTTCCGCTGCACCTCGTCCGACCCGCCGTAGATGGTGTCGGCCCGGCTGAAGAGGAACAGCCGCTGGGTGGCGTCGAGTTCGTACGGTGTCTCCGACGACCAGTTCCGCGGTCCCACGGCAGCGGCAGCCCCCCGCACCTCCATCGCCAGCTCCCCGAGCCGCTGATGCCACCGCCCCCACAGCAACTTGGCCACGCTCGGCGCCCCCGGACCAGCCGAGGCCCCCGAACCCGCCGAACCCCCCAGCGTCCGCAGCGCGTTCCAGCGCATCACCCGCAGCTCCGCCCACTGCCGCACCATCCGCTCCCGGACCACCGGGTCCCCCACCGCCCCGGACGTCACGGCCTCCCGTACGACGGCCGCCAGTTCCTCCGCGAAGCCGATCTGCTGGACGAGCGTGGAGACACCCCGTTCGAAGCCGAGCAGGCCCATCGCGACCCGCCACCCGTTGCCCACGCCACCCACCACGTGCTCGGCACGCGCGCGTGCGCCGTCGAAGAAGACCTCGTTGAACTCGCTGGTCCCCGTCAGCTGCCGGATGGGCCGCACCTCGATCCGGCCGGGCTGATCCATGGGTATCAGCAGGAGGGACAACCCGCGATGGCCCGGCCCCTCACCTCGCTCCTCCGTCCGCGCCAGCACGAAGCACCAGTCGGCCTCCTGCGCCAACGACGTCCAGATCTTCTGCCCGGTGACCCGGAAGAACCCCGCCCCGTCCCGCACCGCCCGCGTCCGCACGCCCGCCAGGTCGGACCCGGCCCCGGGCTCGCTGTACCCCTGGCACCACAGCGCCTCGCCCCGGGCGATCGCGGGCAGGAACGCGTCCCGCTGCTCCTGGGTCCCGTACGCCAGGAGCGTCGGCGCGAGGAGGTTCTCCCCGATGTGCCCGTACCGTCCGGGCGCCTTGGCCCGCGCGTACTCCTCGGCCCACACCACCTGCTGGGTCAGCGTCGCTTCCCGGTTGCCGTACGGGCCCGGCCCCCACCCGAGGCCGATCCAGCCCCCCTCCCCCAACTCCCGCTCCCACGCCCGCCGCACCGCACCGCCCTCGTGCTCGCTGCCGGGGCCGCCCCGCCCCACCGCGGCGGCGAACTCACCGGTCAGGTGTTCCGCGAGCCAGGCCCGCGCCTCCGCGCGGAACTCCTCGTCCTCGGGCCCGAATCCGAAATCCACAGCCCTGCCCCGCTCTGCCCTCCCCCGCCCCGCCTACGCGTCCGGCCGTTCCCGGCCGGCCTTCGCCTCCGCCGCCGCCTTAGCCATCGCCTCCAGCTGCGCCAGCATCGGCATCGGGTCGGTGCCCACCGTCCCCGGCAGGAAGTCTGCGATCTTCTCCGGGGTCCACGCCCCCTCGGCGTACCCTGCGCGCAGCTCACGCGGCTGTGCCCATACGGCGATCTTGGAACCGGCGATCGTGTAGACCTGCCCGGTGATCTCCTCCTCGCGGGCCCGGTCGCTCAGGAGATAGACGACCAGCGCGGCGACGTCCTCCGGCTCCCCGATCTCCTTCAGCTCCATCGGTACGTTCGCGGACATCCGCGTCCGCGCGACGGGCGCGACCGCGTTGGCCGTCACCCCGTACTTGTGCAGGCCCAGCGCGGCACTCCGCACCAGCGAGATGATTCCGCCTTTCGCGGCGCTGTAGTTGGCCTGCGCGACGGATCCCTGGTGGTTGCCGCTGGTGAAGCCGATCAAGGTGCCCGAGCCCTGCTTCCGCATGACCGCCGACGCGGCGCGGAAGACGGTGAAGGTGCCCTTCAGGTGGGTCGCGACGACCGGGTCCCACTCCTCCTCGGACATGTTGAACAGCATCCGTTCGCGCAGGATCCCGGCGACGCACACCACTCCGTCGACGCGCCCGTACTCGGCGAGCGCGACGTCGACGATCCGCTGCCCGCCGGCCATGGTCGAGATGTCGTCGGCGACGGCGACGGCCTCCCCGCCGGCCGCCTCGATCTCCTTGACGACCGCGTCGGCCACCGCGCTGGTCGGCTCGGCGCCTTCCATCGAGACGCCGTAGTCGTTGACGACGACCTTCGCGCCCTCGGCCGCGGCGGCGAGCGCGACGGCCCTGCCGATACCGCGCCCGGCGCCGGTCACGGCCACCACCTTGCCTGCCAAGAAGTTCCCCACGCCGGCCCCTTCCCGCGGTTTCTGACGGACCGTTAGATTCTATGGCCCGTCAGATACCGGAAGACAAGCCCCGGGGAGCACTCATGTCAGACGCAGGCCCATCGCCACTGCCCGCCGAGTTCCACGACATCGCCAAGCGTGTGAACAACTGGGGGCGCTGGGGCGCCGACGACGAGCTCGGCACCCTCAACCTCGTCGCCGACGAGGTCGTACGCGCGGCCGCCGCCGAGATCCGCTCGGGCCACCGCGTCCCGCTCGCGCTCCCGCTCCAGGAGGACGGCGTGCAGACGGGCCTGATCCCGGGCCGTGTGAACCCCCTGCACACCATGGTGCAGATCAACCAGGAGCTGTTCGGCCCCGGCACGGTCGCCACCAGCGACGACGCGGTGACGATGGGCCTGCAGACGGCCACCCACTGGGACGCCCTCACCCACGCGTCGCACTCGGGGAAGATCTACAACGGCCGCCCCGCGCACAGCATCACCGCCCACACACGGGCCCGGTTCAGCGGCATCGACAAGGTCCCGCACATCGTCTCGCGCGGCGTCCTGCTCGACGTCGCACGCGCCAAGGGCCTCGACCGGCTGCCCGGCGACCACGCCGTCACCCCGGAAGACCTGGACGAGGCCGCGGAGTTCGGGGGCGTGACGGTCCGTGCGGGCGACATCGTGCTCGTACGTACGGGACAGATCCAGGTCTATCTCGCGGGCGACAAGCACGCGTACGGCCATCCGTCGCCGGGCCTCTCGCTGCGCACGCCCGAGTGGTTCCATGCGCGGGACGTGGCGGCGGTCGCGAACGACACCCTCACCTTCGAGATCTTCCCGCCGGAGGTCGAGAACCTGTGGCTGCCCGTGCACGCTCTCCACCTGGTCGAGATGGGGATGCTGCAGGGCCAGAACTGGAATCTGGAAAACTTGTCCACAGCCTGTGCACAAGTTTCCCGCTACACCTTCCTGCTGTCCGCGATGCCCGAGCCGTTCGTCGGCGGGACGGGCACGCCGGTGGCGCCGGTCGCCGTACTGTGAACACCGGTCCCGCCGACGCCGCTTCCACCAGGACCGCTTTCGCACCGGACGGCGGCGCGTCGGCCTGCGCCCCGAGCGCGCCGCCGCGCACGCCGCCGTCCGGTTCCGGCACTCGGTCCCGTCCTGTGCACCTGCGCGGCCACGAAGGGACTGACGCCGAACGCGCGACCCACACTTCGTCAAGGATCTCCGTCACCGGGCACCCTCGACGTCCCCTCGCAGCGAATCGCTGCACACAAGCGTGATCAATCGGACACGGCACGTCAACAGCGCACCGTGGCACACGACGGCGCATACGGGCTCGAAGTCAGACCGTCAGCACGTCAGGCTGTCGGCACGTAAGGACGTCAGCACGTCAGGACGTCAGACCGCTTCGTAGGCGACGTCGACGTCGCCATAAGCCGCCCTGTTGTAGACCGTCCTGCCATAGACCCCGTACACGCCATAGGTCTGCCCGCCGTAGACGGCGCCCGCCCCGTCGCACGCCGTCACGCCGTGGGGCGCCACGCCGTGGGCCGTGACGTCGCAGCCCACGGTGTCGTAGGCCGCTGTGTCGTGGGCCGCGGCGTTACAGGTGACCGTGTCACAGCCCGTCGCGTCGTACGCCGACGCTTCATGGGTCGTCCCCTCGAACGCGACCGCCGCGACACCGGGCTCGCACCGGTCCACCTCGCACCAGATGCTCTTGCCCGTGCCCTCCGGGCGCCAGCCCCAGCGGTCGGCGAGGCCGTCGACGAGCTCCAGGCCGCGGCCATTGGTGTCGTCGCCGTGCGCATGACGCTGCGCCGGGGGCCGGGCGCTCCTGTCGACCACCTCGACCCGGACCGTCCCCGCCCCGTCGCCCGCATCGGCCGCGTCGGCCGGGGAGCCGGGGAGCAGCATGCGCAGTACAGCCGGACACCCGGTGTGCACCACGGCGTTGGTCACGAGTTCCGAGATCAACAGGATCAGGGTCTCGGCCACTGGCTCGTCGGCTTCTATCCCGGAGCCCGCCAGTCGTGAACGGGCCCAACGCCTGGCCCGTCCCACTTCCGCGGGGTCGGCCCCGACCTCCAGCTGAACTTGAAGCACCTGCACCGCTCACACCATCCGAACCGGCGGACACATCGCCTCGCGACTCCACAGGGTCACCGAACGTGATCCCCTTGGGAGACAGCATGATTGACGTTCAGTCACCCCAACAAGCGCTTCGGGCATATTCCAGCGCGAAGGAGTACGCGTGCTGCATACTGTGCGACGCGCGCCGCGGGGGGTCGAACAGGCGGCGGCGTAGCCCCGCCCTGTCCTGCGAACGGCGCGCACCGCCGGGTCCGGGGCCGCCCCATGGGCAACACCGGCATGGCTCGGCCTCAGAACCATTCGCATCTCACACAAGGTACCCGAGCCGGACACCGACTCCATGCCGTGACGAGTCTCGCGTAGGACACAACCCGATATCGACGCTGAGTAGTCTTCGCGCGGGCAGGGTTCACCCCATGGAACACCGGGACAAATGGCCTGATATCGGGCAGACCAATTTCTCCTCAGCACCGCCGAGCACCTTCCCCTCACCTCACAGCGCCGCGGCCAGCTCCTCCTCGGCGTCCCGCGCCGACCGCCCCAGCTCGGCCCGCACCCAGGCCCGCTTGAGGTGCAGGTGCACCTCGGCCTCCCAGGTGAAGCCCATGCCGCCGTGCACCTGGAGGCAGTCGCGCGCGTTGCGCACGGCCGCGTCGTCGGCGAGCAGCTTGGCGGCCGAGGCGTCGAGCGCGTCCCCGGTCACGGCCGCCGCGTACACGGCGCTGCGGGCCAGCTCGGCGCGTACGAGCATTTGTGCGCAGAGGTGTTTCACCGCCTGGAACGCGCCGATCGGCCTGCCGAACTGCTCGCGGCGCCGGGCGTGTTGGACGGCCGTCTCGCAGCTGCGGGCGGCGCTGCCGAGCTGTTCGGCCGCGTAGAGGAGGACCGCCGGGGCCCCTCCGGCTCCCCGGGTGGCGCCCCCGGCGTCCGGGACCCGGTGCAGCGGCGTCAGCGGGTCGACCGACCGCAGGGGTACGGCACCGGTGGCGTCGCCCCGCACCACGTCCGCCTCGGCCAGCCACGGCACCAGGGAGCCGTCGACCGCGGTCACGACGGTCTCCCCGGTCGCGGCGCCCGGCACGTCCCCCGCCGCGAGGAACGACGGCACCGCGGGCCCCGGCAGCAGCACCCGCCCCGCCTCCTCGAACACCAACACGGCCTCCGGAAGCCCCAGTCCGACCCCGCCCTCAGCCTCGGGCAGCGCGAGCGAGAAGAAGCCCGCCTTCCCCAGTTCGCGCCAGAGCGCCCGGTCGAGGCGGTCCGTGGCGTCCCGCAGGGCGAACCGGCCGTTCAGGAGCTGCCGCATGCCGTCCCGCAAGGCCCGCTGGTCGTCGGTCAGTTGGAAGTCCACGCGGTCCTTCACCGCCCCTTCGGGAGGCCGAGAATCCGTTCGGCCACGATGTTCTGCTGGATCTGTGAGGTCCCCGCGGCGATCGTGTACGAGAGCGAGGAGAGCCGGTCGAGGGTCCACTCGTGCCGCAGGTCGAGGGAGCCGGGGCCGAGGACCTCGGCGGCGGCGTCGTACAGCTCCTGGCGCGCGTGCGAGTAGCGCAGCTTGAAGACCGAGCCCCCCACACCGGGCACCCCGCCGGTGCGCTGCGCCTCGCTCACGTTCCACTGCGTGAGCCGCCACAGCGCCGAGAACTCGGCGCTCAGCCGGCCGAGCCTGCGCCGCAGCGCCGGATCGTCCCAGCGGCCGTTCCCGCGGGCCCCGCGGGCCAGCTCGCCGAGGACGCGCCGGCAGGCCACCACCTCCCCGACGAAGGCGGTGCCGCGCTCGTACGAGAGGGTCACCATGGTCACGCGCCAGCCGTCGTTCTCGTCCCCGACGCGGTTGGCCACCGGCACCCGTACTTCGTCGAGGAATACCTCGGCGAACTCGGTCGAGCCGGCCAGCGTCCGCAGCGGGCGCACCGTGATCCCGGGGGCGTCCATCGGCATCGCGAGCCAGGTGATGCCCCGGTGCTTGGGCACGGCCTCACTGACCGGGGTGGTGCGCACCAGGAGCTCGCACCAGTCGGCCACCTCGGCGTGGGAGGTCCAGATCTTGGACCCGCTCACTACGTAGTGGTCGCCGTCGCGCCACGCGCGCGTGCGGAGCGACGCGAGGTCGGACCCGGCGTCGGATTCGCTGAATCCCTGGCACCACACCTCGTCGCCGCGCAGGACGGGCGGCAGCCACCGTTCGCGCTGTGCGGGCGTGCCCTCGGACGCGATGGTGGGGCCCGCGTGCAGCAGGCCCACGAAATTGGCGCCTACGTAGGGTGCGCCCGCCTTCTCCGTCTCCTCCAGGAAGATGAGCCGCTGTGTCGGGGAGGCGTCCCAGTGGACCTCTCCGTAGCCCGCGTCGTGGAGCATGCGCTGCCATGCGGTGTCGTAGGCGCGGCGGCCCGGCCAGTCCTGCGGGGAGGGCTTGGCGGGGAGTGTCGGCAGCACCGCGGTGAGCCACTCGCGCAGCCCGGCCCGGAAGGCTTCCTCCTCGTCGGTGTACGTGAGGTCCATGCGGCTCCTACGCGTCCGGCAGGCCACCTGACGAGCCGTCAGATGACGTCTGACCGCAGGCTAGCCCCGCACCCCTGGACCGACAAGGCGCCGGGGCTTACGCTCTCGGCACGATCTGACTGGCCGTCAGGTCGGGCTTCGCGGGCTTGGAGGGGATCGCATGGGGTCTTCGGAGGAAGACACCGCGTACGCGCTGGGTGAGTCCCGCACTCTCTGGGAGCTGATCGCGCGCCGCGCCGACCTCACCCCCGAGAGGCCCGTCCTCATCCAGGCCGCGGCCGAGCCCGCGGACGACCGCACGCTCACCTTCGGCGAGCTGCGGGACCGCGCCGAGCGCGTCGCCGCCGGGCTGTACGGGATGGGGGTGCGGCCCGGCACGGTCGTCGCCTGGCAGCTGCCGACCCGTATCGAGACGGCCCTGCTGTCCTTCGCGCTCGCCCGCATCGGCGCGGTCCAGTCGCCGGTCATCCCCTTCCACCGGGACCGCGAAGTCGGCTTCGCGCTGCGGGAGTCGAAGGCGGAGTTCTTCGCCGTGCCGGGGGTCTGGCGCGGTCACGACCATCTGGAGATGGCGTACCGGCTCGGCGCGGGACGCGACTTCGAGGTGTTCGAGGCGTACGCGTCGCTGCCCGACGCCGACCCGGCCGTCCTGCCACCGCCGCCCTCCGACGGCACGTCGGTGCGCTGGATCTACTGGACGTCGGGCACCACGTCCGACCCCAAGGGCGTCCTGCACACGGACCGTTCCCTGCTCGCGGGCGGCTCGTGCCTGGCCCACGCGCTGCGTCTGAAGGCGTCGGACGTCGGCTCGATGGCGTTCCCCTTCGCGCACATCGCGGGCCCCGACTACACCGTGATGCTGCTGCTCTACGGCTTCCCCGCGGTGATGTTCGAGCACTTCGCGCTGCCCGCGTCGCTCGACGGCTACCGGCGGCACGGCGTGACCGTGGCGGGCGGGTCGACGGCCTTCTACTCGATGTTCCTCACCGAGCAGCGCCAACTGCCCGAAGGCCAGAAGGTCATCCCGACCCTGCGCCTCCTCGCGGGCGGCGGGGCGCCCAAGCCGCCGGAGATCTACCACGCCGTCGTACGGGAGATGGGCTGCCAGCTCACCCACGGCTACGGCATGACCGAGGTGCCGATGATCACCATGGGCGCTCCGGACGACACCGCGGAGAACCTCGCGACGACCGAGGGGCTGCCTCCGGAGGGCATGGAGATCCGCATCACGGACGCGGCGGGCAACGAACTGCCGCCCGGCACGGACGGCGAGGTGCGGCTGCGCGGCGAGGCCGTCTGCCAGGGCTATGTCGACCCGGCGCAGAGCGCGGCCGTCTTCGACGCCGACGGGTTCCTGATCACCGGGGACCTCGGCCATCTCAAGAAGACGGGCCATCTGGTCCTCACCGGGCGCGCGAAGGACATCATCATCCGCAAGGGGGAGAACATCTCCGCCAAGGAGATCGAGGACCTGCTGCACCAGCACCCGGCCGTGGGCGAGGCCGCGGTCGTCGGGCTGCCCGACCCGGAGCGCGGCGAACGGGTCTGCGCGGTGGTCGAAGAGCGCGCGGGGACCGGCGTACTGACGCTGGAGGCGGTCACCGCGTACCTGCGCGGGGAAGGCCTCGCCCCCTACAAGCTGCCGGAACAGCTGGAGGTGGTCGAGGCGCTTCCCCGCAACGACACGCTGCGCAAGGTGCTCAAGTACAAGCTCCGGGAGCGCTTCTCCCGGCCCTGACGCCCACTCGGACACCTGGCGGCGCATGCTGCTCGGGCGCGTGCTACTCGGGCACGGTGAAGTACTGGGCGAAGGCCGTCACGATCTCCTCCTCCGAGACCCGGCCGTCGTGGTCCACGTCCAGGGCCGCGGCGACCCCCTCGGCGACGTCCTCGGGCACGCCGAGCGCCTTGAGCGCGCGCTTGGCCTCCACCGGCGTGACCGCGGCGTCCGCGTCCCCGTCGGCGACGTCGATCGCCGCGTGCAGGAACGGCCGGGCGATCTCGGCGAACCGGCCAGGGTTGTCCCGCAGCCGCTTCACCGCGCCGCCCACGAACTCGTCGCGGGTGATCCGCTGGTCGCCGTCGCGGTCCGCGATCCCGGCCATGCCCTGCCAGAACGCCTCGGCTCCGATGTAGAGGGCCTGCCCCTTCTCGGAGCGCGCCGTCGCGTCGAACTCCGTGCACAGGGCTGCCGCCGCCGTACTGAAGTCCTCACGCGAGATGTAGCCGTTGCCGTCCTGGTCGAAGGTGGCGAACCGGGCCGCGATCCTACGCTCGTACTCGGCACTGTCCATGATCTTCGGGCCGCCTCACTTCCGCGGTTGGATACTTGCTTCGGGGGTGTTCTCCCCGGCTGCGAGCGTACGTGGTGGACGGCTACCCGGAGGCGGGAAAGCGACGCTTGTGGCAAGACCGCCGGAATTCCGGGACACGGGTGTGCCACGGGCGGGATGTGCTGCACTGTCCTGCGTGGAAGCGGTAGCGGCGAGTGTCATAGCGGTGCTTGGAACCCTGCTGGGTGCGGGTCTCACCCACTCCTTCCAGCGGAGGGCGATCGAACGGACGGAGCGGTTCACGCGGGGCGAGAGGCTGCGGCAGGAACGGATCGACGCGTACTGCGCGTACGCGGGAGCGCTGGTCAACTACCGGCGGATACTGGTCGACCGCTGGTTCAGCAGGGCGGAGAACCGGCACGACGAGAGCGAGGAGGCCCGCTTCCGCTCGTACGAGATGCGCTCGGAGGCCCAGGAGGCGCTGTTCCGCGTGCAGTTGCTCACCAGCAACGACGAGCTCGTCCGGCTCGCGTGGGAGACCCTCGACCACGTCGCCGATGTGCACAGGGCCGACGACCGCGACGAACTCGCCGAGCGGCGGCGCGTCTCGCGGGACGCCATCAACTCCTTCGTGGCGGAGGCCAAGCGGCACGTGTAGGAAGAGCCGGGCGAGAGAGCTAGGCGGAGAGGGGCGTCGCGCCGTCGTCCAGGGCCGCCGGCACGTCCGGGAAGACCTCGAAGAGCCTGCGGACGCCGAGCGCCGCGAGGACCCGGTTGACGTGCGAGCCGTCCTCGGCGCCCTGGGCGGGCAGTATCAGCCGCAGCCGGCCCTGGAAGGAACGGATCAGCCGTCGTGTGGCGATCAGCACACCGACGCCGCTGGAGTCGCAGAACAGCACTTCGGAGAGGTCGAGCACGATGCGGCGGCGGCCGTCGGCGACGGCGTCGTGCACGCGCTGGCGCACCATGGGCGAGGTCATCAGGTCCATTTCGCCGGAGACGCACAGCACGGCCCAGCCTGCCTGCTCGCTCACCGTCACCTTGAGCGTCACACGCCACGCCTCTCGCTCGCCCTCGCCTGCCCCGCCGTTGCGGAGTGATCCGGAAGCAGTCCTTACGTTTCGTTCAGCTTCGGCTGCCCCATCTCTGCCTCCATGAAACACCAGCAGGCCAGCGTCAATATCATCCGGCCTCCGCCGAGGTGCGCGCTTTGCCGCAATCAAGAGTGTGCTGTCAGCGGCGGCGACTACATTCGAGAGAGTTCCAGGAACAGGGACAGCAGCGTGAGCGCAGAACTCGAAGTACCGTTCGAGTAGCGAGTAGCGAGTAGCCAGTACGAGCAGTCAGGCAGGCAGCACAGGGCAAGCGCACGAGGGGGCCGCATGCCGAAGGAAGCGCCGCGGCGCTGGGACCGCCGGATGCAGCAGCGGCTCGCGCACGGAGAAGCCGCCGCGCTGGGAGAGCTGTACGACCGCTTCGCCTCGCTCGTGCATGGCCTCGCGCACCGCGTCCTCGGCGACGTGGGCGCCGCCGACCGCGTCACCCGCGAGGTCTTCGGCCACGTCTGGGAGAACCCCGACGCGTACGACCCGCGACAGGGCCCCCTGCGCTCCTGGATCGCCACGCTCGCCCACCAGCAGGCCGTCCGCAGGCTCCGCGAGACCGAGTCCGCCGCCCTCGCCCGCGGCGGCGAGGGCACCAAGGAGGACCTGGAGCGCAAGGTCCGCCGCGCGTCGGCCGCGGCCCGCGCGGACTACATCGTGACGGCCATGCCCACCCCGCTGCGCGCCGCCCTCGAGCTCGCCTACTTCCAGCGCCGCGACTACCGCCAGACGGCGGCCGACCTCGGCGTCACCGAGGACGAGGCCCGCCGCAGACTCCGCCTCGGCCTCCAGCTCCTCGCCACGGCCAACGACGCCCCCGCGCCCGCCACCGGCCTGCCCCACGACACCTCGCAGGGCCCCGGAGCCGCGCTGTGACCGGCGCCGACCGCCCCGAGCCGCTCGACGGCCCCGACGGCCCGGGACCCGACCGCCCCGACGGCACCGCGCCGCGCATACCACCGCCGCGCGCCTCCCTGGAGGACACCGGACAGCCCCTGCCCGACCTGCCCGATCCGCCGCCGGCGCCCGCGCCGCTCGTCCTGGAGCACCGCGTCCTGAAGTCCCTGCTCGGCGCCTGGGCGCTCGCCGCCTGCTCCGCGGAGGAGGCCACAGCCGTCGAGGAGCACCTGGGCGGCTGCGGCCCCTGCGCGGAAGAAGCCCTGCGGCTGCGCGACGCGGTCGGCCTGCTCCACCCCGAGGAGAGCCTCGACCTCGACCCGGGCCTGCGCACCCGCGTCCTGGAGAGCTGCCTCGGCCGCCGCCCGCCCCGCATCCCGGTGCCCGAGTGGGCCGTGCCGTACGACGCGGAGACCGCCCGCCTGGACGCCCTCCTCCAGGACATCGGCGACGCGGAGTGGCACGCTCCCGTGCGGCTCCGCTGGTTCGAGGGCGACGGCCCGGTCAGCAGGAAGACCACCGTGGCCGGGGTCATCGCGCATCTCCTCGCGGTCGACGGCATGGTCGGGCGCGCCCTCGGCCTCGACGACCCGCTCGGTCCTGAGGTCGGCGTCCCGCAAGACCCCTCCCACCGCACCGAGGCGTACTGGCGCGCCTCGCACTTCCCGCCCACGCGCGCGGTGCGCACCCCTTGGCGCGACCAGACGCACGAGCTGATCCGCACGGTGTCGTTCGCGGCCGGCGGTCCCTCCTCGGGCTCCGGGGGCGGCTCGGGCCGGCTCCCGGTGCCGTACGGGACGGTGGCCGCCCCGGGAGGCGGCGGCGGGCCCGGGCCGCGGCTGACCGTCGAGCTGCCGTTGCGCGACTCGATGGTCGACCGCGCCTTCGAGTGCTGGATCCACGCGGGCGACATCGCCGACGCCGTGGACTATCCGTACGCGCCGCCCGCGCCCCGGCACCTCCACCGCATGATCGACCTCGCGGCCCGGCTGCTCCCCGGCACGCTCGCCGAGCGGCGCCGCTCCGGGCTCGCCACGCCGCCCCGCCGGCTGGTCGCGGCAGGTGCGCCGGGCCGCAGTCTGCGCCTGGAGATCGAGGGGCTCGGCGGCGGCGAGTGGCTCATCCCGCTCGACTCCCCCGCGGCGACCGGGTCGCGGGAGCACGAGGTGGCCCATGTGGCGCTGGACGGCGTGGAGTTCTGCCGCCTCGCGGCGGGCCACGTCTCGCCGGAGGAGGCGGCCGCGGGCCAGGACGGCGACCGCGAGGCGATCCGCGACGTGCTGTTCGCGGCGGCCTCGCTGAGCCGGATGTGAGCCAGCAGACAGGGAGGCAGGGCTAGGCGAAGACGACCGTGCGGCGGCCGTTCAGCAGGATCCTGCGCTCCGCGTGCCACTTCACGGCCCGCGCAAGGGCCTGGCACTCCACGTCACGGCCGACCGCGACCAGCTGGTCGGGGGTGACGTCGTGGCCGACGCGCTCGACCTCCTGCTCGATGATCGGCCCCTCGTCGAGGTCGGCCGTCACATAGTGCGCGGTCGCACCGATCAGCTTCACACCGCGCGCGTGCGCCTGGTGGTAGGGCTTCGCGCCCTTGAAGCTCGGCAGGAAGGAGTGGTGGATGTTGATGATCCGCCCGCTGAGCTCCTTGCACAGGTCGTCCGAGAGCACCTGCATGTAGCGGGCGAGGACGACCAGCTCCACGCTCTCCTCGCGGACGATCTCCAGGAGCCGCGCCTCGGCCTGCGGCTTCGTGTCCTTGGTCACCGGGATGTGGTGGAAGGGGACGCCGTACGAGGCGACGAGCTCGGAGAAGTCCGTGTGGTTGGAGACGACCGCGGCGATCTCCACCGGCAGCGCGCCGATCCGGGAGCGGAACAGCAGGTCGTTCAGGCAGTGGCCGAACTTCGACACGAGCAGGACCACCCGCATCTTGTCCTCGGCCCGGTGGATCTGCCAGTCCATGTGGAAGGAGTCGCCGATCGCGGCGAAGCTCGCCCGCAGCTTGTCGACGGTCACCGGGGCCTCGGCCGAGAAGTGCACGCGCATGAAGAACAGTCCGGTGTCGTGGTCGCCGAACTGCTGGCTGTCCTCGATGTTGCAGCCGGTCATGAAGAGATAGCTCGACACGGCGTGCACGATGCCCTGCTTGTCGGGGCAGGAGAGGGTGAGGACGTACTGCTCAGCGGGGGCGGCGGGCGCGGTGGACTGCTCGTTCATGCGGCCAAGGTTCCCACAGCGGGGACCGCGGACGGCAATCGTCCCGCGGGTCGGACCGTGTCACCCCGGGGACATGCCCGGGAGCGCGCCGTCAGGCGGTCCGCGTCATGATCCGCAGCACTTCGAGCGTCTGCGGCGGTACGTCGGGGTCGTCGCCGTCGCCCGCCGCGAGCCGGACGTGCGCGTCGCGCGCGGCACGGACCGCCTCGGGCCAGCCGGGGTGCTCCAGATAGACGGAGACCAGCGCGTCGGGCCCGACCTCGTGCATGATCCGCAGGACCCGCAGCACGGCCGTGTCGACGAGGGCCGCCTCCTGCGGGTCGCGGAAGATCGTGCCCACGTACTTCTCAGCGGACCAGTTGTCCAGCCACGTGTCCTCGACCAGCCGGTACACGGCGTCGGTCACGTCCCCGTACTCGTCACGCCCCGCGAGCCAGCACTCCCGCTGGAACGCGGGGTCGGAGAGCATGTGCAGCGCCGAGCGCACGTTGCTGCGCCAGCGCCACCACGGCATGTCGTTGGTCGGCATGCCACCCATGGTGCTGGAGCGACGGCCGCGACGGGAAGACTTCTCCGAACCTTGCACGGTCATGGATCGTACGTTCCCACGCCGTGCACGCGAACCGGACCCCGCCCGTTCACCTTCATGTCACTGTCCGTTGAGAACGCGTCACTCCACGGTTGGCCACGTCACGGAATCGTGCAGGGACATGACCGGCTGGCGACGCACCTTCCTCCCCCGCCCCTCCCGAACCGCAGCACTCTCGGCGGCCGCTGTGGCGGCGTGTACGTCCCTGATAACCGGCTGCGGGGTCATCCCCGGAACCACGGGGGGTTCCGGGGACGACCCCATCACCGTCATGACGTGGGCCCCCGAGAAGACCAAGGCCACCAACAAGCCCGGCGTCCCCGCCATGGCGCAGGCCTACGCCCGCTGGGTCAACGCCCACGGCGGCCTCGGCGGCCGCGAGCTGAAGGTCCTCACCTGCAACGACCACAACGACTCGGTCGGCGCCGCGAACTGCGCGCGCGAGGCCGTCGAGAACGACGTGGTGGCGGTCGTCGGCGCGTACAGCCAGCACGGCCGCTCCTTCCTCGGCCCCCTCGAGGTCGCAGGCATCCCCTACATCGGCGGCTATGGCATCACCGACGACGAGTTCAGCAGCCCGCTCTCGTACCCGGTCAACGGCGGCGAACCGGCGCTCCTCGCGGGCAACGGCCGGCAGCTCGCCGCCCGCTGCGCCCGCGTCTCCCTCGTCCGCCCCGACACCCTCGCCGGCGACGAGCTGCCGAAGCTCCTCAACCAGGGCCTCGCCGACGGCCACCACAAGCCCGTCTCCGACATCCGCGCTCCCGAGGACGGCACCGACCTCACGCCGCAGGCCGAGCGCGCCCTGAAGGACGCGGGCGCCTCCGACGGCTGTGTGACGGCCGCGCTCGGGGCGCGGACGGACACCTTCTACGACTCGTTCCGGCGCACCAAGGACGACTATCCGCCGGTACGGATCTCCTCGGTCCTCGGCAGCGTCGACCAGTCCCTCATCGACCGCACCGGCGGCGCGAACGGGCCCTATGAGGGGGCGTACGTCACCGGCTGGTACCCGGCGGCGGGCGACGCCAGGTGGGACCGGATGCGGGACGTCATCCGCGAGCAGGCGTTCGGCGACAACCGGGTCGACCCGGCGGACGCGGGCGTCCAGACGACGTGGATCGCGTACACCGTCCTGAAGCAGGCCGTCGAGTCGCTCGACGGCGGCGAGGTGTCGTCCCGCACGCTGCGCCGCGCCCTCGACGGCGGCCTGCGGGTCGAGACGGGCGGCCTCACACCGCCGCTGAGCTGGCGCTTCGAGGACCTGCTCGCCGCCAGCGAGTACCCGCGCCTGATCAACTCTGGCGTCACGTTCCAGGTGGTGCGGGACGGGCGGCTCGTCCCGGCCCGCGAGGGCTTCGTGAACGTGGAGAAGACACTGGAGCAGACGGCGTAGAACGGTCGGCCGCCCCCGACTTGTGTCCTCCGCCCGTCAGAGCTGGGTCTTGGTGCGCTCGGTCAGGCCGTACTTCCGCGCGATCGCGTTCCAGTGGTTGGCGGCCTGCTCCTTGGCCGTCGTCGCCGCGCCGCTCTGCCGGTTGCCCGCAGCGGTCTGCGAGGTGTTGCGGGCGTGGCCCTTCCTGCAGCCCTTCTTGCCAGCGACCTGGTCCGCCCACGCGGCGTAGTGGTTGTCTGCCGCCGCCGATGCCTTCCACGCCCTGTTGAGGGAGGCGGTCAGCTGGTCGTTGGCGGGGAGCTTGTCGACCTTCAGGGCGGCGAGGCGGGTGACGAGCCCGTTGCGCTGCCGGGCCGCGCCGCGCAGGTCCTTCGCCGACTGGCTGAGGTTCTGGCACTTTCCTACGTTGCGTACGGCGGCGATGACCGTGTCACGGCTGTTGTTGCTGTCGGCGAGCAGCTTGTCCAGGGCGACGGCCTGGTCCTTGGCGGGGTCGGCGGTGGGCGAGGGCCGCTCGTCGGGCTCGGAGGAGGCGGAGACGGGCTTGCCGTCGTCGCTCTTCTCGTCGTCCCCGCCCCCGGAGCTGAGGAGAGCGCCCGCGCCGACGCCGAGGAGGGCGATGCCGACTCCGACGGCGGCGATGAGCGGCACCTTCGATCCGGTGCGGTTGCGCCGGCCGCCTCCGCCGCCGTGGCCGCCGGGGGCGGGCGCGGGGACGGGTGCGGGGCCGTGCGCCTCGACGCGGGGCATCTGCTGGGTGGAGGCGGGACCCCCGGATTCCGCATCGCTGTCGCTACGGAAGAGGCTGTCGAACTCGGCGGGCGGCTGCCGGTCGCCGGGGGCGCCGGGCCGGATGCCGTACGGGGCGGAGGCCGGCTCGGGCGGCGGGCCGTCGGCGGGGATCGGCGCGATGAACTGAGTGGGATCACTGTCCGAAACGGACGCGGGCGGGGATGTGGACGCGGATGAGCTGGTCCGCCCCAGGAACTGCGTGGCGTCGGCGGCGGGAGCCTCGGGCGGCAGCGCACCGGGTCCCACCGGGGGTATGTACTGCGTGGCCCCCTCGTCGGTCACGGGGGCTATGTACTGCGTCGCCTCGCTGTCGGAGGGCGCGGGCGCTCCCGGCGCGGCGACGGGAGGCAACGGCATGCTCTGCGGTGCGGGGGCGGCCGGGGGCAGCGGCTGGGCTCCTTGCGGCGCGGCATGCGCACCGTGCGCACGCTGCGACGCGGGCGGGCCCGCCTGGCCCCCCTGCCCCGACTCTGACTCCGACGGCGCGGCGTGCGCGCCGTGTCTCGGCTGTCCGGCCTGCCCGCCCGGCGACGGCTGCCCCGGCTGGGGGGACGCGGCATGGGCACCGTGCGCCTGCTGCGGCGCGGCATGGCCACCGTGCGCCGCCTGCGCCCCGTGCGCGCCCCGCCCCATGGCAGCACCGTGCCCCGGTGCGGCGCCGTACGACGCCCCACCCTGAGACTCCCCACCCGCCCGCCCGTACGGCCCCTGCGGGCCGTCGTACCCGGACTGCGGGGCGCCTTGCCCTGCCTGCGGGTAGCCGTATCCGGGCTGCGGAGCGCCCTGACCCGGCTGCGGGTAGCCGTATCCAGGCTGCGGGGTGGCTCCGGGGCGAGACTCGCCCTGGCCCGCCTGCGGGTAGCCGTAACCGGCCTGCGAAGCGCCCTCGCCCTGCTGCGGGTAGCCGTACCCGGGCCCTGGGGTGCCCTGGCCCGACTGCGAAGCACCCTGGCCTGACTGCGGAGCACCCTGGCCCGACCGCGGGTCGCCGTACCCCGGCAGCGGGGCGCCGTACCCGGACTGCGAAGCGCCCTGGCCCGCATGCTGCGCGCTGTATCCGGCCTGCGGAGCGCCCTGGCCCGACTGCTGAGCACCCTGACCCGGTTGCTGAACACCCGGACCAGACTGCGGATAGCCGTACCCGGGCTCCGGGGTGCCGTGGCCCGGCTGCGAAGCGCCCCCTCCCGGCTGCGGATAGCCGTACCCGGGCTCTGCGGTGCCGTGGCCCGGCTGTGGAGCACCCTGACCTGGCTCCTGAGCACCCTGACCGGAATGCGGGTCGCCATACCCGGGCCGCGAAGCGCCCGCGCCCGACTGCTGCGCGCCATACCCAGGCTGCGAAGCACCCTGGCCCGGCTGCGGAGCGCCCCCGCCCTGCTGCGGGTAGCCGTACCCGGGCTGCGGAGCAGCTGGGCCCGGCTGCGGGTTGCCGTAGCCCGGCTGTTGGCCTCCGTAGGAGGCGTCGTACGAGGGGGTGGGGGCGTTCTCCGGGGGGAGGGCCTGGGCGGGTGGGGTAGAGGTTTCGGGGCCCCAGGGGTCGCCCCAGGGGGTGCCGCCCGTGGGGGCGCTGCGGCCCGCGGTGGTGGGGAACAGCGGCTCGCTGCCGTCCGCGGGCAGCACCACGCCCTCGTGGGCGGGCCGCTGCTGCGGATCGGAAGAAGCAGCGCCCTGACCGCTCTGCTGCGTCACCGGGACTCCTACACCTGGGGGGACCTACGGAACCGTCGGGTCACGCTACCGGGTCCCCACATCCCTCTGCCACGCAGCTCAGAACGCCGCCCTCCGTCCGCCGTCCGCCCGGTGTCGGGTGTAACAGAACCTTTCCGGCCGGCGCTGTTCACGGGGACGTTTCCCCGTCTCACGCCGCCTGGACCTCGACGCGCGCCCCGAACTCCCGTACCACCGGCTCGTCCCGGTACGGCTCGAGGCGGTCCTGGAAGTCCTCCAGGTACTCCGCGCCGCGGTTGGAGCGCAGGGTGCCGAGGAGTTCGACGGCCTTCAGACCCGTGTGGCAGGCCTGTTCCACCTCGCGCCGCTGCACCTGTGCCGTGGCGAGGAGGACCAGGCCGATCGCGCGACGGCGCGCCCGGGTCTCCGGGTGCCCGTCCAGGGACTCCTGGGCGCTGCGCGCCGCCGCGTCGGCCTGGCCCAAGTCCCGGTGACAATGCGCCATTTCATCGGCCAGATACGCGTGGTCGAAGTGCCGGATCCAGACCGGGTCGTCGCCGGAGTCCGCCGTGCCGGACGCGCGGTCCATCGCCTCGGCCGCCCGCCCCGCCACGACCTGCGTGGCCCGCGCGTCACCGAGCAGCGCGTGCCCGCGCGCCTCGGCGGCGTAGAACATCGCCTCCGCGCGGGGCGTGACCCTGCCGCGCGTCCCCTCCTGTGCGGCCCGCGCCAACTGCGCGATCTCGCGCGGGTTTCCGAGCTGGGCGGCGAGGTGGCTCATGGACGCCGCGAGCACGTACCCGCCGTACCCCCGGTCGCCCGCCGCCTGGGCCAGGCGGAGCGCCTGGATGTAGTAGCGCTGGGCGAGTCCTGGCTGGCCCGTGTCGACGGCCATGTACCCCGCGAGCTCGGTCAACCGCGCGACGGCGGCGAACAGTTCGCGTCCGACCGCTTCCCGGTAGGAGCCCGCGAGCAGCCCGGAGACCACGGAGTTGAGGTAGTGGACGACGACCGGCCGCACGTGGCCGCTGCCGAACTGGTGGTCCAGCTTGGTCAGCGCCTCCGTCATCGCCTTGACCGCCGCCACGTCCGCCATGCCGACGCGCGGCCCGGCGGCCCGGCCGACCTGCGAGTCGGGCGACGAGATCAGCCAGTCACGGCTGGGTTCGACGAGCGCGGACGCGGCCACGGACGACCCGGAGAGGAAGTCCCTGCGGCCCACGTCGCTGCGCCACAGCTCGCAGACCTGCTCGATGGCGCCGAGAACGGTCGGAGAGAACTGCAGCCCCACGCCGGAGGCGAGGTTCTTGCCGTTCGCCATGCCGATCTCGTCGATGGTGACGGTGCGGCCCAGCTTGCGGCCGAGTGCCTCGGCGATGATGCCGGGTGCCCGGCCGCGCGGCTGCTGCCCGCGCAGCCAGCGGGCCACGGACGTCTTGTCGTACCGCAGGTCGAGACCGTGTTCCGCACCGCACATGTTGACCCTGCGGGCCAGTCCGGCGTTGGAGCAGCCGGCTTCCTGGATGAGCGCCTGCAGCCTTTCGTTGGGCTGTCGCGCGACGAGCGGCCTTGCGGCCATGGCGTACCCCCTGTGTGCACCGTGGACCATCGGATCGGTCGGCCGCCATGGGCCGCCTCACGATGATCAATGCCCTTGAGGCGAGGCGAAGATGCGCCACAAAAGAAGCAAAAGAAGGCATAAAGAACTATAAGAACTACAAATGCTTCTCCGAGGCGTTCTCTGTCTGCCGTGACCTGGTTACCCGCACCCGGGAGCCATTCCTCCTGCGCGCCCCCACCCATGCACCCATGCGCCCCAGCCGCAGGATCGATGCTCCTCCCCCGCCCTCGCGTGCGCCCGTAACCCGCGGTGGCACCGGGAGTTGAGAACTCCGTGGAAGAGACCATCGGAGTCACGTCAGCCGCGCAGATCCCGAAGCAGCGCGGAGAAGCCTTGCTGGACACGGCCGTGCGGTACGCGGAGGAGCGTCACTGGGACGTGTTTCCGGGGACCTGGCTCGAGTCCGTCGAAGGGGTCGAGCAGTGCTCGTGCGGGGAGATTCCGTGCGATGCGCCCGGCGCACACCCCGCCAGGGAGGACTGGGCGACCCAGGCCACCGGCAGCGCGACGGTCGCCCGACGGCTCTGGCAGAAGCAGCCCAAGGCGTCGATCCTGCTCCCCACGGGGCGTACGTTCGACGCGATCGACGTGCCCGAGACCGCCGGCTTCCTCGCCCTCGCCCGCATGGAGCGCATGGAGCTCACGCTCGGCCCCGTGACCCGCTCGCCCGACCGCCGCATGCAGTTCTTCGTGCTGCCCGGCGCCACCGCCAAGGTCCCCGACCTGGTCCGCAAGCTGGGCTGGCCGCCCGCCGCCATCGACCTCGTCCCGCTCGGCGAGGGCACCTACGTGGCCGCGCCCCCGACCCGCTTCGGCACCTCCGGCGCGGTCCAGTGGGCCTGCCGCCCCACCGCCGCCAACCGCTGGCTGCCCGACGCCGAGGAGATCATCTCCCCGCTGGCGTACGCGTGCGGCAGGGAAGCGCGCCGCTGACCGGCTGACCGCCCCCGGGACCGCCACCGACGTATCGTGCGGACACGGCGGAAGCGGCGGAAGCGGCGAAGGGCGGCACGGTGACCGAGGCGGCGGCGGTACGGATCCAGGGGCTCTGGAAGCGGTTCGGCGAGCAGGTCGCGGTGGCTGGCATCGATCTCACCCTGCCCGCGGGCAAGTTCATCGGTCTGGTCGGCCCCAACGGCGCCGGCAAGACCACCACACTCTCCATGGTCACCGGCCTCCTCAGGCCCGACCACGGCACCGTCGAGGTCGTCGGCCACGACGTGTGGCGCGACCCCGTCGAGGTCAAGGCCCGCATCGGTGTCCTGCCCGAGGGCCTGCGCCTCTTCGAGCGGCTCTCCGGGCGCGAACTCCTCGCGTACACCGGACGGCTGCGCGGCCTGCCCGGCGCCGAGGTCGACAAGCGCGCCACCCAGCTCCTCGACGTACTCGATCTCGCGGGCGCCCAGCACAAACTGGTCGTCGACTACTCGACCGGCATGCGCAAGAAGACCGGCCTCGCCGCGGCGCTGCTCCACAACCCCGAAGTCCTCTTCCTCGACGAGCCGTTCGAAGGCGTCGACCCCGTCTCCGCGCAGACCATCCGCGGCGTCCTGGAGCGCTACACCGCCTCCGGCGCCACCGTCGTCTTCTCCTCGCACGTCATGGAGCTCGTCGAGTCGCTCTGCGACTGGGTCGCGGTCATGGCCGCGGGCCGCATCCGCGCCCACGGCACCCTCGCGGAGGTGCGGGGCGAGGCCCCCTCGCTGCAACAGGCCTTCCTCGAACTCGTCGGCGCGAACAGCCGCGACGCGAGCTCCGACCTCGACTGGCTGGGCGGCGGCCTCCGATGACCACACCGCCCGCGACCACCACCCCCGTCACCTCCGTCACCCCCGTCACCTCCGTTCTCGTCTCGCTCAAGCTGTCCCTCCTGCGCAACGGCCTGCGCCAGTCGGCGGGCCGCCGCGCCGCCTACATCGCGTCCGTCGCCGTCTCGCTTCTCTTCGCCGCGCTCCAGCTGCTCGGCCTCGTCGCGCTGCGCGGCAACGCCCACGCCGCCACCCTCTGCGTCCTGCTCGTCGGCTTGCTCGCCCTCGGCTGGGCCGTCATGCCGCTCTTCTTCCCCAGCGGCGACGAGACGCTCGACCCGACGCGCCTGGTGATGCTGCCGCTGCGCCCCCGCCCGCTCGTACGGGCACTCCTCGTGGCGTCCCTCGTCGGCATCGGCCCTCTGTTCACCCTCTGCCTCGCGGCCGGTGCGACGGTCGCCCTGGCCCACGGCGCGGCGGCGGCCCTCACCGGTGTCGTCGCCACCGCCCTCGCCCTCCTCCTCTGCGTGGCGCTGGCCCGCGCGGTCGCCGCCGCCAACATCCGGCTCCTCACCAGCCGCAAAGGGCGCGACCTGGCGGTCCTCAGCGGCCTCGTCATCGCCGTCGGCGCGCAGGTCGTCAACTTCGGCGCGCAGAAGCTCGGTTCGTCCGGCCTCGGCACGCTCGACCCGGCGGCGGACGTCGTGCGCTGGATCCCGCCCGCCGCGGCGCTCGGCGCGGTGGACTCGGTGAGCGGGGGCGCGTACGGGACCGCTGCGGCCCAACTCGCCCTGTCCGCGGCCGCCCTTCTGGCGCTCCTCGCCCTCTGGCAGCGCAGCCTCACCCGCCTGATGACGACACCGGACGGCTCCACGCTCGCCGCGGCGGAACCGGACAAGGGCACCTCCCGCGCCTCCGGTGCCCTCGGCGCACTGCTGCCCCCCGGCCGCACCGGCACCGTCATGGAGCGCAGCCTGCGCTATGTGTGGCGCGACCCGAAGACCAAGGCGGCCTGGGTGACGTCCCTCGCCATCGGCCTGATCGTGCCCCTCTTCAACGCCCTGCAAGGCACAGGGTCCGTCTACTTCGCGTGCTTCGCCGCGGGGATGCTCGGCATCCTCATGTACAACCAGTTCGGCCAGGACACGTCGGCGTTCTGGATGGTGGCCATGACGATCTCCTCGACGCGCGACGCGTACGTGGAGCTGCGCGGCCGGGCCCTCGCGCTGCTCCTCATCACCCTGCCGTACGCCACCCTTGTCACCGTCCTCACCACCGCGCTGCTCGGCGACTGGGCCGCCCTGCCGGAGGTCCTCGGCCTGTCCTTCGCGCTGCTCGGCGCGATGCTGGCCACGGGCGCGTGGTCCTCGGCCCGCTTCCCCTACTCGATCCCGCAGGAGGGCTACAAGAACGTCGCGCCCGGCCAGGCGGGACTCGCGTGGATCTCCATCCTCGGCGGCATGGTCGCGGCGGCCCTGCTCTGTGCGCCCGTGCTTGCCCTCGCGATCTGGCTGCACGCCTCGGGCGCGTCGTCGTGGAGCTGGGTGCTGCTCCCGCTCGGCGCGGCGTACGGCGCGGTGGTCACGGAGCTGGGCACGCGGCTCGCCGCCCCGCGGGTCGCGCGGCGCCTGCCGGAGATCCTCACGGCGGTGAGCAAGGGCTGAACGGCTGCGGCCGCCCGCCCCCCAGAACGCAGGCGACCCGCGAGCCGTGGTTCCTGCCGCCGGGGCGGAGGAAGCCGGCCGGACGTACCGGCGGCTCGCGGGTCGGGTGACTGCTTGGGAATAGGGCCGGCTGCGCGCACATCACACGCGCTGGTCCGGCGCCGAATTCGAGTTGCGACGTCGGGCCGCTAGCCCGCAGTCACCTCACGCGTCCGGTTTCCATACATCTGCCGAACCACCTCCCTTCTCGTGTGCACGCCACCCTAGGAACCGCCCCGCGGGCCGCACAACCGAATTTCCCCGCACGATTTTCTGTCCGACTTCCGGGAACTTCCTGTGGGGTGCGTCACGTTCCAGTTGAATGATCTGACATGCGGTACAGGCAGGCGGCCTGTAGGGGGTGCCACGTGAGTGCTTCGCGGCAGAGCGGAACCACTGACGAACTGGGTCCTGAAGAACCCGAGCCCGGCGGAGCCGAGTTGCTCGCGGCACTGCTCGACGGGATGGACGCGGCTCTGTGCGCGTTCGACGCCGACGGTGTGGTGACGCACTGGAACCGCGAGGCCGAGCGGATCCTCGGGTGGTCGGCGGCGGAGGCCGTCGGGCGGCGCGGCTTCGCGGGGTGGGCGGTGCGCGCCGCGGACGCCGGGGAGGTCGAGGAGCGGCTGCTGTCCGCGATGGACGCGCCGGGGCGTCAGGTGCACGAGTTCGCGCTCGTGACGAAGGACGGCGGGCGGGTGCTGGTGCGGATGCAGTCGGCGTCCGTGCGGGGCGGTGACGGCAAGCCGTCGGGGGTGTACTGCGCGTTCAGCGAGGTCCACGCGCAGATAGACCTGGAGCGGTCCATCGCGCTCAGCGAGGCCCTCTTCGAGAGCGCCTCGTGGGGTGTGGTCCTCGTCGACGCGGACCTGCGGCCCGCCGTGGTGAACGAACACGCGGCCCGCGCCTTCGGGGTGGGCCCCGCCGCCGTCCTCGGGCGGCCGCTCGCCGATCTGCTCGGGACGGGCGTCGAGGAGCTGGAGAGCGCGCTGACCCATGTCCTGGCCGAGGGCACGCCGCCCGCGCCCGCCGAGATGTGGGTGTCGCTGCGTGCGGGGCAGTCCGGTGCGGGTCAGTCGGGAGCCGGGCAGTCCGGGACCGGCCAGGAGGGCGGGGGTGAGCGGCGCTGCTGGCGCAGCGGCTTCCTGCGCCTTGCCTCGCCGCTCGCGGAGGAGCCCGTGCCGCTCGGCGTCGGCTGGCTCTTCCTCGACGTGACCGAGGCCAAGCAGGCGGAGCAGGAGGCCGCGCAGCTGCGGTTCCGCTCCCAGCAGCTGCACCGGGCGGCGCGGGCCACCGCGGAGTGCGAGAACCCCATGGAGGCGGCGACGGTCCAGCTCGACTTCGCGCTCGCCGGGTTCGCCGACCACGCCCTGGTGGACCTGGTGGCCGGCGGGGACCCGGTGCGGCTCGTGCGGGTCGCGGCGACGCCCGCGGGGCCGCCGGGTCCCTGCCTGCCGGTCGCCACGGCGGGCGTTCCCGTCCGCTACCCCGAGGGGCACCCCGCCCCCCAGTGCGTGGAGCGCACCGGCTCGGTGCGGGCCAGCGCGGGGGCGGCGGCCGCGCCGGAGCGGGCGCGCCAGTGGGCGACGGTCCGCCAGTGGCCCGAGGAGTCGGTGCACGCGCTGTGCGTGGTACTGCGCAGCCGGGGCCGCACCCTGGGCGTGCTGACCTTCCTGCGGGGCGCGGCGCGCGGACAGTTCGACCGGGGCGACGCGACGTACGCGGAAAGCGTCGCGTCCCGCGTCGCCGCGTCCTTGGACCTGGCGCAGGCCCTGGCGCCCTGAGGGCCTCCGGGAACCCTGCCACCGCAGGCGAGCCGGGCATGCCCCCCGCCTCCGAGGGGGGCGGCCCGTGGGGAGTCCGATCGCGGGGACGCCACGCACGCCAAGAGCGCCGCGCCCCCGGTCACCTGGCGCAGGCCTTGGCACCCTGAGTACGCCGAGAGCGCCGCGCCCCCCGGTCGCCCGGGGCAGTCCCCCGGCGGCCTGATAGCCGTGCCGCCGCGAGCGGCGTTACGTCGCGTGGAGTGCCAGTGTCGGGGAGAGGCGGGCCGCTCGGATCGCCGGGTACAGGCCCGCTGCCGTGCCGATGGCCAGGGTGGCCGCGAAGCCGCCCGCCATCGACCAGGGAGGTACCACCCACGGCAGGCCGCCGGAGACCGCGTACGCCGCCGTCGCGGCCGCGCCGAGCGCCACGCCCGCCGCGCCGCCGAGGCCCGACAGCATCAGGGACTCGGTGACGAACTGGACGCGGATCTGGCCCCGCGTGGCGCCCAGGGAGCGGCGCAGGCCGATCTCGTAGCGGCGCTCCAGGACGGAGATGATCATGGTGTTGGCGACGCCGACCCCGCCCACCAGCAGCGCGATCCCGCCCAGGCCGAGCAGCAGCGTGGAGAACGCCCCCTCCGTCGCCGCCTTCGCCCGGAGCGCCGACGACGGGTCGGTGACCTGGACGTTGCGCGGGTTCTCCGGGTCGATGGAGGCCGCGAGCAGCTTGCGGACCGTGTCGACGGAGGCGTCCGTGGAGCGTTCGTACACCGATGTCGGACGGCCGTCGAAGCCGAGCAGCTTCTTCGACGCGGACCAGCCGGTCAGCGCCGACCGTTCGATGTCGGGGGCGAGCGGCAGGGCGTCGAGGATGCCGATGACGGTGTAGTACCGGTCGTCGATCCAGACCTGCTGCCCCGGCGAGGTGATGCCGAGCCGCGCGGCCGCGACGTGGCCGAGGACCACGGACGGGTAGCGGCTGTTCGCCGCGTTGAACCAGCTGCCGTGCGCCATGCGCCCCCGCAGCACCTTCAGCAGCCCCTCCGTGGACGCCTTCACGGAGATGCCGCCCGTCTCGTCCTCCGGGATCTTCTCGCTGCGTCGCACGGACCGCTCCGCGAGGTCGCCGGTGGCGCCGACGTCCTGGACCCCGTCGACCCGTGCGACCCGGCCCGCCGCGTCGGGCGGCAGCGTCACCTGCTCCCCGGAGAACATCGCCTCACCGGGCGACGCCACCAGCATGTTCGTGCCCAGCGCGTCGAGTTCCCTGATGAGCTGGGCCTTGCTGGAGGACGAGATGCCCACCACCGCGACCATCGTCGCGATGCCGATGGCGATGCCGAGCGCGGAGAGGACGACCCGCACCGGCCGGCTGCGCAGCCCCGCGGAGCCGACGTGGAGCACGTCGCGGGGGCCGAGCCGCGCCGCCTTCAGGACGTGCCCCTTCGCACGCTTCCCCGCCCTCACGCCGCGACCTCCGCGCCCCGCGTGTCCGCGACGAGCCGCCCGTCCCTGATCCGCACCTGCCGGGGCAGGCGTCCGGCGATCTCCGTGTCGTGGGTGATGACGGCGATGGTCGCGCCCTCCGCGTTGAGGTCGTGGAGCAGGGCCATGACGGTCTCGCCGGACTCGGTGTCGAGCGCGCCGGTGGGTTCGTCGGCGAGGAGCAGGTCGGGTTCGCCGACGACCGCGCGGGCGATGGCGACGCGCTGTTTCTGCCCGCCGGAGAGTTCGTGCGGCCGGTGCCCCATGCGGTCGGCGAGCCCGACGCGCTCCAGGGCGTACGCGGCCCTGCGGCGCCGTTCGGCGCGTGAGAGGCCGGAGTACAGCAGGCCCTCGGCGACGTTGTCGCGGGCGCTGACGCCGGGGACCAGGTGGAACGCCTGGAAGACGAAGCCGATGTGCCGGGCGCGCAGCGCGGAGAGGCTGCGGTCGGTGAGCGCGGCGACGTCGTGTCCCGCGATGGCGACGGAGCCCGCGGTGGGGCGGTCGAGGGTGCCGACGATGTGCAGGAGGGTGGACTTGCCGGATCCGGAGGGCCCGACGATGGCGAGGAGTTCGCCGGAGGCGACGGTCAGGTCGATGCCTCGGAGGGCCGCGACCCCGCCCGGGTACTCCTTGGTGACGCCGGCCAGCGCCACGACAGGGGGTGCGTCCTCGGGTGCGCCCTGGGATGCGCCCTGGGGCGTGTCCTGGAGGGTGCTCATGTCTTCGGCACCCCGACCTTCGCGCCCTCCCGCAGCCCGCCGCCGCGCACCTCGACCCTGCCCTGCCCGAACATGCCAAGCTCGACCTCGACCTCCCGGGTGCGGCCGCCGTCGACGACCTGGACGCCGAACCCGCCGCCCGGCAGCGCGAGAAGCGCGTTGACGGGGACGGACAGGACGTCCTCGCGGGTCTCGCCGGTGAGGTGCACGGTGACCGGCGACTGGTCGAAGCCGCCGACCTTGCGCGGGTCGTCGAAGGTGATGGTGACGGGGATCTTGGGGGTCTTGTCGGACGGGTCGTCGCCGGGCTTGGCTGTCCTGCCGACGGCGGAGACCTTGCCGCCCGCCGTGGAGCCGTCCGGGAGCGTGACGGTGACCTTGGTGCCCTTCTTCGCCGTGCCCGCCTCCGCCACGTCGAGCCGGACGCGTACGACACGTTCCGAACCGGTCGTCGCGAGCACCGGCCTGCCCGGCGCGACCTGGTCGCCGACGGTGGCCCCAGTCGACTTCACGCGGACCGCGGACGGCTGGAAGGAGACCTGGTCGGGGCCGACGCGGCCGGTCCGCTCGCGGTCGTGGGCCTGCTGCCACCGCTTGACGGCGGCCGCCGTGCCGTCGGTGTACGTGTCGTCGACGGCGAGCCCCGCCCCGTACCCGAGCGCGACCAGGTTCTCTTCGAGCTGGCGTACGTCGTTTCCCTTGGCGCCCGGCTTCAGCGTGCGGTACATGGGTTCGGTGCCGTACATGAGGCGGACGGGGACGCCGTCGACCTCGTAGAGCCGGCCGTCGCGCCGGATGGTCGAGCCGGCCTCGGCGGACCAGGTGAGCGTGCCCGCCGTACCCGCGTTGACCTTGCGTTCCTTGGCGTAGCCGAGCGTGCCGTCGACCTGGGTGCCGCTGCTGAGGTCGCCGCGTTCGACGGGCGCGGTGGCGGGCGGGAGGCCCTCGTTCCGGTGGCCGGCGTCCTGGGTGCCGCCCGCGTCGGCGAGGGCGGTGACGGCTATGCCGCCGCCCGTGACGGCGAGCAGCGCGACGACGGTGGAGACCACGGCGGTGCGGCGCCTCATCCGACGATGCCCTTGCACGCTGCGGCGGCCTTCTCCATCTTCTTGGCCTCGGCGCCCTTGGGCATGGGCTGGGCCTGCATCGCGCCGCCGTCGAACTTGGGGTCCGGCATGTCGAAGCCGTTCTTGCGCATGCACTGCGCGTACTTGAGCATCTTGTCCTTGTCGGCCTGCGAGACACCGCCGCCCTTGGAGCCGCCGCCCAGGCCGCACTTCTCCATGGCGGCCTGCATCTTCTCCTTGCTCATGTCGCCGCCGATGGTGATGCCGCGGCTGTCCTGGCCGCTCTTGGGCTCGGGCACCTTCAGGCCCTGCTCGCGCAGGCACTCGCGCTCCTTGAACGCCTTGTCGGCATCGGCGCCCTTGCCGCCGTCGGCGCTGTCGCCCTTGGCATCGGACCTCGAGTCCGAGCCGGCCGAGCAGCCTCCGGCGAACAGGGCGAGCGCGGCGAAGGCCGACGCGACGGCCACTGAGCCGGTACGGGTACGGGTCCGGGTCCGGGTCCGGGAGACGGTCCTGGTCTTCATGGCTTCCCCTTCACATGTGGCGTGAGTGACGCGCACAGGCTGGCGGGGAGCGGGGTTTCGTTTCTCTCAGCGGAGACGCTTACACCGGCGAAAGGTCACTCTCGGGTACACAGGGCGGCATGCGCGTACTGCTGGTGGAGGACGAGGAATTCCTGGCCGAGATGATCGCCGACGGGCTGCGCCGCGACGCGCTCGCCGTCGACGTCGCGGCCGACGGACTGACCGCGCTGCGGAAACTGCAGCTCGGCGAGTACGACGTGCTGATCCTCGACCGCGACCTGCCGGGCGTGCACGGCGACGAGGTGTGCCGCCGGGTCGTCCGGCAGCGCCTGCTGACCCGGGTGCTGATGCTGACGGCGTCGGGCACGGTGCGTGACCGCGTGGCGGGTCTGGGTCTCGGCGCGGACGACTATCTGACCAAGCCGTTCGCGTACGACGAGCTGCTCGCCCGGGTCCTCGCGCTCGGCCGCCGCGCGCGCCCCGCGCTGCCGCCGGTGATCGAGCGGGCAGGGCTCGTCCTGGACACCGCGCGCCGCCAGGCCAGCAGGGACGGACGCCATCTGACGCTGTCCCGCAAGGAGTTCGCGGTCCTGGAGGCCCTGCTGCGGGCGGACGGCGCGGTGGTCAGCGGCGATGACCTGATCGAGCAGGTGTGGGAGGAGGACACCAGCTACCGCACCAACGCGGTCCGCGTCACCCTCTCCAAGCTCCGCGCGAAGCTGGGCGAGCCGCCGGTGGTGGAGACGGTGCCGGGGGCCGGGTACCGGATCGCGGGGCAGTCGCTGTGAAGGTGACGGCCGGCGGCGAGCGGGCCCGGCTGACCGCCCTGTACGGCGGGCTGCTCGTGCTGGCAGGGGCGCTCCTGACGGGGCTCGTGTACCTGCTCGTGCAGCAGGGTCTGTACACGTCGATCAGTACGGCGGTGACCACGGCGGTGCCGCGCGGCCCGGTCCCGCCCTGGAACACCGGCCCGGTGCCCGCGGCCTCGGCGGTGCCCGCCCGGCGCATGGAGGGCGTACCGGTCGACCTCGACAAGGGCCTCGCCGTGACGAAGATCAGCGACCTCGCGGGAGAGGCCGCGCTCAACCGCCTCCTCAGCGTCTCGGTGATCGTCCTCACCGTCTACGCCGTCCTGTCGATCGCCCTCGCCTGGTGGATGGCGGGCCGCGTGCTGCGCCCGGTGTCGGTCATCGCGGAGACCGCGCGCCGCCTCTCGGGGGCCAACCTGCACGAGCGGATCGCGCTGGACGCGCCGCCGGGCGAGCTGAAGCACCTCGCCGACACCTTCGACGAGATGCTGGACCGGATGGAGCGGCTCGTCGGCGCGCAGCAGCGGTTCGCGGCCAACGCGGCGCACGAGCTGCGCACCCCGCTCGCGGTGCAGCGGGCGGCCGCCGAGATCGGTCTCGCCGGGGAGCCGGACGCGGAGCGCGTGGCGCGGATCCGTACGAAGCTGATCTCCGTCGCCGACGACAGCGAGCACCTCATCGAGGGGCTGCTGCTGCTCGCCGCGTCGGAGCAGGGCCTGGAGCGGCGCGAGCCCGTCGCGGTGGACGTCCTCGCGCACGCCGTCGCGGACGGCCTGGCCGAGGAGGCCGCCGGGCGCGGCGTCACGGTGTCCGTGCGGGCGGATCCGCTGACCGTGGCGGGCGACGGGGTGCTGCTCGACCGGCTGGTCCACAACCTGGTGGCGAACGCGGTGCGGTACAACACGCCGGAGGGCCGGGTGAGCGTCCTCGTCACCGGCGACGGCACCCTGGAGGTCGCCAACACGGGCCCGGAGGTCCCGCCGGACACCGTCCCACAGCTCTTCGAGCCCTTCCGGCGCCTCGCCGAACGCACGCACGGGCGTGGGGAGGGCGCGGGTCTCGGCCTGTCCATCGTGGCGGCGATCGCGCGGGCGCACGGCGCGGAGGTGTCGGCGGAGGCGAACCTGCGGGGCGGCGGTCTCACCGTGCGGGTGGGCTTCCCGGGCGCCGCGGTGGCCGGTGGGTGACTCAGTGCCGGTAGAAGATCCGGTCCCCGTACTCCTGGAAGACGCGGCCGTTCCAGTCGTGGCCGCCGTCCACGTTCCCCGACCTGAGGAGTGGCGGCTGGATGCCGCGCTCGGCGAGCTGCTCGACGGCCGCGGCGGTCATGGCCTGCATCAGCGCGTTGGTGACGACGCTGGAGGCGGGCCCGAAGGGGGCGTCGACCCCGTCGAGGGAGAGCTCCGCGTCGCCGACGCCGATCTTGGAGTCGACCACCACGTCGCAGTGGTCCTTCAGGAAGGTGCCGGAGACGTGCCGCGACCTGGTCTCCGTCGCGTACGCCACCGAGGTGACGCCGATGACCTTCAGGCCGAGGGCGCGGGCGTTCATGGCCATCTCGACCGGCAGCGAGTTCCGCCCGGAGAGCGAGACGATCACGAGTACGTCGCCGGGGCGGGCCGGCGAGGAGTCGAGGACGGCGCCCGCGAGGCCGTCGACCCGCTCCAGGGCGGAGCCGAGCGTGGCGGGCATCACGTCGACGCCGACCACACCGGGCACGGCGAGGAGGTTGACGAGGGCGAGGCCGCCCGCGCGGTAGACGACGTCCTGCGCGGCGAGGGAGGAGTGCCCGGCGCCGAAGGCGAAGAGGCGTCCGCCGGCCTCGACCGCGTCGGCGAGCAGCGTGCCGGCCTCCGCCACATTCCCGGACTCTTCGTCGCGGACCCTCTGGAGCAGTCCGATCGCGGCGTCGAAGTACTGACCTGCCGACTTGCTCTCGCTCTTGCTCTCGCTCTTCGAGCTCATTCGCATCACGTTGCGGTCTGGACCAGTGCCCTGTCAACACCGTCGCAGGCCCTCACAGGCCGGTACTGGGCGGGAATTCCACCGGCGCGGCACGGTTGTCAGTGGTATGCGTCAGAATTGAGGGCAGGGCCAGCGCACGAGCGAATTCTGAGGGGCACCCATGTCGGGGCTGATTGACACCACTGAGATGTATTTGCGCACCATCCTCGAGCTGGAGGAGGAAGGTGTGGTCCCCATGCGCGCCCGGATCGCGGAGCGGCTCGACCAGAGCGGACCGACGGTGAGCCAGACCGTGGCGCGCATGGAGCGCGACGGCCTGGTGGCGGTCGCCAGCGACCGGCACCTGGAGCTGACCGAGGAGGGCCGCCGCCTGGCCACCCGCGTGATGCGCAAGCACCGCCTCGCGGAGTGCCTGCTCGTCGACGTGATCGGTCTCGAGTGGGAGCAGGTGCACGCCGAGGCCTGCCGCTGGGAGCACGTGATGAGCGAGGCGGTGGAGCGCCGCGTCCTTGAGCTCCTGCGCCACCCCACCGAGTCTCCGTACGGGAACCCGATCCCGGGCCTGGAGGAGCTGGGCGAGAAGGACGGCGCGGACCCGTTCCTGGACGAGGGCATGGTCTCCCTGACGGAGCTCGACCCGGGCTCCGAGGGCAAGACGGTCGTGGTGCGCCGCATCGGCGAGCCGATCCAGACGGACGCGCAGCTGATGTACACGCTGCGGCGGGCCGGCGTGCAGCCGGGCTCCGTGGTGAGCGTGACGGAGTCGGCGGGCGGTGTCCTGGTGGGCAGCAGCGGCGAGGCCGCGGAGCTCACCACGGAGGTCGCGTCGCACGTCTTCGTCGCCAAGCGCTGAGGCCGTCCGCCACCGGGCACCGAGCCCTCGGCACCGCCGGTCGCCGAGCTCTCGGCACCGCCGGTCGCCGGGCTCTCGGGCCCGGTCGCCGCGCTGAGGTCAACTTCCGTTGCGCATGAGGTAGTTGACGGTTCTTCATGGTCTCCCCGCGATTTTGCGGAGTCCAAGATTCAGTGTGCGGAATCGCAGCGCCCGAGCGTTTTGCGTGCGAGGCTGTCGCGAGAGGCATATGACCTGAGGGCTCTTGACCGTGTCGGCGCCAGGTCTGGCCGGTCGGCCGGAGAGGGGGCTGGAGGATGTGCCCGTCTGGTGAGCGCGAACAAGGCGAGGGCCCCGGCGCTCAAGAGCGCCGGGGCCTGTCCTCCCCTGTGCTGACCCGGAGCCCCGAGCTCTCAGGGTCATTCCCCTCGGACCGAACTCCCCGAGCGGCCCGCCTCCCGATGAAGATCTCCCCTCGGCCGCGCCGGTCAATCCTTGAGCGTGGTCACCCGAAGGTGGGGTGTTATCGGCGAACCGGCCGATTTCGAAAGGGAGTTCGATAGCGTGCGGGGGTGTGAAGCAGGACCAGGCGTGAAACCCGAGCGGAACCAAGGGGGGTGCCAGGAACCATGGTGCGGCGCATCGACGTGACGGGTGCGGGTGGCGTACGCCTCGCCGCCTGGGAGTACGCCGACCCTCCCAAGCTCAGGGAGGCCGAGGGAGCGTCCGGCGGGGTGCTGTTGCTGCACGGCCTGATGGGCCGCGCCTCGCACTGGGCGGGCACCGCCCGCTGGCTCGCCGAGCGGCACCGCGCGGTCGCACTCGACCAGCGCGGCCACGGCAGGAGCGAGAAGCCCGCCGACGGCCCCTACACCCGCGACGCCTATGTGGACGACGCCGAGGCCGCCCTCGTCCAGCTCGGCCTCGCCCCCGCCGTCCTCATCGGCCACTCCATGGGCGCCCTCACCGCCTGGCAGCTCGCCGCGCGCCGCCCCGACCTCGTCCAGGGCCTCGTCATCTGCGACATGCGGGCCTCCGCCCTCGGGGCCGCGTCCCAGCGCGACTGGGAGGACTGGTTCAAGTCCTGGCCGGTGCCGTTCGCGACCCTCGCCGACGTACGCAAGTGGTTCGGCGAGGACGACCCCTGGGTGGAGCGCCCCAACCCGGCGCGCGGTGAGTTCTTCGCCGAGGTGATGGCCGAGGGCCCGGACGGCTGGCGGCCCGTCTTCGACCGCGCCCAGATGCTCAGCTCCCGCGAGACGTGGGTGCACGACGCGCACTGGGAGGAGCTCATCCAGGTCCGCTGCCCCGCGCTCGTCGTGCGCGGCCAGGACGGCGAGCTCGGCCGTGCCGAGTCCCAGGAGATGGTCCGCGTGCTGCCCCGCGGGGAGTACGCCGAAGTGGCCGACGCGGGGCACCTCGTGCACTACGACCAGCCGGACGCGTGGCGCGCCGCGGTCGAACCGTTTCTGGACGGGGTCCTGGCCGGCGGGTGACGTGGTGCCCCGTGCGGTGCCCGGCGTGTGCGGCGCCGTCAATCGTGGCCTTCGGCCTACTCGTCCTCAAACGCCGGACGGGCTGACATCTACGGGCTCAGCCGCTCGATGCGCCACCCGCTGCCGTCCTCCGTGCGCACGTACCGCAGGCGGTCGTGCAGGCGGTCCACGCGCCCCTGCCAGAACTCCACCGCCTGCGGTCTCACCCGGAAGCCGCCCCAGTCCGGCGGCGCCGGGACCTGCTCGCCCTCCGGGTAACGGGCCGCCAGGTCGGCGTAGGCGCGGTCCAGTTCGGCGCGTGAGGCGAGCACGGAGGACTGGGCGCTGGCCCAGGCGCCGAGCTGGGAGCCGTGCGGGCGGGTGCGGAAGTACGCGACCGTCTCCTCGCGCCCGACGCGCTCCGCGGTGCCGGAGACGATCACCTGGCGGGCCACGGCGTGCCAGGGGAAGAGCAGCGAGACGTGCGGATTGGCGGCGAGCTCGCGGGCCTTGCGGGAGCCGTAGTTGGTGTAGAAGACGAAGCCCCGCTCGTCGAAGCCCTTCAGGAGCACCGTGCGGGAGCTGGGCCGGCCCGCCTCGTCGGCGGTCGAGACGACCATGGCGTTCGGCTCCGGGACGGCGTCCTTGTCGCGTGCCGCCTCCTTGAACCAGAGGGCGAACTGGTCCATGGGCGCGGCCGGCAGCTCGGCCTCGGAGAGCCCTCCGGTGACGTACTGCTCGCGCATGTCAGCCGGTTCCGGAAGAGGAGCACTGGAGTCGGTCACGCGGTCATCTTGCCGTATGAGCCTTGAACACAGGGCTGCCCGAAGAGGCACGTGGCGCCACGGAGAGGTGACGTGTGGCACTGAGTGCCGCATTCCATCGCCAAAGGTGGCACCAGGGGATATCGTCCCTCTGCCGTATCGGTTGGGTGACCGCCGGCCTCACGGGGCATCACCGGGATACGTTCCGGTCCGCGGGTCGCCGAAGCCGCCTCTCTCGCCACCATCATGTCGAACCCATCACGAGGAGCCGCCTGATGTCCGACTTCGTACCTGGTCTTGAAGGAGTCGTCGCGTTCGAGACGGAGATCGCCGAACCGGACAAGGAAGGCGGCGCCCTGCGCTACCGCGGCGTCGACATCGAGGACCTGGTCGGCCACGTCTCCTTCGGGAACGTGTGGGGCCTGCTCGTCGACGGCGCCTTCAACCCCGGTCTGCCGCCCGCCGAGCCCTTCCCGATCCCGGTGCACTCCGGTGACATCCGCGTCGACGTCCAGTCCGCCCTGGCGATGCTCGCGCCCGTCTGGGGCCTGCGGCCGCTGCTCGACATCAGCGAGGAGCAGGCCCGCGAGGACCTGGCGCGCGCCGCCGTCATGGCCCTCTCGTACGTCGCCCAGTCGGCCCGCGGGCAGGGTCTGCCGATGGTTCCGCAGCGGGAGATCGACAAGGCAGGGACGGTCGTCGAGCGGTTCATGAAGCGCTGGCGCGGCGAGCCCGACCCCAAGCACGTGCAGGCCGTCGACGCGTACTGGACGTCGGCCGCCGAGCACGGCATGAACGCGTCCACGTTCACCGCCCGCGTCATCGCCTCCACCGGCGCGGACGTGGCGGCGGCGCTGAGCGGGGCCGTCGGCGCGATGTCCGGGCCGCTGCACGGCGGTGCCCCGTCCCGCGTCCTCGGCATGATCGAGGAGATCGAGCGCACGGGCGACGCGGTGGCGTACGTGAAGCAGGCCCTGGACAAGGGCGAGCGGCTGATGGGCTTCGGGCACCGGGTGTACCGGGCCGAGGACCCCCGCGCGCGCGTGCTGCGGCGCACCGCCCGTGAGCTGGGCGCGCCCCGCTTCGAGGTCGCGGAGGCCCTGGAGAAGGCGGCCCTCGACGAGCTGCACGCCCGCAGGCCCGACCGCGTCCTCGCCACGAACGTGGAGTTCTGGGCGGCGATCGTCCTCGACTTCGCCGAGGTGCCGGCGCACATGTTCACGTCGATGTTCACGTGCGCGCGGACCGCGGGCTGGTCGGCGCACATCCTGGAGCAGAAGCGGACGGGACGGCTCGTCCGGCCTTCCGCCCGCTACACCGGGCCCGGCAGCCGCTCCCCGCAGGCCATCGAGGGGTACGACGAGATCGCCCGCTGACGGCACCGTGTGCTGACGTCCCGGGGCTCCGCCCCGGACCCCGCTCCCCGATCGCCGGAGGGGCTCAATCCTTCGTCCTCAACGCCTCCTCCACCAGCACCGTCCACTGCGCCACCACCCGCTCCCGTCTCGTCCCGTCGTCCGTCAGCAGGTTCGCGAGGCCCAGGCCCCGCGCCATGTCCAGGAGGCCCTGGATCGTCTCGCGGACGCCGGGGCGGGACTCGTCGGCGTCGAGCAGCTCCACCGCGATGCGGTGCGTCTCGCGGCCCACGCGGGATTCCAGTTCCGTGACGCGGGAGCCGAGCTGCGGCTCGTTCGACGCGGCGACCCACAGGTGGAGCGCCGCGCGGAAGAGCGGGCCGGTGTAGAGGTCGACGAGAGCGGCGACCACGGACGCCCTGTCCTGGGCGGGCAGGGCGCGCAACGCCGTGGAGCGCTGTTCGGCGACGTACTCGACGGCCGCCGTGAACAGGTCCTCCCTGGTGGGGAAATGGTGCTGCGCCGCGCCCCGCGAGACACCCGCCCGCTCGGCGACCACCGAGACCGTGGAGCCCGCCCAGCCGTGCTCGGCGAGGCAGGACACCGCCGCCTCCAGGAGTTTCTGCCGCGTCGCGCGGCTGCGGTCCTGCTTCGGCGCACGCTCCTGCTTCGCGGCACGCTCCTGCCGGGGCGCGCGGTCGTCGGCGGTCACAGCACCCATGGGCGCTCCCGTCGTTCGAGGAACGCCGTCATGCCGTCGCGCGCCTCGGCGGAGCCGAAGAGCCGCGCGGACAGGGCCGTGAGGGCGTCCGATTGGTCGTCGAATGCGTCGAGCACCCTAGCCGTGAGCAGCTTCTTCGTCTCGGCCAGGGCGCCCGGCGCCGCCGCGCGGAACCCGTCGAGCAGCGGTTCCAGTGCGGCGTCGACGTCGGCAGCGGCCAGCGTGACCAGGCCGGTCCTGGCCGCCTCCGCCGCGTCGAAGCGCTCCCCGGTGAGGTAGTAGCGGGACGCGGCGCTCGGGTCGAGGCGGGGCAGCAGGGGCAGGGAGATCACGGCGGGGGCGACGCCGATGTGCACCTCCGTGAACGCGAACGTCGCCCCCGGGCCCGCGACCGCCACGTCGCAGGCGCCGAGCAGCCCGAGCCCGCCCGCCCGCACATGCCCGTCCACCCGCGCGGCGACCGGTTTGGGGAGCGCCACGAGCTGCCGGAGCAGCGCCACGAAGTCCCGCGGGTCGGGCGGCGCCTTCAGGTCGGCGCCCGAGCAGAACGTCGTGCCGGTGTGGGTGAGGAGGACCGCGCGCGTGTCGCGGTCCTCGCCGAGGTCGCCGAGCGCCTCGGCCAGGGCGCCCACCAGCTCCGCCGAGAGCGCGTTGCGCCGCTCGGGCGCGTCCAGCGTGACGGTGGTGATGCCGCGCACCGGTGAAGAGACGGAAAGACTCACGGGAGCGCTCCTCAGTAGGACTTGGGCAGGCCGAGCGTCTGGTGCGAGACGTAGTTGAGGATCATCTCCCGGCTCACCGGGGCGATCCGCGCCACGCGGGACGCGACGATCAGCGAGGCGAGGCCGAACTCCTTCGTCAGGCCGTTGCCGCCCAGCGTGTGCACGGACTGGTCGACGGCCTTCACGCAGGCGTCGGCGGCGGCGAGCTTGGCCATGTTGGCGGCCTCGCCCGCGCCGACGTCGTCACCCTCGTCGTAGAGCCTCGCGGCCTTCTGCATCATCAGGCGGGCGAGTTCGATCTCCACGTGGGACTGGGCGAGGGGGTGCGCGATGGCCTGGTGGGCGCCGATCGGCGACTTCCACACGCTGCGTTCCTTGGCGTACTCGACGGCGCGGGACAGCGCGTACCGGCCCATGCCGAGTGCGAACGCGGCGGTCATGATGCGCTCGGGGTTGAGGCCCGCGAAGAGCTGGAGGAGCCCCGCGTCCTCGTCGCCGACGAGCGCGTCGGCGGGCAGCCGCACATCGTCGAGGGTCAGCTCGAACTGCTTCTCGGCGGCCTGGAGTTCCATGTCGATCTGCCGCCGCCCGAAGCCGGGGGCGTCGCGCGGGACGATGAACAGGCACGGTTTGAGGTTGCCGGTCCGCGCGTCGGACGTACGGCCCACGATGAGTGTCGCGTCGGCGATGTCGACGCCGGAGATGAACACCTTGCGGCCGGACAGGAGCCAGTCGCCGGAGTCGGGGTCGCGGCGGGCCGTGGTGGTGATGCGGTGGGAGTTGGAGCCCGCGTCGGGCTCGGTGATCCCGAACGCCATGGTGCGGGAGCCGTCGGCGAGGCCGGGCAGCCAGGCCCGCTTCTGCTCCTCGGTGCCGAAGCGGGCGATGACGGTGCCGCAGATCGCGGGCGAGACGACCATCATGAGGAGCGGACAGCCTGCGGCACCCAACTCCTCCAGGACGATGGAGAGTTCCGCGATGCCGCCGCCCCCTCCCCCGTACTCCTCGGGCAGGTTGACGCCCAGGTAGCCGAGCTTGGCGGCGTCCGCCCACAGCTCGTCGGGGTGGCCGCCGGCGCCCGCGACGCGGGCCAGGTAGTCGCGACCGTACCGCTTGCCGAGTGCGGCGACGGCGGCGCGCAGGGCCTGGTGCTCAGCGGTTTCGAGGACGGTGCTGCGAGCGGTGCTGCGAGCGGTGCTCATGAGGCGTTCTCCTCCGGGACGGCGGCTTGGGCGGCGGCTTGGCCGGTGGCCTGGGCTGCGGCTTGGACGACGGCGAGCAGCGTGCCGACCTCGACCTGGCGGCCGGGCACGGCGTGCAGGGCGGTGAGCGTTCCGGCGGCGGGGGCGCAGATGCGGTGCTCCATCTTCATGGCCTCCAGCCAGACGAGGGGCTGCCCGGCCGTGACCGGCTGCCCTTCGGCGAGCCCCTCGGCGACGCGGACGACGGTGCCGGGCATCGGGGCGAGCAGCGAGCCGGGCGCGCGGCGGGCGGCCGGTTCGGGGAGCAGCGGCAGCGGCGTGAGGGCGGTGTCCCCGTCGGGTGTGCCGACGTGCACGCGGTCTCCGTACCGGTGGACCCTGTACTGCCGCCGTACGCCGTCCACTTCGAGGACCACGAGCCCGGGGCGCACGTCGATCACGGTCACGCCGTCGGCGGCCGGCCCCTGCCGGGTGTGGTGGTAGCGCACCTCGTGCTCGGTGCCGTCGGGCTCGGTGCGGTAGCGCTTGAGGTGGGGCTGGGAGCGGAGGTTGCGCCAGCCGCCGAACCGGGAGCGGCCGTGCGCGTCGGCGAGGGCGGCGGCCAGCGGTGCGTGCGGGTCGGGCGCCGAGGTGGTGAGCGCGGCGGCGTGCCGGTCGTAGAAGCCGGTGTCCATGCGGCCCTCGGTGAACTCGGGGTGCCGCAGGGAGCGTACGAGCAGGTCACGGTTGGTCACGGGGCCGTGGACCGCGGCGCGTTCCAGGGCGCCCGCCAGTTTGCGTACGGCCTCTGCGCGCGTCGGCGCGTGCGCGACGGCCTTGGCGAGCATCGCGTCGTAGTGCACGCCGATGGTGTCGCCCGCGGTGTACCCGGTGTCGAGGCGCACGCCGCCGGGCACGTCGATGCGGTGCAGGGTGCCGGTCTGCGGGGCCCAGTCGGCGGCCGGGTCCTCGGCGTAGAGGCGGGCCTCGACGGCGTGGCCGTGCGCGGCCGGCGGGTCCTTCTCCAGGGCGAGGCCTTCGGCGATCCGGATCTGCAGCGCCACGAGGTCGAGCCCGAACACGGCCTCGGTGACCGGGTGTTCCACCTGGAGCCGGGTGTTCATCTCCAGGAAGTGCGCCCGCTCTCCGGCCACCAGGAATTCGACGGTGCCCGCGCCGCGGTAGTCGGTGACGCGGGCGGCGCGCACGGCCTGCGCGTGCAGCTCCGCGACCAGTTCCGGCGTGAGGCCGGGGGCCGGGGACTCCTCGATGACCTTCTGGTGGCGGCGCTGGAGGGAACAGTCGCGGGTGCCGAGCGGCCACACGGTGCCGTGCGCGTCGGCCATGATCTGCACCTCGACGTGCCGGCCGCCCTCGACGTACGGCTCGACGAACACCTCCCCGTCGCCGAAGGCACTGGCGGCCTCGGCCCGGGCGGCCGCCAGCTCCCCCGGCAGATCGGCCAGATCCCGTACGACGCGCATGCCGCGCCCGCCGCCGCCCGCGGCCGCCTTCACGAGGACGGGCAGGTCGGCCTCGGTGACGTCGCCGAGCGGTTCGACGCCCATCAGTTCCTTGGCGCGCGTCTTGGACGCCATCGCCTCGATGGCGGCGGGCGGCGGGCCGATCCAGGTGAGGCCCGCGGCGAGGACGGCCCGCGCGAAGTCGGCGTTCTCGGAGAGGAAGCCGTAGCCGGGGTGGACCGCGTCGGCGCCCGCGGCCTGCGCGGCCTTCACGACGAGGTCGCCGCGCAGATACGTCTCGGAGGGCGCCGCCCCCGGCAGCCGTACCGCCGTGTCGGCCTCGCGTACGTGCAGGGCGCCCGCGTCGGCGTCGGAGTGCACGGCGACCGTGGTGATGCCGAGATCGCGGCAGGTGCGGAAGACGCGGCAGGCGATCTCGCCCCGGTTGGCCACCAGCAGGGTGGAAATCATGGGGTGTTCTCCTCACATCCGGAAGACGCCGAAGCCGCCGCGTGCGCCCTCGTAGGGGGCGGTGTGGATCGCGGACAGGCACAGACCGAGGACGGTGCGGGTGTCGCGCGGGTCGATGACCCCGTCGTCGTAGAGCCGCCCGGACAGGAACATCGGTAGCGATTCCGCCTCGATCTGCTGCTCCACCATGGCGCGGAGCCCGGCGTCGGCCTCGTCGTCGTACGGCTGCCCCTTGGCGGCGGCCGAGGCGCGGGCCACGATCGACAGGACGCCCGCGAGCTGCTGCGGGCCCATGACGGCGGACTTGGCGCTCGGCCAGGCGAAGAGGAAGCGCGGGTCGTAGGCGCGCCCGCACATGCCGTAGTGCCCGGCGCCGTAACTCGCCCCCATGAGCACCGACAGATGCGGCACGCGCGAGTTGCTGACCGCGTTGATCATCATCGCGCCGTGCTTGATGATGCCGCCCTGCTCGTACTCCTTGCCGACCATGTAGCCGGTGGTGTTGTGCAGGAAGACCAGCGGGATGTCGCGCTGGTTGGCCAACTGGATGAACTGGGCGGCCTTCTGCGACTCCTCGCTGAACAGCACGCCCTGCGCGTTGGCGAGGATGCCGACGGGATAGCCGTGCAGGGCGGCCCACCCGGTGACGAGGGAGCTGCCATACAACGGCTTGAACTCGTCGAAGTCGGAGCCGTCGACGACGCGGGCGATGACCTCGCGCGGGTCGAAGGGTTTCTTCAGGTCGCCGGGGACGATGCCGAGGAGTTCGTCCTCGTCGTACTTGGGCGGCTCGGCGGGGCCCGGATCGGGGTACGCCTTGCGCCAGTTGAGGCGCGACACGACCCGGCGGGCCTGGCGGAGCGCGTCCCGCTCGTCCTCGGCGAGGTGGTCGGCGAGGCCGGAGGTGCGGGCGTGCATCTCGGCGCCGCCGAGCGACTCGTCGTCGCTCTCCTCGCCGGTCGCCATCTTCACCAGGGGCGGCCCGCCGAGGAAGACCTTCGCGCGCTCCTTGACCATGATCACGTGGTCGCTCATGCCGGGGACGTACGCGCCTCCGGCGGTCGAGTTCCCGAAGACGACGGCGATCGTCGGAATCCCGGCCGCCGAGGACTGCGTGAGGTGTTTGAAGAGGGCGCCGCCCGGAATGAAGATCTCCTTCTGGGACGGCAGGTCGGCGCCTCCGGACTCCACGAGGTGGATGGAGGGCAGCCGGTTCGCGTGCCCGATCTCGTGCGCCCGGAAGGCCTTCTTCAGTGTCCAGGGATTGGAGGCGCCGCCCCGCACGGTCGGATCATTGGCGGTGATCAGACACTCCACGCCCTCGACAACGCCGATGCCGGTGACCATGGACGCGCCGACGGGATAGTCGCTGCCCCAGGCGGCGAGGGGCGACAGCTCCAGGAAGGGCGTGTCGGGGTCGAGGAGCAGCTCGATCCGCTCCCGGGCGAGCAGCTTGCCGCGCTTGCGGTGCCGCTGGACGTACTTCTCCCCGCCCCCTTCCAGCGCCTTGGCCTGTTCGGCGTCGAGCTCGGCGAGCCGGTCCAGCATGACCTGCCGGTGCTCGGCGTATTCGGCGCTCGCGGGGTCGAGCGCGGAGGCGAGGACGGTCACAGCAGTACCTCCTGTGTCACAGCAGTACCTCCGGTATGTCCAGGTGGCGGGCGCGCAGCCACTCGCCGAGGCCCTTGGCCTGCGGGTCGAAGCGGGCCTGCGCGGCCACGCCCTCGCCGAGCAGCCCCTCGGCGACGAAGTTCAGGGCGCGCAGGTTGGGCAGGTCGTGGCGGGTGACGGGCAGCCCCGCGGTCTCCGGCAGGAGTTCGCGCAGCCGGTCCACCGTCAGCTCGTGGGCGAGCCACCGCCACGCGTCGTCGGTGCGCACCCACACGCCGATGTTCGCGTCGCCTCCCTTGTCGCCGCTGCGGGCCCCGGCGACGAGGCCGAGGGGGGCGCGGCGGGTGGGGCCGGGCGGGAGGGGCGCGGGGAGCGGGGACGGGGACGGATCGAGGTCTTCCGGTACGGGGCGGTCTTCCGGTACAGGGAGGTCTTCCCGTACGAGGGTGTCGGCGCCGGACGGGATCGGGCGCCGCTCCCCGTCCGGCAGGACCGCCACGTGCTGGACGCTGTCCCGGTCGACGTACGCCGCCTCGAAGACGCCGTAGGGCGATCCCTTTCCGGGCGGTGCCGTCACATGGAAACCGGGATAGCTGGCGAGGGCCAGCTCGATGGCGGCGCCGCTGAGGGTGCGGCCGACCGTGTCGGCGTCGGCGTCGCGCACGACGAGGCGGAGCAGGGCGCTGGCGCTCTCCTCGGTGAGCGCGTCCTCGCGGTCGGTGCGGGCGAGCTCCCACCGGACGTGCGCGGGGCGGGACTTGGCGCGGTCGAGGGCGTCCTCGATCTGGGCACGGACGAGGGCGGCCTTGGCCTCGATGTCGAGCCCGGTGAGCACGAAGACGACTTCGTTGCGGAACCCGCCGAGGCGGTTGAGGCCCGCCTTGAGGGTCGGGGGCGGCGCCTCACCGCGCACGCCGTCGATCCGGACGCGGTCGGGGCCGGCCTGGGTGAGGATGACGGTGTCGAGGCGGGCGGTCACATCGGGCCCGGCGTACCGGGCGCCCTGCGTCTCGTACAGGAGCTGCGCGGTGACGGTCCCGACGTCGACGAAGCCGCCGGTGCCGTCATGTTTGGTGATGACGCACGAGCCGTCCTCGTGGATCTCGGCGAGGGGGTACCCGGGATGACGCAGGCCGTCCGCCCCGTGCTCGGCGAAGAAGGCGTAATTGCCCCCGGTGGCCTGCGCACCGCACTCCAGCACGTGCCCGGCGACGACGGCGCCCGCCAGCCGGTCGTACTCCGTCGGCCCCCACCCGAAGTGCGCGGCGGCGGGCCCGGTGACCAGGGCGGCGTCGGTGACGCGGCCGGTGACGACGACATCGGCGCCCGCGTTGAGGCACGCGGCGATGCCGGCGCCGCCGAGGTAGGCGTTGGCGGTCAGCGCGCCGGGGAAGCGGGCGCCGAGGTCGTCGCCCTCGACGTGCGCGACCCGCGTCTCCCCGAGCCCGAGCCGCCCGGCCAACTCCCGTACGGCCTCGGCGAGACCGCCCGGATTGAGCCCACCCGCATTGACCACGATTCGCACGCCCCGCTCCCGGGCGAGCCCGAGACACTCCTCCAGCTGCCGCAGAAAGGTCTTGGCATACCCGCGCCCCGGATCCTTGAGCCGGTCCCGCCCGAGGATGAGCATGGTCAACTCGGCGAGATAGTCCCCGGTGAGGACATCGAGCTCCCCACCGGTGAGCATCTCGCGCATGGCACCGAACCGGTCCCCGTAGAAACCGGAGCCATTGCCGACACGGAGAGGTCGGGGTCGTACGGTCACTGTCCGGGTCCCTTCGTCGGACGGCCGGGTGGGGTCACTGGGCCGGGGTCTTCCGGGGGCGGCCGGGGCCGGGTGGGCCTGCGAAGGCCTGGGCGATGTCGAGCCAGCGGTCGGCGTCGGGGCCCTCCGCCCGGACGGACAGGTCGGCGCGGTGGGCGCGTCGGGTGACGAGCAGGCAGAAGTCGAGCGCCGGGCCGATCACACGTTGTGCGGCGGTCTCGGGGCCGTACGACCACACCTCGTCCGTCACCGGTGAGGTCAGTTCGACCCGGAACTCCTCGCGCGGTGCGCTCAGTCCGCGTACGGCGAAGGCGAAGTCACGTGCCCGCACCCCGATCCGCGCCACGTGCCGCAGCCGGTCCGTCGCGGCCCGCGTCACGCCGAGCGCGTCCGCCACGTCCTGGCCGTGCGCCCAGGTCTCCATGAGCCGCGCCGTCGCCATGGAGGGGACGGCCATGGGCGGCCCGTACCAGGGCAGGCGCGTACCGGCGGGGGCCTCGCTCAGGACCTGCCACAGCTCGTCGCGCCCGGCCCGCCAGCGGGCGAGCAGCTCGGCGGGCGGCAGCGCGGCGCCTTCCTCCGCGCCCTCGTCCACGAAGGAGTCGGGCGCAGCCGCGGCCTTCTCGACCTCCGCCGCGAAGGCGTCCGGGTCCGTGGCGGCGAGCAGCGCGGCCCGGTCCGTCCAGGTCAGGTGCGCGATTTGATGGGCCACGGTCCAGCCGGGCGCGGGCGTCGCGAGTGACCACCGCTCCCGGCTCAACTCCGCCACGAGGCGGTCGAGTTCCTCGCTCTCGCTGCGCAGGTCGTCGAGCACGGGCAAGGCATCGGACACGGAACGCTCCCCTCGGGGCACGGTCGGGTCCCCCCTGCCCGAACCAGGTCAAGGGCCGAGGGAAGTGCCTCGGAGCATGGCAGCGCTCATAGAAACAAGCAAGCGTGCTTGCATTACTTTTCGGACGGCCGCCCGACGGGTTCGGCGCCCGGGGTGGTGTGGACAGGGCCCGGGTCGGACGGGGGCGCCGCGGCCACCCCCGCAACAGGATCCACCCCCACCACCGGATCCACCCCTGCCACCGGCTCCGCCCCCGCACGCCTCCGCCGCCGCCCCACCTGCGTCCGCACCGCGCCCATGCTCGCCGCGATGACCAGGCTGATGGCGACGGCCTCGACGGCGGAGAGGGCCTGGCTCAGGACGAGGAACCCGGCGACGGACGCGATGGCCGGTTCCAGGCTCATCAGGACCGCGAAGGTGTGCGCGGGCAGCCGCCGCAGGGCGAGGAGTTCGAGGGTGTACGGCAGTACGGACGACATCACCGCCACGGCCGCGCCGAGCGCCAGCGTGCCCGGCTGGATCAGCCGCGACCCGGACGCGGCGACGCCGAGCGGCAGGAAGAGCACCGCCGCGACCGCCATCGCGAGGGCAAGACCGTCGGCCTGCGGGAAGCGCCGCCCGGTGCGCGCGCTGAAGAGGATGTATATCGCCCACATCGCGCCGGCCCCCAGGGCGTACGCGACACCGACCGGGTCGAGGCCGTCGAAGCCTCCCCCGCCGCCGAGCAGGAAGACACCGCAGAGGGCGAGCCCCGCCCAGACCACGTTCACGGCGCGGCGCGAGGCGAGGACGGAGAGCGCGAGCGGGCCGAGGACCTCGAGGGTGACAGCGGGGCCCATGGGGATGCGGGCGACGGACTGGTAGAAGAGGCCGTTCATCCCGGCCATGGCCACACCGAACGCGACGACCGTCCCCCAGTCGGCCCGCGAGTGCCCGCGCACCTTCGGCCGGCACACGACGAGCAGCACGAGCGCGGCGAAGACGAGCCGCAGCGCCACGATGCCGACCGCGCCGACCCTCGGCATCACGCTCACGGCGAGCGCGCCGCCGAACTGCACGGAGATGCCGCCCGCGAGCACGAGCCCGACGGGGCCGAGCGGACCGATGCGCCCGCGGAGCCCCGACGCCCCGTGGCCCGACGCCCCCTGGGAGGTCGCCTCGGGTGCCGCCTGATCGCTGCGGGAGACATTCACGGCGAGCCCTTCCCCGAAAAGTTCAGTGTCCTGCACTACGCCAGCCAAGGTAGTGCACCGAGACAGGATTGTGGAGCCGTTTCACTGCTGTACGCAAACCACGTCCACATGTCGAAGCTACGGCGCCCGGCACGGCTTGAGAAATACCGATTGCGCTCCGGTTATGCTCCGCGGACATGACCGATCCGCCGCCCGGTACGCGCGCCGTCGAAGTGCGTCACCTGCGCTGTTTCCTCGCCGTCGCCGAGGAGGGCAGCGTCACCCGTGCCGCCGCCCGCCTCCGCATCACGCAGCCCGCCGCGTCCCGCACGCTCGCCGCGCTGGAGGACGCGCTCGGCGTACGGCTCGTGGACCGTTCGACGCACCACCTCACGCTCACCGCGGCGGGGCAGGATTTCCGGGACCGGGCGGCGGTCGCCGTCGCCGCGTTCGAGGACGCGCTGGACGCGGGCCGCTCGGTGCGCCGGCCGCTGCGGCTCGGGCACGCGTGGTCGGCGGCCGGCCCCTACACCACGCCCCTGCTGCGCCGCTGGCGCGCGGCGCACCCCGACGTCCCGCTGGAACTCCTCCGCATCGACGACCGCACGGCGGGGCTGACCCGTGGCGCGGTCGACGTCGCGCTGCTGCGCGGGCCGGTCGACGCGCCCGGCCTGGTCACCGAGCTCCTCCACACGGAGCGCCGGGTGGCCGCCGTCCCCGCCGACAGCCCTCTCGCGGACCGTGCCGCGCTGGCCCTCGCGGACCTGGCGCACCGCACGATCGCCCTCAACCCGGTCTCCGGCACCACGACGCTCGACCTGTGGCCCGCCGACGCGCGCCCCACCTCCACGGTCACCGTGGCCAACACCGACGACTGGCTGGCCGCGATCGCCGCCGACCGCGCGGTGGGCGTCACGACGACCGCGACCCCCGACATGCACCCGCACCCGGCGGTCGCCTACGTCCCCCTCACGGACGCCCCGCCCCTCCCGGTCTCCCTGGCGTGGCGCGACGGCCCGGCCCCCCACCCGTACGTGAGGGAACTGGTGGAGCTGGCCAGGGAGATCACCCGGGGGTAGCCGCCTCCCGGCACCTGCCTGGCGCTCACCCGCCCCCGGAGCCCCGCTCGTGGTGCTCACCCCCGGAGCCCCGCTCCCGGTCCTCGCTCCCGGCGCCGACGTGGCGCAGTCCCTCCGCGAGCACCTCCGCCAGATGCCGCCCCCGCACCCCCGCGAGCTGGTCCAGCTGGGTACGGCAGGAGAAGCCGTCGGCCAGAATCACCGCGTCCCCGTCTACCTCCGCCTCTGCCACCGAGGGCAGCAGCTGTTCCTCGGCGCAGGCCTTCGACACGTCGTAATGGCCGCGCTCGAAACCGAAGTTCCCCGCGAGTCCGCAGCAGCCGCCGCTCAGTTCGCCCGTCAGGCCCGCCTTCGCCCGCAGGCGCCGTTCCGCCGCGTCGCCCAGGATGGCGTGCTGGTGGCAGTGGGTCTGGCCGGCGACGGGGCGGCCGAGGACCGGGGGCTGCCACTGCGGGGCCAGTTCCTCGACGGCCTGCGCGAAGGTGCGGACCGCGGCGGCGAGCCGTGGGGCGCGGGGGTCGTCGCCGAGGAGCTCGGGCAGGTCCGACTTCAGCGCGGCGGCGCAGCTCGGCTCCAGGACGACGACCGGGGTGCCGGCGTCCAGGAGCGGCTCCATGCGGTCGAGGGTGGCGCGCAGGACGGCACGGGCGCGGTCGAGCTGACCGGTGGAGACGTACGTCAGGCCGCAGCACACGCCACGCGGCGGCACGGCGACGCGGAGCCCCGCATCCTCCAGAACCGCCACCGCGGCCTGCCCCACGGACGGCGAGAGATGCTCGGTGAAGGTATCGGGCCACAGCACGACGTCGGCCGCCTCCGCGCCCCGCGCCCGGCTCCCGCCGCGCGACTGCCCCCCGCCCCGCGCCCGACTCCTCTCCCTGCTCCCCCACCACTGCCGGAACGTTCGCGGCGCCACCCGAGGGAGTGGCCGCTCCGGGGTGATGCCGCCCAGGCGCTTGGCGAGTGCGGCCAGCGGGGTGACGCGGGAGAGCGTGTTGACGAGCCGGGCCGTGCGGGTCGTCGCGACGGCGCGGAGCCAGCGGGGGAGTCGGCCCATCGTGTAGTGGGCGGCGGGTCTGCGGCGGCCCTCGTAGTGGTGGTGGAGGAACTCCGCCTTGTACGTGGCCATGTCGACGCCCACCGGGCAGTCCGAGCGGCAGCCCTTGCAGGAGAGGCAGAGGTCGAGGGCGTCCCTGACCTCCGTGGAGCGCCAGCCGTCCGTCACCACCTCACCGGCGAGCATCTCGTGCAGGAGGCGGGCGCGGCCGCGCGTGGAGTGCTCCTCCTCGCCGGTGGCACGGAAGGACGGGCACATCACGCCGGTGGGCGAGGCCGGTGACGCGGTACGGCACTTGGCCACGCCGACGCACCGCCTGACCGCCGCCGAGAAGTCGCCGCCGTCCTGCGGGTAGCCGAAGACGACGTCGACGGGTTCGCGGGGCAGGGGTGCGAACCGCAGGTCGGCGTCGAGGGGCGCGGGCCGCACCAGCATGCCTGGGTTGAGCAGGCCGGCGGGGTCCCAGAGGTCCTTGACGCGTTCGAAGAGGCGGATGAGTCCGGGGCCGTACATCTTCGGCAGGAGCTCCGCGCGGGCCTGTCCGTCGCCGTGTTCGCCGGAGAGCGAGCCGCCGTGGGCGACGACCACGTCGGCGAGGTCCTCGGAGAAGCGGCGGAAGCGGGCCACGCCTTCGGTGCTGAGCAGGTCGAAGTCGATGCGTACGTGAATGCAGCCGTCCCCGAAGTGCCCGTACGGCGTGCCGCGCAGCCCGTGTTCGCCGAGCAGGGCCCTGAAGTCCCGCAGGTAGGCGCCGAGTCGGGCGGGCGGCACCGCGCAGTCCTCCCAGCCGGGCCAGGCCTCGGACCCGTCCGGCATGCGGGTGGCCGTCCCGCTGGCGTCCTCGCGCACCCGCCACAGCGCCCGTTGCCCCGCCGGGTCGTCGACGACCACGGCGTCCACGGTGTCGGGGGCGGCCGCCCGCACGATCGTGACGGCACGCGCGCGTGCCTCGGCCGGGCTGTCGCCGCCGGTCTCCACGAAGAGCCAGGCGCCGCCCTTGGGCAGCCCGCTCTCCCGGGCGGCTCCGCGTACGAGGTCGGCGGCCATGCCCTCGACGGTCAGCGGCCCGTGCGGCAGGAGTCCGGCCGCGGCCTCGGCGGCCGCGCTCTCGTCGGCGTAACCGAGCACGGCGAGCGCACGCGCGCGGGGCGCATCGACGAGGCGTACGACCGCTTCGGTGACGACGCCGAGCGTGCCCTCCGAACCGCAGAAGGCGCGCGCCAGGTCCGGGCCGCGTTCGGGGAGCAGCGCGTCCAGGGCGTAGCCGGAGATGCGGCGCGGCAGGTCGGCGAAGCCGGTGCGCAGGAGCGCCAAGTCGCCGTCCACGAGCGCGCGCAGGCCCGCGGGGGCGCTGTCCCATCCTGTTGCGAGGTTACGGAGGACGCCCGCGCCGTCGACCACGGAGAGGGCGGAGACGTTGTCGGCGGTCGTGCCCCAGGCCACCGAGTGGGAGCCGCAGGAGTTGTTGCCGATCATTCCGCCGAGGGTGCAGCGGCTGTGGGTGGAGGGGTCGGGGCCGAAGGTCAGGCCGTGCGGGGCCGCGGCGGCGCGCAGGTCGTCCAGGACGACGCCCGGCTGCACCACGGCCGTGCGGTGCTCCGGGTCGAGGGCGACGACGCGGTTCATGTGGCGGGTGAAGTCGAGGACGACGCCGGTCCCCGTGGCCTGCCCGGCGATGGAGGTGCCGGCGCCGCGCGGCACGACCGGCACGTTCCGCTCGCGGCAGACCGCGAGGACCGCGGCGACGTCGTCGGCGTCGCGCGGGGCCACCACCGCGGTGGGCACCCGGCGGTAGTTGGAGGCGTCCATGGTGTGCAGGGCCCGCGCGGTGACGGAGAGGTCGACGTCCCCGCGCACGGCGGCGCGCAGCTCCCGCCCGAGGCCGTCCGGGCCTCCCCGCGCCGGGGCCGCCCGCTCCTGGTCTCCCCGGTTCCCCGTCGGGCCGTCGGCGTCCGCGTCGAGATCGCTCATGTCGAACAGGATGCCCCCGCGGAGGCCTCCCGCGGCCACCCCGCCCCACCCGATTTCGCACGATCCGGACGGGAAGGTTCCCAAGCCGGTCTCTAACTCTCCTATAGTGATCCCGACTTGAGCAGAGTGTGTCGCTTCCGATCGAGGACCCCGATTGATGACCGCGCAAACCCCCCTCGCGCGCCCCGGGACGAGTGGGGCCTCCCCTGCTCGAGCGGAGACAGGAACGGCGGAAAAGCCCCCGCTGCGCCCGGCCGCGCTCGTCCTGCTGGCCTGCGCCCTGACCACCGCGGCCCTCACCGGAGCCGCCGTGGCCGTCGCGCCCGGCTCCGTGCGGACCTCCCTGGCGTGGGGCGCCGGCGCCGCCTCCCTCGCGCTGAGCGTCGCCGTGACGCTCGCCTTCCACTTCTTCCGCGCCGCCGCCCTGCTGCGCCGCCGCGTGGCCGCCGCGCGGCAGGACGCGGAACGGCTCGTCCATGAACAGGCCGCCCGCACGGCGGAGTTCACCCGCGAACGCACCGCGCTCACCGAGTACTTCGCCCGGGAGCGGAACGAACTGACCATGCGGGCCCGCACCGCCGAGTCCGAGCGGGCCGCCGCCCTCGCCGCCTGCGCCAACGCCGCGGGACGCATGCAGGCCCTGGCCACCGGCATGCTCGCCGACCTGCGCGAGATGGAGGGCAGGCACGCCGACGAGGACGTCCTCACCGACCTCCTCCACCTCGACCACAGGACCGCGCAGGCGGGCCGCATCGCCGACTCCGTGGCGGTGCTCACCGGCGCCCGTTCGGGCCGCCGCTGGTCCCGGCCCATCGTCATGGAGTCGATCCTGCGCGGCGCGATGGGCCGCATCGGCGCCTACCAGCGCGTGCGCGTCCACTCGGCGAGCGAGGTCGCCGTCGCCGGCCACGCCGCCGAGGGCGTCATGCACGCCCTCGCCGAAATCCTGGACAACGCGGCGAACTTCTCGCCGCCCACCTCCGAAGTGCACGTCTACATCGAGGAGGTCGCGGCCGGCGTCATCGTCTCCGTCGAGGACAGCGGCCTGGTGATGGGCCCCGTGCAGCAGCGCCGCGCCGAGCGCGCCGTCTCCGGCGAGACGACGGGCCTCAGCGGTCTCTCCGGCACCCGGCTCGGCCTCGCGGTGGTCGGCAGGCTGGCCCGCAAGCACGGGCTCACGGTGTCGTTCCGCCCGTCGGCCCGCGGCGGCACAGGCGTACTCCTGCTCATACCGCAGGAGCTGCTCTCCCGCCCCTCGGAGCCGACGGCACCGGTACCCGCCGCTCTTCCGGCGAAGACCCCGGCCGAACTCCCCTCGCGGACGCGGTCCGAACTCCCGCCACTCGCAGGCGCAGCGGCCACGGAGTCCAGCCCAGTCGCAGAGGCCACCCCGGACACCCACGCCCTCGAAGCCCCCCTCGACCGCGTCGACCCGGACCCCGTGCCCACCCACCAGTCAGCCGCGCCCGAGTCCGCCCCCGCCCCCGCGCAGGCCGCCGAAGTGCCCCTCCCCAAGCGGCCCCGCGGTCGTACGCTCGCCGCTGCCGAGCGGGCCCGGGCCGACAGTGACACCGGGGAGACGCGCAGGCCCCGCGCCCCCGGCGCCGCGAGCACCGCCGACCGCTTCAGCAGCTTCCGTCAGGCCGTCCGCACCACTCCGGCCGAGGCCGCCACTCCCCCGGCTCCCCCGGAAGCCACGGACGCCCCCGCAATCCCCCAGCACCCGGAAGGCGACACCCCCCGATGACCACCGGCACCACCGGCACCTCCCCCGGCAGCACCACCGACGCCAAGCTGACCTGGCTGCTCGAAGGGCTCCTGGAGCGCACCCCCGGCGCCCGCCACGCCCTCGTACTCTCCCGTGACGGCCTGAAGCTGTGCCGCACCCCCGAGCTCTCCGTGGACCAGGCCGACCAGCTCGCCGCGATAGCCGCCGGCATCCAGTCCCTGTCGCACGGTGCGTCCGCCGAGTTCGGCGACGGCACCGGCGGGGTCCGCTCGGCGATGGCCGAGTTCTACGGCGGCATCCTCTTCATCGTCGAGGCCGGCGAAGGCGCGCACCTCGCCGTCATCGCCGCCGAGGACGCCGACGCGGGTCTCGTCGGCCACACCATGAGCGAACTGGTCGAGCAGCTCGGCGAGCACCTGCGCGCCGCGCCCCGCGCGGAGGACGCCCCCCGCGGCCGGCCCGCGTCATGAGCCGCCCCGGCCGGGACGACTCCCCCGACCGGCTGTACACCCTCACCGGGGGTCGCAGCCGGTCGGCGCCCGACGCGCCCTTCGACCTGGTGACCCTCGTCGTCGCCGAGTCCGCGCCGGTCCCCGGCATGCAGTCCGAGCACGCCGCGATCCTGCGGATGTGCGCGCTGCCCACCGCGGTCGTGGAGATCGCCGCCGAGCTCCGCCTGCCGGTGAGCATCACGCGCATCCTGCTGTCCGACCTGCTCGACGCGGGCCGGATCAGCGCCCGCCACCCGCGTTCGGGCCCCGCCCACAGCCTTCCCGATTCCGACCTCCTGGAGCAGGTGCTCGTTGGACTCCGCAACCTCTGAACGCAGCGCCGCCGGGACCGCCCCGGCGGCCGGGCCCGCCCGCACCGAGCTGACCGCCACCGCCGACAACGGCCTGAAGATCGTCGTGGTCGGCGGCTTCGGCGTCGGCAAGACGACCCTGGTCCGCTCCGTCAGCGAGATCCGTCCCCTCAACACCGAGGAGACGATGACGCAGGCCGGGCGGGGCATCGACGAGACGGGCGGCCTCGAAGGGCTGCGCGCCAAGACATCCACGACCGTCGCCTTCGACTTCGGCCGCATCACACTCGACGCGCACAACGTCCTCTACCTCTTCGGCGCCCCCGGCCAGGAACGCTTCTGGTTCCTGTGGGACCGCCTCTTCGCCGGCACGCTCGGCGCGGTCGTCCTCGTCGACACCCGCCGCCTGGAGGACTCCTGGTACGCGATCGACCGCCTGGAGCGCCACGGCACGCCGTTCATCGTGGCCCGCAACGACTTCGGCGGCCCCGCGCACACCACCGAGCAGCTGCGCGAGGCGCTCGACCTCGACCCCGGGGTGCCGCTCATCGACTGCGACGCACGGTCCCGGCAGTCCGGCAAGGACGTGCTGATCACCCTCGTCGAACACCTCCAGACGCTGTACGCCGCCCAGCGCGCCGACCAGCCGCACACGCACCGGGAGACCGCCCAGTGACCTGCCCCGTGACCGGCGCCGGACAGGGCGCCGCCCCCGGCCCCGTCCCGCTCTCCGGCCCGCGGTTCGCCACCGAACCCGCCCAGCTGTACCGGGAGATGCGGCGCGACCACGGCCCCGTCGCCCCCGTGCTCCTCGACGGCGGCATACCGGCCTGGCTGGTGCTCGGCTACCGCGAACTGCACCAGGTCACCGGCGACCCGCTGCTCTACAGCCGCGACTCCGAGCTGTGGAACCAGTGGCCGAACGTCCCCGCCGACTGGCCGCTGCTCCCCATGATCGGCCACAAGCAGCCGTCGATCCTCTACACCGTCGGCGAGCGCCACACCCGGCGCGCCGCGGTGATCTCGCACGCCCTCGAAGCGATCGACCCCTTCGAACTCAAGGCGCACGCCGAGACGTTCGCGGACGAGCTGATCGACCGCTTCTGCGGCAAGGGCACCACGGACATCATCTCCGAGTACGCGATGCTGCTCCCGGTCCGCGTCCTCGCCCGCATCTACGGCTTCCCGGACGAGCAGGGCCCCGGCCTCGTCACCGCCATGAACGACATGATCGACGGCCGCGAGCGGGCCCTCGCGGGCCAGCAGCACCTGGCGGGCTCCATGATGCGGCTCATCGCCGACAAGCACGCGAAGCCGGACCAGGACGTCGCCTCGTACATGATCGAGGCCCAGCTCACCGAGGAGGGCGCGGACTTCACCGACGAGGAGATCGCCCAGGACCTCATGGTGATGATGGCCGCCGGCCACCAGCCGTCCGCCGACTGGATCGGCAACTCGCTGCGCCTCATGCTCACCGACGACCGCTTCGCCGCCTCCCTGTTCGGCGGCCGGCACAGCGTCGCCGAGGCCATGAACGAGGTCCTGTGGGAGGACACCCCGACGCAGAACGTCGCGGGCCGCTGGGCCTCCCGCGACACCCAGCTCGGCGGCCGCCGCATCAACGCGGGCGACCTGCTCCTCCTCGGTCTCGCCGCCGCCAACTCCGACCCGCAGGTCCGCACCGACGGCTCCGCCCTGACCGGCGGCAACAGCGCCCACTTCTCCTTCGGCCACGGCGAGCACCGCTGCCCCTTCCCGGCCCAGGAGGTCGCCGAGGTCATCGCGCGGACCGGCATCGAGGTCCTCCTCGACCGCCTGCCCGACCTCGACCTCGCGGTCCCGGCCGCTTCCCTGACCCGCCGCCCTTCGCCGTGGCTGCGCGGCCTGACCGAACTGCCGGTGAGCTTCACCCCGACCCCGACCTCAGCGTTTGGAGACTCCAGATGACGCGCATCGCCCTGGACCCGTTCGTCACCGACCTCGACGGCGAGAGCGCACGGCTGCGGGCGGCGGGCCCGCTCGCGGAGGCGGAGCTGCCGGGGGGCGTGCCGGTGTGGGCGGTCACGCACCACGCCGAGGCGCGGCAGCTGCTCACCGACAGGCGCCTGGTGAAGGACATCGAGGTCTGGGGCGCCTGGCGGCGCGGCGAGATCCCCGCCGACTGGCCGCTGATCGGCCTCGCCAACCCCGGCCGCTCCATGCTGACGGTCGACGGCGAGGAGCACCGCAGGCTGCGCACGCTGGTCGCGCAGGCGCTGACGCCGCGCCGCGTGGAGCACATGCGCGGCCGCATCGAGGAACTGACGGAGGGCCTGCTGGCCGGCCTCCCCACGGACGGGCGGGCCGTCGACCTGAAGGCGGAGTTTGCCTACCCCCTCCCCATGTACGTCATCAGCGACCTGATGGGCATCGACGAGGCGGACCACCCCCGCCTGAAGGTCCTCTTCGACAAGTTCTTCTCCACGCAGACGCCCCCCGAGGAGGTCGTCGCGACGCTCGGCGAACTCGCCGGGATGATGGCCAAGGTCGTCGCGGCCCGCCGCGCGGAGCCCGGCGACGACCTGACGAGCGCGCTGATCCAGGCCTCCGAGAACGGCGACCACCTCACGGACGCCGAGATCGTCTCCACCCTGCAACTGATGGTCGCGGCCGGCCACGAGACGACGATCTCCCTCATCGTCAACGCCGTCGTCAACCTCTCCGCCCACCCCGACCAGCTCGCCCTGGTCCTGTCCGGGCAGGTCGGCTGGGACGCGGTGATCGAGGAGACCCTGCGCTACGCCACCCCGACCTCGCACGTCCTGATCCGCTTCGCGGCGGAGGACGTCCCCGTCGGCGACAAGGTGATCCGTGCGGGTGACGCGCTGATCGTCTCCTACGGCGCGATAGGCAGGGACGAGCAGGCGCACGGGCCCACGGCGGGCACCTTCGACATCACCCGCACGTCCCCCACCCGCCACATCTCCTTCGGCCACGGCCCACACGTGTGCCCCGGCGCGGCGCTCTCCCGCCTGGAGGCGGGCGTCGCCCTCCCTGCCCTGTACGCCCGCTTCCCCGACCTGACCCTGGCGGTCCCGCACACATCCCTCCGCAACAAGCCGGTGGTGACGCAGAACGATTTGTACGAGCTGCCGGTTGTGTTGGGTCGTTTCAGCCCCTCCGGCGTTCATGGAGCGGGGCCGGGCGCGGGGATTTGAGCCTGTCCGGCGATTGAGGACGAGCGCGGAGCGCGAGGGGGTAGCCTCTCCGGCGTTTGAGGAGCGGGGGCCGGGGCGGAGCCCCGAGGTGCGATCTCAGTCGCCGGACTGGTCGAGGCCCAGGGGCCAGGAACCGCTAGGCTCGCGTCGTGGCTGAGATCCAGATTCCCGCTGACATGAAGCCCGCCGACGGCCGTTTCGGCGCGGGCCCCTCCAAGGTGCGTACGGAGGCGCTGGACGCCCTGGCCGCCACCGGCACCTCCCTCCTCGGAACCTCCCACCGCCAGGCCCCGGTCAAGAACCTGGTCGGCCGCGTGCGCGAGGGCGTCAAGGACCTCTTCTCCCTCCCCGAGGGGTACGAGGTGATCCTCGGCAACGGCGGCTCCACCGCGTTCTGGGACGTGGCGACGCACGGCCTGATCGAGAACAAGTCGCAGCACCTCAACTTCGGCGAGTTCTCCTCCAAGTTCGCGAAGGCGGCGAAGCTCGCCCCGTGGCTGGCCGAGCCGACCGTGATCGCCAGCGACCCGGGCACGCACCCCGACCCGAAGGCGGAGGCGGGCGTCGACGTCTACGCCTTCACGCACAACGAGACCTCGACCGGCGTCGCGGCGCCCGTCAAGCGCGTCGCGGGCGCCGACTCCGGCTCCCTCGTCCTCGTGGACGCCACGTCCGGCGCGGGCGGCCTCCCGGTCGACATCGCCGAGACGGACGTCTACTACTTCGCCCCGCAGAAGTCCTTCGCATCGGACGGCGGCCTGTGGATCGGCGTGTTCTCCCCGGCGGCGATCGAGCGCGCCGAGCGGATCCACGCGTCGGGCCGCCACGTCCCGGAGTTCTTCTCGCTCCCCACCGCGATCGACAACTCCCGCAAGAACCAGACGTACAACACCCCGGCGCTCGCCACGCTGTTCCTGCTCGCCGAGCAGCTGGACTGGATGAACTCGCAGGGTGGTCTCGACTTCACGACCGGCCGTACGGCCGCGTCCTCGCGGACGCTGTACGGGTGGGCCGAGGAGTCCAAGTACGCGACGCCGTTCGTCACGGATGCGGCGAAGCGGTCGCAGGTCATCGGCACGATCGACTTCTCCGACGAGGTCGACGCGGGTGCTGTCGCCAAGGTGCTGCGCGCCAACGGCATCGTGGACACGGAGCCGTACCGCAAGCTGGGCCGCAACCAGCTGCGCGTCGCTATGTTCCCGGCGATCGACCCGGCGGATGTCGAGGCGCTGACCAAGTGCATCGACTATGTGATCGAGCGCCTCTGACGTTTCGCTGCGCGGCCGGCTGCGGGTTCGTCGTGGCTGGTCGCGCAGTTCCCCGCGCCCCTGAAGGGGCGCCCCCGGTACCTAACGGCTCAGTCGCCTGAACCTTCGTACCGCCAGCGGCAAGAACACCAGTGAGATCACGATTGGCCACACCACGGCCATCAACACCGCGTGTTGCTCCACCCAACTCGCGCCGCCCGCGCCCGGGTTGCCGAAGAGCTCCCGGGTAGCCGTACCCGTCGACGAGACGGGGTTCCACGCGGCGACCGGTGCCAGCCAGTCCGGCATCAGGGACGGTGCCACGAAGACGCTGGAGATCATCGTGAGCGGGAAGGCCACCGCGTAGAGGCCGCCCGCCGCCTCGGGGGTCGGCACGACGAGGCCGAGGAAGACGCCCACCCAGATCAGGCTGAACCGCAGGAACAGCAGCAGCCCGAAGGCGAGCAGCGTGTCGGGCACGCCCGCGCTGGAGCGCCAGCCGATGGCGAGCGCGGTCAGCGCGAGGATGGTCAGCTCGGCGCAGGCCACGATGAGGTCGGCGAGGCCGCGCCCCGACGCCACCGCCGAGGGGGCCATCGGCATCGAGCGGAAGCGGTCGATGACGCCCTTCGTCGAGTCCGTGACGACGCCCATCGCGGTGTTCATGAAGCCGAAGGCCATGGTCATCACGAACATGCCGGGCATCAGGAACTGCTTGTAGTCGCCGTCCTCGCCGCCGCCCGGCACCTTCATCGCCTCGCCGAAGACGAAGCCGTACAGCAGCACGCTGATGATGGGGAAGCCCAGCTGCCAGGCGATGGTGACGGGCTGGCGCAGGAAGTGCGTGAGGTAGCGGCGGGTGACGTTCCAGCAGTCGGAGAGGGCCCAGAAGAGGCGTCCGTGCGCCGCCTGCGAGGTGCCGGTGGTGAGGGCGACGCTCATGCCGCGGCCTCCGCTTTCTCGTCGTCCTTCTCGGATGTCTGTCCCGTCAGGGATGTCTGTCCCGTCAGGCGCAGGAACACGTCGTCGAGGCTGGGCCTGCGCAGGCCGATGTCCTCGACGTCGATGCCCTCGTCGCGCAGGTTCCGCGCCACCTCGGTCAGCGCGCCGACCCGGTCGGTCACGGCGGCCTGCACGCGGCGCTCCACGTCGACGGTGAGCGGCTCGCCGTCGCAGACGCGGGCGACGGCCTTCACCGCGGCGGGCAGGTCGGCGGTGTCGCGGACCACGACGTCGAGGTGGCTGCCGCCGACCGTGTTCTTCAGGCCGTCGGGGGTGTCGTCGGCGATGGCCCGGCCCCGGTCGATGACGGTGATGCGGGAGGCGAGCCGGTCGGCCTCTTCGAGGTACTGGGTGGTGAGCAGCACGGTGGTGCCGCGTGCGACCAGGTCCCTGACGGTGTCCCACACTTCGAGGCGGCTGCGCGGGTCGAGTCCGGTGGTCGGCTCGTCCAGGAAGAGGACGGCGGGCGCGAGGATCATCGAGGCGGCGAGGTCGAGCCTGCGCCGCATGCCGCCGCTGTACTGACCTGCGCCCTTCTCCGCCGCGTCCTGGAGGTGGAACTGTGCCAGGAGTTCGTCGGCGCGCTGCCGGGCCCGCCTGCCGCCCAGGTGGAAGAGTCGGCCGAACATCTCCAGGTTCTGCCGCCCGGTGAGGATCTCGTCGACCGCCGCGTACTGCCCGGTGAGGCCGATGCGGCCGCGGACCAGGGCGGGGTCGCGGACCACGTCGGCGCCGGCCACCTCGGCGCGGCCGCCGTCGAGCCGGACGAGGGTGGAGAGGATCCGGACGGCGGTGGTCTTGCCCGCGCCGTTGGGTCCGAGGAGTCCGTGCACCGTGCCCTGCTCGACGTGCAGGTCGAAGCCGTCCAGGGCGCGTTTCTCCCCGTACCGCTTCTGGAGCCCTTCGGCTCGTACCGCGTAGCCGTTCCCGTTCATGGACTGCCCCTTCTCCGCCATCTGAGTACGCCGTACCCAATAGAGAGTACACCGTACTCAGTTTCGCGCGTACGCCGTACTCAATTTCCCGGCCTGCGATTAGGGTGAGGGCCATGACGAGCACGAACGGCAGCGGCGGCGGCGACGACCGGCGCACCGGTGACGACATCGCCCGCAGCCTGGAGCTGCTCTGGGGTGAGGGCGGCCGCCCGACCCGGGGGCCCAAGCCGGGCCTCACGCTGGACCGGATCGTCACCGAGGCGGTGCGCCTCGCGGACGCGGAAGGCCTCTCGGCGGTCTCGATGCGCCGCCTGTCCACGGAGCTCGGCACCGGCACGATGTCCCTGTACCGGTACGTGCGCGGCAAGAGCGAGCTCGTCGACCTGATGCTGGACCGCGTGTACGCGCCGCCCGAGGAACCCGAGGGCGCGGCCCCCTGGACCGGCACCTGGCGCGAGGGCGTCGAGCAGTACGCGCGGGAGACCCTGGTCCTCTACCGCCGCCACCCCTGGCTGCTCCAGGTCAACCAGGCCCGCCCGGTGCTCGGCCCCGGCGCCGTCGGCGGCCTGGACCGCACCCTGTCCCGGATCAAGCCGATGGGCCTGACCGACCCCGAACTGATCGGCGTGATCGTGATGACGGAGGGGTACGTCACCGGGATCGCCCGCACCCAGGTGCACGAGGTGGAGGCGACGAAGAACACGGGCCTGTCGGACCAGGCGTTCTGGGAGGCGCAGACCCCGGTCCTCGAACGCGTCATGACGAGCGGCCGCTACCCGACCCTCGCGGGCCTCTCCGAGGACTCCTTCGGCCCGGACTTCGACCACTTCGAGTTCGGCCTGCAGCGCCTGCTCGACGGCTTGGACGTGTTGGTGGCCAGCCGCGCCCGGAAGTGACCCCGGGGCGGGCCGCTACCTGCCTCCGCGCCGGCCAAGCCGCTTCAGCCCGAACACGGCGAGCAGGACGGCCCCGAGGACGATGGCACCCGTCTTGACGTTGCCGTCGATCCCGGAGTCCCCGCCCCCGTCACCGTCGGCACCGCCGCCGCCCGACGACGAGCCGCCGGACCCGTTGCCCGACCCGCCCGGCGCCTCGACCGGCTCGACGTCGCTCTGCTCGCCCTCGGTGCCGTACATCAGCGTGGTCCCGTCGGGCGTGTAGGTGACGGACTCGCCCTGCCGCTGGAGCGGCACGCTCAGCCGACCCTTGCGCTGCGGCTTCTTCCCTTCGCCCTGCCACGCGTACCAGATGCCGCCGAAGTACCCGCGCAGCGCGAGCTGTTCGCCGTCGGGCGAGAAGGCGCCGTCGGTCACCCAGAGATCGATCTCGGACACCCGCTTGAAGACGTTCGTGCCCGAGGCGGACATCCGCTCCGGGCCCTCGTAGAGTCCGCCGCCGTCCTCGTTCTTGCTGACGATGTAGATCCGCCCGGTCTTAGGGTGCACCATCAGCGCCTCCGCGTCCCGCGCGCCGTCGGCGTACTTCACGACGTACTGCGTGGCGCGGACCGTCTGGTCCTTCAGCTGCTTCGGCTCGGGCAGCTTGTAGACCCAGACGTTCGGCCAGGTGCCGTTGAGGTTGTCGCCGATGTCGCCGACGTAGATGTTCCCGTCGCCGCCGACCGAGATCGCCTCGACGTCGCGCGGGGCGCCCACGCCGGTCATGGTCACGGTGGCGACGGTCTTCCCCGTCTTCGAGTCGACCGCGTAGAGGAAGGCGCCCTTGTCCTGGTCGTTGTGCGTCCAGTAGACGCCCGGGTGGGCGCGGGACGCGGCGAGACCGCTGGACTCGACGATCCGCGGGTCCTTGATGGTGAACCCGTCGTGGTCGTCGGCCGCGGCGGGCACGGCGGACACGGCCGTGGCGAAGACCAGCACGGCACCGGCAGCGGTGGCGGCGAGGACAGACGGAACAGCCCGAAGCGAACGCATGCGCCCAAGAGTGCCATCCGCGCTCCGGAGCGGAGTGCGCAGCCTCACATCGCAGGCGCGGGCCGTGATCCGGGATGATGTCCGGATGCTCAGGTTCATGTTCGTCGGCGACTCGATGACCATCGGAAGCGCCGGGGAACACACCTGGCGCCACCGGATGTGGCAGCACCTGTGCGCCACCCTCGGCCCCGAAGGCTTCGCCGTGGTCGGCCCGCGCACCGCCCTCTACGACAAGGCGGCGGGAGAACCCCTCTCGTACGACTACGCCGACCCGTCCCCCGACTTCCCGCGCCACCACCTCGCGGGCTGGGGCGAGGGCTGGCTGCACATGGCCCCGCAGATAGCCGAAGCCCTGCACCGCGACCCCGCCGACGTCCTCCTCGTCTCCCTCGGCCTCATAGACCTCGGCTTCTACACGAACGCGGAACAGACGACGGAGAACGTCCGCGCCTTCATCACGGCGGCCCGCTCGGCGAACCCGCACGTCAGGATGGTCCTGCTCCCCGTGATCCCGAACGTCCGCGCGGCCTCGGACGCGCCGTTCGCGGAGGAGGTGTCCCGCTTCAACGAACTCCTCGCGAAGACGGTGGCGGACCTGGACACCCCCGCTTCCCCCCTGCTCCTGGCCTCACCCCCACGCTCGTACGACATCCGGCTCGACACGTACGACGGCACGCACCCGAACGCGAGCGGCGAGCACAAGCTGGCGGCGGCGTTCGGGGACGCGATGGCGCAGGCGTGGGGGATCGGCGGCCCCTACGCCGCCGAGCGGCTGTCCACACCCGCCACCGGCTGACCCCGTCACACCCACCGGCTGACCCCGTCACACCCACCACCGGCTCACCCCGTCACACCCACCGGCTGATCGCGAACTTCTCCCCCTCGCGGCGCACTTCCACGGCGCCGGGCCCGGCGAAGTGCGCCGGAACCACCAGCTCGCCCTCGTCGGCGGCCCGGCCGAGGACCCGCACGCGGGACGCGGCCGCCTCTTTCGGGTCCTCGCAGAAGGCGCTGCTGCAGCACGGTTCGAGGATCTGCACCGGCACGTGGAGGAGGTCGCCGACGAAGACGGCGCGGTCGGTGCCGGACTTCAGCCGCAGCACGGACGAGCCGGGGGTGTGGCCGGGCGCGGACTCCAGGGTGAGGTGGGAGTCGATGCGGTGCGTGCCCTCCCACAGCACGGCCTGGCCGGCGTCCACGACGGGGGCGACGCTGTCCGCGAAGCCGTACCGGTGGTCGACGCGGACGGCGTCCCCGCGGGCGGGCCCGTAGAAGGCGTGGTCGGCGGCAGGGATCAGATAGCTGGCGTTGGGAAAGGTGGGCACCCAACTCCCGCCCTCGTTCCGCGTGTTCCATCCGATGTGATCGCCGTGCAGGTGCGTGTTGACGACGACGTCGACGTCCTCGGGCCGCACACCCGCGGCGGCGAGCCGGTCCAGGTAGTCCGTGTCGAGGCCCTCGAAGGCGGGCACGCCGGGCCGCTCCCTGCCGTTGCCGATGCCCGTGTCGACGAGGACGGTCCCGCCCTCGCTCCTGAGCACCCACGTCTGTATGACCGCGAGGGCGTCACCACTGCCCGGATCCCAGTGGTCGGGCGTCAGCCACTCCTCGTTGCCGCGCCACACCTCGTCGGGCACCTCGGGGGCGATGACCTCCGCCGCGAGCGGGAACCTCGCCACTTCGACGACGCGGCTCACCTCGACGTCGCCCAACACGACCTTCTGCGCACTGAGTTCGTTCATGGACCCAACGTATGGAGGGCGATACGAGCGCCTCAATGCCCGCCCGCCTCATCCGGATACGCATACGTCTCACGCGTCGGGTCGTGGCACTACACTCCCGCCATGGACCTGGTCAGCGACGCGATCTCGGCGGCCCGGATCGGACAGCCGGTCTCCAACCGGATCAGGGCGTCCGGCTCGTGGTGCGCCAGGATTCCCTCGTACGACGGCCTCGGCTTCCGCGTGCTCCTGGAGGGGAGCTGCTGGCTGCTGCCGGACGACGGCGGCGCCCCGTTCGCGCTCGCGGCGGGCGACGTGGTGCTGCTGCCACGCGGCTCCGGACACCTCCTCGCGGACTCGCCCATCGACGCGGCCGCGGCGGCGCGGGCGACGCCCTTCGACCTCTGGCTGGAAAAGCACGCCCTGCCCGTGACGCACGACCAGGCACCCGACGGCTCCCCCGGGCCCGCGGTCGAGATGCTCTGCGGCAAGTACCACCTGGACCGCGGCCACGCGCACCCGCTCCTGGAGGAGATCCCCGACATCGTCCACCTGCCCCGCAGGGCCGGCCGCCATCCCGAGCTGCAGGCCGCGATCGACCTGCTCGGCAGGGAGGCGGGCGCCTCCCGCTGCGGCGGCGACGTGGCCGTGGCGGGCCTCCTCGACCTGCTCCTCGTCTACATGGTGCGCGCCTGGCTGGAGTCGTCCCAGGCCGACTCCCACTCCATGGCCCGCTGGCCCGCCGCGCTCGGCGACCCGGTGGTCGCCCGGGCCCTGCGCCTGCTCCACGAGGCACCCGAAGCGCCGTGGAGCAACGAGGAGTTGGCGTCCCGCACGGGCGTCTCCCGCGCCACGCTCGCCCGCCGCTTCACGTCCCTCGTGGGCCGCGCGCCCATGGCGTACCTCACCTGGTGGCGCATGTGCCGCGCGGCCACGCTCCTGCGCGACTCGACGGCGCCCCTGGACACGGTGGCCCGCCAGGTCGGCTACAGCTCCCCGTACGCCCTCTCCCACGCCTTCACGCGTACGTTCGGCACGACGCCGGGCCGGTACAGGTCGCGGAGCCTCGCCGCGCGCTCCGCGTAGGAACCTCCTCACCGCTCGGCGCGCCGCACCGCCTCCCTCAGCAACCGCCCGTCCACGTACGGGACCCTGGCCGTCGGCCGTGACTGCCAGTCCAGGGGCCATGTGTAGCCGTCCAGCGCGGGCACGCCCACGAACGCGAGGGCCCCCGCGTTCCGGCTCAGCGCACGGGCCCCTGCCGGCCAGTCGTACGTGGCCGCTTCCAGCGGGGGCAGCAGGAAGTAGAAGTAGCGCGCGCCCGTCGCCTCGCGGACGACCGGTCCCGCGCGGAAGTCCGTGAACTGCTGCAGCTCGTACGCTGCCTGCGCGCCGAGCGCGCCCTCGATCCGTACCGCGTCGAAGTGAATGCCCGCGTGCCGCAGGGCGTGGCCCGTCGCCGGGATCCAGTCGTGGACCCTGAGTGATGACGTTTCCGAGTTCATGCAGCAAATGCTGTCGGGCGCTCACATACTGTGACCAGGGATTCGCAGGTGGCGTGCTGCGCTGTGCACTTGGGGAGGACGTTGTGCACTCCGGTGAACGAGGTTCGGAGACGTTCGGCGCACTGTTGCGGTTCTACCGCGAGCGAGCCGGGCTCACCCTTGAGGCGCTGGGCGCGCATGTCCAGTACTCCAAGTCGCAGGTGGCGATGGTGGAGCGCGGGGAGCGACCGCCCAAGGGCAAGTTGGTCGAGATCGCTGATGAGGTGCTGGGTGCACAGGGTGCACTGACGCTGCTCGCGGAGAAGGAGTTCGGGGGCAGTGGGCTGCGGCCGTGGACCGAGGACTATCTGGCTGAGGAGAGGAATGCGTCGTCCATTCACTCGTACCAGAGCCATGTAATCCCCGGACTGCTCCAGACCAGGGCATACGCGCAGGCGGTCTACAACAGCAGTTGCTTTCCCTCACTGGACGACGACGAGGTCGAGAAGCAGGTTGAAGCCCGACTTAAGCGCCAGCAGCTCATCCATCGCAAGCCACCACCGAACCTGGGGTTCGTGGTGGAACAGAGTGCACTGACCCGCCCCCTGGGTGGCCCCTCGGTCCTCAAGGAACAGCTGCACCACATCCTCGACGTGGGCCGACTTCGCCACGTCGAGATTCAAGTCATGCTGCACGACCGGGAGACCCATGCCGGGCTGGCGGGTCCCCGGATCCTCCTGGAGACAGCGGAACGCCGCCAGCTCGCCTACATCGAAGGACACAAGGGTGGCTACTTTGTCAGCGAACAGCCGGACCTGGCAGACCTGTTCGGGCGATATGGCATTCTGCGAGCGCAGGCTCTGACCCCCGAGGAGTCCGCAAAGCTGATCGGACAGGTGGCCCAGGATCTATGAGCACGGACCTCAGTTGGTTCAAGAGCAGCTACAGCACCGACGAAGGCGAATGCCTGGAGGTAGCCCTCACCTGGACAAAGTCCACATACAGCGGCGATCAGGGCAACGAATGCGTAGAGGTAGCCGCAACGCCCACCACCATCCACATCCGCGACTCAAAGCTGAACCCCACCGGCCCCACCCTCCGGATATCCCCCGCCACCTGGACCGCCTTCCTGGGGCGCCGCGGCGAGGCGGACTGACGCGCTCACACCGCCCGCGTCAGCCGGTTCGCCAGCGTCGACATCGTGTACGTGCCGATGCCCATGACGACTTCGAGGGCGTTGCGCTCGGTGTAGCCGTGGGCGAAGAACTCCTTCAGGGCGGCGTCGTCGACCCCGCCCGCCGTGGCGAGGACGGTGAGCGTGAACCGGCGTACCGCTTCGAGGCGTTCGTCGGACAGCGCCCGCTCCTCGCGGAGGGCCGCGACCAGCTCGGTCGACGCGCCCAGCTTGCGCAGCTTGCCGGCGTGCAGAGCAACACAGACGTGGCAGTCGTTGCGCGTCGCGACCGTCATGATGACGACCTCGCGGGCGATGGGGTCGAGGGTCGTCCGGTCGAAGGCCGCCGTCATCTCCAGGAAGCCGTTGAGGAGTTCGGGCGACTCGGCGAGGCGGGCGACCGCGTCCGGCACCTGACCGAAGGCGGCGGCGGTGCGCTCCATCGCGGCGCGTGATGCGGACGGTGCGGTTTCCAGTGTGTGCGCGGTGAACATCCCGTACCCCCTGCGGGCCTGCCCGGCCCTAAAATGGACAACATGGTTGACGACAAGACGAAGGTAAACCAGGTTGACGGTTCGGGCAAGGGATATGAGCTGCCCCTGCTCCTCTTCGCCGGCTTCCGCACCCTCATCGACCGCCTGCACGCCGAACTCGCCCGCCAGGGCCACCCCGACATCCGCCCCGCGCACGGGTTCGCGATGCAGGCCATCGGGGCGGACGGCGCCACCGCCAGCGAGGTCGGGCGGCGGCTCGGCGTCTCCAAGCAGGCGGCGGGCAAGACGGTCGACCGCCTCATCGCCCTCGGCTACGCCGCCCGCACCGACGACCCCGCCGACGCCCGCCGCAAACTCGTCCGTCTCACCCCGCACGGCATCGACGCGCTGCGCCGCTCGGCGGCGGTCTTCGACGAGCTGCGGGCGGAGTGGGCGCAGGCCCTCGGGACCCGGCGACTCGGCGAGCTGGAGTCAGACCTTCGCACGGTCGTTCCCCCGGACGCGTTCCGCCTCGACGCGGCGGGCTGGCTCGGCGGCTCGTGACCGGACGTGACCTCGGCTCCGTGCGTATCGTTGTACCGCGCGACCGCACTCGACCGGGAGCGGTCGGGGAGGAGCGCCACGATGACCGTCGTAGAGACCGACAGGATCGCCATGGCCGAAGACGACGTCGAGTGGGACTTGGACCGATGGTTCGAGCTGCTCGAGCGGATGACCCCCGAGGGAATCAAGGCAGAAGTTGTCGAGGGGGCCGTTTCCATGGTGCCGCAGCGGGACACTCACTGGCAGATCATCCGCAGGATCGTGCGGGCACTGGAGGACCAGTTCGGAATGGACGTCCGGGTGACGTCCGACGTGCGCATCGACTTTCCGGGCCTCGACAACGGCTTCTGCCCGGACGTGGCAAAGCTGCGCGAGACGGCCAAGAAGGACGGGCACGGCCGCTGGCGTCACCAAGACGTGGAGTTCATCGCCGAGGTCATCTCCCGAGGCACCGGAATGAACGACTACGGCCCGAAGAAGGCCGCCTACGCCGAAGCCGGCGTCCCCGTCTACCTCGTCGCCGACCCGTACCAAGGCCGATGCCACGTGTACACCGATCCCAAGGACGGCGAGTACCGCACCGAGTCGAAGTCCGACTTCGGCGAGGAGATCGACCTGTCCGGCACCGTCGTCGACCTCATCCTCAAGACCGACGGTTTCCCCCGCGACTGACCGAGCCCCCCTTGCCTGGAGCCCACTCCACCCCGTTGGCTATGACCCCATGAGGTACACGCAACTGGGACGCACAGGGCTCAAGGTCAGCCGGCTCACGCTCGGCACCATGAACTTCGGGCCGCTCACCAACGAACCCGACAGCCACACGCTCATGGACGCCGCGCTCGACGCGGGCGTCAACTTCTTCGACACCGCCAACACCTACGGACAGAGCGCCGGCAAGGGCCGCACCGAGGAGATCCTCGGCACCTGGTTCACGCAAGGAGGCGGCCGCCGCGACAAGGTCGTGCTCGCCAGCAAGGTGTACGGGAACATGGCCCCCGACGGGGAGTCCTCCTGGCCCAACCACGACCGGCTCTCCGCGCTCTCCATCCGCCGCGCCGTCGACGCGTCGCTCAAGCGGCTGCAGACCGACCACATCGACCTCTACCAGTTCCACCACATCGACCGGCTGACGCCGTTCGAGGAGATCTGGCAGGCCGTCGACGTCCTCGTCCAGCAGGGCAAGATCCTCTACGCCGGATCCTCCAACTTCCCCGGCTACAAGATCGCCCAGGCCAACGAGACCGCCCACAGGCTCGGCAGCTACGGCCTCGTCAGCGAGCAGTGCCTCTACAACCTCGCCTCGCGCGACGCCGAGATGGAGGTCATCCCCGCCGCCCAGGACTACGGCCTCGGCGTCATCCCGTGGTCGCCGCTGCACGGCGGGCTGCTCGGCGGCGTACTGAAGAAGGAGGGCGAGGGCTCGCGCCGCACCGGCGGGCGCGCCGCCGCCGAGCTCGCCAAGCCGGAGGTCCGCGCGCAGGTCCAGGCGTACGAGGACCTGCTCGACAAGCACGGTCTCGAACCCGGCGAGGTCGCGCTGGCCTGGCTGCTCACCCGGCCCGGCGTCACCGCGCCGATCGTCGGCCCGCGCACGGCGGAGCAGCTCGACTCCGCGCTGCGCGCCGTCGAGCTGGAACTGCCCGCGGAGATCCTCGACGCGCTGGACGAGATCTTCCCCGGGCCCGGACCGTCGCCGGAGTCCTTCGCCTGGTGAGCCAGGACGGACAGGACGGACCATGAGGGGCGGTGGTGCCCGCGCCGGCTAACCGCCGAGCGCGGCCGCCACCGCCACCACGACGAACATCAGTACGAGCACACCGGCCATGATCCGGTTTCTGGTCTTCGGGTCCACACCGTCGAGGTTAACCGGCGCCGCCCGGCCCCCGGACGCCGCCTCCCAGAATCCAGCGCCCGACCGCCTCGTACCGGGGCCGTTCCCCCGGCACTCCACTCCTCGGCAGATTGCTGCGTACGAGCGTCAGCTCCCGTACGGTCCACGCCGCGCCCTCGAAGGAGCGGAGCGCTTCGGCGTAGGGCCCGAGGTCCGGCTCGCCGCGGCCGCGCGCCACCGTGAGGTGCGGGCGGTAGTGCCGGTGCTGCTCCTCCATCGTGACGCCCGCCTTGCGGGCCGCCGCGTCCGCCCGCGCGGCCAGCAGCCGCAGGGCGGCCACGTCGCCCGCGGCGCCCGCCCACAGCGCCCGGTTCCCGAAGTGGCCGCCGCCACGCAGGGAAAGGGGGAAGGGCGGCGTGCGGTGCGCGGCCCGCTCCAGGCGGGCGGTGAGGTCCGGCACCGTCCCTTCGTCGACCTCCGCCATGAAGGCGAGAGTGAAATGCCAGCCGTCACGCGCCGTCCAGCGCAGCTCGTCGCCGCCCGGCAGCTCCTGCAACGCGCCGACGGCTGTGGCCAGTTCGACGATCGCGGAGTCCGGCGGGAGGACGGCGGCGAAGAGTCTCATGGGACGGAACGCTAGCCTCCCGGCCGCACGGGGTGAACCGATGATCGGTGCCGCCGGTGGAGGCGCTACAGCCACCCGCTCACCACCGACCACCACCGCTCGCGGACCGCGGTGTGAACCGTTGCGTGGGCCACGCGGCGCGGGTCGCGGCGCGGGTGGCTGCGTGGGCCCGGTGCGGGTGGCTGCGTGGGCCGCGGTGTGGGCCGCGCCTTGATCGCGTACGACGAGAACAGCGGCTTCACCACCACCGAGCCCTGCACGGGGCCCGCCGGGAGCCGCCCCGGCCAGGTCCCCGCACAGCGAGTGCGACTGGGCCCGGCACACCATCGGAACCGACGGAAGCCGACCCGGCCAGGCCCCCGCACAACCAGCCCAACCGGGCCCGGCACACCACCGGGAGCGACGGGAGCCGGCCCGGCGGGCAAGTGCTCGCTGAGGGCCGACGGCCGGGCCGGCACACCGTGCGGCTACGCCGCCGTCGCCAGTTCCCGTTCCCTCGGCACGAACTGCACGTGCCGGCGGCCGCGGCGCAGGTCCACCTTCAGCCGCAGGTTCGCGGCGCGTCCCAGCATCAGGCCGACGCCGATCGCGGCGAGCGCGCAGATGAGGCCGCCGATGGCCATGCTGACCCGGACACCGTAGGCGTCGGCGAGCCAGCCGAAGAGCGGGCCGCCGAGCGGGGTGCCGCCGGTGAAGACCATCATGAACAGCGACATGACACGGCCCCGCATCTCCGGGTCCGTGGCCATCTGGACCGACGAGTTGGCGGTGACGTTCACCGTCAGGCCGAGGATGCCGATGGGCACGATCAGCGCGACGAACATCCACAGGTCGGGCGCGAACGCGGCCGCCATCTGGAGCACGCCGAAGGCGACGGCCGCCCCGGCGAGCAGCCGCAGCCGCGAGGTGCCGCGGCGGGCGGCGAGCAGCGCGCCGGCCAGCGAACCGACCGCCATCAGGGTGTTGAACAGCCCGTACATCCCCACGCCGCCGTGGAAGATGTCGTCCGCGAAGGCGCTCATCCAGATCGGGAAATTGAACCCGAAGGTGCCGATGAAGCCGACGAGGACGATCGGCCAGATCAGCTCGGGGTTCTTCGAGACGTAGTTCAGGCCCTCACGGAGCTGCCCCTTGCCGCGCGCCTTGCGCGGGGTGTGCTGCAGCTCGGAGGTGCGCATCAGCAGCAGGCCGGTGAGCGGCGCGAGGAACGACAGGCCGTTGGCGAGGAACGCCCAGCCGGGTCCCACGGCGGCCGTCAGCGCACTCGCCACGGCGGGGCCGACGAGGCGGGCGGACTGGAAGTTGGCGGAGTTCAGCGATACGGCGTTGCGGACCTGGTCGGGGCCGACCATCTCGGACACGAAGGACTGCCGCGTCGGGTTGTCGACGACGGTCACGAGGCCGGTGAAGAAGGCCGCGAAGTAGACGTGCCAGACCTGGACGTGGCCGCTGAGGGTCAGCGCCGCGAGGAAGAGCCCGCTGAGGCTCATCGCGCCCTGGGTGACGAAGAGCAGGTTCCGCTTGGCGAAGCGGTCGGCGATCACGCCGCCGTACAGGCCGAAGAGGAGCATCGGCAGGAACTGCATGGCCGTGGTGATGCCGACGGCCGCGGACGATCCCGTGAGGCTCAGCACCAGCCAGTCCTGGGTGATGCGGGCCATCCAGGTGCCGGTGTTGGAGACGACCGCGCCGGTCGCGAAGAGCCGGTAGTTGCGGATCTTCAGCGAGCTGAACATCGAGGTCTTGTGGGGGCGGACGGTCTTGTCGAGGGTGGTTGGTGCGGGGGCGGAGTCTGCTCCGGGTCCCGTACTCAAAGTAGGTTCGCCTCCTTGGCGTACGTGCGCGTACGTAATGTCTGACGCCTCCCGCCGGTCGACGGGAGGCGCGCGGGGGCGGGGCCCCGCCGGTCGGCAGGGGTCCCGCCGGTGACGGGTTTCCCGCCGGTGGCAGGGCGCCCGCCGGTCGGCGGAGCCCCGCCGGTGGCAGGAGCCCCGCCGGTGACGGGGTCCCCGCCGGACGGCAGGAGCCCCGCCGGTGACGGGGTCCCCGCCGGACGGCAGGAGCCCCGCGGGTGACGGGGTCCCCGCCGGTCGGCAGGAGCCCCGCGGGTGACGGGGTCCCCGCCGGACGGCAGGAGCCCCGCGGGTGACGGGGTCCCCGCCGGACGGCAGGAGCCCCGCGGGTGACGGGGTCCCCGCCGGACGGCAGGAGCCCCGCGGGTGA
>NZ_JBIRFV010000005.1:0-222654 GCF_044327655.1 Streptomyces sp. NPDC018029 | reverse complement strand
CGGGGTCCCCGCCGGTGGCAGGAGTCCCTGCCAGTCGGCAAGAACCCCGCCGGACGGCAGGAGTTCCGTGGGGCGCGGGGGCCCCGCAGGCCCCAGGGGTACCCGCGGGGTACTGACGGGAGTACCCGCAGGTTGCCGCGGGACTACAGGTGGGCGAGCTTTTCCAGGACGGGGGCGGCGGCACGCAGCCGCTCCCACTCGTCCTGGTCGAGGTGCTCGACCAGACCCGCGAGCCAGGCGTTCCGCTTGCGGCGGCTCTCTTCGAGCATCGCCTCGGCGGTCTCCGTCTGGGTCACCACCTTCTGGCGGCGGTCCTCGGGGTGCGGTTCTAGCCGGACCAGACCCTTGGCCTCCAGCAGGGCCACGATGCGGGTCATCGACGGCGGCTGCACATGCTCCTTGCGGGCGAGCTCGCCCGGGGTGGCGGAGCCGCAGCGGGCGAGGGTGCCGAGCACCGACATTTCGGTGGGGCTCAGCGACTCGTCGACCCGCTGGTGCTTGAGTCGACGGGACAGGCGCATCACAGCGGAGCGCAAGGCGTTCACGGCGACGGCGTCGTCACCATGGGAGAGGTCCGGCATGTTTGTTAGCGTAACTCATTACCCTAGCTAAGGACCACTCGGTTTTCCCCACTTCCCACGCCGCACCATTTCGTCACCCGAACGAGTGAGGTGACTTCCGAAAGCGACGCGCGGCCCGCGGGGCGCCCGGGACGCTGTCCCGCATGGGATCGCCAGTGCTCAGCCTGCGCATAGACGGTGAGCTGCTCGACCGGCTCCGACAGCACGCGGCCAAAAGAGGAATGAGCGTCCAGGACTATGTGGTCCGGACGCTCATTCGGGACGACTTCGACGAACGCTTCAAGACGTCCGTCGAGGAGACGGAGAAGTTCTACGGCGCGGCCTGAACCGCGCACCGCTACGTCAGATCCAGCGCCGGCATCAGGTAGTAGAAGGCGAACACCGCCGACACCGCGTACATCGCGACCGGCACCTCGCGCCCGCGCCCGGACGCGAGCCGCAGCACGGTGAAGGTGATGAAGCCCATGCCGATGCCGTTCGTGATCGAGTACGTGAACGGCATCATCAGCATCGTCACGAACGCCGGGATCGCGATCGTGTGGTCCGCCCAGTCGATCTGCCGGATGGACCCGGACAGGATGAGGAAGCCGACCGCGAGCAGCGCGGGCGTGGCCGCCTGGGACGGCACCATCGTGGCGAGCGGCGTGAGGAACAGCGCGACGGCGAAGAGCCCGCCGGTGACGACGTTCGCGAAGCCGGTGCGCGCCCCCTCGCCGACGCCCGCCGTGGACTCCACGAAGCAGGTGGTGGCGGAAGAGGACGAGGCGCCGCCCGCGGCGACGGCGATGCCGTCGACGAAGAGGACCTTGTTGATGCCGGGCATGTTGCCGTTGGCGTCGGTCAGCTTCGCCTCGTCGCCGACGCCCATGATCGTGCCCATCGCGTCGAAGAAGCACGAGAGCAGCACGGTGAAGACGAAGAGGACGCCGGTCAGGATGCCGACCTTCTCGAACCCGCCGAACAGGCTGATCTCGCCGACGAGCCCGAAGTCCGGCGTCGAGACGGGGTTGCCGGGCCACTCCGGGGTGGTCAGGCCCCAGGAGGGGACGGACGCCAGGGAGTTGATGATCATGGCGACGATCGTCATGACGACGATGCTGATGAGGATGGCGCCCGGCACCTTGCGTACCAGCAGGGCAAGGGTGAGCAGCACGCCGAGCACGAAGACGAGGACGGGCCAGCCGTTGAGGTGCCCGTCGCCGCCCAGCTGCAGCGGGACGGTGGTGTGCGCGGCGTCCGGCATGCGCGAGACGAAGCCGGAGTCGACGAGGCCGATCAGCATGATGAAGAGGCCGATGCCGATCGCGATGCCCTTGCGCAGACCGAGCGGGACGGCGCTCATCACGCGCTCCCGCAGGCCGGTCGCGACGAGCAGCATCACCACGAAGCCGGCGAGCACGACCATGCCCATCGCGTCGGGCCACGACATGCGGGGCGCGAGCTGGAGGGCGACGACGGTGTTCACGCCGAGGCCCGCGGCGAGCGCGATCGGGACGTTGCCGATGACGCCCATGAGGAGCGTGGTGAAGGCGGCGGTGAGCACGGTCGCGGTGACCAGCTGCTTGTTGTCGAGCTGGTGCCCGTACATGTCCTTCGCGCTGCCCAGGATGATCGGGTTCAGCACGACGATGTAGGCCATCGCGAAGAAGGTGGCGAAGCCGCCGCGGACCTCCCTGGCCAGGGTCGAGCCCCGCTCCGTGATCTTGAAGAACTTGTCGATGCCGCCCTGCGGGGACTGCGGCTGCGGCGTTTTGGCGTCGACCGGGGCGCTGGCCGAGGGAGACATGCGTGACCTCATGAACTCAGAGAAAGGAATGATCGTTAAGCGGCGGCTACGGACCGACCATTGGGGCGAGTTGTTTCTTCGTACGAAAGCAATCGGCCATTAACGAGCCGTTTCAGTATGAATACATGAGAGCGAAATCGCTATCTCCGCGCGTAGACCCTTGCCGGGCAACGGGTGTACGGGACGCCCACCCCGCCTCGTAAGGTGTACTCATGGCGAAGTGGACCCCACAGCACGAGGCGCCGGAGCCCCTTGAGGGCCCCGTGGTCGCCACCATCACGGGCGGCACGATCCTCTGGTTCGTCCTCTTCCTGGTCCAGCTCCCGTTCTACGGCTGGTTCGACGACCGCGACGCGACCTGGTGGGTGTGGACCTGCCTGGCCGGCGCGGGCCTCGGCCTCATCGGCATCTGGTACGTACGGGGACGCGACGCCGCGATCAAGAGGGCGAAGGCCACCCAGCCCCAGTAGGAAGGTCACCCGGCCCCAGCGGTCCGTACAACCACGGGACGGTACGACTCCTACCCTGGTCGGATCTTTGGGGCATTCAAGGGGTGAAGCCCCAGGACCACCCTTACCGTCGAATGCATGACGCATATCGACGCGGGCGCCGAGCTCGATCCGGTCCACCCGGTGCCGCCGCCCAAAGGGCGGGCCACCGGCCTGACCACCGCGGAGGTCGCCGAGCGGGTCGCCCGCGGCGAGGTCAACGACGTACCGGTCCGCAGCTCCCGCTCCCTGGGCGAGATCATCCGGGCCAACGTCTTCACCCGCTTCAACGCCATCATCGGCGTCCTCTGGGTGATCATGCTCTTCGTGGCGCCGATCCAGGACAGCCTCTTCGGCTTCGTCATCGTCGCCAACACCGGCATCGGCATCATCCAGGAGTGGCGCGCCAAGAAGACCCTGGACTCGCTCGCCGTCATCGGCGAGGCGAAACCCACCGTCCGGCGCGACGGCAGGGCGGCGGAGATCTCCACCTCCGAGATCGTCCTCGGCGACGTGGTGGAGCTCGGCCCCGGCGACAAGATCCCGGTGGACGGCGAGGCCGTCGAGACCGACAGCCTGGAGGTCGACGAGTCGCTCCTGACCGGTGAGGCCGACCCGGTCGTCAAGAAGCCCGGCGACAAGATGATGTCCGGCTCGTTCGTGGTCGCGGGCGGCGGCGCCTTCACCGCCACCAAGGTCGGCCGCGAGGCGTACGCCGCGCAGCTCGCCGAGGAGGCCAGCCGCTTCACGCTCGTCCACTCCGAGCTGCGCTCCGGCATCTCCACGATCCTCAAGTACGTGACGTGGCTGATGGTCCCCACCTCCATCGGCCTGGTGATCTCCCAGCTCGTCGTCAAGGACGACAACTTCAAGGAGTCCATCGCGTACACCGTCGGCGGGATCGTCCCCATGATCCCCGAGGGGCTCGTCCTCCTCACCTCGGTGGCCTTCGCGATCGGCGTGATCCGCCTCGGCCGCAAGCAGTGCCTCGTGCAGGAGCTCCCCGCGATCGAGGGCCTGGCCCGCGTCGACACCGTCTGCCTCGACAAGACAGGCACCCTCACCGAGGGCGGCATGGACGTCACCGAGCTGCGCATGCTGAACGGCAGCGACGAGGGTTACGTCCGCAAGGTCCTCGGCGCCCTCGGCGAGTCGGACCCCCGGCCCAACGCCTCGCTCCAGGCGGTCATCGACGCCTACCCCGACAGCGAGGAGTGGCGCTGCACCGAGTCCCTGCCCTTCTCCTCGGCCCGCAAGTACAGCGGCGCCTCCTTCAGCGAGGGCGACGGCACGGAATCGACCTGGCTGCTCGGCGCGCCCGACGTCCTGCTGCCCGACGGCGACGCGTCCCTCACCGAGGTCGAGGAGCTCAACCAGCAGGGCCTGCGCGTCCTGCTGCTCGCCCGCGCGAGCGGCGCCCTCGACGACCCGGACGTCGCCTCGGGGGCCCGGGCCACCGCGCTGGTCGTCCTCGAACAACGGCTGCGCCCCGACGCCGCCGACACCCTGCGCTACTTCGAGGAGCAGGACGTCGCCGCCAAGGTCATCTCCGGTGACAACGCCGTCTCGGTGAGCGCGGTCGCCGGCAAGCTCGGCCTGCCCGGCGCGGAGAACACCGTGGACGCGCGCAAGCTGCCCGCCGAGCGGGACGAGATGGGCGAGGCCCTCGACGACAACTCCGTCTTCGGCCGCGTCACCCCGCAGCAGAAGCGCGACATGGTGGGCGCGCTCCAGGCACGCGGCCACACGGTCGCGATGACGGGCGACGGCGTCAACGACGTCCTGGCCCTCAAGGACGCCGACATCGGTGTCTCGATGGGCTCAGGCTCGGAGGCCACGCGCGCGGTCGCCCAGATCGTCCTGCTCAACAACAGCTTCGCGACGCTGCCGTCCGTCGTCGCCGAGGGCCGCCGCGTCATCGGCAACATCACCCGTGTCGCCACGCTGTTCCTGGTCAAGACCGTCTACTCAGTGATCATCGCGCTGCTCGTGGTCTGCTCGCAGGTCGAGTACCTCTTCCTGCCGCGCCACCTGACGCTGCTCTCCACCCTCACGATCGGCGTTCCCGCCTTCTTCCTCGCCCTCGCCCCCAACAAGGAGCGCGCGAAGCCGCACTTCGTCCGCAGGGTCATGCGGTACGCGATCCCGGGCGGCGTCATCGCGGGCGTCGCGACCTTCCTGACGTACATCCTGGCCCGGCACCACTACGACGGCGCGGGCGCGCGGGAAGCCGAGACCAGCGCGGCGACCCTGGCGCTGTTCCTGATCGCCATGTGGGTGCTCGCCATCATCGCCCGCCCCTACACGTGGTGGCGGATCGGCCTCATCGGCGCGATGGGTCTCGGCTTCCTGCTCGTGCTCACCGTGCCCTGGCTCCAGGACTTCTTCCAGCTGAAGCTGGTGGGCACGACGATGCCGTGGGCGGCGGTCGCGATCGCGGCGGTGGCCTCACTCGCCATCGAGGTCGTGTACCGCGTGGTGGACCGCCGCTTCCCCGCCTGACGGCGGACGGCTGCTACCGGCGGCTGCTACTGGACGTCGACGAAGTCGCTGGCCGAGGTCACCGACGGGGTCGTGGACGTGCCCGCGAAGACGTAGCGGTAGTAGCCGTCGGCGGAGGCCGTCACCGTGGTCTTCAGGTTGCCCTTGGTGTCGGACTTGACCGTCTTGAGGGTGGTGTAGCTGGTGGCACCCTTCTTCTTGTACTGCAGCTTCACGTCCTGCTTGGTGTAGCCGGCGTACTTCGAGGTGTCCCAGTTGGCGCGCGTCAGGGCGCCGGTGACCGTGAGGGTCTTGCCCTTCTTGATGGGCTCGGGGGAGGCGTTGGTGGTGAGCTTGGCGGCGCGCTTCACCGAGACGCTGGTCGGGTACGAGTCCTGCTGGACGTGGTCGCCGTCCTTGCCCTGCGCAATCGTCCAGACCTTCCACTTGCCGGCCAGGATGTTGCTGTAGATGTTCACGTTCGGGTCGGCGACGACCGTGACGGTGCAGGTCGAGGTGGTCGCGTCCACAGCCGTGCAGTCGCCGCTCTCGGTCTCGGGGACCATCGAGCCGTCGATGTTGTCCTCGTCGAAGGACGTGCCGTGCCACAGGAACGCCACGGCGTCCTCGATGCCGGACGGGTCCGTCGCGGTGACGGCGATCTTGACCGTCTTCTTGGCGGAGGTGCCGACCACGATGTCCTTGCCGCCGTTGACGGTGATCTTCGTGATCTTGGTGTCGCCCACGGCCACGTCGGCCGGAGCCTTGGCGACGAAGGAGGAGAGGTTCGGAGCCTTCGGGGCGTCGTCGGCCTGGGCAGCCGGGACGGCGAGTGCGGAAAGGGCCAGGGTGCCGGACAGTGCGGCCACGGTGGCACGGATGCGCATGTGTTTCCCCAGTTGGAGAAGGGGGCCTCGCGGTGCATTGCCGTCACGCGAGGCCCAAGTGATCTAGGAGTCTGTTGACTCGCAAGATCAGACACGCCACCGAGGCGAACGGTTGTACGACGGGTGAAGGAAATGTGACCGCGTTACGGAATGCCCTGTTCCGCCCCCCTGAGGTCAGGGCGGAACAGTCCATTCCGAGCTGCGCCGCGTCAGTCGAACCAGCGGTCCCGTGCCAACTCCGCCGTCCGTGAGGGATCTTCGAGCAGCGCCGCCACCTCGAACCGGCGCGGCCACTGGCCCGCCGCCCAGGCGAGACCCGCCGCGACACCCTCCACGGTCGCCGCGTGCACGACACCGTCCGGGGTGCGGCGCCAGTCCAGCTCCACGCCACCCGCGACCAGTTCGTCGTACTCGACGTACGTCTCCGGAGTCGCCGCCCCGAGCAGGGTCCGCACCGACTCCGGCACCGCGTGCTCGACGCCCTCCCCCGACGGCTCCACGGCCGCCGTCTCGCTCAGCCGCCGCACCTGGAACAGCTCCGCCAGGTCCCCCGCCCTGCCGGGCCGCACGGGCAGCAGCGCCACACCGCCGGCCAGCGGCAGCAGATCGGGCGCGTCGGCGACCACCGCGTCCGCCGCGTCGACCACCACGACCTCGCCGTCCACCACCGCGCGCAGCTCGTCCGGGAGGGTCACCTGCTCCGGGTCGAGATCGGCCAGCGCCCCGTACAGGGCGTGCAGTTGCGCGGCCGTGACGGTCCTGTCCGGGTCCGCGAGACGGTCGAGCAGTTCGGCCGCGCCGCCCGGCTCCGCCAGGAGTGCGGCCACGGACGTCCGTACGCCCAGCGCCCGCAGCACCTGCTCGTCGCCGAACCCGGACGCGTCCGCCGCGTCGTAGAGCCCGGCGAGCAGCGGATCGCCGCCCGCCGCGCGCAGTCCGGCGGGCCGGCGGCCGTCGAGGACCGGGTGGCCGCGCAGCCACCACGCCGCGTACGAACGGACCGTCTCCGTCGTCCCGTCCGGCAGCAGCACCCGCAACGGCTGCGTCAGCGCGTCCCGCAGCGGCGGGCGCGACAGCATCGCCAGCGCCTGCGGCCAGCAGTCGTCGTCGACCAGGTCGAGATCCCGCACGGCGACGATCTCCGTGGCCACCGGCGGCACCGGAGTCTCCGGCAGCCGGTCGAGGACGTCCTCGCACCACACGTCCACGGCGTCGAGCAGACCCGCGTCGTCCGGCTCGGCGAAGTCGCCCTCGCGGGGCTCCAGTTCGTCGGGGTCGAGGACGACATCGGTGGCGCGTACGAGAGCGAACGTGGCGAGCACACCGCAGGCGGCGAGCGGCTGCTCCCCCCACCGCTCCGCCAACTCCTCGTCGACAAGAGCCACTTCACCCTCCCGCATGACCTGCGCGAAAGGACTGCCCGGCAGGACGAGCTCGCCCGCCGGGGAGAGCTCGCCGTCCTCGTCGGGCAGCGCGAGGGCGGCCAGCCACGGCTCGTCGCCCGGGGCGAGGTTCGCGTCCCGCACGAGCGCGAGCACGACGTCCGCAAGCTCCTCGGCGTCCAGCGCGTCCTCGTCCCACGTGTCGTCGTCGAGGGACGCGGCCACGGCCGCCCGGACCTGCGGCGTCGTGAGGACGGCGCGGGGCGTCGCGGGCAGCGCGCCGAGCTTCTCCAGGAGCGGGTGGACGGCGTCCGGGTGGGCGACCTTCAGACCGAGGCGGGCCAGGGACGCCGGGTCGCGCTCGTCCCCGGACGCGGGAAGCAGAACCTGCCGGGGTCCGATGGTGGTACGGCTGTCGGCCAACGGCACCGGCAGCCCGGACAGCCGGTCCGGGTCGACCCCCGCCAGGGTGTCGTACAGCCGCCGCCACCAGCCCGGCTCCCGCTCGAGACCCGCGAGACGGTCGATCGCCTCGGTCAGCGGAATGCGCGCGACACCGAGCGTGCGCAGTTCGGCACGGCGCTCGAGACCCGCGGGCAGCAGGCTCGGCAGCACCTCGGCGAGCACCCGGACGGTGTCCGCCCCTGCGCCCTCCACGACCTCCGCGTCCCGCGGCCGCAGGACCTCCGGCAGCTCGTCCTCCTCGCCCTCGGCGCGGGGCAGGGCCGGCGGCAGGAAGGCGGTGCGGGGCAGCCGGTCCAGGATGGCCTGCCGCAGCGCGCCGTCCAGCTCGCTCCTGCCGAGCGGCCCCGGCACCAGGGAGATGATCTCCTCCGTGACCGGCCGCCAGTCGGCGAGCAGCTCCACGTACGCCTCCGCGGCCCGCTCCACCAGGAAGTCGGTCAACGGTCCCGGCGCCGCGTGCCGTCGCGCGGTGTCCAGCGGGAACGACGCGAGGAGCAGCGCCGGTACGCCCAACGGCTCGTCGCTCGGCGTCGGCGCGTGCACGACGGGGCTCGTGCGGGGCCGCTCCGGAGCGCCGTCGCCGCCCGCGGGCACGGCCCACGTCACGGACCAGTACGGGCGCAGCCGCTCCTCGACGGGCCGGTCCTTCAGGAGGGCGGCGTCGAGCGGACCCTGCCGGCTGACGGTGCGCCAGCGGGTGGTGCCCTCCCGGCTGTCCTCGACGATCGTGTACGGGGCCTCGGTCCGGCGGCGCAGGGTGCGGGTCGTCCCGTCCGGCGTCTCGACGGTGACCTCCGCCAGGCCCGGCAGGGCGAGGAGCAGCGCGTCGTCGACGCCGTCGAGCAGCCGCGTCACGAGGTCCTCCGCGGCGGCGTCGCGCAGCGGCAGGATGACGACGGTGTCGTAGCCGGCGGGGGCGGTGCCCTCGGCGGCGAACGGGAGCCGGAGCAGCGGGACGTGGCCGTCCCGCCGCCGTACCTCGTCCCCGAGCCCCGGGCTGAACCTGGCCGTCTCCGCGGCGAGTTCCCGCGCCTCGGAGAGCGACCAGCGGACACCGCCGGTGCGCCCGACGAGGGCGGGTTCGTCGCTGACGGCGAGGACGGCGGCGAACCCGACGCCGTAACGCCCGACGCTGTGCGCTTGCCCTTGCCCGTGCTCCTGCCCGTGCTCCTGCTGTTGCTGTTGCTGTTGCTGTTGCTGTAGCTGTAGCTGCGCCGGGCTCTCCTCCCGCTTCGCGGAAGCCCGGAGGGTGGAGAGCGACTCGACGCCGGCGGCGTCGAGCGGCGCGCCGGTGTTCGCCGCGGCGAGCACCCCGCCGCGCAGCGTCAGCGCCAGCCGGCCCGGCACGCCCGCGCGGGCGGCGGCGTCCGAGGCGTTCTGGGCGAGCTCCACGACGAGACGGTCGCGGTAGCCGCCGAGGGCGAGGTCCTCCTCGGCGTTGGCGTCCTCACGGAAACGGGCCGGCGCCGCCGCCCACGCGTCGAGGACTCCGCGGCGGAGGCGGGCGGTGCCAAAGGGATCAGTACCCTCGGCCGCCGGCCGCACGGTCTTGCTCACGGTCGACTGTCTCCTCTTGTGGTGGCTCTTGGCGCGCGCGTTTCGGTTCCTGGTGATGGTGCTCGGCCTGCGGGCGAACGGTATCGCGTCTCGCTGGGGGCGTCGGGGCAGGACGGGGGCACCCCTTGGGGGGCGCCGCCTTCCCACGGCTCCGCCCGGCAGCCGGAACGCACCACGCCGCTGCGCGGCGACTCTCCCACCCACCCACCCGTTTGCCCGGCACCGCACGGTGGACGTGCTTGCGCCGCTCCGCGGCGGTCTCCCCACCCACCCACCCGTTTACCCGGCACCGCAAAGTGGGCGTACTTGCGCCGCTGCGCGGCAGGAGGCGGGCCGGCTTTCCGCAGTCCGTTCCGTGAGGTGGGCGTTCCTTCGCCGCTGCGCGGCGACTCTCCCACCCACCCACCCGTTTGCCCGGCACCGCATGGTGGGCGTGTTTGTGCCGCTGCGCGGCGGGGTTTCCCGCCCGCCCACCCGTTGGCCCTGGACCGCAGCGTGGGCGTGTTGCGCCGCTGCGCGGCGGGGCCCGGCCCGCCCGCCCCGGGGCGGGATAGAAGGGCGGGTGGGTGGGGAGAACGCCGCGGAGCGGCGACGCGGGGAGGGAAGGTGCAGGGGGAGTGGGGGGGCGCCTCAGCCCCGTTCCACCGCTGCCGGAACTACGAGTGGCCGAGATCCTCCCCCGGCCCCTCCCCACTCACCGACCCGGAATCCGCCGCAGGCCGCAGCGGCAGTACGTCCACCCGCGTCTCGTCCAGAACCGGCGGCGCCGGCCGCGGCGGCTTCGGCATGACCGCGGCCTCCGAGTGCCCACCGCAGCCGTACGACAGCGACACCACGTGCCCGTCCGCCGGCCCGAACTCATTGCCGCAGATACCGAACGCCTGCCCGAGCGAGCCACCGATCCGCACCAGGAACCCACAGCTGACGCACGCCGCGGGCGCCGCCTGCGCCATCGGGGTCTTCGCCCCGTACGCCTCGTCCCAGCGGTCCGCGGCGACATGCAGCCCGTAACGGGACAGCACCCGCGCCCGCCGCATGCCCAGCTCGTCGGCGACCGCCGCGATGGACCCGCGGGCCGGCGCGACCGGCAGCTCCGCCGGCGACACCGGCGTCACGTCGGCGTCCTCCGCCTCGACGAGCTCGGCCATCTCCTCCGACACCGCGGAGTTCGGCGGCGGCTCCTCCTCGCCCGAGTAACCGGGCTCCAGGCGCAGATCCTCCGCGTCCGTCGGCAGCAGGTCGCCCGGCCCCATGTCGCCCGGGCGGAGCCGCTCGCTCCACGGCACCCACTCGGGGGCGAGGAGCGCGTCGGGGCCCGGCAGCAGCACCGTCTCGTCCAGGGTGACGATCTTCGCCCGCGAGGCGCGGGCCACCGTCACGGCCCACCGCCAGCCGCGGTAGCCGAATTCCTTGCACTCGAAGAGGTGTGTGACGACGCGGTCACCCTCGACCACGACCTCGACATGCTCACCGACCACACCGGGCGCGGCGGCCTCCTCGGCCGCGGCGCGCGCCAGGCCGACCGCCTCGGCGCACAGGCGGTCGGGGGTACGCGGGGTGCGCGGGGTACGGCTTCGCGTTGTCGCTGCGCTCACAAGTATCGCTTCTCTCCTACGCCGTCTCACGAGTGCGCCACCCTTACGCGGGGGTACGGACGGAGCGGACCAGAGGGCCGCGTCAACGTCCGCGCCCGACGTTCTCGGGCGCACCTACGTCACCCATTCTGCGGGATGACCGAGAGGCGCGCGGCCAAGAACAACCGCCGCAGGCGCGCTACGCACGCTACCTTCTCCTGGCCCCTGGGCCTACACCGACGTACGCCCCCGCGCCCCGACCCACCCCCGGCCCCCTCCCCCACACCCCCCTCACGCCCACCCCCACATCCCCCTGCACCCCCTCCCCCCGCGTCGCCGCTCCGCGGCGTTTCCCCCACCCACCCGCCCTCCAGCGGCGCAACACGCCCACGCCGCGGCGCGGGGCAAACGGGTGGGCGGGCGGGAAAACCGCCCCGCAGCGGCGGGGCAACGTCCGCCTCACGGACTGCGGAAAGCCGGACCACCTCCCGCCGCGCAGCGGCACAAACACGCCCACGCTGCGGTGCAGGGCAAACGGGTGGGTGGGTGGGGAGACCGCCGCGCAGCGGCGGAGAAGCGCTCGGCTCGGGGACTGCGGCGCGCCGATCGCCCCCGCCGCGCAGCGGCGTACCGCGCCCACGCTGCGGTGCGGGGCAAACGGGTGGGTGGGTGGGAAAACCGCCGCGGAGCGGCGCAAGCACGCCCACCTTGCGGTGCGGGGTGAACGGGTGGGTGGGTGGGAGAACCCGCCGCGCAGCGGCGGGGAGCGGCCCGGCTTGCCGGGTGGGGCGCCTCCCCGCGCAGCGGGGCCCAGGCAGTCGGCGCGGAGGGGCGGTGTGCCGCCGGTGACGGAGGACGCCACGGCTCACAGCCAGTATTCGCACTAGTAGTGCCCCCAAGGGGGCACTATGACGGGGTGGCCCCCACCAGGTCGATGTCCGAAGGAACCGTCTCGCCGGGCCCGGCGAGACGAACCGCCCGTGCGCTGGCCCGCGCCCTCCACCTCCCCTTCACCGGCACCGCCCGAGGCATCCGCAAGGCCACCCACGCCCACGGAGCGGGCGAGTCGGGCCTCGGGAAGCTCATCGAGCTGCACGCCGTGAACGGCGCGGGTGACGTCATGATCACCGTCGCCCTCGCCTCCACCGTCTTCTTCTCCGTGCCGACGGACGAGGCCCGCGGCCGCGTCGCGCTCTACCTCGCCATCACGATGGCACCGTTCACGCTCCTCGCGCCCGTCATCGGCCCGCTCCTCGACCGGCTCCCGCACGGCCGTCGCGCCGCGATGGCCGGCGCCATGCTGGCCCGCGCGCTGCTCGCGCTGGTCCTTTCGGGCGCGGTGGTGACCGGCAGCGTGGAGCTCTATCCCGCTGCGCTCGGCGTGCTGGTCGCCTCCAAGGCGTACGGGGTGGTCAGAAGCGCTGTCGTGCCACGCCTCCTGCCACCGGGGTTCTCCCTGGTCAAGGCCAATTCCCGGGTCACTCTCGGCGGTCTGCTCGCCACCGCGGTCGCGGCGCCCGCCGGTGCGGGGCTACAGGCGCTCGGCCCGCGCTGGCCGCTGTACGGCGCCTTCGTGATCTTCGTCTCCGGGATGTTCCTGTCGTTCTCGCTGCCGCACAAGGTCGACTCGTCGAAGGGCGAGAGCAAGGCCCTCCTCGCGGCCGACGAGGAGCACCTGCATCTGCACGCCCGCGCCGAGGCCGATGCGGACACCTTCCGCAAGCGGCGCCTCGGGCTGCGTACGGTCGGCCCCGCCGTCACCCACGCCCTGGCGGCGAACGCGTCGCTGCGCTGCCTGTCCGGCTTCCTCATCTTCTTCCTGGCGTTCCTGCTGCGGGAGCATCCGCTCGCGGGGCAGAGCGCGGCGGTGTCGCTCGGCATCGTGGGCGTCTCGGCGGGCGCGGGCAACGCGCTGGGCACGGCGGTCGGGGCCTGGCTGAAGTCACGGGCCCCGGAGCTCATCATCGTGACGGTCGTCGCGGTGGTGCTGGGCGTGGCGGTGACGTCCGCGCTGTTCTTTGGAGCGGTGGCCGTCGCCTGTCTCGGCGCGTGCGCGGGCTTCGCGCAGGCGCTGTCCAAGCTGTCCCTGGACGCGCTGATCCAGCGGGACGTCCCGGAGCAGGTCCGCACCTCCGCGTTCGCCCGTTCCGAGACGCTGCTCCAAGTGGCCTGGGTGGTCGGGGGCGCCGTGGGCATCGCCCTGCCGCTGATCGGGACGCTCGGTCTCTCGGTGGCGGCCGGCATAGTCGCGGTCGGCTGGCTCTCGACCGTACGCGGCCTCCTGCTCTCGTCCCGGCACGGCGCCCCCCGCCGCGCCCGGGTGGTGTGAGCCCCCGGGGGACGCGCTCCACGGGCCCGCGGACGCGAGTGGACGGCACGCCGTGCCCCCCGCGTAACAGCACCCCCCGACGCGCCCGATAGCCTTCGCCCATGACCTCCCTGCTCCGCGGCGGAGCCGCGAATGTGAACAGCGCGGTGCGCCGCCGCCGCACCGTGGCCGCCCTTGGCGCCGTCTCCGCCGGATTCCTCGTTCTTTCGGCCTGTGACAAGCCGACGCCGCTGGCCACCGTGACGGTCGGCAGCGACTCGGTGCACACGGAAGCTTCCTGCTACAACGACGGCAAGGAGCTGAAGGAGTCCCAGCTGAAGTCCTGCCTGCAGGACAAGGACGTCAAGACGGTGAAGATCGACCCGGACGAGAAGGTCCGCTTCGGTGTCGACCCGGAGATGGCCGAGAAGGGCTGGACGCTGCTGATGAACGGTCAGCCGCTGACCGAGGCCAGCAAGAAGACGTACGTCGTCATCCCGGGCAGCGTCTTCTTCAACCAGCAGTACGGCGGTGGCGGCAGCAAGTCGACCGTGAGCCTGCTCGAGGGCGGCAAGGGCTCGGAGTCCAAGGCCACGGGTCTGTGGTCGTTCAAGTTCGAGAAGGACTCCTGACCACGTCCGCCCCGCACACCGCGCCCCTCGCGGGCCGCGTCCTCGTCGCCACCGCCGTCCCCGCCGAACGGGACGCGGTGGCCCGAGCGCTGACCGGGAGTCCGGACGCGGCGACCCGCATCGACGTCCTCGCCGTCGGCGTGGGCCCGGCCGCCGCCGCGGCGGGCACGGCGACCGCACTCGCCCGCGCCGCCGCCGCGGACCTGCCCTACGCCCTCGTCGTCTCGGCGGGCATCGGCGGCGGCTTCCCGCCCCACGCGCCCGTCGGCTCACTCGTCGTCGCCGACGAGGTCACCGTCGCCGACCTGGGCGCCGAGACCCCCGACGGCTTCGCGCCGGTCACCGAACTGGGCTTCGGCGCCGTCACACACCGGCCCCCGCCCTCCCTCGTACGGGACGTGGCGGAGGCCTGCGGTGCCGCGACGGGCACCGTCCTCACCGTCTCCACCGTGACCGGCTCCGCCGAGCGCGCCGCCGAGCTGCGGCTGCGCCATCCGCGCGCCCTGGCCGAGGCGATGGAGGGTTTCGGTGTCGCCGAGGCGGCCGCCCTGCACGGCCTGCCCGTCCTGGAGATCCGCGCGGCCTCGAACCCCGTCGGCCCGCGCGACCGCGCCGCCTGGCGGATCGGCGACGCGCTGGCCGCGCTGAGCGACGCGTTCGGGAAGGCCGCGCCGGTACTGAGGAGTTGGAACCCACATGGCAGCACATTCAGCAGCACACATGACTGAGTCCGACGGCCCGGGCCTCGAACGGCCCCTGCGCATCGCGTACTCTCCCTGCCCCAACGACACGTTCGTCTTCGACGCGTGGGCGCACGGCCGGGTGCCGGACGCGCCCGCCCTGGACGTGACGTTCGCGGACATCGACATCACGAACGGCATCGCGGAGAGGGGCCCCGCGGAGTCCGACCTGGACGTCCTGAAGGTGTCGTACGCCGTCCTCCCGTACGTCCTGGACGAGTACGCGCTGCTGCCCTGCGGCGGCGCCCTCGGCCGTGGCTGCGGGCCGCTGGTCCTGACCCGGGAGCCGGGCGTCGACCTGACGGGGAAGACGGTCGCCGTGCCGAGCGAGAAGTCGACGGCGTACCTGCTGTTCCGGCTCTGGGCGGCGGACACCCTCCGCGACGGCGGTGTCGGCGAGATCGTCGTGCTGCCCTTCGACCAGATCATGCCGGCGGTGCGCGACGGCAAGGTCGACGCGGGCCTGGTCATCCACGAGGCCCGCTTCACGTACCGGAACTACGGCCTGCACCGCCTCGCCGACATGGGCGAGCACTGGGAGGCCACGACGGGCCTGCCGATCCCGCTGGGCGCGATCATCGCGAGGCGGAGCCTCGGCACGGCGGCCCTGCGGCACATCGCCGAGTCGGCCCGCACCTCGGTCCGCATGGCCTGGGACGACCCGGAGGCCTCCCGTCCGTACGTCCTGGAGCACGCGCAGGAGATGGACCCGGCGGTGGCGGACCAGCACATCGGCCTGTACGTCAACGAGTTCACCGCCGACCTCGGCGAGGACGGCTACGCGGCGGTCCGCGGGCTGCTGACGCGCGCCGCGGCCGAGGGACTCGTGCCGCCCCTCGGCCCGGACGCTCTGTCGTTCCCCTAGCGGGGCTCCAGTGGGCGCGCTACACGTCCAGCTGGTCCGCGACCGCCCGCAGCAGGCCCGCGATCTTCGCGCCGGACGCCTTGTCGGGGTAGCGGCCCTTCTCCAGCATGGGGGTGATGTTCTCCAGGAGGGTCGTCAGGTCCTGGACGATCGACGCCAGTTCGTCCGGCTTGCGGCGCTGCGCGGCCGCCACCGACGGGGTCGGGTCGAGGATCACGACGGAAAGAGCCTGGTCACCGCGTTGTCCCGCGACCACGCCGAATTCCACGCGCTGGCCGGGCTTGAGTGTGTCGACGCCGGCGGGCAGTACTGAGGAATGCACGAAGACGTCGCCGCCGTCGTCGCGGGAGAGAAAGCCGAAGCCCTTCTCGCTGTTGAACCACTTGACCTTGCCGGTAGGCACGTGAAGTCCTCGTCCTCGTACTCGTCGTACTCGTTTATGCCGGGTCCGCCCGTCCGGAACGGCGGGGCGAAAACGGCTCTGGATAGCACTACAGCGGGTCGCACGACCCGCCGAACCCAAGACTATTGGTCCGGGGGCCGGTGACAAGACGTCCCCGGATTCTTCCTACGCGCTGGGAACTACCCTGGTCGGGTGCGTGACAAAACCCAAGCGAATTCCGCCGGTCCCGGCGATGGCATGGTCCGGACCGGAGCGATCGTCTTCTTCGTCGGAGCCGTGGCCACACTGGTCACGGTGGCCCCGCTGTTCCTGGGCACCGACCCCTTTCCCTCCATCGCGTACGCGGTGTGCATGCTGATGGGCGTCGGCTTCCTCATCGCGGGGATCGGGGTGCTGCGCGGCATCGCCTCCCAACGGCGTCAGGCCAGGTCCGGCGTCAGCTGACGGCGCCACGCGCGGCGTACGCGTCGAGCCAGGCGGGGAACTCCGGCAGCCCGCCGAGGACGACGTCCGCGCCCGCCGCGCGCAGTTCCGCTGCGTCGCACGGTCCGGTCGCCACCGCGACGGAGAGCGCGCCCGCCGTACGCGCGCCGCGTACGTCGCCGGTGTGGTCCCCGACGTACACCGCCGCGTCGTGCTCGCGCAGCGCCGCCGCCTTCGCCTCAGCCCACAGCCAGCCGATGACGGCGTCGGCCTCGATGCCGAGGTGCGACAGGTGCAGCTTCGCGTTGGGCTCGTGCTTGGCGGTCACCACGATCGCACGGCCGCCGTGCGCGTGGACCGCGGCGACGGCCTCGCGGGCGCCGGGCATCGCGAGCGTCGGCTCTATGGCGTGTGTGGGGTAGATCTCACGGTAGAGGTCGGCCGTCTCCTCGATCCTGTCCTCGGGGAACCAGTTCCGCAGCTCCTGCTCCAGCGGCGGGCCGAGCCGCGTGATCGCCAGGTCGGCGTCGACGTACGTCCCCGTCGCCGCGGAGAGCGCCTGGTAGGCGGCCTTGATGCCGGGCCGTGAGTCGATCAGGGTCATGTCGAGGTCGAAGCCGACGGTCAGCGTGTGTGAGCTCATGGGCCCATTCTGCCGACGGCGGCCGCACCGCCCGCACATAGACTTAGCCCACCCTTACTGCCCCCCTCCCCCGGGCCCCGGCCCTCCCCCCCCCCCGTCCTCGCCCCCGTGAAACGAGCTCAGCCGATGCGTGTGCCCGTCGGACGCGCCGCCGTGATGACGGCGGCCGTCGTGGCCCTGCTGCTCGCCGTCCTGTTCAGCCTCTCCGTGGGCGCCCGCGCCGTCGCGCCCTCCACCGTGTTCGACGCGCTGCTGCACGGCGGGGACAGCGACTCCGCCGGCGTGATCCGCGAGATGCGGGTGCCCCGCACCGTGATCGGCGTGCTCGTCGGCGCCTCGCTCGCGCTCGCGGGAACCGTCCTACAGGGCATGACCCGCAATCCGATCGCCGACCCCGGCATCCTCGGCATCAGCCAGGGCGCCTCGGTGGGTGTCGTCCTCGCCATCGCCTACGCCGGCGTCCACACCCTGACCGGTTACGTCTGGTGGGCGTTCGCCGGCGCCGGGCTCGCGTCCGTCGCCGTCTACGCCATCGCGGCCGGCGGCCGGGGCGGCGCGACCCCCGTGAAACTCGCCCTCGGCGGCGCCGCGATCAACGCGCTGCTCGTCTCCGTGACGACCGCGATCCTCACCACCAAGGCCTCCGCGCTCGACGAGTTCCGGTTCTGGCAGGTGGGTTCACTCGCCGGCCGCGACGCCGAGATCGTCGGCCAGATCTGGCCGTTCCTGCTCGTGGGCCTGGTGCTCGTCCTCGCGGTCGCGCGCGGCCTGGACGCGCTGGCGCTCGGCGAGGACGTGGCGAAGGGGCTCGGCCAGAACGTCGCGGCGGTACGGATCGTCGGCGGGCTCGGCGCGACGGTCCTCACCGGCGCGGGCGTGGCCGCAGCGGGACCGATCGCGTTCATCGGCCTCGCCGTGCCGCACATCGCCCGCGCCCTCATCGGCAGCGACCACCGCTGGGTGCTGCCGCTCGCGGCGGTCCTCGGCCCGGTGATGCTCCTCGCCTCCGACACGGTCGGACGGATCGTCTTCCCGCCCAGCGAGGTGCCCGCCGGCGTGATGACCGCGCTGATCGGGGTGCCGTTCCTGGTGGCGCTCGTCCGCCGGAAGACGGTGGCGGCATGAGCAGCGGTACGACTGCCGTGGCCCCGGCCAGGAACCCGGCCCGCGTCCGGCCCGCCGGCTACGCCGTGCTCCGCGTCCGCAAGGCCGCCTTCCTCGTGCACCGCAGGGCCGCCGCGGTGGCCGCCGCCCTCGCCCTGCTGCTCGCCGCGAGCTGTCTCGCGTACCTCTGTGTCGGCGAGTCCTTCGTCCAGCCCGTCGAGGCCCTGAAGGTCGTCCTCGGGCAGCCCTCGCCGGACACGCTGGTCGTGGGGACCCTGCGCGAACCCCGCATGGTGGTGGGCCTGCTCGTCGGCGCCGCGTTCGGCGTGGCGGGTGCGCTCATCCAGACCGTGGCCCGCAACGCGCTGGCCAGCCCCGACATCATCGGCATCAGCCAGGGCGCGAGCGCGCTGACGGTCGGCGCGATGACCTTCGGCGTCACCTCGTACACGGTGCTCCCCTACCTGTCCGTGCTCGGCGGGATCGCCGCGGCCGCCCTCGTCTACGTCTTCGCGTGGCGCGGCGGCCTGCACGCCACCCGGTTCGTCCTGATCGGCATCGGCATCGCCATCGCCCTGCGGTCCGTGACGACGCTCTTCATGACGAAGGGCGACTACCTCGTCGCCCAGCAGGCGCAGATCTGGATGACGGGCTCCCTCAACGGCCGCGGCTGGGCCGAGGCGAACCCGCTCGGCGTCACCCTGCTCGTCCTGCTCCCCTTCGTCCTGTGGGCGGCCCGCGCCCAGCGCGCCGTCAGCATGGACGACGACACGGCGACGGCTCTCGGGACGCGCCTCGGACACGTACGCCTCGGTCTCGTCCTGCTCGGCGTCGTCCTCGCCTCGGTGGCGACCGGCGCCGCGGGCCCCGTCGACTTCGTGGCGCTCCTCGCCCCCCAGATCGCCCGCCGCCTCACCCGCACCGCGCAGCTCCCGCTGCTGTGCTCGGCGCTGCTCGGCGCGCTCATCGTGGTCCTCGCCGACCTGCTTGCGCGCCGCCTCTTCTCGCCCACGGAGCTCCCGGTGGGCGTCCTGACGGCGGCGGTCGGTGCCCCGTACCTCATCTGGCTCATCGTCCGGAGCCGCTCCGTCCGCAATGGAGGCACGTCGTGACAGCCGCCGCCCGCCTTTCGGCCCGCGAGTTGACCCTCGCCTACGAGGACCACACCGTCGTCGACGGCCTCGACCTCGTGATCCCCGACGGCAAGGTCACCGTCATCGTCGGCCCCAACGCCTGCGGCAAGTCCACGACGCTGCGGGCCCTCGGCCGCCTCCTCAAGCCGAAGAACGGTGCGGTCCTCCTCGACGGCGCGTCCCTCGCCAAGCTGCCCACCAGGAAGATCGCCCAGCAGATCGGCCTGCTCCCGCAGACGCCCGTCGCCCCCGACGCGATCACCGTCGCCGACCTCGTCGCGCGCGGCCGCCAGCCGCACCAGCACTGGTGGCAGCAGTGGTCCGACGACGACGAGAGAGCGGTGACCGAGGCCATGGCACGTACCGACGTCACCGCGCTCGCCGAACGCCCCGTCGACGAACTCTCCGGCGGCCAGCGCCAGCGCGTGTGGATCGCGATGGCCATCGCGCAGGACACGGACATCCTCCTCCTGGACGAGCCCACCACCTACCTGGACATCTCCCACCAGGTCGAAGTCCTCGACCTGGTGCGCCAGCTGGCCACGGCCACGCACGACGGCGACCGGGGCCGCACGGTCGCCGTGGTCCTGCACGACCTCAACCAGGCCGCGCGGTACGCCGACCACCTCGTCGCCATGAAGAAGGGCGAGGTCGTCGCCGAGGGAGCCCCCTCGGAGATCGTCACCGAGGATCTCGTACGCCAGGTCTTCGGCCTGGACTGCGTGGTGGTGCCGGACCCCGTGACCGGCTCCCCCCTGGTCGTCCCCGGGGCGCCGTGGTCCGCGCCCTCGCCCGCCCGCCCCGCCCCCGCCCGACGGCACGACCCCACCGCATGAAAGGCGTCCCCATGACCCCCTCCCGCTCCCCGCTGCGCCGCCGGGCGCTCCTCACCGGATCGCTGGCCCTGACCGGCGCGCTCGCGCTCTCCGCCTGCGGCTCCTCCGACTCCGACGGGTCCGGCGCCGCCGGCGGCAAGACCCGTACCGTCAAGACGGCCATGGGCGACGTGAAGGTCCCCGAGAAGCCGCAGCGCGTCGTCGTCCTCGACACCGCCGAGCTGGACTCCGCGATCACGCTCGGCGTGCAGCCGGTCGGCTCCACGCACGTCGAGGCCGAGTCCGGCTTCCCGAGCTACCTGCCCAAGGACAAGGTCAAGGGCATCAAGGACGTCGGCGAGATGCTGAACCCCAACATGGAGGCCATCGCCGCGCTCAAGCCCGACCTCATCCTGACGTCGAAGATCCGGCACGCCGCCAAGTACGACCAGCTCAAGGCGATCGCGCCGACCGTCATGACGGAGACGACCGGCTACCCCTGGAAGGAGAACTTCCAGGTCCACGCCGAAGCGATGGGCAAGCAGGCCGAGGCGGCGAAGGTCGTCGACGACTACAAGGCGCACGCCAAGAAGGTCACCACCGCCATCGGCGGCCCCGCCGAGGCCGAGCGGACCGAGGTCAACGTCATCCGCTTCATGGAGGGCGCCGACATCCGCCTCTACGGCGACCAGAGCTACATCGCCACGCTCCTCAAGGACGTCGGCCTCGGCCGCGCGCCGATCTCCGCGAAGGCCAAGGACGGCTTCTCCTACGACCTGTCCCCCGAGAAGATCGACCTCGCGGACACGGACGTCATCTTCCAGTCGACGTACGGCGACCCGAAGAAGGCCAAGCAGACGCAGACCACCGGCAGCGCCCTGTGGAAGAACATGAAGGCCGTGAAGTCCGGCAACGTCCACACCGTCGACGACGCGCTGTGGATCCAGGGCATCGGCTACACCGCGGCGGACAAGATCCTGGACGAGATGCAGACGGCCCTGACGAAGAAGTAGGGCCCCTGCCGGGTGGTGCCTCACGGCCGTCGCCGCTGCGATCTCCACAGCAGGAAGAGCGCGGAGGCGACGGCCGCGCCGCGCACCACCCACGGCCAGGTGTCGCCGATGGCGTCGCTCATGCGCCCGTCCGCGATCGGCTCGCCCCAGCCCTTGTCGGCGCGCCCCCACAGCCACGTGATGCCCGCGGCCACCGCGAGCCCCGGGAGCCACAGGACGGCGAACTTCACCTCGGCGGGGGTGAGCCTGCGGGAGACGTAGGTGATGAGCCAGCCGACGCCGAGGACCACGAGGTTGCCGAGGACCGCGCCGACGACGAGGAGCGCGGCGGCGAGCAGGAGCAGCGGGTTGCTGAACGTGGGGAGGCCCGGTCCTGCGCCGCCGCCCGCCCGGCCGACCCGCCACCACCGCCGGCGTGCCCCCTCGCCCGCCGCCTCTTCCGCTGCCTCTTCCTCGTAGGCGTACCCGTCCGCCCCTTCCTCGTCCTCGTCCGCCTCTTCGGGGTCCTCCTTGGGCGGGGGCTTGAGTATTTCCGGGATCTCCACGCCGCCGACGAAGCCGGGGACGCTGTCGGCGAGGCCGAACGGGCTGCTGTCCACCCGCCACCAGTCGGGCTCGGAACCGCTCGGCCCCAGCTCGTCCGTGCCCGCGAGGTGCGGCGGCGACGCGCCCTCGAAGTCGGCGGGCTGTTCCGGGGCGGCCGGGGCCTTCGAGGAGCTCTCGCGGCGGGGCCCGGGCACGACGCGCCGCAGACTCTGCACGCTCTTCGAACTATTCGAACTCTTCGGACTCCTCGGGCTCCTCGGACTCCTCGGGCTCTTCTGCCGGGCGGGGGCGCTCTTCTCCGCGGGCGGGTCCTCCGGTACGTCGCCGGACGCCCCGCCCGCCGCTTCGACGACCTCCTCGGGCGTGCCGAGGCGGGCCAGGATGCGGCGGACCGCGGCGGGGCTGTCGCCCGCGGGTCCCGCCGACCGGCCCCGGTCGATCCGGTTCCGCAGGTCGGCGACCAGCCGCATCCGGTCGCCGGACGGCAACTGCCGCTGCTGGGCCAGGTCTCCGACCCGACTCAGATAGTCGTAGACCAGCTGATCGCTCTCGATCCCCACGAAGTCCCCTCCGGGGCGGCTGCGTTGACGCGCCGCGGTTGTGCACAGCGCTCCCGACGTTACCGTCTCAGGGCCACAGGGCGCCCGCACCCTAGGGGTCGCCGTCCGTCTCAGGGTGTACGGGATCCGCCGTGAGGTGCACCGGAGAGCGAGGGGCGGGTCGCACCGCAGGGCGATGTGCGGAGGGCGCCCGGAAACCATCATGAAGTCATGAGCGCAGCAACCTTCACCCCCGTGTCCGTCCACTCCTCCGCGGACCCCGCCGCCGACGGCCGGGGCACCCCGCACCCGCATCGCGTGAGCGGCGTCCTGCGCGCCGCGAAGGTCCTGGCGAGCGCCGCGTTCGGCGTCGTCGTGCTCGGTGAGTACGCCGAGGAAGCGGGCGTACGACACCGCTGACGCACGCCACGGAGCGGGCGTACGACACCGCTGACCCGCCCCGGCCGGGCGCCCTCGCCCGCGCCACGAGGTCCATTAAAGTCACGCCGTGACATCACGTGCGGTGACGAAACCCTCACTCCTCGCAGCCGCCTCGCTGCTCGCGGTCTCTCTCACCGCGCTGGCCGTCCTCTGCGTCGTCCAGGACGTACGGATGGTCGACACCCTGGTCTACCGGGCGGAGGGCGCGGCCGTCGCCAACGGCAGCGACCTGTACGGCTTCACCGTCACGGAGTGGGAACTGCCCGCCACCTACCCGCCGTTCGCCGCGATCCTCTTCGTACCGACGACCTGGCTTCCCGTAGGGGTCCTGAAGGCCGTCTTCCTCGTCGGCAACGCCGGTCTCCTCGCCCTCCTGATCCGCCTCTCCTGCCGTCTCGCGGGCCTCCCCGCGTGCGTCGCGCCCCTGTGTGCCGCCACGGCCCTCGCCCTCTGGCTCGAACCCGTCTTCCAGACCGTCCTGTTCGGCCAGATCAACCTCGCCCTCGCCTGCCTCGTCCTCTGGGACCTCACCCGGCCGTCCGGCGCGCTCGGCAAGGGCTTCGCGCTCGGCGTCGCGGCCGGCATCAAGCTGACGCCCGCCGTGTTCATCGCGTACCTGCTGCTGCGCGGGCGGGTCCGGGAGGCGGCCACCGCGCTCGCCGGGTTCGCGGGCACCGTACTGCTCGGCGCGGTGGTGCTGCCCGCGGCGAGCGTCGAGTTCTGGACGCGGCGGGTCTTCGAGACGGGCCGGGTCGGCAAGGCGTGGATCGTCGACAACCAGTCCCTTCAGGGGCTGGTCGCCCGGCTCCTGCACGACGCCGAACCCGGCGCGGCCTGGGTCGTCCCCGCGGCCGTGACGGCCGCCGCCGGCCTCTGGCTGGCCCACCGCACGCCCGACGAGCCCCGCGCGCTGCTCCTGGCCGCGTTCACGACCGTGCTGATCTCGCCCATCAGCTGGTCGCACCACTGGGTGTGGTGCGTGCCGCTCCTCGCCGTCCTGATCGCGGAGGGCAGGCCGCGGGCGGCCGCCGCCGTGGCCGTCCTCTTCACCGCCCGCAGCTTCTGGCTGCTCCCGCACCAGGGCGACCTGGACCTGTGCCTGCCGTGGTGGCAGCAGCCGCTTGCGTCGCCGTACGCGCTGCTGGCGCTGGCTCTGGCGCCGATGTTGAGTACGTACCTGAGTACGCGCACCGAGGTGCCCGCCCCGCGCCCGCGGGTTGACTCGCTGCATGCACCCCGAGACGTCCCCGCACCCCGAGACGGAGTCCCGCCACGAGTGGGCCGCGCGTAACGCCGCCTACGCCGCCGCCCATCCGGTCCCCCGGCCCTCCCGCGTCCTCGCCCTGGCCCTGGCGACCCCGCTCGTCCTCCTGCTGCTCACGCTCGGCTGGTTCGTGGTCGCGCTCGACGCGGAGCTCGGCGACGCGTCGTCGCCGGAGCACCAGGAGGTGGTCGGCCGCTACGTCCTGGCGACGCTCGGCGGCCTCGGCGGCCTGACGGCGGGCTGGCTCACGCCGCGCGACTCGCGCACGGCGTGGCTGCGGACGGTGTGGGCGCTGGCGTCGGTGCTGGTGATCCCGGCGGCGATGCTGGCGGGCGCCTAGACCCCCGGCTCTCCTCTACCGGCTACTGGCTACTGGCTACTGGGCCAGGAGCTCGTCCGCGTCCACGATCCGGTACGCGTACCCCTGCTCGGCGAGGAACCGCTGCCGGTGGGCGGCGAAGTCCTGGTCGATGGTGTCGCGGGCGACCACGGAGTAGAAGCGGGCCTCGTGCCCGTCGGCCTTGGGCCGCAGCACCCGCCCGAGCCGCTGGGCCTCCTCCTGCCGCGACCCGAACGTGCCGGACACCTGGATGGCGACGGTGGCCTCGGGCAGGTCGATGGAGAAGTTGGCGACCTTGGAGACCACGAGGACGGAGATCTCCCCCTCCCGGAACGCGCCGAAGAGCTTCTCGCGCTGCGCGTTGGTCGTCTCGCCCTTGATGACGGGCGCGTCCAGGTGCTCGCCGAGCTCGTCGAGCTGGTCGATGTACTGCCCGATGACGAGGGTCTGCTCACCGGCGTGCTTCTTGACGAGCGCCTCCGTGACCTTCCGCTTCGTGGCGGTGGTCGCACAGAACCGGTACTTCTCCTCGGCCTCGGCGGTGGCGTACGCGAGCCGCTCGCTGTCCGTCAGATTGACCCGGACCTCGACGCAGTCGGCGGGCGCGATGTAGCCCTGCGCCTCGATCTCCTTCCACGGGGCGTCGAACCGCTTGGGCCCGATGAGCGAGAAGACGTCGGACTCGCGCCCGTCCTCGCGCACGAGGGTCGCGGTCAGCCCGAGGCGCCGCCGCGCCTGGAGGTCGGCGGTGAACTTGAAGACGGGCGCGGGCAGGAGGTGCACCTCGTCGTAGATCACGAGCCCCCAGTCCCGCGAGTCGAAGAGCTCGAGGTGCGGATAGATGCCCTTCCGCTTGGTCGTGAGCACCTGGTACGTGGCGATGGTGACGGGCCGGATCTCCTTCCGCGTCCCGCTGTACTCACCGATCTCGTCCTCCGTGAGGGAGGTCCGCTTCACCAGCTCGTGCTTCCACTGGCGGGCGGAGACGGTGTTGGTGACGAGGATCAGCGTGGTCGCCTTGGCCTGCGCCATGGCCCCCGCGCCGACGAGGGTCTTCCCCGCCCCGCAGGGCAGCACGACGACACCGCTGCCGCCGTGCCAGAACCCTTCGACGGCCTGCTGCTGATAGGGCCGCAGCGACCAGCCGCTCTCGTCCAGGTCGATCTTGTGGGCCTCACCGTCCACGTACCCGGCGAGGTCCTCGGCGGGCCAGCCCAGCTTCAGCAGCGTCTGCTTGACCTGCCCGCGCTCGGAGGGGTGCACGACGACGGTGTCCGGGTCGATCCGCTCGCCGACGAGCGGCTGCACCTTCTTCGACCGCAGGATCTCCTCAAGCACCGGCCGGTCGGTGGTGGTCAGCACGAGCCCGTGGGTGGGGTGCTTGGAGAGCGTGAGGCGCCCGTACCGCGCCATCGTCTCGGCGACGTCGACGAGGAGGGCGTGCGGCACGGGATACCGCGAGAACTCCACGAGCGCGTCCACGACCTGCTCCGCGTCGTGCCCGGCGGCCCGCGCGTTCCACAGCCCGAGCGGGGTGACCCGGTACGTGTGGATGTGCTCGGGCGCCCGCTCCAGCTCCGCGAACGGCGCGATGGCCCGACGACAGGCGTCGGCCTGCTCGTGGTCGACCTCGAGCAGGAGAGTCTTGTCCGACTGGACGATGAGGGGACCGTTCACGCGAGCGCCCTTTCCATAGGCCAAACGTCCAGTGTGCCGCATGGGGACGGATCGGGGTGGTGACGTCGGCTACAGGGGTCCGGGCAACCAGTTCGGCAACCACCCGCGCCGACGCCGGCCGGACTGCCCGCGGGTCTCGTTCCTGAGGCGAGTGGCAAGGGCGAGCTATGTCTCGTCGTCGGTCTCCTCGAAGGCGACGGCGGCCGCACCGAAGGCGATGCCCGCCGCCTCCAGGTCACCGGTACGTCGACTGCCGAGGCCGGGATTGCGATGTCCTCGGCGAATGCCTCGGTGACCTCCTGAAGTCTGCGCAGGTCGTGGGTGACGGCTCTGGTCCGGCCGTCCCTCAGACGCCTCCGCCGTCCCCGGCGAACAGATCGTCGATGCTCTCGGCATGGACCGCCCGGTCCAGCCAGCGGTTGAGCAGGTCGAAGTCGGTGCAGTTGCTGACGCGCTCCCGGGCGTGCTCGGGGATGTCGACCCCGCGCACCTCCAGGACGCGGAGGATGGCATTGGCCTCGCCCCTGGCCACGCCTTCTTGCTCGCCCTCTTCCTTGCCCTCGAGGTACGCCGTCTCGCGGACGGTACCCCGCCCGGGGAAGTAGGTGACGAAGGTCATCAGCTCTCTCCATTTCTCTCCGGCACGGGTACTCCCCAGGCCGACGTCCAGAAGGTCGGTTCGGTGATCATCGGTACGTTGTCCGGGCCGACGACCAAGGGGTACGTGCTCTGGGCGGTCCAGCCGCGTGCTCCGCAACTGAATGGCCCCACCGCCCACTTCGCGGTGGCGCGGCTCTTGCACACCACGAGCAGGAGGACCGGCAGACGGAACTTGGCCTGTAGGTAGGCCACGTAGTACGGCCAGTTCGTCTCCTTGTCCGCGTCGTGGCGCCCCTGCGCTTCGATGGCGAGGAGGAAGTCGTCGCCGTCGGAGGGCTGGACGCGCAGCACGCTGTCCACGCGGCGCTCCAGCGGCAGCAGTTCCGTCGCGTCAGGGGTGAGGACGTCCACGGCCGCCTTCTCCGGGAAAGGCAGGTCGAGCGCCTCGAAGACCGGTACGAGGATTTCGGGCCGGTCCTGGAAGATCCGGTGAGACGCCTCGTGGGCTGATGTGACCATGAGGAACCTTCGCGGGGACGCGCCGCGATGTCCCGTCACTCCGAGTGCGTTCATCCTTTCGAGACCGGCAGAGACGTTCCCCCGGAGAGCGCGGCTGCGCGACGCTGTGACGAGGCCGTCTCTGCCTGGGGGTGCAAAACATCTGCGCCCGGCGGCCGCATGGTGATCCACGCATGCGCACCACTGAGCACGACATCGAGCCGCCGCCGAGGGGCTGACACCACCTGCGGGCCCGCATCACCGACGCCGAGGCGCTTCTGGCGTTCGCGTCGCGGGGCGGGCGGGCCCCAGGGGGTAAGGGCCCCGGCGCGGGCGTGAGGGCGGATGCGGGAGCGCCCGACCCGCTACCGTGAACCGGATGAGCACCGACGAGCCGCAGCCCACGGACAGTGCCGGCGCGAGCGCGCCCGTATCGCCTCGCGGGGCGGAGACGCCCCGTTCCCTCGCCGAAGCGCTGCGGTCGCGGGAGGACGGCGCGCTCGCCGACCTGCTCCGGTACCGGCCCGACCTGCTGAACCCGGTGCCCGGCGACCTCACCCAGCTCGCCACGCGGGCGGGGACCCGGGCCTCCGTGGTGCGGGCCCTGGAGCGGCTCGACCGGTTCGCGCAGCAGGTCGCCGAGGCGCTCGCCGTGGCGTCGGACCCCGCCTCGTACGAGGAAGTGCGTGGGCTGCTCGCGGGGGACGTCGGGGACCCGGCCGTCGAGCGGGCGCTGCGGCGCGCCCTCGGCACGCTCCACGAGCAGGCCCTCGTATGGGGGACCGACGACCGGCTCCGGCTCGTCCGCACCGCGCGGGAGCTCCTCGCCCCCTCACCGCAGCACCCGTCCCCGACCGGCCTCGGCCCCACCGTCGCCGAGGCCACGGCCGGGATGTCACCGACCCGCATCCAGGACATCGTCGCGGCGGCCGGGCTCCCGACGACGCACGACGCGGTGTCCGCCGTGCAGTCGCTGACCGCGCTGTTCACGGACCGTACGCGCATGTCGGCACTGCTCGACGAGGCGTCCGCCGAGTCCGTCGAGGTGCTCTCCCGCCTGGTGTGGGGGCCGCCCTACGGACAGGTCACCGCCGATCCGGCCCGGCACCTGCGCTGGCTCCTCGACCGGGGGCTGCTCCTTCCGACCGCGCCCGGCACCGTCGTACTGCCCCGCGAGGCCGCCCTGCACCTGCGCGCCGGCCGCGCCCACCGCACGGTCGAGCCGACGCCGCCGCCCGTCGAGGTCGCGCGCGAACACCGTCCACAGGTTGTGGACGCGACCGCCGCCGGGCAGGCGTACACCGCGCTCGCCACCGTCGAGGAACTCCTGAAGGACTGGGACGAGGGCGGCCCCGCCGTGCTGCGCGCGGGCGGCCTCAGCGTGCGCGACCTCAAGCGGACCGCGGTGGCGCTCGACACGTCCGAGCCGCTGGCCGCGTTCTGGGTCGAACTCGCCTACGCCGCGGGCCTGCTGGCGTCCGACGGCGAGGCCGACGAACGGTACGCCGCGACTCCCGCGTACGACGAATGGCAGGAGCTGCCCGCCCCCGAGCGCTGGGCCGCGCTCGCCGGTGCCTGGCTCGCGGCCACCCGCACGGCGGGTCTGGTCGGCGGCCGCGACGGCAAGGACCGCACGCTGTCCGCGCTCGGTCCGCACCTCGACCGGTCGTCGGCCCCCGAGGTACGCCACCGGGTCCTCGCGCTCCTCGCCACGCTTCCCGAGGGCTCGGCGCCCGACCCTGAGTCCCTCCAGGCCCGGCTCCACTGGGAGCGCCCGCCCGCCGGCCGCAACCGTCCCGCCGACGCCGCGTCCGCTCCGGACCTGCGCTCCCGGATCGCCCAATGGACGTTGGACGAGGCGGAGTTGCTGGGTGTCACGGGGCGGGGGGCGTTGTCGACGCATGGGCGGGCGCTGTTGCCTGAAGGGAATGGGGGAGCGGGGGGCGGCCTCGGTGCGGGTGCCGGTGTTGGTGCCGCTGTCCCTGCCGGTGCAGGTGCGGATGCCGGTGTTGGTGCCGCTGTCCCTGCCGGTGCGGGTGCGGGTACCGGGGCGGGTGCGGGTGCCGGTAGTGCCGGCGAGCGTCGGCTCGCCGCTGCCCGTGCCGCCGAGCTCCTTGCGCCGCTTCTCCCCAAGCCACTCGACCACGTCCTCCTCCAGGCCGACCTCACCGCCGTCGCCCCCGGCCCGCTGGAGCGGCCGCTCGGTGACGCCCTCGCCGTGCTCGCCGACGTCGAGTCGAAGGGCGGCGCCACCGTCTACCGCTTCTCCCCCGGCTCCGTGCGCCGCGCGCTCGACGCCGGGCAGTCCGCGTCCGACCTGCACGCCTTCCTCGCCGCCCACTCCCGTACGCCGGTCCCGCAACCCCTGGCCTATCTGATCGACGACGTGGCGCGCCGCCACGGCCACCTGCGGATCGGCGCCGCCTCCGCGTACGTGCGGTGCGACGACGAGGCGATGCTCGACGAGATCATGGCGGACAAGCGGGCGCAGAGTCTGCGACTGCGCCGTCTCGCGCCCACCGTGCTCGCCGCCCAGGCGGATCCCGGGGCGCTCCTGGACGGGCTGCGGTCCATGGGGTTCGCGCCCGCCGCGGAGAGCGCGGAGGGCGACGTCCTGATCACCCGCGCCCACGCCCACCGCACGCCGCCCCGTTCGGCGCCCGAGCCCGTGCCGGACGGGCCGCCGGTGCCCGGGGCGACGCTCATCGACGCCGCGGTGCGGGCGATTCGGGCGGGGGATCTGGCGTCCACGGCGCCCCGGAAGGTGGCGCCGGCGTCGGCCTCTTCCGCCTCGGCGGCGGCGGACGGGCGGCTGCCGCGTACCACCGCTGCCGAGACGCTCGCCACGATGCAGGCCGCGGTGATGACCGGTGAGGCGGTGTGGATCGGTTACGTCAACGCGGAGGGGGCCGCGAGTCAGCGTGTCATCGCGCCGGTGCGGGTCGAAGGGGGCTTTGTGACGGCTTACGACCACACTGCGGATGAGGTCCGTACGTTTCCCTTGCACCGGATCACGGGGGTTGCCGAGCTTGCCGACGAGTGAGGCGCGGCTCCCGGGGGCGGGGGCGTCGTGGTTTTTCGCGCAGTTCCCCGCGCCCCTGGGAGGGTGGTCCCTGAAGCCCCGTCTGCCGGGTGCCGGCGCGACGTGGTTTTCGCGCAGTTCCCCGCGCCCCTGGGGAGGGCCCCCCGCGGTCGTCTTTCGCGTGTCGCCACGTCGTGGCTGGGCGCGCAGTTCCCCGCGCCCCTGGGGGGGTGGCCCCTGGCGCCCGTCTTTCGGGTGCCGGTGCGTCGTCGTTTGTTGCGCAGTTCCCCGCGCCCCTGGGGCAGCGGTCCCTGAGGGTCGTTTGCCGAGTGCAGGTGCGTCGTGGCTGGGCGCGCAGTTCCCCGCGCCCCTGAGCGGGCGCCCCCACCCTTGAGGGGAGGGCGGCCCCACCCTGGAGGGGCCGTCGGGGGAAAAGTCGTTGGCAGGGGCATTCATGTCGGGTCTAAGATGCCCTCTTCCCCGGCCTCCCGCGCGGAGTGCCGCCGTCCGGACGGAAACCGGATGGCAGCCCGATGAGCCAGCACCACGACACCGCTGAACCGCCGGAGGCACCCCGTGCACGCGCACGCCGAACCCGACCCCCTCGCCCGGGAGCGCGGCCACCTCGCCGCGTCCCGTGCCGCCCTGCGCGCCATGCGTGAGGACGCCGAGGCCCTCGACATCCGTGACGTCACCGCGAACTGGGTGAACGCCGCGGTCCTGGAGCGGCAGCTCGACGAACGGATCAAGTCGCTCGCCGATCTCGCCCACACCCCGCTCTTCTTCGGGCGGCTCGACTATCTGCACGCGCCCGGCGCCGAGCAGGCGGAGGGCGCGGAGGGCGAGCAGTTCTACATCGGGCGGCGGCACGTGCACGACGCCGGCGGGGACCCGATGGTCATCGACTGGCGCGCGCCGGTCTCCCAGCCGTTCTACCGGGCCTCCAAGAAGGACCCGATGGACATCGCCCTGCGCCGCCGCTTCGGCTACACCGGCGGCGACCTCACCGCATACGAGGACGAGCACCTCAGCGACCCGGGCGAGGCCGAGCGGACCAGCCGGCTGCTCCAGCGCGAGATCGAGCGGCCGCGCGTCGGGCCGATGCGGGACATCGTCGCCACCATTCAGCCCGAGCAGGATGAAATCGTGCGGAGTGGGCTGAGCGGGAGCGTCTGTGTGCAGGGCGGGCCGGGGACCGGGAAGACCGCCGTCGGGCTGCACCGGGTCGCCTATCTGCTGTACGCGCACCGGGAGCGGCTGGCCCGCACCGGCACCCTGGTCATCGGGCCGAACGCCTCCTTCCTGCACTACATCGAGCAGGTCCTGCCCGCGCTCGGCGAGCTGGAGGTCAAGCAGGCCACCGTCGACGACCTCGTCGCCCACGTGGAGGTGCGCGGCACGGACGAGCCGGCCGCCGCCCTCGTCAAGGGCGACGCCCGCATGGCGGAGGTGCTGCGCAAGGCGGTGCGGTCGCACGTCACCATGCCCACCGAGCCGGTCGTCGTCGTGCGCGGGTCGCGCAGGTGGCGTGTCCCCGCGTATGAACTCGAAGAGATCGTCGGTGAGTTGCTCGCGCGGGACATCCGGTACGGGGCCGCGCGGGACGCCCTGCCGCAGCGCATCGCGCATGCCGTGCTCGTCCGCATGGAGCAGGCGGGCGAGGCGCCGGACGACCGCGTGCAGGACGCCGTCGCCCGCAACGCCGCGGTGAAGGCGGCGGTCAAGGCCGTCTGGCCGCCCGTCGACCCCGCGAAGCTCGTGCTGCGGCTGCTGTCGGACGCCGACTTCCTCGCCGCGCACGCCGGGGGGATCCTGAGTGAGGAGGAGCAGAAGGCCGTTCTGTGGGCGAAGCCCGCGCGGAGCGTCAAGTCCGCCAAGTGGTCCGCCGCCGACGCCGTACTGATCGACGAGGCCACCGACCTCGTCTCCCGCACCCACTCCCTCGGGCATGTCGTGCTCGACGAGGCCCAGGACCTCTCCCCCATGCAGTACCGCGCGGTGGGCCGGCGCTGCACGACGGGTTCGGCGACCGTCCTCGGCGATCTCGCGCAGGGCACCACGCCGTGGGCGACGCGGAGTTGGGACGAGGCGCTGCGGCACCTCGGCAAGGACGGTGCCGTCGTGGAGGAGCTGACGGCCGGTTTCCGCGTGCCGCGCGAGGTCATCGCGTACGCGTCGCGGCTGCTGCCGGACATCGCGCCGGGTCTCACGGCGGTCGACTCGGTGCGTGAGGCGCCGGGTTCGCTGGCGGTGCGCCGGGTGGACGATGGTGCGGGTGTCGAGGGTCTGGACGCGGCCTGCCTGGAGGCGTGCGCGGAGTCGTTGCGGCAGGAGGGCTCCATCGGCCTCATCGCCGCGGACGCCCGGATTCCGTCGCTCGCCGGGGCGCTGGCCGCGGCCGGGATCACGTATCTCTCCCCCGGCGAGGAGACGACGCCGGACACCCGCCTCACGCTGGTGCCCGCGTCCCTCGCGAAGGGGCTCGAGTACGACTACGTGGTACTCGACGAGCCGGCCGCCGTCGTCGACGGCGAGCCCGACGAACGCACGGGCCTGCGCCGCCTCTACGTGGCACTGACCCGTGCCGTGTCGGGCCTGATCGTCGTCCACGCGGACGATCTGCCCAAGCAGCTCGCCTAGGGCCCAGGGCCTAGGGGCCCTTGGGGTCGTCCGCCGGGTCCGCCGGGTCCGCCGGTGTGGTGGTGACGGCCGGAGCGGCGGACGGCAGGTGCGTGACGATCAGGACGATGCCCGTGAGCGTGATCACGCGCGTCGCCGCGTCCAGCCCGTTCCAGGCGTCCGACTGCCACATGGCGAACCACTCGCCGCCGATCCCGATGAAACCGACGCCGAAGAGGAAGAGGATCATCAGCAGCCCGATGCTGCCCGTGCGCCGGGCCCGGTGGAAGCCCTCGGCCCGGCGCGGGCCCTCGGGCCGGCGCAGGGCGCGGGCCCACAGGACCGTCGACGTGCCGAGGACCAGCGCGGCCAGGGTCTCCCAGGCGATGATCCCTACGTACGCCGCGTCCTGGAGCGCGGTGGACTCCACCGCGCGCCACTTGAGGCCGTTGTCCTTGAAGGTGGTGTCCATCGCGAGGACATGGCGTACGAACTGCCGGTTGGTGTCGAAGTCCGTGATGTTCCCGAACGCGACGAGCGCGATGTAGAGCGCGACCGTCCCCGTGAGCAGCGTCGCGGCGACGGGCAGCGTCCCGGCCGCGAGTATGCGCTCCGCGGGACGCGTCTTTTCTGCTGGTGTCGGCATGAGGTCCCCTCCGTGTCGAACCAGTTCTATCGCGTCCCGCGGAGAAACGATCAACCGGTGAACGACCCGGAGTCCAGCGCGGCCCGCCACTCCGCGACCGCCGCCGCGGACACCGGCGCCGACCAGCCGTCGGGCCGGGCCGCGCCGCCGATGTGGAAGGCGTCGACGCCGGCCGCCGTCAGGCGCGGCAGGTGATCGAGGCGGAGGCCGCCGCCGATGAGCAGCTGCGGCCCGTATCCCGGTTCGCCGCGCCGGGCCGCCTCGGCGAGCAGGGTCGGCAGGCCGTCGTCGACGCCGGTCGCGGCGCCCGCGGTGAGGTAGGTGTCGAGTCCGGGCAGGTCGGCGAGCTGCTTGCGCAGGGCGTCGCGGTCGGCGGCCCGGTCGATGGCCCGGTGGAAGGTCCAGCGGCAGCCGTCGAGGGCGCCCGCCAGCGCTTCGACGGCGGGCAGGTCGGGGCCGCCCGCCTCGTCGAGGAAGCCGAGCACGAACTCGTCGGCGCCCTCGCTCCGAAGCTCGTGGGCGCGGCGCAGCAGTTCGTCGACGTCGCCCGCGGCGAATCCGTCGGCCAGCCTGAGCATGACGCGCAGCGGGATGTCGACGGCGGAGCGAATCGCGGCGAAGGTCTCGCGGGACGGGGTGAGGCCGTCCGCGGCCATGTCGGTCACCAGCTCCAGGCGGTCCGCTCCGCCGGCCTGGGCGGCGACGGCGTCCTCGGTGTCGAGGGCGATCACCTCCAGGACTGCACGCTTGCTCATGGATGTCTCTTCCTTCTGCTCGCTGCCCGCATAGGTCTAGTCCAATTACCAGCCTACGCGCAGAACACCCCGGCGCGAGCCGAGTCGCTCACGCCGGGGTGCGGGAAACCTGCGGGAAGGAACGTCAGGCCGGCGGTCAGGCCAGCGGCTTGAACCCCCGCAGGCGCAGGCTGTTGCCGACCACGAAGACCGACGAGAACGCCATGGCCGCGCCCGCGATCATCGGGTTGAGCAGTCCGGCGGCGGCCAGCGGCAGCGCGCCGACGTTGTAGGCGAAGGCCCAGAACAGGTTCGACCTGATCGTGCCGAGGGTGCGGCGGGAGAGCCTGATCGCGTCGGCCGCCGCCCGCAGGTCTCCTCGTACGAGAGTGAGATCGCCCGCCTCGATCGCGGCGTCCGTGCCGGTGCCCATCGCGAGGCCCAGGTCGGCCTGGGCCAGCGCCGCCGCGTCGTTCACGCCGTCGCCGACCATGGCGACCGACTTGCCCTCGGCCTGCAGCCGCTTGACCACGTCGACCTTGTCCTGCGGCATGACCTCGGCGATCACGTTCTCGGGCGCGATGCCGACCTCGGCGGCGACCGAATCGGCGACGGCCTTGTTGTCGCCGGTCAGCAGGATCGGGGTCAGGCCGAGCGCGCGCAGCCGCCCGATGGCCTCGGCGCTGGTGTCCTTGACGGCGTCGGCGACCTCCAGGACCGCGCGGGCCTCACCGTCCCAGGCGACCGCGATGGCGGTACGTCCCGCCGCCTCGGCCTCGGCCTTGGCGCGCTCCAGCTCGACGGGCAGCCGGATCGCCCACTCTGCGAGCAGCTGCTCGCGGCCGACCAGGACCGCGTGTCCCTCCACCACACCCTGGACGCCGAGGCCCGCGACGTTCGCGAAGTCCTCCGGGGTGGGCAGCTCGCCCACCGAGGCGGTGGCGCCGGCGGCGACGGCCCGGGCGATGGGGTGCTCGGAGGAGTGCTCCAGGGCGCCGGCCAGCCGCAGGACTTCGGCCTCGGTGGCGTTGTCGGCGGTGTGGGTGGCGAGGAGGGTCATCTTGCCGGTGGTGACGGTGCCGGTCTTGTCCAGGACGATGGTGTCGACCTTGCGGGTGGACTCCAGGACCTCCGGGCCCTTGATCAGAATGCCGAGCTGGGCGCCGCGCCCGGTGCCCACCATGAGGGCGGTCGGCGTGGCGAGGCCCAGGGCGCACGGGCAGGCGATGATCAGTACGGCGACGGCGGCGGTGAAGGCGGCGGTCAGACCGGCGCCGTTGCCGAGCCAGAAGCCGAGCGTGGCGAGCGCCAGGCCGATGACGACCGGCACGAACACCGCTGAGATCTTGTCGGCGAGGCGCTGGGCGGCGGCCTTGCCGTTCTGCGCGTCCTCGACGAGCCTGGCCATGCGGGCGAGCTGGGTGTCGGCGCCGACGCGGGTGGCCTCGACGACGAGGCGGCCGCCCACGTTGAGGGTGGCGCCGGTGACGGAGTCGCCCTCACCGACCTCCACGGGCACGGACTCGCCGGTGAGCATGGACGCGTCGACGGCCGAGGAGCCCTCGACGACCTTGCCGTCCGTGGCGATCTTCTCGCCGGGCCGTACGAGGAAGCGGTCCCCAGTCTTCAACTCGCCGACCGGGACGGTCTCCTCACGCCCGCCGTCACGCAGCACGGTGACATCCTTGGCGCCGAGCTGGAGCAGCGCCTTCAGGGCGGCGCCCGCCTTCCGCTTGGAGCGGGCCTCGAAGTACCGCCCGGCGAGGATGAACGCGGTCACTCCGGCCGCGGCCTCCAGATAGATGTTCCCCGCGCCGTCGCTGCGGGCGATGGTGAGCTCGAAGGGGTGCGTCATGCCGGGCGTACCGGCCGTCCCGAAGAACAGCGCCCACAGGGACCAGAGGAACGCCGCCGACGTGCCGACCGAGATCAGCGTGTCCATGGTGGCCGCGCCGTGCCGGGCGTTGGTGTACGCCGCCTTGTGGAAGGGCCAGGCCGCGTACGTGACGACGGGGGCGGCGAGCGTCAGCGAGAGCCACTGCCAGTACTCGAACTGGAGCGCCGGGACCATCGCCATGGCGATGACGGGCACGGAGAGCAGCGCCGCGGTGATCAGGCGCTGGCGCAGGGGCCGCAGCTCGTCGGCGGCGGCCTGCTCCTCGCCGCCGTCACCGTCGCCGTCCGGCGCGCCGGACTCGGTGCGGGCCGGGGCGGGCTCCTGCGCGGTGTAGCCGGTGGCCTCGACGGTCGCGATCAGGTCCTGTACGGAGACGTCCTCGCCGCGGTAGCTGACCTTGGCCTTCTCGGTGGCGTAGTTGACGGTCGCCTCGACGCCGTCCATGCGGTTGAGCTTCTTCTCGATCCGGGCCGCGCAGGAGGCGCAGGTCATGCCACCGATGGCGAGTTCGACCTCTGCGGCGGGCGCCGCCGTCTCGGCGGCACCGGATGTGGTGGTGGCCATGTCTCGGGCTCCTGTACGCGTCGGGGTCCCGATACCCGGGGCGGGTACCGGTGACGAGATCCATGTATACCCCTGGGGGGTATCAAACGCAAGAGGTTCCCCCCTCGCTCCACCCGCTTGACTTCATACCCCGGGGGGGTATCTTCGGTGTCATGAACTCCGGACTGAAGATCACCGCATTCGCCGCCGCCGTCGCCGCGACCTTCGGCACCGCGTACGGCGTGGGAACGGGCATCGACCCCGTCACCGACAAGGCGCCGGCCGCCCGGCACGGGCAGCACGACGGCGACCCGCACAAGGAGAAGCAGCCGAACGGCGAGAAGGAGGGCACGGGAGAGCCCGCCGGGCACGGCGGGGCGGTCCCCGGCGGCCTGCAGGTCTCCGACCGCGGCTACACGCTCGACCTCGAGACGCCCCGCATCGACGCGGGCCGGCCGCAGGAGCTGCGCTTCGCCGTCGTCAAGGACTCCTCGGGCCGGAACGTCACCGCGTACCGGAAGGAGCACGACAAGGAGCTGCACCTCATCGTCGCCTCACGCGACCTGACCACCTACCGCCATCTGCACCCGGCCCGCGCGGCCGACGGCACCTGGTCGACGAAGGTCGAACTGCCCGAGGCGGGCGGTTACCGCGTCTTCGCCGACTTCCGCCCCGAGGGCGCGAAGGAGGGCCTGACGCTGGGCGCGGACCTCGGCGTGGCGGGCTCGTACGACCCGAAGGAACTGCCCGGGCACCGCACCACCGCGAAGGTCGACGGCTACGACGTCGAGCTGAAGGGCGAGTTGAAGACGGGCGCGGGCGGCGACCTCACGCTGAGCGTGGCGAAGAACGGCAGGCCAGTGACCGACCTCCAGCCCTACCTGGGGGCGTACGGCCACCTCGTGGCGCTGCGGGCGGGCGACCTCGCCTACCTCCACGTCCACCCGAACGGCGCGCCCGGCGACGGGAGGACGAAGGCGGGCCCCGGCATCTCCTTCGGCACGGCGGCGCCGAGCAAGGGCGTGTACCGCCTGTTCCTCGACTTCAAGCACGAGGGGAAGGTCCGCACGGCGGAGTTCACGGTGCACGCGGGCGGCGGCGCGCACGCCGAGCCCGAGAAGGGCGGGGGCCACGGGCACTGACGGCTTCGGGGCCGGGCGCGGCTCAGGCGGCGGTCGGCGCCACCGCCGCAAGCTCGTCCACCGAGCCCGACATGACGGCCCTGACGTGCGCGGTCAGATGGTCGAGAGGCCAGTCCCACCAGGCGAGTTCGAGCAGCCGGGCGATGTCGTCGGCACCGAAGCGCCGCCGGATGAGCTTCGCCGGGTTGCCGCCGACGATGCCGTAGTCGGGCACGTCGTCGACGACCACGGCCCCCGACGCGATGATCGCGCCGTGCCCGATGCGCACGCCCGGCATGACGGTCGAGCGGTAGCCGAACCAGACGTCGTTGCCGACGACCGTGTCGCCGCGTCCCGGCAGCCCGGAGATCAGGTCGAAGTGCTCGCTCCAGGACCCGCCCATGATCGGGAAGGGGAACGTGGAGGCCCCGTCCATCCGGTGGTTGGCGCCGTTCATGATGAACCGGACACCCTCGCCCAGCGCGCAGTACTTCCCGATGACCAGCCGCTCGGGCCCGTAGTGATAGAGCACGTTCCGCGTCTCGAAGGCGGTCGGGTCATCGGGGTCGTCGTAGTACGTGAAGTCCCCGACCTCGATCAGCGGTGACGTCACGAGCGGCTTGAGCAGCACCACACGCTCCTGGCCCGGCATGGGATGCAGCACGTTCGGATCGGCGGGGACGAGAGGTGCGCCGGAGCCGGCTGCGGTGGGGGTGCCGGGGGTGTCGGAAGCGCCGGAGGTGTCGGAGGCCATCCCTCCATGATCCCCGTCACCCGAAGAGGCACAACTCCTTTTCGGTGACGCCCACCAGCTCGTACCGTGTGCCCGTCAGCGGCCGTCCCGTGCACAGCCGGACCAGCGTCGGCGCGTCACCGATGTAGCGGGCGGGCGGCCGCTTGCCGTCGGTGACGCCCAGGGTCAGCGGCTCGTCCAGGCCGTCGACGTCCGCGTGCAGCGGCGGCAGTGTGGCGGCGGCATGCGCCGACCTGCTGAACTGTTCGAGCAGGGGCAGCGCGTCCGCCAGTCCCTCACCGCCGTACGCACCCGGCTTCCCCCACGCCTCCCGTACGTCACCGGCGTGCACCCACTCGCCGAGCGCCACGCCGTCCAGGAGCCCCTTGGCCGCGGCGAGCACCGGCCCGGCCTCCGTCATGCCGCGCTCCAGCTCGTCCACGACACGGGAGTTGGACCAGTCGGCGCGCTCGGCGATGTCGCGTTCGTTGCTCTCGGGCGAGTACACGCCCTCCTCGAACCGGCCCTCCACCACCCGCATCAGCGCGGAGCCGCAGTGCGCGAGCACATGCCGCACGGTCCAGCCCGGACAGCAGGTGCGGATCTCGTACGCCGTGTCGGGAGCGGCCCTCAACAGCGGTATGAGGGCGTCGCGTTCGGTACGCAGGAGGCGTCCCGCGCGGTCGGGTTCGTAGCTCTCTTCGATGGTGGCCATGGCGGCAGCCAACAGCCTGCGGCCCCACATGGCAACATACCCCCCACGGGTAGAAGGCGAACTAGAGTCGCGGCATGGCCGACGAAAAGGACCTCCACGCCCGCTGGGCCGCCGCCCTGCTCCGCGCCGGCGAGGGCACCCCGCATCCCGGCGAGGGCGCCCCCGACCCCGCCCCCTACGCGGAACGCCTCCTCGCCCGCTGGGCCGAGCCGCAGCGCAGGTACCACACCACCGACCACCTGGCGGCGGTCCTGGACCACATCGACGTGCTGGAGGACCACGCCGACGACCCCGACCTCGTACGCCTCGCGGCGTGGTTCCACGACGCGGTGTACGCGCCCGACCGCTCGGAGAACGAGGAGCGCTCCGCCCGCCTCGCCGAGCGCGCCCTCACCGAAGCGGGCCTCCCGGCCGACCGGACCGCCGAAGTGGCGCGCCTGGTCCGTCTCACCGTCACGCACGACCCAGCCGACGGCGACCACAACGGCGAGGCGCTGTGCGACGCCGACCTGGCGATCCTCGCGGCCTCCCCCGACGCGTACGCCGCCTACGCGGCCGCCGTCCGCGAGGAGTACGGCTTCGTGCCGGACGAGGCGTTCCGCCGGGGCAGGGCCGATGTGCTGCGCCGGCTCATGGCGCTCCCGCGCCTCTTCAGGACGCCGTACGGGGCGGCCAATTGGGAGGCACCGGCCCGCGAGAACCTGGCGACGGAACTGGCGCTGCTGGAAACCTGAGGCCCTTCCGGCGCCGCTCCCGTACTCTCTGCCGCATGCTTCTCATGGGTGGGGACCGGATCGACGAGGCCGTCGCGCACGCGGCCGGGGTGCTGCGCGCGGCGGCGGACCGCGACTGGAGTGCCAAGGCGGATGACCTCGACTGGAGCTGCCTGCAGACGGCGGAGCACATCGCGGGCTGCCACATCGCGTACGCGGGCCAGCTGACGGGCCGCGCCACGGACGGCTACGTCCCCTTCGAGACGACCCTCGACGAGGGCACCGACCCCGAAGGCGCGATCCGGGCGATCGAGGCGGCGGGAGCCATCCTGTCCGCCGTGGTCCGCACGACGCCCCGCGGCGTCCGCGCCTACCACCCCTACCCGTCCGGCGCCGCCGACGCGACGGGCTTCGCCGCGATGGCCGTCGCGGAGGTCCTGCTCCACACGTACGACATCGCCCACACGCTCGGCGTCGACGCGGAACCGCCCGCCGAGCTGTGCGCGTCGGTCCTCGCGCACCTCTTCCCGCACGTGCCGCCGGCCCTCGCGGGCACCACCCCCTGGACGACCCTGCTGGGAGCCACGGGCCGCGGCACCCTGCCGGGCCGCGCCCCCGTCACGCAGTGGCGCTGGCACAACCCGCACTCGCTCCCCGCGGGACCCGTCGCCCTGCGCGAGGTGACGCCCGCGGCCGCCGCGGATCTCGCCGACGGCGGCACCGGCGGACTGACCTGGCTGGACGGCGCCCCCTTCGACGGCACACGCAGGGCCGCGGGAATGCTCACGAAGGCGTACGCCGCCGGGGTGCTCCGCCCCGGCTGGGGCATGTACGCGCTGGTCCGCACCGCCGACGAGCTGGCGGTCGGCGGCATGGGCTTCCACGGCCCGCCGGACGACAACGGCTGCGTCGAGGTCGGCTACGACCTGGTGGAGGCGGCACGCGGCCACGGTTACGCCACGCAGGCACTGCGCGCCCTCTCCGACTGGGCCCTGACCCACCCCGAGGTGACGTCCCTCCTCGCCGTGACCGCCCCCGACAACGCCCCGTCCCAGCGGGTGGCGACCGGCGCCGGCTACGTCAGGCTGGCAGACCGCGACACGAACCACGCGTACGGCCTGCAGCGGTCCTGAGGCTCGGCTGGTCACTCCAGGGGCCGCAGAAAACGCCGCTCGTAGCGCCGGATGCACCGCGTCCGGCGCGCCAGTTCGAAGGCGGCCTGGCACTCGGGGTCCGTCGTGCTGTCGGTGCGGTACTGCTCGTACGCGGCGAGGCTCGGGAAGGAGAAGAGGGCGTACGCGATGTCGCTGTCGCCCTCGCTCGGGAGGAAGTAGCCGTGGTGGGTGCCGCCGAAGCGGTTGACGAGGTCCACCCAGCGGCGGCCGTACTCCTCGAAGTCGTCGATGCGGTCCGGATCGATCTCGTACTTCAGATGAACGGTGATCATGCGCCCGACCCTAGCGACTAGGCCGGCCGTCCCTTGGGCCTGCGCAGCCCCGCGCCCGTGAGCCGCCGGACCAGTTCCTTGGAGCCGATCTCCACCGCGCCCGCGCGCACCGCGTCCTCGTAGCGCTCGGCGGGTACGTCGTAGTGGTCGCGTTCGAAGGCGCGCGGCGGGCAGCCGATGCGTGCCGCGAACGCGTGCAGTTCCTCGAACGAGACGTCGCTGACCAGGTGGGACCACATGCGGCCGTGCCCGGGCCAGGTCGGCGGGTCTATGTAGACGCTCACGTCAGGCCACCCACCGGTGCCACGACCACGCCCGCCTTGCCGCACACCCAGTGCGGGTCGGGCCCCAACTCCGGCTCCACGTCCAGCGCGTGGGGCTCGCCCGTCTCGCACACGGGGCACAGCGGCCACCGCCCGTACCGTTCCAGGAGTGCGTCCTGGACGTCCTGGGCGACGAGCCCCGCGACGTAGTCGACGCCCTCGGGCCACTGCTCGACCCACCAGCGCCGGTGCGCCACCGACTCCTCGACCATCGAGACGACCTCGGCCTCGGCGACCTCGCGGGCGACCAGGTCGGCGAGGACAAGTGCGCGAGCGGCGTGCAACGCCTGCTCCAAGGGGTCGATCGCGTCCATGCAGCCATTGTCCCCCCACCCGCACCACACCGGAGAACCGACGGGACGCACGGGAGACACCCGGCCGACGAGGTCTTGACCGGGCACCTGACCGAAAATACCTTTCAAATGTGACCCATGACGTGAAGGAAATTTTCGCGGACGCCGCGCCCCCCGCCCCCGCCGCCCTCGCGGCGAAGGTGCGGACGCTGGCCCCGTCGATGACCCGGTCCATGCAGCGGGTCGCCGAGGCCGTCGCGGGCGACCCCGCGGGCTGCGCGGCCCTCACGGTCACCGGTCTCGCCGAGCTCACGGGCACGAGCGAGGCGACCGTCGTGCGCACCGCCCGCCTCCTCGGCTACCCCGGCTACCGCGACCTGCGTCTCGCGCTCGCCGGTCTCGCCGCCCAGCAGCAGTCGGGGCGCGCACCCGCCGTGACCGCGGACATCGCCGTCGACGACCCCATCGCGGACGTCGTGGCGAAGCTGGCGTACGACGAGCAGCAGACCCTCGCCGACACCGCCGCCGGGCTCGACACCGTGCAGCTCGGCGCGGCCGTCGCCGCGCTCGCCACCGCCCGCCGCGTGGAGATCTACGGCGTCGCCGCCTCGGGCCTCGTCGCCCAGGACCTCGCCCAGAAACTGCTCCGCATCGGACACATCGCGCACGCGCACTCCGACCCGCACCTGGCCGTCACCAACGCGGTGACGCTCCGCGCGAAGGACGTGGCGATCGCGATCACCCACTCCGGTTCGACCGGCGACGTGATCGAACCCCTCCGCGTCGCCTTCGAGCACGGCGCCACGACGATCGCGATCACCGGCCGGCCGGGCGCGGCCGTCTCGCAGTACGCCGATCACATACTGACCACCTCCACGGCCCGCGAGAGCGAGCTGCGGCCGGCCGCGATGTCGTCCCGTACGAGCCAACTCCTTGTGGTGGACTGTCTGTTCGTGGGTGTCGCCCAGCGGACGTACGAGACCGCGGCGCCCGCGCTCGCCGCGTCCTACGAGGCGCTGGCCCACCGCCACAGCCCGCGCGGCACCAGCCGCTGACACCCCCGCCCCCCCAACCCCCCGCACCGGACACGAAAGAGCCGCAGCCGCCATGACCTCCACCACCGACGCGAGCGACGCGACCGACCCGACGGGCGCCCCCCACCACCACCAGCACAAGCGTGGCGACGACTACGGCGAGCTCCGCGCCCAGCTGGCCACCCTCACCACCGAGGCGTTCCGGCCCGAGCTCTCCGGCATCGACCGGCTGCCCACCGCGGAGATCGCGCAGATCATGAACGGTGAGGACGCCACCGTCCCCGCGGCCGTCGCCGAGCAGCTCCCCGCCATCGCCGCCGCCATCGACGCCACCGCCGAGCGCATGGCCCGCGGCGGCCGCCTGGTCTACGCGGGCGCGGGCACGGCGGGACGGCTCGGCGTGCTCGACGCCTCCGAGTGCCCGCCCACCTTCAACACCGACCCCGGCGAGGTCGTCGGCCTCATCGCGGGCGGCCCGAGCGCCCTGGTCGAGGCGGTCGAGGGCGCGGAGGACAGCAAGGAGCTGGCCGCCGAGGACCTGGACGGGCTCGGCCTCACCGCGGACGACGTCGTCGTCGGCATCTCCGCGTCAGGTCGCACGCCGTACGCGATCGGCGCCGTCGAGCACGCCCGTACCCGCTACGGCGCGCTCACCATCGGCCTCTCCTGCAACGCGGACAGCGCGCTCGCGGCCGCCGCCGAACACGGCATCGAGGTCGTCGTCGGCCCCGAACTCCTCACCGGCTCCACCCGCCTCAAGGCCGGCACGGCCCAGAAGCTCGTCCTCAACATGCTGTCGACGATCACGATGATCCGCCTCGGCAAGACGTACGGAAACCTGATGGTGGACGTCCGCGCGTCGAACGAGAAGCTGCGGGCCCGCTCCCGCCGTATCGTCGCCCTCGCCACCGGCGCGTCCGACGAGGAGATCGAGGCCGCGCTCGCCGCCACCGACGGAGAGGTGAAGAACGCCATCCTCACGATCCTCGGCGGAGTCGACGGTCCCACTGCCGCTCGGCTCCTCACCGCCTCCGACGGCCACCTCCGCGCGGCCCTCGACAACTCCCGCACCACGCACTAGCCCCCGGCCTCAGCCGGGCCCCCGACCCGTGCCCGAGACGCCGCCCCCTCCTCCTTCACCGCGCCTCCTCCAGTACGGCGGCCAGCCGCAGCGCGGTGTCGAGGTTGCAGCGCCCCAACTCGACCAGGGGCAACGTGCCCTCGGCCGCCGCCGTCAGCGGATCGATCCGCAACGAGGGCAACGTGACCCCGACCTCCGCGAGCCCCGCCTTCAACTGCCGCACGGCATCCTCGACCGCCCGCACCCGTTCCTCCGCCGTCAGCGCCATGACCTCCACCTCTCACACTGAGTGTTCCCTTCTCATCACCCAGAGTGTCCACCTGCACGTAACCTGAAAAGTACAGGCACTCCAACAACGCTCCGTGTTCGCTGGGCCGGTGACGTTGACGGTCACCGGGGCCGCCCGGCTTTTTGCGGAGTGTGGCGCTTCCGGGCCGGCAGTAAAGGGCGCTCCCTGCGGTCGCGTCGGCTACGCCGATTCCGCTCCGCTCCACCCTTGACTCCCGCCCCTCCACCGCACGTTGACTTCGACCCGGACGGCCAGGGGTGAGGCCGACGGGGACTTCCGCCGGGTCATCCCCTTTCACTGCCGGGTGCGGCCCGGCCCATCGTGGGTGCCTGTCACCGTCGGGGCTCGGCCCCCGGCTTCGCCGCTCGGGCCATCAGCCCTCGCGGCCGGGTGCGGACCGGCCCAACGTGGGCGCGGGCCACACTTGGGGCGCGGCTGCCCGGCTGGCCGGGCCATCACCCTTCATCGCCGGGTGCGGGACGGTCCATCGCGTCCGGTCGGGCACCTACTTTGGAAAAGTTGCGAATGGAGAGGCCGCGCGCCCCCCTGCCACGCCCCGCGCGCCGTCACGCAGGGCCGGTCATGGAGAGATTCTGGGCGCAGTGGGCTCGGATGCCGGGGGCGCATCGGCTAGTCATGGGGGCGTGCGGCAGACGAATTCGCAACTTCGCGAAAGTAGGTCCCCGAGGGGCAGCCTCTCCCGCCCCGGCCGGGACGGCGCATCGGTCGTGAAGAGGGGGCGCACGGCCTCCCCATTCGCAACTTTCCCAAAGTTGGTCCCCGAGCGGGACCTCTGCCTCCCGGCCGGAGCGGCGCCTTGGTCGTGAAGAGGGGGCGCGCGGCTCCTCCATTCGCAACTTCGTGAAAGTTGGTCCCCGGCAGGCGGCCTTTCCCGCCCGGTCGGGGCAGCGCATTAGTTGTGAAGGGGGGCGCGCGGCCTCCTCGTTCGCAACTTTGTCGAAGTAGGTGCCCGGGAGGGGCGGGGCCCCGGGCCTGCCCGGCACCATGGACCGTGACGGGCACGCACGATGAGCCGGGCCGCACCCGGCTACGAAGGGTGATGACCCGGCCAGCAGGGCCGCGCCGGGCGGCCGAGCCCGGACCATGGCCCGCGCTCACGATGGGCCGGTCCGCACCCGGCCGCGAGAGCCGATGACCCGAGCGGCGAAGCCGGGGGCCGGGGGGCCGAGCTCCGACCGTGACGTCGACCCACGATGGACCGGGCCGCACCCGGCAGCGAAACGGGATGACCCATCCCAGGGATACCCGTCGGCCCCACCCCTGGCCGTCCGGGTCAAGGTCAACGTGCGGTGGAGGGGCGGGAGTCAAGGGTGGAGCGGAGCGGAATCGGCGTAGCCGACGCGACCGCAGGGAGCGCCCTTTACTGCCGGCCCGGAGGCGCCACACTCCGGAAAGTCCGGGCGGCCCCGGTCACCATCAAAGTCGCAGGCCAACCGAAGTCACCACCCCGCCCACCCCGGTCGGCTTCGCGACAGAGTTGACGCCCCCCGGCGGGAGCCGGCCCGTGGCGAGTTGGCCGACGCGCCGCGCCCCGCCAGGGTGCGGCGGCAAGGAACCCCCGTACGACCCAGGCCAAGGCCCCCCACCCCACCCGTCACACGCGTACGCGGCCGAACTCCCCCTGTCCGAAAGGCCCCCGGCCCCGGCGCGGATTGCCGCGAGCGGGTGTCGGCGACTACTCGACGTATCAAAGATGGCACCGGACGTCACCACACCAGCGCGACCGGAGGGGACCCTCATGAGCAAGCGCAACGAACCCGACCGGCCGGACCGGGCCGAGCAGCCGGTTCAGCCCGATCTTCAGGAGATGGACGAGCGGGAGGTGGCCGAGGCGATCGGGTCGGCCGCCCGCATCACCCTCGCCCCGGGCCCCCGCGAGGCCCGCGAGGCCCCCGCCGCCGCCCCGCAGCCCGACGACGAGTGGGCGCTGCCCGGCGGCACCGCCTGGGTGTACCTCGCCGACCGGGCGAAGGGCCTGACGCGGCCCGTCGTCATCAGCGACGGCTTCAGCTCGGGACCGAGCGACCTCGACTTCTCCTGGGAGATCATGGAACGCGGCCCGTTCCCGTTCCTGAGTGCTCTGCGCGGCCGCGGGTACGACGTCATCCTCGTCGGCTTCGACGAGCGGAGCGCGTCGATCCTGGAGAACGCCGAGGTCGCCAGGGCCGCGATCCTGGAGACCATCGCGCGGCGCAACGGCGATCACCCGCTGACGGTCGGCGGATTCAGCATGGGCGGACTCGTCACGCGGTACGCGCTCGCCAAGATGGAGCACGACGGCGGGACGGGCGAGAACGACCACCAGACCGCCCTGTACTTCTCGTACGACAGCCCGCACCGCGGCGCCTGGATACCCGTCGCGCTGCAGTCGTTCGCGCACTACATCCGGCGCCTCAACGCGGCGTTCTCGAACCAGATGAACAGTCCGGCCGCCCGCCAGCTGCTGTGGCAGCACATCAGCGAGTGGGGCGACACCCCGGACACGGACAAGGAGCGCGGCACCTTCCTCGCCGAGCTGGACCGGGTGGGCCGCTGGCCCTCGCGGCCGAAGAAGATCGGCGTGTCCAATGGCTCCCGCATCGGCGAGAGCAACGGCATCCCGGCCGGCGAGCAGGCCTTCCACGGCAAGGGCCTGGCCATCACCGGCACCCACCTGTACACGCAGTCCGCGGGCGAGGACCAGCTCGTCGCCCAGCTGCGGGTGGTGACCCTGCGCAGGCCCCGCATCCGCACCACGGGCCTGCCCGAGATCGACGGCGCGCCGGGCGGCACCCTGGAGGGCTTCGGCATCCTCGCCGACGAGCTGAACAAGATCCCCGCACTGATCGGCCTCGGCTCCGAGGCGGACTTCCGCGAGCACTGCTTCGTGCCGACGGTCAGCGCCATCGCCCTGCGCGACATCGACACCCACGAGAAGCTCTACGCGCCGGTCACGGCCTCCGCGGAGGAGGAGAGCGAGCTGGACGAATTCCTCTGCGCCTCCCGGAACGAGGGCCACACCCTGGTCACCGAGGAACTCTGCACCTGGATCATGGACCGCCTGCCGTAGGGCGGGACGGGAAACGCCCGAGGGCGGCACCCCTTCGCGAGAAGGAGTGCCGCCCTCGGTACGTACGGGACAGTGATCAACCAGAGGTCGATCAGAAGTCCATGTCACCGCCCGGCATGCCGCCGCCGGCCGGGGCAGCGCCCGCCTTCTCCGGCTTGTCGGCGATGACGGCCTCGGTGGTGAGGAACAGCGCGGCGATGGAGGCGGCGTTCTGCAGGGCAGAGCGCGTCACCTTCGCCGGGTCAAGGATGCCCTCGGCGATCATGTCGACGTACTCACCGGTCGCGGCGTTCAGGCCGTGGCCGACGGTCAGGTTGCGCACCTTCTCGACGACGACACCGCCCTCGAGGCCGGCGTTGACCGCGATCTGCTTCAGCGGGGCCTCGAGGGCCAGCTTCACAGCGGCGGCACCGGTGGCCTCGTCGCCCTCAAGCTCCAGCTTCTCGAAGACCTGGGAGGCCTGCAGCAGGGCCACGCCACCACCGGCGACGATGCCCTCCTCGACGGCCGCCTTCGCGTTGCGAACGGCGTCCTCGATGCGGTGCTTGCGCTCCTTGAGCTCGACCTCGGTCGCGGCACCGGCCTTGATGACGGCCACGCCGCCCGCGAGCTTCGCCAGGCGCTCCTGGAGCTTCTCGCGGTCGTAGTCCGAGTCGCTGTTCTCGATCTCGGCGCGGATCTGGTTGACGCGGCCCTGGACCTGGTCGCTGTCACCGGCACCGTCGACGATGGTCGTCTCGTCCTTGGTGATGACGACCTTGCGGGCGCGGCCGAGCAGGTCGAGACCGGCGTTCTCCAGCTTGAGGCCGACCTCCTCGGAGATGACGGTGCCACCGGTGAGGATGGCGATGTCGCCGAGCATGGCCTTGCGGCGGTCACCGAAGCCCGGGGCCTTGACGGCGACGGACTTGAAGGTGCCACGGATCTTGTTGACGACCAGCGTGGACAGGGCCTCGCCCTCGACGTCCTCCGCGATGATCAGCAGCGGCTTGCCCGACTGCATGACCTTCTCCAGGAGCGGAAGGAGGTCCTTCACGTTGGAGATCTTGGAGTTGACGATCAGGATGTACGGGTCGTCGAGCGACGCCTCCATACGCTCCATGTCGGTGGCGAAGTACGCCGAGATGTAGCCCTTGTCGAAGCGCATACCCTCGGTGAGCTCCAGCTCCAGACCGAAGGTCTGGGACTCCTCGACGGTGATGACGCCTTCCTTGCCGACCTTGTCCATCGCCTCGGCGATGAGCTCGCCGATCTGGGTGTCGGCGGCGGAGATGGAGGCCGTCGAAGCGATCTGCTCCTTGGTCTCGACATCCTTCGCCTGCTCGAGCAGGGCGCCGGAGACGGCCTCGACGGCCTTCTCGATGCCGCGCTTGAGGGCCATCGGGTTGGCACCGGCGGCCACGTTGCGCAGACCCTCGCGCACCAGGGCCTGGGCCAGGACGGTCGCGGTCGTCGTGCCGTCACCGGCGACGTCGTCCGTCTTCTTCGCGACCTCCTTGACCAGCTCGGCGCCGATCTTCTCGTACGGGTCCTCGAGCTCGATCTCCTTGGCGATGGAAACACCATCGTTGGTGATCGTGGGGGCGCCCCACTTCTTCTCGAGGACGACGTTGCGACCCTTGGGGCCCAGGGTCACCTTGACGGCGTCGGCGAGCTGGTTCATGCCGCGCTCGAGGCCGCGCCGTGCCTCCTCGTCGAACGCGATGATCTTGGCCATGTGAAGTGGTCCTCCCGGACGGGGTGGAAACGCAAACGGACCGTGCTGGTGCCCGCGACGGACGGACTGCGTGCCGTGTGGTTCCTTGCCCCACGCGGCCTGCGGACCTCACCGACCCGATCCAAGTTCTGTCACTCTCACTCGGAGAGTGCTAAGCCCAATGATTAGCACTCGACCCCCACGAGTGCAAGGTGCTCCCGCCAGATCCGCCCGGCGCGCGGGAGCACGGACGCCCCCCGGGGGCCCGCACCGGACGCACACGAGGGGCCCGTACCCCTGTGGGATACGAGCCCCTCGCGATGCTTGCTTCGGTGGTCGATCGCGCCGAGCTAGACGGCGAGCTTGACCATGTCCGCCTGCGGACCCTTCTGGCCCTGCGAGATCTCGAACTCGACTCGCTGACCTTCTTCAAGGGTGCGGTAGCCGTCCATCTGGATCGCGCTGTAGTGGACGAAAACATCCGCACCACCGTCGACCGCGATGAAGCCGTACCCCTTCTCCGCGTTGAACCACTTGACGGTGCCCTGAGCCATGCCTAACTCCCCTATTACTGGCCCTTGCACAGGACCGCACTTCGCGGACCCGGGTCAGACCTCACCCCCCACTGATTGGGGGTGTGCGCCGGAACGCGTCGACCGCCGCTGAATGTATCTGTCCAACTGCCGTCTGCAACAGGTCAATCGGACGAGAATTCTGGGCGCGCCCGATCGGTAATATGCGGAGAATTCACCGGAATCCAGGGCAAGTCGGGCCGGGCAAAAGGCACATGGGGCTCAAATGGGCAGTGCGCTTTGGCTACTTCTTGTCGGCTCCGGGCCGACTTCGTATATGCACTCGGCACTGACGGCGAAGCACGCTTCCCAACTGTACCGCGCTCAACCAAGCAGAATTGCCCCCTCCGCTTCTCTCGCGGAGGGGGCAATTCGAATTACGCAGGGTGCTTGCGAAAAGGTCAGCCGCCGGCGACGGCGGGAATGATCGAGACGCCCGAGCCGTCCGGCGTGGCCGTCTCCAGGCCCTGCTCGAAGCGGACGTCGTCGTCGTTCACGTACACGTTGACGAAGCGGCGCAGCTTGCCCTGGTCGTCCAGGACGCGGGCGGCGATCCCGGTGTGGTTCTTCTCCAGGTCGGCGATGACCTCACCCAGATTCGCCCCTTCGGCGGCAACCTCGGCCTTGCCGCCGGTGTAGGTGCGCAGAATGGTGGGGATGCGAACGTTGACACTCATGGTTCACCTCAGGGGGATACGGGCCCCGTAAGGGGCGCGGGGAACTGCGCGACCAGCCACAACGGCCCCGCAGGGAAGCAACAACCTCAGCCGGCAAGGCCCGCGGAGCGAAACGCCTCAAGGCTCGGCTTGATCGTGGCGGTGGCCTGCGAAGTCTCGGCGACAGCGTCAAGCGTCTTCAGGCCGTCCCCGGTGTTCAGGACCACCGTGGTGAGGGCCGGGTCGAGAAGCCCCGCCTCGAAGAGCTTCTTCGTGACGCCCACCGTCACACCCCCCGCGGTCTCCGCGAAGATCCCTTCCGTGCGGGCGAGCAGCTTGATCGCCTCGACGACCTGCTCGTCGTTCACGTCCTCGACCGCCCCGCCCGTGCGGCGCGCGATGTCCAGGACGTACGGCCCGTCGGCGGGGTTGCCGATGGCCAGCGACTTGGCGATGGTGTTCGGCTTCTGGGGGCGTACGACGTCGTGGCCGGCCTTGAAGGCGGTCGACACCGGCGAGCAGCCCTCGGCCTGCGCGCCGAAGATCTTGTACGGCTTGTCGGCCACCAGGCCGAGGGCGATGAGCTCCTTCAGCCCCTTGTCGATCTTCGTGAGCTGCGAGCCGGAGGCGATGGGGATGACGAGCTGGTCGGGCAGCTCCCAGCCGAGCTGCTCGCAGATCTCGTACGCGAGGGTCTTGGAGCCCTCGCCGTAGTACGGCCGCAGGTTGACGTTGACGAAGCCCCAGCCCTCGCCCAGCGGGTCGCCGATGAGCTCGGAGCAGAAGCGGTTCACGTCGTCGTAGTTGCCCTCGATGCCGACGAGTTCACCGCCGTAGACCGCGGCCATGACGACCTTGCCCTGCTCCAGGTCGTGCGGGATGAACACGCAGGAGCGGAAGCCGGCGCGGGCGGCGGCGGCGCCGACGGCGCCCGCGAGGTTGCCGGTGGAGGAGCAGGAGAGCGTGGTGAAGCCGAAGGCGCGCGCCGCTTCGAGGGCCTGCGCGACGACGCGGTCCTTGAAGGAGTGCGTGGGGTTGCCGGAGTCGTCCTTGACGAACAACTTGCCCTGCTCGAAGCCGAGTTCACGGCCGAGGTTGTCGGCCTTGACGAGCTGGGTCCAGCCGGGGTTCAGGTTCGGCTTGTCGGCCACGTCGGCGGGGACGGGGAGCAGCGGGGCGTAGCGCCAGATGTTGGCGGGGCCTGCCTCGATCTGCTTGCGGAGGGCTTCCGGGTCGCCGAGCGGCAGGTCGTACGCGACTTCGAGGGGGCCGAAACACTCGACGCAGGCGAAGATCGGGCCGAGCGGGAACGTGGTGCCGCACTCACGGCAGGAGAGGCCGGAGGCGGGCCCGAGGTCGACGGAAGGGGTGGTGCTCTGGGTGGCGACGGTCTGCACAGCCATGGAGGCGAGGCCCTTTCTCCTCATCTTCCTCGCGACGCATCTCGCCGCGAGACGGAATTGGCACCTTCCCCACCGTGACCTCGCGGTCGGCGGGAGGGTTGCCGGGGCTTCAACGGGCCGTTTCCCTCTGCCCCTCTGGATGAGCGGTTTTCGATTATGGGTTTCAGTTGTCGATCTCAACGCGGCGGTGACCCCGACATGCGATGGTCACCGGCGTTGTTCAAGACTGTAACCGAAGCCCCGGACCCTTGAGATAGTCGTCCGAACCGCGAGATGGATCACATCGATCACCTCATCGATCACCTATGGGAGGACCGCGACCGTGCTGGAAGAGGTCGAGCGCTGGCTCAGCAGGCGTTCCTGGTCCGTCGCCGACCGGCCGCCGGCCCGGCTCGCCGAGGCCAAGCGCGCCGGCGGCGCCTCGGTGAGCGTCGTGCTGCCCGCGCTCGACGAGGAGGGGACGGTCGGCGAGATCGTCGCCGAGATACGCCGCGAGCTGATGGAGAAGGTCCCGCTGGTCGACGAGCTGGTGGTGATCGACTCCGGCTCCACGGACCGTACGGCCGAGGTCGCCGCGGCGGCGGGCGCGAAGGTCGTCCGCAGGGACGAGATCCTGCCGCGCGTCCCCGCGGTCCCGGGCAAGGGCGAGGTGCTGTGGCGCTCGCTGCTCGCGACGAGCGGTGACATCGTCGCGTTCGTCGACGCGGACCTGCGGGAGTTCTCCGCGGACTTCGTCTCGGGGATCGTGGGACCGCTGCTCACCGACCCGGACGTGGCCTTCGTGAAGGCGATGTACGACCGCCCGCTCGGCGAGGCCGCCGGGCAGGGCGGCCGGGTGACGGAGCTGATGGCGCGGCCGCTCCTGAACATGCACTGGCCGCAGCTTGCGGGGTTCGTCCAGCCTCTCGGCGGCGAGTACGCGGCCCGCAGGTCGCTCCTGGAGCGGCTGCCGTTCCCCGTCGGGTACGGCGTGGAGCTCGGCCTGCTCGTCGACGCGCTGCACACGGTGGGCCTGGACGCGCTGGCACAGGTGGACGTCGGGGTGCGCAAGCACCGGCACCAGGACGGGCAGGCGCTCGGGCGGATGGCGGCGGCGATCTACCGGACGGCACAGCTGCGGCTCGCGCGCGGGCATCTCGTACGCCCCGAGCTCACGCAGTTCGAGCGGGGCGAGCACGCGTTCGTGCCGCGGACGTACGCGGTCGACACGGAGGAGCGGCCGCCCATGACGAGCATCGCCGAGTACGCGCACCGCCGCGTGGCGTGACCCGGAGCCCGTACGTTTGCCCGGCCCCGGGACGGGCTACGTTTTGCCACATGGTCTCCGAGCACGGTTCGTCAGCAGCACAGGTACTCGTCGCGTCCAACCGCGGCCCCGTCTCGTACACCGTCGGAGAGGACGGTGAGCTGACCGCCAGGCGTGGCGGCGGCGGCCTGGTCTCCGGGCTCAGCGCCATCGGCGACGAGGCGGACGCCCTGTGGGTGTGCGCGGCGCTCGGCGACGGCGACCGCGAGGCGGTGCGCCGGGGCGTCGGTGAGCCCGGCGTACGGATGCTGGACATCGACGCGGACGTCCACGCGGACGCGTACAACGGCATCGCGAACTCGGTGCTGTGGTTCGTCCACCACCTGCTCTACCAGACGCCGTTGGAACCGGTCTTCGGACCGGAGTTCCGCGCACAGTGGGCGGCGTACGAGACGTACAACCGGGCGTTCGCCGAGGCGCTCGCCGAGGAGGCGGGGCCGGGGGCGGCCGTCCTGGTGCAGGACTACCACCTGGCGCTGGTGCCGGGCATGCTGCGGGAGCTCCGCGAGGACCTGCGCATCGGCCACTTCTCGCACACCCCGTGGGCGCCCGCCGACTACTTCCGGATGCTGCCGGACGACGTGGCCGAGCAGCTGCTGCGCGGGATGCTCGGCGCCGACCGGCTCGGCTTCCTCACCGGGCGGTGGGCGGACGCGTTCACGGAGTGCTGTGTGCGGCTCGTCGGCGGGACCTCGGGCACGCGGATCGGGGTGCACGGGCTCGGCGCCGACGCCGACTTCCTGCGGGAGCGGTCGCGGCGCGACGACGTCGAGGAGCGGATGCGGGCGCTGCGGGAGCAGGCGGGCACGCAGGACGGCGAGGACCGGAAGCTGATCGTCCGGGTGGACCGGACGGAGCTGTCCAAGAACATCGTGCGGGGCCTGCACGCCTACCGCGAGCTGCTCGACACCCACCCCGAGTGGCGCGAGCGCGTCGTGCACGTCGCCTTCGCCTACCCCTCCCGGCAGGACCTGGCGGTCTACCGCGACTACACCGCGGAGGTCTCCCGGGTCGCCGAGGACATCAACGCCACGTACGGGACGGACGGCTGGACCCCGGTGGTCCTGCACGTCAAGGACGACTTCGCGCGCTCCCTCGCGGCCTACCGCATGGCGGACGTGGCCCTGGTCAACCCCATCCGCGACGGCATGAACCTCGTCGCGAAGGAGGTGCCGGTCGTCTCCGACGAGGGCTGCGCGCTGGTCCTGTCGCGGGAGGCGGGCGCCCACGAGGAGCTCGGCGAGGACGCGCTCTCCGTGAACCCCTTCGACGTCACGGCCACGGCGGAGGCCCTGCACACGGCCCTCCTGATGCCGCCGGAGGAGCGCGCCGAGCGCACGAAGCGCCTCGCGGCGGCGGCGACGGCGCTGCCGCCCGCGCAGTGGTTCCTGGACCAGCTGCGGGCCCTGACGGGCTGAGGCGCCCCGCGCGCCCGCGCGCTCAGGTCAGCCGGGCGCCGATCGCCGACAGGAGTCGTACGACACCCTGCGGGCCGTCCACGACCAGGTCGGCCCGCCCGGCCAGCTCCTTGACCTCCGCGCTGCCGCTGCACACGAGCAGGCCCGCGACACCGTCCGAGCGGAGCTTCTCCACGGCGCCGAAGGCGGGCAGGTCGCCGAGGTCGTCGCCTGCGTAGAGGACGGACTCGGCGCCCACCTCGCGCAGGTACTCGGCGAGGGCCACGCCCTTGTCCATGCCGGGCGGCCGCAGCTCCAGGACGAGCCGGCCCGGCTCGACGATCAGGCCGTGCCGGTGCGCCAGCTCGCCGAGCGGCTCGCGCAGCGCCTCGAAGGCCGCCTGCGGGTCCTGCGCCCGGCGCGTGTGCACGGCGACGGCGCGGCCCTTCTCCTCTATCCACGATCCGCGCCAGGCGCCGATCCCGTCCAGGAAGCCGGGCAGCTCGGCGCGGACGGCCGCGACCCCGGGGTGCGGCTCGGCGGCGCGGACCGTGCCGGTGACGGCGTCCCAGCGCTCGGCGCCGTAGTGCCCGAGGACGACGAGGTGCTCCAGGCCGGGGACGCCCGCGAAGCCGCCGTAGCGGACGGCGACACCCGCCGGGCGGCCCGTGACGACCGCCACCGACCGCAGGCGGGGGGCGAGCGCGGCGAGCACCGGCACGGCGTCCGGGTGGGCGCGCGCCTGCTCGGGATCGGGCACGATCGGGGCGAGCGTCCCGTCGAAGTCCAGCGCCACCACGGCGCGTTCCGGCCGGGCGAGGAACGCCGCGAGGCCGTCGCGCCCCGCGGGCGTCACGGGCTCGGGCAGGCCGGGCGGCTCGGGCAGGTTCGACAGCGAGTACGTAGGGTCACCCATGGGCCCGACCTTAGCCGCGTCAGCGCTCGGCGCGCCGGTACTCCCGCACCCGGCGCAGCCGATTGACCGTAATCGGGTCGTGGGCGAGCGCCCGCGGGTCGTCGAGGAGGGCGTTCAGGAGCTGGTAGTAGCGCACCGGCACCATGCCGAGCTCCTCGCGGACGGCGCGCTCCTTGGCGCCCGGGCCCGGCCACGGCCGCCGTTCGAGGGCCAGCACCGCGCGGTCCCGCTCGGAGAGGCCCTCCGGCTCCTGATCGGTCATACCCGCCACGCTACCGGCCGCCTCGGACACGACCGCATCGACTGCTCGGCTACTCGGCGTTCTCCGCGGTCATCGCCCGGGTCTGGATCCGGCCGAGCACCGACTTGGGGTCGCCGCCCTCGCCGACGGTCTTGCCGATGTCCTTCTTGATGTCCGCCGAGACCTGCGCCCAGGACGTCTTGCCCACCGGGTAGAGCTCCGAGGTGGGGAGCTCCTTGAGGAACTCGCCGAGCGCGGTGTGGCCGCGGTCCTTCGCCATCGCCTGCGAGGCGGAGGTCGTCACGGGCAGGATGTCGTACTCGTTCGAGAATTCGAGCACGTTCTTCTTGCTGTAGACGTAGTCGAGGAACTTGCCGGCCTCCTTGCGGTGGCCGTTCTGCTTGAACGCCATCATCCAGTCGGCGACGCCCATCGTGGCCTGCGCCTTGCCGTTGACGCCGGGCGCCGGCACCATGCCGAACTTCACGCCCTTCTTGGCGGCCATCTTCATCAGCGTCGGGTGGCCGTTGAGCATGCCGACCTCGCCGCGCGAGAACGCCGCGAACGCCTCGGCGCGGTTCAGCTGCGCGGGGGGCGTGGGACCGGTCAGGCCCTTGCCGACGAGCTCGTCCCTGAGCCAGGAGAACGTCTTGGCGTTCTGCGGGGAGTCGAGGGCGTACGAGCCGACGTTGTCGGTGTAACCGCCGCCGCCGCTCAGCATCCACATGAGCGTCTCGGCGGGGGCCTCCTCGGGGCCCAGCGGCAGCGCGTACGGGATCTTCACGCCGCGCGCCTTGAGCGCCTTCGCGTCGGCCTGCAGCTCGCTCCAGCTCTGCGGCGGAGTGAGGTGGGCGTCCTTGAAGAGCTTGGTGTTGTAGAAGAGCAGCCGCGTGGAGGAGGCGAACGGCATGCCGTACTGGATGCGGTTGACCTCGCCGGCCTGCGAGAGCGGGGCCAGGAAGTCGGCCTGCGTGGCGATGGAGAGGAGCTCGTCGGCCTCGTAGAGCTTGCCCTGCGCGGCATAGTCGGCGTAGGCGCCGATCTGTGCCAGGTCGGGGGCCTCGCCCTTCTTGACCATCTCCTTGACCTCGCGGTCGACGTCGTTCCAGGAGTGAACGGTCACGTCGACCTTGATGCCGGGGTTCTCCTTCTCGAACCCCTCGACGACCTTGGCCCAGTACTTCTTCGAGCTGTTCGCCGCCGAGTCGCCGTAGTCGGCGGCCACCAGCTTGAGGGTGACGTCGCCGGAGTCGCCGGGACCGCCGCAGCCGGCGAGTACGCCCGCCATGCCCAGTGCGGCCACCGCCGCGGTCAGTCCTGTCACGCGCCGCTGCACAGCTGTCCCACCCTCGTTGCTTCCACAATCCGCTTGAACCGCGAGTTTCCCCCGAGTCCGGACACAAGGTCTACACCACCCGCGTATCACTTGTGCAACGGCGGTCCCGCCGATGACCATGGCGGGAGTCCCGCACCAGTCCCGCACTGACGAGGAGCCCCGGCGCATGTCGCGTACCGCAGCAGAGATAGCCACCCAGCCCGCCTGCTGGCACCGGGCGGTGGAGGCGGCCGCCACATTCGAGGCATTTCCGCAGCCGGGAGAGCGGGTCGCCGTCACCGGGTGCGGGACGTCGTGGTTCATGGCCATCGCGTACGCGGCGCTGCGCGAGGCGGCCGGGCTCGGCGAGACGGACGCCTTCGCGTCGTCGGAGTTCCCTGCCGGGCGGACGTACGACCGGGTCGTCGCGATCACTCGCTCGGGCACGACGACGGAGGTCCTTGACCTGCTGACGCGCCTGAAGGGCACGGTTGTGACGCTCGCCCTCACGGCCGACCCGAAAACCCCCGTCATGGACGCGGCGGACACCGTGGCGGTCCTGGACTGGGCGGACGAGGAGTCGGTCGTCCAGACCCGCTTCGCGACGACGGCCTTCGCCTTCCTGCGGGCCGGGCTCGGCCACATTCCCGGCCTCAAGACGGTGGCCGAGGCGGCCGTCGACGCGGAGCTCGCGGTGACCGAGCCGCTGCCGGCGGCGGTGCTGGGCGCGGAGCAGTGGACGTTCCTGGGGCGCGGCTGGACGTACGGTCTGGCCCTGGAGGCCGCCCTGAAGATGCGGGAGGCGGCCGGCGCCTGGACGGAGGCGTACCCGGCGATGGAGTACCGCCACGGTCCGATCTCGATCACCGGCCCCGGCCGGGTGGCCTGGATGTTCGGCACGCTGCCGGAGGGGCTCGCGGGGGACGTGGCCCGTGTCGGCGGGGAACTGGTGGCCCGCCAGGAGGCGGACCCGCTCGCCGACCTCGTCCGCGCCCAGCGCCTGGCTGTGGCCCTCGCGGAGGCCCGTGGCCAGGACCCGGACCGCCCCCGCAACCTGACGCGCAGCGTCATCCTGAGCTGACCCTGGCGGGCCGCCTTGGCGGCACCGCCGCCGCGGGGCTACGGCCGCCCCCGGCTCGGCACCGGGGCGGGGCCCCTGTTTGCCTCCCGGTCATCCGACCCGCCCGGCCGAGGATGTGGCCCCCTGCACCGCCACCGCACCGAACGCTGCCGCCGCCCGGCCCTCGCCTCTCGCTCGTGGGGCCACGCCCTGAACCGCCGCTCCGCGGCGGCCACCTCCCACCCACCCACCCGTGCACCCCGCACCGAAACGCAACGTAGGGCAACGGGTGGGCGGGGTTCTGCCAGCGGTCGTCAGGTGCGGGGCAACGGGTGGGCGGGTGGGAATAGATCCGCCGCGAAGCGGCGGGGTTCTGCCAGTGGTCGTCAGGTGCGGAGCAACGGGTGGGTGGGTGGGAAAGTTTCGCCGCGAAGCGGCGAGGCAGTGCGGCAACCGATCGTTGCGGGGTGCCGGGTGGGCGGGTGGGAAAGATCCGCCGCGAAGCGGCGAGGAAAGGACGGGCGGCACAGCCCGGGGCGCGCAACGCCGACCACCCCCCGCCCCGGAGGGGCCGCCACCCCCTCCCCCGAGGCCCCCCACAAGCGGACAGCTGCGCCCAAAAAGATCGCGCGCCCGGCACGGGAGCACGAAGTGGACTAGACCTGTCACGGCCGACGCGCGAGACTGTCCCCGTGAGACACGTCATCGCCCTCGATGTGGGCGGCACCGGAATGAAGGCCGCCCTGGTCGGGGCCGACGGCACCCTGCTGCACGAGGCGCGCCGCCCCACGGGACGCGACCGCGGCGCCGACGCCGTCGTCGAGTCCATCCTCGGCTTCGCCGCGGAGCTGCGCGCCCACGGCGTCGAGCGGTTCGGGGAGCCCGCCGCCGCGGCGGGAGTCGCCGTGCCGGGCATCGTGGACGCGGAGCGGGGTGTGGCCGTGTACGCGGCCAATCTCGGTTGGAGCGACGTCCCCCTGCGCGACCTCCTCAGCGCCCGCCTGGAGGGCGTCCCCGTGGCCCTGGGCCACGACGTCCGTACGGGCGGCCTCGCCGAGGGCCGCATAGGGGCGGGGAAGGGCGCCGACCGGTTCCTGTTCGTACCCCTGGGAACCGGCATCGCGGGCGCCATCGGCATCGGCGGCGCCATCGAGCCCGGCGCCCACGGCTCGGCCGGCGAGATCGGGCACATCGTCGTCCGCCCTGGCGGCCCGCCCTGCGGCTGCGGCCAGCGCGGCTGCCTGGAGCGCCTCGCCTCCGCGTCCGCGGTCAGCAAGGCGTGGGCCGAGGCGAGCGGCGACCCGGAGGCGGACGCCGCGGACTGCGCGAAGGCCGTGGAGTCCGGCGACCCGAGGGCCCAGGAGGTCTGGCGGAACGCCGTGGACGCCCTGGCCGACGGCCTGCTCACCGCCCTCACCCTGCTGGACCCGCACACCCTGATCATCGGTGGCGGTCTCGCGGAGGCCGGGGAAACCTTGTTCACGCCGCTGCGGGCCGCCGTCGCGGCGCGCGTCGTGCGGTTCCAGACGCTGCCGGAGATCGTGCCCGCGGCCCTCGGCGACACCGCCGGATGCCTGGGCGCGGGCCTGCTGGCCTGGGACCTCATCGGCCCGACCACCGACGGCCCGCCCACGGAAAGCCCCACCACCGACGGCCCGCCCACGGAAAGCCCCACCACCGACCCCGACCCGACACCCCACCACCCCACGGAGGTAGCCACCTGATGGCCACTAGCAAGGTTCTCGCCGGTGCCCAGGTGGTGCTGCCCACCGGAACCGTCCCGAACGGCCGCGTGATCGTCGACGGCACCCGCATCGCAGGGAGCCCGCCCGCCGGCGCCGAGACCGTCGACCTCACCGGCCACTGGGTGGTCCCCGGCTTCGTCGACATCCACAACCACGGCGGCGGCGGCGCCTCCTTCACCTCGGGCACGGTCGAGGACGTCCTGAAGGGCGTCCACACCCACCGGCTGCACGGCACCACGACCGTCGTCGCCTCGACGGTCACCGGCGAGATGGACTTCCTCGCCCAGCGGGCCGGCGTGCTCTCCGAGCTCGCCGAGCAGGGCGACATCGCGGGCATCCACTTCGAGGGCCCCTTCATCTCGCCGTGCCGCAAGGGCGCGCACAGCGAGGGCCTGCTGCGCCACCCCGACCCCGCCGACGTCCGCAAGCTCCTCGACGCGGCCCGCGGCCAGGCGAAGATGTGCACGCTCGCCACCGAGCTGCCGGGCGGCATCGACTCCGTGCGGCTCCTCGCCGAGCACGGCGTCATCGCGGCCATCGGCCACACGGACGCGACGTACGAGCAGACCGTCGAGGCGATCGACGCGGGCGCCACCGTCGCGACGCACCTCTTCAACGCCATGCCGGGCCTCGGCCACCGCGCCCCGGGCCCGATCGCCGCGCTCCTGGAGGACGAGCGGGTCACCGTCGAGCTGATCAACGACGGCACCCACCTCCACCCGGCCGCCTTCGAGCTGGCCTTCCACCACGCGGGCGCCTCCCGCGTCGCCCTCATCACGGACGCCATGGACGCGGCGGGCTTCGGCGACGGTCGCTACATGCTCGGCCCGCTGGAGGTCGAGGTGAAGGACAGCGTGGCGCGGCTCGTCGAGGGCGGCTCGATCGCGGGCTCCACGCTGACCCTGGATCGCGCGTTCAAGCGCTCGGTGACCGTCGACGGCCTCTCCGTCGACGACACCGTCCGCGCCATCTCCGCCAATCCGGCGAGGCTCCTCGGCCTGTACGACCGGGTGGGCTCCCTGGAGCCGGGCAAGGACGCGGACCTGGTGGTCCTGGACGCGGCCTTCGACCTGAAGGGCGTCATGCGGAAGGGCGAATGGGTGGTTGAGCCCTTTTAACCCCCAACTCGGGTGATTTCACCACCCGTTCGGGTGTCCTGAACAGAAGGCGGTTGGCCCTCCCCCCTGGGCCAACCGCCTTCTGTTTGGCATGATCAGGGCCCAAGAGAGGCGAACGGCAAGCACGTTCGACAGGCACTTCGGGGGTGGTACGCGTGATCCTCACCGTCACGCTGAACGCGGCCCTCGACCTCACCTACCGCGTCCCCGCCCTCGTCCCGCACACCACGCACCGCGTCACCGAGGTCGTCGAACGCCCTGGCGGCAAGGGTGTGAACGTCGCCCGGGTGCTCGCCGCCCTCGGCCACGAGGTGACGGTCACCGGCTTCGCGGGCGGCGACACCGGCCGCACCCTGCGCGAGCGCCTCGCCGCCGAGCCGCGCGTCACGGACGCGTTCGCCCCGGTCGCGGGCACCACCCGCCGCACCCTCGCCGTGGTCGACGCGGCGACCGGCGACACCACCCAGCTCAACGAGCCGGGCCCGACGGTCACCCCCGCCGAGTGGGCCGCCTTCCTCGACTCCTACGAGGAATCGCTGCACCGCGGCGACCTGACCGCGGTCGCCCTCTGCGGCAGCCTGCCCCCCGGCGTCCCCGTCGGCGCGTACGCCCTCCTCATACGGTCCGCCAGGTCCGCCCGCGTCCCCGTCCTGCTCGACACCAGCGGGGAACCGCTGCGCCGCGGCGTCGCCGCCCGCCCCGACATCGTCAAGCCCAACGCCGACGAGCTCGCCGAGCTGACGGGCTCCCACGAGCCGGCGCAGGCCACCCAGGACGCCCGCCGCAGGGGCGCGCACGCCGTCGTCGCCTCGCTCGGCGCCGACGGCCTCCTCGCGGTCACCCCGGACGGCGGCTGGCGCGCCAGGCCACCGAAGCGGGTGGGCGGCAACCCGACCGGCGCCGGCGACTCGGCGGTCGCGGGGCTCCTCTCCGGGCTCGCCGAGAAGCTGCCGTGGCCCGACCGCCTGGCCCGCGCCGTGGCGCTGTCGGCGGCGACGGTGGTGGCGCCGGTGGCGGGCGAGTTCGACCCCGCCACGTACGAAGAACTGCTGCCTCGGGTCGCGGTGACCGCTCAGGCCACACCGGCGTGACCCACCGCACCTGATCACAGACCCGCATCTCGCACCGCACAACGGGGCGCAGCGCCCTGGGAATTGGGGAGCACGTGCCACTGGTCAGCACCGGCGAACTCGTCGCGGAGGCCCGCGCCGCGGGTCACGGCGTCGCCGCGTTCAACGTCATCACCCTGGAGCACGCGGAGGCGGTCGCGCTCGGCGCCGAGCGGGCCGGGACGCCCGCGATCCTCCAGATCTCCGAGAACGCCGTGAAGTTCCACGGCGGCCGGCTCTCCGCCATAGCGGCGGCGACGGCCGCGGTGGCCCACGCGTCCACGGCCCGCCTCTCGCTCCACCTGGACCACGTGACGGACGTCGAGCTGCTGCGGGCCGCGCACCCGGAGGGCTTCAGTTCCGTCATGTTCGACGCGTCGAAGCTGTCGTACGGCGAGAACGTGAAGGCGACGGCGGACGCGGTCCGCTGGGGCCACGAGCGCGGCATCTGGGTGGAGGCGGAGCTCGGCGAGGTGGGCGGCAAGGAGGGCGAGGCCCCGCTGGACGCGCACGCGCCCGGGGTCCGCACCGATCCGGCGGAGGCGGCCGCGTACGTCGCCGACACGGGCGTCGACGCCCTCGCGGTGGCCGTCGGTTCCTCGCACGCGATGACGGAGCGCACGGCCACCCTGGACCACGAGTTGATCGCCTCCCTCACGGCGGCCGTGCCCGTCCCCCTCGTGCTGCACGGCTCAAGTGGCGTACCGGACACGGAGATCCGCCGGGCCATCGCGTCCGGCATGGTGAAGATCAACGTCGGCACGGCCCTCAACACGGCGTTCACGGGCGAGGTGCGCGCGTACCTCGACGCCCACGAGAAGGGCGTCGACCCCCGGAAATACCTCGTCCCGGCTCGCGAGGCGATGGCCGGGACGGTGGCGGGGTTCCTGGGGCTGCTGAGGCAACCGGCAGCGGACAGCTAGCCGTTGGTGCCCTCGACGAGCCACATCTGGTCGATGTTCGCCCCTGTCGTCCCGCACAGGTCGCTCTGGGCGCAGGTGAGCGTGACCGTGTTGGTGCCCTTGGTGAGCTGGACCACCGCCCAGGTGTTGGTCCAGCCCTTCTCCCAGTCCCCTTCCTCCGCGTGGGCGAAGTTCTTCATGTTCAGGGGGCGGGTCTGCTTCTTGCCGTTGACGAGGATCGTGGCGTTGGAGTCCTTGCCGGGGACGCCGTAGTTCACGCGGAGGCTGTACGAGCCCGCCTTGGGAATGCCGTTGACCGTCCACGTCACCTGGGCGCCGACCTTGTCGAAGCCGGCCACATAGACCCCGCCCGACGCCTTGGCGCCGTCGACGTCGGACGCCGTGGTCGTGCCGCCCTCAAGCTTCAGGGCCTTCGCGTCCGTCTTGGGCAGCTCGACCGGCTTCTCGGGCTTCTTGCTCGGCTTCTCGCTGGGCTTGACGGACTCGGCCTGCGTCGGCTTGCCGCCCGCCTGCGCCTCGCCGTCCTTCTCGTCGCCACCGCCGCCGAAGATCATCGCGGCGCCGATGCCGATGGCGACCACGGCCACCACGGCGATGGCGGCGATCAGCAGCCCCTTCGTGTTGGGACCACGTCCGCGGCCGCCGCCGCTCGCCGGCTGCATGGGCTGCGTCACCGGGGCGCCGCCGGGCTGCGCCTCGGGGGCGGTGTAGTGGGCGTTCGGCCTGCCGTAGGCCTGCTGCTGGGCCTGCTGCGGCACCTGCTGACCGTACGTCTGCTGCCCGTAGGCGGGGCGGCGGTCGCCGACCGCTCTGACCTGGTTGTACGAGGACCGGGGCCCCGGGTACCCGTAGCCACCGCCACCGCCGGGCGGGGTCGCGCCGGCGGCCTGTCCGTCCTCGTACAGGTAGCCGAACGGATCGTCGTCGCCCTGCGGCGCGCTCGGCGTGTTCTCGCCGTTATTGCCGGGCGTCATTCCCAGGTCACTCCCTTACATCGCTGACGCGGGGAGCCTACCCGGTCCGAGTGAGCCCAAGGAGTGGCCTTGACCTCATCGGTATCGCTATCCGGCCCGCCGGTGCTGCTTGGCACGTGAGCGTTTCTCCACGTACATCCGCTGGTCGGCGGAGTGCAACACTTCGTCGGCCGACATCCCGCAGTGCGCCCAGCCGATGCCGAAACTGGCCCCCACCCGGACCGCTCTGCCGTCGACCCGGATCGGCGGGATGATCGCGTTCCGCAGGCGGACCGCGAGGTCCTGGGCGTCGGCGCGGCCGAGGCCGTCGGCGAGGACGACGAACTCGTCGCCGCCGAGCCGCGCCACCGTGTCCCCGTCCCGCACCCCGCTGGTGAGCCGGCGCGCGACCTCGATGAGGACGGCGTCACCGGTGTGGTGCCCGAACCGGTCGTTGATCGACTTGAAGCCGTCGAGGTCGCAGAAGAGGACGGCGAGCCCCTTGGTGCCGTCGTCCACGTCGCCCTCGCCGCCCTGGGGGGCGACGGTGTGGACGTGCGGGTCGAAGCCCTCGTCCTGCTGGAGCGAGGCGTGCCCGAAGTCGAAGCCGTGTTCGTAGGCGGCGTCGAGGGAGTCCACGGCGCTGGGGCGGCCCGCGTGCGGCCTGCGGCAGAGGCGGGCGCTGAGCCGGGCGCGCAGCTCGGCGGAGTTGGGCAGGCCGGTGAGGGAGTCGTGGCTGGCCCGGTGGGCGAGCTGCAGCTCGCGGCGCTTGCGCTCCTCGATGTCCTCGACGTGCGTGAGCAGGAAGCGGGGACCGTCGGCGGCGTCGGCGACCACAGAGTTGCGCAGGCTCACCCATACGTACGTGCCGTCGCGCCGTGCGAGCCGCAGCTCGGCGCGGCCGCCCTCGGCGGAGGTGCGGAGGAGCGTCCCGATGTCCTCGGGGTGCACGAGGTCGGAGAAGGAGTAGCGCCGCATGGCGGATGCGGGGCGGCCGAGGAGGCGACAGAGCGCGTCGTTGGTCCGGAGGATCCGGCCGTGCTGGTCGCCGCCCATCTCGGCGATGGCCATGCCGGAGGGCGCGTACTCGAAGGCCTGCCGGAAGGACTCCTCGCTGGCCCGCAGCGCCTGCTGCTCCCGCTCCAGGCGGACCAGGGCGCGCTGCATGTTGGCCCTGAGCCGGGCGTTACTGATCGCGATGGCGGCCTGGAACGCGTACATCTGGAGGGCCTCGCGGCCCCAGGCGCCGGGCCTGCGGCCGTTGCGCGGCCGGTCCACGGAGATCACGCCGAGCAGTTCGCCGCCGGCCGCCCCGGTCGCGTACATGGGGGCGAAGAGGCGGTCGGAGGGGTGCCACTCGTCCTCGAAGCGGGGCTCGGGCCCTTCCGTGTACCACTGCGGGACGTCGTCGTCGTCGAGGACCCAGCCCTCGGTGTGCGAGATGAAGCGCAGCGCGCCCCACGCCTCACCCATGGCGAGGCGGCGCTCCCAGGCGTCGCGGGAGCCGACACGTCCGGTGATGAGGGCCTCGGCGGAGGGGTTGCCCGCGAAGGCGGCGACGACGAGATCGCCGTCCGGGCGCACGAGATTGACACACGCCAGTTCATAGCCAAGGCCGTTGACGACGCCGTCGGCGACGGTCTGCAGCGTGTCCGCCAGGCTCCGGGCCGTGTTCAGCTCCGCTACCACCTGGTGCAGCTGCCGCAGGGTCGCAAGACGGACGTACGGCTCCGACTCGGTCTCCATGCTCGTTCTCCCCGAGACCTCGACAGCAACTCCAGGATGCGCAGCGCCCGCAGTGTTCTTCCGTGGTGGTCTTCCGTGCCGTGTGACTGTGTCTTGTGCCTTTGTGCCCTCAGTGTCTTATTGCCACCGTCACTGAATCACAGCGAGCTGCCCACTCGGTACACAGGGTCAACAAAATATGGGTCCTGTGACTCAAGTCACAGGTGAGAAGCCGCCGTTGGTCCAGTCCCTTGGACTAGTCCACCGCATCGGGCGGCACTGCGTGCCTGCTTTGCCGAGTTCTTTCCCTCGGTTCTTCCCTTCGCGCGGCTCCGCCGTCGGTCCTAGGACCGGTCTGGGACCGGAGCCCGATGTTTCGAGGAGGGCTCACCGGCTAGCTTCGACGTCGTGGCTCACGTACTGAAGACTCTCCCGGCCCCGCCTTCCCCACGCGTCCCGTCGAAGGATGGGCATGCTGATGGGGTGAGCAACGACGAGTTCCGCGCGGCGATGTCCCGCCTGGCCGCGGGCGTGGTCCTGGTGACGGCGCGCGAGCCCGGCCTTGACCCGGACGATCCGGCCGCGCCGGTGGGCGAGGACGTGGGCATGACGGCCACGGCCTTCCTGTCCGTCTCCCTCGACCCGCCCCTGGTCATGGTGAGCCTGCGCGAGGGCTCCCGGATGGACGACCTGCTCGCCGAGCAGCCCCTGTGGGGGGTGTCGGTCCTCTCGGAGAGCCAGCGGCACATCGCGGGCCGCTTCGCGATGAAGGGCCGGATCAGCGACCGGCTCCTCTTCGAGGACATTCCCTACGTACGGGGTGCCGCGTCCGGTGCGCCGCTGGTCGGCGGCGCGCTGTCCACCCTGGAGTGCCGCACGGAGCAGACGGTGGTGGCGGGCGACCACACACTCGTGATCGGCCGCGTCCTGACGGCCGCCCTTCCCAGCGGGGAGGGCGGCCCGCTCCTGTACTTCCGCGGCCGCTACCGCCAACTGGGCTAGCGCCCCGTCCGGCTGCGCCCCGTCAGGGGCGCGGGGAACTGCGCGCTCAGCCAGCGAGAAGCCGCAGTCGCGTGTGCCGGGATCCCGGCAGATGCGACTGCGGCTTTTTTTGTGGTTGCTCGCGCAGTTCCCCGCGCCCCTGAACGGGGCGCCCCCCGACGAGGGCTAAACCCAGCCCTGGCCGGAGCGGCCCCGTTTCGTGTCGCTCCGGGCTTTTTTGTTGCGCAGGCGCCGTTCGTTGATGCCACGAGGAACCTTCGTGGCACGCCGCGGCTTAGGCGGCGGCGCGGTCGCTTCGGCGAGGAGGGAGGCGAGCCGCGTGGCCGCCATCTCCCTGTTGCGCCACTGGGAGCGGTGCTCACTCGCCCGTACGCTGACGACGCCGTCGACGAGCCGGGACGCGAGCCGCTCCAGGGCGCGCTGCTTCCACACCTCGGGGAGCGCATCGGTGCCGGCGAGGTCGAACCGCAGCTCGACCTGGGAGTCGGTGGTGTTGACGTGCTGCCCGCCCGGCCCCGACGACCGCGAGAAACGCCACATGAGCTCGGCCTCGGGCAGACAGACGGAGCCGCGGATGGGATAGGGACCGGACATGCCTCCATGGTCCCGCGTCTGTCGGGCTCACGTCACACGCTTTTCGTGGGACCACGGGTAAAGAAAGTAAAGCGATGCGGAACCCTGGGGACCCTGGTCCGCGTTGTTAGGGGTGAACGGTAGCTTCGTCCCCAGTACGAAGCCCGTACGTATGCAACGAGGGAAGGGACTCCCAACAATGGCAGTAAGCCTGTCCAAGGGTGGCAACGTCTCGCTCACCAAGGAGGCTCCGGGCCTGACCGCCGTCACCGTGGGCCTCGGCTGGGACGTCCGCACCACCACTGGCACCGACTTCGACCTGGACGCCTCCGCGATCGCGGTGAACACCCAGGGCAAGGTCTTCTCGGACCAGCACTTCGTCTTCTTCAACAACAAGGCGACGCCGGACCAGACCATCGTCCACACCGGTGACAACGTCACGGGCCAGGGCGAGGGCGACGACGAGCAGATCAACGTGAACCTCGCGGGTCTGCCCGCCGACATCGAGAAGATCGTCTTCCCGGTCTCGATCTACGACGCCGAGAACCGCTCGCAGAACTTCGGCCAGGTGCGGAACGCCTTCATCCGCATCATCAACCAGGCCGGTGGCACGGAGATCGCGCGCTACGACCTCTCCGAGGACGCCGCCACCGAGACCGCCATGGTCTTCGGCGAGCTGTACCGCAACGGCGCGGAGTGGAAGTTCCGCGCCGTCGGCCAGGGCTACGCCTCGGGCCTGGTCGGCATCGCGCAGGACTTCGGCGTGAACGTCTGAGATGACGGCTCGGAGGGCCCCGGCGGTGTCGCCGCCGGGGCCCTCCGTCGTGCCCGGGACCGGGACGGCCCCCCGGCACCGCGGAGCGGTCCCGTAACCCGTGTGGCGGCTGGTTCGTTGGCCTGGTCTGAGCGGTTGGTGGCCACGTGACCGCTGTTCCGATGAGAGCGGCACATGCGTACCACCTTCTCGATGGATCATCGCGAACAAGGAGCGGTACGAAGTGGAAGCTGAAGTGGAAGCTACTGATCGCGTCCGGGATCTGTTGCGAAAGAACTTCGGGGTCCGCCTCGAGGACGTCTCCCCCGACACTCCGTTCCACCAACTGCGCATCGACTCCCTCGCGCTGGAGGAGCTGCGCTGGCTGGTCGAGGACGAGTGCGCCGTCGACCTGGCCGACGTGAGCCTCAACTCGCGTGACACGGTCGCCACTTTGCTGAACGTCGTGCGCCAGAAGACCACGGGCGAGTGACGGCCGCGACGGAGTGACGGCTGCACGGAGTGACGGCTGCGACGGAATCGAGAAGCACATGACCGAGGAACACATCCGCACTCTGACGGTGCGAGGCGTGTCGTACACCTACCGCGAGATGCGCCGGCCGGCCCCCACCACCGAACCCGTGGTCCTGATGGGCGGAATCCTCGAGGGCATGTACGACTGGACGTATCTGGAGGACGTGGTCCTGCCCCGGACCAGTCTGATCACCGTCGACATGCCCGGCCTGGACCCCGCCGCCTTCCAGTCCCCGGATCAGAGCAGCATCGACAAGCTCTCCGAAGGGCTCGCGGCCATCGTCGCCGACACGGGCCACGCCCGCGTGAATCTCTACGGCTACTCCCTCGGCGCGGCGGTCGCCTTCCACTACGCGCAGCGGCACCCCGGTCAGGTCGCGCGTCTCCTCATCGGCGGGGTGCCCGTCGAGCTCACGAAGGAGATCGTCGCCCACCTCGGGCACGCCATCGGCAAGGCGAAGGCCGGTGACACCGCCGGTTTCGCCGACCACATGGCCGCCGGCCTGCTCTGCCTCGACGAGAGCCACCACGTCCACCGCCGGGCTCTGTCCCTCGGCTACGTCCGGCGCTCCCTGCGCGCCCTGGCCCGCGATCCGCAGAACGTCAACCTGCTGGAGACCGCCCTGACCGAGCACCGCTCCCTGTCGGGCGGCCTCGTAGGGGTGCCCACCCTGGTCTTCACCGGCGAGCACGACCATCTCCACACCCTCGAGCGGCAGCGGGCCTTCGCCGAGACGATCGACGGCAGCCGCTTCGCCACGTTCCCCGACTGCGACCACATGATGCCGTTGCAGCGCCCCGAAGCCATCAGCTCCCTGGTCACCTCCTTCCTCATGAACGACGGGGTTGTACAGAACGCCGACTATTATGAATACTCGAATAGTCAGTCGGGCTGAAGAGCTGTCAGCCCGTGAGCCGTGACGAAAGAGGGCGCCGTGGCCACTTCGCCCACCGCATGGACGCGGGCCGCACTGCCCCTCTGCCTGCTCGGGATCCTCGACAGTGAGACGAGGAGTTACGGGTACGCCCTGCTCGGGCGGCTCGGCGAGGCAGGGCTCGACGGCGTCAAGGCCGCGACCCTCTACCCCGCCCTCACGCGCCTCGAAGAGGAGGGCGCCGTCGAGGTCGAGTGGGGCGCGGGGGACGGCGGGCCCGGGCGCAAGTACTACCGGATCACCGAGGAGGGGCGGGCGAGGCTGCGGCGTGACCAGGCCGCCTGGGGGGCGTTCTCCCGGACCGTCGACTCGCTCCTTCCGGTGAAGCTCCCGGCGAAGGGGGACGAGGAATGAGCAGGACAGGTACGACCCGTACACCTGAGGTCAGTTGGGCGCGCGAGGAGGACGAGAAGTGGGCCGCGACCGTCCAGGTGCGGCTCGCGTTCGACGAGGGCGTGCCCGTCGGGTTCGCCGAGGAGATGCTCGCCGAGGCCCGCCAACTGGTCGAAGAGGCCGGGCAGCCCGCCCTCGACGTGCTCGGTGACCCGACCGCGTACGCCCGTACCGTCGCCGCCGAACGCGTCAGCGAGCGGTACCGCGCCCAGCTCGACACGCGCGGCATGCGCCCCGGCGAGCGGATCACCGCCTCCGTCGGGACGCTCGGGGTGATCTGGGCGGCCGTCTTCGGCCTGTACTGGTACCAGGACGGGCTGTGGGCCGGGGTGAACCGGTCATCGGTCGCGGGAGTCACGGGCATCGTCCTGGCCGCCACACTGGCCTGCGTCGCCTTCGCCGCCCGCGCCGCCGGACGGCTGCGGGGCATGTGGGCGTTCCTCGCGGCGGCCGCCGCGACCCTGGTGACCGGGATCGCCTGCGCCACGGCCCTCTCCGGCGAACAGCTGTTCCGCGTGCCCGCCCCGGTGCTCATGCTGGCCGGCGCCGCGTGGGCCGCCGGCGCCTTCCTGCTCCCGGACGCCACGATCGACCGCTGGTTCACGCCCGCGCACCCGGCAGGCGGCCCCGACGACGAGCGGTGGCTGGCCCGCCTGGAGGGACTGCTGCGCGGCCGGCACGCCATGAAGGCCGGCGAGGCGCGCGGCCACGTACAGGAAGCGCGGCAGCACCTCGCCGAGGCCCGGCGGGCCGGGCGCGCCGAGGACGTCTTCGGCGACGTCGAGATCTACGCCCTGCGTCTCTCCGAGGGGCCGCGCAGGGCGCAGCGCGTCACGCGGCAGAAGTTCTACGGCGCCCTGGCCTCGTCGCTGCTCTTCGCGGCCCTCACCGTCGACACGCTGCTCGACCCGCAGGAGCGGTCGTCCGGCTGGGTGGCCTGCCTGGTGGGCGCGTTCGGCTGCGCGGCGTGGGGCGCGGTCAGCGAATGGCGCACCCTGCGCAAGCAACGGACGTAACTGTGGAGGGGCGTCCGAGCCGTAACCTGCCCCGCATGATCCTCGAACCGCTCACCGCCGTCGACGGTGCCCTGCCCGGCCACGTCCTCACCGAGGTGACCGCGCTGTACGCGTCGAACCGCGAGTTCTTCGCGCTCAGCGGCGACTTCCCCGACCCCGACGACATCCGCGTCGAACAGGTCGCCAAGGCACTCGCGGACGAGCTCGCCCACCCGGGCGCCGACGTGCTCCTCGCCCGCTCGCGCGGCCGGCTCGTCGGCATCGCCCTCACCCTCGACCGGCACCCCGACCCGACGGACCCCGACCCCTGGATCGGGCTCCTGATGATCGACGCGTCCGCACACCGAACCGGCCTGGGGCGTGAGTTGGCGACCCTCGTCGAGGACCGGTTCCGAAGCGCGGGGCGCGAGGCCGTGCGCCTCGCCGTCCTGGAGAACAACCCGAAGGCCCTGCGCTTCTGGACCGCGCTCGGCTACCTCGTCATCGGCCACCGCGAGGACCGCGCCCTGCACCGCCCGTGCGCGGTCCTGCGCAAGCGGCTCTGACCAGCGGGCCGGTCAGATGTCGAGGAAGCGGACGTCCTTGGCATTGCGCTGGATGAAGGAGCGCCGCGCGTCGACGTCCTCGCCCATCAGCACCGAGAAGAGGTCGTCGGCGACCGCCGCGTCGTCGAGGGTGACCCGGCCGAGGACACGGTGGTCGGGGTCCATCGTGGTGACGCGCAGCTCGTCGGCGTTCATCTCGCCGAGGCCCTTGAAGCGCTGGATGGAGTCGTCCCTGACGCGGCGGCCCTCCTGCCGGCCGCGTGCGACGAGCGCGTCGCGTTCCCGGTCCGAGAAGGCGTACTCGATGTGCTCACGGCTCCACTTGAGCTTGTAGAGCGGCGGACGCGACAGGTAGATGTGCCCGTGCTCGACCAGCGGCCGCATGAAGCGGAAGAGGAACGTCAGGAGCAGCGTGTTGATGTGCTGGCCGTCGACGTCGGCGTCCGCCATCAAGATGATCTTGTGATAGCGGAGCTTCTCGATGTCGAAGTCCTCGTGCACACCCGTGCCGAAGGCCGAGATGAGGGCCTGGACTTCCTGGTTGTGCAGGATCTTGTCGACGCGCGCCTTCTCGACGTTCAGGATCTTGCCCCGGATGGGCAGGATCGCCTGGTACATCGGGTCGCGGCCGGACTTCGCCGAACCACCGGCGGAGTCACCCTCGACGATGAAGATCTCGCACTTGGTGGGGTCGTTCGACTGGCAGTCGCTGAGCTTGCCGGGCAGCGACGCCGTCTCCAGCAGGCCCTTGCGGCGGGTCAGGTCGCGCGCCTTGCGGGCGGCCACGCGCGCGGTGGCGGCCTGGATGCCCTTGCGGATGATGACCGCGGCCTCGTTGGGGTTCCGGTCGAACCAGTCCGTGAGGTGCTCGTGCACGACCTTCTGGACGAAGGTCTTCGCCTCCGTGTTGCCCAGCTTGGTCTTCGTCTGGCCCTCGAACTGCGGCTCGCCGAGCTTGACCGAGATGATCGCGGTCAGACCCTCGCGAATGTCCTCGCCGGAGAGGTTGTCGTCCTTGTCCCGCATCAGCTTCCGCTCGCGCGCGTACCGATTGACCACCGTGGTGAGCGCCGCGCGGAAGCCTTCCTCGTGGGTGCCGCCCTCGTGCGTGTGGATCGTGTTGGCGTAGGAGTAGACGCTGTCGGAGAACTGGCTGTTCCACTGCAGCGCCACCTCCACCGACAGCAGCCGCTCCGCGTCCTCGGCGGCGATGGAGATGACGGAGGGGTGGACCGGCTCGCCCTTGCGGGAGTTGAGGTGGGTGACGAAGTCGGTGATGCCGCCGTCGTAGCGGTAGCCGACCGTCTTCGCGGTCCGTTCGTCAGTGAGGGTGAGCGTGAGCCCCCTGTTGAGGAACGCCATCTCCCGGAAGCGCCGCGAGAGCGTCTCGAAGGAGTACTCGGTGGTCTCGAAGATCTCGCCGTCCGCCCAGAACGTCAGCGCGGTGCCTGTCCGCGCGGTCGGCTCGTGGCGCGCCGGCGGGGCGGTCGGAGCCCCGTTCTCGTACTCCTGTGTCCACCGGTGGCCGTCGGTCCAGATCTCCACGGAGAGCTTCGTGGACAGCGCGTTGACCACCGACAGGCCCACCCCGTGCAGGCCGCCGGAGACCGCGTATCCGCCGCCGCCGAACTTGCCGCCCGCGTGCAGCACGGTCAGCACCACCTCCACGGCCGGCCTCCCCTCCGCCGGGTGCATGCCCACCGGAATGCCCCGGCCGTTGTCGACAACGCGCACACCGCCGTCGGCCAGGACCGTCACGTCGATGCGGTCGGCGACCCCGGCCAGCGCCTCGTCGACGGAGTTGTCGACGATCTCCTGGACCATGTGGTGCAGGCCGCGCTCGCCCGTCGAGCCGATGTACATGCCGGGCCGCTTGCGCACCGCGTCAAGCCCGTCGAGGACCGTGATCGTGCCTGCGTCGTACGGGGCGTGGGCGGGGGCGGAGGTGGAGGCGTGGGCGGGGGCGTCGAGATCAGTCACAGATGCACTCTTTTCGGGCACGACGAGCCGCGCTCCGGCGCCGAAGCGCGGAAGCGGGCGGGTCACTGGACGGAAAACGGGCCGCGGGCAGGCCGAAGAAGACCCGCCGGGCCGCGGGCCTCAGCACTCCCAGGGGGCGCCGAGGCGGTTGCCAGCGTACCCAAAGTCACCCCGGCCGATGGGGCAGCAAGTCCCCCAGAAGCCCCCTGGAGGGCCTGGCGCATCATCAGTCGATCCCCCCTGCCCGACATTCCCGCCAGGCGGCCACAGCACCCTTCAGGGGCTTTCAGGTCGGCATGTCGCGCCAGGGCACGGAAACCAATTCGAGGCGCCTACGGGCGGTCCGGCTTTCCGTCGCCGTAGAGCCAGTCGCCCCAGATCCGGCTGACCTTCTCGCGTGCCTCGTCGCCGCCCGCGTGCTTCTCGACGTACTCCGTGAAGTCCCTGGTGTCCGCGTTCTTGTGGCGGTACGTCTTCGCCCAGCCCTGCACGATGTCGTAGAACGCGTCGTCGCCCACCGCCTGGCGGATCTTGTGGATGACCATGGCGCCGCGCTCGTAGACGGGCGGGTCGGAGATGCTCGCGGCGTCGGTGGGCTTGGCGGGCGGGAAGGCCCAGATGGCCTCGTTGTCTTCCTTGTCCTCGTAGTAGTCGCCCTTGTAGAGCGCGTCGAAGACGTCCTGCGCGCTGTCGCCGTCGTTGTCCTCCGCGTACAGCCACTCCGCGTACGTCGCGAAGCCTTCGTTGAGCCACATGTCCTGCCACGACTTGGGCGTGACGGAGTTGCCGAACCACTGGTGGGCCAGCTCGTGGACGAGGAGCCCGGTGTCGGGGGCGCCGGGGAAGACGGGCCGGGTCTGGGTCTCCAGGGCGTAGTCCACGTCCTCCTCGCGGTCGATGATCGCGCCCGTGGAGGAGAAGGGGTAGGGGCCGAAGTTGTACTCCGCCCACTCCATGACGTCCGGGATCTTCGCGAGGACCTTCTCGCTCGCCTTCGCCTGGGAGGGGTCGACGGCCGTCACGATCGGCAGGCCGTCCTCGGTCGTCGACGTCTTCAGCTCGTGCTTGCCGATGGCCACGGTCGCCACGTAGCTCGCCATCGGTTCGGCGCTGTGCCAGGCGAAGGTGGTGCGGCCGTTCTTCGTCGACTCGCGGGTCAGCTCGCCGTTGGAGACGGCCTTCAGGCCCTTCGGGACGGTGATCTGTATGTCGTACGAGGCCTTGTCGCTCGGGTGGTGGTTGCCCGGGAACCACGCCATGGAGCCGGTCGGCTCGCCGAGCGCGAGCGCGCCGTCGCCCGTCCTGAGCCAGCCCTCCTCGGCGCCGTCCTCGTCGGTGATGGTCTCCGGGGTGCCGGAGTAGCGGACCGTGGCGCGGAACGTCTCGCCCCGTTCGAGCTCGTCGGCCGGGCGGACCCGCAGCTCCTGACCGGCGCGCTGGAAACGGGCCGCCTTGCCCTCGACGGTGATGCCGGAGACGTCGAGGCCCTTCAGGTCGAGGTTGAAGGAGCTGAGGTTCTTGGTGGCGCGGGCGGTGATCTCAGCGGTCCCCGTGAGGTGCCGGGAGCCGGGGTCGTAGCCGAGGGTCAGGCCGTAGTGCGCCACGTCGTACCCGCCGTTGCCCAGCTTGGGGAAGTACGGGTCCCGCACGCCCGGTGAGCCCGGCGTGCCGTCGACGCCCGCGCCGCTGCAGGCACTGACGGTGGCGAGCAGGGCGAGGCAGGAGGTGACGGTGGCGGCTCGGACGGCCGGAGATCGCAGGTCCACGCCGGTGATCTTATGCGGCAATTGTTCGGGAGGGGCTTGATATGGGCCCGGTCGCCGGGGCCCCCGAGCCGCCTCAGAGGACGGCGATTCCCAACGGCCGCTCACCCGCCGGGAGTCGGCGCACCGACCCGTCCTCCGTGTCGACGACGGAGATGCCGTTCCAGTGGCCGTCGCGGGTGAAGCCGCCCGTGACGTACGCGGTGCGGCCGTCCTGCGAGACGGCGACGTCCTCGTGCGGACCGTCCAGCGGGATGATCCGCTCCTTGCTGTGCGTGCCGTCCTTGCCGTGCTTGCTGTCCTTCGTCCGCACGGTCAGGGAGGGGCCCTTGTCGGTGTCGGGATCGATGGGCCCGGTGCCGACCGCGAAGAGGGTGCCGTCATCGGTGACCGTCACGCCGTGCTGGTGCGTGTCCGCGGTCATCTTCTCGACGTCGTACGCACCGGTGCGCGGATCGAGTACGACGAGCTTCTCGCCCTCGAAGGGCAGCAGGAGCCGCCCGTCGGAGGGCCGCACGGCCGCGTAGTGCGGTTTCAGCCAGGAGCCGAGGCCGCCCTCTGTCCCGTAGGGGGCGACTTCGATGCGGCGGGGCTTCAGGGAGCCGGCGTGCACGACGGTGACGTCGAAGGAGTCGTGGCCGGTCGCGTAGATCTCGCGGCCGTCCTTCGACACGTCGACGTCGAAGGGCCGCCGGCCGACGGGCACGGTGGCGGTCACCTCGCGCTCGCCCGTGTCGATGACCTCCAACACGCCCTTGGCGTCCGGCACATTGACGCCCACGTAGACGTGTTCGCCGTCCGGCGCGAGGGCGATGCCCATGCCGCCGCCCCGGTACTCGCCCGTCGTCACCGGGCCGGTCTCCGTCTCGTACGGGATGCGGTCGATCCGTTCCCGGGTGCGCGTGTCGACCACGGCGACGGCGTCGGCGGTCGCCACCCAGGCGCGGCCGTCGTCCCCGACGGTGAGCCCGTAGGGGGCCGCGCCGACCTTCACCGAGTCGACGGGGCCTTTCTCCGGGTCGACGAAGGTGACGGTGTCGGAGCCGAAGTCGGCGATCAGGAGGGTGTTTTCGGGGGTGGGTGTGGGGGTGGGGATGCGGGTGGCGGGGGCGATGACGGTGGGGGTTGCGCGGGCGGGCTCGGGGGCGGACGTGGCGGGGCTTTCGCCTCCGGCGCAGCCCGCGAGGAGCGCGACAGCGAGCAGGGCGGTGCCTGCGGCGGATATCCGGGGCATCCGGAGCGTCCAGGGGATCCGGCCCTGCCGGGGTGTCCGGGGCGTCCTGGGGATCCGGCCCTGCCGGGGCGTCCGGTGCGTCCGGTGCGTCCAAGGCGTCCCGCCCTGCCGGGGCATCCGGAGCATCCAGGGCGCCCCGACCTGCCCGGACATCCGGAGCACCCAGGGCGGCCCACCCTCCCGGGGCATCCGGAGCACCCGAGGCGTCCCACCCTCCCAGGGCATCCGGAGCGTCCAAGGCGTCCCACCCTTCCAGGGCATCCGAAGCGACCAAGGCCTCCCGCCCTCCCCGGGCGTCCGGAGCGTTCGGCCCTCTCCGGGTGCCCCGGGCGTCCGGGATGGCTGGAGCGGCGCCTCGGGGTTCCGGGGCCTGCCGGGTGCCTTCATGCCGCGTGCCCCCTCAACAGCTCCGCGATCTCCGCGAAGCCCCGCCGTTCCGCGTGTGCGAGCGGCGTGACACCGTCCCGGTCGGCGAGGTCCGGCGTCGCCCCCGCGGCGAGGAGCAGTTCCACGATCTCCTGGTGCGCGCGGCCGCCGTCGCCGAGGATCACGGCCTCCAGGAGGGCGGTCCAGCCGAGGTCGTTGACGTGGTCGACGTCGATATCGGTGACGCGCAGGACCTCCCGTACGTACGCGACGTGGCCGCGCTCCGATGCGGGGATCAAGGAGACCCCGCCGAAACGGTTGCGCAGCGTCAGGTCGGGCCCCGCGGGCAGCAGGACGTGCAGCATGGCGACGCTGCCCGTCACCCCGGTGACCAGCCACGGGCTGTCGGAACGGTGGTCCTGAGCGTCGACGTCGGCGCCGGCGGCGACCAGCACCCGGGCCGCCTCGACGTGATCGCCGAGGGCGGCGAGCAGCAGCGGTGAGCGCAGCTCGGTGTCGCGGGCCTCCACGCGGGCGCCCGCGGCGAGGGCGGCGGCCACTTCCGCGGCGTTCCCGGCGCGTGCGGCGTCGAGCAGCCGCTGGTCGGCAGCGGTGGTGTTCATGCCGGATCTCCTCGTCCTACGAGTCCTGCGGGTCCTGCGCATCCTGCGGGTCTTGCGGGTGCTACAGGTTCCGCGGGTCCCCGCGCGGACGGGCGCGGGGACCGGGAACAACCGCGGCAGCATGCGGTTCAGCATGCAGCGTGGGGGGGCTCGGGGCTCAGCGGCCGAGCGCCGCCACGCCCGCCTTCGCGAACTTCTCGTCCAGGTCGCCGCTCGGGGCGCCCGCGACGCCGATGCCCGCGACGGGCGCGCCCTTGGCCGTGACCGGCGCGCCGCCCGCGAGGAACAGGGTGCCGGGGATGTCCTTCAGGTTCGGGGCCTGCTCCAGGCGCTTGGTCAGCTCGGAGGTGGGCGCGTTCCAGGCAACGGCGGTGTACGCCTTCTTCACGGCGGACTCGGGCGACTGCGGCCCGGCACCGTCGCCGCGCAGCTGGACGATGGTGTTGCCGTTGCGGTCGACGACGGCGACGGAGACGCGCTGGTTCTCCTTCTTCGCGGCGTCGAGGGTGGCCTGCGCGGCCTTGGTGGCGGCGGCGACGGTGAGGTGCGTCGACTGGGTGAGGTTCTTGTTGCCCGCGTCGGCGGTGACGGCGGCCTTCGTGGCGGCGTCGGGGGTGCCGGCGGTGGCGGAGACCGCGCCGAAGGTACCGGCGCCGAGGACGGCGGCGGTGGCGGCGACGGTGAGGACGCGGGTGCGGCGGGAGAGCTTCTGCATCGGGGGCTCCTAGGGGCGAAGGCGACGGGGCGGGGTGGGGCTGGGGGGGGACGAAGCTCACGGGGCTCGTCTCCCTCGGCTCCCTCTGCCATCAATCCTCCGGCCGCGTCCGGGGCCCACCCCTCGACGTACCGGCTCGCAGCCGCGCGCGACTCGGCCGACACCAGGGTCAACCGATCGGTTGACCCTTCCGTGGCCCCACCGGGCCACAATGAGGGTGTTTGCCCAGTTCAGGCCCGCGCGACGGCAGTACGAAAGGGAGGCGCCCCGTGGGAGAGCGCAGGCCGGGGCTCGACCCCCGCACGCCGGACCCCGACGCCCGCTGGCTCGCGGCCGTCATGCACACGGCGTTCTTCCTGCTCCTGGGGTCGTCGCTGACCCGCTTCCTGATGCGGCACCCCGGCGAACCGCGCACCCCGTGGATCATCGCGCTCTCGGTCTCCCTCGCCCTCCTCTACGTACTCGGTCCCGTCATCGGCGCCCGCCCCACCGCGCCGCGCCGGCTCGCCTGGCTGATCCTCGTCGTCGCCGTCTGGGTCGTGCTCGTCGTCCTCGCGCCGAGCTTCGCGTGGTGCGCGGTGCCGCTCTTCTACACCGGCCTGCGGACGCTGCCACCCCGCGCCGCCCTGCTCCTGGTGGCCGTCCTGACCGCCTTCGTCGTCGTCGCCCAGCTGCAGCTCGCCGGCCGCTTCGACCCGAACCTGCTGCTCGCGCCGCCCGCCTGGGCCGCGGTCGCCACCGCCGTCTTCATCCACATGCAGCGCCAGGGGGCCCGCCAGCGCGAACTCATCGACGACCTCATCCGCACCCGTCGCGAACTGGCCGCCACCGAACGGCGCGAGGGCACGCTCGCCGAGCGCCAGCGCCTGTCCATGGAGATCCACGACACCCTCGCGCAGGGCCTGTCCAGCCAGCAGATGCTGCTGCAGGCCGCCGACCGCATCTGGGACACGGACCCGGCGAAGGCCCGCACCCACGTCCGTACCGCCGAGTCGATCACCGAGCGCGGCCTCGCCGAGGCCCGCCGCTTCGTGCACGACCTGGCCCCCGCCGACCTCGCGGACGGCGGGGGCGTGGCGCAGGCGCTGCGGGCGCTCGCGGAACGCGAGTCCGACGCGGGCCTCACCGTCCGCTTCCACGTGGAGGGCACGCCGGTGCCGCTGCCGGACCGGGTCAGCTCGGCGCTTCTCCGTATCGCGCAGGGCGCCCTCGCGAACGTACGCGAGCACGCGGACGCCACCACCGCCGCGCTGACCCTCACCCTCCTCGACGACCAGGTGGTCCTCGACGTCGCGGACGACGGCCGCGGCTTCACGCCGCCGCCCTCGCCCGGTCCCGAATCCCCGGCAGGTGTACGAGGCCACGGTCTGCCCGCGATCCGCGCTCGGGCCGGCCAGCTCGGCGGCACACTGACGATCGAGTCGGCGCCGGGTGAGGGCGCGGTCCTCTCCGTATCGATCCCGCTGCCGAGCCCGCTGTCGGGTCCGCCGTCGAGTCCCTTGGAGTCCCAGCCATGAACGCCGCACCGTCCCGACCCGTCCGCCTGCTGGTCTGCGACGACCACGTCGTCGTACGCGCCGGGCTGCTCGCCCTGCTCGGCAGCGCGCCCGACATCGAGGTGGTCGGCGAGGCGGGCACCGGCGAAGAGGCGGTCGCCCTCGCCGCGAAACTGTCACCGGACGTCGTCCTGATGGACCTGCAACTGGGCGACGGCATCGACGGCGTGGAAGCCACCCGCCGCATCACGTCGTCCCCGCCCCCCGCCCCGCACGTCCTGGTCCTCACCACCTACGACACCGACGCCGACATCACCCGCGCCATCGAGGCGGGCGCGACGGGGTACCTCCTCAAGGCGGAGCGCCCCGAGGAACTCTTCTCCGCGATCCACGCCGCGTCCCAGGGCCGCACCACGCTCTCGCCCCCCGTCGCCTCCCGCGTCATGGCCCGCATGCGCGCCCCGCAGCCGACGCTCACCGACCGCGAGCGCGACATCCTCGGCCAGCTCTCCCAGGGCCTCGGCAACCGCGAGATCGCCCGCGCCCTCTTCATCAGCGAGGCCACGGTCAAGACCCACCTGGGGCGGATCTACGACAAGCTGGGCGTGGACACGCGGGCGGGTGCGGTGGCCGTGGCGAAGGAACAACGCCTCCTGCCCTGAGCGGCATCGCACCGCACGCCCCACACTGCCCGGTCCATGACACCATCGAACCGTGCTCGACATCGGCTACGCCCTCTCCCGCCGCTTCCCCGACCCCGCCCAGCTGGACTACAGCCGGGCGGACGTCCATACGCTCCGCCACGACCTGTTCTGCGGGGACGTGTACCTGGCGGACACCAAGGCGGACCGGGAACTGTCCACAGCCTGGGGATGGGTGCCCGTCCTCGACTTCGCGTGGGCGCTGTGCGACATCGTGGAGACCCTGGACAAGGACCCGCTCGGCAGCCGGGCCTCCCGCCCTCAGTACGCGGAGCTCGACTTCACCGAGTCGACGGATCGCATGCTGTTCTCCCGCCGCTTCGGCTGGGTCGACATCGAGGCGGACTGGATGGATCCCGAGGATCCTCCGCTGACCTTCTCCCACACGGAGCTGCGTCGTGAAGCCCGCGACTTTCTCCACGACCTCGTGGCGGATCTGACCGACCTCCACGAGTCCCTGTCGGACAACCCCACGATCTGGTCCCTCCTCGCCCGCTTCCCCCGCACCGCCTAGGCCCCGCTACGGGTGAGCCCGCGCCGCCCCGCCGAGGCAGGAGCACCAAGCCCGCCGCTCCGCAGCGGATGTTCCCCACCCACCCACCCGTTTGCCCCGCGACGTCCGGCGGGAGTAGGGGCGGGTGGGCGGGTATTCCCCCGCAACGCCCGGCGGGAGTAGGAACGCCCGAGGAACCCCCACCGGGGCGCAGGCGCACACGCACCCGAGGGGACGTGGGGGTATGTGCGAACGGAGCACCGAGCGCACCCTGGCGTCTTTGGACTTGAGGCGCGGCGCAGGGATGGCGAGTACGCACATACCCCCGCGGCCCCGCCCCACGAGCAGACAGAAGGCGCAAACCCCCACAAGGCGCCCCTACTCCCCCACCCCAGCCACCCGCACCCCCACCTGCGCCGCGAACGCCGGTGCCAGTTCCAGGAGTTGGGACGGGCTGATCACCGCGCCGGCCAGGCACTCGATCCCCCGCGCCACCTCCAGCTCTCCCGCCTCCCGAAGATCCACGTCCTTCATCCGCGCCCCCGTGAAGTCGACCCCCCGCACCACGCACCCCCGAAACTCCACCCGCTCCAGCGAAGCCGCCCCGAAGTCCGGCTCCACCAGCACGCACCCCTCGAAGACGACATCCCGCAACCGCGCCTTCCGCAGGTTCAGGTAGTCGATCTTTCCGCCCCGCACCACCACCCGCTCCAGCACGCCCCCGTGCAACTGCACCCCGCCGAGCCGCGCGTCCACGATCTCCACGTCCCGCAGCGACGCCTCCGCGAGGTCCGTCCCCACCCCCCGCAGCTCCGTCAGCACGGAGTCGACGAACCGCGCCCGCGCCAGCCGCGTCTCGTCGACGCCGCACCCCGCCACCGCCGAGTCCATGAACAGCGCCCCGGCCCCGTCCTGCCCGCCGAGGTCCAGGTCACGGAACTCGACCCCGTCGTAGTCCCCGTCGGGCTCCAGCTCCCCTCCCTCGAACGGCCGGAGCGGCGGCAACCGCACCTCGGCCTCCCGAGCCGCCTTCACCACCCGCACCGCCTGTGCCGCCCGTGCCGCCCGTGCCGCCCGCGTCGGTTTCGCTTTCTGAGCCATGCCCCCATCGTGCCCGCCACCACTGACAACGCCCGACGCCACAAGCCCTACGCCCCCGAGAACGAGACCGAAACCGAACCCGAGCCGTCATGTCACATCCAGGCCACCCCCACACGTCCAAGTGGTGAAGTCCAACCATCAAGGGAGCCCACCCATGCCCACCGCGCGGCAGAACCACATCACCGTCGTCGGCGGCGGCTTCGCCGGCCTCACCGCGGCCATCAGCGCCGCCGAGGCAGGCGCCCGCGTAACCCTCCGCGAGGCCCACCACACCCTCGGCGGCCGCGCCCGCACCTCCGAAGGCACGTACAAGACGAACGAGGGCCCGCACGCGCTCTACAACGGCGGCCCCCACTGGACCTGGCTGAAGCAGCGCGGCCTCATCGGGCCGCTTGCCCCGCTGCCGCCCCTCGAAGGCGCCCGCCTGCGCCTGCTCCACAACGGCGCGCTGCGCCGCACGCCGCCCCTCGCCATGCTGAAGCTGCTGCGCCGCAAGGCGGAGCAGGCCCCCGTGGACCGGGATTTCACCGGCTGGGCCACCGAGCAGGTCGGCGAGGAGGGCGCGAAGGCCGCCGCGCACTACATCGCCGTGGCGACGTTCCACCACGACCCCGGTTCGCTCTCCGCCCGCTTCGTGCAGGAGCGCCTGCGCCGCGCCACGAAGCTGCCCCCGGAGGCGCACTACCCGCGCGGCGGCTGGGGCTCGGTCATCGACCGCATGGCCGCACTCGCCTGGAACATGGGCGTCCGCACGGAGACGCTGGACCGCGTCGACAGCCTCTCCGACCTGGGCCTCCCCCAGGACGGTCCGGTCATCGTCGCGACCTCCCTCGAAGCGGCCCGCCGCCTCCTCGGCGACGATTCCCTGCGCTGGGAGAGCGGCCGCACCGCACTCGTCGACGTGGCCTTCCGTACCCGTAAGGGCGACGCCTTCGTCGTCTCCGACCTGGACCGCACCGGCTGGGTCGAACGTTTCACCGCGCAGGATCACACCCTCGCCCCGGCCGGCGAACAACTCGTACAGGCACAGATTCCGCTCTCGCCCGAGGAGACGAAGGCCGACGGCGTGGCCCGCGCCGAGCACCTGCTCGACCTCGGATACCCCGGCTGGCGCGAGCGCCTGACGTGGCGCCGCGCCTCCGTCGCGAACGGCCGTACGGGCGCGCTGGACCGCCCCGGCACCACCTGGCGGGACCGCCCCGCGATCGACCGGGGCGACGGCGTGTATCTGGCGGGCGACCAGGTGGCGGCGCCGGGACTGCTGTCCGAGGTCTCGTTCAACAGCGCCATGGAGGCGGTGTCGCTCGCGCTGGCGAAGTCGGCTCTTGACCTCAAGTCCACTTCAGGTTGAAGGGTGAGGGGCGTACGCGATCAACGGCGCACAGCGCCCCATCACACCCCCGAGGAGCGGTCATGCCCACCCCCACCCCCGCAGGCCCCGAGAAGCACACCACCATGCGAGCCATCCGCCTCCACGCCTTCGGCCCCGCCGAGAACCTCGTCCTGGAGGAGACACCGGTCCCCGAACCGGCCGAGGGCCAGGTCCGGATCAGCGTGGCCGCCGCCGGCGTGCACCTCCTGGACACCTCGATCCGCGAGGGCATCCAGGGCCCGCTGCCCGAACTCCCGACCCTCCCCACCATCCCCGGCAGGGAGATAGCGGGCATCGTCGACGAGCTCGGCGAGGGGACCCCCGCGCACTGGCTGGGCAAGCGCGTCGTCGCCCACATCGGCTTCGCCCCCGGAGGCTACGCCGAGCGCGTCGTCACGGACGCGTCCCGCCTGCACGAGATCCCCGACGACCTGGACGCCGCGGAGGCGGTCGCCCTGATCGGCACGGGTCGTACGACGATGGGGATCCTGCAGTTCACGGAGCTGACCCCCGACACCGTGGCGGTCATCCCCGCCGCCGCGGGCGGCATCGGCACGCTCCTCACGAAGTACGCCAAGCACCGCGGCGCCACGGTGATCGGCCTGGCGGGCGGGCCGGAGAAGACGGACCGCGTCCGCGCCAACGGCGCCGACCTCGCCGTGGACTACACCGACCCGGCGTGGCCCGACGAGGTCCGCGCGTACCTCAGGGAGGAGCTCGAAGGGCGCGCGGCCACCGTCGTCTTCGACGGAGTGGGCGGCAAGGCGGGACTGGCCGCGGTCGACCTGCTGGGCCCGGGCGGCACCCACGTCGTCTTCGGCTGGTCCGGCAAGGGCCCGCACGACGACGGAGAGCTGAAGTTCACCGACGCGGAGCTCGCCGAGCGCGGCATCACGCAGATCAACGTCCTGGGCCCGGCGATGATGCGCAAGGCGGGCGGCGACAACCCCGTCCGCACCCTGGAGCTCGCCGCCCTCACCGCCGCCTCGCTCGGCCACTTCACACCGGCCGTGCAGCGCTACCCCCTCGCGGAGGCGGCCGCGGCCCACCGCGCACTGGAGAGCCGCGCCACGATGGGCAAGGTCGTCCTGATCCCCTGATCCCCTGATCCCCTGATCCCTTGGTCCTCTGGTCCTCTGGTCCCCCGATCCCCCGGCCTTCCGGGCAGGCCGAAATCCGGATGCCCGCACGACATTCGGGAACTACCGTCCGTTATATGGCTATGGCTATCGCTACGACCACGGAATCCGTCCAGTTCCGCGACATCCCCGAGGCGGGGATCGACCGCGCGCTCTCCCTCGCCTACCTCGTCTTCCACGAGACCCCGGAGGAGGAGAAGCGCAAGCACCACCACGAGCTGCTGCGCGACTGCACCCGCGTCGGCGCGTACGAGAACGGCGAACTCGTCGGGTTCGTCGCGGCGTTCCCCTTCACCCTGTCGGTGCCGGGCGGCGAACTGCCCTGCCCATGCCTGACGTTCGTGTCCGTGGCGCCGACGCACCGGCGCCGCGGCGTGCTCTCCGGCATGCTCGCGGAGCTGTTCGCGAGGGCGACGGCGGACGGCTCGCCGATCGCGGCCCTGTGGGCGTCCGAGGACGCGATCTACGGCAGGTTCGGCTTCGGGCCCGCCACCCACGGCCACACCCTGGAGATCGACTCCACACGCCCGCTGGCCCTGCGCATCACCCCGGACGACCGCCCGCTGCGCCTCGTCGACCCGTCCGACGCCCCCGAGCTCCTCGCGGCGTACTACGACCGCACCCGCGCCGAGCGCGCCGGCCGCATCGCCCGCACCGAGGCGTGGTGGCGCGAGGAGTGGCTGGTGACGGAGGACGAGGAGGACGACGAGCTGTCGCCGCCCCGCGTCGTCGTCCTCGGTGACCCCGCGGGCCCGCCGGCCGGTTATGCGATCTACCGCACCAAGACCCGCGACGACGCCCCCGGCCTCGTCCGCCTTGACGACCTGGAGGCGGACACCCCGGCCGTCGCGGCCGCCCTCTGGCGCTACCTCGCGTCGATCGACCTGACCGGCCGGATCCGCGCCTGGGGCCGCCCCCTGGACGACCCGCTGCACCTCTTCGCCGCCGACCGCGACCAGGTGCGCGTCACAGGCGAGTTCCCGGCGCTGTGGGTCCGCCTCGTCGACGTGCGCAAGGCACTGGAGTCCCGCTCCTGGGCGGCCCCGGTGGACGTCGTCCTCGACGTGCGCGACGACCGCCTCCCGGCCAACGAGGGCCGCCACCGCCTGACGGCGTCCCCCGACGGCTGTACGTACGAGAGGACCGAGGACCCCGCGGACCTCACCGTCGACGTACGCGACCTGGCCGCCTGCTACCTGGGCGGCACGAAGACCGACGCCCTGGTCCGCGCGGGCCTGGCGACGGAGCACACGGCGGGCACGGCGACGGCACTGGACGCGGCGCTGCACACGGCTCTCCTGCCGCACACCGTGGACGAGTTCTAGAGGAGTTCCAGACGAACCGCCTGGCCCGTACAAGAACTGCCTAGGCACGCCCCAGTGCCGTGAGCGCGTCGTCGGTGAGCCGGTACACGGTCCACTCGTCCTGGGGCAGCGCCCCGAGCGACTTGTAGAAGTTGATCGACGGCTCGTTCCAGTCGAGTACGGCCCATTCCAGCCGCTCGTAGCCGCGCTCCACGCAGATCCGCGCGAGCTCGGTGAGGAGCGCCTTGCCGTGTCCGCCGCGGCGCGCCTCGGGGCGTACGTACAGGTCCTCCAGGTAGATCCCGTGCACGCCGCGCCACGTGGAGAAGTTCAGGAACCACAGTGCGAAGCCGACGGCCTCGCCGGAGGTGTCGTCCTCCGCGATGTGCGCGAAGGCGGCGGGGCGCTCCCCGAAGAGCGCCTCGCGCAGCTGCTCCTCGGTGGCCCTCGCCTCGTCGGGCACCTTCTCGTACGCGGCGAGATCGCGGACCAGCGCGTGGATGACGGGGACGTCGGCGGGTGTGGCGGTACGAATCATGGGAGCAGCAAGCCACGGCGGGCCCGCCGTGGTCAACGCGGTCTCACCGGCCGAGCAGCCGCCGCGCGATCTCCAGGTCGTCGGCCACCGGCGGCCTGCCGTCCTGGACCTCCCACAGCGTGTTCTGCAGGACGCGGCCGAGCGTCCAGGCGCGGGCCCGCTCGCGGTCGAGACCGAGGACCTCCGTCATCGCGTCGAACCGCCACAGCACGTCGTCGGCGTCGAACTTGTTGTCGAGGGCGGGCCACAGGTCGAAGCCGGGGTCCCCGGCGAGCGGCTTCGGGTCGATGGCGAGCCACGGCTCGCGGTCGCTCGCCAGGACGTTCTCGAAGTGCAGGTCCCAGTGCAGCATCCGGTCGCCTGCCTCGCCCATGACCTCGCGCACCGCGCCCCCGCACCGCTCGACGAGCGCGCGCTCGTCCGGATCGGTGAGGGACTTCAGGGCCCCGGGCAGCTCCTCGACCATCTCGGCCGCGATGCCGGCGAGCGTGCGCATGCCGGCGGGGGCGGGGGTCGCGGTGAGCCGGGCGAGGAGCTCGGCGAGGACGAGGACGGCCTTGCGGGTGTCGGTCATCGTCGACAACATCCGCCCGGAGTCGAGGCGTTCGAGCAGCATCGTGCCCGTGTCGGCGTCGTGGTCGAGGAGGCGCACGGCCCCGTCCCCGTCCCAGGTCCGCAGCGCGACCGGCTCGCCCTCGGTCTCCTCGTCCAGGAGCTGGAACTTGACCGCGGCCGGCGTGCCGTCGGCGCGCACGACGGGCAGGACGAGCGCGGCCATGCCGTGCATCGGGTCGCCGTCGACGGTCAGGTCCCAGCGGTCGACGAACTCCCTCACGCGCGCGGGCAGCCCGGCGATGAACGCCCGGCCGGGCTCCCCCGCGTACATGTGCTGCGACTCGACCAGCTCGTCCGGAATGCGAATGTCGATCACGAGCGGGAGATTACCGACGTACGCGCGGACGCCGCACGCGGATTTCTCCGTCCTTGAAGGCCGAGGTCAGGAAATACCCGCCGCCTTGAGCTCCTTGGCGAACGCCGCCTGCTCGTACAGCGCCTCGCCGCCGGACTTCTTGCCGTCGATGAAGACGGTCGGCGTGCCCTGGATGCCGTCCTTGCTGAAGGAGTCCATCGCCTCGCCGACCCACTTCTTGTACGTACCGTTGGTGACCGCCTTGTCGAAGGCGCCGCCGCGCAGGCCCTCGACCTTGTCGGCGATCTTCAGCAGGAAGGCCGGGGTGTAGGCGTCGTCGGTCTCCTCCGCCGCCTGGTGGGCGAAGACGGCGGCGTGGTACTGCGGGAACTTGCCCGCGTCCACGGACGCCCGCAGCGCGTTCGCCGCGTTCACCGAGCCGCTGCCGCCGAGGTTCTTGTCGAGGAACGAGGCGATCGTGTACTCGACCTTCACCTTGCCGTCGGCCACCGGCTGCACCAGCGCCTGCGCCCCGCCGTCCTCGAACTTCTTGCAGAACGGACAGCGCGGGTCCTCGTACACCTTGACCGTATGCTTGGCCTTCGGATCACCGACGGTGATGACGCCGCCCTTCACTGACGCGGGCGCGTCGGGCTTCGCAGCGGGCTTCTCGGCGGGCTTCTCGCTGACGGTGCCGCCCTTGCCGTCGTTGCTGCCGTCGTCGGGTCCGCAGGCCGACGCGGCCGCCCCGATCAGCGCCGCCGCTGCCACCGCGGCTGCGACGCGCCCGGCCTTGCGCCCGGCCTTGTGTACGGCCATGAGTTGAGCCCTCCCAGTTTCGACACGTACCGCTCAAAGCACCGGAATCTACCCGGCTCCCCGCCCGCCGGACGACCCGCCCCGCTGTACCCCGCCCCCGACCCCTGCCCACGGCCCCCACCTGCGCAGTAACGTCCGCCCATGAGCAGCGCGAACAACGGGAACACCACGCACCACGCGGCGGGCACGGTCAACGGCGGCATATCGTTCTGGTACGCCGACGACGGCCTGCCCACGGCCCGCGAACCCCTGACCTCCGACGCCACGGCGGACGTCTGCATCGTCGGCGGCGGCTACACCGGCCTGTGGACCGCGTACTACCTGAAGAAGGCCGCCCCCTTCCTGCGCGTCACCGTCCTGGAGCAGAAGTTCTGCGGCTACGGAGCCTCCGGCCGCAACGGCGGCTGGCTCTACAACGGCATCGCGGGCCGCGACCGCTACGCCAAGCTGCACGGCCACGAAGCGGCGGTCCGCCTCCAGCGGGCGATGAACGACACGGTCGACGAAGTGATCCGCGCCGCCGCCGAGGAGTCGATCGACGCGGACGTCCACCAAGGCGGCGTACTCGAAGTGGCGTACACCCCGGCGCAGTTGGCCCGCCTCAAGGCCTTCCACGAGACGGAACTCTCGTACGGCGAGAAGGACCGCACCCTGCACGGCGCCCGCGAGACGGCCGAACGGATCCGTGTCGCCGGAGCCGTCGGCTCGACGTGGACCCCGCACGGCGCCCGCCTGCACCCGGTGAAACTGGTCAAGGGCCTGGCCGACACCGTGGCGGCCCTGGGCGTCACGATCCACGAGTCGACGCCGGTCACGGAGATCAGGCCGAAGCACGCGGTCACGCCGTACGGCACGGTCCGCGCCCCCTACGTCCTGCGCTGCACGGAGGGCTTCACGGCGTCCCTGAAGGGCCAGCGCCGCACCTGGCTCCCCATGAACTCCTCGATGATCGCGACGGAACCCCTGTCGCCCGCCCAGTGGGAGTCGATCGGCTGGGAGGGCCGCGAGACGCTCGGCGACATGGCGCACGCGTACATGTACGCCCAGCGCACCGCCGACGGCCGCATCGCACTCGGCGGCCGCGGCGTCCCGTACCGCTACGGCTCGAAGACCGACAACGACGGCCGCACCCAGCAGCCCACGGTCGAGGCCCTGCACGCCATCCTGCTCCGCTTCTTCCCCCAGCTCGCGGGCGTCCGGGTGGCCCACGCCTGGTCCGGCGTCCTCGGCGTGCCCCGCGACTGGTGCGCCACGGTCACCCTGGACCGCGCCACGGGCCTCGGCTGGGCGGGCGGCTACGTCGGCTCCGGCGTCGCCACCGCCAACCTCGCCGCCCGCACCCTGCGCGACCTGGTCCAACAGGACTCGGGCCAGGCGGGACCCACCGACCTCACCACGCTCCCCTGGGTGAACCACAAGGTCCGCAAGTGGGAACCGGAACCGTTCCGCTGGCTCGGCGTCCACGGCATGTACGCCACGTACCACGCGGCCGACCGCCGCGAACTGACCACCCACACCACCGAGTCCTCCCACCTGGCCCAGTGGGCGGACCGCTTGGCGGGCCGCCACTGATCACTCACCGCTCATACAGTAAGTGGAAAGCGAAGAAACAAACCGGGAGCGGCCCGTGAACAAGATCTCTCGCTACATCCCAGAGCCCGTCAAACGCGAGGTCCGGCAGAGGTGCGGGTTCGGGTGCGTCATCTGCGGGCCTCATCTTCGAATACGACCACATCACCCCGTGGGCAGACACGAAGCAGCATGACAGCAAGAACCTCACTCTGCTTTGCCCTCTTCATCACTCAGAAAAGACAAAAGGCCTGCTACCGAAGGGGATGGCCCGCGAAGCCGACGCCAACCCCTACAACCGCGGCGCATCCCATTCCCCGGCCCATGCCCTGCACTTCCGCGGCTCCGAGTTTCAAGTGCACATGGGAAGTGTGCAGTTCACTCAGACGATGAGGGCGGGGCATCGATGTGACGTGGTTAACGTGAACGAAGAGTCGCTACTCTCCGCACGGATTGAAGGCGGGCACCTCCTACTGTCGGTCACGTTGCGGGACGAAGACGGCGTAGACGTTGTGACCATCCTCGACAACGAGCTCCGTTACGCCCTCGCTTCATGGGATGTGCAGTTTTCAGGGAAGACCCTGACCATCCGAAAGGGGAAGGGGGAAATCCTTGCCAGGATCTCCTTCCACCCACCGAAGATCATCTCCATCGTGAAGGGGAACTTCCTGGCCGACGGTGTTGCCCTGAAAGTGGACGAGAGAGGAATCTCAGGTTCTCCCGGGAACCGACGGCTAGAAGGGGGAATCTGGGGAGGTACGTACAAGCGCGGCCTGGTGGCCTGGGATGAAAATCACTCACCCGGAGACGAGGATTCGGCGTTTCTCCTGTTCCCGCCTTGATGCTCGGGAGCGCTCCGGCTGGACTGGGTCCTGCTCTCTACCGCCAGCGACGGGCACCAGCCGACGGCCCCCACGCCGACGGCTCGCGACCCTTGGGTCGCGAGCCGTGTTGTCCGATCTTGGTCTGCGAGCGTCCACGGGCGTCCACGGTGGGGCTCACGTTCCTGGTCACTAGGGTTGCCGGACGCCGCCGGACCACCCCGTAATCAGCGGTGATTGAGGCCATGATTGAGACCACGACCGCTTCGTCCCGAAGCAACTGGGATGGGGGCGCTGCCTTGAGCCGGCGTAGCTCTCACCTGCGCTGGTGGTCTGTGGGCGTTCACGGTTGTCCGCCGCTGTCCGTCGGCGTTGTCACGCAGTTAGACACTCGCTACGACGGCTGACCGGGATTGAATCTTCGTCTCATGAGGGTTGGGGAGGAGGTTCTGGTTGTGGCCCGTTGAGTCGATGAGGCTCAGGGAGGGCGTTGAGCCAGAAATGGGCTTCGGCAATGAACTCTCCCAAAGACTCGCCCATGGCGCGGCCGGTGTCGTCGAGGTGTTGTTCACTTTGAGTGACGTCGCCACCATGCAACTTGACCTGACACCAATCCATCACGGCACTCACGTGTTCCTCGTGGGCGGTCGAGAGCTGCGACGTCAGTGCCGTCGCATCCATGGGGCCTTCGAGGTCGATGATGGCCTGGGCTTGGTAGACCTCGTGTGACTTGCCTTCGAGTGCCTCCACGAGGCTTGCGATCACCGACTGATCAACTGTCTCACTCTCAACCGCTTTGGTGAGTCTGATCAATATTTGTCGGGATTCCGCGAGGATCTGAATCATGCGAGCGTACGCTTCTCGCCTGCCTTGTCGCCTCCATTGCCTGTGTTGCTCTCTGAGCTGCATGCGCATCTGGTGGCGGGCCTGACGCCCGGTCAGTAGTGCTGCTCCTCCTGTGGCTACCGCGCCAACCGCTGCACCTAGTAGAGCTGCAAGTCCTTGATCCACATGGGTCATTCTGCCTCGCATCAGAGGCCGGCGGGACCTGAGTAACTGACGAGTGGGTCAGAGCCGTTGGCCCTGATCGAACTTGTCATGGGGCGCTGAGGCCGTCATGAAAAGGTCGGTGGAGCGGCTTTGGGCTGGAGCTGCTTTGGGGCGAGTGATCATGGCCCCGTACGCTGATGGCGAGTCGGGCAGTCTGTGGACCTGCCCGTTAAAGCATGACATTGGGGCCATGATCTTAGAGGCTCGCCCCAAAGTGGCTGCCTAAAGCCGTGGAGCCGACCGCCCCAGCCACAGAGGGTCGCCTCCATCCACGCCCGTCCAGTGGCCTGCGCGTCGCCGGGCGCGGCCAGCCGGGGTGAAGACAGAAGGCAGGCCGCGCCGCAGAGGCGGCGCGGCCCCGCGCCGTGCGCGGCCTTGATTGAGCGGGGAAAGTTCTACCGCCGAGAGCAGGCGTCGGTGGTCAGCCTAGGGTCACGCTGTCCGGCAAGAGCCGACTGGTGAAGCCTGCGTGGCGTAGCCGCCCATAGGCCACCGCGACACCCTCGGGGACCGACTGCTCAATCATGAATCCCTGACCGGGATACACCATGAGCCTCTGTTGAGCTCCGACCAACATGTCGATGACGAGACGCGCGTCCCCGATCGAATCGACGTACTCGGCAAACGCCATCGGCGTCGACGCGCTCACCCACTCGACTTCGGGCCAGAGCTTCCGTGCCGTGGCGTACGCCCGCCGTTCCTCATACGGCTTGCTGACCAACAGGGCCGACGACACAGGAATGCCCCGCTCTTCGAGCAGGGCGCGAGAAAAGCGGATGTTCTCGCCCGTGTTCCGGGCACGCGGCTCAACGAGGATGGCGTCCGAAGGCACCCCGAGCTCGATCGCCCGCTCTCGATAGTGCTCGGCTTCACCCCGGGGCATGCTCTCCCGCGTCGTGCGGCTCGTCGCCCCCGTGAAGACGATGACCGGCATCATCCCGCGCCGGTACAGGCCGACCGTGGTGTCGGCCACCCCCAAGTCATGGCTGCCGAGGCCGACCGCCACGGAGCAGGGGCGCGGTTCGTGGCCCATCTGCTGGAAATCCCAGAGCAGTTGCGCGTCCGCCCACGCCTGCGTAGAAATCACTGGCTCTCGCCCTCCGTGTTCGCCGAGTCAGGCACCTTGAAGTCGTAGGACCACGAGAACCGTGTTGCCGCGTGGCCCCCGATGGCGTACTCCACCACGGCCCCGTCGGGGGCGTACATGGTGCGGTGCAGCTCCACCACCCGCCCTCCCGCCGAGAGCTGGAGGAGTTGGGTCTCGTCCGTGGTCGGCGTACGCGTGAACGGCTCTTCCTTCATGTGGTCGATGACGGTAGTAGCTGGTCAGCGTGTGGGGTCGGCTGCGGCCCGTCTTCACGAGGCGGCGCGCATGGGTGAGTACCTCGTACGAGTTCTTCGTACGAGTTCTTCGTACGAGTTCTTCGTACCCAGTCCCCACGGCGCCTCCGAGCGCCCCGCTGAGACCAGAACTGAGACTCCCCGACACCCGCGCAGCCCGCGCCCGCCGTCGGCGCCGCATCCCTGAACAACAAAACCCCAGCTCAGAGCGATCTGAGCTGGGGTTCCAGCGGAGCCCCCTGTCGGATTCGAACCGACGACCTACGCATTACAAGTGCGTTGCTCTGGCCATCTGAGCTAAGGAGGCATGCACACCGGAGGTGCGCCGGACGTGCCCGAGCAGTGTAACCAACACCGCCCGCGTGCCCGTCGAAAATTTCCTCGAAGGTCACGGCACCGCGACTGCTGACAGACCACTGACCCCCGGGGTACGGTCACGAGCAGTTCACTCAGGTGGACTACACCACTCCCTCTACTCGGATCGTCCGGCACGTTCCTGCCGGTGAAGGGGGCCCTCACCATGGCCACTGTTACGTTCGACAAGGCGACCCGGATCTACCCGGGTGGCGACAAGCCCGCCGTCGACGGCCTCGACATCGAGATCGAGGACGGCGAGTTCCTCGTACTCGTCGGCCCGTCCGGCTGCGGCAAGTCCACCTCGCTCCGCATGCTCGCGGGGCTCGAGGACGTGAACGCCGGCGCCATCCGCATCGGTGACCGCGACGTCACACACCTGCCGCCGAAGGACCGGGACATCGCCATGGTGTTCCAGAACTACGCGCTCTACCCGCACATGACCGTCGCCGACAACATGGGCTTCGCCCTGAAGATCGCCGGCGTCAACAAGGCGGAGATCCGGCAGAAGGTCGAGGACGCGGCGAAGATCCTCGACCTGACGGAGTACCTCGGCCGCAAGCCGAAGGCGCTCTCCGGTGGTCAGCGTCAGCGTGTCGCCATGGGCCGCGCCATCGTGCGTGAGCCGCAGGTGTTCCTCATGGACGAGCCGCTCTCCAACCTCGACGCCAAGCTGCGCGTGTCGACGCGTACGCAGATCGCGTCGCTCCAGCGCCGCCTCGGCATCACCACCGTGTACGTGACCCACGACCAGGTCGAGGCCATGACCATGGGCGACCGCGTGGCCGTGCTGAAGGACGGGCTCCTCCAGCAGGTCGACTCGCCGCGCAACATGTACGACCGGCCCGCCAACCTCTTCGTCGCCGGCTTCATCGGCTCCCCCGCCATGAACCTCGTTGAGGTCCCGATCACCGACGGCGGCGTGAAGTTCGGCAACTCCGTGGTTCCGGTGAACCGCGAGGCGCTGTCCGCCGCCGCCGACCGCGGCGACCGCACGGTCACCGTCGGCGTCCGTCCGGAGCACTTCGACATCGTCGAGCAGGACGGCGAAGCCGTGAAGTCCCTCTCCAAGGAGACCGCGGACGCCCCGGCCGGCCTCGCCGTCTCCGTGAACGTCGTCGAGGAGCTCGGCGCCGACGGCTACGTCTACGGCTCCGCCGAGGTCGGCGGCGAGCACAAGGACCTCGTGGTCCGCGTGAACGGCCGCCGGGTCCCGGAGAAGGGCGCCCAGCTGCACGTCGTGCCGCGTCCGGGTGAGACCCACGTGTTCTCGACGTCGACGGGCGAGCGCCTCAGCGACTGACGCCCAACCTCCCCCGTACTCCCGAAGGGCCCCGCACGCCGCGTGCGGGGCCCTTCGCGTACGCCTCCACGCACACCCCTCGCGTACGCCCAACCGGACTCCCGGAGAAACCCCGGAAACCCTCTCGTTGTCGACAAATACCCCGGCACATCGGTCATTTCACCTGCGGGCGTCAACACCGCAACAGAGAAACCCACTTCACTGTCGCTCGACCGGGTGACTAAATGTCGCCAAATCATCACCTAGCGCTACGCTCCTCGCGTGACGCACTCCGCCAACTACACCCAGAAGCCGCGCCGAGCCCACCGGGGCCCCGCCCGCCGCATCGGCCGCACGCTCGCTCTCGTCCTGCCCGTGATGCTGGTGCTTTCCGGGACCCTCGCGGTCACCAGCGTCAACTGGTCGGGGAACTCCTCGGACTCGATGCTCACCGCATCCGCCGACAACCTCTCCAAGCCCGCCAAGTCCCGCGCCCCGCAGGACATCCTGCGCGACCGGCTCCTCCTGGAACTCCAGGAGAAGAACCCCGGCGTCGCGCTCACCCATCTCCAGCAGGAGGTGAACCGCCACCCGTCGCTCGCCCGGCACTGCGCGGCCATCGCCCGCGCGCTCGGCCGCGCCGCCGTGCGCGTGTACGGCCCGACCCGCGCCCAGTCGTACGCGAGGCCCGTCTGCGACACCTCCTTCGCGACCGGCGTGGCCGCCGCCCACCGGAACGGCTGAGCGGGCCGCCGCGCGGCGCCGCGTAGGGTTTCCAGCATGACCATGCTGAAGCCCACGCAGGCTGTCGTCCTGGCCGGAGGCCAGGGCTCCAGGCTCCGCCCGTACACCGACGACCGGCCCAAGCCGATGGTCGAGATCCCCGGCACGGGGACCCCGATCATCGGCCATCAGCTTGCCTGGCTGGCCGAGGAGGGCGTGACGGACGCCGTCGTCTCCTGCGGGCACCTCGCGGAGGTCCTCCAGGAGTGGCTGGACTCCGCCGACCTCCCGCTGAACGTCAGCACGGTCGTCGAGAAGGAGCCGCTCGGCCGGGGCGGCGGCCTCAAGTACGCCGCCCGGCACCTGCCGCACGCAGACCAGCCCTGGTACGCGACGAACGGCGACATCTGGACCCGCTTCTCGCTGCGCGACATGGCGGCCTTCCACGCCGAGCGCGACGCCACCGCGACCCTCGCCCTGGCCCGCCCCCGCATCCCGTGGGGCGCCGTCGAGACGGACGCGTTCGGCCACATCACGGACTTCATCGAGGCCCCGCCGTCCCCGTACCTCATCAACGCGGGCGTGTACGTCTTCTCGGCCTCGTTCACCGCCCTCCTGCCGGACCTCGGCGACCACGAGCGCACCACCTTCCCGCGCCTGGCCCGCGAGAAGCGCCTCGCGGGATACCCGCTGCCGCAGGGCGCCTACTGGCGCGCCATCGACACCGCGAAGGACCTCACCGAGGCCGCCAAGGAACTGGCCGCCCAGGGCCGTTGAGCGTACGTACGCCGAAGGGGCCCCGCACAGTGTGTGTGCGGGGCCCCTTCGACGTAGAGGGAGCAGGGGGGCTCCGGGAAGCTCAGCGGCCGAGTACGCCGCCCAGCAGGCCGCGGGGCCTCTCCTCGGCGCCACCGCTCGTGCCGCCGCCTGAGGTGCCCGCACCGCCCGTACTGCCGCCGGAGCCACCGCTGGACGACGGCCCCGCGGTCGTGGCCGACGGCTGCTGCGGCGCCGACTGCTGCGGCGGCGCCTGCCCCGCCGTGCTGCTGCCCTGCGGCTGGCTGGGCCGTCCCGCTCCCGTGGAGCCGGTCGTGCCCGTCTCCCGGGTGGCCGTGCCCGGCGCCGTGGCGCCCTGCGTGGGAGTGGCGGAGCTGCCCCGCGTCGGGGTCCCCGTCGACGCGGACGGGGACTGCGACTGGCGCTCCTTGCGCTTCTTCGCGGGGTCCTGGGGCAGCGGCGAGCCCGGCAGTACGTTGCGCGGCGGCTCGCCGGGGCCCGGCACGGTGACCCGGTCCGCGTCGCGGACCGCGCCGCCCAGCAGCGACCCGATGAGCAGCGTGACGCCGACCACGACGGCACCGATCAGACCGCCGCGCCGCAGCACGCGCCGCCGCAGGTCCCAGATGTCGACGCGCGGGCCGAGCGTGCGCCAGGCCTCGCCCGCGAGCCGCCCGTCGACGGAGTAGACGGGCGCGCCCGCGATGATCAGCGGCGACCAGGCGGCGAGGTAGATGATGTCGGGCGCGTCGTAGGCGGGAACGGTCTTCCAGCTGACGGTGACGATGAGCGCCGCCGAGAGCAGCACGCCGATCGAGGCGGCGACCCGCTGCCAGAGTCCGAGCACGGTCAGGACGCCGACGACGACCTGGAGGAAGGCGATGCAGAGGCCGGCGCCCACCGGGTGCTGGAGGGCGAAGTCGCGCAGCGGCTCGGCGAGCGCCCAGGGGTGCAGCGAGTTGAGCCACTTGACCATGGAGCCGCGTTCGCCGCCATCGAAGTAGACGGGGTCGCAGAGCTTGCCCATGCCGGCGTAGATGGAGATGAAGCCGAGGAAGACGCGCAGCGGGAGCAGGACGACGCCGAGGTTCATCCGGCGGCCGGGGTAGTAGGCGTGCCGGACGGGGTCGGAGCCGTGCCTGCGGACCCGCTCCTCGCCCTCGCCGCGCTCGTCGTCGTACGCGTCGTCGTAGGCGTCGTCGGCATCGCCTGCGTAGTCGGCGTACCGGCCCTGCTGGTCGAGGCGCTCGTCGTAGTCGCTGCCGGACGGCCGCGTCTGCGGCAGCAGCCGGGTCCCGGACTCGGGGACGCGCGGCCCGATGACGGCGGGCGTCTCGACGGTCTCGGGGCCTTCGTCGATGTCGACGCGCGGGATGACCTGCGTGGCGCCGCCCTCGTCGTAGGGCCCCGCCTCTTCGGCCGAACGGAGCATGCCGCTGCCGCGCACGGCCTGCAGCAGTCTGATCGCGCCGGTGTCGTCCGGGTCGGACTTCCCGCTCCAGACGACGGGCGCGCGGCGCTTGGCGGCCGCGCCGACGGCGGGGATGCGCACCGTCTCGTCGGGCGTGCCCAAGTGCCGTGAGATACGAGGGGATTGAGTGCGCCCAGCGGCGGGAAGCTGCACGCGGAAACTCGCGTGATTGACGATGACCTGCGCCGGGTCGCTCGGCACCTTCACCATGCTCAGCGCGGGAGCATCGTCGAAACCTGACGAGCTTCCCCCTGTGGGAGTGCGGGGTGTTCTGGTGTCCACACTCATCTAACCGAGTGATGTGTGTTTAGGACACTGCTTTGACCACGGGGAAATGTCCGGACCGCGTCAAGAGATCCCCGTCAAGGGATCACACGGCCCGGACATTTGTACGCCGGGGAACTCCTACGCGCGGCGCCGCGCGGCCTCGTACAGCACGACACCGGCCGCCACACCGGCGTTCAGGGATTCCGCGCCACCGGGCATCGGGATCCGCACCCGGAAGTCGCACGTCTCGCCGACGAGCCGCGAGAGGCCCTTGCCCTCGCTGCCGACCACGATGACGACGGGGCCGCTGAGCGCCTCCAGGTCACCGATCTCGTGCTCGCCGTCCGCCGCGAGGCCGACGATGGCGACGCCCGCCTTCTTGTACGCCTCCAGGGCGCGCGTCAGGTTCGTGCAGCGGGCGACCGGCGTGCGCGCGGCCGTGCCGGCCGAGGTCTTCCACGCGCCGGCCGTCATGCCGGCGGCCCGGCGCTCGGGCACGACGACTCCGTGGCCGCCGAACGCGGTCACCGAGCGGACGATCGCGCCGAGGTTGCGCGGGTCCGTCACGCCGTCGAGCGCGACGATCAGCGGGTCCTCGCCCTCGTCGAACGCGGCGGCGACGAGGTCCTCCGGGTGCGCGTACTCGTACGGCGGGACCTGGAGGACGAGGCCCTGGTGGTTCAGGCCGTTCGTCATGCGGTCCAGCTCGGGGCGCGGGGCCTCCATGAGGTGGATGCCGCCGCGCTCGGCCGCGAGCTGCAGCGCCTCGCGGACCCGCTCGTCGTTGTCGATGAACTGCTGGACGTAGAGCGTGGAGGCGGGCACGCCGTCGCGCAGCGCCTCGAAGACGGGGTTGCGGCCGACGACCATCTCGGAGGTCCCCTTGCCGCCGCGCCCCTTGGGCGTGCCGCGGCGGCCCGCGGCCTTCTTGGCCTTGGCGGTGGCGATGCGGTTCTTCACATGCCCCTTGCGCGCCTCGGCGGGCGGCGTCGGACCCTTGCCCTCGAGGCCGCGGCGCCGATTGCCGCCGCTGCCGACCTGCGCGCCCTTCTTGCCGGACATGCGGCGGTTGTTAGCGGCCATGACCTACCTGTCTGTTGTGATGCGTGTGCGCGTACGTGCGTACGCGCAGAGGTGTACGTCTATGAAGTGTGCCGCCCGGAAGGCCGGGCGGCACATCAGAGGGCCCCTAGCGCGGGCCGAGCGTCCAGCGGGGCCCGCTCGGGCTGTCCTCGATGACGAGGCCCGACTGGTTGAGCTGGTCGCGGATGGCGTCGGCGGTGCCCCAGTCCTTGCGGGACCGGGCGGCCTCGCGCTGGTCGAGGACGAGCCGCACCAGGGTGTCGACCGCGCCGTGCAGGTCCTCGCCGCGGTCCTGCTCCCCGCCCGCCCAGTGCGGGTCGAGGGGATCGAGGCCGAGGACGCCGAGCATGGCCCGCACCTCGGCGAGGCGCTCGACGGCGGCTTCCTTGTCGTCGGCGGCGAGGGCGCTGTTCCCCTGCCGGACCGTGGTGTGCACGATGGCGAGCGCCTGCGGGACGCCCATGTCGTCGTCCATGGCGTCGGCGAAGGCGGGCGGCACCTGGGCGGCGGGCTCGACGACCCCGCCGGCCTTCTCGACCACGCGCTGCACGAAGCCCTCGATGCGGGCGAACGCGGACTCGGCCTCGCGCAGGGCCTCCGGGCTGTACTCGATCATCGAGCGGTAGTGCGGGGTGCCCAGGTAGTAGCGCAGCACGATCGGGCGCCACTGCTTGACCATCTCGCTGACGAGGACCGAGTTGCCGAGCGACTTCGACATCTTCTCGCCGCTCATGGTGACCCAGCCGTTGTGCACCCAGTAGCGCGCGAAGGTGTCACCGAAGGCCTTGGCCTGGGCGATCTCGTTCTCGTGGTGGGGGAAGATCAGGTCGATCCCGCCGCCGTGGATGTCGAACTCGGTGCCCAGGTACTTGTGGGCCATCGCCGAGCACTCCAGGTGCCAGCCGGGACGGCCGCGCCCCCAGGGGGTCTCCCAGCTGGGCTCCCCCTCCTTGGCGGCCTTCCACATGGCGAAGTCGCGCGGGTCGCGCTTGCCGGTCTCGCCCTCGCCCGAGGGCTGGCGCAGCTCGTCCAGGTCCTGGTTGGAGAGCTCCAGGTACCCCGGGAAGGACCGCACGTCGAAGTAGACGTTGCCATCGGCCTCGTAGGCGTGCCCGCGCTCGATGAGCCCGCGCATCATCTCGACCATCTCGGTCACGTGCCCGGTGGCGCGCGGCTCGTAGGTGGGCGGCAGGCAGCCGAGCGCGTCGTAACCGCTGTTGAAGGCGCGCTCGTTCTCGTACCCGATGGACCACCAGGGGCGGCCCTGCTCGGCCGACTTCTTGATGATCTTGTCGTCGATGTCGGTCACGTTGCGCACGAACGTCACGTCGTAGCCGCGGTAGGTGAACCAGCGGCGCATGATGTCGAAGTTCAGGCCGGACCTGATGTGCCCGATGTGCGGTGCAGCCTGGACCGTGGCACCACAGAGGTAGATCGAGACGCAGCCGTCGTTGAGGGGGCTGAAGTCACGGATCTGCCGGGCGCTGGTGTCGTACAGGCGAATCGTCACGACTCCAGGGTAGTGGGCGTGGGACAGTGCCCCACGCCCCCTTGGTCACCGTGCACGGAACTGTGACGTCCCGACGCCCTCAGACCCGCCCGACGACCTTCCGCGCGGAGACCCGGACGACGACTCGCGGGGAGTCGTCCTTCGATGCCGGGTTGAACTCCGCGTACTTCTTGCCCGTGTACTTCACCGACAGCTCGTCGATCAGCTCCTGGCCGCCCTCCGTCGTCATCTCCGCGGTGCCGCGGATCTCCGCGTACGTGTACGGCGCGTCGAAGGGCTGAAGCAGCACCGTCACCCGCGGGTCGCGGCGCAGGTTCTTCTCCTTGCGCCGGCCGACAGTCGTCGAGAACAGCACGTCGTCGCCGTCGCGCTTCACCCAGACCGGCGACAGCTGAGGGCTGCCGTCGGGCTGGATGGTGGCGACGATGATGAAGGACGGGGCGTCGAGAAGAGCCTTGAGCTGGTCGGACAGTACGGCGGACATGGCGTCACTCCTTCGTGGACAGCGGCTGCGAGAGCCTTGCCTTGTAGGAGCCACGATTACCCGAAATCTCCGTCAGGGCGTCGTCCGTACGACCAACGCGGTGGCCACCGCGGCGAGGCCGTCGCCGCGGCCGGGGAAGCCGAGGCCGTCGGTGGTGGCGCCGGAGACCGAGACGGGGGCACCGGCCGCTTCGGAGAGGACCTTCTGCGCCTCGTCCCTGCGCTTGCCGATCTTCGGGCGGGGGCCGATGACCTGGACGGCGACATTGCCGATGGTGAAGCCAGCGTCCCGGACGATACGGGCGGCCTCGGCGAGCAGGGTCAGGCCGGGGGCGCCGGACCACTCGGGGCGTCCGGTGCCGAAGTGGGCGCCGAGGTCACCGAGACCCGCCGCGGAGAACAGCGCGTTGCAGGCGGCGTGGGCGACGACGTCGGCGTCGGAGTGCCCGGCGAGTCCGGGCCCCTCGTCCTCCCACTTCAGGCCGGCGCACCACAGCTCGCGGCCCTCTTCGAAGGCGTGGATGTCGGTGCCGATGCCGACCAGGGGGAGCACCGGTGCGGGGGGCGTCTCAGAAGCCATCGTTGGCCCTCCTGCGGGCGAGGACGGCCTCGGCGAGCACGAGGTCGAGGGGGCGCGTCACCTTGAACGCCTCCTCGTGGCCGGGTACCACGACGACGGGCAGGCCGAGCTGCTCGACCATGCTGGCGTCGTCCGTCACGTTGTCGGTGACGGTCTCGTGGGCGCGCACGAGCGTGGCCCGGTCGAAGCCCTGCGGCGTCTGCACGGCGCGCAGCCTGGCCCGCTCGGGCGTCGCCACGACGGGCTCGGGCTGCCCGGGCGTCGCCGCGGGCTCGACTTGCTTGACGGTGTCGGCCAGGGGCAGCGCGGGGACGACGGCGGGCGCTCCCTCGCGTACGGCCTCGATGACGCCGTCGACCGTGTCGACGGGCACCAGCGGGCGTGCCGCGTCGTGCACGAGCACGATGTCGAAGCCGGCCGGCAGCGCGTCGAGTCCGGCCCGCACGGACTCCTGGCGGCTCTCCCCGCCGGGCACGACGAGGAAGTCGGTCCGCTCGGGCAGCGCGTGGTCGTCGAGGAGCGTCTTGACCTCGGGGGCGCCGTCCGGCGGTGCCACCACGACGACGAGGGAGACGGCACGGGATTCCGCCATGGCGCGCACGGCGTGGATGAGCATCGGGGTGCCGTTCAGCGCGCGAAGCGCTTTGGGGGCGCCCGGGCCGAGGCGCACGCCCCGCCCAGCCGCGGGAATGACCACCGCGGTACGGGATTCGCTAGACATCGGTTCCGTTCAGGTTTGTGTGCTCGGCCGACGTGGGTATGGCCTCACCGTGCCGGGGTGGCATCTTGACCGGACCCTTCCGTGACATCTGGTCGAGCCAGCTGCCGAGTCCAGCACGCCAACACGGCTCCCCGGGGGCCGCTCTCACATGTGCCAGGGTGCGAAGAATATGCGGGTACGAACATGCCGCAGCGCCCGGCGACTCCAGTAAGGGTCAGCGGGCACCGCGGCATTGCTGCGCCTGATCGACGCGGGACTGCCGAGGCGGGTGCCTCGGACTGTCCGCGTCAGGACGCGAGGACCTCGTCGAGCAGGGCCTCGGCCTTGTCCTCGTTCGTGTTCTCCGCGAGGGCGAGCTCGCTCACCAGGATCTGGCGGGCCTTGGCGAGCATGCGCTTCTCGCCGGCCGACAGTCCACGCTCGCGCTCCCGACGCCACAGGTCACGCACGACTTCCGCGACCTTGATGACATCGCCGGAGGCGAGCTTCTCGAGATTTGCCTTGTAGCGGCGCGACCAGTTCGTGGGCTCTTCGGCGTACGGCGCGCGCAGTACTTCGAAGACCCGGTCGAGGCCGTCCTGCCCGACCACATCACGCACGCCGACGAACTCCGCATTGTCCGCTGGCACACGCACCGTCAGGTCGCCCTGGGCGACCTTCAGCACCAAGTAGGTCTTGTCCACGCCTTTGATCTGGCGAGTTTCGATGGCCTCGATCAGCGCGGCCCCGTGATGGGGATAGACCACGGTGTCGCCAACCTTGAACGTCATGTGACAGGTACCCCTTCCGTGGCTATCCATCCTAACACGAGAATCGCCTCTTCTGAATGGCGTTTTCGCAGGTCAGGGCATATCTCGGGGCTTGACAACAGCAACAGGAACGTGCTGCGGAGGGGCATCGGAACGAGGTATTCGCAGGTCGGAGCGGCTCTTCGGGGAGCCGGAAACGCCCCCGTCGTACGCCCCCCGAGGGCGCTCGAAGCGGCCGAACGTCCCGGTTTGCGCGGTTCCAAGCGGTGAACTTCCGATACTCCGTTCGGAGGCCGGAGAGATGTGCTCGGCACAGTGCGAGACGTTTCCGAATTGATCAAGCCGAACGCGATCGGACAGGTCATCGGTCATCCGGCAGATGATCAATTCTCCGGCCGCCTCCGCATTCCTTACCGGAAATCCGCGGAGCGTGACACCGGAGCCTCTTGGTGATGCTTTTACGAAAGGGGCCCGCGGGGGCAATGAGACGGCTGGGGCAGAGGACGGCCCGGCGGGGCTCGTGACTCCCGGAGGCGGGTCGGGCGCGCTGCCGGGTGGGCTAAGGGGCGGGTCGGGTGCGGTGGCGTGGGAACGGCTCGGTAACCTAAGCGCGCTGACACACCCTTAGGGCAGCTTTACGGCCGCCCGTAGGACGGCTTTACGGCCGCCCGCCCCGTCCTGTACCGCCCACGTTCAAGGAGTTGCCGCCGCCGTGAGCCGCAGCCTTCGACGCGGCGCCCTCGCCGCCACCGCCATCGCGTTCTCGCTCGCCTCGCTCTCCGCGTGCGCAGCGGGCAACAACGCACAGACGATGGAGGTCAAGCCGGACAACGCCGCGACCTCCGTCGGCGACATCAAGATCCAGAACGCCATGGTCATCACGCAGCCCGACCAGAAGTCCACGGGCCCGGCCGCGATCTCCGCGACGATCTTCAACGCCGGTGACAAGCCCCAGACCCTGAGGTCCATCGCGGTCGAGGGCGCGGACGAGAAGGCCAAGCTGACGCGCGGCAAGGAAGACAAGGACTCCAAGCCGAACGGCCCGCTGACCATCCCGGCCGGCGGCTCCCTCGTCATCGGCGGCAAGGACAACGCCTCGGCGGTCCTGTCCGGCGCCGGCGAGGCCGTCAAGCAGGGCAACGCGCAGCCCGTCACGTTCTCCTTCAGCCGGACCGGCGACGTGAAGATGGAAGCGTTCGTCGTGCCCGCCGAGAGCTACTTCAGCAAGTGGGGCCCGAGCGCCCTGCCGCAGGCTCCGGGCGGCAAGCCGTCGAAGCCCGCGAAGCCGGGCCAGTCGGGCGAGCCCTCCACGGGTGCGTCGACGGGCGCCTCCACCGACCCGTCCGGCAAGCCGTCGGACGGCGCGAGCACGGACCCGTCGGGGTCCGCCTCGCACGGTGCGGACACCGGGACCGGCGCCGAGCACTGATCGACGTACGTACAGCGCACGACACAAGAACGGCGGGACCCCACCGGGGCCCCGCCTTTCTCCGTACTCGGCCCTTCTCCGTACTCGCCGTGCTGTTTACGGCTCGAACTTGTAACCGAGACCCCGGACCGTGACCAGGTACCTGGGCGCCCCCGGGTCCGGCTCGATCTTGGCGCGCAGGCGCTTCACGTGGACGTCGAGGGTCTTGGTGTCGCCCACGTAGTCGGCGCCCCAGACGCGGTCGATGAGCTGCATGCGGGTCAGTACGCGGCCCGCGTTGCGCAGCAGCATCTCCAGGAGGTCGAACTCCTTCAGGGGCAGGTCGACCTTGGACCCGGAGACCGTGACCACGTGGCGGTCGACGTCCATCCGCACCGGGCCGGCCTCCAGGGCCTGCGGGGCGACCTCCTCGGGCTCGCCGCGGCGGCGGAGCACCGCGCGGATGCGGGCGACCAGTTCGCGCGAGGAGAAGGGCTTGGTGACGTAGTCATCGGCTCCTATCTCCAGGCCGACGACCTTGTCGATCTCGCTGTCCTTGGCGGTGACCATGATCACCGGGACGTTGGAGCGGCTGCGCAGCTGGCGGCAGACCTCGGTGCCGGGCAGGCCGGGCAGCATCAGGTCGAGCAGGACGAGGTCGGCGCCGTTGCGCTCGAATTCGTCGAGTCCGTCCGGGCCGGTTGCCGCGATGGCGACTTCGAAACCCTCCTTACGGAGCATGTAGGACAGGGCGTCGCTGAAGGATTCCTCGTCCTCGACGACGAGCACTCGGGTCACGGAAGGACCTCCGGGGCAGGAATGGGTTCGTACGTGGTGGTCGCGGCGGCGGCGGGGCTCGCGTCGGGTGGGGCGGTCTCCCCGTCGGGTCCGCCGCCACGACCGGTTCCGCGGTCGCGGTGTGCGGCCGCCTCGGGCAGCCGCAGGGTGAAGGTGGAGCCCTGACCCTCGGAGCTCCACACGGTGACCTCCCCGCCGTGCGAGGCGGCCACGTGTTTGACGATGGCGAGGCCGAGGCCGGTGCCGCCGGTGGCCCGGGAGCGGGCCGGGTCGACGCGGTAGAAGCGCTCGAAGATGCGTTCCTTGTCCTTGTCGGAGATGCCGATGCCCTGGTCGGTGACCGCGACCTCGATGAGGTCCCCGCCGGGTGCGGTGACCCGGCGGGCGGCTATGCCCACGCGGGTGCGGGCCGGACTGTAGTTCACGGCGTTCTCGACGAGGTTGCCGAGGGCCGCCGCGAGCTGGCCGCGGTTGCCCCAGATCTGGAGCTCGGCGGTGCCTCCGGCGGCCATGGTGATCTGCTTGTGGGAGGCCTGGTGGCGGCTGCGGTCGATCGCCTCGGCCACCAGTTCGTCGACGCGGACGGGTTCGGCGTCCTCCAGGGGGTCGTCGTTCTGGACCCGGGAGAGGTCGATGAGTTCCTGCACGAGGTTGGTCAGCCGGGTCGCCTCGATCTGCATGCGGCCGGCGAAGCGCTCGACGGCCTCCGGGTCGTCGGAGGCGTCCATGACGGCTTCGGAGAGCAGCGAAAGCGCCCCCACCGGAGTCTTCAGCTCATGGCTCACGTTCGCGACGAAGTCTCGTCGTACGGCCTCGATGCGGCGGGCCTCGGTGAGGTCCTCCACGAGGAGCAGGACGAGGCGGGAGCCGAGCGGGGCCACGCGTGCGGAGACGGCCAGGGCCTCGCCGCGGCCGGTGCCGCGCCGCGGCAGGTCCAGCTCCACCTGGCGTATCTCCCCGTCGCGGCGGGTGTCGCGGGCCATCTGCAGCATGGGCTCGACGGCGAGCTTCCCGCCGCGTACGAGACCGAGCGCGTACGCCGCCGAGCTGGCCTTGACCACGCTGTCGGCCTCGTCGAGGACGACCGCGGAGGAGCGGAGCACGGAGAGCACCGTGTCCACGCCGGGTGGCAGTACGGGATCGGTGTGCAGGGAGGTCCGGGTGGGGCGTTTCTGGTCGCGCTCGCTCCATCGGAACGCCAGCATGGCGATGACACCGGTGCACACCCCGGCGATCGCTGCCGCTGCGGCGACCGCCGCGTTCACGTCCATGCGTCCAGGTTATGCGCCGAGTAAGCGCCGGTCACAGCCGTACGGGTGTCGGCTCGAACAGTCGTCGCCCAGAGTTCACCATGGGGACTGCACCGGTTCACTTACTCCGAGCGGACCGGGGCGGCGCCGGTCGGGGTCGCCGTCCTTCGTCGCCCACAGTTCACCTTGATGACGGTGGCGATTCATTTGGGGTGCCGGAAACGGACGCGTCCGGCCCGCACCGTGGGAGCGTAGGGGCCAGCCCCCTGGCACGTACTAGAGAGGGACAGCCACATGCGGGACGCGTACCACGAGGAACTTGACTCGATCGGCGACAGCCTCGTCGAGATGGCCCGCCTCGTCGGGTCCGCGATCGGGCGCGCCACGACGGCCATGCTCGACGCCGACCTGAAGATGGCCGAGAGCGTGATCGCGGCCGACCAGAAGGTCGACGATCTGCAGCACGACCTGGAGGCACGCGCGATAGCCCTGCTGGCGCGCCAGCAGCCGGTCGCCACGGATCTGCGCATCGTGGTCACCTCGCTGCGCATGAGCGCCGACCTGGAGCGCTCGGGCGACCTCGCCCAGCACGTCGCGAAGCTGGCGAGGCTCCGCTTCCCCGACTCGGCGGTGCCGCGGGACCTGCACGCCACGATCCTGGAGATGGGCCAGCTCGCGCAGCGCCTGATGGCGAAGGCGGCGGAGGTCATCATCACCAAGGACGTCGACCTGGCGCTCCAGCTGGAGCAGGACGACGACGAGATGGACCAGCTGCACCGCACGCTGTTCCAGCACCTCATGGACGACCGCTGGAAGCACGGCATCGAGACGGCCGTCGACGTGACGCTCCTCGGCCGCTACTACGAGCGCTTCGCGGACCACGCGGTATCGGTGGCGAAGCGGGTCGTCTACCTGGTGACGGGCGAACACGCGGACGAGATACAGGCGACGGGGCCGGCGCAGGTGGAGGGGGCGTAAGCCTCCGAGTCCCCGGTTCTTCGCCGTCTTCGGTCTTCACCGTCTTCGGTCTACGCCGTCTTCCACGGATGGCTGTGCCCCGCGCGATCGCTTCGCGCGGGGCACAGCCATGTGTGTGCTCGCGAGCCTCGCCCGCCGTCGTCAGCCGCAACCGCCACCGCACTGGCAGCTGCCACCCGACTGGCAGCCACAGCTGCAGCCGGGGCCGCAGCCGCAGGACTGCAGAAGACAGACGGACTGCTCGGGAACGGATTCGCGCGTAGGGGACTCGGCCATGGTCTCCTCCTCGAAGGCGTACCGGCGTACTGCCTGATGCCATTGCATGCCCACAGGACCGGGGCGCGTCAACGGCGCACGCGCGCGTGGCGGTTGCCCACCCCGTCCCGGGGCGGGCCCATGAGTCCCCCTCGAGCCTCCCTCGGGCCCCGAGCCGTTTCAGCCTCGGATGAATGCTTTGCTGCCAACTACGGGTGACCGGGCAGCCACGAGGCGCGAATTCGGGTTACACAGGAACGTCCGGGTCTTTGGCTCCTGACGGGAGGGGTGGCCAAGTGGTGCTGTCGATCGACCTCGCGGTTCTGCTGGCTGTCGTCATCGTCGTGCTCCTGCGCAGACGAGTGGCTCCCCGCACGAAGACGGACACGTTCCTGACGATGTCCGTGGTCCTGGTCTTCGGCATCCTGGTGGCCCCGACAGACTTCGGCCAGGGCATCCAGAACGTGGTCACGGACCTGGCCCAGGGGATCTCGGAATCGTCTGCGGGGTCGGGGGCCGGGTCGGGGCAAGGTGGGGGCACGGGTACGCGATAGCGGGCAGCAGCCCATAGGGCGGCCCGCGGCCATGCGCAAGCCCCCGACCTACGGGCGAAAGCGCAGGCCGGGGGCTCTTGTTCGTGCGGGGCTACTTCTTCTTGCCCTGGGTGTTGCCGGGGATCTGGGTGAGCTGGGTTTTTGCTAGCCAGGTGCGGCGGGCTCGTGCACTTGATGGTCGTCGTTTGTCGTCATTGGCCACTGTCGAGCGGCCTCGGACGGCCCAGAGACGGCCCAGCCAGCACCGTCATGAGCGTTGACTTACCGCGTTACGCAGCGCCTCGAACCAAGCCATGGAGCCACCTCAGCCACCAGAACCAACCTCTGCGCCTGCGTTGCGGCTGTGGTCCCGGACGCGCCGGCATGCGAGGAAGTCGGGGAGGAGTAGAGACTCGTGGGCTTCGGCTTCGCCGGCCTCCACCACCGTGCAGATGGCAGTAACCGTTCCATCCAGCCGGGTTTCCGCACGCTCGTCCCTGCCGTGTCACCCCAGCGCAACGCCCCATGAAGCGAGTCTGGCAGAGCTTGCGCGGGCAGGGGGTGACTGTGGGGCAACTGCTTGCGGGAGCTACGGAGTCTCATACGCGGAGCCACCAGCTTGGGAAGCTGCGGTTCTTTGCGGCGGGTTGCGGTGCTGACCTGGGCGAACGGCAGGGGCACGGCCTCCTCGGTCTCGGCTGCATGCACTGCGAGTCCCCGCTGTTCCCCGCTCGATCTGGCGCGCTTGTGGTGCGGTGTGACGTGCTGAGGGAAGAGCAGCCCGGTTCCTGCAACTGTCCTGGCACGGTGGCATGCAATCACGCCGACGTAGGCCACATCGGTTGAGGAAGCCCATGGCCACTGTGAGTCGCCTGAGGGCCGACTAAGCTGAGGCCATGCCGGATCTGCCTTGGGACGTAGTGGTCCTTGGTGTGCCTGCGTCTGTCCAAGGGTCATCGAGCCGGAGGCGGCGCTGGAAAGCCGAGGTGGCAAATGCGGCGCTAGCCGCCTGGCCAGCCAACGATCCGCCGTTGACTCATAAGGTTCTAGCGACGATCACATTCTTCCACGTTGATGCCCCGCTGGACACTGACAACATGCTGAAGCCAATTCAAGATGCCCTGAATGGCATTGTCTACGTTGACGACGCTCAAATCACCGATATTCGCGCTGGCGTTCGTGATGTCAAGAAGCCGTTCCGAGTCTTCGGACTTAGTGAAGCCCTTGCAAACGGCTTCATGTCCGGCGGACCTTTCGTCCACATTAAGATAGAGAATCCACCGGACGAACAGGAGCTCCCGTAATTATGGAATCCAACGTCCAAGCTAGAATGAAGCTTCGAGAACTAGTTTCCCATTACGCGTCCCGTGGCTACTCGGTCGTGCCCGTCAAGGACCTTCCGGAAGGCATTGCTGCACTCCAGCCAGACCTGGTCGTAAGTAAGGGTGACGAGAATATCGTCATTGAGCTGAAGGGTGGGAATCAACCTTCCGGTTCGGCACATGCTGTTCAGCTGGAAAGGATGGCCGAAGCTCTGGAGGGCCTTGGCCGTTGGAAGCTGGAACTTCATTGGCTTGGCGCTCCCCCTGCCGAGCGGCTTCCACGGGATCAGATTGCCGACATCCTATCCCGGGCACTGGCGGTCCGACAGGTCGATGCCTCAGCAGCTCTGCTACTTGCATGGGCCGCAGCTGAGGTCGCATTGGACCGAATGATTCGAAGGCAAGAATCCTCGGATGCCAATTCTTCATCTGATCCCTTTAGTAGGCGCACGCCAAGGCAGATGGTGTCCCTGGCTCAAAGTCTTGGGTTGATCCCCGAGGATGTTTACGACGTCCTTCTGAGGACTGGTGACGCAAGAAATCGCATCGCTCATGGATTCAGCATGGAGGGAATTCTTGGCGTCGACGATCTCGCAGACGAACTTCTAGATACAGTTCGACGAATTGCCCCTGAGTCGTACGTATCGCCAGATCAGATGATTGACTGGTTTCACGACCACTACGGAGATCCCGTCCGAGATGTTCCTGATCCTGGCCCCGATCGCTGGCCAGCCCAACTCCTCCTTGCGGAACATTTTGTAGACTCGGACGATCGGGACATCGCCGAAGCGGCTCGAATCCTAGATCGCGAATCCGATGAGTGGGTGGAGATCAAGCCGATCCGTTAAGCACAGTTTTAACAATGGTGGGTGCAGAAATCACCGCTTTAAGAGAGAGGCGGGGTGATCCTGCGCCTGATCTGCGGCTTCGTTGGCTAAGGGTTGTCCCGCAACTACTGATCGGGTGCCTCTTGGTCTGGCTGCGTTGTCAGCGGCTCGAGATACCATCACTGCCTCAATGGGCCGGACGGAGATCGTGAGGGACTCGCGGCCATGGGGGGTGGGTCGCACAGGCCCCGGCATCCAGCTCGGGACTGGAGGTATCTTGCCGTAACCCCACCCCCCTCCCTCCCTGTAACGTCCGGTTCGTATCGGAAGGCAGTCTGCCGACGGGCGCAGGAATCCGCCGATGACATGATCTTGATGTGACTGGTGTGATCACGGCGTCGGAGCCTTCCTGGATAACCCCGTTCACCGGGCTGAGCCCGCGGCAGTTCGCCAAGCTGGTCACCGTGCTGCGGCGTGAGGGTGCGGACCCGGTACGCAAGGGCAGACCGTGGAGTCTGCCTCTGGAGGACCGGGTGCTGCTGGTTGCCGCGTACTGGCGCACGAACCTCACCCTTCGCCAACTGGCGCCGTTGTTCGGGGTGTCGAAGTCCGCAGCCGACCGGATCATCGACCACCTCGGCCCGGCGTTCTCGCTCCAACCCCGCAGACGATTCCGAAAGGACACCGTGCTGATCGTGGACGGCACCCTGGTTCCCACCCGCGACCACACCGTGGCCGAGCAGTCGAAGAACTACCGATACTCCACCAGTCACCAGGTCGTCATCGACGCCGACACCCGGCTCGTCGTCGCCGTCGGCCGGCCGGTCACCGGAAACCGCAACGACTGCAAGGCATGGGAGCTGTCCGGCGCGAAAGACGCCGTAGGCCACACCACGGTGATCGCGGACGGAGGCTACCGCGGCACCGGTCTGGTCATCCCGCACCGTCGCGAACGCGGCCAGAGCGAACTCCCGGACTGGAAAGAAGAACACAACCGCTCGCACCGTAAGGTCCGCGCCCGCGTCGAGCATGCCTTCGCCCACATGAAGACCTGGAAGATCCTCCGCGACTGCCGTCTGAAAGGCGACGGCGTCCACCACGCCATGCTCGGAATCGCCCGCCTGCACAACCTCACATTGGTCGACTGAGAGGCAACAGCACTGGTCAACCGGCACGCAATAGATCATTTACGGGACAACGCTTAGGGCGTGTCCCGACGGCCGACCCGTGACCGCGGCGCTCGAGCCCTCAGTTTGGGGGTTTGGCCAATCTTGGGGTAGCGGCTGGTCTGACCTGCGGCGGACCGGCGGCGTGCCTGGTCTGCTAGCGGCATGGTTTCCAGTGTTGCTCGTGGCTGGCATGGGCCGGCACTTTGGTCGGCCCCTCTCCCACGAGGAGAAAGAAATCTCAGTGCGCGCCTGAGCACAGTCGAAGGATCTCGCGTCTGACAATATCTACGCGAGCATCGAAGAATGTACCCAACTCGGCCATGGTGTAGTCGTACTCGTCTGCTGTAGGCATGAGATTGGATCGGAGTACATCGTCGGCATGAAGCCCCAAGTCGCCGATCAGCTCTGGCAAATAGTCCTTAGGGTCCCTGTCGCTAATCAGATTGTTATCGGCGGCTGCCAGCATGCAGAAGTTCAGCAGGTTACTACGCTCCACCCCTGGCGCCGTACGCTTTAGGAAGGCTTCCGGAAAGATATGGTGGAACTGCTTTCGATTGTAGACAGAAAGCGCTTCGGAGGTATCAATCGTATTTCCGTTGGTCAGATTCTTCGGGTTATTTTTTGCCAGAGTTAGAATGAACGCCCTGGAGCGTGAATTGTTTTTCCGGAAGACCATTTTTTTGATCTCTGCATTGGACAATCCGGTACCGAAAATTTCCTCGCTGCCGTCCTCGCCTTCGAGGACGAAGTTCTTGATCGCCTGGAGGTCGCGGGTAACGAAATCGTCAGGCGCGCCACGGTAGCGCTCGGAAAATGATGTACGCCAAAACCATCGTCGCACCCTACGAAGCGCCTGTGCGGAGAGGTTTGGGTTGTTGGCGTAGATGTAAGTGAGAATCACCAGGTGCGCTTCGTAAGGGAGGAAGCTCAGAGAGTGGATCTTGAAGTCGGTTGCCAGCTGGTCTACCGCTCGAAGCAGGGCCTTGCGGGTGCGGTCTACCAGGGAGTCCATCATCTGTGGGTTCCCTTTGAAGCCGCGTAGCGCGATTACGCGCTCACGGTTTGCGGACTCATATTGGACCACGGAAAGGCACTTGAGTACTGTGGTTCCCTTGATTTCGCCATAGTTCTTAGGCTCCAGGGAAAAGGAGATCTCCTCAACTTTCTCGTTGAGGTCGAATCCCTTCGACCACGTAGCGGCTACCATTAGGTCGAAGGTTGAAAGGTCGGTACCCGAACTGTTGATACGCTCGAAAATCGGACAAACTTCCTCGATTGTGAGATCTCTCAAGGTGACAACCGGGATTTGATAGCCGCTGAACACTTCGATCAGTGCATCAAATCGCTCTTGCAGTTGGTCTGCATTTTTGTGTGACTGGAGCGCAGTTCTGAAGTTGAGCAGCTTAGTTGTCTGATAGAGCCAGCGCATCGGAAAGTGATGCAGGGGTCGCTCGCCCGGCTTCTCCTCCAGAAATTTTTCTGCCTCTAGGTCGTAGACGGCGGAGAACCCTATGCCCTCATCCTCGGCCCCAAGGGCAGAATAAAGGACGGTCATGCGTTGCTGTCCGTCCAGCACATAGTCCGTGGGGGTGAGATCTTCGGTTTCTGGTAGCTTGAACTCGCCGATATTCCTCTCTGTGGCAAGCTTGTCTGCGGTGCGCCAGAGGAGAAGGCTTCCGATGGGATAATTGTTGGCGACGCTATCAAGTAGATCCAGTGCTTGAGCTACGCCCCACACAAATGGGCGCTGGAACTGCGGAACTTTAATCTCGCCTTTCCGTACCTGAGTGTTGAGGTCCTTGATGTACGGAGTGGCTGTTGAGAGACGACTACCTACGTGAGCGGCCATGATCGTAGGTTACGGTCACGAGGCCGGAAGCGTGGGCTAGTCCTTCAAATTGGGCGAAACCAACCTTCCCTATCAGACTCCCTCGGCCCGAGCCGTGATGCATCCCCTCTTCGGCACCAGGCGGCTGCTTTCTGAGTGCCGCGGGCGCCGACCGGCCTGGAGCGGGGCGGAGACAGGAGCGCAGGCCCGGCCGGGGGCCGGGTCCGGTGACCAAGCGGCTCGTCTTCACCGGGCCGCGCGGTGGGCACGTCTGGCGTACGTCGCTCAACGAGGAGGCGTGGAAACCGACGCTGGCTGCGGCGGGCATCATCCCCGTGCCCGAGCGGGGCCGGCCGTACGCCGAGTCCCGCGAGAACGGCATGCACGCCCTCCGCCACTTCTACGCCTCGGTGCTCCTGGACGCGGGTGAGAACATCAAGGCCCTCGCGGAGTACCTGGGCCACTCGGACCCAGGCCTGACGCTCCGCGTGTACGCGCACCTGATGCCGTCCAGCCAGGAGCGCACCCGCAAGGCGGTCGCCGCCGTCTTCGACACGGCCCGGCCGGAGCCGTCCCGCACCTGACGGCCCAGAGGCAGCGACAAGCCCCCTGCTCGCGGAAAACCCGCAGGCAGGGGGCTTCTTCGTGCGGGCTTACTTCTTCTTGCCCTGGTTCTTCACTGCCTCGATCGCTGCCTTCGCCGCGGCCGGGTCCAGGTACGTGCCGCCCGGGTTCAGGGGCTTGAAGGTGGCGTCGAGCTCGTAGGAGAGCGGGATGCCCGTGGGGATGTTCAGGCCCGCGATGTCCTCGTCCGAGATGCCGTCCAGGTGCTTGACCAGGGCGCGGAGGCTGTTGCCGTGGGCCGCCACCAGGACCGTCTTGCCCGTGAGGAGGTCGGGGACGATGCCGTCGAACCAGTACGGGAGCATGCGGACGACGACGTCCTTGAGGCACTCCGTCTGGGGGCGCAGCTCCGGGGGGAGCGTGGCGTAGCGCGGGTCGGAGAACTGCGAGTACTCCGCGTCGCGGTCCAGCGGCGGGGGCGGGGTGTCGTACGAGCGGCGCCACAGCATGAACTGCTCCTCGCCGAACTCGGCGAGCGTCTGGGCCTTGTCCTTGCCCTGGAGGGCGCCGTAGTGGCGCTCGTTCAGGCGCCAGGAGCGGTGGACCGGGATCCAGTGGCGGTCGGCCGCCTCGAGGGCGAGCTGCGCCGTGCGGATGGCGCGCTTCTGGAGCGACGTGTGGACCACGTCGGGGAGCAGGCCGGCGTCCTTGAGCAGCTCACCGCCGCGGACCGCCTCCTTCTCGCCCTTCTCGTTGAGGTTGACGTCCACCCAGCCGGTGAACAGGTTCTTCGCGTTCCATTCGCTCTCGCCGTGGCGGAGGAGGATCAGCTTGTACGGTGCGTCGGCCATGCCTCTGAGCGTAATCGAACCCCGGGGAGCCTCGCGCGCGTGGGCGCGAGCGGGACAGGGGGTGCCATGCGGCGGATGACAGTTGACGGCTGCTGTCAATTGAGTGGCGGTGCGGGATCAGGGGCTCGTAATATGCGGGTGCTGTCTGCGCCTCTTACATCTGCCTCTTACATTTGATGTCGTCCCCGGGGGAATCTTCCATGCCGTTCGCCACCATGAGACGTGCCGTCACGGAGAGCGTGTCGGGGCTCCCACGAGCCTTCTGGTGGTTGTGGACCAGCACGCTCGTCAATCGGCTCGGTGCCTTCGTCGCCACGTTCATGGCCCTGTACCTGACCCTGGAGCGGGGCTACTCCGCCTCGTACGCGGGGCTCGTGGTCGCCCTCCACGGGCTCGGGGGTGTCGTCTCCTCGCTCGGCGCGGGAGTGATGACCGACCGGCTCGGGCGGCGGCCCACGCTGCTGATCGCGCAGGCATCGACGGCCGTGTCGGTGGCGGTGCTCGGGTTCATGGAGCACCCCGTCGCGATCGCCGGCGTCGCCTGCGCGGTGGGCATGGCGAGCAACGCGTCCCGGCCCGCCGTTCAGGCGATGATGGCGGACATCGTCCGGCCGGAGGACCGGGTGCGGGCCTTCTCGCTCAACTACTGGGCCATCAATCTGGGCTTCGCCATCTCCTCGGCGGGTGCCGGGTTCATCGCCTCGTACAGCTACCGCGCCGGCTTCCTGATCGAGGCCGCCATGACGATGGCCTGCGCGATCGTCGTCTTCGCGAAGCTGCCGGAGTCGCGGCCCGTGCGGACGGCGCTGGAGAAGGCGGCGGAGCCCGATGTGGGCCTCGGGACCGTGGTGCGGGACGGGCGGTTCATGGGCGTGGTCGGGTTGTCCTTCCTGGTCGCGCTGATCTTCCAGCAGGGCTCCGTGGGGCTGCCGATCGCGATGGGCGAGGCGGGGTTCACGCCCGCTGACTACGGCGTCGCCATCGCCGTCAACGGCGTCCTGATCGTGGCCCTGCAGATCCCGGTCACGCGGTTCATCGAACACCGGGACGCGGGGCGGCTGTTGGTGATCTCCTCGGTGCTCGCCGGGTACGGTTTCGGGCTCACCGCGTTCGCCGGGTCGGTCGGGGTCTTCGCGCTGACCGTGTGCGTGTGGACGCTCGCCGAGATCGTCAACGCGCCGACGCAGACGGGGCTGGTCGTGCGGCTCTCCCCGGTCCACGGCCGCGGGCGCTACCAGGGCATGTACACGATGTCGTGGTCCGTGGCCGCGCTGGTCGCGCCGCTCATGTCCGGCTTCGTGATCGACCGTTTCGGGGCGGAGTGGCTGTGGGCCGCTTGTGCGGTGATCGGGACGGGGGCGGCCTTCGGGTACTGGGCGTTGATGCGGAAGCTGCCGGAGGAGGAGGCCCCCGGCGCCGCTGAGGTCAGCGCCGCAGAGCCCGTTGCGCCTCGAACAGATTCCGTGGCCGAACCGCGTCCGTAATGCCGTACAGCTCCAGACGCGCGTGCAGGTCGCCCGTGAAGTCGGGGACGTCGATCTGGTCGAACTCTCGGACCGTGTTGAGACCGACCGTCGCGCTGTAGGGCGCGAGTTCGTCGATCTTCATCAGGCCCGCGCGTTCGTTGGTGACGCGGATGTTCCAGTGGGTGAAGCGGGCTCCGAAGAGGGGGCCCGCGCTCGCGTCGCCGCCGTGCCGGCCGTTGTTGTTGATGGTGATGTCCGTACGTACGTTCGCGAACGGCATACCGCGATGGCTGTCGAACGTGCCCATCTCCATACGGCCGCGTGACCAGACGTTGTAGGAGGAGAGGCCTTCGACGTTGATGCCGTGCAGTTGGGTGCCGGGCGGGGCGGGGGTGGTGCGGGCGTCGATCCGGAAGTCCTCGATGAGGTTGTCGTGCGAGCCCTCACGGCAGAAGTACGGGTGGTGGGAGCCGCGGCCGGTCACGCGCGTGCGGCGCAGGGTGCAGGCGGAGGCGGCGACCAGGCCGAAGCCGTTGTCGACGTGGCGTACGACGATGTCGTCGGCCCAACAGTCGTACGCGCACTGGAACGTGACGCCGTTGTAGCCCTTGTCGAGGAGGTGCGGGGACTGCGGGGTCTCGGGCGCTTCGAGGGTGAGGGCCTCGACGCCGGAGCCGGTCAGCGCCGGGACGTGGGTGGTGAGACGGGGGTCCCACTCCGGGCGTACGTCGAGGGGGAGCGGCCGTTCGAAGGTGACCCGGCGTCTGCCGCGGTGGAGAGCGGCGATCCGTACGGGCCACTCGTAGGGGACGTACGAGGTGAGCTTCGTCTTGTCGTCCCAGGTGTACGACTTCGCGCCCGCGCCGTCGCCCGCCATGTGCTCCAAGAGGGTGTGGTCGGGGTCATCCGCGAGGCGGAGGAGGACGAGGTCGCCCTCGCGGAGGCGAGAGGTGTCGGTGACGGTCACCGACCAGGAGCCCCGGCGGGCGGGACGGACGGGAGTGAGGGGCTCCCACTCGTCGCGCTTGTTGCCGGTCCAGCCCTCGAAGGGCCAGCTTTTTGCCTTGATGGCGGTGGTGAGGGACTGCCAACGGGCTTCGGGGCAGAGCCAGATGAGGCCGCCGGCCCAGGACCAGCTGGACTTGTCGCCGCCGTAGCGGGAGCCGTAGGGACCGATCAGCTCGGTGAGGCTCTTCGTGGCGAGGAGGGTGGTGCGGGTGCTGCCTGCGCCGCGGAGGGTGACGTTGTCGTGGGTGATGCGGATGAGGTCGTCGATCCGGTACGTGCCGGGGTGCAGCACTACGGTGCCGCCGCCCTTCTCGCCCGCGTCGGCGAGGGCGCGGTTGATCGCGGGGGCGGCGTCGGACTTGCCGTCGGGGTGGGCGCCGTAGCGGCGGGCGTCGATGTGGGGTCGGGGGTTGTTGGCCGGGTGGGTCGAGGGTTGCCTTCCCGCGCGGCAGCCTGCCCGGCCGATGTAGGGGATCTGGGGGTGGGTGTAGGGGGTCTTGGTGAACTCTCGCCAGAGGGTGGGGGTTTGGGGCATGCCGGGGGCGGGGGTGGGGGCGGGGGCGGCGTGGGCGGTCCCGGTGACGGTGGCGGCACTGGTGACGGCGGCGGCACTGGTGACGGCGGCGGCGCTGGTGACGGTGGCTGCCGCGACGCCTATCGCGCCGCCGAGCAGGGTTCGCCTGGTGGGTTCCTCGTGTGCCATGCCCTGCCCGCCGCCTTCCGCTTTTCATGGATGTGAACGGAGTTCATGCCTGCGATGGGCGGGAGCATGGCATGGCGCGGCGCTGGGCGGAAGGGGGCGGGAACCATCCGCCCGTTTGCCCGGCACCGAGTCGTGCGAGTAGGGGCGGGCGGCTCTCAGCGGCCCGTCTCAGCCCTCGGCTGGGTCAAGTGCGTGAACGCCTCAAGATTGCGCGTCGACTCGCCCCGAGCGACCCGCCACTCGTACTCCTTGCGGATCGCCGACGCGAAGCCCAGTTCGAGGAGGGTGTTGAAGGAGTCGTCGGAGGCCGAGAGGACCGAGCCGAGAAGGCGGTCGAGTTCCGTCGGGGTGACGGCGGAGAGCGGGAGCTTGCCGGCGAGGTAGATGTCGCCGAGCGAGTCGATCGCGTAACTGACGCCGTAGAGGCGGAGGTTCCGCTCCAGGAGCCAGCGGTGCACCGCCTCGTGGTTCTCGTCCGGGTGGCGGATCACGAAGGCGTTCAGGGAGAGGGAGTGGTTGCTGACCCGCAGTGACAGGGTCGTGGAGAGCTTTCGGGTGCCGGGGAGCTTCACCACGTACGAGCCGGGCTCGACGGTCTCCCACTCGAGCTCGGCGTCGTCCAGGGTCCGCTCGATGATCGCCGCAGTGTCCGCCTGATCAGCCATGGTGCGAGCGTACGTGACGGCGGGACGTGCGGAAGTCGTGCATCGCCGCGGTGTAGACGTCCGCCGTCGAGGACGCCGCCGTGTCCCAGCCGAAGGACTCCGCGTGCCGGGCCGCGGCCTCGCCCATGCTGTCCACAAGGTGTGGATGGTCGGCGAAATCGCGCAGCACGCGCGCGTAGTGGGCCGGTTCGTGGTTGGGGATGAGGAATCCGGTCACCCCGTCGCGTACGGCGACGGGCAGACCGCCGACCGCCGCCGCGAGGACCGGCGTGCCCGCCGCCTGCGCCTCGATGGCGACGAGGCCGAAGGACTCGCTGTACGAGGGCATCACGAGGACGGACGCCGCCCTGAACCAGTCCGCCAGCTGCTCCTGGCCGACCGGCGGCTGGAAGCGGACGACGTCCGCGATCCCCAGCTTGGCGGCCAGTTTCTGCAGCCCCTCCGGCTTGGCGAGGCCACTGCCGCTCGGGCCGCCGACGATGGGGACGACGATGTTCGAACGCAGCGCGGGACGCTCGTCCAGGAGGACGGCGACCGCGCGGAGCAGCAGGTCGGGGGCTTTGAGGGGCTGGATGCGGCCCGCGAAGACCGGCACGAGGGCGTTCTGCGGCAGGCCCAGGCGGTGCCGGGCGGCGGCGCGGCCGTCGGCGGGGCGGAACCGGTCGAGGTTCACGCCGGGGTGGACGACGGCGACCTTGCCGGGCTCGGCTTCGTAGTGGCGTACGAGCTCGTCGGCCTCTTCGGAGGTGTTGGCGATGAGGCGGTCGGCGGCGCGGACGATCTGGGTCTCGCCGATGACGCGGGCGGCGGGTTCGGGGGTGTCGCCCTCGGCGAGCGCCGCGTTCTTGACCTTGGCCATGGTGTGCATGGCGTGGACGAGGGGGACGCCCCAGCGTTCGGCGGCGAGCCAGCCGACGTGGCCGGAGAGCCAGTAGTGGGAGTGGACCAGGTCGTAGTAGCCGGGCCGGTGTCCCGCCCAGGCCTGCATGACACCGTGCGTGAAGGCGCAGAGCTGGGCCGGCAGCTCTTCCTTGGCGAGTCCTTCGTAGGGGCCCGCGTCCACGTGGCGCACGAGGACGCCGGGCGCGAGTTCCACGGCGGACGGGAGCCCTCCGGCGGTGGCGCGCGTGAAGATCTCGACCTCGATGTTGATCGCGGCGAGGCGCTTGGCGAGCTCGACGATGTAGACGTTCATGCCGCCCGCGTCGCCCGTACCGGGCTGGTGCAGCGGCGAGGTGTGCACGCTCAGCATCGCCACGCGGCGCGGACGCCGCTGAGTGCCGGGGATACGGAGCCGCGGGGGTGCCGCCGGGGAGCGACGCCCGAGCCTGGACACGTACTGGCTCACGTGGCGGTCCTCCTTGCGTACGGACATGACTGCGGGCATGACTACGGGGAGGGCGTACGTACCTCCAGAGGGGGAACACCGGAGCCGGCTGCTCCATTTCCGCCTGGCCCCCGCCCGGCTCGTTTTTGCCAAAGCGTTACGCTGCGTCGTCACGCGTGTCTCTCCACCGCCGTCCCGCATACCCTTCCTCCATGGCCCCACGCACCTCTTCCCGCCCCGTGGGAACGGTGACGCGCGGGACCACGAACCCGAACCGGCTGCGCCGCATGGACCGCTGGATCGCCGCGGTCCACGGCCCCGCGCTGCGCCGTGCCGCGGACCCCGTCGCCGTCGACCTGGGCTACGGCGCCTCCCCCTGGACCGCCGTCGAGCTGCTGCTCAGGCTGCGTACCGTCGCCCCACGCGCGCGGGTGGTCGGCATCGAGATCGACCCGGCGCGGGTCGCGGCCGCCGCGCCGTACGAGCGCGAGGGCCTCTCCTTCCTGCACGGCGGCTTCGAGATCCCGCTGCCGGCGGGAGCGGGGTCGGGGCCGGTCCTGATCCGGGCCGCGAACGTCCTGCGGCAGTACGACGAGGAGCAGGTCGCCGCCGTCTGGGAGCGGCTGCGGGCCCGCCTCTCCCCCGGCGGGCTGCTCGTCGAGGGCACCTGCGACGAGATCGGGCGGCGGCACGTGTGGGTCGCGCTCGGGCCCGAGGGGCCGCGCACGGTGACGTTCGCGACGCGGCTCGGCTCCCTGGACCGGCCGTCCGACCTCGCCGAGCGGCTGCCGAAGGCGCTGATCCACCGGAACGTGCCGGGTGAGCCCGTGCACGCGTTCCTGCGGGACTTCGACCGGGCCTGGGCGGCCGCGGCGCCGTACGCCTCGTACGGGGCGCGGCAGCGGTGGATCAGGGCGGTGCGGGACCTGACGGCCGACTGGCCGGTGGCCGACGGGACTTCGCGGTGGCGGCAGGGGGAAGTGACGGTGCGCTGGGAGGCGTTGGCGCCTCGCTCGGGGTGAACCCGCAGGTCTCCCTGAGGCCACCCTGACGTCACCCGGAGATGTTCTGGTGCAGGCGGTGACGGGGAACGATCTTCGCGTGCGGTACGTCACATGGGGCGTAGCGGTACGTCACATGGGGCGTATGGGGGATCGGAGTTGCTGTCGGGCTCTGTCGGATCGGGCGTCGGCATGGCACCATCCCGGTGGCGACCGTAAGTTACTGACGGTAAATCAGGTACATCGGCTTTGGGGGTGGCGGAGCGTGACTGGCAAGCGATACTCGACAGCGACGGCCGTGGCGCTGATCTGCGCGGCGACGGTGCTGGCCGCACCGGGGACGGCCTTCGCGAGTCCGGCGAAGCCCACCGATCCGGCCCCCCGGACGGACGAGTCGCTCGAGCAGGTCCGCAAGGACATCGACAAGCTCTACCACGACGCGGGCGTGGCCACCGACGCGTACAACGCGGCCGAGGAAAAGGCCGACAAGCAGTCCGAGCAGATCGTGAAGCTGGCCAAGGAGATCTCCAAGGGCCAGGCGAAGCTGAAGAAGCTCAAGGCCCGCGCGGGCGCGGCCGCCCGCGCGCAGTACCGCGGCGGTGGCATGCCGGACGAGGCCCAGCTCATGCTCAGCGACAATCCGGGCCGGTTCCTGGACGGCGCCGGGCGCCTGCGGCAGGGCCAGAAGGCCACCAAGGGCATGCTCACCGAGCTGGAGCGCACGCAGGAGGACCTGCGGATATACGCCGAGGACGCCACCGCCCGCTGGAAGAAGCTGGAAGCCAACCGCAAGGCGAAGGCCGCCTCGAAGAAGAAGATCAAGAAGAAGATCGCGGCCGCCGAGAAGCTCGAATCGACGCTGGAGAAGAAGGAGCGGGAGCGGCTGCGCAAGCTGGAGGAGGCGGCCGCCCTCAAGAAGCAGTCGGCGTGGGTGAGTTCGGGTGCCCTGAAGGACGTCAGCGGGAAGGCGTCACCCCAGGGCAAGAAGGCCATCGAGTTCGCCACCGCCCAGATCGGCAAGCCGTACGTGTGGGGCGCCGAGGGCCCCGGGTCGTACGACTGCTCCGGACTCACCTCGAAGGCCTGGTCGGCCGCCGGCCGCGGCATACCGCGCACCTCGCAGGAGCAGTGGAAGCAGCTGCCCCGCGTCGACGTCAAGAACATGCGCCCCGGCGACCTGATCATCTACCACGCGGACGCGAGCCACGTCGGGATGTATCTGGGTGACGGCGCGATCGTGCACGCGCCGCGGCCCGGCCGGGACGTGACGATCGCGGGTGCGGGATCGATGAAGATCCTCGGGGTCGTACGCCCGGACAAGTAGGCGGACGCGAGAGCGGGGGGCGGCATCGGGGGTGGTGGGCCCCGGCCCGTGTGACCCAGCGCACCCCGCGCCCGGCCGCTCAACCCTCCCGGCGTGATGTTCGTCATCCCTGGCGGGACCCCGCCGTGCCCAAGTGCGTTCCTGGATGCGGCATATGACGGTGGCCGTTTGCCGCGCGCCATTCCACTGGAGGCACGGCTACCGCTATGGTCCCCGTCGGTGCCGCGTCGACCTGCGTGGCGCCATGCCCTCGGGGGGAGGGAAGGAAGCAAGCGATGCCCGTACCCATACCGCGGCAGAGAGCGATCCCGGCCGCGGAAGGCGGTCAGGCTCATGCGGCGCCCCCGCACGACACGACGGCGCCCGCCCACGCCCCGACAGCGAACACCCACAGCAACACCAGCACCACCAGTGGCACCAGCAGCACCAGCAGCACCAGCAACGACAAGAGCAGTGGCAACGGCAGTGGCAACGGCCACAGCAGCGGCTCCAGCCTCAGCCTGCTGGTGATCGAGGACGACCCGGCGGGCTCGCTGAGCGTGCCCCAGCTCCTCGACTCCGCGGGCAAGCCCATCCGCATCCGCACCGCCCGCAACCTCACCGAGGCCGAGCGGCTGCTCACGGACGACGTGCACTGCATCCTGCTGGACCTCGCCCTGCCGGCGCCGGGCACCCAGTCGGCCCCGGGCGCTCAGCCGACGCCGGGCGCCACCGAGGCGGACGACGACGAGCTCGTCGCCCTCAAGCACGTGCTGCGCCTCGCGCCCCGGCACGCCGTCCTCGCCCTCACCGCGAACGACGACTCCGAGCGCGGTGCCGAAGCCGTCCGGGTCGGCGCACAGGACTACCTCTTCCGGGAGGAGCTGGACGGACGGCTGCTCAGCCGCGCCATCCGGTACGCGGTGGAGCGCAAGCGCGCCGACGCCGCCCAGCGCCAGCTGACCGAGTCGCGCCTGCGCGCCCAGGAGAACGCCCGCCTGGAGCGCGGCCTGCTGCCGACGCCGCTGCTGGAGGGCTCACCGCTGCGGTTCGCCGCCCGCTACCGCCCCGGCCGCTCCCGCGCGCTCCTCGGCGGCGACTTCTACGACACCGTGCGCACCCCCGACGGTTCCGTGCACGTCATGATCGGCGACGTCTGCGGCCACGGGCCCGACGAGGCGGCGCTCGGCGTGGAGCTGCGGATCGCCTGGCGCGCGCTGACCTTCGCGGGGCTCTGCGGCGACGAGCTGCTGTCCACGCTCCAGAAAGTCCTGGAGCACGAGCGCGAGAACGACGAGATCTTCGCGACGCTCTGCACGGTCGACATCGCCCCGGACGGCCGCCGCGCCGGTCTCTGCCTCGCCGGGCACCCGGCGCCGCTGATCGCGCGCGAGGGACGCCTCGCCGAGCTCCTGCCGTACGAGGACGGGGGCCCGGCCCTCGGGCTCCTGCCGCGCGCCCGCTGGCCGCGCCGCCAGGTGGAGCTCGGCGGCGCATGGAGCCTGATGCTCTACACGGACGGTCTGATCGAGGGCCGGATCGGCGAGGGCAACCAGCGCCTGGGGCAGGACGGCATGGTGGAGATGATCCGCCGCCAGGTCGCCGCGGGGCTGCGGGGCGACGAACTCCTGGAGGCGGCCGTGAACGAGGTCCGCGACCTCAACGGCGGCGACCTCACGGACGACGTGGCGGTGCTGCTCCTGGACCGCTCGCCCGGGGTGCGGTGACGTCACCGCACCCCTCCGGGGAAGTCGTGGGGGCTACCGGCCGCCGTTGTACGGGCCGTACGGGCCGTCGCTGCTGGAGCCGCCGCGGCGGCCACCGCGCCCGCCGCCCGTGATCTGCTGGATCGCCGGGCGCACGTCCACCATGTACACGATGGTGGCGACGAGCCCGATGATCGGCAGGAACGACAGGATCGGGAAGAGCAGGTTCACCACGAAGGCGATGCCGAGGATGATCAGCCAAAACGGCTTGGTCTTCTTGTCCGCCGCGCGATAGGCGTCCTCGCGCCGGACCGCGGCGTCGATGAGGGCGAACCCGCTGAAGACGATCAGGGCCAGCGACAGCAGCCACATGAAGTTCGCGAACCCTTGCATCAGCACAACGTCCACCACCAGTCTCGGCCAGTCACGGCTCATCGATTTACGCGGCCACGGTACCCGCTACCCCGTCAACGGGGCGGGCACGCGGAGAGTGCCCGCCCCTCGCGCACGCCGGAAGCGTGTCGCGGCGCTGCTACTTGGCGGGCGGCGGCGTCTTCTTCGCCGTCGTCTTGCGGGCCGGGGCCTTCTTCGCGACGGGCTTCTTCGCGGGGGCGGCGGCCGCGCTCCGGGGCGCGACGACCGCGGCCGACTCGGGGCCCGCGCCCTCCGCCACCACGGGCTTCGCCTCTTCGTCGGGCTCGACCGTCTCGGCCAGGTCGAGGATCTCCTCGGCGGCCTCGCCGCGCCAGGACTTCACGGCCTGCTCGCCGTGCTCGGCGACCTCGTCGTACTTCTCACGCGCCTTGACCGCGAGCTCGGCGGCCACGCCGACACCGCGCAACGCGAGGTCCTGCGCGGTCTCCTGAAGCTTCTTCAGGTCGGTGTCGAGCGTGCCGAGCACCTCGGTGACCTTGGCCTGGAGGGTCTCCTGCGCCTCCTTGGCGCGGGCGGCGGCCTTGTCCTGGACGGTCTTGGGGTCGGTGTTGCGCACCGCGTCGATGCGCGAAGGAGCCTCGGCGATCAGCTGCTCGACGAGACCGGGAACCTTCTTCGCCTGCTGGAGGGCGAGGTCCGCGGACCCGGCGACGAAGTACGCGGGGGTGGGATTGCTGAGGGTCTTGCGCAGGTCATCGGTGATGGCCATGACGATGGTCCTCCCGGATTCGCGTCGGCTTGTCAGCTTGAGGGTGTCTGCTTCGGGTCGGCATCACTGCCGTCGGCGTCGTACGTGGCCGCGTCGAAGCCGTTCTCCTTGCGGAACGACTCGTAGATCTGCAAGAGCACCTGCTTCTGGCGCTCGTTGAGGGACGGGTCGGCGAGGATGACGGCACGCGTCTCCAGCTCGTCCCGCTCCTTCTCGTCGAGGATCCCGGCTCGCACGTACAGCGTCTCGGCGGAGATCCGCAGGGCCTTGGCGACCTGCTGCAGAACCTCCGCGCTCGGCTTGCGCAGGCCGCGCTCGATCTGGCTCAGATACGGATTGGACACCCCGGCGGCGTCGGCGAGCTGCCGCAACGACAGCTGCGCGGTGCGCCGCTGCTCGCGCAGGTACTCGCCGAGATTGCCGACGTTGAGTGATGCCATGCCCCGATGGTGCAGCACCCTTGCTAACTTTTGCAAGCACCCGCTTGCAATAGTGCACCACATCACGCCACACCACGCAGGGCGCCCTGTGACGAGTGTGATCGGGTCCCGGTCGTTCTGCGGAGTGCGACCTCTTGCGGGTTGCCCTATGGACGTCGCGCGGCGAAAACTCTCCCTGCTCGGCCTGTCAGCCTTCGCGTACAGTGCGCAGGCAACTCGCGTGCACGGTGGAAAACGAGGTCGGCATTCCAATGCAGGTAGCGGGCGTGCATCCCGATATGCCGGAAAGCGCCCGCCTGGCCGCCTACAGCACAGTCTCTACGTCCCTCGCCCTGCAAAGTGATCGCCGGCTGGGCGATCTCGTTGACGACGCCATACCCCTTGGCTCCGGTATCGGCGGAAGGTCTGCGCTGCTGAAGGTTGATGGGAAGCCGGTCTTCGTGAAGCGGGTGCCGCTCACGGATATGGAGCGGCTGCCGGAGCACGCACGGTCCACGGCCAACCTGTTCGGGATTCCCACCTTCTGCCAGTACGGCGTCGGTGGTGGGCCTGGTTTCGGGGCATGGCGGGAGCTCGCCGTTCACACCATGACGACGAACTGGGTGCTCGGAGGGCAGTACCAAGGGTTCCCGATGATGTACCACTGGCGCGTACTGCCGGACACGGCCGCGCTTCCCGAGGAACTCGCGGACGTGGATCGGGTCGTGGCCTATTGGGGAGGCAGCCCGGAGGTGCGCCGTCGTATCGAGGCCCTTCAGCAGTCCTCTGCGAGCCTCGCGCTGTTCCTGGAGTACATCCCTCAGACGCTCGACGAGTGGCTCACCGAGCAGGTACAGGCTGGTGAAGAGTCTGCCGACCGGGCTTTTTCCCTGGTGGAGGGCGAGTTGGAGACCGGCACGTCCTTCATGAACGCTCGCGGGCTTCTGCACTTCGACGCCCATTTTCACAACATCCTGGTCGACGGCCGACGCCTTTACTTCGCCGACTACGGCCTCGCCGTCTCCTCCCGATTCGATCTGTCACCGTCCGAGACCGGCTTCTTCGAACTGCACAGGACCTACGACCGCTGCTACACACGCAGCTGGCTCGTGAACAGGCTGATCACGAAGCTGTACGGATACGAGCGGAAAGAACGCGAGGCGCTTATCCGCGCATGCGCGGAAGGAGAGGACCCGCCGGACGGACCGCAAAAGGCCAGGGCGATCCTCTCCCGCCATGCACCGCTCGCCGCAGTGATGACGGACTTCTACGTCAAGATCCAGGACGAGAACAGGGAAACCCCGTACCCGCTGGAGGCGCTCCGCCGGGCCCTCCATGCATACAGGTCACGTCGCAGCTGAACAGGTACTCAGCTTGTCCTGAGACGTCAGGCATGTCCACGGGCTCCACGTGAGGTTCTCCGGTCGATCAGCTGGATAAGGGGTTTGGTCCCGTTCTTCCTTCTCGGTCCCGCTGCTTCTGCACAGTGGTTCCTATGGCGGGAACGATCAGCTGGCCGCCCCGATCAATACCGGTGCGACCGTCGCGGCCTTCTTGGTCGCCGGCGCGGGCATCGTCTACAAGCGGCGGTGAACGCTGCGCGCCGCGCGGGGACACCAGTCGACCGCACACCCTCGGAGGACCGGCATCACCATGGAGCGTGTCCGTGCAATCGCCGAAGCCGTCCTCCACCCCACCGGCAACGAATCCAAGTGACGTCGAACAGGCTGTTGACCTAACGTTCCGCCCATGACCACCCCAGACGTCGGCGCTGACGACGAGGCCGGCGTGACCATCCGCTGCCGGGACAACGCGTCCGTCGGCGTGACGTTCTGCGACCGGTTCAGCTTCGACGCAGACTCGGTGCACTATGCCGTTGAGCTGCGGGCCCCCGGTCTGACCGCTCGCGTCGACGAGGTCGTCGCCTGGATCTGGGACAGCGATCTCACCACGTTCCTGGAAGAGCTTGCCTCCGACTACCGGGGGTGGGAGGGCGAACGGAGCTGGCAGACCGACGACCAAGAGCTGACGGTGTCGGCGGTCTTCCGGTCCGGCGGCCACGTCGGGCTGACCTGGGCCTTGCGGCCATGGCCTCAGGCCGCAGGCGGCTGGGGCGCCTCGGTGACCACCTGGCTGGAGGCCGGCGAGCAGCTGACTTCCCTGGTGGCCGACGTCCGGGCCTTCCTCGCCGAGGAGCACCGGTGACTTCCGGCATGCGCATCGCCGTGACAGGGGCGGCCGGCAGTTTGGGACGGCGGGTGGTGCGGTTGCTCGCGGGCCGGGCCGACGTGGACGTCGTAGCGATGACCAGGCGGAAGCCGCCCGCCGATGCGGTACCGCCGGGGGTGGAGGTCGCCGTCGCCGACTACGCCGATCCGCCCGCTCTGCGTGCGGCGCTGAAGGGCGTGGACGTTCTGGTCTTCATCTCCAGCGACGGGCCCGACGCGCGGGTACTGCTGCACCACCGCAACATCGTCGCCGCTGCGGCGGCCGAGCGCGTCGGCCATGTCGCAGCGCTGAGCAGCGTTGACGCCGACATGGCGTCCCCGTTCTGCTACGCCGTGGTCAACCGGCTCACCGAAGATCTGCTTCTGGCCTCCGGCGTCCCGTGCTCGTTCGCCAGGGCTTCGCTGTACATCGAGTTCTTCCGGTCCTGGCTCACCGAGGCGCGAGCGACCGGGCTGCTCAGGCTGCCGGCAGCGGATGGCCGGGTCTCCCTGGTGGCGCGCGACGACGTAGCACGCGCCCTCGCCGCACTCGCGGTGGGTGAGCCGACCGGCCGGCACCATGACATCACGGGACCCGAGTCGGTGGACCTGGCAGGCATCGCCTCGATCACGACGGAGGCCTGGGAGACACCTGTCTCCTACGTGGACATCCCGTCTGACACGTACTGCGCCGAGACTGCGGCGGCCGGGCTGGATCCCTGGTGGACCTACGCCTTCGCGTCCATGTTCGCCTCGGTGCGCGAGCAGCGCTGGGATCGAGTCCGAAACGACTACACCGAGCTGACCGGCCGCTCCCCCGTCGCTCTCCGCGACGCCCTGTCGGCACACGGGTGAGAGAGCCGACCATCGCCCGGCAAGCCCTCGAGCCCTCGGGCCCTAGCTGCCCGTGGCGCTAAATCGGTCGACAGGCAGAGCCGCGGCGCATTGTGATGACCCATACCGTCCGCCGTACGGAGTGGGCCGACCCGCAGGAGCTGTCTTGGCAACCGCGAGAACCGCGGACGTACGACCCGAGATCGATGCCGTGCTCGTCAGGCGCCTGGTCGACAGCCAGTTTCCTCGATGGGCGGAGCTGCCTCTGAAGCTGGTCGACCCGGCCGGGTCCGACCATGTCATCTACCGGCTGGGTGAGGAGCTGGCCGTTCGGCTGCCCCGGCATGCCGGGGCCGTGGGTCAGGCCAGGAAGGAGTTCGAGTGGCTGCCCCGGCTCGCCCCGCACCTCCCGCTGGCCATTCCGGTGCCGGTGGGGGTGGGAGAACCCGACTTCGGCTATCCGTGGCCTTGGGCGGTGTCCCGATGGCTTGAAGGCGACGTGGCGACCGTCGACGCACTGGCCGACTCCACCGGGGCAGCGATCGAGCTGGCGCGCTTTCTGGCTGCTCTGCGGCGGTTCGCGCCCGAGGGCGGGGCCAAAGCCGGGCGCGAGTGTCTCTCCAGTTGGTCGTTGTCCGAACGGGATCGTGCGACGCGGGTCGCCATCGCGGAGGTCGATGGCGTCTTCGATGCCGCGGCGATGGCCGAGTTGTGGGATGCGGCCATGAGCGCCCCTGGATGGGACGGCCCTCCGGTGTGGTTCCACGGCGACTTCCACACGGGCAACCTGCTGACCACACACGGCCGCCTCAGCGCCGTCATCGACTTCGGCGGGCTCGGCATCGGTGACCCTGCCTGCGACCTGATGATCGCCTTCACCCTGATGACGGCCGGGAGCCGGGCCGCCTTCCGTGACGCGCTCGGCGTGGACGACGCCACCTGGCTGCGAGGCCGCGGCTGGGCCCTGGCCACCGGCCTGAACGCCTACACCTCCTACGCCGCCGTAAACCCTCGGGTTGCCGCGCAGACCACCCGGCAGATCACCGAGGCGCTCACCGGCTGACTGGGGCGGCGGTGGCGTCCCCGCCCTTGCCCGTGTCCCCGCCCTTGTCCCTGTCCCCGTCCTTGTCCCTGTCCTCGCCGTCGCCCTCCCGCAGAGAGCGGATCATGCTCTGCAGGATGCGGAACGCGCCCGACCGCTCGGCCTCTGTCATGCCGGTCAGCATTCTGACCTCGACGGACCGGACCGCCGCCGACGCCTTCTCCAGGCTCCGGCGGCCGCGAGGCGTGAGCCGTGCGGGGAGGGCCTTCCCGACGGGGGCCTCCGCGGGTCTGGTCACGTAACCCTCTCGCTCCAGGTTCTGGAGCAGTACGTTCATCGACTGCCGGGTCACGAACGCGCCGCGCGCGAGCTCGGAGTTCGACAAGCCCGGCCGCTGGGCCAGCAGTTCGAGGCAGGAGTAGTGCGTCACGGTCATTCCGAGCGGCCGCAGCACCTCCTCCATGGCCGAGCGGAGGACGCTCGACGCCTCTTTGAGCAGGTAGCCCAGTGACGTCTCCAGGTCGACACCGGCAGCAGTACCGACACCGTCTTGTTTCATGTCAGCATTCTGACATAGGTTGCTCCGTGTCAGAAAGCTGACATGAAAAGAAGGAGCTCGTCATGCCCGTCACCGGTCCCGACTTCATCTCGCTCCAAGCGCGCGACCTCGACGCTTCACAGGCCTTCTACGAGCAGTACCTGGGCCTCGTCCGCTCGCAGGCCGGGCCTCCGCACGCCGTCGTCTTCGAGACGAAGCCGATCGCGTTCGCACTCCGCGAGGTCGTCCCCGGCACCGATCTCGCCTCCGTCGCCCAGCCCGGCATCGGTGCCGCGATCTGGCTGCACGCCACGGGCGTCCAGGCCATCCACGACGCTCTCGTCGCCGACGGCCACACCATCGTCTCCGCGCCGATCGACGGACCCTTCGGCCGGACCTTCACCTTCGCCGACCCCGACGGCTATCAGGTCACGCTCCACGACCGCGCCTGATCACCCGTACCGAACCACCTCCGCACCGCGCCGAGCAGGTCCTGCTGATCGTCGCCCGCCCACGCCACGTGGCCGTCCGGGCGCAGCAGCACCGCCGGGGCGTCCAACTCCTCGCTGACGTCGACGACGTGTTCGATCCGGTCCGTCCACCCCTCCACCGAGAGGCGGCCGGTCTGGTCGAGCAGCAGGCCGCGGCCCTCGTGCATCAGGTCGTAGAGGCGGCCGCGCTTCAGCTCCAGGTCCCGCAGCCGCTTGCCGAGCAGGTCGTGGCCCGCGCCGAAGTCGTACCGGACGCCGATCGCGGTGATCTTCTCGATGAGGTAGCGGTTGACCTCCTCGAAGTCCATCAATTCGGCGAGGAGTCTGCGTACCGACTGCGGGCCCGGCTCCTGGGACATCAGCTCCATCTGCGCGCGCGTGTTGTCCAGTACGGCGGCGGCCACCGGGTGCCGTTCGTCGTAGTAACTGTCCAACAGGCCTTCCGGCGCCCAGCCGTTGATCTCGGCGGCCAGCTTCCAGCCGAGGTTGAACGCGTCCTGGATGCCGAGGTTGAGCCCCTGCCCGCCGGTCGGCGGGTGGATGTGCGCGGCGTCGCCGGCCAGCAGCACCCGGCCGACCCGGTACCGCTCGGCCTGCCGGGTTGCGTCGCCGAAGCGGGACAGCCAGCGCGGCGAGTGCACGCCGAAGTCGGTGCCCGCGAACGCACGCAGCTGCCGCTGGAAGTCCGCGAGGACCGGCGGGGTCGCCCGGTCCTCGGACACGCCGTCGGCGGGCACGATGACGCGGTACACCCCGTCACCGAGCGGCATGGCGCCGAACCGCAGCTGGGTCTTGCGGACTTCGGCGATCTTCTCCGCGAGCTCCTCGGGCGAAACGGCCACCTCCATCTCGCCCAGCAGCGTCTCGGCCCTGCTCGGCTCGCCGGGGAAGCTGACGCCGAGCAGCTTGCGCACCGTGCTGCGGCCGCCGTCGCAGCCGACGGCGTAGCGCGAGCGCAGCCGGGTGCCGTCGGCCAGTTCGACGGTCACCCCGTCGTCGTCCTGGCTCAGCCCGGCCACCTCGCAGCCGCGCCGGACCTCGACGCCGAGCTCGCCGGCGCGCTCGGCGAGCAGGCGCTCGGTGACTTCCTGCGGGATGGCGAGGACGTACGAGTGCGCCGTGTCGAGGCGGTCGGGCCAGGCCTTGCCGAGCCCTGCGAAGAAGCCGCCGACGGTGAACTGCCTGCCGAGCGGCAGGAACCGGTCCAGCAGCCCGCGTTGGGCCATCACCTCGATGCTGCGCACGTGCAGGCCCTGCGCACGGGACTGCTTGGTCGGCTCCGTCTCCTTCTCCAGCACGAGGACGTGTACGCCCTGGAGCCGCAGTTCGGCCGCCAGCATCAAGCCGGTCGGGCCGCCGCCCGCGATGATCACGTCGACCATGTAATCCCCCATGTCAGTCCCCGGTTTGTCGAGCTCGTCGTTGTTACGAGCGGTGATTGTGCAGGACCGACGGGGTCTTGCCGCAAGGCCCCCTGTGCGCTATAAGTTGAGAGTGGCAAGGAGTGCGTAACCCTCCTTGCCTTTTTGTTTTCCCTCTCCTCCCGTCCCGCGTCCCGTCCGAGGTCTCGTCCGAGAAGCGACTGTCAGACCCCCCGGCTAGCGTGAAAACGCACGACGCCGCGTGCCGGACCTCGATGGAGAGACCATGAGCACCAGGAAGACGAGCACCAGGACCGCTGCCGACAGCCACGACCTGATCCGCGTGCACGGCGCCCGGGAGAACAACCTCAAGAACGTCAGCATCGAGATCCCCAAGCGCCGTCTGACGGTGTTCACCGGCGTCTCCGGTTCGGGCAAGAGCTCGCTGGTCTTCGACACGATCGCCGCGGAGTCGCAGCGGCTGATCAACGAGACGTACAGCGCCTTCGTGCAAGGCTTCATGCCGACGCTCGCGCGGCCCGAGGTCGACGTGCTCGACGGTCTCACCACCGCGATCACCGTCGGCCAGCAGCGGATGGGCGGCGACCCCCGCTCCACCGTCGGCACCGCCACCGACGCCAACGCGATGCTGCGCATCCTCTTCAGCCGGCTCGGCGAGCCGCACATCGGCCCGCCCAGCGCGTACTCCTTCAACACCGCGTCGGTCCGGGCGAGCGGCGCGATCACCGTCGAGCGGGGCGACAAGACGAAGGCACAGACCGCGACCTACCACCGCACCGGCGGCATGTGCACGCGCTGCGAGGGCCGCGGCACGGTCTCCGACATCGACCTCACCCAGCTCTACGACGACTCCAAGTCGCTGGCCGAGGGCGCGTTCACCATCCCCGGCTGGAAGTCGGACAGCCAGTGGACCGTGCAGGTCTACGCCCAGTCCGGCTTCGTCGACCCGGACAAGCCGATCCGCGAGTACACGAAGAAGGAGCTGCAGTCCTTCCTGTACGGCGAAGCGGTCAAGGTGAAGGTCAACGGCGTCAACCTCACCTATGAAGGGCTCATCCCCAAGATCCAGAAGTCGTTCCTGTCCAAGGACAAGGAGTCGATGCAGCCGCACATCCGGGCGTTCGTGGAGCGGGCGGTCACCTTCACCACCTGCCCCGAGTGCGACGGCACGCGCCTCAGCGAGGGGGCGCGCTCGTCGAAGATCCGGCGGAAGTCCATCGCCGACGTCTGCGCGATGGAGATCAGGGACCTGGCCGAGTGGGTCCGCGGTCTGGCGGAGTCGTCCTCGGGGCGGGCAGGGGGCGCGTTCGGGAGCGTGGGGCCGCTGCTCACCGCGTTGCAGCAGACCCTCGACTCGTTCGTGGAGATCGGGCTCGGGTATCTGTCCCTCGACCGGCCCGCGGCCACCCTGTCCGGCGGTGAGGCGCAGCGCGTCAAGATGATCCGCCACCTCGGCTCCTCCCTCACCGACGTCACGTACGTCTTCGACGAGCCCACCGTCGGCCTGCACCCCCACGACATCCAGCGGATGAACGGGCTGCTGCTGCGCCTGCGGGACAAGGGCAACACCGTGCTCGTCGTCGAGCACAAGCCCGAGACGATCGCGATCGCCGACCACGTCGTCGACCTCGGCCCCGGCGCGGGCACGGGCGGCGGCACCGTCTGCTTCGAGGGGACCGTCGAGGGACTGCGGGCCTCCGACACCGTCACGGGCCGCCACTTCGACGACCGGTCCGCGGTGAAGGAGACCGTCCGCGAGCCCACCGGGGCGCTGGAGATCCGCGGCGCGAACACGCACAACCTGCGCGATGTCGACGTCGACATCCCGCTCGGGGTGCTCGCCGTCGTCACCGGCGTCGCGGGCTCCGGCAAGAGTTCGCTCGTGCACGGGTCGATCCCGGCCGACGCGGGCGTGGTGTCGGTCGACCAGACCCCGATCCGCGGCTCGCGGCGCAGCAACCCGGCGACGTACACAGGGCTGCTCGACCCGATCCGCAAGGCGTTCGCGAAGGCCAACGGCGTGAAGCCGGCGCTGTTCAGCGCGAACTCCGAGGGCGCCTGCCCGACGTGCAACGGCGCCGGCGTCATCTACACCGACCTGGCGATGATGGCGAGCGTCGCCACCCCGTGCGAGGACTGCGAGGGCAGGCGGTACCAGGCGTCGGTCCTGGAGTACCGGCTCGGCGGCCGTGACATCAGCGAGGTCCTTGCGATGTCGGTGGACGAGGCGGAGGAGTTCTTCGGTCCCGGCACGGGCTCTGGCCCCGGCACGGGCTCTGGCTCCGGCACGGGCTCTGACTCCCGCTCCGGCACTGGTTCTGGTTCTGGATCCGGCAGCGGCTCCGGCTCGGGCCGGGGCACCAGTTCCGGCTCCGCCTCGGGCACCGGCTCCGCCTCGGGCACCGGATCCGACTCGGGCACCGGCTCCGGCTCCGGCGAGGCGCACACCCCCGCCGCCCACAAGATCCTGCGGCGCCTCTCGGACGTCGGGCTCGGCTACCTCAGCCTCGGCCAGCCGCTCACCACACTCTCCGGCGGCGAGCGGCAGCGGCTCAAACTCGCCACGCACATGGGCGACAAGGGCGGCGTCTACATCCTGGACGAGCCGACCACCGGCCTCCACCTCGCCGACGTCGAGCAGCTGCTCGGCCTCCTCGACCGGCTCGTCGACTCGGGCAAGTCGGTCATCGTCGTCGAGCACCACCAGGCGGTCATGGCGCACGCCGACTGGATCATCGACCTCGGGCCGGGCGCGGGCCACGACGGCGGCAAGATCGTCTTCGAGGGCACGCCCGCCGACCTCGTCGCCTCCCGCGCCACCCTCACGGGCGAGCACCTCGCGGCGTACGTGGGCGGCTGACCAGGCGCGTCAGGCCGGCGACGGAGCGGCGGTTGACCTTCACCTTGGGGGAAGCCGCAGCATCGGTGGGGCCGGGCGAAGTGCCCGGCCGAGGAAGGGGGCGGGCATGGGGATGCTGACCATCGGGGCGTTCGCGAAGGCGTCCCGGCTGTCACCGAAGGCGCTGCGCCTCTACGACGAGCTCGGTCTGCTGCCCCCGGCCCGCGTCGACCCGGTGACCGGCTACCGCCTGTACGCCCCGGACCAGTTGGACCGGGCGCGGCTCGTCGCCTGGCTCCGCCGTCTGGGCATGCCGCTCGCCCGCATCCAGCACGTGTGTGCGCTGGACGCGGGGGCGGCGGCCCGGGAGGTGCGGGCGTACTGGGCGCGGGTCGAGGCCGAGACCGCCGCCCGGCGGGACCTGGCCGCCTTCCTCGTCGACCACCTGTCCTGGAAGGACTCCGCCTTGTCCGACGCCACGTCCCCCACGCCGTCCCCGACGCCGTCCCTCACTCCGTCCCCCACCGCCGAGCCCGCCACCTTGGGCATTCGCTACGCCGCGCTGTCCGACACCGGCCTCGTCCGGAAGAGCAACCAGGACACGGCGTACGCCGGTTCCCGGCTCCTCGCGGTCGCCGACGGGTTCGGCCGCGGCGGCGCGCCCGCGAGCGCCGCGGCCGTCGACACGCTCAAGCGCCTGGAGACCGAGACCATCCCCGCGGGCAGCCTCCTCAACGTCCTGGAGGACGCGGTCGAGGAGGCCCGGCGAGCCGTGGCAGGTGTCACGGGACCACCGCAGGAGGACGGTACGACGCTGACCGCGCTGCTCTGGACCGGTTCGCACCTCGCCCTCGTCCACATCGGCGACTCCCGGGCCTGCCTCCTGCGCGACGGCGAATTCTTCCGGATCACCCACGACCACACGGTGGTGCAGTCGCTGCTCGACGAAGGCCGCATCACGCCCGAGGAAGCGGACTCCCACCCCCAGCGCTCGCTGCTGATCCGGGCCCTCACACCGGGCTCCGACGCCGCACCCGACCTGCGCCTGCACGAGGCCCGGGCCGGTGACCGGTATCTGCTCTGCTCCGACGGCCTGTCCACCGTCGTCCCGGACGAGGAGATACGGCGGGTGGTCACGACGGTCGGCGACCCCGAGCAGGCCGTGCGGGACCTCGTCGAGCTGGCCAACAGCAGGGGCGGCCCCGACAACGTCAGCTGCGTGATCGCCGACGTGGTGGAGCTCCAGCACTGACCCCGACGCCACACCACCTCGATGGCCTTACCCGATGGCCACTTTTAAGTGGGTACTTGGCGGAGGCCGGCTCAGCGGCGAACCTGGAGGGGCAGCGGAGCGCACGAGCCGGGCGACGAGGAGGAGGGGGTGAGGTGATCGCGCGTCACGATGCTTGCTGTGCCAGGGCTTCCGGCCGGGCCTCGGCCTTCTCGGCGGCCCCGGCAGCTTCGGCGGCCCCGGCAGCCTCGGCAGCTTCGGCGGCCTTGGCGACCTCGGCGGCTTCGGCGGCTTCGGCGGCTTCGGCCAGCCTGTCCAGCCGCCGGTGGCCCCAGTCCGACAGCGGGGCCAGCGCCTCGCACAGGTCCCGGCCGAACTCCGTGAGGGAGTAGACGGTCTTCAACGGCCGTACGTCGTACACCTCCCGGTGCACGAGACCATCCGCCTCCATCTCGCGCAGCGCCTGCGTCAGCACCTTCTCCGTGAGCCCCGGCAGCAGCCGGAGGATCTCGCCGGGGCGGTGCGGCCCGCTTTCGAGGGGCCAGAGCAGCGCCGTCTTCCACTTGCCGTCGATCACCGCGATCGCGGCGGTCACACCGCACACGTTCGGGTCCTGAGCCCGGCTGCGCGTCACATCAATCCCCTTCGAACGCCGTCATGCGCTTCCGCATGCCTTCACGCACTTCCACGCATATTCACACAGGAGTTGGATCATGTCTCCGCACAGCGAACAGTCCGCCGTCACCGTAATCGGCCTGGGCCCGATGGGCCGCGCTCTGGCCGCCGCGTTCCTGGCCGCCGGGGTGCGCACCACCGTGTGGAACCGGACATCCGGCCGGGACGGCGAGCTGGTCGAGCAGGGCGCGGTGAGCGCCGCCACGGCCGAGGAGGCGGTGGCCGCGAGTCCGTTGACCGTCGTCTGCGTCGTCAACTACGACGCGTCGGACGCCGTCCTGCGCCGCGACACCGTCACCGCCGCGCTCCGGGGACGTACGGTCGTGAATCTCAGTGCCGACACCCCCGGCCGGTCGAGAGACACCGCGAACTGGGCCGCCGCGCACGGCGTCAGGTACCTGGACGGCGCGATCATGACGCCGACCCCGACCATCGGCACGCCGCACGGGGTCTTCCTCCACAGCGGCGACGCCGCGCTCTACGAGGAGCACCGCCCCGTCCTGGAAAAGCTGGGCGGCACCCACACCCACCTCGGTGAGGACATCGGGCGGGCAGCGGCGTACGACATCGCGCTGCTCGACTTCTTCTGGACCTCGATGACCGGCCTCATGCACGGTCTCGCGGTGGCGAAGGCGGAGGGGGTCACCGCGCAGGAGCTGGCGCCGTTCGCGAAGGGCATCAGCGCGATCCTGCCCGCGATCATCGACGGGACCGCGGTGGACGTCGACAAGGGCAGCTACCCCGGCGACGGCAACCCGATCACGTCCGCCGCCTCCACCATGGCCCACGTGGTCCACGCCTCCGAAGCCCACGGCATCGACGCGGGCGTCATGCGCGCCGCCGAGGGCCTGGTGCGGCGCGTCATCGACGAGGGCCACGGCACGGACGGAGCGGCCAGACTCGTGGAGCTGCTCAGTCGCCGGTGAGCCCGCCGCCGCTGAGCCCGCCGCCAGTGAGCTCGCCGCCACTGAGCCCGCCCCCGGCCCGGCCGAGCGTCGGATAGTCCGTGTAGCCCGCCGCCCCGCCGACGTACATCAGCCCCTTGTCCCGCAAGGGGTTGAGCGGCGCGCCCACCCGCATCCGCTCGACGAGGTCGGGGTTGGCGAGGAACGCCCTGCCCAGTGACACCAGGTCCGCCCCGGCCGCCAGCAGCCGCTCGCCGGCGAGCCTGCCGCCGTCGGCGGGCAGCGGTCCGCCCCAGCCGAGGACCGGGTTGGCGATGAGCGTGCCCGGCCAGCTCGCGCGGATCCGCCGGAAGAGGGCGCTGTCGGGGTCGGCGAAGACGACGTGCAGGTAGGCGAGGTCGCCGAGGTCCTTGAGGGCATCGACGAGCGCCGGATAGATGTCCTCGGTGTCGCCCTCCTCGATGCCGTTGACGGTGATGCCGGGTGCGATGCGGACGCCGACCCGCTCGGCGCCGATCGCGTCGGCGACGGCGCGGACGACCTCGACCACGAAGCGGATGCGGTGGGCGACCGGGCCGCCGTACGCGTCGGTGCGATGGTTGGTGTTGCGGGCGAGGAACTGCTGGAGGAGGTAGCCGTTCGCGGCGTGCACCTCGACACCGGCGAAGCCCGCGTCGACGGCGCGGCGGGCGGCGGCCGCGAAGTCCGCGACGGTGTCACGGATGTCCTCTTCCGTCATCTCCCTCGGTACGACGGCGGGTTGGTGCCCGGAGGGCGTGTGGACGGTGTCCGGGAGCGGGACCGGCGAGGGCGCGACGGGCGTGAGCCCGCTGTTGTCGGGGTGCCCGACGCGACCGCCGTGCTGGATCTGCAGGAACATCCGGCCCCCCGCGTCACGCACCGCGTCGGTGACGCGCCGCCACCCGGCGACGTGCGCGTCGTCGTGGATCGCCGTGGTGTTGGCGTACGTCTGCCCGACCGCGTTGGGCGTGGCCGCCTCGGCGACGATCAGCCCCGCCGAGGCTCTCTGGGCGTAGTACGTGGCCATCACCGGCAGCGGGACACCGTCGGCGGAGGCACGGTTGCGGGTCATGGGCGCCATGACGAGCCGGTTGGGGAGGCGCAGGGCGCCGAGCCGGGCGGGCCGCAGGAGCGGGGAGCCGACGGCGGTGTGGCCGGACGCGGCGGGGGTTTCGGTGGTGATGGTCATGGGGTGCTCCCTGTCCCGTGGACTCGTACTCGGACTTGGACCCGGACTCGCCGGGCCGTTCCGTCGGCTGCTGACAGGGACGACTGTGCTCCGGAGCGCTTCGGGGATCCTGATGGTCGGCTGACGGGGCGTGGACGGCCCGCTGGCGGCCGTTGACGGGGGTCAGGTGCGGGCAGCCGCGTAGTGCGACGCGGTCAGTCAGCTGGGCGGTGCGCGGTCAAGCCGCCGGGCGGCCGCTGAAGAAGGACCGGCGGTAGTCGCCCGGCGACACCCCGACCTGCTTGAGGAAGTGGTGCCGCAGGTTGTTCGCCGTGCCGAGGCCGCTCAGTTCGGCCACCTTCTCCACCGGCAGGCCCGTCGACTCCAGGAGGCTCTGGGCCCGGGCGAGGCGTTGGTTGAGGAGCCACTGGAGGGGTGTCGTGCCGGTGGCCGCCTGGAGGCGGCGGTAGAGGGTGCGCGGGCTCATCGCCGCCCGGCGTGCCAGGTCGTCGACGGTGAGCGGCCGGTCCAGGTGCGCGCGGGCCCATTCCAGTACGGGACCGAGGCCCGCGTCGTCCGTCTCCGGCACGGACAGGTCGACGAACTGGGCCTGGCCGCCCGGCCGGTGGGCGGGCACGACCATGCGGCGCGCGAGCTGGTTGGCGACGTGGGCGCCGAGGTCGCGGCGGACCAGGTGGAGGCAGAGGTCGAGGCCCGCGGTCAGGCCCGCGCTGGTCAAGACGTCACCGTCGTCCACGTAGAGGACGGAGTCGTCGACGGTCACCTTCGGGTGCCGGGCGGCGAGTTGGGCGGTGTGCATCCAGTGGGCGGTGGCCCTGCGGCCGTCGAGGAGACCCGCCTCGGCGAGCGCGAAGGCGCCGGTGCACAGCGAGACCATGCGGGCGCCCGCCTCGTGGGCGGCGCGCAGCGCGTCGGTGAGACCGGCCGGCAGCGGCGCGCCCTCCTCGACGCAGGCGTCCGGCACCGAGGTGACGACGACGGTGTCGGCCCCGGCGAGTCCTTCGAGGCCGTAGGGCGTGCGGAGCGCGATCCCGAAGTCGCCGCCGCTCGGCTCGCGTTCCCCTGTCGCGCACAACCGCAGGTCGTACCAGTGGTCGGACAGGTCGGGCTGTGGCTTGCCGAACACCGTGAGCGGGATGCTCAGTTCGTACAGGTCCCAGGACGGGACCCCGATCTCGTCGGCCACGACCACGGCTACGGAACCAGCGCTCATCCCGTGAGCGTACGAGGGCGGCGGCCGCCCGCGGGCGGCTGGCAGGAATTTGGTGTTCAGCGTCACCACTGTCACTGTCCGGGGCCGCCGACCCCTGCGAGCGTGGTCCCCATGAACGCACAGAACACCCCCTCCCCCGTAACCACTCCCGCCCCCGCAACCGTCATCGGCCTCGGCAACATGGGTTCCGCCCTCGCCGCCGCCCTCCTCGACCGCGGTCACCCCACCACCGTCTGGAACCGCACCCCGGAGAAGGCGAAGGCGCAGGCCGACCGCGGCGCGCACGTCGCCGCGACACCGGCGGAGGCGGTCGCCGCGAGCGGCCTCGTGCTCGCCTGCGTACTCGACTACGACGCGCTGCACACCGTCCTCGACCCGGTCGCCGAGGCGGGCGGCCTGGCCGGGAAGTCCCTGGTCAACCTCACCTCCGGATCGCCGGAGCAGGCCGAGGAGATGGCCGCCTGGGCGGCCGCGCACGGCGCGGGCTACCTCGACGGCGGCATCATGACGACCCCGCCGGGCGTCGGCAGCCCCGAGATGATGTTCCTCTACAGCGGCTCGGAGGCCGTCCTCGAAACCCACCGCCCGGCCCTCGCCGCGCTCGGCGACCCGCTCTACCTGGGCGCGCGGCCCGGCCTCGCCTCGCTGTACGACTCCGCGCTGCTCGGCCTGATGTGGGCGACGTTCGCCGGCTGGCTGCACGGCACCGCCGTGGTGACCGCCGACGGGCCACCGGCCACCGACTTCACCCGGGTCGCCCTGCGCTGGCTGACCGGCGCCGTCTCCGGCTTCATGACGACGTACGCGCCCCAGGTGGACGCCGGGCGCTATCCGGGCGACGACGCCACCGTCGACGTACAGATCACGGCGATCGACCATCTCGTCCACGCCGCGCGGGCCCGGGGCGTCGACACCTCGCTGCCCGAGCTCCTGAGGGCGACGATGGAGCGCGCCGCGGCCGCGGGCCACGGTCAGGACAGCTTCGCGAGCGTCATCGAGGTGCTGCGGGCCCCCGGCGCCCCCGCGACGCCGTAGCCACCGTCACCCGGATTCCCCTCCCCCGCCACGCCGTAGCCACCGTCACCCGGATTCCCCTCCCCCGCCACGCCGTAGCCACCGTTCCCCGGATTCCTCTCCCGGGCCGGGGCGCGAGCCGTCACCATGGACCGGAGGAGTTCGGTCACCGGCACCGGGGGGAGCCACCCATGAACCGTCCGCTGCGGCACATAGCCGTCTTCTGCGGGATTCTCACGCTGGCGCTGCTGCTGCGGGCGACCTGGGTGCAGTTCGCGGAGAACGACGAGCTGGCCAACCACGACAAGAACCGCCGCGTGCAGATCGAGGCGTTCTCCCACCCCCGCGGCGACATCATCGTCGGCGGCAAGTCCATCACCGGTTCCAAGAAGACGTCGGGCACCGACTTCGCGTACAAGCGGACCTTCAAGGAGGGTCCGATGTACGCGCCGGTGACGGGCTACTTCTCGCAGGCGCAGGGCGGCACCTTCCTGGAGGGCGTCCACAACGGCATCCTCAGCGGCAACGACGACCGGCTCTTCATCAAGCGCACCCTCGACATGCTGACCGGCAAGAAGCAGCAGGGCGGCGACGTCGTCACGACCATCGACCCCGAGGCGCAGAGGGCCGCCTACGAAGGTCTGGTGAGCCTGAACGCGAAGGGGGCGGTGGTCGCCCTCGACCCCCGCACCGGCAAGGTGCTCGCGATGGCGAGCACCCCGTCGTACGACCCGTCGGTGTTCGCGGGCATCTCCGCCGAGGAGGGCAAGAAGTTCAAGGAGCTGGAGAAGCGCCCGGACAAGCCGCTGAGCAACCGCGCGCTGCGCGAGATCTACCCGCCGGGCTCCACCTTCAAGATCCTCACCGCGGCCGCCGCCCTCGAACACGGCGTGGTGACGGACATCGACGAGCCGACCGACGCCGAGACCCCGTACAAACTCCCCCTCAGCTCCACCCGCATCGGCAACGACGTGCCCGACGCCAACTGCGACAAGGTGTCGATGAAGACCGGCATGCAGTGGTCCTGCAACAACGTGTTCCTCGACATCGCGCTCAAGGTCGGCAAGGACAGGATGCGGGAGACGGCGGAGCAGTTCGGGTTCAACGAAGAGCAGTTCATTCCCGTGCGCGCGGTGGCCAGCAGCCATCCGGAGAAGCTCGACAAGCCGCAGACCGCGCTGACCGGGATGGGGCAGGGCAGCCTGACCAGCACCCCGCTGCAGATGGCGATGGTCACGGCGGGCCTCGCCAACGACGGCGAGGTCATGAAGCCCTACCTCGTCGAGGAGTTGCGCGGCCCCGACCTGTCGACGATCGAGAAGGCGTCGCCCGACCCGCTGAACCAGGCGGTCTCCGAGGAGACCGCGAAGACGGTGCAGGAGATGATGGAGAACACCGTCGAGAACGGCACCGCGAACAAGGCGCGGATCGACGGCGTCACGGTCGGCGGCAAGACCGGCACGGCCCAGCACGGCGCGGACGTCAACGACGAGCGCCCGTACGCGTGGTTCGTCTCCTACGCCAAGAACAGCGAGGGCGAGTCCCCCGTCGCCGTCGCCGTGTTCGTCGACCCGTCCAACATGGACATCCCGCGCTCGGAGATCGCGGGCGGCAAGCTGGGGGCGCCGATCGCGAAGGCGGTCATGGAGGCGGTCCTCGACCGCTGACCGCTCATCCTTTCGTGGGCTGTGCCTCCCAGGACTGCCAGGGCAGCGGCCTGCTGTGCAGGACGTCGAGGCGGGAGACCGCGCGGGTCAGGACGACGTACAGCCGGTGCAGGCCGCGCGGTTCGGCCTCCGCGATGTCCGCGGGCTCGACGGCGACGACGTGGTCGTACTCCAGTCCCTTGGCGACCGATGCGGGCAGCACGGTCACCCGCGCGCCCAGCTCGTCGGGGCCCGCGCTGCCGATCCCCGCGGCGCCCAGGGCGGCACGCACCCGCTCGACGCGCCGGTCGGCGGCGATGACGCCGATGGACCCCTCCCGCCCGAGCGCGTCCCGCACCGCGTCGACGACGCCGGCCTCCACCTCCGCCGCCGTCGGCACCTCCCGCACCCGCAGCTCCCCGTCGGCGCGCAGCGACCGGGCGGGCGGTACGTCCACGTCGAGCAGCCCGAGCAGCTCGTTGGCGAGTCCGACGACGGCGCGCGGCACCCGGAATCCGGTGGTCAGCGGCGTCACCGCGGCGTCCGGCTTGCCCAGGTGGGCGAGGAGTTCGGGCCAGCCGCGGGCCGCCCACGGTGCGGTGGCCTGCGCGAGGTCGCCGAGGACGGTCAGCGAGCCGAAGCCGGCGCGGCGCGCTATGGCCCGGCACTCCATGGGCGACAGGTCCTGCGCCTCGTCGACGACGATGTGCCCGTACCCCGCGGGCCGTTCGAGCAGCCCCTCGATCTCATCCAGCAGGATCAGATCGGCCGCGCTCCATTTCGCGGACTTGTACGAGCGCGGGGGCCGGGCCCACAGGATCGCCCGCTGCTCCGCTGCGTCGAGGACGCCGTCGGCCGCGGCGGCGAGCGCGTCCGCGTCGCCGAGGAGGCCGGCGAGCACCTCGTCGGCCCGCGCCCTCGGCCAGGCGCCGTCCACGAAGGCGCTGACGGGCCGGGACCGGCCGATCCGCTGCACCCAGGTGTTGTTCCGCGGTCCTGCCCGGCGCTCGGCCTGCTCCTGAACGGCCCGGACGACCCGGCTCCGCACGCGCTCGCGCCCGACCGCGTACGGCGGCTCCTCGCCCCGCACGTCCTCGATGATCCGTTCCAACTCGCCGAGCGGGACTCGCCAGCGGTACGAGCCGTCCGGCACCGCCAGGGGCTCCGCGGGCGGCGCGACGCGGGAGTACAGCGCGCGGCGCAGCACCTCGGCCATCCGGGCGTCGTGCTTCACGAGGGTGGCGGCCGGGTCGTCGTGGGCGCGCACGGGGTGGCGCGCGACCTCGTCCTGGACGGTGGACTGCCGTACGCCGGCCTCGCCGAGGGAGGGCAGCACCTCGGCGATGTAGCGCAGGAAGGTTCGGTTGGGCCCGAGGATGAGGAGACCGGAGCGCTGGACGCGCTGGGGGTGGGTGTAGAGCAGGTAGGCGGCGCGGTGCAGTCCGACGGCGGTCTTTCCCGTGCCGGGGGCTCCCTGCACGCAGACGGATGCGGCGAGGTCACCGCGTACGAGGTCGTCCTGTTCGGGCTGGATGGTGGCGGCGATGTCGCGCATGGGTCCGACGCGGGGCCGCTCGATCTCCCCGGCGAGAATGCGGCTGCCTTCCCTGCTCCCGCTCTCCCCCTCCCCCAGGTGCTCGTCCTCCATGCCGGTGAGGTCGGCGGAGTCGCCCTTGCTGCCGGGGGCCCAGCCGAACCGGCGGCGGACGGCGACGCCCTGCGGATCCTGCACCCCGGCTTGGTAGAAGGCGCGGGAGACCGGGGCGCGCCAGTCGACGACGAGGGGCGGGGCGGAGGGGTGCTCGGTGATGCGGAGCCGCCCGATGTGGTAGCTCTGCCCGCGGTGCTCACCGGCGTCGGCGTCCGTGCCGAAGTCGAGGCGCCCGAAGAACAGCGGCGCTTCGGGGAGCTCCCGCATGGCTTTGGCGTGGCTGCGGAACTGGTAGCCGAGCACTTCGGCGTCGGCCCCGGACGCGGAGACGTCCGCTCCTCCGGTCACTTGTTCCTCGGCGCCTTCGACCATGCCGGCGAGGGCGGCGCGGCAGGCGTCGTGGTAGCTGCGTTCCTGTGCGAGGGCATCGGGTGGTGTGAACGTCATGCCCACCAGAGTAATGAAAAACGTAACCGAGTCACATTTCTAACCGCATCTCACTCCGGCTAGACTCCTCCTCATGCCCAGCGACACTCCCAGCGACAGCACGCAGACCGACCGGCCCGGCCCCACGGGCCTGCGCGAGCGCAAGAAGCGACGCAGGTACGAGGCGATCTCCGAGACGGCGATCGCCCTCTTCCTTGAGCGGGGCTTCGAGAAGGTCTCCGTCGCGGAGGTCGCGGAGGCGGCGGAGGTCTCCAAGCCGACGCTGTTCCGCTACTTCGCCTCGAAGGAGGACCTGGTCCTGCACCGCTTCGCCGACCACGAGGACGAGGCGGCCCGCGTCGTCACCGCCCGCGGCGACGCCACGGCGCTCGACGCCCTGCACCGCCACTTCCTCGACGGCCTGGAGCGCCACGACCCGGTCACCGGCCTCTGCGACGCCCCCGCCGTCCTGGCCTTCCACCGCCTCCTCTACGGCACCCCCGCCCTGGTGGCCCGCCTCCACGGCTACCAGAACCGCTCCGAACAGGCCCTCGCCACCGCCCTCCGCACCGCCCACGGCGGCAGCCCCTTGGAGGCCCGCCTCGCCGCCGGCCAGATCATCACCGTCCAGCGGATCCTCGCCGAGGAGAACTGGCACCGCATCGCGGCGGGCGAGCCCGCGACCACCGTCCACCCGTCCGCGGTCACCGCCGCGCACGGCGCGTTCGAACAACTCCGCACGGGCGTCACGCGTTACGCGTGAGCGCCGGGCAGCGGTGAGGCGAGCCGCCACAGCGTGTCGAAGAGGTCCTGCCGCTGCGCGACCTTCTCGCGGCCCGCGGCTCCCGACCCGGCGCGCCAGTGGGTCAGGACGGCCTGATAGCCCTTGAGATCCAGGATCTGCCGCTCCGGGGGCACGGGCGCCGACTCCTGCACGACCTTGTCGTAGATGCCGTCGAACAGCTCGTCGCCGTTGATCAGGCAGAACTTCAGCAGTGGCGTGATGCACAGGACGCGGAACTGCACGTCCATCTCGGCCCGGCGCGACTCCCGCAGGCTGCGGGCGGCGACCCCGAACTCCCGCACGTTCCACCGGACCTTGTCCAGCTGATACGCCCGGTACGCCGGGTCGTCCACGGCCTTGCCCTCCGCGTCCAGTGTCCCGGGGATCGCCATCGGCACGGTGAAGTCCGGCACGAGTATGCGAACCCGCACCTCGCGACGCGCGCCCTCCTCCAGGGCTTCGAGGCTGCGGCTGACCGGGGACTGGACGGTCTCTCCTGTGTAGCCGATGGCGTCTATGCGGATCCGCCTGGCCCTTCTGTTCGCCAGCACCCGCTCGATGTGCTCGCGCAGGTCGGACGTCCGTATCTCCGACCCGGACTCGGGGAGCATCCTGCGGTTCAGCTCCCGCACCTCGGCGTAGAGCACGTAGCCCACCAGGCTGAGGATCGCGCCGCCCAGATAGGTCTTTCCCTCCAGCGCGTCCCCCACCGGCTGGACGAACTGGGCGACCAGGCCGAGGAGGAAGACGCCGAGCAGCAGCGCCTTGGTCACGACGCTCTCGGCGTCCGCCCACCGTTCCCCGAACCGCTCACGCCCCGCACGAAGACCCCTCGCGGCCACCACGTCCCCCTTGTGTCACGGGAATTGAACGGTGCTCTACAGGAGAAGCCCATGGTGCCCGGGCCCGGGCCGGTCAGGAAGAGCACGCCCGAGCGGCCCCGCGTACCAGTCGCGCAGCGCCTGTCCGGCCACGGCCTCGTCGGGCACGTCGGCCAGCTTCAGCGGTTCGGCCGCTCGCCGCAGAGCCCGGCAGACCCGTACGGCCGCGGCCGCGAAGTCGGCGTCGTCCGGCTCGGACGGCAGCTCGGTCAGGTCGAGGGCGGCCCGCATGATGTCGGGGAAGACGGACTGGGCGTACTCGAAGTCCAGGTAGACGGGCAGGTCGGTGGCCATGCCCGCCGTCATGTCGGTGTGGCCCGCACGCTCCATCGCGTCGGCCCACAGTTCCGTCATCCGGCTCTGCTCGTCCTTGTCGTACTCCATGCGTACGAGATGAGTCGCGAGGTCGTGCAGCGGGTCGCCGTACATGGCCAGTTCCCAGTCGATGACGGCGAGTTGCTTGCGGTCGACGACGACGTTGGCGCGGTGCACGTCGGTGTGCAGGAGGCAGAAGGGGCGCGAGGTCAGGCGTGGGCGGGCCGGGTCGTCGCGGAAGGCGGCCATGGCGTCGGGGCGGACGCCCACGGCCGCGAAGAGGCCGTCGAACCGCCGGCGGTTGGGGCCGTGCACCCGGTCCTCGGTGAAGCCGATCAGCCAGTGGAGGAACTCCTGGCTCTGCCCGGACTCCGGCCAGCCGGGCGGCCTCGGTGGCAGTTCCTCGTCCGGCACGGTCGCCGTCCGGGCGAAGAACTCGGCGAAGGAACGCATCATCGGCTCCCCGACGGGTCCCTCCGGCTGCACTTCGGAGAGCGCGCGCCCGGGCCGGTAGGAGTGCAGCGACCAGTCACCGAAGTCCCGCAGGCAGCTGGGCACTTCCTTGAGGTGCCGGCTCACCACCGCGAGGAGCTCCGGTTCGCTCGGCCAGATGCGCGGCACGACCTCCACGGTGTCGCGCGGCATCCGGCACTTGACCCGGGCCCGGAAGGGCATCGTGCGCAGCAGCAGGGCGAGGCGCCAGCCGAGCGGCACGACGTAGTTGATGTTGTGGTGACCGGCCACGACCTGGCGGTCCGGGTGTTCCCGGTGCGCGTCGGCGAGGCGTCGGATCCACGACTCGCGGCGACCGCTCTTCGGCGCCTCATGGGGAGTGCGAGGCGGAGGTGACGGCATGAGCGCAGAGGGTATCCCCTGCACGGAACCGTTCCTGCCACTTGCCACATAGTGGACACCGGCGTGGCGACCGTTCGCTCAGCCTGCCGCTTTACTGCGCCTTCGTGTCGCCCATGTCGAACACCACTCTGGAGAGCAGTTCGAGGGACTCGACCAGGTGTTCCGCGCCGGCCTCGCGCAGCAGCCCCGCCTTGCGTGCGTTGCGGGCGAAGCCGAGGAAGCGGACGCCCGCCCGCCGTGCCGCCACGCAGTCGGACGGCGCGTCGCCGATCATGAGGGTGGCGGCCGGGTCCGCCCCCATGGCGCGCAGGGCGCGGTTCACGCAGTGCGGGTCGGGCTTGAGCAGCCGGAGGTCGCGGGTGCGGCCGTAGATGTGCGGGAGGAAGCACCCCAGGAGCCCTCGCGAGTCGAGGTAACGCTCCACCGCGCGGGGCGAGTTGTTCGTCGTCACGGCCAGCCGGGCGCCGACCGCCGACCAGGTGCGGATCAGCCGGTCGGCGTGCGCGGTGGGCCAGGCGGACGCCACGGCGTTCAGCTCCTGCCGGGTCAGCCACTTCTCCAGCTCGTCGACCAGGTCGCTCTCTGGGTGCCGCCGGTCCACGGCGCGCAGTACGTCGTACGGATCGGCCAGCTGCCGCTCCTCGTCGGTGAGGAGGCCGTGCAGCCCTCTCTCCTCCAGCCACTGGACCAGGTCCTTCGCCACCTGCTCGGCCGAGTGGCCGGCGAAGAGGCGGCAGATGGGTCCGTCGAAGTCGAAGAGCACGAAGCGGACGGGGCCGGTCAGGATGCGGAGCATGCCGATCTCGTCATTGACCGTCTCGGACCAGGTCGCGTCGGGTTGCGTCGAGTCAGGAGTCACCTAAGAGAGTGTCAGGTCCGAGGTGATGGTTGCCCAGAGTGCGTCGAACCACTTCTGCGACTCTTCGACGAACATCGCGTCGCGCGAGGCCGCCACGGCCTTCTCGAAGGAGAAGACGGGCGCCTTGACGCCGCCCACGTCGTAGAGGTCCACCACCTCGCTCTCGTCGCCGTCGGCCGCGTCCAGCTCCAGTGACTGCTGGTGGGGCGAGTAGAAGGCGAACAGCGCCTCGGTCGCGTTCAACAAATAGATCTTGACCGGCGGGGTGAAGGGCAGCGCCCGGAACGTCACATGGACGTCGATGCCGTGCGAGGAGCGCAGGGAGAGGAGGTTGTGCCGCAGCACCTGGCCCTGGGCGTTGCGCTGGGCGAGCCAGCGCTGGTGCAGCCGCTGCCGGTGCTCCGCGTCGGTGTCGATGGGCACCGGGAAGGCCAGCTCGATGTCGCTGCTCGGCAGCAGGATGCGTACGTCGATCGACTCCGGCCGGATGCGGCCCTCGTGGATCAGGCGGAGCGGCTCGCCGATGGCGACCATCAGTGTCTCGGCGGTGTAGGAGACCACGTCTATCCGGACGTGGGGCCCTGCGAACGCCTCCGCCAACCGCGGCGCCAACGCCACCATCGACGGCTGTGGGTCCCTGCTCGCAGGGGCCGGCCCCGCGTCCGCCACCCTCGGTGGGCTTCCCTTGCTGACGTTGGAGAGCAGGCCCTCGCCCTGGAGGAGCTTCATCGCCTGGCGTACGGTGCCGCGTTCGACGCCGAACTCGCAGGCCAGTTCGGCCTGGGTCGGCAGGCGTTCTCCCGCTTTGAGTTCGCCCGCCCGGATGCGGTCGCGGAGGGTGTCGGCGATGTCCTGGGGCGTGAGTCTTCTGCTGCCGTTCACTGCAACGTTCTCCTGGGTCACGACCAGACGATACAACTGACCGCCATCTTTGGGGAGTTGATGGGAAGTTGTTTATGGGCTTACGCCAAGTGGGGACAACCTAGGCAGAGTTGGTTGCCAACTCGTCCAAGATGGCAGAAGGAGGAACCACCATGCCCGCCATAGCCCTCCTCGCAGCCGTGGTCGCCGTCACCGTCGAGCAGCTCGTGCAGTGGAAGTACGGCCCGATGGGCATCGTCGGCCTCCTCCTGCTCACCATCGGCGTCAAGGCGCGGAACCCCACGTGCAGCTCCATCGGCGCCGTCGTCCTCGCCCTCCTGGTGACGGGTCCGGCGAGCTGACCGGGTCGGCGGGCGGCGGCCCGCCCCCTAGGCCCTGCCCGCCGACAGCTGCAGGTCCTGACTGATCGTGTTCCACAGGGCGTTGAACCACAGGTGGGACTGCTCCACGAACGTGGTGTCCCGCAGCCCGTCCCCTTCCTTGAACGGAAAGAGCATCGACTGCGTGCCCTGCGCGTCGTACATCTCCAGGGACTCCTGGCCGATCTCCTCGTCCCGCTTGGTGAGCGTGTAGTAGGCGAAGAGCGCCTCCGAGCCGTTGATCAGGTACAGCTTCACCGGCGGTGTGAACGGCAGCGCGCGGAACTGCACCGACACGTCGATGCCGTGCGAGGAGCGCAGCGCCAGGAGGTTGTGGCGCAGCACCTGCCCCTGCGCGTTGCGCTGGTCGAGCCAGCGCCGGTGGACCTGGTCGCCCTCGTGGTCCCCGCCGTCGACCGGCGCGGGGAAGGCGAGGTCGATGTCGCGGCTCGGCAGCAGCACCCGGACGTCGACCTTGGCCGGTTTCAGCTGCCCCGCGTGGATCTGCCGCAGCGGCTCGCCGACGGCCATGGTGAGCGAGATGGACGTGTGACAGAGCGCGTCTATCTCCACGTGCGGCACGTCGAAGGCGGCCGCGATGCGCGGGGCAAGGCCGACCATCGTGGGCTGCGGCCGCGTCTCGCCCGGTCCGGCTGCGGCACGCTCGGAGGCCTCCGCGACCGTGGCGGGACTCCCCTTGGACACGTTGGACAGCAGATGCTCACGGTGCAGGATGCGCAGCGCCTCCCGCACCGCACCGCGCTCCACGCCGAACTCGTCGGCCAGCTCGGCCTGGGTCGGCATGCGCTGTCCCGGCCGCAGCGCCCCGGACCTGATCCGGTCGCGCAGCACGTCGGCGACCTCGCGGTGGGACCGCTGCGATCGCTTGCGCCCGTTGACGGAGGCAGGTTCGGTACTCACAACCAAACAGTACAACTTCGCGCCATCTTAGGGGAGTTGCAGGAAAGGTGGTTATGAGTCGAGTCCTAGCGGAGATAAGTCAGTTGAAGTTGGTAGCCAACTTCGGCGACATGGTCAGACCCTCCCGGGGTTGGCCACCAGCTCATCGGGGTTCGCCGCCCCGGTCCCGAAGGAGGGAACGTCATGCCCGTCATCGCCATCATCGTCGCCGCCCTCGCCCTCGGTTTCGAGCAGCTCATCCAGTGGAAGTACGGACCGCTCGGCATCGTCGCCTTCGTCCTGCTGACCATCGGCATCAAGGCGAAGAACGTGAAGCTCAGCGGCGTCGGGGCCGGACTTCTCGTCCTGCTCCTCGCCCAGTCGGGCTGACCCGCCCGGCGCCGCACAGACCCGGCGGGCCGGGCTCCCATCCGGAGGGGAGCCGGGAGTCCGGTCAGCCGTAAGGGGGCTGAGCCCCGGTCCACCGCTACGGACGGGCCGGGGCTCAGACGCGTCCGGGCCCCGGCGGAACACTCGCGATCGTCACGACAGCAAGTCGTCGACCTGCGCCTCTCCCACCCGGTACCGCCGCGCGATCTCCGCGCTGCACTCGTCCGTCGTCCGCTGCAGCCGCTGGCGGCGCCGGGACACCTGCTGTTCGTACCGCACGAGGCGGCCCATGGCCGTGTGCAGTTCGTCGTCGGTGCGCGCCGCCAGGTCGGAGAGCTCGACCTCGGCGAGCATCTCCGTGGCCAGCAGGCGGTACTCCTCGCCGTGCGGCGTGCCGAGCGTGACGTGCCGGGCCGATGAGCGGTGGCGGGCCGGGGCGTCCCTGAGGATCTCCGCGAGCCGGTCCATGACCGTCGCCTCCGGCTCGGGCGCCTGCGTGTGCGGCTCCCCGCGGCGCGCGATCTCCGCCCGCAGGATGTCGATGCGCCCCTGGAGGAGCCGCCGCACATAGCTGAGGTCGGCCTCGTCCTGCTGGGCCGCCCTGCGCAGTTCGCGGAGCTCCGGCAGGCGCAGCCCGCCGAGGTCGCCCCCGGTCCCGTCGGTCAGCAGCCGGCCGCCGGTGCGCTGCGCGGGTGGCCGCGGAACCTCCGTACGCCGCAGGGAGATGCGGCCGGGCGAGTGCCCGGTACCTGGTGTGCTCATCTGCCTCTACCCGTCCCCTCGACCGGTCGACGCGGTGCACCGCGTGTGAGCATCGTGCCACCCCGAGTGGCCGCTATGTGAGCGAGTGCCCGGAATCGGCCCCAGATGGGGGGATCGGGGGCATGTTCCGGGCGCCGCGCCCGGCACGGCATGATGGCCGCATGCGAGCAGTGGTGCAGCGGGTCGACGGCGCGAGCGTCGTCGTGGCGGGCGAGGACGGCCCGGAGACGGTGGGCGAGATCAGCGGCGAGGGCCTCTGCGTCCTGGTGGGCGTCACGCACGACGACACCAAGGAGAAGGCGGACCGGCTCGCCCGTAAGCTCTGGACGCTGCGCATGCTGTCCGACGAGAGGTCGTGCAGCGACACCGGCGCCCCGCTCCTGGTCATCAGCCAGTTCACGCTCTACGGAGACGCCCGTAAGGGCCGCCGCCCCACGTGGAACGCGGCGGCCCCCGGCGACGTGGCCGAGCCCCTGGTCGACGAGGTGGTGTCGCGGCTCCGCGCCCTGGGGGCGACGGTGGCGACGGGCCGCTTCGGCGCCCAGATGCGGGTGGGCCTGACGAACGACGGCCCGTTCACGGTGCTCCTGGAGATGTGAGCCCGGGGCTCGACCAGAAATGTGGGCCTAGGGCTCGACGACCACTTCCTGGGCCGCGGCGGTGTCGCCCGCCACCAGACCCGCGTCCAGCGGCACATTGCGCTTGATGAGGCCCAGCGCGATCGGTCCCAGTTCGTGGTGGCGTACGGCCGTGGTGATGAAGCCCAGCTTGCGTCCCTCGGCGCCCTCGCTGGCGAGGTGCAGCGGCGTGCCGGCGACCGGCAGGTGCACCTCGCTGCCGTCCAGGTGCAGGAAGACGAGGCGGCGCGGCGGCTTGCCCAGGTTCTGGACGCGGGCGACCGTCTCCTGGCCGCGGTAGCAGCCCTTCTGCAGGTGCACCGCGGAGCCGATCCAGCCGAGCTCGTGCGGGATGGTGCGGTGGTCCGTCTCGAAGCCGAGGCGCGGCCGGTGGGCCTCGACCCGCAGCGCCTCGTACGCGAGGAGGCCGGCGGCGGGGCCGTGGGCGGCGGCGAACGTCTCCAGGTCCGCGCGCGGCAGGAACAGGTCGCGGCCGTACGCGGTCTCGCGGGCGACGGCGCCCTCCGGGACCGGGGCGATGGAGCCGGCGGGCAGGTGGACGACGGCGAACTCGTCCGTGCGGTCGGCGACTTCGACGCGGTAGAAGAACTTCATGCTCTCCAGGTACGCGATGAGCGCGTCCTGCGTGCCCGGTTCGACGTGCGCCCAGACGGTCTCGCCGTCGTCGACGAGGGAGAGGTGGTGCTCGATGTGGCCGTTGGCGGAGAGGATCAGCGCTTCGGTGGCCTGGCCCGCGGGCAGCTCGCTGACGTGCTGGGTGATCAGCAGGTGCAGCCAGCTCAGCCGGTCGGAGCCGGTCACGGAGACCACCCCGCGGTGGGAGAGGTCGACGAAACCGGTGCCGTCGGCGAGGGCGCGCTGCTCACGGAACAGTTCGCCGTAGTGGGCGGCGACGCCTTCGTCCACGCCCTCGGCGGGGACGGCGCCGGGCAGGGACAACAGGGGGCTCTTCATGTTCACAAAGACTACGACCCGCTGGTGACGGTTTTTATTTCTGGGCGTCCCTGTTCCGCGCCGCGCACTTCTCGCACTGGCCGAAGATCGCGAAGTGCTTCAGGTCGGTGTCGAAGCCGAAGGTGTCCCGCAGCTTGGCGGTGAACTCCGCCGCGATCTCGGTGTCGGCCTCGATGACGTCCGTGCAGTCCCGGCAGACGAGGTGGATGTGGTGGTGCCGGTCCGCCAGGTGGTACGTCGGCGCGCCGTGCCCGAGGTGGGCGTGGCTGACCAGGCCCAGCTCCTCCAGGAGCTCCAGGGTGCGGTAGACCGTGGAAATGTTGACCCCCGACGCCGTCTTCCGCACTTCGCAGAGGATGTCGTCGGGGGTCGCGTGTTCAAGGGTGTCGACGGCTTCGAGGACAAGCTGACGCTGCGGCGTCAGCCGGTAGCCGCGCTGACGCAGGTCGCTCTTCCAGTCGGAGTCGGTACTGGTCACACCAGAAGTCTAGGTCTACTTGAAGAAAGCGATGCCGTCGTCCGGCAGATCACCGAGGTTGCGGGCCATCTCGGCGACCTCCTCGGGGGTGACGACCTTCTTCAGCTGGGCCGACATGTAGGGGCGCAGCGGCACCTCGGGGGTCTGCTTCTCGCCGACCCACATCAGGTCGCCCTTCACATAGCCGTAGAGGCGCTTGCCACCGGTGTAGGGACCCGAGGCCGCGGTGCGGGCGACGGCGTCGGTGGCCAGGTCGATCTGCGGCTTCTTGTCGGCCAGCTCGCCGTACCAGACCTCGACGACACCGTCGTCGCGGACCATGACGACCTCGACCTTGCGGTCCTTGTCGATGCGCCAGAACCCGGACTCGGTCTCCAGGGGCTTGACCTTGTTGCCCTCGGAGTCGAGCACCCAGGTGTACGACCGGTACTCGATGAAGTCCCGACCGTCGTGCGTGAAGGAGACCTCCTGGCCGAAATTCGCCTTCTCGGCGCCGGGGAAGTCGGTGACGCCCGCGCCGGCCCAGTTGCCGAGGAGGAAGGCGAGGGGGACGAGGTCGGGGTTCAGGTCGGACGGAATCTCGATCATGGGAAGCTCAGGCGATCTGTGGAGGTGGCGGTGAGGGGCGGGGAGGTCAGCGCTGGCCCTGGTACAGCTTCTTCACGGTCAGGCCCATGAAGGCGAGAACGCCGACGCAGACGAGAACCAGCAGGGCGGAGAAGAAGGCCTCAAGCACGGGGTGCTCCTCGGTGAGCGGTTGGGGCAGGTATCAGAGCCGGTCCCACTCTAGTCGGGCGGCGCCCGTCCCTCTCTGTGAGGGGGCGCGGGACGTACGCTGGGTGTATGTACGCGCGTAGGCGTCATGTGTACTTCGCCATGATGGGGACCTGCGTCGGGCTCTTCGTCCTGGCCTGGGGCGTGGTGCGGCTGTGGTCGGTGCCCGTCGCCGTCGGGATGTGTGTCGTGGCGATGGTGATTCCGCCGCTGGCCGCGATCACGGCGAATCGGAGAGGGCCGGACGACCGCTGGTGGGACGACCCGAGCGGCGATGCGAAGTCCGACGAGTGGTGGGACGAGCTGGACGGCAGACGCAGACACCAGCCGTAGCCACGCCGTGACCCCGTGGCCACGCCGTGTCCCCATAGCCAACCCCATAGCCATGACGTAGCCGAAGGGCCGCACCCCGTTCCAGTGGCGTCCAACCCCCTGGGGTGCGGCCCTTCAGCCGTCTGCGGTGCGGTGGTGCGCTCAGACCGCGATCGCGACCTCCGCGAGACCGCCCGTCCGGGCGACGACCGTACGGTCCGCCGTGCCGCCGGGGACCAGCGCCCGGACGGTCCACGTGCCCTCGGCGGCGTAGAAGCGGAACTGTCCGGTGGCCGAGGTGGGGACCTCGGCGGTGAACTCGCCGGTCGAGTCGAGCAGGCGCACGTAACCGGTGACGGGCTCGCCGTCGCGGGTCACCTGGCCCTGGATCGTCGTCTCACCGGGCTTGATCGTCGAAGCGTCGGGGCCGCCGGCCTTTGCTCCACACATGGGTACTCCTGAGGGGGAAGAGAGGTCGGGGGTCTTACTTGTTGGCGCCGAGCTCGATCGGCACGCCGACGAGCGAGCCGTACTCGGTCCAGGAGCCGTCGTAGTTCTTGACGTTGGTCTGGCCGAGCAGCTCGTGCAGGACGAACCAGGTCAGGGCCGAACGCTCACCGATGCGGCAGTAGGCGATCGTGTCCTTGGAGAGGTCGACCTGCTCGTTCTCGTAGAGGGCCTTGAGCTCGTCGTCGGACTTGAAGGTGCCGTCGTCGTTGGCGTTCTTCGACCAGGGGATGTTGCGGGCGCTCGGCACGTGGCCGGGCCGCTGCGACTGCTCCTGCGGGAGGTGGGCAGGGGCGAGCAGCTTGCCGCTGAACTCGTCGGGCGAGCGCACGTCGACGAGGTTCTGCGAGCCGATGGCCGCCACGACGTCGTCGCGGAAGGCGCGGATCGAGGTGTCCTGCGGCTTGGCCTTGTAGTCGGTGGCGGGCCGCTGCGGGACCTCGGAGCCGTCGACCAGGTCGCGGGAGTCGAGCTCCCACTTCTTGCGGCCGCCGTCGAGGAGCTTCACGTCCTGGTGGCCGTAGAGCTTGAAGTACCAGAAGGCGTAGGACGCGAACCAGTTGTTGTTGCCGCCGTAGAGGACGACGGTGGAGTCGTTCGCGATGCCCTTCGCCGAGAGGAGCTTCTCGAAGCCCTCCTGGTCGATGAAGTCACGGCGGACCGGGTCCTGGAGGTCCTTGGTCCAGTCGATGCGGATCGCGTTCTTGATGTGGTTCTTGTCGTACGCGGAGGTGTCCTCGTCGACCTCGACGATGACGACCTTCGGGTCGTCGATGTGGGCCTCGACCCAGTCGGCGTCTACCAGGACGTCGCTGCGGCTCATGCTTTTCTCCTCCGGGGCAGTTACGGCGGTGCGGCGGTGCTGCGAGGGGTGTGCGCGTACGACGACGGGCGCGCGGGGAGGCGCGGCGTACGGCACGGGGGCCCTGACGGAAAGCGTCGACGGGCCGGGGGAAACGGGAGTTCGGAAGTCCCGCTAGAAGGTGCGACAGAGCATGGCGGCGACGCGGCACAGGTCCACTGCCCGCCGCTTCGTGAGGTCCGCCTGTCGTTGCATGGGTCCGATCGTAGGGACGGAGGGGCGGCCGTGTCACCGGCGCTCCGCATACTGAGACACGATCGTCCACCATGTGGGAATGGTTGAAGCCCGCGGCCGCCCCGATGGGGCCGCGGGCTCCGTGTCGTCCCTCTCACATCCGCCGGGCGGACGCCTCCGTCTCGGACTGTGGTCAGCCCACCAGCCGGACCTGGGAGCCGGTCACGGACATGTCCACGCCGTCCGGTGCCGCCTCGACCTTCTGCAGCTCGATCCCGGCGGGCAGGTCGTCGATCTTCTGCTCGAAGTCGGTGACGTCGCGCACCATGCCCTCGGGGAGCGGGATGGAGACGCCGAGGACGTCGAGGTTCTTCGGGATCTCGTCGGCGTGCACCTTGATGGTGTCGCCCTCGACGCGGACCGAGCTGAGCACGTGGACGGGCTTCGGCAGCTTCGCGCCGCCCTTGCTGACCTCGACCTCGACCTTGATCTTGCCGTTGCCGCCGTCGGAGAGGCCGATCACCTTGCCGGTGGCGCCGAGCGGCAGCTCGACGGGCTCGGACTTGCTGGCCTTCAGGAGCTCGTCGTACGAGACGTGGGCGGTGCCCGTGGCGCTCGCGGCGGTCGCCGAGCTGTAGTCGCCGGAGAACTTCACGCCCTTCATGTGGGCGGTGAGGTCGGCGATCCGGATGGCGTCGGAGCCGGACCTCGCGTCGTAGTTCTTGATGCCGACCTCGACGTCGTCGAGCTCTCCGCCGACGACCTGGGTCAGGAAGGGGAAGCCCTTGATGGAGACGTCGGGCGTCTCGCTCAGGCCCTCGCTGGTGCGCATCTTCTCCGCCGCCTCGTTCTCGGCGAAGTTCACGGCGAGCCGGTCCGCGGCCACGAAGAGACCCCCGAGGACCACGACGACTATCAGAAGTATGCGTACGGCTCGCTTGCTCATGTCCGGTGTTCCCCCACTTGTCCCCCGCGTCGACTGTCGTTGCCGCGAGCCTAAAGGACAGGTCCCCGGCCGCAGAGATCGGCCGGGGACCTGTCGAACAGCTGTGACGATCGGTGTGCCGGTCAGCCGATGGCACGGCCGAGGACGTAGACGGCCGGGGCGGCGGCCGCGAGCGGCAGCGCGACGCCCGCCGTCAGGTGCACGAAGCGGGACGGGTAGTCGTAGCTCGCGACCCGGTGCCCGATCAGCGCGCACACCCCGGCGCCGACGGCGAGCAGCGCGCCCTTGCTGCCGTAGTCGGTGGTCCCGCCGACGGCGATCCCGGCGCCGGCGGCCGCGAGCAGGGCGACGACCACGGAGGCGGGGGTGGGCAGCGGCAGCGCGCGGGCGAGGACCGCGACGGCGACGGCGATGCAGCCCACGGTCACGGCGTCGGAGGCGGCCGCGAGGTGCCCGGCCGCGACGATCGCGAGCGCGGCGGAGACGACGGTGGCCATCAGGCCGTACATCCGCTCGTCGGCACCGGCGTGGCTGCGCAGCTGGAGCACCAGCACGAGCAGCACCCCCACGCCGAGGGTGCCGAGGATGGCGGCGGGCCCGTGCTCCTTGCCGACGCCGAGCAGCACGGCGTCCGCGACGACGCCGCCGAGGAAGGCGAGCGCGATGCCCTGCCGGGCGGGCCACATGCCGTTGAGCCGGAACCACCCGGCGGCGGTCACGGCCTGCAGCAGGACCAGCGGCACGAGCAGCGCGTACTGCCCGACGGCGGCGCCCGCGGCGAGCAGCAGCCCGAGCACGGCGGTCAGCGCGGCGGGCTGCATCCCCGGCTCGATGATCGGCGAACGGCCCTCGGCCCTGGCGCGCTGGGCATCGGTGACGCGGGGGTTGCCCGTGGTGGTGGCGGGGCCGTAGGAGGCGCCGTGGCCGGGGGCCGCGGCGGGCTCCTGGGCGGGCTCCTCGGCACGGGCCGCGCCCTGTGCGGGCAGGTACGCCGTCTCCGTCACGTCCACGGCGGCCACGGGCGGCTGCACCTGGGTCTCCCAGGTCTGGCCCTCCCACTGCTGGGTGTGCTGCTCGTGGCCGTACTGCTGCTGCGGGTCGGCGTAGTACTGCTGGGGCGGCTGCGGCTGCTGCCCGTACTGCTGCTGGGGGTCCGGGTAGTACTGCTGCTGAGGGTCGGCGTAGTACTGCTGAGGCTGCTGGGGCTGGCCGTACTGCTGCTGTTGCTGCGGCTCCGCGTAGTACTGCTGCTCCGGATACGGCTGGTGCTGCTGCTGGTGCTGCTGCTGCTGCTGTTCCGGATACGGCTGCTGCTGGTGCGGGTGCTGCTGCTGCTGCTGCCCGGGGTACTGCTGCTGCGGATACGGCTCGTATCCCTCGTACCCCTCGTATCCCTGGTGCCCCGTGTACCTCTCGTCGGGCTGATCGGACATGGCGCTCATCCTCCTGCGAACGGCGGGAGCACCTCGACCGTGCCGCCCTCGGCCAGCCGTACGGTCTCATGCCCGCGGGTCCCGACGGGGTCTCCGTCGACGAGGAAGGAGCAGCGCTGCAGGACCCGGACGAGTTCGCCGGGATGCCGCTCGCGGGCCGCGTCCAGCGCCTCGGCGAGCGTCGCCGCCGCGTACGGCTCCTCGGCGACGCCCGCGGCCGCCTTGGCAGCGGCCCAGTAACGAATGGTGCCGTTCACCATGCGGCTCCCCTTCCTTTCAGTCGGCGGTCGCCGATGTCTCCTCGGCGGTTGCCGACGTCCATGATGCCGTGGCCCAGGAGGCGATCCGTGCGACGAGCCCGTCCGTCGCCGCGTGCTCGGCGTGCCCCATGCCTTCTTCCAGCCACAGCTCGGCCCCGCCGGCGGCGGCCGCGGCGAGCATCCGCGGGTGGTCGAGCGGGAAGTACGGGTCCCGGTCGCCGTGGACGACGAGCAGGGGTGTCGGGGCGATGAGGGGGACGGACTCGACCGGCGAAAGGGGGACGGGGTCCCACTCGTGCGGGTGGATTCGGGTCCGCAGTCCGAAGCGGCCGACCACCCGGCCCGCGGGCCGGGTGACGACCCAGTGCAGCCGCCGCATCGGCGCCGTACCCCGGTAGAACCAACGTGCCGGGGCACTCACGGCGACCACCGCGTCGGTCCGCGCCTCCGTGCGCCCCCTGTGCGACGCGGCGTGCCGCAGCACGACCGAGCCGCCCATCGAGAAGCCGACGGTCACCACGTGCGCGTAGCCCAGGGACCGTGCCCACTCGACCGCGGCCGCCAGGTCGAGCACCTCGCGGTCGCCGACCGTGGAGTGCCCGCCGGAGCGCCCGTGCCCCCGGAAGGAGAAGGTGATCACGCCCGCACGCTGGGCCAGGACGCCCGCGATGCGGCGCACGTGCGGCCGCGAGAGGTCGCCCGTGAAGCCGTGCGCGACGACGATCGCGAGCTCTCCCGCGGGGTCGGGCCCGGGGTCGTGGGCGGCCTCGATGGCCACTGCGTCCTGTGTACGCAGCGTGGCGTACCGCTGAACGCGACGCTGATCGCGCGTGACCGGAGGCACAGAAGATCGCGCGGTTTGACCTGCCGGACCGGAACTCATGTGGGCTATTCTGCTGGGCAGAGGATCCGGGCAGCGCAGCCCCCGGGTCCTTTTGTGCTTTCGGAGCCCCGGGCGCGGGCTTCTCGGGGGTACACGCAACAAACAAAGTACGAAGCAGTGCCGTAAACGCCCCCAAGCTCAAAGGAGCAGGGGGGACCCCCTCCGCAGGGACCGAGGAGGAACCGACGTTATGGGCGAGCGAAACGTGCACGACAGTCAGACGACCCGGGCAGGTGGTCGGCGATGAGTTCTCTGCTGCTCCTGACCAATGCCCTCCAGCCGTCGACGGAGGTGCTCCCCGCTCTCGGCCTGCTCCTTCACAACGTGCGCGTCGCCCCCGCGGAGGGGCCCGCTCTCGTCGACACCCCCGGCGCCGACGTCATCCTCGTCGACGGGCGACGCGACCTCCCGCAGGTGCGCAGCCTCTGCCAGCTCCTGCGCTCCACGGGGCCCGGCTGTCCGCTGGTCCTCGTCGTGACGGAGGGCGGCCTCGCGGCCGTCACCGCGGACTGGGGCATCGACGACGTACTCCTCGACACGGCGGGCCCCGCCGAGGTCGAGGCCCGGCTGCGGCTCGCCATGGGCCGCCAGCAGATCACCTCCGACGACTCCCCCATGGAGATCCGCAACGGCGATCTCTCCGTGGACGAGGCGACGTACAGCGCGAAGCTGAAGGGCCGGGTCCTGGACCTGACCTTCAAGGAGTTCGAGCTGCTCAAGTACCTGGCCCAGCACCCGGGGCGGGTCTTCACGCGCGCCCAGCTGCTCCAGGAAGTGTGGGGCTACGACTACTTCGGCGGCACGCGGACGGTCGACGTGCACGTGCGGCGCCTTCGGGCGAAGCTCGGCGTCGAGCACGAGTCGCTGATCGGCACGGTCCGCAATGTCGGCTACCGCTTCGTCACCCCGGAGAAGGTCGAACGCGCGGCCGACGGCGAGAAGGCGAAGGCCGCCGCCCCGCGGGCCGGGGAGGACGGCGGGGGGACCGCCCGGGCCGCCGCGGCGCCCGCTCCGAAGGAAGCTGCCGTACGCCCTGCCCAGCGGTAGTTCCATCCGCGTAGACTCCGCGCGTGGCCAAGGTGACTCGGGATGACGTGGCAAGACTTGCGGGTACTTCGACCGCGGTCGTCAGTTACGTCATCAACAACGGACCCCGGCCGGTCGCCCCGGCCACGCGCGAGCGGGTACTCGCCGCGATCAAGGAGCTGGGGTACCGGCCCGACAGGGTTGCCCAGGCCATGGCCTCGCGGCGCACCGACCTCATAGGCATGATCGTGCCGGACGCGCGGCAGCCCTTCTTCGCGGAGATGACGCACGCCGTCGAACAGGCCGCGTCCGAGCGCGGAAAGATGGTCCTCGTCGGCAACTCCGACTACGTGGAGGAGCGCGAGACCCACTATCTCCGCGCCTTCCTCGGCATGCGGGTCTCCGGCCTCATCCTCGTCAGCCACGGCCTGACCGACCAGGCGGCCGCCGAGATAGACGCGTGGGACGCCCGCGTGGTGCTCCTGCACGAGCGGCCCGAGGCCATCGACGACGTCGCGGTCGTCACGGACGACATCGGCGGCGCGCAGCTCGCCACCCGGCACCTGCTCGAGCACGGCCACGAGTTCGTCGCCTGCCTCGGCGGCATGGCCGAGACCCCGACCGTCGGCGACCCCGTCTCCGACCACGTCGAGGGCTGGCGGCGCGCGATGCGGGAGGCCGGGCGCTCGGTGGAGGGCCGGCTCTTCGAAGCGCCGTACAACCGCTACGACGCCTATCAGGTCGGCCTGCGGCTGCTCGCCGGGCCCGACAGGCCCACCGCGATCTTCTGCTCCACGGACGACCAGGCCATCGGTATCCTGCGGGCGGCGCGGGAGCTGCGCATCGACGTGCCGGGCGAGCTGGCCGTCGCCGGCTTCGACGACGTCAAGGAGGCGGGTCTCACGGATCCGCCGCTGACGACGGTGGCATCGGACCGGCCCGCGATGGCGCGCGCCGCGGTGGACCTCGTCCTGGACGACGGCCTGCGGGTCGCGGGGTCGCGGCGGGAGCGGCTGAAGCTGTTCCCCTCGCGGCTGGTCGTGCGGCAGTCCTGCGGCTGCAAGTAGCGCCGCCTCGCCGATAGCGCCCGGACACCCGGACACCCGGGCACCCGGCTTTATATCGGGCATACGCACTTCTGCCGGGCTTCTCAGGACGTACTCAGGCAGCTCTCATCTACGGCCGCCAATCTCAGTGTCATGACCGAGACCTTCCGCCCCAGCGGCGAGTACCCCCAGCAGCAGTCGTCAGCGCCTGTGCACCACGGCGGTACGCCGGGAGCGTACGCACACGGCGCGTATCCGCCCCCGCCCGCTCACGCGCCGGAGGCACCTCAGGCACCGGACCCCCTGCACGCGCCGGCCCCCGCCCGGCGCCGCCGCGCGAGGGGCCCCGCGGCCCTGCTCGCGGCCGTCGCGATCGCGGCGGCGGCGGTGGGCGGCGGCACCGCGTACGGCGTGCAGACGCTCACCGACAGGAACAGCGGCTCCACCGCCACCAGCACGGACGTGGTGCCGACGAGCAAGAAGGGCACCGTCGCCGGAGTCGCCGAGGCGGTCAGCCCCAGCATCGTCGAGATCAGCGCAACGACCGGGCAGGGCAAGTCGACGGGATCCGGTGTGATCACCACGAGCGACGGCGAGATCATCACCAACAACCACGTCATCGCGGGCGCCTCGTCGATCAAGGTACGGACGAACGACGGCAAGACGTACGACGCCGAGGTCGTCGGCACCGACAGCAAGAAGGACCTGGCGCTCATCCAGCTGAAGGACGCCTCCGGGCTCAAGCCCGCGACCCTCGGCAACTCCGAGAACGTGAAGGTCGGCGACGAGGTCGTCGCCATCGGCTCCCCCGAGGGCCTGACCGGCACCGTCACCAGCGGCATCATCTCCGCGCTCGACCGCGACGTCACCGTCTCCACGGGCGACGGGCAGGAGCAGCCGCAGGACCCGCAGGGCGGCTGGCCGTTCGAGTTCGACGGGCGGGAGTTCAACGGCGACACCGGGTCGTCGAAGACCACGTACAAGGCGCTCCAGACCGACGCCTCGCTCAACCCCGGCAACTCCGGCGGCGCCCTCATCGACATGAACGGCAACATCATCGGCATCAACTCGGCGATGTACTCGCCCAGTTCGTCCGGCCAGGGCACGGGTGAGTCCGCGTCCGGCAGCGTCGGCCTCGGCTTCGCCATCCCGATCGACACGGTCAAGGACGACCTCGGCAAGCTGCGGTCCGGCTCGAAGACGTGACGGCAGCCGGACCACACGCCCGCGTGCGAGGCTGATACCGGCAGTACCGGCCCCGTTCCGCCCCTGACCCGAGGAAGTCCGAAGCCCATGAGCCCCGCCGAAGGCGACCGCACCGGTGACCGCGAGCAGCTGCGCATCCTGATCGTGGACGACGAACCCGCCGTGCGGGAGGCGCTGCGGCGCAGTCTCGCCTTCGAGGGGTACGGCACGGAGGTCGCCGTCGACGGGGCCGACGCGCTGGAGAAGGCCGCGGCGTACCGCCCCGACCTCGTCGTGCTCGACATCCAGATGCCCCGCATGGACGGCCTCACCGCGGCGCGCAGGCTCCGCGCCACCGGCTCGACCACGCCGATCCTGATGCTGACCGCGCGCGACACCGTCGGCGACCGCGTCACGGGACTCGACGCGGGCGCCGACGACTACCTGGTCAAGCCGTTCGAGCTGGACGAGCTCTTCGCCCGCATCCGCGCGCTGCTGCGCCGCAGTTCGTACGCGGCGGGGGCCGGGCAGGCCGCCGAGGGCGACACGCTCGCCTTCGCCGACCTGCGGATGGACCTCGCGACGCGCGAGGTCACGCGGGGCGGGCGGACGGTCGAGCTGACCCGCACGGAGTTCACCCTCCTGGAGATGTTCCTCGCGCACCCGCGGCAGGTCCTCACCCGCGAGCAGATCCTCAAGGCGGTCTGGGGCTTCGACTTCGAGCCGACGTCCAACTCCCTCGACGTGTACGTCATGTACTTGCGCCGCAAGACGGAGGCGGCCGGCGAGCCGCGCCTCGTGCACACGGTGCGGGGTGTCGGGTACGTGCTGCGGGGCGGCGAGTGAACAGGGTGCAGCGGCGCTTCCGGGGCCTGCCTCTGCGCTCGCGCTTGGCGTTGCTGGTGACGGTGGCGGTGGCTCTGGCGGTGGCCGCGGCAGCTGTCACGTGCTGGTTCGTGGTGCGCAACGCCCTCATGGACTCGCTGGACGACGCACTGAGCAGCAATCGCCCCAAGCCGGGGGACGTGGTCCAGCGGATCGACATCGACCCGGTGGCCGGCGGGGCGCGGTGCCTGCGGGAGATCCCGGGCCGCGACAACCCGGATCTGTACAACCAGACGATCCAGGTCGTGGCCGAGAACGGCACGAACTGCATCATCCTCGGCCGCCAGTCGATCAAGGTCAGCGACGCGGACACCGAGGTCGCCGCCCGCGAGAGGTCGGCGACGTACCACAACACCACCGCGGCGAACGGCGAGAAGTACCGGGTCTACACCTACCCGCTGGACGACCCGCAGCTCTCGCTCGCCGTCTCGGTGGCCCGCCCGCTCAGCGAGGTGGACGACACCCTCGACAACCTCGCCCTGATCCTGCTCGTCGTCGCCGGCGTCGGCGTCCTCGGCGCCGGAGCCGCCGGGCTCTGGGTGGCGCGCACCGGGCTGCGCCCGGTCGACCGGCTCACCGAGGCCGTCGAGCACGTCGCCCGCACCGAGGACCTGAACCTCCGCATCCCGGTCGGCGGCGACGACGAGATCGCCCGCCTCTCGGAGTCCTTCAACTCCATGACCGCCTCACTGGCGTCCTCCCGCGACCTCCAGCAGCAGCTGATCGCCGACGCGGGCCACGAGCTGCGCACGCCGCTGACCTCCCTGCGGACCAACATCGAACTGCTCGCCCGCAGCGAGGAGACGGGCCGCGCGATCCCGCCCGACGACCGCAAGGCGCTCCTCGCCTCGGTCACCGCGCAGATGACCGAACTGGCCGTCCTCATCGGCGACCTCCAGGAGCTGTCCCGCCCCGACACCGGGGCCGGCGGCGCCAAGGTCCAGGTCGTGGCCCTGCACGACGTCACCAGGACAGCCATCGAACGGGCCAGGCTGCGCGGCCCCGAGCTGACGATCACCGCGGAGCTCGCGCCCTGGTACGTGCGGGTGGAGCCGCTCGCCCTGGAGCGGGCCATCGTCAACATCCTGGACAACGCGGTGAAGTTCAGCCCGCGCGGCGGCACGGTGGAGGTCACCCTCGACCGTGGCCGGCTGACGGTGCGGGACCACGGCCCGGGCATCCCCGAGGACGAACTCCCGCACGTCTTCGACCGGTTCTGGCGCTCCCCGTCCGCGCGCTCCCTGCCGGGTTCGGGCCTCGGCCTGTCGATCGTGGCCCGTACGGTGCGGCAGTCGGGCGGCGAGGTGACGCTGACGGCGGCCGAGGGGGGCGGCACGGTGGCGACGGTGCAGCTGCCGGGAGCGGCGGCTCCGCCGCCGGAAACTCCCACCACCTGAACGAGACGGAACGTCTTGCCGGACGCGCCGGAGTGCGCTACATTCTCCGAAGCGGACGAGACGATACGTCTCGTCACAGCAAACGGCGACCGTGTGTCGCCGCCCATGCCGTCGAGCAAAGAGGACCTACTTGTTCCCAGTCACCGCCCCCACCGCCGCCCCTGCCACTCCCACCGTCTCCCAGCTCACCCTCACCGACGTCACCAAGCGCTACGAGGACCGCATCGTCCTCGACCGTGTCTCGCTCACCGTCCGGCCCGGCGAGAAGGCGGGCGTCATCGGGGACAACGGAGCCGGCAAGTCCACGCTGTTGCGGCTCATCGCGGGGCAGGAGGAGCCCGACAACGGCAGCCTCACCGTCGTCGCCCCCGGTGGCGTCGGACACCTCGCCCAGACCCTGGACCTGCCGGACACCGCGACCGTCGGCGACGCGATCGACCACGCCTTGGCCGAACTGCGGTCGCTTGAGCGGCGGATCAGGGCCGCCGAGGCCTCCCTGGAGGGCGCGGACCCGGCCGCGTACGACCGTTATGCCGCCCTGGTCGCCGAGTTCGAGGCGCGCGGCGGGCACGACGCGGACCGGCGGGTCGAGGTCGGCCTGCGCCGTCTCGGCGAACGCGGCCCGTTGGACCGCGCCCGCCCGCTCGGCACGCTCTCCGGCGGCCGGCGCGCCCGCCTCGCCCTCGCCGGGACCCTCGCGGCCGCCCCGGAGCTGCTGCTCCTCGACGAGCCGACGAACGACCTCGACGACGAGGCCGTGCGCTGGCTGGAGGACCGGCTGCGCGCCCACCGCGGCACGCTGGTCGCCGTCACGCACGACAGGGCGTTCCTCGACCGCGTCATGACGACGGTCCTGGAGGTCGACGGCGACACGCGGACCGTACGCCGCTACGGCAACGGATACGCCGGGTTCCTGACCGCCAAGGCCGCCGAACGCGCCCGCCACGAGCGCGAGTACGAGGAGTGGCGCGCCGAGGTCGCCCGGCAGTCCGCGCTCGCCGAGTCCAACATCGGACTGCTCTCCGCGATCCCCCGCAAGGCTCCGGCCGCGTTCAGCGGCGCCGGTGCGTTCCGTGCCAGGTCGCGGGCGCACGGCGCGATGAGCCGCATCCGCAGCGCACGGGAGCGGTTGCAGCGCCTCACCGAGAACCCGGTGCCGCCGCCCCCGCGGCCCCTGCGCTTCACCGCGCGGGTCATGGGCGAGGCGTCGGGGGCGGTGGAACTGACCGACGTACGGGTGCCGGGACGCCTCACCGTCGACGGCACGCTGCGGATCGGCGCGGGCGAGCGGCTGCTCGTCACCGGGCCCAACGGCGCGGGCAAGTCGACGCTGCTGCGGCTGCTCGCCGGGGAGCTGACGCCCGCGAGCGGGGAGGTCCGGCGGCCCGCGCGGGTCGGCCTGCTGCGGCAGGACAACTCCCTGTGGCAGGAGAGCCGTACGGCGCTCGCCGTATTCGGCGAGGAGCGCCGCGACGAGCTGCTCTCCCTCGGGCTCTTCCGCGAGGCGGACCTCGACCGGCCGGTGCGGGCCCTCTCGGTGGGCCTTCGCCGCCGCCTGGAACTCGCCGAACTCGTCTCCCGCCCGCTGGACCTGCTGCTCCTGGACGAGCCGACGAACCACCTCTCCCCCGCCCTGGTGGAGGACCTGGAGGCGGCGCTCGCCCGGTACCGGGGCACGCTGGTGATCGTCAGCCACGACCGGCGGCTGCGGGACCGGTTCGAGGGCGGCGAACTGGCGCTGCGGGACGGCCGATTCGTGTCCTGAGGCCTTCGTACACCAACGCCTTCGTGTCCTGACGCCTTCGTGCCCTATCCCCCGATGCCGATCCCGGCCCCCGCGATCCGCACCCGGATGCCCTCCTTCTCCACCGTCACGTCGCGCAGCGCCATCGTCCCGGTCCCCGGCAGCTTCGGCAGCTGGAAGGCGAGGGTGAGGCGGTCGGCGAGGACGGGGCGGGTGAGCTGGGAGAGCCCGTTCAGGAGGGCGGGGTCGAGGCCCAGCTTCTTGAGGAGCTCGGGGTGGCCCATCGCCACGTCGATGAGGTTCAGGCCCATCACGTCGTTCACGAACCGCGGCGAGCCGGTGAGGTCGTTGAGCTTCTCATCGCTCTTCAGGGCGCCGCGCACCACCTTCTCCGGGACGCCGAGCCGCTCGACGATCGCCGGGACGGAGAGCAGCGCCTTCGCCTTCGCCGTCTCCTCGGCGACGCGGTCGGCGGAGCTCTTCGACAGGTGCAGGCCCTCCTTCTCGCGCGTACCCGGGCGGTAGGTCGCCAGGTCGCCGAGTTGCAGGCTCATGCCGCCGATGTCGGTGGAGATGCCGCGGTCGCCGTTGCGCTGGATGCGGGCGTCGGCGCGCACCTTCAGGTCGTGGCCCGCGACGGGCAGCGTGCCGCGCGCGAGGACCTGGTCGGTGCCGCGGCCGGTGAACGTGACCTGGGAGGCGCCGAGTTCGCGGTTGAGGTCCTCGAAGGAGAGCAGGACCTCGCCGTCCATCTGCCCGATGGTGGCGCCCGTGATCGAGGTGGGCCCGTCGCCGTCGATGGTCACGTCCGACGCGGTCGCGGAGACCTTGGCGAGCGAGACCCGGTCGGCCGCGACGTCGGGGACGGTCACCTTCACCTTGTCCACGCGCTTGTCGAAGACCTGCGTGAGGAAGGGGAACCCTTCGATGTCGACCTCGGGGGCCGCGCTCAGGTTCAGCTGGTCCTTGAGCTTGTCCGCGGCCTCGTGCTCGGCGTAGAGCAGGGCCCAGCGGTCGCCGAGCGCGAGGAACGCGGTGGCGACGAGGACGGCGACCAGGGCCTTCGCGGCGAGCGGCAGACCGGCGAAGCGGTTGCGACGACGACGGCTGCGGTTACGGCTGCGGTTACGGCTGCCGCGGCGGTGGTTGGGCGGAGTCCAGGGGACGTCCGCGTCAAACCCGGCCTTGCCCTTGTCCTCGTCCTTGTCCTCGTCTTCGTGGAGGAACTCCTCCAGCGGGTTGGGCGCGAGGGCGCCCAGTTCTTCATACGGGTTGGTGTACGAGGGGGCCGGCGGCGAAGTTTCCGAAGGTGGCGTGGCTATGCGGTGGGGGGAACGCATCGAGTGATCTCACCATACGTTCACACCCCACCCCAAGCCTTACACCCGGTAAGAACCGATATCGGCCAGTTCTTTAACGCGCTGTTTTCACTTCACTACGGTAATGCGGTCCGCCTTCGGCGGCGCGATCGGCTCTTCCGCCGAGGAGTTGGCGGCCAGATAGTCGTTGAACGCCTTCAGATCATCCGCGCCGACCAACGGCTTCGCGCCCTTGCCCAGCTCGGGGAGGCCGTCGCCGCCGCCCGCGAGGAAGGAGTTCAGGGCGACGCGGTAGGTGGCCGCCGGGTCGAGCGCCTTGCCGTTCAGCTTGATGGAGTCGGTGACGACGCGGTCGGCACCGGCCTTGGTCATGTCGAGGGTGTACGTGAGCCCCTCGGACACCTGAAGGATCTTCGGGGAAGCCTGATTGGCCCCACTGACCTGCTGCTTCAGGGCGGTGACGAGCTGTGCGCCGGTCAGGTCGACCAGGTTGACGGTGTTGCTGAAGGGTTGCACGGTGAACGCCTCGCCGTACGTGACGACACCGTCCCCCTCACTGCCGCTCGCCTTGTGGACGAGGTCGGAGCGGATGCCGCCGGGGTTCATCAGCGCCAGGTCGGCCTCGGGGTCGAGCGACTTGGCGTGCGCGAGCTGCGCGTCGGCGATGAGGTCGCCGAGCGGGGACTCGGGGGTGGTGGCGCCGCGGCCCGGGATGTCGGCGGAGATGTAGCCGACCGCCTTGTTGGCGACGGGCGCGGCGAGCTTGTCCCAGCGCGAGATGAGCGACGTCATGTCGGGCGCCTTGGCCTGCTCACGGCTGACGACGTGGTTCGCCGACTTCACGCTCGTCCGCACGATGTCCTTGGTCCTGCGGTCGTACGTCAGCGTGGTGTCGGTGTAGAGCTTCCCGAAGGAGGACGCCGAGGTCACCATGCGCGGCTTGCCCGACGGGTCGGGGATCGTACAGACGTACGCGGCGTGCGTGTGCCCGGTGACGAGCGCGTCGACCTTGGGCGTGATGCCCTTGGCGATGGTGGTGATCGGCCCCGAGATCCCGTCACCGGCACCCGGTGAGTCACAGTCGTAGTTGTACGCCTGACTGGCCGGGGCGCCGCCCTCGTGGATGAGGGTGACGATGGACTTCACGCCCTGCTTGTCGAGGATCTTCGCGTACTTGTTGACGGTCTCGATCTCGTCGTGGAACTTCAGCCCCTTGACGCCCTCGGCGGAGACGATGTCCGGAGTGCCTTCCAGGGTCACTCCGATGAATCCCACCTTGACGCCCTTCTCCTTCCACACCCAGTAGGGCTTCAGGATGGGCTTGCCGGACTTCTCGTTCGTGACGTTGGCGGCGAGATAGGGGTAATCCGCGCCCTCGAACTGCTTCGGCTTCCCCTTCCGGTCCTTCTCGAAGCACCCGTCCTTGGGATGACAGCCGCCGTTCTGCATACGGGCCAGCTCGGCAGCCCCCTCATCGAACTCATGATTACCGACGCTGCTGACGTCCAGGCCGAGCTTGTTCATCGCCTCGACGGTGGGCTCGTCGTGGAAGAGCCCGGAGAGCAGCGGGCTGCCGCCGATGAGGTCGCCGGCGGCGGCGGTGACGCTGTAGGGGTGGCCCTTGCGGGCAGTACGCAGCGACGTCGCGAGGTACTCGGCCCCGCCCGCGTCGATCTTCTTCTCGCTCCCGTCGGCCTGCTTCTCCGTGACCTGCCCGGAGGATCCCGCCGGAGGCTGCAAGTTCCCGTGGAAGTCGTTGAACGACAGCAACTGCACGTCCACGGTCCGCTTCTTGCCGCCGTCCTTCCCGCCGTCCGCCGCCCCGTCCTGCCCCGCACTGGCGGGCAGCGACGCGGCAAGCGCGCCGACGGTGGCGAGCCCCGCCGCAACGGCGAGGACGCGAGTGGTACGGCGTCTGGGCCTTCGGTGCTTAGCTATGGCGGGCACGCGTTCCCCCGGGGAGGTGTGAGAAGAATGGGACCGCCCGCAGCCTAGAGTCAACGCGCGTAGCGCAACAGAGGGTTCCGGGTCACAGCCTGATTGCTGCTCGACCGATGCTCGTCCGACACTCGAGGGGACGAGCACAGGGTGACTTCAGCCGGCCCGGCGCAGGGTGGTTTCAGCCTGTCCGGCGCGGGGTGGTTTCAGCCCGTCCGGCGCTTGAGGACGAGCGCGCAGCGCAACAAACCACCCACCACCCGCGGGTGACGACGCACGGCAGGGAATTCCAGCCTGTCCGGCGCTTGAGGACGAGCGCGGAGCGCGATAAACCACCCACCCGCCGGCAGGCGACAACCCAGCGCAAGCCAAGGATCAAGCCCGTCCGGCGCTTGAGGACGCGAGCGCGCAGCGCGATGCCCCACCCCAAAGGCGCCCCGCCAGAATACGCTCGGGTGTATGACTGACGACCGCCCCGCCGAGGCCTCCCCCACCCCCCTCCGCAAGATCGAGACCCTCACCGCCCTCACCCCGGCGCAGGCCGACGCCGTGCTCGGGCTGCTCGCCGAGGCCGCCCGTACGGACGGCCAGCAGGCGGTGTCCGAGCAGGGGCGGCTGCAGCTCCGGGGAGGCCCCCGCGACGGCGTCCGGCACCTGCTGCTCACCGTCGGCGACCAGCTCGTCGGGTACGCGCAGCTGGAGGACACCGACCCCGTGGAGGCGCCCGCCGCCGAACTCGTCGTACACCCCTCGCGGCGCGGTCACGGGCACGGCAGGGCGCTCGGCACGGCGCTGCTGCACGAGTCGGGTCGGCGCCTGCGCGTATGGGCGCACGGCGGACACTCCGCGGCCCGTCACCTGGCACAGGTGCTCGGACTCGCGCTCTTCCGCGAACTGCGCCAGATGCGCCGCCCCTTGACGGACCAGGACCCGGCCGAGCCCCAGCCCCAGATCCAGGACCAGCCCCAGACACCGCTGGACCTGTCCGAGCCGCCCCTCCCCGAGGGCATCACCGTGCGTACCTTCGTGCCGGGCCAGGACGACGCGGCCTGGCTCGCGGTGAACGCCGAGGCCTTCGCGCACCACCCCGAGCAGGGCTCCCTCACCCAGCGCGACCTGGACGACCGCAAGGCGCAGCCGTGGTTCGACCCGGCGGGGTTCTTCCTCGCGGTGCGGGAGAGCGACGGCGAGCTGGTCGGCTTCCACTGGACGAAGGTGCACGCGGAGGAGCGCCTCGGCGAGGTGTACGTACTGGGCGTGCGCCCCGGCGCCCAGGGCGGCGGCCTCGGCAAGGCGCTGACCACGACGGGCCTGCGCCACCTCGCGCAGGCGGGCCTGCCGACCGCGATGCTGTACGTGGACGCGGACAACAAGGCGGCCGTCAGCGTCTACGAACGCCTCGGCTTCGTCACGTACGAGACGGACCTGATGTACCGCACGGAGACCTGACCGACACCCGACCAACAGAGCCGGACCGACGGAGTCACGGGGCGGCGTCGCTTGACGCCGCCCCTCTTTTGCACCACCCTTTCACTACTCAATTAGTGAAAGGGTGGTGCAAGGCAGTGGTCGAATACCGCATCGACCGGCGCAGCGGCGTCGCCACCTACCTCCAGATCGTCCAGCAGACCCACCAGGCCCTCCGCCTCGGCCTGCTGGAACCCGGCGACAAGCTGCCCACGGCCCGTGAGGTCGTCGAGGCCACGGCCATCAACCCGAACACGGTCCTGAAGGCCTACCGCGAGCTGGAGCGCGAAGGCCTGGTGGAGGCCCGCCGCGGCCTCGGCACCTTCGTCCGCCGCACGCTGGGCAGCGCGCCCGCCGACTCACCGCTGCGGGGGGAGCTCGTCGAGTGGGCCGCGCGGGCCCGGGCGGCGGGGCTGGAGAAGGACGACGTGGCGGCGCTCTTCAGCGCCGTACTGGAAGAACAGTTCGACTCCCCGGACACGGCACCCGCAACACCCGCAGCACCCGCAACACCCGCAGCACCCGCAGCACCCGCAACAACCAAGGGGGACCCCGCATGACCGACACCGCCATCGAGGCACACGCCCTGTCCAGACGCTTCGGCCGCCGCCAGGCCCTGCGCGACTGCTCGTTCCGCCTGCCGGTCGGGCGGGTCTGCGCGGTCGTCGGCCCCAACGGCGCCGGCAAGTCCACGCTGCTCTCCCTCGCGGCCGGCCTCGACCGGCCCGGCGGCGGCACGCTGACCGTGCTCGGCACCAGCCCCGCGAAGGCCCGCGCCCGCGTGGCCTACGTGGCCCAGGACAAGCCGCTCCACCCGCGGCTGACCATCACCGACACGCTGCGGCTCGGCGCCGAACTCAACCCGGGCCGCTGGGACATGGCGGTCGCCGAGCGTGTCCTCGCCGGAGGCGCCCTCGACCCGGGCGCCCGCGTCCGCACGCTCTCGGGCGGCCAGCGCACCCGCGTCGCGCTCGCCCTGGCCCTCGGCAAGCGCGCCGAACTGCTGCTCCTGGACGAGCCGATGGCCGACCTCGACCCGCTCGCCCGCCACCAACTCATGGGCACACTCATGGCGGAGGCCGCCGAACACGGCACGACCGTCGTCATGTCCTCCCACATCGTCGGCGAACTGGCCGACGCCTGCGACCACTTGCTCCTCGTGTCCGACGGGCGCATCCGGCTCGGCGGCGGCATCGACGACCTCGTCACCGCGCACGCCCTGGTGACGGGCGTCCGCCCGGCCGCCGACCTCGCCCCGCACACCGTCATCGAGTCCCGCGCCACCGGCCGCGGCCTGACGGCCCTGATCCGCCCCGAGGGCCCGGTCGACGACGGCTGGGACGTACAAGAGCCTTCCCTGGAGGAACTGTTGCTCGCCCATCTCCGGTCCCCGGACGCGCCGCCCCTGCTGACGCCGGGCACGACCGCCACGTCCCGGCCGGGGGTGGCGGCATGAGCCTGCCGACTCTGCGGGGCCCGCGCTGGGTGGACGTGCGCGTGCACCGCACCGCGCTCCTGAGCGCCGGTGCCTTCGTCGTCCTCGCGGTCGCCTACTCCGGCTGGCTGCGCTGGGCGGCCGGCGCCTATCCGGTCTCGGACGACAACTGCGTCGTGGGTGAAGCCTGCGACTCCTTCCTCGGCTTCGCCAGCGCCAAGGACCTGCTCGACGCCAGCATGGAGAGCGGGTCCATAGGCCTGCTCCTCGTCCCGCTGCTCATCGGCGCGTTCGTCGCGGGCCCGCTGGTGGCACGCGAGTTGGAGAGCGGCGTCCACAAGGTCTCCTGGACGCAGTCCGTGTCACCCGCGCGCTGGCTCGCCGCCAAGCTGAGCACGGCCGCCGCGCTCGCCGCGCTCGGGACGCTCGTCCTCCTGGTGGCGTTCCGGCTCGGGGCCTCCGACGTGCTCGGCGGCCGTTCGCCCCTCCATTGGGCCGACCGGGGCGTCTACGAGGCGATCGGCCCCGCCCTCGTCGCGTACTCCCTGTTCGCCGTGGCACTCGGCACGCTCATCGGGTTCGCCGTACGCCGCACGCTGCTCGCGATGGCCGCCACCGGGGCCATCACCGGGCTCGTCCTGTGGAGCCTCGGCAGCATCCGCTGGCACCTGGTGCCGGTGGACACCGTCACCGGGCCCGCCACCAAGGGCAACACCTGGCCCACCAGGTTCCCGTGGGGCTCCTTCAGCATGGACCAGGGAGTCACCAACGCCGCAGGTGAACGCTTCAACGAGCACGCGTGCCTCCCGAAGCCGTCCCCCGGCTTCTCCTGCCCCACCGACACGAAGATCACCGGCTGGTACATGGACTACCACCCCCGGTCCCACTTCTGGCACGTCCAGTTGATCGAGACCGGCATCGTCCTCGCCCTCGCCGCCATCGCCACGTACGCGGTCTTCCGCCTCCTGCGCCACCGCACGGCCTGAACCGTACGACCGCCCGAGTGCCCTGAACCGTACGATCGACCAAGACCCCCGGCCCTGTAGACGCCCGGGGGTCTTCGGCCGATGTCCCGCACGTCATGTCGCCGTAACCACTGATTCAGACAGCCTTGCGACGCTCGCTCAATGACGCCCGCCGCGCCCGACCCCGCCCCGGAGAACGGGAGGCTCCGCCTCACTCCCGCGCTCTCCGACGCGCCCATCGTCGTGCCCGCGCGGAACAATGGATCCATGAGCCAGCAGAACACGCAGGGACGAGTCCAGCACGCCCAGCCTTCCGTGGGTTCCATCGCCGCGCACCGGCCCGCCACCATCGCCGCCACCGTCTCCGACCTGGACCCCGACATCGACGCGGATCTCGACGCGTACGACGAGGACGCCGCGGTCGGCCACGACGGCGCCGAGCTGCCGCAGGGGCGGTTCCTGGACCGTGAACGCAGCTGGCTCGCCTTCAACGAAAGAGTGCTTGAACTCGCCGAGGACCCGCACACCCCCCTCCTCGAACGGGCGAATTTCCTGGCGATCTTCGCCTCGAACCTGGACGAGTTCTTCATGGTCCGCGTCGCCGGCCTCAAGCGCCGCATCGCGACCGGCGTCGCCACCCGTTCGGCCTCCGGCCTGCAGCCCCGCGAGGTCCTCGACCTCATCTGGAACCGCTCCCGCGAGCTCATGGCCCGGCACGCCGCCTGCTACCAGGACGACGTCGCGCCCGGCCTCGCCGAGGAGGGCATCCAGCTGGTGCGCTGGCACGAGCTGACCGAGAAGGAGCAGTCCCGGCTCTTCACGCTGTTCCGGCAGCAGATCTTCCCCGTCCTGACCCCGCTGGCCGTGGACCCCGCGCACCCCTTCCCGTACATCTCGGGGCTCTCCCTGAACCTCGCCGTGGTCGTGCGCAACCCCGTCTCCGGCCACCAGCACTTCGCACGCGTGAAGGTCCCTCCGCTGCTCTCCCGCTTCCTGGAGGCCTCCCCGCAGCGGTACGTCCCCATAGAGGACGTCATCGCCGCGCCCGCGCACCTCCAGGAGCTCTTCCCGGGCATGGAGATCCAGGAGCACCACATGTTCCGGCTCACCAGGAATGAGGACCTGGAGGTCGAGGAGGACGACGCGGAGAACCTCCTCCAGGCCCTGGAGAAGGAGCTCATGCGGCGCCGCTTCGGGCCGCCCGTGCGCCTGGAGGTCGAGGAGACCATCGCTCCGAACGTCCTCAGCCTGCTGGTGCGCGAGCTGAAGATCAGCGAGGCCGAGGTCTACCCGCTGCCGGGCCCGCTCGACCTCACCGGCCTCTTCAGCATCGCCAAGCTGGACCGGCCCGAGCTGAAGTACCCGAAGTTCGTGGCCGGCACCCACCGCGACCTCGCCGAGGTCGAGTCGGCGTCCGCGCCCGACATATTCGCCGCCCTTCGCGAACGCGACGTACTCCTGCACCACCCGTACGACTCCTTCTCCACGTCCGTGCAGGCCTTCCTGGAGCAGGCGGCGTCCGACCCCGACGTCCTCGCCATCAAGCAGACGCTGTACCGCACCTCGGGCGACTCCCCGATAGTGGACGCGCTGATCGACGCCGCCGAGTCCGGCAAGCAGGTCCTCGTCCTCGTCGAGATCAAGGCCCGCTTCGACGAGCAGGCCAACATCAAGTGGGCCCGCAAGCTGGAGGAGGCCGGCTGCCACGTGGTCTACGGCATCGTCGGCCTGAAGACCCACTGCAAGCTCTCCCTCGTCGTGCGCCAGGAGGGCGAGACCCTCATCCGCTACTCCCACGTGGGCACCGGCAACTACCACCCGAAGACCGCCCGCCTCTACGAGGACCTGGGCCTCCTCACCTCCAACGCGGAGGTCGGCGCGGACCTGTCCGACCTCTTCAACCGGCTCTCCGGCTACTCCCGCCGCGAGACCTTCCGCCGGCTGCTCGTGGCCCCCAAGTCCCTGCGCGACGGCCTCGTCTCCCGCATCAACAAGGAGACGCAGCACCACCGGGCGGGCCGCCCCGCCTACGTCCGCATCAAGGTCAACTCGATGGTCGACGAGGCGATCATCGACGCGCTCTACCGCGCGTCGCAGGCGGGCGTCGAGGTGGACGTGTGGGTGCGCGGCATCTGCGCGGTGCGCCCCGGCGTCGAGGGCCTCTCGGAGAACATTCGGGTACGTTCCGTCCTCGGCCGCTTCCTGGAACACTCCCGCGTCTTCGCCTTCGGCAACGGCGGCGAACCGGAGGTGTGGATCGGCAGCGCCGACATGATGCACCGCAATCTCGACCGCCGCATCGAGGCGCTGGTCCGGGTCCAGGACCCGGCGCACCGGGCGGCCCTCAGCCGGCTTCTGGAGACCGGCATGTCGGACACCACCGCCTCCTGGCACCTGGGCGCGGACGGCAACTGGACCCGCCACTCGGTGGACCCGGAAGGCCAGCCGCTGCGGAACGTGCAGGAGATGCTCATAGACGCCCGGAGGCGCCGGCGTGGCACAGCAACACCATGAGATGACGGGTACGAAGACGGCCACGGGCACGGGTATTGGCACCGGTGCCGGTACCGGTGTCGGTGCCGCGGGCGATGCCCTCACGGCCTACCTGCAGGACCAGGCCACCGACTTCCTCCGCTCGCTGCGGCTGCACCGCGAGTCCACGACGGACGCGCAGGGTGCGGAGGAGTCCCTGGAGGCGGCCTGCGCCCTGCGCCGCGCGGCGCGCCGCATCGGCGCCACGCTGCACACGTTCCGCCCTCTCCTCGACCCGGACTGGGCCTCCTCCCTGCGCGCCGAACTGGCCTGGCTCTCCGGCACCTTGGCCCAGGAACACGCCTACGCCACCCGCCTGGACCGCCTCTCCACAGCCCTCCACCGCCTCTCGGGCCCACCTCAACTCCCGCCGCCGACGACGCCGGTGGAAACAACCTCCGAGCCCGCTGTGGCTGCGGCCGGTGTCACTGCTGTGGGCAGGCGTTCCGCACGGCGGAACGGGTGGGCACAGCCCCCGGTGCCGGGTACCGAGAACGGGGGCACCACCCCGCGAGGCCTGGCGGTAGGCGCAGCCAAAGCCGCCGCGCTACTGGAGCGGCAACTCACCCTCGCCAAGACCCGGGCCCACTCCACCACCCTCCAAGCCTTCGGCTCCTCCCGCTTCCACGCAGTGGCGGACAACGTGGCCGTACTGGCCAGCGAGGTCCCCCTCCGCGACGCCGCGAGGGACGACCTCCAAGCCCTCGCGGAACAGGCCAGGACCACCCTGACCGAAGCCGTCACCGCCCTCCCCCTCGGCCAGGCAGGCCACCCCTACAACGCGGGCGCCCTCTCCCACGGCCTCGCCCCCACGGACACCGCCCCGGACGCCCAGGACGCCCCGTGGCTGAAGGTCCGCTCCCTGCTGCGCCTGCACCGGTACGCCCAGGAAGTCCTGGGCCACCCGCACGCGGAGCCCCGTATCGCGGACGCGAGCCACGCCCTGAACGTCCACCGCGAGGCGGCGGCCGCGGCGGCCGCCGCGGCACACGCGGCGCGGACCCCGCGGATCGCCCCGGCCACGGCGTACGCCCTCGGCGTGCTCCACGCCGACCAGCGCCACGAGGTGGAGGCGGCACGTTTCGCCTTCCACCAGGCGTGGCTGCGCGAGGAGGCGAGGACCTGGTGACGTACCACGAGAACCCGGTGACGTACGAGGAGAGCCGGCCCGGCGACGAGCTCGTCCGGGCGGCCGGCTGCGTCCTGTGGCGGCCCGCCCCCACCGCACCGCACGGCATCGAACTCGCCCTGGTCCACCGCCCCAAGTGGTCGGACTGGTCCCACCCGAAGGGCAAGCTGAAGCACGGCGAGACGGCGGACGAGGCGGCCGTACGGGAAGTGCTCGAAGAGACCGGCATGACGTGTGAGCTCGGCGCGGAGCTCCCCACGGCCCACTACAGGGACGCGCAAGGCCGCCCCAAGGAGGTCCGCTACTGGGCCGCCGAAGCGCGCTCCGGCACCTTCGTCCCCAACTCCGAGGTGTCGCACCTCCGGTGGCTGGACCCCGACGCGGCCCGCCGCCGCCTGACGCGCGAAAGAGACGCGGAACTCGTCACAGATCTGCTCGCGGCACTGACGAAGCGCTAGGCAGCCGTATCCCGCCGCTCGCGCAGAGCCCTGCAGAACTCCAGGCAGATCCAGACGCCCACGCCGGCGACGGTGAGCAGGACAGCCATGCCCAGAAGGAACGGGTAGATCATGCGCTGATCGTATCCGGCGCACTGGACCAGCCGTCTTCACCCTGCGTAGTCTGAGCGCTACTTTTTGTAGCGCATCACCTAACCAGGCCGACCGCCGAGGTTCACCCGCCGTTCACTCGCGTCCATCGGCCGCTTCACTTGCCCTGCCTAATTTCGGCCTTACAACACGACGCAAGTCATCGCACGCCGCCAGCAAAGGGTCGGCGGCTCCCGGAAGGAAGACCCGAAAGTGAAGCTTCAGCGCAAGAACCGGCTCCGCGCCCTCTCCCTCGGCGCCCTCGCCGTCTCCGGCGCCCTGGCCCTCACGGCGTGCGGCTCCGACGACACGAGCTCGGGTGATGGCGGCAAGGAGACGAACGCCAACGCCAACATCAAGTGTGACGACGCCAAGGGCCAGCTCGCGGCCTCCGGCTCGTCCGCGCAGAAGAACGCGATCGACGCCTGGCGGAAGGTCTACACGACCAACTGCAAGGACGTGCAGCTGAACTACAACCCGACGGGCTCGGGCGCCGGCATCACCGCGTTCGTGCAGGGCCAGACCGCGTTCGCCGGTTCCGACTCGGCGCTGAAGCCCGAAGAGGTCGAGAAGTCGAAGAAGGTCTGCGAGGGCAGCCAGGCCATCAACCTGCCCATGGTGGGCGGCCCGATCGCCATCGGTTACAACGTCCCGGGCGTCGACAACCTGACCCTGGACGCCAAGACCCTGGCCGACATCTTCAACAACAAGATCAAGAGCTGGGACGACAAGGCGATCGAGAAGCTCAACCCCGACGTCAAGCTCCCCAGCACCAAGATCCAGGCCTTCCACCGCTCCGACGAGTCCGGCACCACGGACAACTTCACCAAGTACCTGAAGGGCGCCGCCCCGAGCGCCTGGCCGTACGAGCCGGGCAAGTCGTGGGAGCCCAAGGGCGGCCAGTCCGCGAACGGCTCCGCCGGTGTCGCGGGACAGGTCAAGCAGACCGCGGGCGCCATCTCGTACTTCGAGCTCTCCTACGCCGGTGAGGGCGTCAAGACCGTCGACCTGAAGACCGGGGCCAAGGAGCCGGTGAAGGCCACCGTCGACAACGCCTCCAAGGCCATCGCCGAGGCGAAGGTCGTCGGCAAGGGCAAGGACCTCGCCCTTGAGCTGAACTACAAGCCGACCGCCGAGGGCGCCTACCCGATCACCCTGGTGACGTACGAGGTCGTCTGCGAGAAGGGCAACAAGGCGGAGACGCTCCCCGCCACCAAGTCCTTCCTGACCTACATCGCCAGCGAGGACGGCCAGAACGTCCTCAAGGAGAACGACTACGCGCCGATCCCGGCCGAGATCATCTCCAAGGTCCGCACCACCGTCGCGGGCCTGAGCTAGCTGAACCGAGTGCGGCCGGCCCCGCAAGGCCGGGCCGGCCGCACCGTCCGGTGCACCGCCGCCACGGAGCGCCTGCGACACCCGCACGGCGCCTCCGCAGACCGGAGAACCCCATGGACATACCAAGCAATACGACCGCACCCCCGCCCGTCGGCGACGCGAAGCCGACGGCCCCGGTGAGCAAGGCAGCCGCCCGCGGCGCCACCCGCCCCGGCGACAAGATCTTCCTCGGCCTCTCCCGGGGCTCCGGCATCGCGCTCCTCGTGATCATGGCCGCCATCGCGGCGTTCCTCACGTACCGCACGGTCCTCGCCCTCGCCGACAACACCGGCAACTTCCTCACCACCTTCGAGTGGGACCCGGCCGGCATGAGCACCGGGGGCAAGCCGTACTTCGGCATCGCCGTCCTGGTCTTCGGCACCGTGGTGAGCTCGGTCATCGCCCTCGCGATCGCGGTGCCCGTCGCCATCGGCATCGCGCTGTTCATCTCGCACTACGCGCCGCGCAGACTCGCCTCCCCCATCGCGTACGTGATCGACCTGCTGGCCGCCGTGCCCTCGATCGTGTACGGCCTGTGGGGCGCCCTCGTGGTCGCGCCCAACCTCACCGGCCTCTACAGCTGGCTCGACGACTACTTCGGCTGGACCGGGATCTTCGAGTACGAGGGCGGCGCCCCGCGCTCCCTGATGACCGTCGGCATCCTCCTCGCGATCATGATCCTGCCGATCATCACGAACGTGAGCCGCGAGGTCTTCCTCCAGGTCCCGAAGATGCACGAGGAGGCCGCGCTCGCCCTCGGCGCCACGCGCTGGGAGGTCATCCGCATGTCGGTGCTGCCCTTCGGCCGCTCCGGCATCATCTCCGCCTCGATGCTGGGCCTCGGCCGCGCGCTCGGCGAGACGATCGCCGTCGCCACCGTGCTCTCCCCGAACTTCGTCATCAACGCGTCCGTGCTCGACTACGGCGGCGGCACCTTCGCGCAGAACATCGCCAGCAAGTTCAACGAGGCCAGTGAGTACGGCCAGGACGCGCTCATCGCCTCCGGCCTGGTGCTCTTCGTCATCACCCTGCTGGTCAACGGCGCGGCCCGCCTGATCATCGCGCGCCGCAAGGAGTACTCGGGGGCCAACGCATGAGCACCACGACACCCACCCCGCCCGCGCCGCTCACCAAGCGGCCGTCCACCCTCAAGGCCGCGACGCTGCCCCGCTGGTCGCCGCTGGCCGTCGCCGCGGGATCGGCCGCCGTCGGCATCGGCATCGGCGTCGCGGCCGGCCTGGACAGCCGCATCCAGTGGGGCCTGATCGCCGCCGTCCTCTTCATCGTCGGGTCGTACGCACTCGCGGTGGCCGTCGAGGGCAGCCGACAGGCCAAGGACCGCCTCGCCACCTCGATGGTGTGGGTCATGTTCCTGCTCGCCGTCGTCCCGCTGGCCTCGCTGATCTACGAGACCGCGAAGCGCGGCATCAAGGTCTTCGACGTCTACTTCCTGACGCACTCCATGGGCGTCGTCGCCGACGAGGAGACGGGCGGCGGCATCTACCACGCGATCATCGGCAGCCTGGAGCAGGTGCTCCTGGCCTCCGTGATCGCCGTGCCGATCGGCCTGCTCACCGCGGTCTACCTCGTGGAGTACGGCCGCGGGAAGCTCGCCAAGACCGTCACGTTCTTCGTGGACGTCATGACCGGCATCCCGTCGATCGTCGCGGGCCTGTTCGTCCTCAGCTTCTGGATCCTGATCCTCGGCTTCGACTTCTCCGGCTGGGCCGGCGCCATGGCGCTCGCCATCCTGATGATGCCGGTGATCGTGCGCTCCACCGAGGAGATGCTCAAGCTCGTCCCGAACGAGCTGCGCGAGGCCTCGCTCGCCCTCGGCGTGCCGAAGTGGCGGACCATCCTCAAGGTCGTCCTGCCCACCGCGATCGGCGGCATCACCACGGGCGTCATGCTCTCGGTGGCCCGCATCGCCGGTGAGACCGCGCCGGTCCTGCTCCTGGTCTGGGTGACCCCGCTGATCAACACGAACCCGTTCGACGGGGCGCAGGGCTCGCTGCCGCTGTACATCTACCAGCAGTACGCGGCAGGCACCGACGCGTCGTACGACCGCGCCTGGGCCGCTGCCCTCGCCCTCATCGGCTTCATCATGATCCTCAACCTGGCGGCCCGCGGCGTAGCCCGCTGGAAGGCCCCCAAGACGGGCCGCTGAGCGGCCATATCAGCGACCTCTCCCGCAGAACTCCGAAAGAAGCAGTGATCCCCATGGCCAAGCGAATCGACGTATCGGGCCTCACCGCCTATTACGGCTCCCACAAGGCGATCGACGACATCTCCATGACCGTGGAGCCGCGCTCCGTGACGGCCTTCATCGGCCCGTCCGGCTGCGGCAAGTCCACGTTCCTGCGCACCCTGAACCGCATGCACGAGGTCACCCCCGGCGGCCGCGTCGAGGGCAAGGTGCTCCTGGACGACGAGGACCTGTACGGCAGCGGCGTCGACCCGGTGAACGTGCGCCGCACGGTCGGCATGGTCTTCCAGCGCCCGAACCCGTTCCCCACGATGTCGATCTTCGACAACGTCGCGGCGGGCCTGAAGCTCAACGGCTCGTACAAGAAGAACGAGCTGAACGACGTCGTCGAGAAGTCCCTCAAGGGCGCGAACCTCTGGAACGAGGTCAAGGACCGCCTCAACAAGCCCGGCTCGGGCCTCTCCGGCGGCCAGCAGCAGCGCCTGTGCATCGCGCGTGCCATCGCCGTCGAGCCCGACGTCCTCCTCATGGACGAGCCCTGCTCGGCCCTCGACCCGATCTCGACCCTCGCCATCGAGGACCTGATCGGCGAGCTGAAGGAGCGCTTCACGATCGTCATCGTGACGCACAACATGCAGCAGGCGGCCCGCGTCTCGGACCGCACCGCGTTCTTCAACCTGGCCGCCGTCGGCCAGCCCGGCAAGCTCGTCGAGATCGACGACACCGAGCGGATCTTCTCCAACCCGTCGGTGCAGGCGACCGAGGACTACATCTCGGGCCGCTTCGGCTAGGCCCCCCGACTCCCCGCGGTGCTGCATGGCGGTGCCACCGCAGGGACAACAAGAGAGGCCCGCCCCCTGGCTCCCGGGGGGCGGGCCTCTCCTATGTGTGGCTACGGGGTGCGCCCCGTAAGGGGCGCGGGGAACTGCGCGACCAGCCACAGCGGGCCCGCAGTCGAAGAGCTACAAGAACGCGAGGTTCACGATCCAGAAGCTCACCGCGGCCACCAGCGCCGCGGCCGGCATCGTGATGAACCAGCCCAAGATGATGTTCTTGGCGACACCCCACCGCACCGCGTTCACGCGCTTCGTCGCGCCCACACCCATGATCGCCGAAGTGATCACGTGCGTCGTCGAGATCGGCGCGTGGAACATGAACGCGGTGGTGAACATGATGCCCGCGCCGGTCGTCTCGGCGGCGAAGCCCTGCGGCGGGTCCAGCTCGATGATCTTGCGGCCGAGGGTCCGCATGATGCGCCAGCCGCCCGCGTACGTACCGGCGGAGAGCATCAGCGCACAGGCGATCTTGACCCAGATCGGGATGGGCGCGTCCGCGCTCTGCACGTCGGAGATGACGAGGGCCATCACCACGATGCCCATCGTCTTCTGCGCGTCCTGGAGGCCGTGGCCGAGGGCCATGCCCGCCGCGGAGACCGTCTGCGCGATGCGGAAGCCGCGCTTGGCCTTGTGCGGGTTGGACTTGCGGAACATCCACATGATCGCGCACATCACCAGATAGCCGGCGACGAGGCCGACCACCGGCGACAGGAACATCGGGATGACGATCTTGTCGAGGACCCCGGACCAGATGACCCCGATCCCGCCGGCGAGCGCGGCGCCGACCATGCCGCCGAACAGCGCGTGCGACGAGGACGAGGGCAGTCCGAAGTACCAGGTGATGAGGTTCCACACGATCGCGCCGATGAGGGCCGCGAAGAGGATCCACATCCCCTTGTCGCCGTGCGGGGTCTCGATGATCCCCTCACTGACGGTCTTGGCGACGCCGCTGCCCATGAAGGCACCGGCGAGGTTCATCACCGCGGCCATGGCGAGCGCCGCGCGAGGCGTCAGCGCACGGGTGGAGACGGAGGTGGCGATGGCGTTCGCCGAGTCGTGAAAGCCGTTCGTATACGTGAAACCGAGCGCGACGCCGATCGTCACGATCAAAGCAAAGGTGTCCATGGCGAGGCCTCAGGACTCCTTGACCGCGATGGTCTCCACAGTGTTCGCCACGTGCTCGAAGGCGTCGGCGGCCTCTTCGAGGACGTCGACGATCTGCTTGAGCTTCAGCACCTCGATGGCGTCGTACTTGCCGTTGAAGAGCTGCGCGAGGAGCTTGCGGTGGATCTGGTCGGCCTGGTTCTCCAGGCGGTTGACCTCGATCCAGTACTCGGTGAGGTTCTCCATGGTCCGCAGGTTCGGCATGGCCTCCGCGGTGAGCTCGGCGGCCCGCGAAAGAACCTCGATCTGCTGCTCGACGCCCTTGGGAAGCTCCTCGACCTGGTACAGGACGACCAGGTCGACGGCCTCCTCCATGAAGTCCATGATGTCGTCGAGGGACGACGCGAGGTTGTAGATGTCCTCGCGGTCGAACGGCGTGATGAACGAGGAGTTCAGCTGGTGGAAGATCGCATGCGTCGCGTCGTCTCCCGCGTGTTCCGCGGCCCGCATACGCTCTGCGATCTCGGCTCGCGCGGAAGAGTCCGCTCCGAGCAGTTCCATGAGGAGCTTCGAGCCCGTGACGATGTTGTCCGCGGATGCGGCGAACATGTCGTAGAAGCTCGTCTCCCTGGGGGTCAGACGAAAGCGCACGTGGGGTCCTCGGGGTGCTTTGGATGCGGTCAGGCTGATGCTAGGCGCATCATCCGGCCACGGCTAACCGGCCGCCCCCCAGTGTCGCCCATCAGGCACAGTGATCAGCACACCCCCCGGGAAATCGGCTATCCTATACCCACCGGGGGTATACGGATCGGGTATATGGATCCCCCGACCGGAACCACCGAGCACAAGGAGGACGCGATGACGACCACCGAGGCGGCCGACGCGGCCGTGCCGACCCCGGGGGCGCCCGAAGCGCCCTCCGGCCACGAGGACCACGAGCACGGAGTGCACGGGTACCACAAGCAGAAGGACGAACACCTCAAGCGCCTGCGCCGCATCGAGGGCCAGATCCGCGGCCTGCAGCGCATGGTCGAGGAGGACGTCTACTGCATCGACATACTCACGCAGGTCTCGGCGAGCACGAAGGCCCTGCAGTCCTTCGCGCTCCAGCTCCTGGAGGAGCACCTGCGGCACTGCGTCGCCGACGCGGCGGTCAAGGGCGGCCAGGAGATCGACGCGAAGGTCGAAGAGGCCACGAAGGCGATCGCACGCATGATGCGCACCTAGGCTCTGGCCGGCCCCGGCCGTCCGGCCCCGCGCCGCCGAGGGCCCTGTCGGGACCCTCAGCGGCGGGCGTCGTCGCCGGGGGCCCTGCCGCCCTCCCGCACGTCGGTGACGTTCAGGACCTCGTCGATCCGGTCGAAGCTCAGGCGCTCGGCCGCCGCGCTCGCCGCGATGATGAGTTCGCCGCACAGTTCGATCTCGGCGAGGGCGACGTGGTCCTGAACCGCCGTACCGCCACGCGTCGGAGCCACGTTCATCACCTCTTCCTGATGCCGACTTCCCAGGGTAGGGAGCGGTCCACGCACCGCGCATGGCACGGACGGACCATTTCCACCAGTCGTACGCGACTACTGCCCGGCAATCTTCCCGGCGAAGATGTCCTTGTCGGCCGGAAGTCGCACCTTCGCGGGTACCCCGAAGTCGTAGAGCAACGTGGTCGACGCCACGTTCGCCTCGGACACGGTGAACTGCTGCCGCAGCTTCCGCACCCGCCCGCTGTCGTCCAGATAGACGTCGAACGGCACGCCCCCCTTGCTGAACCCTTTCGCCGCCGCGACCCCCAGCGCACCGCGCTGACCTGCGGAGGCGGCCCGGGCCGCGGCGCGCAGGTCCGCGACACCGCGGTAGTGCCGCACCTCGGTCCCGCCGACCCTCTCCTGCCCCACGAACCCCACCTTCCGCGCCCCGCGCAGCAGTTCCGCCGCCGCGAGGGGGTCCGTGGCGCCGCCGGTCACGAGATTGCCGTCGGAGAGCGAACGTGTCTCGATCCGCACCCACTTGTCGGCGGGCACCCCGGCCCCGCGGTTCTTCATGTAGAGCGCGCCCGCGGTCATCAGCTCGGTGATGGGCCGGTGCTCGTCGGCTCCCGCGGGATCGGGCGGCAGCACCACCTCGAACCGCCCGAGCTGCCGCCGGTAGTCGTAGACGCCCTTGCCGCGGATGGTGACGCGCGTACCGCCGCTGGCCATCTCCATGGACGTGTTCGCCTTCGAACTGCCCGCCCTGACCAGCGCGTCGGCGGACCGCCGCACCACGTCGCCGGGATCGCCCGCGCCGCTGCCGTCGGCCGCGGCGCCGAGGTTCGAACACCCGGCGGTGACGGCCATCAGTCCCATCACGGCGACCACGGCGGCCGCTCCGCCCGTGCGCCTGTGCCGCAGCACCATCGCCTGTGTACCCCCAAGCGTTTCCGCGCCTGACCGTTCCCCCGTCGTTCCGATAACGACCAGTACGTTGACCCGTCACGCGAGGTCGGTACGGTGACCGCGTGGCCGATCAGCAAGACCCCGCACCCCACCGCACGACGACGGTCGAGAAGGGGAGGTTCGTCGCGGCGCACTGCACCTGCGGCTGGCGCGGTCCGGCCCGGCGGGCCCGCAGCAAGGCCCGCACGGACGGGGCCGAACACGAGGCGGCTCCCTGACAGCCCTTTCGTACGGAACCCAGGTGCCCCGCACACCGTCTCGTTCTCCGGGAAGCGACGGGAGGCGTCATGGAACGACGTACGTTCATCGGTACGACGGCGGCCACGCTGGCCGCCGCCACGGTCGCGGGCTGCAGCGGCGGCTCGGGCGGCGGGACGGGCGGCACGGCCTCCCGCAGCGGCAGCGGTGACGCCGCACGCGGCGCCGGCAACTCCGGCGGCACCCCCATCAGAACGTCCAGCGCCGCGGCCTCCGCCCCCGCCACCCTCAAGGCGCTCGCCCGCGACCTGGACGGCACCCTCGTCCAGCCCGGCGAGGCCAAGTGGGCGGCGGCCCGCCAGCTGTACAACACGCGCTACGACAACCTGAAGCCCACCGCGGTGGCGTACGTCGCGCACCCGGACGACATCCGTACCGCCCTCGCGTACGCCCGCGCGCACCGCACGCCGGTCGCGATACGCAACGGCGGCCACTCGTACGCGGGTTGGTCCTCCGGCAACGGACGGCTGATCATCGACGTGTCGAAGCTGAGCAAGATACGGGCGAGCGGCGGCACGGCCACCATCGGCGGGGGCGCCAAGCTCATCGATGTCTACCGCTCGCTCGCCGCGAAGGGCGTCACCATACCGGCGGGCTCCTGCCCGACCGTCGGCATCTCCGGTCTCACCCTCGGCGGCGGCCACGGCGTCGTCTCCCGGGCGTACGGCCTGACCTGTGACAGCCTCACCTCCGCGAAGATCGTCACGGCGGACGGCAAGGAGCTCACGGTCTCCAAGTCCGAGCACAAGGACCTGTTCTGGGCGCTGCGCGGCGCGGGCAACGGCAACTTCGGCATCGTCACCGAGCTCGGCTTCCGCACCCACGCCGCGCCCCAGGGCGTCTCCGCGTACATCACCTGGCCCTGGTCGAAGGCGGCGGCGGTCATCAAGGCCTGGCAGACGTGGGGCCCAGACCAGCCGGACGAGATCTGGTCGTCCGCCCATCTGGCGAACACCCCGGGCGGCACCCCGACCGTCTCCGTCGCCTGTTTCTCCCTCGGGACGTACGGCGAGCTGCAGAACGCCGTCGACCGCCTCGCCGACAAGATCGGCGCCCCCGCGCGCAGCGTCTCCCTCAAGCGGCGTACGTACGAGCAGGCGATGGAGGTGTACGCGGGCTGCTCGTCCTTCGCGACGGACGCCCAGTGCCACCTGCCCGGCACGACGCCGGGCCGCAGCCCGCAGGGCGCCCTCAACCGCGAGACGTACGCGGCGAGTTCCGACTTCTTCGACCGTTCCCTTTCGGCGGCGGGCATCCGCGCCCTGCTGTCGCAGATCGAGAACGTGACGGGCGCGAGCGCCGGCAGCATCGCGCTCACCGCGCTCGGCGGCGCGATCAACCGCGTCGACCCGACGGCGACAGCCTTCGTGCACCGCCGCTCGCGGATGCTGGCGCAGTACATCGCGTCGTGGCGCGCGGGGACATCGGGGACACCGGCACGCGCGTGGCTGAAAAAGGCGCACGGGGCGATGGGGCGGTACGCGTCCGGGGCGGCGTACCAGAACTACACGGACTCGACGCTGACGAACTGGCGCGAGGCGTATTACGGGGACGCGGCGCCGCGTCTGAAGAAGCTGAAGAAGCAGTACGACCCCGGGCGGTTCTTCGACTTCCCGCAGGCGCTGTAGCCCGCTGCGGGGGCGGGCGCCGGGTCCGCGGTCCGGGTCCATGGGCCGGGTCCGTGGGTCCGGGCCTGTTCCCACCCGTTCGGCCCCACCAGCGTGCCCTCAGGTGGCCCGCCTCGCCGGACGGCGCTGCGCTGGGGGAATGACCCCTCTGCGCAGCACCTCGCGAATATCCACCGTGACGGCGACGGCGGCGGCCACGCTGGTCCTCGTCCTGGCGGCCCCGGCCACGGCCACGGCCGCCACGCACCCCGTACAGCACACGCACGCCGTACAGCATCCCCCGCACGTCACGGCCGAGGACGAGCATCCCGAGGCGGGCCCGCTGGCACTGGCTTCCGCGGCCGTGGTCGGGGCGGCGGCGGGCGTCGGGGTCTGGCTCCTGCGCCGCCGGGCACGGGACACGGACGACAGCTGAGGACGCCCGTAGAAAACGAGTGAGCGCTACGCGGCGAGGTCCCGCTCGTCCGGGTCCGCCGAGGCGGCGCCCGAAGGCGACGCCGTCCCGTTCAGCGGCGCGGCGACGGGGCCGACTTTCCGGTCCCACACCAGCCGGCCCGCGCGCCCGGACGACCGCCCGATCATCTTGGCGAGCGGCGTGAGCAGCGCCATGGCGAGCGGCGAGAGGAGCAGGGCGACGGCGGTGCCGAGCGCGAAGCCGCCGACGACGTCGGTCGGGTAGTGCACGCCCATGAAGACGCGGCAGAAGCCTTCCAGGGCGGCGAGGCCGAGGCCGACGAGCCCGAACTTCCGGTTGGCGACGAAGAGTCCGGCGCCGACGGCCATGGCGAGCGTGGCGTGGTCGCTGACGAAGGAGTAGTCGTTCTTCCCGTCGACCAGGAGCTCGATGCCGCGGTGGTCGCGGAAGGGGCGCGGCCGCTCCACGAAGCTCCGGATGGGGATGTTGACCAGGACGGCGATGCCGGCGGCGAGCGGCGCCCAGACGACGGCGGCGACCGACGACGCGGCCTCGTCGAGCGTGCCGCGCTTGCGCTGGCCCCACCAGCACCACACCACGAGGAGGACGAGGGCGAGCAACAAGCCGTACTCCCCGACGAACGCCAGGGCGCTGTCGAACCAGGACGGGGTGTCCTTCGCGAGGCCGTTGATGTCGTAGAGCAGGCTGACATCGGGGTTCGACCCGGTTTCATCGAGTCCAGCCATGGCGCTGCGGCCCCTTGTCTTCTAGCCCATGGACGCACCTTTCTGTGCGCCCTTTCCATCAACCCCCGTTGTCGGTCCAGTCAAGGGAACGCCCGCTCCCCTGTCCTACGTTCCACCCTCCACCGAAAGATCACTCAGACGTTACCGAAGAGAGATACATCGCCGCAGCTCAGGGGAGTGTTCTGACGGAGGGTTCAAGCCACATCACGCCACGCGCACGCGCCCGCGTACCCCCGCGCGGGCGGCCTCAGACCTCTGACCGCTTGGCCGGCACGGCCTCGGCCCCGTCCTCGGTGACACGAGTCGCGCCAAAATAGTCCGGGGTGTCGATCGGGTCGAACCGAATCACCGCACCCGGGCGCGGGGCGTTGATCATGTACCCCCCACCCACATAGATCCCGACGTGCCGGATGGCCCGGGAATTGGTGAGGTCATCGGAGAAGAAGACCAGGTCGCCGGGGAGCAGCTCGTCCCGCTTGGGGTGCGGTCCGGCGTTGTACTGGTCGTTGGCGACGCGGGGCAGGGTGATGTCGACGGAGCGGTAGGCGGCGAGGGTGAGGCCGGAGCAGTCGAACCGGCCGCCCTGGTCGGCGGTGCCGTTGCCGCCCCACAGGTACGGGGTGCCGAGCTTCTTCTGCGCGTAGTAGATGGCCCCGGCGGCCTGCCGCGAGGGCTCGACGCGGCCCACGGGCCGGGCGAAGCTCTTCGACAGGTCAGTGATGGTCTTCACGTAGTTCTGGGTCTCGCGGTAGGGCGGCACGCCGCCGTACTTGATGACGGCGTACGCCCCCGCGTTGTACGCGGCGAGCATGTTCTTGGTCGGATCCCCCGGGGCGTCCTTCACATACTTCGCGAGCTTGCAGTCGTACGAGGCGGCGGACGGGATGGCGTCCTGCGGGTCCCAGACGTCCCGGTCCCCGTCCTTGTCCCCGTCGAGCCCGTGCGCGGCCCAGGTGCCGGGGATGAACTGCGCTATCCCGTGGGCGTTGGCCGGACTCTTGGCCCGCGGGTTGAACCCGCTCTCCTGATAGAGCTGCGCGGCGAGCAGCGCGGGGTTGATGGCCTTGCAGAGGTTGCCCCACTTCTGCACGAGGGGCTGATAGGTCGCGGGTACGGCGCCTTTGGCGAGCCCCACGGACCCGCCGCTCCCGCCGCTCGCGATGCTCCCGGCCGCCATGTACGTCCCGACGACGAGCAGCGCGATGAAACTCAGGGCACCACCGATCCCGACGGACGCGACGAGCCACGCCTTACGCACCGTCAACCACCCCTCACCCGCCGGTAGTCCACCGGCGCTCAGTGTAGAGGCCGCGTACGACATCGAGAGGGGTCACCGCACGATCACCGCACAGTCACCGCACATCGGAGAGGGATCACTGGCAGCCGTTATGAACCCATATAGAACACCATTCGACGAACCTCCCATTGGAGCCGACCAGCACTCCATCGATAGCTTGGTTCACTCCAGCGAACCCTCCCCCCTCAGGAGCCGACCGTGAACCGCCGCCCCGCCCTGCTCGCAGCCGCCGCCCTGACCACGGCAGCGGCCCTGACGCTCTCCGCCTGCGGAGGAGGCGACGGAGGGTCCAAGGACAGCGAGAAGATCGCGGGCGCGGACTCGGACACGCAGAGAGACAAATCCCCGTCCCCGAAGGCCTCGAAGGACGGGATCGACCGCCCGGAGATCAAGCTGCCGAAGGACGTGAAGAACGTCTTCGAGGGCGGGAAGACCGGGGATCCGAAGAAGGATGCGGTGCTTGCGGACAATGCGCGGTGGCTCGACGCCCTGATCGAGGCCACCGTCGTCGAGTCCGGCGATCACCCTGCGCTGAAGTTCTACGGGTCGGGCGACGCCCTGTTGTCGGCAGCGGACTACATCCAAGGGTTCCGAAAGAAGAACGCGAGCTTCGTCGGGACGATTCGGTACTACGACCGTCAGGTCACTTTCCTCAAGGACGGTGTCGCGGCGGTGACGTACTGCAAGGACGGCACCAAGACGTATCCCAAGGACTTGAAGACCGGCAAAGTGGACCGGTCGATCGAGGGCTCCGCGAGGGATTACGCATTCGTCAACTCTCGTGTGCAAAAGAATGACAAGGGTGTCTGGCAGACGGATTCGATCACGTCGATCACGGGGTCCAAGAAGTGCATCTCATGAGCGTGCGAACGAAGCAGTCGACCCGCTGGGTTGCCCCTGTCCTCGCCGCTGCTGTGGCTCTGATCCCTGGCACCGCGTACGCCGGAGGCGGCGACACGGTCGGCAATGGGGACGTCGGGAGCGAGCAGCAGTCCCAGGGCACCCGCCAGGGCAAGAACCTCGGCATCCAGACGAGGATCCAGACGAGGGTCGAAGGCAGCCCCCAGTCCGCGAAGACGGGCACGCTGACCCCCGCCAACAGCAACTGGGACCCGCCCGCCTGCTGGTACGAGCCCGCCTACACCCCGAAGCAGATCGAGGCCACGGTCAAGACGATCCGGAAGTTCAAGATGCTCGGGATCGGCGACCTCATCGGCGGGATCTTCGACTCGTACTTCAAGGACGGCAAGCCGTACAAGGACTACAACCTCGACAAGCAGGGCGAGGGGAAGTTCTGGGCGGCGGCCGTCGACGACAAGCGCAAGGACGAACCGGAGGCCAAGGCCTGTAACCGGATGCCGTTCTGGGTGAAGGACGGCGAGACCCCGAAGGAACCCCTCGCGGTGACGCCGAGGATCCTCGCCGAGTATGCGTACGGCCAGCTCCCCGTCCCGGACACCGAGGTCGAGATGGCGCCCGAGGGCGAGACGAAGGTCAACCTGCCCACGTGGGCGTGGCTGGACAAGGCCAGGTTCAAGAAGATCTCGGTCACCGCGACCCTGCCCGGGACGGGCCTCTCCGCGACGACGACCGCCAAGCCGGTCTCCCTGAAGATCGACCCGGGCACGTCGGACGCCGAGACGTACCCCTCCTCCGGCGAGTGCCCGATCGAGGACGGCCGCATCGGCACGCCCCGGGCCAAGGGCACCCCGGCGGACACGGACCCGCCGTGCGGCGTGCGGTACCTGCGGTCCTCGCGCGACGGCTCGTACGAGCTGAAGGCCACCCTCACCTGGGAGGTCAGCTGGACGAGCACGAACGGCCAGGGCGGCGGCCTGCCCCCCGGCGAGTTCGGCACGACGCAGGACGTCGTCGTACGCGAGATCCAGTCCGTCAACCGCTGACCGCGCCACGACCACGCACAGAAGGCTGGAACGACACCATGAGCGACCTCCGTCTCGACGGCACGGTCTTCGAGAGCCTCAAGAAGACGTTCTCCTCCGTCAGCGACCGCATGGACGCCGCCCGCCGGACCCTCAAGAACACGGACGGTTCGGTCGTCGGCACGGGCAAACTCGCCGAGGACGTCCAGGAATTCGCCGATGAATGGGGCTACGGCGTCAAGCAGCTCGGCAAGCACACCCAGGGTGCCGTCAAGATGATCGACAAGATCGACGAGGAGTTCAGCAAACTGGACCAGGCCCTCGCCGAATCACTCAAGACGGCGAAGAAGAAGTCCGCGGAGAAGAGGGGCGGGGGCCACTGACGTGGGAACCAAGCGACCCGCGTTCCCCCACATAGGCTGGGACCCCACGCCGGGCGACGTCGAGGACACCCGTGAGCTCGCGAAGAAGCTGGGCGGACTCGCATCGGAACTGGGCACCGCGGTGCGGGACCTGGAGCGGATCGAGTGCGGCGCCTGGAAGGGCAAGGCCGCGCTCGCCTTCACCGAGTACATAGGTGAGGACGTCACCCCGCTCATCCGCAAGAGCCACCAATCCTTCGACAAGGCATCGCGCGCCCTGCACCGCTGGGCGCGGGAACTCCAGGAATTCCAGAACGAGGCCGACCGCCTGGAGAAGAAGGCCGGCGAAAAACTGGACGCCCGTTCCGAGGCGAAGCCGAACAGCAAGGAGTCCGCGAAGGCGTCGGGCGACGTCGACGGAGTCATCGGTGACGTCCACGACCTGGAGGAGCGCTACGCCAAGGCCGCCGGGGCGATCAGCAAGGAACTCGACAAGGCGGGCGACATCGCGCCCGACGAGCCGGGTTTCTGGGACAAGCTCACCAAGGGCGTCAAGGAGGCGTGGGACGCCACAGGGGAGTGGCTCAAGGACCACGCCGACCTGATCAAACTCATAGGCGACCTGCTGAGCGACCTGACGGCCGTCCTGGGCCTCCTCGCCATCGTCACGCTCCCTTTCCCCCCTCTCGCGGCGGTCTTTGGCACAGCAGCGCTGATCACGAGCGGGCTGGCCCTGGGGGCGCATGGGCTCGCGAAGATGGGTGGGGCGGATGTGAGTTGGGCGCAGATGGGGCTGGATGCGGTGGGACTCATGCCGGGGATCGGGATGTTCGGCAAGGGGATCAAGGTAGTCGGTAAAGGCAAGGCAGCAACCACGGTCGCCAATCTCGGCAAGGGATTCAATTACACCAAGGTAGGTGAAGCAAAGATCTTGATGGCCTTCGGAAAAAACTCGCGGGGTCTCACTGGTGGCCTCGGCATGGGAGGGCTGGTGAAGATTGGCGGTAAGTCCAAGGAGGTCTACGAGGTCTCGCATGCCACCAGTGGACTTGCCTCCCGCATGGGTGGTCTCGCCGCCGCGGGCTATCACGAAGGCCAATGGCTCGGCTCCAAGGGGCTGAACCTGATACCCAAGGTGGACATCAACCCCATGGGCGCCGGTATCGCCATTGATGCGGGGCTCAAGATTTTCCCGAAGGTCACGAGCATCCATCAGCACGTGGGTGAAGCCCTCTTCCCCGGGGACCGCTTCGCCCAGTCGGCCTCCGGCGGCTGAGAACGGACAGCGCAGGAACAGAGTGAAAGCACCCGGCAACGGGTCCTGAGTCGCCTCAGAGGAAGAGCCGTACAGCCATGGACATCTGGCAGCCTGATCCTGGCGAGACACTCCTCGCCCGTACACCCGTCACGTTCGCCACAGGCGCGGCGACACGTGTCAAGGGCATGCGCTGGTTCCGGGACACCGAACGCCACGACATCCAGAGTGAACTGCCCGGCTGGCCCGAAGGGCCTGTGTACACGCCCCGTTCCTCTGGCGGCTCGCTCGCCCGCAAGGTGGGCAAGGGCGGGGTGATTGCTCTGGGGGCTGTCGTCATGGCCGCCCTCAGCGCTGCGGGCGGCAATCTGAGCGGCAGCTCTGCTGCCGACGCGGGTAAGGACAGCCCGGATGACCCTGCTGACGAGGTCGACGATTTCCCCGTCCTGTGGGCCTCCCCCGGCACCATCGCTCGTACGCTTCCCTGGCAGTTGGACCCAGGGCGCGTGAACGAGAAGCACTACCGTACGCACGCGATCGTCACCGACCGGCGCCTGGTCATCGTCGGCCTCGCTTTTTATGAGAAGGACCTCGAGCGCATTGAGGACGAAGTCCTCTGGGAGGTCCCACGACCCACGATCTGCGCAGTCCAACCTCGCGATTTCAAAGACGGTACGGACGTTCAGCTGACCTTCACCGACGGCTCGTGGTGCAGGCTGAGTTCCCTGTTTCGAAGGCAGTTCACTCGCTATCTGGCCTCGCCCCTCAATTTGGTCCCCCTGGGGTCACTGACGCAGGCACAGCGGATTGCCGTCGACAACTTCCTCTCCACCGCCGTCGCGCCCGATCTCTCGGAACCTTTCGTCACCCTCCGACCATGTGGCCACTACCGAGCCGAAGCTCTCGTGCCGAGCGAGCTCAACGCATTCTCCGGCACCAATAGTCGCGACTTGAGCATGAACGCCGACGGCACCGAGCTCGAGTACACCGACTATCACCCCGAAGACTTCTGACCCAGGACGCTCCCCCCATGACCTCCCCGACCAGCCTCCCGGCACTTCCGGCCGACGAACTCGACCCCCCGCCCCTCTGGTTCAACGTCCCCGAGGGCTTCCACGCCCTCCCCCTCGCCGCCACTCCGGAGGAGCGTGCCGCGCGGGCCCACGAGTTCGTACGCGGCCTCTACTCCCGCGGCGACGAACGCATCTGGGAACCCGCCGCCCCCTATTACGCAGGCCTCGCCGAGCTCATGGCGGACACCGGCGTCTCCTACTCCGCGATGGGGCTCTTCTCCACGGCGGAAGACGCCGACCAGGCAGAGGCCTCCGACGGCGTCGCCCAGTGCGCCCTCACCGTCGCAGCCGTGCCGACCGACCAGGCATCCGGCGACACCGAGACCGTCGCCCAGGGAATCCTCGCCCTCCTCTCCAGCACCCCGCACAACGACGCCCGCTGGCTGGACCTGCCCTGTGGCCCCGCAGTTTCCTGCGTCACCCTGACCGAGTACAAGCTGAACCCGGAGATCACGGCGACCGGCGAGCCGACGGAACTCCTCACCGGTCAGATACAGGTCCATGTCCCGTTCCCCACGGGCCCGTTCACCGCGGTCTTCACGCTCCACACCGCGTCCACGGACTACTGGACCGAGTTCTGCAACATGATGGTGGCCGTCCTCCAGACGGTCTCCTTCACCGAACCGACCCCGACCGAGGACACGGATCGCTGACCTCGGCCCACAACAGCTTCCCCGCGTCGGCCGGCCCCACGGCGTAAGCCCCCCATCTGTCCGCACAGGCCCGCACGAGGTGCAGTCCCCGACCGCTCTCCGCCATGTCCGGCGGCCGGTGCCCGGGCACGCGGTCCTCCGCGAAGGCGGATGGAATCCGCGGGTCCGAGTCCCACACGGACACGCGGATCCCCTCCGGGGAGGCGGACCCGAGGCGGAGGGCGTAGGGCCCGGCGGTGTGGCAGTGGGCGTTGCTGAGCAGCTCGCCCGCCAGCAGCTCGGCGGTGGGCGTCAGTTCCCCGAGCCCGTACGACGCGAGGACCGCGCGGAGGGTGGCGCGGGCGATTCCCGGGGCGCGGGGGTCGTGGGGGAGTTGGAGGGAGTAGGTCCAGTGCGGCGATACGGTGGCGTTCACGGAAGTCTCCGTTCGTGGCGACGAGTTGGATCCCGGTGACCAGGTCGCTCCGTCGAGCGGGGTGCTTCCGGGCGGGGTGGCCTGAGTCACACACTAGGCTCGCCGCAAAGGAACTTTGCGAGAATCCGAGAAAAGTAAGGCCGATTCCCTCGTGTGAGTGATGGCTCCAACGTGGCCCGTAAGAGGAGGAGTTGCATGACAGCGAGGCCAGCGCCGACGGCCCGCCGTATCCGCGTCGCGACTGAGCTGCGCAAACTCCGCGAGCGCGCGGGAATGACCTCCACCGAGGCGGCGAAACAGCTGGGCACGAGCTCGGGGCAGCTCAGCAACGTCGAGTCGGCCCGGTTCGGGGTGAGCCCCGATCGCGTACGGGCCATGGCCCGCCTGTACGCCTGCCCGGACCCGGCCTACGTCGACGCCCTCGTCGACATGGCAACGGACAGGACGCGGGGCTGGTGGGAGACGTACCGTGAGGTACTGCCGTCGGGGCTGCTCGACCTGGCCGAGCTGGAACACCACGCCACCGCCGTGCGCAGCGCGTACACCAGCCACATCCCGGGGCTGCTCCAGACCGCGGACCACGCCCGCGAGATCTTCCGGCACGTCATCCCGGCGCCCACCCCTCCCGACGTCGAGCACCGCGTCTCCCACCGCGTCAAGCGGCAAGACGTCATCTACCGAGCGGACCCGCTTCCCTACAGGACCGTCGTCCACGAGGCAGCCCTGCGCATGAAGGTCGGCGGCCGCGACGTGGCACGCGCCCAGCTCCAGCACCTGCTCGACATGAGCGAGCGCGACCACATCACGATCCGAGTGCTCCCGTTCGACGTCGGGGCCTTCCCTGGGTCGGGGCAGTCGATCAACTACCTGCACGGCGTGGTGCCGCTGCTCGACACGGCCCAACTGGACCAGTTCCACGGTCCCGTACTCCTGGACTCCGAGGCCCACCTCGGGAAGTACCGCCACCTGCTCGATGTTGTGGAGGACACCGCCCTCAGCCCGGCGAAGTCACGGGACCTGATCCACAGCATCGCCCAAGACCTGTGACAAGACCTGTGAAGGGAACCCCCATGCCCACGCACCAGTGGCAGACCTCCTCCTACTGCCAGGAAGGCGACGCCTGCGTGAACGTCGCCAGCGACCCGACCGGCACGGTCGAACTCACCGAGAGCAGCGACCCCAGGGGCGCGATACTCCGCACGACCCCCGAGGCCTTCGCCGCCCTTCTGCGGGACGCCAAGCGGGCGCGCGGGCGCTGAACGGCCCCGCCCGACGACCGAACTCCCCGCGCCCACGCCGGCCCCCACCCAGAGAAGCGGACATGACCGAGACACCCCGCCCCGAGATCCCCGCCGACCTCGACTGGATCCGCGCCGCCCCCGAGGACGAACAGGGCCCCGGCCCGTGGATCGAGATTGCCTTCGGCACGGACGACGCCGTCTACCTCCGGGAGACCAGTGACCCGGACAATGTCGTCACGACCACGCGGAAGAAGTGGGACGCCTTCGTACTCGGCGTACAGGCGGGCGAGTTCGACCACTTCGTAGAGGGCGTAGAAGGTGTAGAGGGCGGGACGGGTACCTGAGTCGCCCGTCCCTCCAGCCCCGCGCTACAGAGGCATCTCCCCGACGACCTCGCCCCCGCTCATCTCCCCCGTAGGACGAAACCCGAGCCCGAGATAGAACCCCTCCGGCCCGCCCTCCCCCTGCGTCCACGTCACGGTCGCCACCGACTCCCCCCGCCGCCGCAACTCCTCGCACACAGCCTCCACGGCGAACCGCCCGTACCCCCGCCCCTGCCGCCCCGCCGCCACGTTCAACCGCCAGAGCCCGGAGCGGCGGCGGTCGCCGGGCAGCTCCGGGTTGAACTGGACGCCGAGGAACGCCATGACGAAGCCCACCAAATCCTCCCCGTGGAAGATGAGCCTGGGCCAGGCGACATCCGGTGAGGCATAGGCCTCGGCCAGCGACTTGGCGACGGGGGAGACGAATTTCTCCTGGTCGGCTCGGACTTTGATCTGGACCGCGGCCTCGACGTTGTCGGGCGTGATCTTCTCCAGGCGGAGGCGGGACGTCGTCATCCGGGCACCCTAAACTCGGCCTGCCGACCCACTGTTACCACTGTTACCGTCCGCCCATGTCCGACACAGGAAACCCCGCCGACCGCGAACTCGCCGCCGTCACCGCCGAAGACGTCACCACCGCCGTACGTCTCGCCGTCTCCACCCTCCGCAGCGCCCCCGCCGACGCCGACTGGAGCGCCAAGGCGGGCGGGCTCGACTGGGACTGCTGGGAGACGGTCGAGCACCTCGCCGACGATCTCTTCGCGTACGCCGCCCAACTCGGCCCGGAGCAGCCGCCACTGGACACCGAGGTGCCCTTCCTCTGGTACCGCCGCAGGGACGGCGGCCCCTCCAACGTCACCTTCGCCGACCGCGAGGCCGGCGTCGCGGGCCTGCTGCAGGTCGTGGAGTCGTGCGGCGCTCTGCTCACCGGCATGGTCGCGACCACGCCGCCTACGGTCCGCGCCCACCACGGCTGGGGCGTCTCCGACCCGGAGGGCTTCGCCGCGATGGGCATCGTGGAGACGCTGGTGCACACGTACGACATCACGGGCGGACTCGGCATCCGCGACGCCTGGAACCCGCCCGCGGACCTCTGCGCCCGCGTCTTGAACCGCCTCTTCCCCGACGCCCCGACGGACGACACGGAGCCGTGGCCCACCCTCCTGTGGGCGACAGGCCGCAGTGACCTGCCGGGCCGCCCCCGACCGGCCAAGTGGCGCTGGTACAGCGCCCCGAAGAGCGAGCGCTGAGTTCCCGGTTCCGAGCGCGTGGCGTCCCATGACAGCGTTCCAGGGAACGGCCATTTCCGCAGGTCAGGGGCGCTGGGAGCGTTCCAGCGTCCCTGATCGTCCAGCGCTCCTTGCCCCACCCCGAGGGCAACCGCTTCGCTGTTCACCAGGCCGGACGACACGGCCTCGTACGGCCCAGGCCGCACCTCACACCACGCCTCCACACCACACCTCACGGGGACCCTCATGAAGCACAAGCACGCCACCAAGACGCTCCTCGCCGGCCTCGCGCTGATCAGCACCCTCGGCCTGAGCGCGTGCAACGGCGACGACACCGCCGGCTCGGGCACCGGACCCGCGGACTCCGCGTCCAGCGCCCCGTCGGGCGGCGGCTCGGACCAGGGCACCGGTGGCGGCAGTAGCGGCGGCAATGGAAGCGGTGGCAACGGCGGCGGCGAAGGCGAGGGCACCGCGGCCGGCACCGGTTCCGGCGCGAACGGCAAGGCCGGGATCTGCCGCAGCGACGAGCTGGAGGTGTCCGCCGTCGACAACTCCACCGACAAGACGGAAGGTGTCGTCACCGTCGTGTTCAAGAACGGCGGCGGCCGCGACTGCACCATCAACGGCTACGCGGGCGTCGACCTGAAGACGGCGTCGGGAGACACGCTGTCGGTGAGCCGCAACGGCGAGAAGGCCAACCCCTCGGTCATCAAGGACGGCGAGTCCGCCGCCTTCAACATCACGTTCCCGGCCAACAACAGCGGCGGCTCCGGCGTGCGCATCGCCAAGATCCTGGTGACGCCGCCGAACGAGACGAAGACCGTCACCATCTCCTGGCCCGCCGGTTCCCTCCCGGTGGACAACCCGGACGCCCCGTCCGGCGCGAAGCTGTCCATCAGCCCGGTCGGCAAGGTCAGCGACTCCCCGGCGGGCTGACCCGCCCCGCTCGACACCGCGTCTACGAGGCCGCCCGCTCCCAGGCCGCCTGCTACGAGGCCGCTCGCTGCGGTACGACCCTGATCCCGAACTCGTACGACCCGATCGCCCGGGCCACGCCCATGAACAGCAGCGCGAAGTGTTCCTGCCCGCGCGCGGTCCCGATGCCTCCCAGGTCCAACTGGGAGGCATCGGGCCATCCCAGGTCGGCGAGGAGCCCCTTCGTCGTCGCCTTGGCGGCGTCGTCGTCGCCCGACAGGAAGATCGTGGCGGGCCCCTCCAGGCTCTCCGGGGCCGTCATCACGACGGAGTCCACGGTGGCGAGCGTCTTGACCACCCGCACTTCCGGGAACGCCGCCTGGATCTTCTCGCCGAGGCTGTAGTTGGGGTCCGAGAGGTCCATGTTCTCGGTGAAGCCGACGCCGATGTCGACCAGCACCTTCCCGGCGAGATCGGCCGCGTCGATCTCCCTGAGCACGTCCACGGACGCGGTGCCGGGCGTGGCGTTGACCACCACCTCACCGTGCGCGCCCGCCTCACCGACCCCGACGACCGTGAACCCCTTCAGCTCGTCCGCCTCCCGCCGCTCCTCCGGCGAGCGGGACCCCAGTACGACGTCGTGCCCCGCCTTGCTCCAGCCGGCCCCCAGCGCACGGGCCACATGTCCGGTCCCCACAAGTCCGATTCTCATGCCCAGGACGCTAAGCGCCCGTGCCCGGCGAGGGCATCGGTCCCGGGCTCCACTCCGCATGGACCCACCGACGTAGTCCAAAAGCCCGGGCAACGCTCGGCTCCTGCTGCTTCACGCGTGTGAATCCTGCCGAAGTCCCTTTCCCCGTCTGCCTCTGGCGTCACGATGGACGTCGAGCCCGGGACGACAGGGGACCGACCGAAGGCGGGGACAGCAGTGGCCGAGAAGCTCAGAGTCGACGCGGTCGAACTCGAACAGTTCATGAAGCTGCTCGACGGGTCCGTCACGTCGTTGAAGGGCCTGCGCGGCGCCCTGGCCGACGCGACGGTCGGCGGGCTGGGGACGGACGAGCTCGACAAGGCCTGTGAGGACTTCCAGGAGGACTGGAAATACGGCGCGGAGCAGATCGGTGAACAGACGGAGGATCTCTCCAAAATCATCGAGCAGAACAAGAACGCCTTCATGGAAGTCGAAAAGGCGCTGACGAAAGCCATGAACAAGGCCGGGAAGACCAGGGACGACATCGTGGAGATCCCGAAGTGACGAGCGCCGCGAACTACCCGGACCTCGGCTTCGACCCCACCCCCGGCGACTGCGACACCGTAAAGGACTTACACAAGAAGCTGACCGGCTGCGTCACCGTCCTCCGTGACACCCGCAAGGTGGTCACCAAGCTGATGGACGGCAGTTACTGGGAAGGGGACGCGGCGGTTGCGTTCCGCGAGGCCATCGACGAGGGACCCCTCTCCTTGAACCTCAAGAACGCCGCCCACTCCATCGAAAAGGCCGCAAAGCAGCTGGAGCGCTGGGAACGCGACCTCGACGACTTCCAGCGCCGCGCGAGGGAGCTGAACGGGAAGGCCAAGGACGCCCGGGAGGCCCTGAAGGCGGCGAAGGGACACGCCGAGACCGCCGGCGCCGACCCCGACCTGGACAAGAAGGGCAAGCATCAGGACGACGCGAAGAAGGCCCTGAAGCTCGCCGACGGAAAGGTCGAGGACGCACAGGCAGAGCTCGACCGGATTCTGGGCAGAGCGCGGAGTCTCCAGAGCGAGCACGAGCAGCGGTCGAAGTACCGCGCGGAAAAGATCCGCGACGCGACGGACAAGCTGGCACCGCATGAGCCGGGCTGGTTCGAGAAGGCGTGCGAGTGGGTCAAGGAGAATCTGCCGGACATTCTCAGTGCGGTGGCCGGGGTTCTCGCTTTGGCAGCGATCATCGCCACCGGTCCGTTGGGGCTCGGGGTGGCGGCTGCGCTGATGCTGGCGGCGTCGGCCACGAGCGGTGTGGCGCTGGGACTCCGGTTCTCGGAGCCGACCGTGCGGGCGTCCTTGTGGGACGGGTTCACCAAGGGCGAGTTCGACTCCGACTTCTTCGGTAATCTCGTTTCGGTCGGAGCCGACGCCGTAGGAGTGGTGCCCGGACTCGGGGCCGTCGTGAAGGGTGGTCGCACTGCCACTCAGGCGGTGCGGGCAGGAACTGAGACCTTGAATCTCGGGCAGAAGCTGGCCACCTACGGCACACACACCCTGGATGCGGGCAAGGACATCGCCCAGCTGGGAAACCCTTTGATCAATGCATTCGTCACCAGCGACGTGGCAGCTACCAACGTGGCCGCCACTTCAGGAGCTCTCGGTGCGGGGACCGCCGGCTACGGACTCATCGACGATGACGAAGGCAGGGCCGAGGCATCGACCAAGGTTGACGGAGGGCGTCTACTGCTCGACGTGCCGGGCATTCCGACCATCGCACGTTTCGCCTTCTCTTAACCCTTCCCTGGAGAAAGAAGCGCCCCCATGAACCCTGCCGACCACCCCACTGCGTGGCAGCATCCGCCGACCCGTCGTGCCTGGTTCCTGCTCATGGTCAAGAACGTGGCCGGACTCATCGGGTGGATCGGCGTCTGGATCGCCCTCCTCGGGCTCTCCACCGAGAGTGACTGGGTGCTATGGATCTTTATCCCTTACACCATCTACGGCAGTTGGCGACTGTTCGTCCAGGTATTCGGCTACTTCCCCATCGCCGTGCGCAAGCTCCGCGTCTTGCGCACCTATCCGTGGCAGGTGCTCCAAGGAGTTCCGCACGGCCTGGACACCTATCCCGATATTCAGGGTGATCAGTACGGTTGGTTCGAGTTCCCCAACCCCGCCCACCCCGAGCAGCAACTCCCACTCGTCATCTCCAACCACCTCAGGGTGGGCTGGTGGCACCGCCGGATGGCGCCCCGCGCCAAGCAGGAGCTGAAGGCCCAGATCGAGACGATCTGGTTCGCCGGTGACCCCCGCATGATCGGCATCCTCGCCGCGCCGACACCGAGCGGTCAGGCGCCCCGCCGCTTCAAGCTCCTCAGGCAGCGTCTTGCCGGCGCCGAGCACGCCCTCACCACCGAGTGGGGTGCCACCCCCGAGGACGTGCACCTCGGCCGTCAGGCCGGATTCGCCCCCTACGTCGACCCGCGCAGGCCGAAGGCGAAGACCCTGTGACCATCAGGTTCATTCTCGACGAGTCGGCGCACAACCCTGAAGCCGACATGTGGTTCGCCCAGCCCGAGGGCTTCACCACGATCCCCTTCCGTACGTTGCTGAATCCGCCGGGCTCCCCGGGAGCCGAGGCTCTGCGCGAGGCACTCGCCCCTGTCCTGGACTCCCTCAACGACGACCTCGCCCGCCAGCGGTTCCTGGCTCACCTCGGGCAGGGGCAGCACCTGCTGGCCGCTCTGGCCGAGGTAGGCACCACCCGGTGCGCGATCGGCCTGCACCGCGACGACATCTCCGCCCCCGGCGAGGGCAGCGAGGCCGGTGGCGGGTTTCTGTTCTCCCTCTTCACCGTGTCGTGGCGGGACATCGCCCCCGCCACCCCCGCCGTCACCGCCGCCCGGGCCGTCGCGGGTGCCGAGGGCCACACGCACATCGAGTATTTCGAACTGCCCTGCGGCCCGGCGTCCTTCAGCGAGACCGTCCGCACCCCGAACGCCGACTCCGGCCTCCCCCAAGACCCCGTGCTCCAGGTCTTCGCCCATCTCCCGCACCCGGACGGCAAGCGCCTGGTGGTACTGACGCTCGGCACCACCGCCGTACGTCGGCGCGCCGAGTACCGGAGCCTGCTCCACCAGATCGCCGAGAACGTCAGCTTCGAGGACCCCCTCCTCGAAATGAAGGCGCTCGCCGAAGCGGACGGTGGCAGTCGGCCCCCGCGCGGTTGACGGGTGTCCGACTTTCCCCGACCGTGAGGGAATTGGGCGTAATACATCGCCCTGCATGCGGCGGCTGGGGGGAGCCGAAGATGCAACCTGGGGATCAGTACGACGCGGTACCGGGCGACGACGGTGGAGTGGCCGGCACCCCGCGCGGGGGCTCGGAGGGAGCGCCGCCGGGAGGGCAGTTCGGGCCGCCACCCGCGATCCCACCGCCGCCACCCCCGCCACCCCCGCCCATGGCCCCGCCACCCCCCGCAGCCCCACCCACCACGAATCCACCGCCACCCCCCAACCCCCTCCACCCCCTCTCCACAGCCCTCCTCAACCTCAGCGGTCTCGGTCTCGGGTACGTCCTGTTGCGGCGGTGGCTGCCAGCCGCGGTCTGCTGGGCCGCGACCGGCGTGCTGCTGTTCGTGGCGCTGCCCGCCGACGTGGACGGCGTCCCCGGCGCCGTCGTGATCGGGTACGTGGTCTTCCTGGTGATCGTGGCGGTCGACGGGGCGCGTCGTGCGGTGCGCGAAGGCGCCGCCGGGTACGGCAGGAGGCCACTGCGGGCGCCCCTCGCCCTCGGGCTGGGCGTCGTCCTGCTGGCCGTACCCGCCGGTGGCGCCTTCGCGTACGAGGCCGCGCACGACGAGGCGGTCGAGGAGATGCTGCTCGACCGCCTCGACAGCGCCGACCGCATCGTCGCGGGCCTCGACGGCCGCCCCTTCGGCGGCGCGACGGAGGAGCAGTACAGGAGAGCCCTCGGGATCTATCGCGGTCTCGCCGAGGACCACGGGGGATCGCGGGCCGCGGACCGCCTGCCCGACAGCCTCGACGCGTACTACAAATCCGTCGCCGCCCCCTACGCCGCCGAGCGGTACTGCGACGCCGTAACCCCGCTCAAGCACCTGCGGACCGTCCCCGGCACCCTCGGCGCCGCCGGCAAGGACCGTCTCGGGTCCCTCGCCGGCTGGCCCGACGACCGCCTCGCCACCTCGCTGTACGAGTGCGGGGCCGCCGCGCTCGGCAAGGCCGAAGCGAACGACCCGCTGAGCGAACTCCTTCGTACGTTCCCCGAGTCGGACCAAGCCGCGAAGGTCGAGCCCGCCCTGCGCGCCGCCATCGACACCCGGTCGGCCGCGCTCAAGGGAGCCGACCCCTGCGCCGACGTCGTCGCGCTCCGCGCCCTCGGTGCGACCGCCGACGCCCTGCCCGGCGACGAGGTCGACGCCGGGCCGCTGCGCGCCGCCACCGACCGCGCCGTGGAACGCGGCGTCTACGCCTGCGGTGTGGACGAGTTCAAGGACGCCGACTTCGCGCAGGCCGCCAAGACCCTGAACGACTTCGCCCGGCAGTACCCCGGCAACGCCAAGCGGGACCGCGCCAAGGACATCGCCGTCCGCGCGGAGATCGCCGCCGAGCGCCCGAGCGCGGGCCGCGGCCTCCCCCCGGCCCGCTCATCCGGCGGCGGCGGCACGGTCGAGCTGGTCGTCGCCAACCTCGGCCCCGGCGATCTCGAAGTCCTCTACACCGGACCCACCACCGGCACCGTCAAGCTCAAGGACTGCCCGTCGTGCCGCGTCTACGCCACCAAGTCCCAGGGCGACGCCGCCTGCCGGGCCGGCGTCGGGAAGTACCCCAAGACCACGCTCCGGCTGCCCGCAGGCGAGTACCACTTCCTCTACAAGCGGGCCACCGTACGCAATCGAGCCGACGGTGCGAAGCTCAGCACCGCCTACCGCTACACCGACTGCTCCTTCGTGACCCGCGGCACCGCCGGGCTCGGGCTTACTTAACACCTGGTCAGGGGCACGCCGGGCCGTCATTGCCCGGCGTCGTACCGCGTGATACACAGAGTCACCAGACCTCGCGTCCGAGGAACCGTACGAAGTCGGCCAACGAATGGCGCCAAGGCGACATGCGCTGGCCCGATTGTCGGCGACAATGAGCTGTCCTCTGCACCGAGGTGGGCAGAGGTGGCAGAACAACCCACTAGGGGCGGTGAGTTACACATGCTTATGGCAGCCGAAAAGGGCGATATCACCACCATCATCGGCGGGATCGCCCCCGACTGGGGTCCCTTCGGGAGCCTGGGCAACGAAGCACGCGTGATGATCGAGGTCGTGATGGCGATCGCCATCCTCCTCTGTCTCGGCATTGCGATCTGGGGCGCGGCGAAGCAGCGCATCGGCGCGACGGCGCTGCGCGACACGTTCAGCGCCGAGCAGGGCAAGGGTCTGATCATCGCGGGTCTGACCGGCGTCTTCATCATCGGATCGCTGGGCACACTGTTCACGATCGTCTACGGCATGGCGGTCTAGCGGTCCCACGCTCCGGCCTCCGCCGTTCCCTCCCACGTCCCCTCCCCCACGTCCCCCTTCTCCCCCACCCGTCCCCCTCTCCCTGTCCCCCTTCTCCCCCACCCGTCCGTCGTGCCCACCGGCTGAGGTAGCAACTCCCTGATGTCGAGTCACCACACCGCGCCCGCGCGGGAACCAGCAGGGCTACCGTCATACGTGTCCTACGTGACGGTCCAGCGAGAGGTTGAGGGGGCGTACTCGGCATGAGCCTCGACGACGAGCGGGACGACGGCCTCTTCGGCGGCTCGGGAGAGACCCGGACACGGCTTCCCGAGGGGGAGGGCGGGGGCGACGACGTCTACGGGGCGCGCAGGTCCACCCGGCCGGGGCGGACGTCCCCGCGCAGCCTCGTCACGGTCGTGGGCGTCGTGGTCCTCCTGATCGCGGCGATCGCCTTCGCGAACCGGGGAGGGGACGAGACGTCTTCGACGGGCACGGAAGCGAAGAAGCCGGACGCGGCGGCGACCGCCCCTACGGGGGAGAAGCCGGTCGGGGGCAAGGACGGGGGGATCCCGTCGGGGTTCGCGAAGACGGAGCAGGGTGCCCAGAGCGCGGCGGCGAACTACGCGGCCGCGCTGGGTTCCGACGGCATGTTCAACACTCCGCGGCGGCACGAGATCGTGAAGGCCATCGCTACTCCCGGCTCACTGGACAAGCTGCAGCGCGGTTTCGATGCCGATTACTCGCAATCCTTCCTGAAGAGGATCGGGCTGAAGGAGGACGGCAGCGCGCCGGCGGGCAGCACATTCGTGAACCGCACGCTGCCCGCAGGAACCAAGGTCAAGGACTTCAGCAACGGCAGCGCCACTGTCGAGGTCTGGTGCAGCGGGCTGTTCGGGCTCACCGGCGAGAACACCACCAATCCCGTCACGGGCAGCTGGTTCACCGTGACCATGGACCTGGCCTGGAGCAACGGCGACTGGAAGGTTGTCGAGTCCCATCAGAAGGCCGGCCCCACCCCAGTGAGCGGCGACAACCCCATCTCCGGAGCCGAGGAGATCGGCAAGGCGGTCAAGGAGTTCGGAGGGTTCACGTATGCCCGGTAGTCCACGCCGCGCACTACGACTAACCGCTGTCGTCGCGGCCACACAGACAGCAGTGGTCCTGCTGAGCACGCGCGCCTTCGCTGCTCCGGAGCCTAAGGATCCGGACGACCCGTGCAGTCTGATCGCCGGCCCCGCCAAAAAATACTGCGAAAAAGGCCAAAACGCCGAAGACAGCAGCGGCGAAGACAAATACCCCGCCGACAGCCCCTTCGGCGACTCCCCCGACCCCCTCAGCTCCCTGGCCAAGGGCTGTGCCGAAGCCGCGTCCTGGACCGTCGACAAGCTGTCCGACGCCGTGAAGGAGACGGCGAACATCGACTTCACGAACCCCACGTTCCTCCAGCAGTACGCCGTCGTGTTCGCCGCGTCGACCATCCTGACGCTGCTCCTGTGGCTGCTCGCGGTAGCCAAGCGCGCCGTGCGCGGGGTGCCGTTGACCACCGCGATCTCCGAGGCCATCGGGTTCCTGTGGCTCACCGTGCTCGCCTCCGCCTTCACGCCCCTGATCCTGTACACCGTCGTCTCGGCGACGGACGGCGTCACGGACGTGATCGCGAAGGCGACGGGTGGTGAGACGGACACCTTCTTCGGGAACTTCTCCGGTGCGCTGAAGAAGGGCGAGGACATCGGCGGCGGCCCGATCATGCTGATCGTCGTCTCGCTCGTGTCGATCCTCGCCGCGGGCGTCCTCTGGCTGGAGCTCGTGATCAGGGCGGCGCTCCTCTACGTAGGAGCGCTCCTCGGCACCGTCGTGTACGCCGGCCTCGTCGACAAGAACCTGTGGTCCCACGTCCGCCGCTGGGCGGGCATCATGATCGCGGTGATCCTGGTCAAACCGATCATCGTCATCGTGCTCGGGCTCGCCGGGGCGCTCTCCGCCGAGGACGGGCCCGACTCCTTCTCCGCGGTCGTCTCCGGGCTGTCGATCATCCTGCTCGCCATCTTCGCGAGCGCCATGATCTACCGCTTCGTCCCGGGCTTCGGCGACGAGATCGCGGGCTCCCGCAACAACCGCATCATGCGCGGCGCCGAGAACAAGGCCGCCGCCGTGATCAGCTCCCCCGCCTCCCTCGTCTCGCAGGGCATCAAGACCCACAGTGCCCGCGGCAACGGAAACGGCGGAGGCGGAGCGGGAGGCAACAGCCAGGCGCGGCCCGCCAACCCCGCCAGCAGCGGCGTCGCCGCCCACAGCAGCCGCGGCTCCGGCCACGGCGGCGGTTCCTCCAACGGCGGCGGATCCGTCCCCTCCGCCGCCCCCGCGCCACGCAGCAGCAGCGCGACGAACACGCCGCACGCGGGCAACCGCGGCGGGTCCCGCAACATCAGCAACAGCAGTACCAATCGCACGGGAGGTGAAGGGCGTTGACGACCCAGTCCCACGTGTCCCAGCCGGTCGCGCCCCGCCGCACATATCTGATCGGCCGTGCCCGGCCGAACGCGATCGTCGGCAAGAACCGCGAGACGGGGGAGATCGCCCTCATCATCGTGGGGGCGTTCCTCGGCATGATGTGCGGACTCCTCGTCCCCGTCCTCTCCCTGCGCATCGTGCTGCTCACCGGCCTCCCGATGCTCGCCATCGCGGCGGTGTACGTCCCGTACAAGGGCCGGACGTTCTACAAGTGGTTCGAGATCAACCGCAGTTACAAGCGTTCCCTGAAGCGCGGCACCGCCTACCGCTCCGGCGCGCCCGAGGCGGGCATCCGGCTGGACGGCAGGGAGGTCGAGGTCGGGCCGCCGCCCGGCATCGGCCGCATCAGCTGGCTGGCCGCGCCCTTCGGCCCGGACGAGATCGCCGTGCTGCTCCACGCGGACCGGCGCACCGTCACCGCCGCCATCGAGATCGAGGGCCCCGGCGTGGGCCTGCGCGACTCCGAGGACCAGGAGGCCCTCGTCGACCGGTTCGGGACGCTGCTCAAGCACGTCGCGAACGGCGACGGGTTCGTCACCCGCCTCCAGATGCTCGCCCGTACGCTGCCCGCCGACCCGGACGCGCACGCCAAGGACGTCAGCCAGCGCGGCGACGACCGTGCGCTGCCCTGGCTCAAGCAGTCGTACGACCAGCTGCAGTCGATGGTGTCGACCAGCAGCGAGCAGCACCGCGCCTACCTCGTCGCCTGCATGCACTACTCCCGCGACCTGGCCGCCGAGGCGCAGGCGATGGCCCGCGCGGCCCGCCCGGTCGGCGGCAGGAAGCTCGACAAGGACGCCGGTCTCGCCGTCGTCATGGCCCGCGAGCTGACCGACATCTGCTCGCGGCTCCAGGAGGCCGACATCCGGGTCAGGCAGCCGCTCGGCCAGGGCCGGCTCGCTTCCCTCGTGCACTCCATGTACGACCCCGACCACCCCATCGACCACATCCAGGCGATGACGAAGCGCAACGCCTGGCCCGCCGAGCTCGACGCCATGGAGGCCACCTACCTCCAGGCGAAGACCCGCGAATCCTCCACCCGCGCCCCCTGGTGCCACGCCACAGCCTGGGTGAAGGAGTGGCCGATGACACCCGTCGGCGTCAACTTCCTCGCGCCGCTGCTCGTCCACACCCCGGACGTCATCCGCACGGTGGCCGTGACGATGGACCTCGAACCCACCGAGGTCGCCATCGAGCGGATGCTGACCGAGAAGACCAACGACGAGGCCGAGGCGAGCCGCCAGGCCAAGATGAACCGCACGGTCGACCCCCGCGACATCGCCTCGCACTCCCGCCTCGACCAGCGCGGCGAGGACCTGGCGAGCGGCGCGGCGGGCGTGAACCTCGTCGGGTACATCACGGTCTCGTCCCGTTCCCCGGAGGCACTGGCGCGCGACAAGCGCACCATCCGCGCCTCCGCCGGCAAGTCGTATCTCAAGCTGGAGTGGTGCGACCGCGAGCACCACAGGGCCTTCGTCAACACGCTGCCGTTCGCGACCGGCATCCGACGCTAGAGCGCACAAGTGCGAGCGCGCAATTGCGCTAGACGGTATCGACGTAGAGGCAGGCTGTTGTGATGCGGGATCCGCTGACCGTCCTCACGGACGCCTTCACCTCCTTCCTCTTCGGGAAGGTGGAGACGACCAGGCTTCCGGTGCGCACGTCGACGGGGCAGGCCCAGGCGGTCTACCTCCCGACGGCCGCGCCGGGTCTCGGCGACTCGGGCGTGATCATCGGGCGTGAGGTGTACTCCGGCAAGGGGTACATCTACGACCCCTTCCAGTTGTACGGGCAGCAGCTGCCGGCTCCGCATTGGCTGGTGCTCGGCGAGTCCGGCAACGGCAAGTCGGCGCTGGAGAAGACGTACGTCCTGCGCCAGCTGCGCTTCAAGGACCGCCAGGTCGTCGTCCTCGACGCGCAGGGCGAGGACGGCGTCGGCGAGTGGAACCTCATCGCACAGGAGCTGGGGATAACTCCCATCCGGCTCGACCCGACCGCGGCCCTCGACATGGGGATCCGGCTGAACCCGCTCGACCCGGCGATCACGACCACGGGTCAGCTCGCGCTGCTCAGGACCATCATCGAGGTCGCGATGGGGCACGGGCTCGACGAGCGGTCGGGCTTCGCGCTCAAGGTCGCGCACGCGTACGTGAACGAGACGATCGTCGACCGGCAGCCGGTGCTCACCGACATCGTCGAGCAGCTGCGCCACCCGGAGCCGGAGTCCGCCGAGGCGATGAACGTCGCCATAGACGACGTGCGGGCGTGGGGCCTGGACGTGGCGCTGGTCCTGGACCGGCTGGTCGACGGTGACCTGCGGGGCATGTTCGACGGTCCGACGACGGTCGGCGTCGACCTCGACGCGCCCCTGACCGTCTTCGACCTCTCCCACATCGACCGGAACTCCATCGCCATGCCGATCCTGATGGCGATCGTCGGCGTCTGGCTCGAGCACACGTGGATCCGGCCCGACCGCAAGAAGCGCATCTTCCTGGTGGAGGAGGCGTGGCACATCATCAACTCGCCCTTCGTGGCGCAGCTGTTCCAGCGGCTGCTGAAGTTCGGGCGGCGGCTCGGTCTGTCGTTCGTGGCGGTGGTGCACCACCTGAGCGACGTGGTGGACGGCGCGGCGGCGAAGGAGGCCGCGGCGATCCTGAAGATGGCCTCCACGCGGACCATCTACGCCCAGAAGGCCGACGAAGCGCGGGCGACGGGCCGGGTCCTCGGGCTGCCCAGGTGGGCGGTGGAGATCATCCCCACCCTCACGCCGGGCATCGCGGTCTGGGACGTCAACGGCAACGTCCAGGTCGTCAAACACCTGATCACCGAGACGGAACGGCCGCTGGTCTTCACCGACCGCGCCATGACCGAATCGTCGGCCGACCTCTCCGACGACACGCCGGCCGACGACGCGCTGCGGGCGGCCGAGCTGGAGGCGGAGCAGCGGGCGGCGTACATGGAGCAGCATGCGGGATGAGTGGGAGGACCGTCGCAGACGCCCCGAACGGGGCGTTCCGGACGGCCTGTTGGTGGGCTTCCTCGGGCTGCTGATCGGCGCCACGGTGCTCGTGTGGTCGGCCACGAATCTCGCGGGCCGCTTCGCGCACGGCTCCTGGCCGGAGGGTGTCTCCTTCGGCCATACGCCTCCGGCGGTACGCCATCTGATCGGTGACCCCCAGGACGTCGCGGGCGCCTGGCCCGAGACCCCACCGGACCAGCTCTCGGGCTACGGCCTGCTCTGGGGCCTGTTCATCGGCCAGCTGCTGGTCCTCATCGTGCTGACAGTCTTCGTGCTGGGGACGGTGACGCGGTGGCGGGCGGTACGGAGGGCGCAGCGGGGTGCGGCGGGGGCGGCGGCCGGGCCGGATGCCGGAGGCGCGGAGCCGGAGGCAGAGAGGGCGGGTGGGTGGGAAACCCGCGCCGGAGGCGCGGAACACAGCACCCCGGTCCCGGGCGCGACAAACAACACCCCGGCGCCGGGCGCGGTGAACAGCACCCCGGCGCCGGGCGCGGAGCACGAGGCACCCCGCGCCGGAGGCGCGGAGAACATCGCCCCGGTGCCTCCGGTGCCGCCCCCCGCCCCCACCCCCCGTACCCCTCTCTTCCTGGGCAGCCCCACGACCCGCCGCCCCCTCGCCGTGCAGGCCGTCCGGGATGCCGAGGGCGCGGCCCTGGTCCTGACCTCCGACCCCACCCTGTGGGCCGAGACGAAGGACGCCCGGGCCAAGCTCGGGCCCGTCCTGCTCTACGACCCCTCCCACCTCTGCGACACCCCGGCCCGCCTCCACTGGTCCCCCCTCTCCGGCTGCCGGGACAAGGCGACGGCGAACGACCGCGCCACCGCGCTCCTCGCCCCGATAAGGCCGGCCGCGAAGCTGGACGCCGCCGTCGCGGACACGGCTCAGACGCTGATGCGCAGCTTCCTGCACGCCGCCGCGGTGGCCGACAAGCCGATGAAGATCGTGCACCGCTGGGCGCAGGGCACGCAGGTCCAGGAGGCGGTACGCATCCTCCGTACCCACCCCAAGGCCGCGTCCGGCACCGCCGGTGAGCTGGAGGCCGCCCTCACCGCGCACCCCGAACGCCGCGACATCGCCCAGGAATTGACCGCCCGGGCCCTCTCCGCGCTCTTCACCGTCCATTTGCGCGAATCCTGCACACCAAACCGAACTGATGCGCTCTCGCTGGATTCCTTCGTCGATGAAGGGGGCACGCTTTTTGTGGTGGGTGAGGCGATCGAGGATCCCAAGTCCCGCCAGGGCCCGGGTGCCATGCCCCTGTTGACGGCACTCGCCTCCAGCGTGGTCGAGCACGGCCGGCGCATGGCCGCACGGTCATCCTCCGGTCGGCTCGACCCACCAATGACGCTCGTCCTGGACGACGTCGCCGCGGTGGCTCCGCTGCCCCAGCTGCCGGAGCTGCTCTCCACCGGGGCGGACCGGGGTCTGCCGACCCTGGCTCTGCTCCGGTCGCGGGAGCAGGGCAGAGCGCGCTGGCCGGACAGCGAGCTGCCGGTCCAGTAGGCCGCCCGTCACGGGCGCCTCACCGCTTCCCGCCGTCCACATCGAGCGTCGTCCCCGTGGTGAACGAGTTCTCCATCAGGTACGCCGCCGCGTGCGCGACCTCCTCCGCCGTGCCGGGGCGCCCCACCGGCAGGCGTCCCGCGATCTCCTCGCGGTAGGCGCGGTGTTCGGCGGGGCTCATCAGGTGGGCGTGCGTGTCGGTGGGCCCGGGCGCGACCGCGTTGACGCGGAGCGGCGCGAGCTCCATGGCGAGGGACTTCACGGCGGCCTCGACCGCTCCGTTGACGGCGGCGAAGGCGAAGTAGCCCGGGTCGGCCTTCCGGTAGAGGTATCCGGAGACGAGCGTGACCGACCCCGACGTCGACCCCGAATCCGTCCCCGACTTCGACCCCGGACCGGAATCCGCCGCCCGCCCCCTCGGCATGTACGGCAGCGCCGCCCGCAGGCACCGGTACTGCCCCCACCACTTAACCTCGAAGAACTGCCGGATCTCAGCCTCGGTGAGCTCTTCGAAGGGCGCGACGACGCTGCCGGACGCGCAGGTGAAGAGGTGGTCGATGGTGCCGACCGACGCCATGACCTCCTCGACCGCGTCGCCGTCGGTGACATCGAGCGCGCGGAACTCGGCCTTCGCACCGGTCAGTTTGGCGATGCGCTCGGCGTGCGGGCGCACCACGTCCGCGCTGCGGTCGGTGAGGACGACGCGTGCGCCGCGCCGCGCGACGAGTTCGGCGGTGGCAAGGCCGATACCGCTGCCCGCGCCGGTGATGACGACGGTGCTTCCGGCGAGATCCATAGGAACCACGCTCCCTTACTTCCTTTGATTCCCAAGCCCATGCGGGCTCCTGCTCGCAAGTCTCACAGCGAGGAACCACTCCAACCTGGGAAATGGCGGTGCATAATCGTGCGATGCACGATGACGCACAGGGTCCGGAAGCCGGCTGCCGGTGCACCGACACCGCTCGGGCCCCCTGCGCCGAGGGGCTGAGCCGCTACCGGGCCGCCGTGGTCAAGGGCTGCTTGCCGCGGGTGACGGCGCCCCACTGCCTCGTACACCTCGGTCTGCTGACGCCACCGCCGGACGACCCGGACGTCCTCGTGCCCGTGTCGCCCAACGTCGCGGAGTCCGAACTGCTCCAGCCCGTTCGGGAGTTGCTCGACGCGCAGCAGGACCGGCTGCGCTCGATCAGTGCCGGCTTCTCGCCGGTCCACGCGATCTACCGGGCGGCCCGGCGTGAGTCCCAGGACTGGCTGACAGTGGTCGACGGCGCGGACGCCGTCCCCGTACTCCTGGAGCAGGCCGTGCGGGGCTGCCGCTCGGAGCTCATGGCCGTCCAGCCGACCGGCGGGACCCCGGTCCCGGCCGGCGTCACGCATCGCGCCCTCTTCCCGCACGCGGCCCGTACGCACGCCGCGCAGCGGCGGCGGATCCAGGACATCGAGCGAGCGGGCGGCAGCGTGCGCACCCTGCAGCAGCTGACCGGCCGCCTGCTCCTGTGCGACCGCAGCGTCGCCTACCTCGTCGACCAGGGCGTCGTGGAGATCCGGCAGCCCGCCGTCGTCGCGCACCTCGCCGCGGTCTTCGACGACACGTGGGAGCGGGCCAGGCCGGTCGCCGAGCCGGCCGCCGCCCGCGTACGGGAGCCGCTGATCGTCGACGAGGTCCGCCGCGCGGTCATGAAGCTGCTGGTCTCGGGCCTCACGGACGACGCGATCGCACGCCGCCTCGGGGTGTCGCGGCGTACGGTGGCGGGCCATGTGGCCGCGCTGGCCCGGGACTTGGGCTCACAGTCCCGGGCACAGCTCGGCTACCTCATCGCCCGCGCGGAACCCGACCTTTAGGAGCGCCCTGGATCCACGAGAGGTTCCCTGGATCCAGGAGAGGTCCCCTGGATCCGCTAGGAGCCCTCCACTCCGTACAACCGCAGGAAGATCTCCACCCCGTCCCGCACGATCTCCTCGATCTCGGCCTTCTCCAGCGGCAGCGCGCCGAAGTACGACTCGGCGGTCACGCCGCCGCCCACCATGAGCGCGAAGTGCCGTGCCGCCTTGCGGGCGTTCGACTCGTCGACGGCGATCTTTCCCTGCCGCCCCAGCTCCAGCATCCAGCGCGCCAGCGCCTCCTGGGACGCCCGGGGCCCGACCCGCTGCCACTCCTCCAGGACGTCCGCGGGCAGCCGCCCGCCCTCCGGGATGATCTGGCGTACGACGGAGAAGTGCCCGGGGTGCGCCTCGCTCTGGCCGACCCAGTCGCGGGCGAGGTCGAGGAGGTCCTCCTCGATGTCGCGGACCTTGCGCAGATGCCGCTCGAAGAGGGCCTCCGTCGCCGCCGTCACCGACTCCGCGCTCTCCAGCAGGACGGCGCGGAAGAGACCTTCCTTGTCGCCGAAGTGGTTGTAGATCGTGCGCGTGGAGACGCCGGCCTCGGCGGCGATGGCGTCGATGCTCGCGCGCGTGTAGCCCTCGCGGCCGAAGACGGTCCGGGCGCCGCCCGTAATGGCCCGGCGCTTCTCCAGCATCCCTTTGCGCAGGGGCTTCTGCTCCCCCGGGCCCTGTTCCGTACCGCTCGCCATCTCACCTCTCCCAGAAGAATTACAATGACCGTTGTAATAACTACAACGCACGTTGTACTTTACTCGCATGCCCACCGAGACCGCCCCGCAGGCCCCGCACCCGCGCCCCGACGGCAGGGGCCGCCCCGCCCTGACCCTTCTCGTCGTCCTCCTCGGCATGTTCACCCTGCCGATGGCGATGTCCGGCACCACCGTGGCCCTGCCCCGCATCGGCTCCGACCTCGACGCGTCGGGTGCGGCTCTCCAGTGGGTGGTCGTCGGGTACTTCCTCGCCGCCTCCTCCGTCATGCTCGTCGCCGGCTCGCTCGGCGACATCTTCGGCCGCCGCCGCGTCCTCACCGCGGGCGCCGCCCTCTACTCGGCCGGCACCCTGGCCTCCGCCTCCGCCCACCACATCCTGCTCCTGGACGCCGCCCGCCTGCTCTCGGGCGTGGGCGCCGCGGGCGTCATGGCGAGCGGCGGCTCCCTGCTCGCCGCCACGTTCACCGGGCCCGCGCGGACCAGGGTGTTCGCCGCCCTCGGCACCACGGCGGGCGTCGGCCTCGCCATCGGCCCCACCTTCTCCGGCTGGCTGGTGGACGGTCTCGGCTGGCGCACCACGTTCCTCGCCTTCGCCACCGCGGGCGCCCTCATCCTCACCGGCACCCGCTTCCTCGCCGAGTCCCGCGCCGACGCCCCGCCGCGCGTCGACAAGGCGGGCGCAGCGACCTTCATCGGCGGCCTCTCCCTGACCCTGTTCGCCGTCACGCAGGGCTCCAAGTCCGGCTGGGCTTCAGGGAGTACGCTGCTGCCGCTCGCCGTGGGCCTGGCGCTCCTGACCGCCTTCGTACGCGTCGAGAAGCGCCTCGCAGCGACCGGCGGGCAGCCCGTCCTCGACCTCTCCCTGGCCCGCGACCCCGCGTTCCTCGGCTGGTCCCTCGGCTCCTTCGGGCTCGGCGCGGGCACCACCGGCATCCTCGTCTTCCTGCCCACCTACCTCCAGGGCACCAGCGGCACCTCGGCGCGCGAGGCGGGCCTGGTCCTGCTCCTGATGACCGTGCCCGTCCTCGCCCTGCCCCCGCTCGGCGCCCGCCTGGTCAACCGCGGCGCCCCCGCCCGCCACCTGCTCGTCCTCTCGCTGCTCCTGATCGCCGCGGGCAACGCCTGGCTGACCACTCTCCACCCCGGCATCTCCACGGCCGCGCTCGCCGGACCCCTGCTGACCGTCGGCGTCGGCCAGGGCCTGTCCCTCGGCATCATCGACGCCCAGGCGCTCGGCATGGTCGAGCCCGCGAAGGTCGGCATGGCATCGGGCTTCCTCAACACCGTCCGGGGCGGCACGGGCGCCGTCATGCTCACCCTCTTCGGCGCGCTGCTGCTCGGCCTGGTGGAGTCCCGGGTCGGCTCGGCGGAGCTCGCGGGGCGCGTCACGGCCGGCGCGGGAGGGCACGCCGGCCCGTTCACCGAGGCCTGGCGGATCACCCTGTGGGCCGTGGCGGGCTTCGTCGCCGGACTCGCGTTCCTGGTCCGCCAGTTGCTGCGACCGCGTACGACGGAAGCGGAAAGCCTGGCCCGCACGTCACCTGGCCTGCCCGAGGCCACTGCGGCCCAGGCGCGCTGAAGCACCCCCGGCACCCCAGCGTTCGAACCCCATCACCATCCCCATCACGTCAAGGAGTACCCCATGTCCAACGCTCCCCTCCGCCTCGCCGTCATCGTCGGCTCCACCCGTGACGGCCGCTTCGGGCCCACCGTCGGCGCCTGGTTCACCGCCATCGCCGGACGGCACACCGGCTTCACCCTGGACGTCATCGACGTCGCCGACCTGGAGCTGCCGTCGGCCCACCCTGACTGGGGCACCGAGCGCACCCCCGCCCTCACCGCCCTCGCCGAGCGGGTCGACGCCGCCGACGCGTACGTGGTGATCACCCCGGAGTACAACCACAGCTTCCCTGCGGCCCTGAAGCACTTCATCGACCTGCACCGCACCGAGTGGGAGGCCAAGCCGGTCGCCTTCGTCTCGTACGGTGGCCACGGCGGGGGCCTGCGCGCCGTGGAACAGCTCCGCCTCGTCTTCGCCGAGCTGCACTGCGCGACCGTCCGCGAGGTCGTCAGCTTCCACAACGCCTGGGACCACTTCGAGGAGGGCGGCCCGGCGTACGCGGAGGACGGCCCGGTCGGCGCCGCCAAGGTGATGCTGGACCAGCTGGCCTGGTGGGCGAAGGCCCTGCGGACGGCCCGCACGGAGAACCCCTACTAGATCCTGTCCTGCGTCGCGTGCCCCTCAAGGCCGCGTCAGCACCAGCTCGAACTCCCGCGAAGAGGGGTCGCCCGGCACCGGGACGACCCCTCCGCTGCGTACGAAACCGAACCGCCGGTAGAACGCCTGCGCCCGCGGATTGTCCTCATGGACATACAGCCGCACCCGGTCGACCCCTTCCAGCGACCACGCCCACCCGACAGCCGCCTCGAACAGCGCGTCCGTCACCCCGCGCCCGCGCCCCCGGTGCTCGGGCCGCACGAAGACCGCCACGAGATGCGCCTGCCGCCGCTCGACCGACCCGCCGAAGACGTCGTCCGCCCCGGCCTCCTCGACCAGCACGGTCACCGAGCCCGCCCATTCGCCGTGCGGCCCCTCCGCCACGAACTGCCGCACGCGCTCCCCGCGCGCGGCGCCCTCCGCCCGCTCCTGCCAGAACGCGTCCGGTTTCGCGGCGGCGTCCTCGTACGTCTCCAGAAAGGCGACCGGCGCCGCCGGGTCCCGCAGCGCCGCCAGCCGCAACTCCCTGACCTGCGGCCACTCTTCGGCACGGGCGGCTCGTACGACGTACACGCACTCCTGTTCCATGCGGTGATCCTAAAGCGGCGGTCCCGCGGCCTCGCTGCCCCGGGGTTCCCTCGGGGTCGCCGTCGTACCCGGGTACTACCCCCGGCCCGCTCTCCCCGCCCCCGGTCCGACGATCCGCGCCCCCGTGAACGGCAGCATCGAAGACATGATCAGGGCATACGGACTCACCAAACACTATGGCGGCAGGCCCGCCAAGAAGGCCGTCGACGACCTCAGCTTCGAGGTCCACCCGGGCACCGTCACCGGCTTCCTCGGCCCCAACGGCGCGGGCAAGTCCACCACCATGCGGATGCTTCTCGGCCTCGACACCCCGACCCGCGGCCACGCCACCATCGGCGACCGTGCCTACGCCGCCCACCCCGCGCCCCTCCACGAAGTGGGCGCCCTCCTCGAAGCACGCTCCGTCCACCCGGGCCGCTCCGCCCACCACCACCTCATGGCGCTCGCCCACACCCACTCCATCCCGAAAAGCCGCGTCGACACCGTCCTGGAGCTGGCCGGAATCCACGAAGTCGCCCGCAAGCGCGTCAAGGGCTTCTCGCTCGGCATGGGCCAGCGCCTGGGCATCGCCGCGGCCCTCCTCGGCGACCCGGCCACGGTCATCCTCGACGAGCCGGTCAACGGCCTCGACCCCGAGGGCGTCCTGTGGATCCGCACCCTTCTCAAGTCCCTTGCCGCCGAGGGCCGTACGGTCCTCGTCTCCTCCCACCTGATGAGCGAGATGGCGTTGACCGCCGAGCACCTCGTCATCATCGGCCGCGGCAGGCTCCTCGCCGACACCACCGTCGAACGCTTCGTACGCGAGTCGGGCACCGGCGCCGTCAAGGTCGTCAGCCCCGAGGCCGGCCGGCTGGCCGAACTCCTCGCGGGCCCGGGCGTGCGGATCTCCGCCGACGCGCCCGGCGCCCTCGACGTACGCGGCACGGACGCCGAACACATCGGCCGCACCGCCGCCGCGCACGGCATCCCTCTCTTCGAACTCACCCCGCAGGAGGCCTCGTTGGAACAGGCCTTCATGGACCTCACCCGGGACTCGGTCGAATACGTCACCCCGACGGACCCCAGCCCACATGCCTCCCGTCGACCGGAAGGAGCGGCGGCATGAGCGCCCTCACCGCGAAAGGAATCGTCCGCTCCGAGTGGCACAAGCTGTGGACGGTCCGCTCCACCTGGATCACGCTGCTCACCGGGTGCGCCCTCGTCATCGCCGTCGGCATCACGATGGGCGCCACCTATGACGGCGACGACGCCGAGATCGACACCGTCGTGTTCACCCTCTTCGGCACCCAGCTCTCCCAGATATGCCTCGCCGTCCTCGGCATCCTCGTCACGGCGGGCGAGTACTCGACGGGCCTGATCCGCGCATCGCTCGCGGCCGTCCCGAGCCGCCTGCCGGTCCTGTGGTCCAAGGCCGGCCTCTTCACGGCCGTCGCGTTCACGGTGTGCTTCGTGACGAACGTCGTCACGTTCCTCGCCGCCCAGATCTGGCTCTCCGGCACCGACAAGGAGCTCGCCCTCACCGACTCCGGCGTGCTCGGCGCCCTCGCGTCCAGCGCCGCGGCTCTCACCCTGCTCAGCCTCGTCGCACTCGGCCTCGGCGCCCTGTTCCGCTCGGTGCCCGGTGCGATCGGCGCGTTCGTCTGCGCGGTCCTGATCCTGCCCGAGGTCCTGACGATGGTGCCGTTCAGCGCCGTGGACACCGCCATGAAGTACTTCCCCGCGCAGGCCGCGAGCGCCCTCGGCTCGGTGGCGCGGGTCGAGAACACCATCGCGCCGGGCACGGCCCTGGTCACCCTCGCTCTCTGGTCGGCTGCGGTCATCGCCACGGCATCCGTCCTGCTCAAGCGACGCGACGTATGACCTTCGTACGAACCCCTGTTGTACGAGGATGAGGCCGTGACCGAGCCACTCACCGTGCCGCACACCGAGCCGCTCACCGCGCCGCATCCCCTCACCCGGCTCCTCCAGCGGGCGACGCAGCGGGTGCGCGCCTTCGACAGGCGCCACTCGCTGGTCTGGGATCTGCTGGTCACCGGCTTCTTCGTGGTCGCGGCCCTCGTGGACGCCGCAGGCGGCTGGCGCAACACCGCGCCCGACACGGACGTGCCGGGCCCGCTCGTCTTCCTGCTCAGCACCGCGCTTTCGCTGCCGCTGCTGTGGCGCCGCCGCCATCCGATGGCGGTCCTCACCGTCATGGTGGCCGCGAGCCTGGTCAGCAGCTGGACCGGCGCGATGCTTCAGGCCTCGCTGATCCAGATGATCGTCCTGTTCAGCATCGCGATGCGGCTGCCGCTGAAGACGCTCGGCAGGGCGGGCCTCATGATGACGGCACCGCTCGTCGTGGGCGCCTTCCGCTACCCGGAGGACAGTTGGAACCAGCAGATCATCCCGTACGTATGGGCGTACGCCCTGGTCGCTCTCCTCGGCATCGCGGTGCGCTCCCGGCAGGATTACACCCGGGCCCTCGTCGAGCGCGCCCGCCAGCTGGAGGTCGAGCGCGACCAGCAGGCCCAGCTCGCCGCCGCCGCCGAACGCACCCGCATCGCGCGCGAGATGCACGACATCATCGGCCACAACCTCTCCGTCATCACGGGCCTCGCGGACGGCGGTTCGTACGCCGCCGCCAAGTCCCCCGAGCGCGCGGCCCAGGCCCTCGAAGCCATCGGCACCACCAGCCGCCAGGCCCTCGGTGAACTCCGCCGCCTCCTGGACGTCCTCCGCGACGACGTCCTCCGCGACGACGCCCCCGCCACGGCCGAGCTCGCCCCGCAGCCCGCCCTCACCGACCTGGCCCGGCTCATCGACGGCGTACGCGCCGCGGGCCTCCCGGTGCGCAGCACCGTGCACGGCCGCGCGGACGCGGTCCCCGCGGGCCGCCAACTCACCGTCTACCGAGTGGTCCAGGAAGCCCTCACCAACACCCTCAAGCACGCCGGCCCCGACGCGACGGCCACGGTCGACGTCATCTATGCCGATGGGGGTGTGACGGTCGAGGTCACGGACACGGGGCTGGGCGCGGGGGCGGGCGGCAGCCCTCACGCCGGGGGCGGCCGCGGCCTGACCGGAATGCGCGAGCGAACGGCCTTGTACGACGGCACACTTGAGGCGGGGCCGCTGCCTCACCCGCCGGGCGGCTGGCGGGTCCGTCTCCACCTCCCGAAGGACAGCGAAACACCGTGACGACCGTGCTCATCGTCGACGACCAGCCCATGCAGCGCTTCGGTTTCCGCATGCTCCTGGAGAGCCAGGACGATATGACGGTGGCGGGAGAGGCCGGCAACGGCAGCGAAGCGGTCCGCATGACGGCCGAACTCCACCCGGACGTCGTCCTGATGGACATCCGCATGCCGGGCCTGGACGGTATAGAGGCCACGCGCCGCATCGTCGCGGCGGGCGCCCGCACGCGCGTCCTGATCCTCACGACGTTCGACCTCGACGAGTACGCGTACGCGGGGCTGCGCGCGGGCGCGTCCGGTTTCCTCATCAAGGACGCGCTGCCTGAGGAACTCCTCTCCGGGATACGCGCGGTCGCCTCGGGCGACGCGGTGGTGGCCCCGAGCCTGACCCGCCGGCTCCTCGACGCGTACGCGGACCAGCTGCCGACGACCGGCTCCACGCCGGCGGGCCCGGCGAACGACCCGCGCCTGAGCTCCCTCACCGACCGCGAACGCGAAATCCTGACGGTGATCGGCCAGGGCTGGACGAACACGGAGATCGCCTCGCGCCTGCATCTCGCGGAATCCACGGTGAAGACGCATGTGGGCCGCATTCTCGCGAAGACGGGAGCGAGGGACAGGGTGCAGGCGGTCATCCTGGCGTACGACACGAAACTGGTGAGCCCGTCATAAAGGCCCAGAACGCAGAAAACCCCCGCACCGAATGGTGCGGGGGTTTTCTCTACAATTAGTTCGGCGGCGTCCTACTCTCCCACAGGGTCCCCCCTGCAGTACCATCGGCGCTATGAGGCTTAGCTTCCGGGTTCGGAATGTAACCGGGCGTT